>KI911965.1:371048-378652 GCA_000517005.1 Microvirga lupini
TGAGGGCACAGCATCGTCCCGGACGCAGCCCCGCGCTACGTTCCGGGTCCGATGCACTGCATTCTGTCTGCAACATGGAGCATTTGAAGGATGAACCGTATCGACATGGCGGGCAGAACCGTCGTGATCACAGGAGGTGCTCGGGGCATCGGCTATGCGATCGGCGAGCGCCTCGTGCAGTCGGGCGCCAGGGTCGCCATCTGGGATCTTCGCCTCGAAGAAACCGAAGCCAGTGCCGCCGCGCTCTCGAAGGATTGCATCGGGCTGAGCGTCGATGTTGCGGACAGCCTGTCCGTCGAGCATGCCGCACAGCAGACCCGTGCCGCCTTCGGGCGCATCGACGGCTTAGTGAACGGCGCCGGGATCACGGGACCGGTCAAGCCGCTGGCCGAGTATTCCGTCGAGGAGTGGCGCAGCGTCGTCGAGGTCAACCTGACGGGCACCTTCAATTGCTGCCGTTCCATCGTGCCGATCATGCAGGAGAACGATTACGGCCGCATCGTCAATATCGCGTCGGTCGCGGGCAAGGAGGGCAATCCGAACCTCGCCGCCTACAGCGCCGCGAAGGCCGGCATCATCGGACTCACGAAGTCTCTGGGCAAGGAGCTGGCCAAGACCGGCATCGCGGTGAACTGCATCACGCCCACCACCGCCAAGACGAAGATCCTCGATTCTTTGACGCCGGAATTCATCGAGTACATGCGCGTGCGTATCCCGAGGGACCGTTTCGCCGAACTGCACGAGATCGCCGCCATGGTGGCCTGGATGCTCTCCGAGGAGAATTCCTTCACCACGGCTGCCACCTTCGATCTCAGCGGCGGACGCACGACTTATTGAAGCATCTCGCACTCCTCATCTGAGAGTTGGTCGCTCCGCGACCTCCTCAAAGGCTGGCCTATCAATCTCTGGCCTCATCCTGAGGAGGTGCGGAGCACCGTCTCGAAGGAGGATCCAGAGTGCACTGGAAGCGCCCTCGTCCTTCGAGACACCGCCTCCGGCGGCCCTCAGGATGAGGGCTTAGGAATGTGTCGATTTGAGTCAGACTTTCAGGATGAGGCTCAGTGTGTTCTGCAAGGGACGCTCAGATTCATCGCGCGACCCGCTTCGCTTTCGCGGGTGTCCCGTGGTAGGTGGCGGGCATCATGACGACTCGCACCGCCACCACCATCGGCCTCATCGCCATCCTGCTCTGGTCCATGCTCGCCCTGTTCACGGCGGCGACGGGCACGATTCCCCCATTCCAGCTCAATGCCATGACCTTCCTCATCGGCGGGCTGGTCGGCGTGGTGAGCTGGATCGTGCGGCCTCAAGGGCTCAAGGCCCTGCGCCAGAAGCCAATCGTCTGGGCTTTGGGCATCGGCGGCCTGTTCGGCTATCACGCCCTCTATTTCGCGGCCCTGCGCTGGGCGCCGCCAGCCGAATCGGGGCTTATCAACTATCTCTGGCCGCTGCTGATCGTGCTGTTCTCCTCCCTGTTGCCGGGCGAGCATCTGCGGCGGGCGCATATCGTGGGAGCGCTGCTCGGATTTGCCGGCGTCGTGGTGCTGATCGCCGGGCGCGGCGCCTTCGATGCGAGGGCCGAGTACATGCCCGGCTATATCTGCGCCTTCATCGCCGCCTTCGTCTGGGCCGGCTACTCGGTCCTGTCCCGCCGCTTCGGACAGGTGCCCACCGATGCGGTGGCGGGCTTCTGCCTGATGACGTCGCTCCTGAGCCTCGTCTGTCATCTCGCCTTCGAGACGACAATCTGGCCCGAGACGACGACGCAATGGCTCGCCCTTCTGGCACTCGGCCTCGGCCCGGTGGGCGCTGCCTTCTATGTGTGGGATATCGGCATGAAGCGCGGCGACATCCGCTTCCTCGGCGTCGCCTCATACGCGACGCCGGTCCTGTCGACGCTGCTTCTGGTGGTCGCCGGCTATGCGGAGCCGACCCTGACGCTGGCGCTGGCTTGCGGCCTTATCGTGGCCGGTGCGCTGGTGGCGACGCTTACGCCGAAGAAGACCGCCCCGGCATGACCCGGTGGGTATAGCGATAGGCCGTCTCGAAGCCGAGCGCGCCATAGAGCGAGCGGGCGATCTCGTTCTCCTCGCGCACCTGCAGATAGGCGGTATGCGCCCCCTGCCCGCAGCCCCAGGCCATGAGGCTCGCAACCACACGGCGGCCTAGGCCGATGCCGCGCAGGTCCGGCGCGACCACGATGTCGTAGAGGCCGACATAGCCGCGCTCCACCACGCCGAGGCCCCAGGCCACCGGCCTTTCGTCGAGGCTCAGCGTGGCAAAGGCCGCCTTCTGGCGGATGCGGGAGACGATCCTCATCAGGGTCTCGTCATCGGCCTTGTCGCCGCCATAGGATTCTGCCGCCGCCCGCACCCAGCGCTTGGAGACCTGCGGCGCGAGTTCCACTTCGGGATCGATCTCGCAATCGCCGTTCCTGATGGGCGCCGTGAGGACATGCGTCGGCTCGATATCCTTGAAGCCGCGCTGCTTCAGTAGTTCGTCCGCGCCTTCCGCCTCCACTCCGTTGAGGCGGAAGGTGGGGCGTACATTGGCCTCCACGAAGCGCGCGATCATGTAATCGAGGAGCTCGTCGTCGAGGCCGACATCCGGCCGGAAGGGTGTCGCGGAATTCGCGCGCTTCGAGTACCCGTTCGCAAGGCGGAGAACCCAGCCGTCATAGAGCTGATAATCGAACGAGGGCCAGGCATTCAGAAGGCGGCTCTCGAGTCCGATGATGAGGCTGCGGTCGTTCATGAGGCTGTCTGCTCCTGCAAGGTCATGCCTCTCATCAGAACCTGTTCTTCCATTCGCGCAAGGCCTGAAACACCTCCACGGGCGCCGCGCCTTCCTTATGAACGGATTTCGCGAGCGCAGGCTCCCCGGCCCGCAGGAAAGGATTGGCGGCCTTTTCCTGCCCGATCGTCGTCGGCACGAGGAAACGGCCGTCCGCCTTGGCCTTTTCCGCTTCCGCCGTCCGCGCCTTCAGCGCCTCGTTGTCCGGGTCGGCGGCAAGTGCGAAGCGCGCATTGGAGAGCGTGTAGTCGTGACCGCAATAGACCCGGGCCTCATCCGGCAGAGCGGCGAGACGCTGGAGAGAGGCCCAGAACTCGGCGTAGGTTCCTTCGAGCATCCGCCCGCAGCCGAGGGTGAAGAGGGTGTCGCCGGCAAACAGCACGCGATCCGCCGCGAACCAGTAGGCCACATGATCCATGCAATGGCCCGGCGTTTCCCACACATGCGCCTGAAGGCCGCCGACATGCACCGTATCGCCCTCGCGCACATAGGCATCGGCAGACCGCACGGCCTCTCGGGCCTTGACCGGCGCCACCACGCGGCAGCCGGTGCGGCGCTTCAGGGGCTCGATGGCCTGTACGTGATCGGCATGGCGGTGCGTGACGAGGATGTCGGTGAGCTGCCAGCCCGTCTTGGCAAGAGCCGCCATGATCGGGCCCTCCTCCGGCGCATCGATGGCCGCACAGGCTCCCGTATTGGGATCGTGGATCAGAACACCGATATTGTCCTGAAGGCAGAGAAAGGCGTGGATCTGGGCGGACATCGGGGCACCTTATCTTGATGTGCTCTGAGCTATCATGGAACAGTCGGCGCGTGAAACCAGACCCGGATCCTCGCAATACCCTGCCGGACCGGATCGAGAGGCATCCCGTTGAGGCCATGAGCATCGACATCACCGATCTGCGCGGCTTCTACGCCAGCCCGTTGGGGGCCGTGACGCGCCGCTTCGTCGGACGCGCCATCGACCGGTTCTGGGGTCATCTCACGGGCCTGCGCGTGCTCGGCCTCGGCTATGCGCCGCCCTATCTCTCGGCGGTGAAGGACGACAGCGAGCGGACGCTGGCCTTCATGCCCGCCAATCAGGGCGTGGTGAACTGGCCCGGCACGGGAGCCTCGGCCTCGGCCCTGGTCGATCCCCTGATGATGCCCCTGCCCGATGCCTCCATCGACCGGGTGCTCGTGGTCCATGCCCTGGAGACGGTCGAGAGCCCCAGCGAGCTCTTGCATGAGATCTGGCGCATTCTCACTCCCGGCGGGCGGATCATCCTGGTGGCGCCGAACCGGCGCGGCCTGTGGGCCCGCATGGATACGACACCCTTCGGCTACGGGCAGCCCTACAGCCGCTCGCAGCTCAAGAGCCTCATGCGCCAGACCTGGTTCTCGCCGGAAGGCTGGGCCGAAACCCTCTACGTCCCCCCCTTGCGCAACCGTTTCCTGCTCCAGACCGCCCAGGCCTGGGAGCAGGTCGGCGCCGGCTTTTCGCTGCCCTTCGCGGGCCTTCACATCGTGGAGGCGACGAAGCAGCTCTACCGGCCGGGAGCCGTCCATGCGGTACGCCGCTCCCGGCGTCTTGCCCCGGTTTTCGTTCCGGCCCCGGCGGCCCCCGCCTCGCGGATGACGCCGTCCTCCTTGATTCCGCCGGGTTTTGCGGGAGTAAGGCAGGGCTCAACTTGACTTGAGTCCTCCAAAACGCCAGTGTCCGCCCCGCTTCGGCAGGGCTATCCGGTCACGCCGGCCTTCATTGTCATAGAGTCTGATGCGCAGTTATCTCGATTTCGAAAAGCCCGTCGCCGAGCTGGAAGCCAAGGTCGAGGAGCTCCGGGCGCTCGGTGAGAACCGGGACGCCGTCTCCATCACCGACGACATCTCCCGCCTAGAGGTCAAGGCCGCCGACGCCCTGAAGGAGCTCTATGCCAAGCTCACGCCCTGGCAGAAGACCCTGGTCGCGCGCCATCCCCAGCGTCCGCATTTCGTGGATTACTGCGCCGGGCTCATCACCGAGTTCACTCCGCTCGCCGGCGACCGCAAGTTCGCCGAGGACGAGGCCATCGTCGGCGGCTTCGGCCGCTTCCGCGGGCAGCCCGTCTGCGTGATGGGCCAGGAGAAGGGCCACAACACCGAGACCCGCATCCGGCACAATTTCGGCATGGCCCGCCCCGAGGGCTACCGCAAGGCCGTACGCTTGATGGAAATGGCGGACCGTTTCGGCCTGCCGGTGATCTCCTTCGTAGATACCGCCGGCGCCTATCCGGGCATCGAGGCGGAGGAGCGCGGACAGGCCGAGGCCATCGCCCGCTCGACCGAGATGCAGCTCGCCCTCGGCGTGCCCAACGTCGCCGTCGTGATCGGCGAGGGCGGCTCGGGCGGCGCCATCGCCATCGCCACCGCCAACAAGGTGCTGATGCTGGAGCACGCCATCTACAGCGTGATCTCGCCGGAAGGCGCGGCCTCGATCCTCTGGCGCGATGCCGCTCGCGCCCAGGATGCGGCCACCAACATGAAGATCACGGCCCAGGACCTCCTGCGGCTCGGCATCATCGACGGCATCGTGACGGAACCCGTGGGCGGCGCCCACCGGGAGCCGCAGGCGGCCATCCAGGCCACCGGCAACGCCATCGAGGAAGCTCTGCACGACCTCGGCAACATGGGCCCGGCCGAAATCCGCGATCACCGCGCCGACAAGTTCCTCAATATCGGCCGCAAGCTCTGAGATTCGCCCCACAGGTTTCAGGGCTCGCCAGACGCTCGGGCGGGCTCCCTCGTGCCATGCGGACCCTGCCTTACCCCGGAAGAGATAGTCTTTCCCCGATGAGCGGTTTCGACACCCTTCGCAGACGGATTTTTTACCTTCCTTTCATCATAACTCCATTACGGCTCCGCTTGCAGTAAGGGCCAGTTAAGGCTAACGATTTAGGGGTTAAAGGGGAACTGTCCGGCAAAGACGTCGGGCAGATCAAGAATTGCGGGGTCCCCCATGATGAAGCGTTTCGCATTGGCCGCGAGCCTGGTGCTCGCGCTTGCTGCCTGCCAGGACGACCAGCTTTCCCGTGGCTCCACCCGACACCTCGTGCCGATTCCGCCAGCCACGATGGCGTTGATGTCGACCAAGGGCATGTCCAAGGACGACCCTATCCTGATCCGGGCCTATAAGAAGGAATCGGAGCTGGAGGTCTGGAAGCGCGGCTCCAACGGAAAATACGCGCTCCTCAAGACCTATCCCATCTGCCGCTGGTCGGGCCAGCTCGGCCCCAAGACCCGCGAAGGTGACCGTCAGGTGCCCGAAGGCTTCTACACGGTCACCCCAGCGCAGATGAACCCGAACTCGGCCTATTACCTGTCGTTCGATACCGGCTATCCGAACGCCTTTGACCGCTCCTTCGGCCGCAACGGCGGCGACATCATGGTGCATGGCGCCTGCTCCTCGCGCGGCTGCTTCGCCATGACGGATCAGAACATCGCCGAGATCTACGCCATCGCCCGCGAGGCTCTGAGTGCGGGTCAGCGCGGCTTCCAGTTCCAGTCCTATCCGTTCCGGATGACGGCGGAGAATCTGGCCAAGCATCGCCTCGACCCGAATATCGGCTTCTGGAAGAACCTGAAGGAAGGCTCCGACACCTTCGAGGTGACGAAGGACGAGCTGCGCGTGGCGGTCGGCCGGGGACGTTACGAGTTCAACGTGGATCCTGACGCCGCCTCTCTCGTCGCGCAGAAACAGCGTCAGGACGAGCAGGAGGTGGCCGATCTGGTTGCCAAAGGCGAGAAGCCGATCAAGCTCGTCTACAACGACGGCGACACGCACGAATCCTTCCGCGAAGCCCTGGCCAACGTGACGGGCGTGTCCGACAGCAAGCTCGGTTTCGTGAGCCGCACCGAGGGCATTTCCTCCGGCCCGCGCCAGATTGCGCTCGACGACAGCGGCCGCGAGAAGATCGAGACGCCGTCGACCGCGCTCGCCTTCGCCTCCATGAGGGAGGTCCCCGCCTCGCAGCCTGAGACCCGTCAGGCTGAGACCCGCGTGGCGGTGACCCAGCAGACCGCTCCAGTGGCCGCTGCGGCAGCGTCCGCCTCACAGGAGACCCCCATCTACAAGAAGATGTTCAGCAGCGTGACCGACCTGTTCAGCACCTCGGCCTCGCAGCCCGTAGCCGAGACGGTCCAGATCGCGCTGGCTCCCGCCAAGGCGGCCCCGGCCGCGAAGGCTGTGCCTCAGAAGCGGGCTCAGGCTCCCGCAAAGGTCAATGTGGCAGTTGCCAATTGAACCGCCAGGAAACCGTGAAAGACGCAAAAGCCCGCCTCACCGGCGGGCTTTTTCTTGGTCTCAGCCCGACGGTCGCCGGAAACTTTTCCGCCCTGCATGGATTTCCGGAGCGGAGGTACTGCCATGCTCCTGAGCCCTGACGCCATTGTTTTGCCGGGCCCTCTGCAGCGTCAGGTCGACAGCTTGGTCCAAGCGCTCCTTCAACCGGATCGCAGCATTGATTTCTCGGCACCATCGGGAGAACCGGCGCTGATCCCCGCCGGGTCCGTCTCATGGCGCATCTTCAAAAATCCCGTCTCTCTCCTGATCGGCGGAGTCACGGCCGTACTGCTTGAGTTCGGAGAACCTCGCGTTCGTGACGGGGTCTGGCAGCACAGCAGCTTCCGAACGGACCCGTTGAAGCGCCTTCAGAGAACCGGGCTCGCCGCCATGGTGACGGTCTATGGGCCGCGCAGCAAGGCGGAGGCCATGATCGCCGGCGTTGTCAGACGCCATGATCGTGTGTCAGGTCGGACCAGCGAGGGTGAGAACTACCACGCCAATGATCCTATCC
>KI911965.1:378752-402094 GCA_000517005.1 Microvirga lupini
TATCATACCTATGTCAGGCCTCTGGGCCGAGCCGAACGGGCCGCGCTCCTCGTTGAGGCCCTGCCCGCTGCAAGGCTTTACGGCGCAACCGGAGTGCCCTCCTCGCAGGAGAGTCTCGATGCTCTGTTCGAGCGCATGAAATCAAGGCTCATCGCTTCGCCGGTGATCTTCGAATTTCTCGACATCATGAAGCAGGCCCCGATCCTTCCGGCACCGGCACGGCCATTGCAGCGCGTGCTCGTCAAGGCGGCTGTCGACATCCTGCCGGCCTGGGCGCGCGAGCGTCTCGAACTCGGGCCCTCCTGGTCCCTCAACCCGGTCGAACGCACCCTCGTCCGCGCCATGGCAAAGGCAAGCGATCGACTGATCCTGCCATCCTTTCCGGCGGTCCAGGCCTGTCGGCGTCTCGGCCTGCCTGACACGTATCTCTACGCGTAACTCCGGATCGGAAATCCGGCACGGAGACTGTGTCTCAGAAGTGTGTTCTGGAAGTGGGCGCAAGCATCTGGGAGGATCGAGGATCCGATCTGACCGATCCCGAAGAAGGAGGCATCCATGCATCGCCCTTCGCCCCGGCGGTCTTGTGGCGTCGTTCTCCTGCTCTGTGTCGCAACTGGCAGCGCGGGCGCCGCGCCGGCTGTCTTCGACCTCTATACCGGCTCCTTCTCCGGCTCCGGAACCATCGTGGAGGGGCCCGATGCCAGTCCCCATCAGGTCCGCTGCCGCTTCACCATCCTGCAGCAGGGGGCGACCGGCCTATCCCTTCAAGGGACATGCCGGGCCTATCTGATCGTCGCGCGATCGGTCAGCGCGCGTCTGTCCTGGGATCCCCGGTCGGGCCAGGTCACCGGCACATATACGGGTTCGCGGGTCGGAACGGCCCAACTCACCGGCCGGCAGGTGGGGAGTAACTTCGATCTGGCGATCGAGTGGCCGAAGCCTCTTTACGGCGACACGAAGGCCCAGATGAAGGTTGTGAGCCTCGATTCGGATCGCTTTCTCATTCTCGTCACGGATCGCATCGGCACGAACGGTCCCGTCCGGGCGACAACCGACCTGACCCTGCTGCGGCGTTGAAGGATGGCAAAAGCCAAAAGCCCGGCGCAGCGGCCGGGCTTTCATTTCGTCCATGAGGCGATGCCGGATTACCCGAACAGGGCGTCGATGGCGTCCTGGGAGGTGCGTGTCGGATCGCCGTCGAGAGCCGGCCCGTTCAGCAGGGCCTCGTCTCCTTCCCGCTCCGGCATCTTGAAAGCTTCCACGTCGTTGAAGCTCTCCAGGCCGCCCCAGATATGCGCCATCTGGGTCACGCGCTCCTCGATGAACTTCATCGAGCCGACGACCTTGCTGATGCGTTGACCGGTAATGTCCTGGAAGTTGCAGGCCTCGAAGATCGTGATCACCTTGTCGGAGATCCGCTGGGCCATCGCGGCGTCCTCACCGGCCAGGCGCTGGACAAGCGTCCCGGAGATCTCATCGATCTCCTCGGCCGCCTCCAGGATGCTGTTGGTGGCTGCTTCCGTACCGGACACCACGGCGCCGAGTTCATCGGTGACACTGGTCACCTGACCGCCCGGGGTGCGGGAGTGCAGGGTTGCGATCTCCCGTTTCGTGCGCTGGATCGATTCCGTGATGGCATCGAGCTCTTCCTTGAGCCTGAGCGCCTCGCGCAGGTCGGTCCGGATCTGGTCCAGGAGCGCCTTCGACGCCCCGCTGTTCGGCTCGAGCGCCGCGTGAATGGCCGCCATGCCCCGCATGATCTCCGCATGCCGCCGGGCGGCGATGCTCTCGCGGGATTGAGCCAGAAGGTCCAGGCTCAAAGGGTCAAAAGAGACGGGTGGCGGAAGGCGCATTGCGACTACTCACCCAGGACGGCGGCGATCTTCGAGCGCAGGGTTTCCGCGTTGAAGGGCTTCACGATGTAGTTGTTGACGCCCGCCTGCTTCGCGGCCACGACGTTCTCCGTCTTGGCCTCGGCTGTGATCATGATGAAGGGAAGCGCATTCAGCTCCGCGTCGGCGCGGACCTTCTGGAGCAGCTCGAACCCGGTCATCGGCGCCATGTTCCAGTCGGAGATCACGAGCCCGTATTTCTTCTCCTTGAGCTTGCCCAGGGCCTCCGAGCCGTCCTTGGCCTCGTCGACATCGTTGAAGCCGATCTGCTTCAGGAGGTTGCGGATGATGCGCAGCATCGTTTGATAATCGTCGACGATGAGCACCGGAAGGGACGTATTCAATGCCATGATGTTTCGGCCCGGAATTGAGAAAGGGTTGCGAAGAAGGATCTTTGGCAGACCTTCCTTCAAAAAAGGTTGTTATGTCCCTGCCTTATCGACGACGATGCTTGCCTCAAGCTGACGTCGTAACGAGCTGTGCCAGGATCGGGGTCCATGGCAGCAAAAAGCCCGGCGCGATGGCCGGGCTCTTGCCTCAACTCGCCAGGATCGGCCGCTCAGTGCCGCAGGCCCGGAGCCTCCTGGCCGGTGCGCGCCACATACTCGGTATAGCCACCGCCATATTGATGGATGCCGTCCGGCGTCAGCTCGAGAACCCGGTTGGACAGGGCGGCCAGGAAGTGGCGGTCGTGGGAGACGAAGAGCATGGTGCCCTCGTATTTCGACAATGCCTCGATCAGCATCTCCTTCGTGGCCATGTCGAGGTGGTTCGTGGGCTCGTCGAGCACCAGGAAGTTCGGCGGGTCGTAGAGCATCTTGGCCATGACCAACCGCGCCTTCTCGCCGCCCGAGAGCACGCGGCATTTCTTCTCCGCGTCGTCGCCGGAGAAGCCGAAGCAGCCGGCCAGCGTGCGCAGAGAGCCCTGCCCGGCCTGCGGGAACGAATTCTCCAAGAATTCGAAGACCGTGCGGTCGCCTTCCAGCACCTCCATGGCATGCTGGGCGAAATAGCCCATCTTCACGCTCGCCCCGATCGTGACCGTCCCGTCATCGGGCGCCGCAGAGCCCGCCACCAGCTTCAGCAGGGTCGACTTACCGGCGCCGTTGACGCCCATGACGCACCAGCGCTCCTTGCGGCGCACCGCAAAGTCCAGCCCCTCGTAGATGCTGCGGCTGCCATAGCGCTTGTGCACGCCCTTCAGGCTGACCACATCGTCGCCCGAGCGCGGCGCCGGCTGAAACTCGAACGCCACCGCCTGACGGCGTTTCGGCGGCTCCACCCGGTCGATCTTTTCCAGCTTCTTGACCCGGCTCTGCACCTGAGCGGCGTGGGAGGCGCGCGCCTTGAAGCGCTCGATGAACTTGATCTCCTTGGCGAGCATGGCCTGCTGGCGCTCGAACTGCGCCTGCTGCTGCTTCTCGTTGAGCGCGCGCTGCTGCTCGTAGAACTCGTAATCGCCGGAATAAGTCGTCAGCGATCCGCCGTCGATCTCCATGATCTTGTTGACGATGCGGTTCATGAAGGCGCGGTCGTGCGAGGTCATGAGCAACGCACCCTCATAGCCCTTCAGGAATTCCTCCAGCCAGATGAGGCTCTCGATATCCAGGTGGTTGCTCGGCTCGTCGAGGAGCATGACGTCCGGGCGCATCAACAGGATGCGGCCGAGTGCGACGCGCATCTTCCAGCCGCCGGACAGGGCTCCCACATCGCCATCCATCATTTCCTGGCTGAAGCCGAGGCCTGCCAGGACCTCGCGCGCCCGGCCTTCGAGGGAATAGCCGTCGAGCTCCTCGTAGCGCGCCTGCACCTCGCCATAGCGCTCGATGATTGTCTCGAGATCACCCGCCTTGTCCGGATCCACCATGGCGGCTTCCAGTTCCCGCAGCTCGGCCGCCACCGCGCTGACGGGACCTGCGCCTTCCATGACCTCGGCCACGGCGCTGTGGCCCGCCATCTCGCCGACATCCTGACTGAAATACCCGATGGTCACCCCCCGATCGACCGCGACCTGGCCCTCGTCGGGCTGCTCCTCCTTGGTGATCATCCGGAAGAGCGTCGTCTTGCCTGCGCCGTTGGGACCGACCAGACCGACCTTCTCGCCTTTCTGGAGGCTCCCTGAAGCCTCGATGAAGAGGATCCTGTGACTGTTCTGCTTACTGACATTCTCGACGCGAATCATGGGTCCCAAGGTCTAGCGCATCGTGCGGAAAAGTGGCCCCGGTTTTCCGCCCTGAACGATGCGCTATTCAAGGGGAAGAGCATCGGATCCCAAAAGTGGAAACCACTTTTGGGATCCGATGCTCTGGGAGTTGTGGCGGCCTTATGGCATGGCTTGTGCCCGCCTGCGAGCCTCCGAACGCGGGCAAAATGTCAGAGGCCCAGGATCGGATATCTCGGCCGAATAACCGGCTCTACTCCCCATTTCCTCTGGTCCGATCGGCCTGGAGAGGACATCCTGCGGTGGGGGAGAAAGGATGGTCGTCATGCGAAAGACCGTCATTGCTGCACTCACCGTGTTGATCGCCAGCGGACTCGGAGTGCTGGCTCAATCAAACGATCCGATCACCCAACGCCAGAACCTGATGAAGAACAATCAGGAGCAGGTGCGCGCGCTGACCGGCATGGCCCGAGGACAGGCTCCGTTCAACGCTGCGGCCGCTCAGGCAGCCCTCCAGCGGATTGCGCAGAACGCTCAGCAGATCCCTGCCCTGTTCCCGGCGGGCTCGCATCAGGGCAAGACCGCGGCACTTCCAGCCATCTGGGAGCGCAAGGCGGATTTCGACGCCCGCGCGGCCAAGCTCGAACAGGATGCCAAGGCGGTCCAAGCATCGATCACGGATCAGACCAGCCTGCAGGCTGCGATCCAGCGGGTCGGCCAGAACTGTGCTGGCTGTCACGAACCCTATCGCCGCAAGGAAAGCTGACGTAACATCCGGAGATCCGAGGTGGCCGAAGATCTTCGACTAGCGCATCGTGCGGACCCGAAGGGCTGCGCCGGATGATGCGCCGCATAAGGGATTGAGCATTGGACCGAAAGTGCCCCACTTCCGGTCCAATGCTCCAGGGGAGATCGCGATGCGGTATCCCAAGGCTTCATGGCTGCTTCCCGCTCTCGTGGCGGGGCTCCTGACCGTCGCTCCGGCCTGGCAACGGGTGCCCGACGAGGTCGATCTCGCTCTCGTGCTCGCCGTCGATGTCTCCACCTCCA
Source organism: Microvirga lupini (assembly GCA_000517005.1). Lineage (GTDB taxonomy): Bacteria > Pseudomonadota > Alphaproteobacteria > Rhizobiales > Beijerinckiaceae > Microvirga > Microvirga lupini. The sequence goes on from KI911965.1 coordinate 383,856, forward strand.
TGGACCCGGACGAGCAGAACCTGCAACGGCAGGGCTATGTGGAAGCCTTCCGCTCTCCCTCGGTGCATCAGGCCATTCACAGCGGCATCCTGGGCCGCATCGCGGTCGCCTACGTGGAATGGGCCGGGGCGCACCCGCATGTCCAGAATGTCGTCGTGCCCTGGACCATTCTGGAAAACGCGAAGGACAGCCTCTCCTTCGCCGAGCGGCTGGCCCGCGCCCCGATTCGCCGCGGGGCCGGCACCTCCATCTCGGAAGCCATCGACTTCAGTCTGTCTCTGTTCTCCTTCGGACCTTTCCTGCCCGCGCGGCGCGTGATCGACATTTCTGGTGATGGCTCGAACAATCAGGGGCCTCTGGTCACGGAGGCGCGCGACAAGGCGGTTGCGCGCGGCATCACGATCAACGGCCTTCCCATCATGCTCAGACGGCCGGACAGGAGAGAGGATGCGACGTTGGATGCCTATTACCGTGATTGCGTGATCGGAGGCCCGAACGCCTTCATGATTCCGGTGCGGGAGCGCAGGCAATTCCTGACCGAGACCAGAACCAAGATCATCAACGAGATCGCAAGCCAGCCCGAATCCGCCGGACTGGTGCATTCTGCAGGAAATTCGCCACAGACGGATTGCGACACCAGCGAGAGCCTGTGGGACGACATCGCCCCTTCGCCGCATGCTCCAAAGACCGATCTCGGGGAGGACCTTTAGGTGATCGGACCGAGAATGCAGCATCGCGGTCCGGATGGAGCCGCATTGTCGAAATGTTTGCCCTTCATGTCCAGACGCGCGGCAGAAAATCGCGAACCAACGTGACGACCTCTGCAAGATTCGTCTCCAGCAGCCAATGCCCGCCATCGAGCAGGTACAATTCGGCATTTGGGAGATCGCGCAGGTAAGCGCGGGCAGAGCCCTCGGGCATGTATCCGTCCTGCGGACCCCAGACGATCAAGGTCGGCGGCTGGTGCTCGCGCAGATACGCCTGATAGCGAGGGAACCAGGCGAGGTTGTCCTTCAGTCCGGCAATCACATCGGTGGCGATTTCCCGGCGCCGTTCCGTCATCAGCGACCAATGCAGCTTCCAAAGGTCAGGAGGGATACGCTCGGCGAGGTCCGGACGAACGTCGTTCAGGAACTCGTCGCGAAATCCCTCCTCCGAGACCGCCTCACCCAGCCTGGCGCGCATCTCCGGCGTAGGATTGCGGAAATACTCCTGAAGCGCTGCGTATTTCGGGCCCAATTGATCTTCGTAGATATCGCCGTTCTGAATGATCAGCGCAGCAATCCGATCCGGACGCATGATCGCGAGCCGCAGCCCGATCTGCGATCCGAAATCGTGCAGATAGAGCGCGAAGCGGTCGATTCCGAGCCGGTTCAGAAACCGATCGAGAAACGTGGCGTAGCCGTCGAAATCGTAGGTGAAGTCTCCGGGAGTATCACTGTATCCGCACCCCGGAAAATCCGGTGCGAGAAGCTGCCACCGGTCCGCAAGAAGAGGCATGAAATTGCGGAACTCATAGGAAGAACACGGATAGCCGTGCGGCAGGAGGATCGCAGGCGCGGCATCCGGTCCTGCCTCGCGATAAAAGGTCCCGATGCCATCCACATCGATCCACCGATGCTTCACGATGTTCGTATCATCCATAGCGATGTTACCTCGTGCGCAGCCGACCAAGAGCTTGAACGCTGCCATGCTGCCATTGGTTCAGGGGTCCCATCACCGGCTGCAGCACGAGTTTCGATGGTTCATGCCAATCTTCATCCGCCGAGGCCTGACAACGGATCTGCTTTCCGTGCCGAACGACACTGCAGCTGTCACTCGGCCATCATCTCGCCGGTTCCCCCGGCCTCGACCGGAAAGTCCTTCAGTTTCGGCAGACCGTCCCGCATGGGCAGCACCGTCTCCGCATAGTTGAAATGGACGGCGGGAATGAAGTTGAGGGTGGGAATGGTTGCGGCGAACACATCGACGAGGCCGAGCGTCGGATGGTCGGTCATCAGGTGCCCGCCGCATTTCGAGCAATATTGCCGCTGGCTGAATTTCGTCTTCTGGAAGGTTGCGAGATGCTCGGTGCCGGATGTGACCCGCACCGCCTCGGGCTTCCAGAGGCTGAACGCATTCACCGGTCCGCCTGACCATGAGCGGCAGGACCGGCAGTGACAATAGCCCATAGCCTCCGGCGACCCGCTGACCTCGATCTGGACGGCACCGCAAAAACAGCTTCCGACATGGGACATGGCTCTCTCCTTCGGTTCGCTCGTCAGCGGTCGCGCCCGCTAAGCTCGACCGGCATCGCCCGGAGCGGTGGAAGCCCTGGTTAAACCCATTTTACCTCCTGCTGCCCAAGAGATCTGCTGGTGCAACGGAGGTAGAAACCCAGCTCGAAGCCAGGAGGAGCACCATAGCAAAAAGCCCGGCGCGATGGCCGGGCTTTTCAATGTTCGAGTGTCTTCAGCGCTTAAGCCACGAACTGCCCGTGGCAGTGCTTGAACTTCTTGCCCGAGCCGCAGGGGCAGGGCTCGTTGCGGCTGACCCGGCCCCAGGTCGAAGGGTCGTTCGGGTCGCGGGACGAGGCCGGATCCGTCCCGGCGGCAGCGGCGGCAAAGCCGAGGGCCGGGGCCGCTCCTAAGGCGTTGCCCTGAGCCAGATCGAATTCGTTCTCGCCGGTGGCTGGATCGAGGTGCTGAGCGAACATGGGGGGCAAGCCCTGTGGCTCCGGCTGCTGGAACACCACTTGGATCCGCATGAGCTGGCCCGTCACCTGCTCGCGCAGATGGCCGATCAGGGAGTTGAACAGCTCGAAGGCCTCCGACTTGTATTCGTTCAGGGGATCGCGCTGGGCGAGGCCGCGCCAGCCGATGACCTGACGCAGATGGTCGAGGGTCACGAGGTGCTCGCGCCAGAGATGGTCCAGGCTCTGCAGCAGAATCTGCTTCTCCACGTAGTTCATCACCTCGGGCGTATTGGCCTCGACGCGCTGGGCATAGGCCTCGTCGGCCGCCTTGGTGATGCGCTCGCGGATCTCGTCGTCGGCGATGCCCTCCTCCTTCGCCCATTCCTCGACCGGCAGATCGAGATTGAGGAAGTTGACGACGTTCTGCTTCAGGCCCTCGACATCCCACTGTTCCGCATAGGCGTTCTCCGGAATGGCACGGGAGACGATGTCCTCGATGACGCCGTGGCGCATGTCGTCGATGGTCTCGCGCACGCTCTCTTCCGCCATGAACTCCTTGCGCTGCTCGAAGACGACCTTGCGCTGGTCGTTCATGACGTTGTCGTATTTCAGGATGTTCTTGCGGATGTCGAAGTTGCGCGCCTCGACCTTCGCCTGCGCCCGCTCGATAGCCTTGTTGATCCACGGGTGGATGATGGCCTCGCCTTCCTTCAGGCCAAGCTTCTGCAGCATGCCGTCCATGCGGTCGGAGCCGAAGATGCGCATCAGGTCGTCCTGAAGCGACAGGTAGAACTTGGAGCGGCCCGGATCGCCCTGACGGCCGGAGCGGCCGCGCAGCTGGTTGTCGATGCGGCGGGACTCGTGGCGCTCGGTGCCGAGCACGTAGAGGCCGCCGGCGGCGAGAGCCTTCTCCTTGAAGGCCGCGACCTCGTCGAGGATCTCCTTCTCGCGGCGGGCGCGCTCTTCACCCTCGATTCCGGCGAGTTCGCGCTCGATGCGCATCTTGGCGTTACCGCCGAGCTGGATGTCGGTGCCGCGGCCGGCCATGTTGGTGGCGATCGTGATTGCGCCCGGCACGCCGGCCTGGGCGACGATGAAGGCTTCCTGCTCGTGGAAGCGGGCGTTCAGCACCGCGAAATGCTTGGTGCCTCGGCCTGCCCGCGCATCCCGGTAGAGGGGCTCCAGCGCCTGCGGGTCCTCGAAATTGATGAGCTTGTAGCCGTCCTTAATGAGCAGATCGGCCAGATGCTCGGACTTCTCGATGGAGGTGGTGCCGACCAGGATCGGCTGGCCCCGCGCCGAGGATTCCTCGATGTCGCGGATAACCGCCTGATAGCGCTCCTCCATGGTCCGGTAGACCTCGTCGTCATCGTCGACGCGGGCAACGGGACGGTTGGTCGGGATCTCGACCACCTCGAGGTTGTAGATCTCCAGGAACTCGTCGGCCTCGGTCGCCGCCGTACCGGTCATGCCGGCGAGCTTGTCGTAGAGGCGGAAGTAGTTCTGGAAGGTGATGGAGGCGAGGGTCTGGTTCTCGGGCTGAACCTGAACCTTCTCCTTGGCTTCGAGCGCCTGGTGCAAGCCTTCCGAATAGCGTCGGCCCTGCATCATGCGGCCGGTGAATTCGTCGATGATCACCACCTCGCCGTTGCGGACGATGTAGTCCTTGTCGCGCTGGAACAGCGTGTGGGCCCGCAGCGCCTGGTTCATGTGGTGAACCAGGGTGGCGTTCTGGGCATCGTAGAGGTCGCCTTCCTTGAGCAGGCCGATCTCCCGCAGCAGCGCCTCGATCTTCTCGGTGCCCTCTTCGGTGAGCGCCACGGAGCGCTGCTTCTCGTCGAGCTCGTAGTCGCTCTTGTTGAGGCGCGGGATCACCACGTCGATGGCGTTGTAGAGCTCGGACCGGTCGTCGAGGGGGCCAGAGATGATGAGCGGCGTACGCGCCTCGTCGACGAGAATCGAGTCCACCTCGTCCACGATGGCGAAGTTGTGGCCCCGCTGGACCATCTGCGCCATCTCGTACTTCATGTTGTCGCGAAGATAGTCGAAACCGTATTCGTTGTTGGTGCCGTAGGTGATGTCGGCCGCATAGGCCTCGGCGCGCTCGGCATCGTCGAGCCCATGGACGATGACGCCGACGGACAGGCCGAGGAACCGGTAGATCTGGCCCATCCACTCAGAGTCGCGGCGGGCGAGGTAGTCGTTGACCGTCACCACATGGACGCCCTTGCCGGCCAAGGCGTTGAGATAGACCGGCAGAGTCGCGACCAGGGTCTTGCCTTCACCGGTGCGCATTTCGGCGATCGAGCCCTCGTGGAGCACCATGCCGCCGATGAGCTGCACGTCGAAGTGGCGCTGGCCCAAGGTGCGCTTGGCCGCCTCGCGGACGGTAGCGAAGGCGGGGACCAGGATGTCGTCCAGGGTCTTGCCGGCGGCGAGCTGGGCCTTGAAGTCCTCGGTGCGGGCACGAAGCTGCTCGTCGGACAGGGCCTCCAGCTCGGCCTCCATCGCGTTGATGGCCGCTACCTTCGGCCGGTAGGACTTCAGACGGCGGTCATTGACCGAGCCGAAGATTTTCTTCGCGAGAGAACCGAACATCGAGAGCCTTCAGAATTCCAGAATGCAGGAGAAAGGGGCGTTTGTGCCGCCTTATAGACCTAATTATGCCGGAGCGCATCTTAAAGACTGCGCCCTTAATGGCGCAGCCTTAAGCCGGCCCGGAGGATCCGTTCAAGACCCCGCGAGCGGCGATGCTGTGACATAAATATGCCATCACTTGCAAACGTAAACACATTCAGCCATCTGATCGTCGCTGTCCGTGGGCGATCACGCTCACCAGAGGAAACCACATGTCTCGCTCACTCAACGTTCGGAAGAGCCTTCTGACCCTCAGCGTCGCCCTGCCCTTCCTGGCCGGGGCTGCCCTCGCCCAGACCCCTCCCGCGCCTGCCACCTCCCCTGCGGCCGTGCCCGCCGTCGATCCCGCCAAGGTGATCGCCCGGGTCAACGGCGTCGACATCACTGAAGGGGATCTTGCGATTGCCGCCGAGGACCCGGCCCTGCAGATGCCGAACGTTCCGGAAGCCCAGAAGCGCGACCTGCTGACCGGCTACATGATCGACCTGAAGCTCGGCGCCAAGGCCGCCGAAGCGGCCAAGGTCGGCAGCGGCGCCGAATTCGCCCGCAAGCTCGCCTATAACCGGGACAAGACCCTGCTCGACGAGTATCTCGACCAGGAGGCCAAGAAGGCCGTCACCCCGGAAGCCGCCCGCAAGCTCTATGACGAGACCGTCAAGAGCGTGCCGCCCGAGCAAGAAGTCCGCGCCCGTCATATCCTCGTCGAGAACGAGGACGAGGCCAAGAAGATCGCCGCCCGCGTGAAGGGCGGCGAAGACTTCGCCAAGGTGGCCGGAGAGGTCTCGAAGGATCCCGGCTCCAAGACCGATGGCGGCGACCTCGGCTTCTTCACCAAGGACCGCATGGTCGAGCCCTTCGCCGAAGCCGCTTTCAAGCTCGAGCCCGGCCAGATTTCCGATCCGGTGAAGAGCCAATTCGGCTGGCATGTGATCAAGGTCGAGGAGAAGCGCACCAAGCCGGCCCCGACCTTCGAGGAGACCAAGGATCAGGTCGAGACCTATCTCGCCCGCAAGGCACAGCAGGACCTGATCATGGGCCTGCGCAAGAACGCCAAGATCGAGCGCCTGGACGACAAGGGCAACCTCGTCGAGCAGAAGCAGCAGTAAGCTTCTTGGACTTTTGACGTGGAAAGGGCGGCCTTAACGGCCGCCCTTTCTTATTGCGGGTGTCATCCCCGGCGCACGAAGTGCGGGAAGGGGATCCATGGCGCTGTGCATGCGGGTGGATTCCCTTCCCCTCCGCTAACGCTCCGGCCGGGAATGACACCGTGGCATTCCCCACAATGGGGTCACCGGCACGAAGTCAGCGATGACGTGGGGAGGCGTATCAGCAGATCCCCTTCCCTCGCTGGCGCTCGCCGAGAATGACATTGCCCTGTAGGGCAATGTCACTTGTTGTGCCGTCCCATCCGGTTCGGATTAACCCCACCCTCGCGGGTGGTCTGGTTCTCGACATCGCCCTGGAAGGTCGAACCGCCGTCGAGGTCGCGCGGGTCCTCGCCGGACATGGTGGAACCCTTCGAGCGCCCGATGCCGGGATCGACCTCAAGGTCGCTGCGGGGACGCTCTTGCGGTTGAGTCTTGGGATGTTTGCCGGTCACAGGATGTCTCCATCGTTCTCGGACCAGGTCAACGATGGCACCGAATGGTCGTTCCGACGTTTTCGATTCCGGCGCGGTGAAGCTTTGACTTGACAAAAAGCCTTAAAAACCACAGGTCGCGGCTCGCAACGTCGTATCCCGATAGCTCTCTTCGAGTTCTTCCATGTCCAAAACCGTGTCTCCGCTCGCGCCCAAGTCGTTTCCGACGCTTCCCGCCATCGACGGCGTCAGGATCGCTACCGCGGAGGCTGGCATCCGATACAAGAACCGGACTGACGTTCTCTACGTGACCCTGCCCAAGGACACGACCGTGGCGGGTGTGTTCACCCGCTCCAAGTGCCCCTCGGCCCCGGTCGACTGGTGCCGCAAGAACTTGGGCAAGGGCACCGCCCGGGCGCTGGTGGTGAACTCGGGCAATGCCAATGCCTTCACGGGCAAGAAGGGTGCGGAAGCCGTGAAGCTCACCGCCGACATCGCCGCCGAGGCGGCCGGCTGCCGGGCGTCGCAGGTCTTCATCGCCTCCACCGGCGTGATCGGCGAGCCCCTCGATGCGACGAAGTTCGAGAACGTGCTCGCATCTTGCGAGAAGAAGGCCAAGCCCACCGCCTGGCTCGATGCCGCCAAGGCGATCATGACAACCGACACCTTCCCGAAGGTGGCGACCCGCACGGCCACCATCGGCGGCGTCGAGGTGACGATCAACGGCATTGCCAAGGGCGCCGGCATGATCGCTCCCGATATGGCGACCATGCTCTCGTTCATCTTCACGGACGCGCCCATCGCCGCGCCGGTGCTGCAGGCGCTTCTGAAGAAGGGCGCCGACAAGAGCTTCAACTGCGTCACCGTTGACAGCGATACCTCCACGTCCGACACGTTGCTCTTTTTCGCGACGGGGACGGCCGCCGCCAAGGGCGCCCCTGCGATTTCGTTGCCGAGCGACCGGCGCCTGAAGGAGTTCCGCGGCGCACTGGAAGGCCTGTTGTGCGATCTCGCCCAGCAGGTTGCCCGTGACGGTGAGGGCGCACGCAAGTTCGTGACCGTGAAGGTGACCGGCGCCACCGGCGCGACCTCGGCCAAGCGGATCGCCATGGCGATCGCTAACTCACCCCTGGTGAAGACGGCGGTCGCCGGCGAGGACGCCAATTGGGGCCGCGTGGTCATGGCCGTCGGCAAGGCCGGCGAGCCCGCCGAGCGCGACAAGCTCGCGATCTGGTTCGGCGATATCCGGGTCGCCGTGAAAGGCGCCCGCGACCCGGAATACGACGAGGCCAAGACCTCCGCCTACATGAAGGGCGACGAGATCACGATCCGCGTCGATCTCGGCCTCGGCCGGGGCGAGGCCACGGCTTGGACCTGCGACCTCACCAAGGCCTATGTGGAGATCAACGGCGACTACCGGAGCTGATGCAGGCTCCGGTCATGGAACGACCGTAACCTTCATCTTCGTGGTGACACGCATCGGGCCGCCATACTGGTCCGTTCCGACGATCGCGTAGGAGAACTCGTCCGGCCCCTTGTACCCTGGCTTTGCGACGTAAAACGGCATGATGCCGCGCACGCCGGCCATGCCCGCCTTCGGCTTCTGGACGATGGTCGCTTCGGTAATTGCTCCTTGAATGCCGTTGAGGCCGAAGCCGCAGCCTTTGCCGGCTTTGACGGTCATCTCGCCCTCAAGATTCGCAACGTGACTGTTGAAAATCATCGGTGTGACGGAGCAATCCTGCGCCTGAACAGCGCCGACCCATAGGCCGCAGATGCATGCGGCAAGAGCTGTGACTATGATCTTCCTGGCCACTGGAGCCCCCTAGGTTCGCGCCACTTCGGCTGTTTTGCATGCCGCTATTCGGAGCACAGGCCCCGAAGAGATCACGACCTATGTCGGAAAATAATCCGGATCTCGGGGAATTCCATTTGTTATTACATTTATCAAGCACGCCGAAATCTGTTCGCATCGATCCCAAAGCAGGATAAGAGAGCCGTCTTCCATTCGAACGCTCATCCAACGATCGACCAGAACACCGTGCCCCCTCTCAAGCTCACCCTCGTCGTTGCCGTCGCCCTGATCGACACGGACAACCGGATCCTTCTGGCGCAGCGGCCGGAGGGAAAGCAGCTCGCCGGCCTGTGGGAATTTCCCGGCGGTAAGGTAGAGCCGGGCGAGCGGCCGGAGGAGACCCTGATCCGCGAGCTGCGCGAGGAGCTCGGCATCACCGTGAAGGAGCCCTGCCTCGCACCGCTGACCTTCGCGAGCCACCCGTACGAGAGCTTCCACCTGCTCATGCCGCTCTACATCTGCCGGCGCTGGGAGGGCTTCGTGCAGCCGCTCGAGGGCCAGGCCCTGAAATGGGTCAAGGCGCAGGAGCTGCGCAGCTATCCGATGCCGCCGGCCGACGAGCCGCTGATCCCGTTCCTCGTCGATCTTCTCGGGCCCTGAAGCGCATCCATGTCCTCGCAGGATATCGGAGCAGTTGCATCGCCGCCGGCTCCTACGGCCGCCTTCGTCATCTCCAACCTGCTGGTCTGCTCTTTCCTGTGGGGCAGCTCGCTCCTGTTCATAAAGTTGAGCGGCAACCTGAGTCCCTTCGTGCTCGCCGCCATGCGTGGCCTGATCGGAGCCGCGACCCTTTCGCTGTGGTTCACCCTTCAAGGCAAGAGCATCCTGCCGCAGCGGCATGAATGGCGCATCTGGGCCGTGCTCGGCACCCTCAACGGCTGGCTGCCGAACGTGCTCCTGGCCTATGCCCTGACGCAGATCCCTATCGCGCCTGCCGGCATGATCCAGGCCTCGTCCCCGCTGATCGTCGCCGTGCTGTCGCATTGGCTGTTCACCGATGAGCGGCTGACGCAGCAGAGACTCGTCGGCGTTCTCGTCGGCTTCCTCGGCATGGGGATCCTGATCGGCCCCGCCGCTCTGCCGGACAGCGGCCTCAACGCGACGGGCGCGCTCCTCATGGCCGCGGTGGCTTTCAGCTATGCGACGGCGAATGTCTTCGTCCGCACCGTCAAGCAGGCTGATCCGGCCAGGATGGCGCTGGGCCAGCAGATCTGCTCCGGCCTCGCCGCGACCTTGCTCGCCCTCGTCATGGTCGGCCCCGAAGCCTTTGCTCCCGTTCCATCACGCCTCGCGCCCCTGCTCGCGCTCGGAGCCCTGTCCACGGCTCTGCCGATCCTGCTGTTCATGCACCTGATCCGCCGCACAGGCCCGACCCGCGCCTCGATGGTGGGCTATCTCTCGCCGGTCTGGACCACCATCATGGCGGTGCTTTTCTTGGACGAGAGCATCGGGCTGTGCGAACTCACCGGAGGCGCCGTGGTGCTGGCGGGCGTAGCGCTGGTTTCTTTCAGCGGAAGGCTCAAGCCAATTCGCTGAGCATCGCGCGCGTCTCGGGCGGAATCTCCACCGGCCGCTGAGTAGTCCGGGCCACATAGACATGGACGAAATGCCCCTGGGCGACGGCCTTATCGGCGCCGCTTTTGAAAATTCCGATCCGATAGCGCACCGAGGAGCGCCCGAGATGCGCGACAGCGATGCCGGCCTCCAGTGCATCCGGAAAGGCGACGCTCTCGAAATAGGTGCAGCCCGATTCCACCACGAGACCGATGATCGGGCTCTCAGCGATGACGAGCAGACCTTTCTCGACAAGCCATCCGTTCACGGCGCTGTCGAAATACGAGTAATAGTGCACGTTGTTCACATGCCCGTAGGCATCGTTGTCCATCCAGCGGGTCGCGATGGGACGAAAGAGCCTGAAGGCGGAGCGGTCGGGACGAATGGGGCGGTCTGCCATGCGAATCGTCACCAGGCCGCTTCGTAGATGGCGCGCGCATCCTCGAGGGTGAGCGGGCGCGGGTTGTTCACGAGAAGACGCGTCTGCTTCATGGCGTCCTCGGCCATCATCGGCACGGCATCCTGCGGAATGCCCACATCGCGCAGGCGCGGCTGAAGCCCGACCCTGGTGCATAGGGCGGCGAGCGCCTCGACGAAGGCCGATGCCGTCGCGCAGCCCTCAAGTTCGCGAAAGGCATAAGGCGCAAGCTCCGCATAGGCGGCCTCGCAGGCGCTGGCGTTGAAGCGCAGCACATGCGGGAGCACGAGCGCATTGGAGAGACCGTGCGGAATGCCGAAATGCCCGCCGATCGGATAGGCGAGCGCATGGACGGCAGCTACGGGCGAATTGGCGAAGGCTTGGCCCGCGAGCATGGAGCCGAGCAGCATGGCCGAGCGGGCCTCGATGTCGTGGCCGTGATGGACGGCCCGTTCGATGTTGCGGCCGAGCAGCGCTAAGGCTTCCTTCGCCAATGCCTGAGAGACCGGATTGTTGTTGAGGCTCGTCGAAGTATAGGCCTCAATCGCGTGCACCATCGCATCGATGCCGGTCGCAGCCGTCATATGCGGCGGCAGATTGACCGTGAGCTCGGGATCGAGCAGTGCGATATCCGGAATGATGAGCGGTGAGACGACGCCCTTCTTCTCATGCGCGCCGGTGGTGACGATGGAGATCGGCGTGACCTCCGATCCCGTGCCGGCGGTTGTGGGAATGGCGAGCAGAGGAAGCCGAGGCCCTTTCGCAATGCCGACACCGTAGATCTCCGAAAGGCTCTCGCTGCTCGCCGCGAGAAGGGCGACGAGCTTCGCCACATCGATGGAGGAACCGCCACCGAAGCCGATCACGGCCCGTGCCTCGAAATCCTTCGCCTTGGCAACGGCGGCCAGCACCACCTCCTCGGGCGGATCAGCGACAACGGCGTCGAACACATCGACCGCGATACCCGCTTCTTCCAATGTGTGGAGAGCGGGTGCGATCAACCCGGCCTTCACGAGGCCCGCATCGGTGACCAGGAGCACGCGAGGGCCGAGGCGCTGGGCCGCGATTTCTCCTAAGCGCGCGATGCTGCCGGAACCGACGATGAGGGACGGAGCGGTGTTGAAAGTGAAGGGCGACATGGGATTTCCCAAGATGGGGGTTCCTTTGCGCCGGAGATTGCCTCGGCACCGCGGGAGCAGCAACCCGCCTCCGCTTCAGCCATTAGGAGAAGGACTAATCCAGGAATTCCTCGATCGCATCGACCTTCTCCGGATAGAAGGCCAGATGCTCCCTGATGACAGCGACGGAGGGAGCAGGCTCCTCATAGGTCCAGGCCGCATTTTCCCGTACGAGCCCGCCGCCGTTGACCGTGAAATACGAAGCGACGCCTTTATAGGGGCAACGGGTTCTGTGATCGCTGGGATCCAGCAGATCCATGTGCACATCCTCACGGGGGATGTAATGCACGGGCGGGAGGGTCGCCTCGTGCAGGGTGAGGGCCTGTGTCGTCTCGGCGATGATGAAGCCGCCGAGCATGACCCGGATGCGGTGCGGGTTCTTCGTAATGGTGATCGGATGATCCGGGCCGGGCTCTTTCATGGGTCTGCAGCTTTCCAGAGAGGTCTTCTCACGAATGAAGATAGGGCAACCCGGTTGCAGCCCAAAGCGGGATGAGAATCACTTCTTGTCGAGCCTGGGCGCGGGCGCTCCCTCCTTCACACCCAGGGCATCGGCAAGCCGCGCCTTGGCGGAGCCGGGACGCAGGGGTTTCTGCTGGCTTTCATGCGGCGTCCAGCCGGAGAGCCAAACGATCTCGAAGGTCGCCGGAATGCGCCCATCCGGATCGCCGAACCGCTCCGCATAAATCTCGGCCGTCCGGATCAGGGCCGCGCGCCGCAGCGGTGTCTTGCGCCGGTCATGCAGAGCATTGGTCAATCCCATCCGACGCAGGTCCTGCATGAGAGCGAAGGCGTTGGCATAGCGCACCCGGACGATGTCCGAGTCGGTGACCGGCAGGGCGAAGCCCGCACGCTGCAGCAGACCGCCGATGTCGCGAAGGTCGGCGAAAGGCGCCACGCGCGGGCTCACGCCGCCTTCGATCTCCGCCTCGGCCTGGGTCAGGGCCTGGCGCAGTTCGGTCAGGGTCGAGCCGCCCAGAAGCGCGCCGATGAAGAGGCCATCGGGCTTGAGCGCCCGGCGGATCTGGACGAGAGAGCCCGGCAGATCATTGACCCCGTGCAGGGCCAGGAGAGACACCGCGAGATCGAAGCGCTCGCCCGAGAACGGCAGGCGCTCCTCGTCTCCGAGAATGCTGCCGGGCTCAGGCACGGGCGACAGGCGGATCACGGTCTCGGCGCGCCCGCTCCGGCGCAACATCTCAGCGGCGATCGGGGTCGGCGTGCCCACGTCGAGCGCAAGGGAAAAAGTGCGCAGCACCGTGGAGAGCCGCTCCTCCAGATCCTCGATGGCGCGGACCAGGAGAAAATCGGCATAACCTTCACTCAGCGCACGGACCAGCCGGCGGCGGACGAGGGGGCGGTCGAAGACGAGGGGCATGCTCATGAGGCGCTCGATATGGCGTGTACCGGGGCAAGAACCAAGGATTTTTTCAGGACTACGCACTTGTCACCTCGGCGGCCGCAGGCCGGGAAGGGGATTCACTGACGTGCTCTGCCGGTATGGATTCCTTCCCCTCCGCTGCGCTCCGGCCGAGAATGACACTGGGATCGCGGCTCTGAAGATCCCCTCCTCGCTCATCGAGATTCCTTCCGCTAAGCTTGACCTATGAGTGAGCCCATCGAAGTCCAGTCCGCTCCCCTGAGCACCCGCCTCCGTCACGGAGCACGGGAAACCTGGCGCCTGGCCCTCGGCCTGCTCTATCCGCCGTCCTGCATCGCCTGCCAGGCCGCCACCGGGGAGCCTCATGCTCTCTGCGCCGCCTGCTGGTCGCAGATCCGCTTCATCGAGCGCCCCTTCTGCGAGCGGTTAGGAACACCCTTTGCGGTCGATCTCGGCCAGCCGCTCCTCTCGCCCGCTGCCATTGCCGATCCGCCGGTTTTCGGGCGTGCCCGGGCCGTGGCGGAATATGACGGCACCGCGAGCCTGCTCGTGCATCGTCTCAAATACAATGACCGCCTGGAACTCGCCCGCGCCATGGGCAGCATGATGACGAGAGCCGGCGCGGAGCTTTTAGACGAGGTCGACGTAATCGTCCCTGTTCCTCTGCATCGCTGGCGGCTGTGGCGGCGGCGGTTCAATCAGGCCATGGCTCTGGCCAGGACCGTCTCGGAGGAGAGCGGTGTGACCTGCGATCCCTTCCTGCTCGCCCGTGTGAAACGCACCCGCCGCCAGGTCGGGCTCACCAAGGCGCAGCGGCAGGAAAATCTCCAGGGTGCGTTCCGGGTCCCGCCTGAGGCGAAGGCACGACTGAAGAGGAAACGGGTGCTTCTGATCGACGACGTGCTGACCACCGGCTCCACGGCCAATGCGGCCTCGCGGGCGCTCCTGCGCGCAGGCGCCGCCTCGGTGGATATTCTGGCCTTTGCCAGAGTTGTCCAGGAGTTGTGATGGAAGCCCAAGGCTTCCTATATCCTCGCCATCAAAGGAGAATCCTCTGTCATGCCGCCTATCACGATCTATACGAAGAGCTGGTGCCCCTATTGCTCGGCCGCCAAGAAACTTCTCGACGAGAAAGGCGCCGCCTTCACCGAGATCGACATCGAAAAGAAGCCGGAAGCCCGAGCGGAGATGATCCAGAAGGCGAAGGGCCGCTCCACCGTTCCGCAGATCTTCATCGGCGAAAAGCATGTCGGCGGCTGCGATGACCTGTATGCTCTTGATGACAGGGGCCAGCTTGAGCCTTTATTGCAGGCCTGACGGAGACCAGAATTCATGACCTCGACCCGCTTCACCGCCGCCTGCGTCCAGATGCGCTCCGGGCGCGACGTCCTCAAGAACCGCGACGATGCGGTGGCCCTCGTGCGCGAGGCTGCAAGTCAGGGGGCGCATTTCGCCCAAACGCCGGAGATGACCTCTCTCGTCTGCCGGGATCGGGCGGAGCTGTTCGACAAGGTCGGGCCGGAGGCGCAGGACCCGGTGCTGGCCGCCCTCCGCGAGGTGGCGCGGGAGCGGGGCATCGTGGTCCAGATCGGCTCCATCGCCGTCAAGGAGGGCGACAAGGTCGCCAACCGCGCCTTCCTCATCGACCGGGACGGCGAGGTGATCGCCTCCTACGACAAGATCCACCTGTATGACGTAGACCTGCCGAACGGCGAGAGCTGGCGCGAATCGGCCACCTATACCGGCGGCTCCTGGGCCGTGGCCGCCGAGACGCCCTGGGGCTATCTCGGCATGACCATCTGCTACGACGTGCGCTTTGCCGCCCTCTACAAGGCGCTGGCCGAGAACGGCGCCTCGTTCCTCTCGGCGCCGGCCGCCTTCACCAAGCAGACCGGCGAAGCCCATTGGCACGTGCTGCATCGGGCGCGGGCCATCGAGACCGGCTCCTTCATGATCTCCGCCGCTCAGGGGGGCCTGCATGAGGACGGGCGCGAGACCTACGGCCATTCCGTCATCATCGATCCGTGGGGCCGGGTGCTGGCGGAAGGCGGCACGGAGCCCGGCGTGTTCCTGGCCGAGATCGACACCGCCCTCGTGGCCGAGGTGCGCGGCCGCATCCCAACCCTCAAGAATGCCCGGCCTTTCAAGATCGAGATCGTTCCCACCATCGAGACGGATCGGGCGGCCAGCGCCTGATCCCCTTCCCTTTCCGAGCCGGAATCCTTAAATCCTACAAGGATATGATCAAGTATGCCCTGGCCTGCGAGCAGGCCCATGAGTTCGAGAGCTGGTTTCCTTCGAGTGAGGCGTTCGAAACGCAGCGCAAGCGCGGCTTCGTGACTTGCCCGTTCTGCAACTCGGCCAAGGTCGAGAAGCAGATCATGGCCCCCTCCGTCGCGCGCACGGACAAGGCTGCGAAAGCACCGGCGCCGGAGGCTCAGCCTGTTACCGTTCTCTCCGAACGGGAGCGGGAGCTGCGCGCCGCGTTGCGGGCTCTGCGCGAGCACGTGATGAAGAATGCCGAGGATGTCGGCAAAGGCTTCGTCGAGGAAGCGCGCAAGATGCATTACGGCGAGACGGAAGAACGCTCGATCTACGGCGAGGCGAATCTCGCCGAAGCCAAGGCGCTGCTGGAGGAAGGGATCGACGTGCTGCCGCTGCCCGTCGTGCCGGACGACCGGAACTAGGGCGGCAGTTCAGCCTTCCAGATCCGACTTCAACCGGTCGAGCATCTCCACCGCACGGCCGGCATAGGCGCCGATCCAACGGTCGTAGATATGCTTGATCGGGAGCGGATTGAGATAGTTCCACCGCTCCCGTCCCTCGCGCTTGACGATCACGAGATCTGCGCCCTCCAGGACCTTCAAATGCTGCATCACGGTGCAGCGGTCGAGTGCCGGGAACCGGGCGCATAATTCGCCCGTCGTCTGCGGCTTGTCCTTCAATGCATCGAGAATGTCGCGGCGAGTCGCGGCCGATAAGGCCTTGAAGACTCGATCACTTTCCGCGTCGCTTGACATGTTATGTTTTTATAACATGATGGCAGGATCTGCAAGGAGGTCGGCCATGGATCTGACGTTCAAAGTGTCTGCCAGGATTGGAAAGCCGGTGGCCGAAGTGTTCGAGGCCGTCGTCAACCCCGCCGAACTGTCGCGCTATTTCACGACCGGCGGTGCCAAGGGCCGTCTGGAAACCGGCGCAACCGTCACCTGGGATTTCCACGACTTTCCGGGAGCGTTTCCGGTCTGGGTCGTCGAGGTGGTGCCGGACAAGCGGATCGTCCTGCAGTGGGAGGCCGGCGATGAGCCAGCAAGCGATGCGAGTGAAGCGAACGCATCGGGCCGCTACAAGACGACAGTGACGATGACCTTCGAGCCGCTCGACAATGGACAGCGGACGCTCGTATCGATCTCGGAGGAAGGCTGGCGCGAGACGGAGGCCGGTCTGAAATCATCCTATGGCAATTGCCAGGGCTGGATGCAGATGCTCTGCGCGCTCAAGGCCTACAAGGAATACGGCATCAACCTGCGGGAAGGCATGTTCAAGTAGGATGTCTGCCATGATCGGAACGAGCCCTGGTCGTTCCGGCTTATGCCTCAGCTGAAACAACGATGAGGATGGGCTTCTCTTGGCGGTATTCTTCACCAGCGACACCCATTTCGGCGATCCGCGGGTGCTGCGGATCGACAAGCGTCCGTTCAAGACGATTCCCGAACACGATGCCGCTCTCATTGCCAATTGGAACGAGATCGTCTCGCCCGAGGACGAGGTCTGGCATCTGGGCGATTTCGCCCTGCATGTGCGCCCGGAGCGGATCGACGAACTGCTCGGGCTGCTCAACGGCCGCAAGCATCTGATCATCGGCAACAACGACGGCCCGGCAACCCTTGCGGCGAAAGGCTGGGAGAGCGTTCAGGCCTATGCCGAACTCATGCTCGATGGTCATGCCCTCGTGCTGTGCCACTACGCCTTCCGCACCTGGAAGAACATGGGCCGGGGTGTCTAATGTGATCTGAAAAGTGTTCAACTGCTTGCTGAGATTACTTTTGCGAGGAGTTGAACACCTTCTTGTGTTCAAATGTTCCTGAAATGACGAGGGCGACTGCTCATGTGAATGACCGCCTTGTTGGCAACATAGGAAAGAGCAGGCACATTTCCATTATTCCACCCAAACAATAATTCAAGTCTTATCATCGAATTCTCGTAATTTCGTCAACGAATGATCTGATTTAATATACGAATATTGGTAACGAAAAGTCGTCAACGAATAGTCGAATTTAACATACCAATATTCGTCGCACAACAAGCTAAAGCGCCTATTGAAAACATCACACACTTTGTGCATTATTGCCTCGGCACCGCAGGATTTATGGGCGTCGTGAGGACAATATTTACGATCAATGAAGAATCTGCCGATCTTGGAGTTGATCAAAGACTCTTAGGATGCCCTTTTCTCATCTGCGAAGACGGCAATACATACCCTCAGATCAATAAATACCTGATCGCCCGCTTTTCGGGACGTAACCGGCATCCTGGATTTGAGGGAAAAAGGTGGAGGCTGAGCCGAAATCGGCTTCGCGATACCGCATATCACCTAAATCTATTTCGGCTCTGGCGCATCAAGCAGGGCTGCAACCAAGAGATTTGGAACGCTACAGAGGACGAGCTAACGTCAGGGGCAATGCTTAACTCCTGCGCCCACATTAAGGCGGCAAGGCCAAGAATAGCTCCGAGGCCCAAGGAAAAAATCTTTGTCGAATCTTTTCCAAGAATCCACTCAATATTAAATGCTGCGGAAATAGCCAAGATCAGCCCGACCAGCAATACAGTGGGGGCAAGAAGGATTGCAACCCGTGCTATTGGATCAAAGGCACGCCGCCTCGCTATAAGGACGGGCGTTGAGAGACACACAATACCATCTACATTCTTTGCAATCTCTGGACTCATAGCCGATAGGGCGACT
>KI911965.1:402194-425249 GCA_000517005.1 Microvirga lupini
GACATTCCCGCCGTGGCTATGACCAATGATGAAGTGAAAAGCCTGTGGGTGGTTACCTAACAGGGTCGAAAGCTGCTCCTTGAGATTTGTGGCTGCAAGCTTCCGAGCCCGAATAGAATTTCCGCCTGACCATTCATGCCTATAAAACAGAATATCTCCACCTAGTGTCTCAACCAACGCCTTCACAAGAGGCGAATTTGGAAATGTCCACTCAGCGCCCCTCGCCCAGGTGCCATGAATGAGGGTAATCACCGTCGTCGGAGGTCCTTCGAATGGCGTGCCTTTAAACATAGTAACGCTTGGTGTTTGCATTCGGGGTATAATAAACGAGACAATCTTTACAATGATCCTACCAATAATACTTATAATCAAAACAGTTGCATATAATGCTACAATACCGAAGAATAGATACCTGCATGACCGCCGCCAAGTTAGGGTAACCATTTCCATTCTACAATTAAGTGTGTGCTGGCTAAAGAGAGCCAAAATTACGGAGAAGCTGAACAATCCCCTCACTCCGATTGCCAACAATAAATAGGAGCATGAAACTTTTCGAGATCGAGACGCCGCCTCTCTACCTCCACAGCGGCAAGAAACACACCTCCGGTAAGCAGCTTGAGCCCAAGAGTTCGATTTACCCACTCGGTGCAAAGGTCGAGGGGTGGCTGGAAGCTGGGCGACCCGAGCACAGGCTCCCAAGGCAGAGCAGTATCTGCCTCCTGGAGCATAGGGGAGGAGCCGCACCATATGTTTATGCAGTGAGACCCATTGGTCTCATTGAACGGGGACATGCCGGTTGGCTTAAACTGCTGGCCAAGTACGAGGGCCAAGACCGACCGCTGATCGAAGAATGGGTTGCGGCGTACTGGGCGGGCAGCGAATGCCCGACCGTTCCTGGGACCTGGGAGTATCGTGCCGAGAAGGTCCAGATCGTGCGATTAGTAGGAGGGCGAGCTACGCAGCAGCGAATAGAACCATATGACTGGTTGGGAGCCGTTCGGCGGACCACCATATGAGATAGTTGGTGCTATTCTTACCGCGAGGCAGACGGAGCGACCGGGATGGCAACGAAGATGACCCGCAAGGGACAGGTGACGATCCCGGAGCCTGTCCGCGACCTTCTCGATCTGCGGCCAGGAGACCTTCTGGAGTTCGAGCGCGCTTCGGACGGTCGCATCGTCCTTAAAAAGGTGGGTTCGGAGAGCAAGAGCCGGTTCGCCCGCTTACGAGGTCATGCAGGTGAAGGCATGACGACGGAGGAGATTATGGCTTTGACGCGCGGTGACGATTGATCTGTCCGGAAGGCAACGACGCAAATGTGCCGGAAGAAGGAATTCAGTTACTGGTTGAACGAGGATACGTCGGTTGGCTTCATTGCGGGAGGGGTGAATGGCGTTTAGCCCTGAGTAATCAGGCATGTACGGGTAAGCTGGCCCACGATCTCGCTGCTGATGACCCAGACCAAAGCACGTGATATATTGCCCAAGTGCCACCCCCAGAGCTTGATCTTCAGGTCAGCGATGGATGAACAGATCACCCCGCTCATACGTGCTTGGGCGGGGTGATCGACGGTTGCCGCTCAATCACGCGTCTCCGAAGCTCGCTTGCAGTTTCAAGCAGCCGAGCGATGCAGACAGGATCGACTTCTAATTGATGAATGAGTTGGAGCTTACCGGGCAGGTAGCGAGCGCTCGACCGTGCCTGGGGCCTGGGAATATCGTGCCGAGAAGGTTGCGGGTCGTTCGGCTGGTCGGTGGACGGGCTACGCGGCAGTCTGGTACGCAGCGGAATGAGCGCTTTCAAGACCAGCATAACCGGATAATATCCTACCTACCAAGCAACCGACCGCAGGGGCAGCCGTGAAGATTCGCGTAAATATCTTCGATGAGGAGGATCAACCTGATCTTTATATGATCCAGAGCGCGTTACTGAAGGATACAAGTCGCTCCGCGAAGGAAGTAAAACGGGTTATTCCGCGCAACCGGCATACTGGTGAGGCCCACCATGAGTCACTATCCATCAGAACATGGAAGAAACTCAAGGCAGGACCGAAGGTGGACGATGAGCACTCCATTACCCTGGAGGAAGGCGAGATCGAAAGTCTTGTTGGGTTCGTTCAACACGCTCGTCACATGCAGTTACCGTCTAAACCCGGAAAGTACACTATAGAGGTCAACAACGAAGACGGCATTAGCAGCGAAGACGCACTTCGCAAGCTAAGAAGCCTTACCGGCGATGATCGTGCTGACGCGCTCGCTCTACTTCTGCGTCAGGCATCCGATCAACCCAGGATATTCTCCGAGGTGATCAGCCGTGTTGCCGATGATCCAGACTTTTTAGCCAAGTCCGCTGCGGCTCTGAACCTTGCCGTCTACCGCAAAGCGGTTGAGGAACTCGAAACATTGATCGAAAGCGAGTTCTCTCAGGAGCGACATTTCCAGGGTATCTTGACCCGCAACCCGTGGATGTTCGGAAGCGAGTACAGCCGACTACAAAAGACACGACACCTGACCCGAGACGAACAGCAAGATTACCTGTTCAGCCGCACAACTGATGGATATCTTGAAGTCGTTGAGATCAAGACGCCGCTCAATGGTGAGAGCCTATTTGGCTATGATCGGTCACACGACACATATTATCAGAAGGGCGATCTCTCGAAAGTCATCGCTCAAGTTCAGAATTATCTTGAAGAGCTAGATACAGGCCGCGACTCAATTCTGCGTCGAGACGGGTTCGACGCCAACAAGGTGCGAGCGAAAATCGTAATCGCACGCGATGGAGACGAGCATCAGCGAAACGCACTTCGCCGAACCAACGGGCATCTACACCGGATAGAAATCATCACCTTTGACGGTTTGCTCCGTATCGCCAAGCGGGTGCTCACCTATCTGGAGGAACCAGCGGAGTAGCGCATATCTCAAAATTCGACGCCGTTCGCCTCAGCAAACTTGCGGAATAATTCAGCTATTGGCGTGTCACCGTGCAGCCGAAAGTAACGGAGCGTGTCCCCGTATGACGAGGGCACTTCCATGAGGTCATGTTCATAGAGATGGCCGACACCCCACTTAGAAACTACTCTGGCCCCGGCAATAAGCCGACCAATATGTTCGATTTTGTTGTCCTTGAGGTAGGTGACCAGCGGCGCTCTATTGGCGACGGAGCACTCTACAAGGGAACCCGTGTCGATCAGGAATTGAGCGAATGCCGTGCTCGGATGAACTTCGTCTGGGCATCTTAGGCTAAGGTTTATCAGCGCGGGATCGTTATGGGCGTCCAGCGCGTACATCACGCAGTTGAATCGGAGATTGCTGTTCCTGTCGGTCCTTGAATGGACTGAGTGTGGATATTCTGCACGAAGGGTCTCAATCATCTCGGGGTGATACGCAAGATGATATTCTTCAGTGATCTGATGGAGCCGGTCTCGAAGAGCTTGAACATTATCCATAGAGTTTCGTCCTTGCCCACTCCGTCAGCTTCTAACTCAACAATAACCGCGCTTATAGCACTGAAGAGCATGCTTGAAGTCTCATAGGAAAGCTAAGAGTCGATGTGCGTTGGTGCTACTATCTATCTCTATGCTTTCCTTTGAAGGGTTTGCAGTTGAGAAGCTCTAGATTGCTAATTTGATGAGGACGAAGTCTTCCTCATTATCGTTGTAGAAGTTTGAGCGATCCGTCCAACGACTGGAGGGGAGTACGCGGTAGCCACCCTTGAAATCCAGGTGACTGAACATGTCCCTCACGTTGTCTACGTCACCATGTAGGGACCAGCAGAACCATTCTTCGATGCCCGTAACGACAATAGCGGGGCCACGAATGCAGAATCCTGGGTGTTGGATGAGAGCGGATGCGTCCTCGTTGACGGGAACTTTTGAGTTGAAGTTCCAGAAATGAAGCTGAGCAACCTTCCCGTTCCATTGTACTGGCACAACAATTGCTCCACTTACTTCGAAATCTTGAAAATAGCGGCGATCCTTGAAGCCATTCGTATTCAGGATGGTTCCTTTATAGAGCTTGCGGCGGCGAGGTTTTATTTGCTGAAATGACATTATGATAACAAATGAGAATAAAAGATAATAAATGAAATTTATGTTTTTAGCTGATCTCTAATCAATAAAGTCAGGATACATATCTGGTATTGGGCCGTCAAAATTTACTTTTGATGTTTTTAGAAGGTCGCCGCCTCGTACTCAGGATTGTTTCGAGGGTAACAGGCCGGTAGTCCCACACATCAACGCCTACGTCATATTGGCGGGTCTGGGGCTTGAGCTTACCGTGACTATGGCCATGTAAATCAACCCGACCTCGCCCCATCCCATTCCAGGTCCTGAACGGATAGTGGCAAAGTACGAGCGGGGTCCCGTCAACGACAGCTTCGGCGTAATGCTGAACACTCTCCCAGCCGGGTGCTCGGAGAGTCGCTGGGCCATCGTTATTGCCAATTATCAACCGCTTGACGCCATTCAGTTGCATCAGCAATTCAGCAATACGGTCAGGTGGCGGACCAAGAGCAAAGTCTCCGAGATGCCATACTTCGTCCGTCGGATCGACGACCTCGTTCCAGCGAGCAATTAGCTCCGCATCATGTTCAGCAAGAGAAGAGAATGGTCTTCGGTCGATCCGCAATACTCGTGGGTCACCGAAATGGGTGTCGCTAGTGAAGAAGACCGTCACGCCAGCTTTACCTAGTTGCTGAGTTCCGTATGGGCTCGGATACATTGGGAAGTTCAGGACCTTGGGCCTGCCGCTCGAAATTCAAGCCACGCGCGGGAACCTTACACACAGGTTATCCACAGAATACGGGTCTCCTTCCCTCTCCCCGAGCCCCTCTCCCTTCCTCGGGGACCTCGCGCTTCCAGGACTAGGCGCAAGATGTGTGCGCACTGCTCCCATCAACTGTTGGCGATACCTGGAACGCATGGGACGGGCTCTGCGCTATGGAGGGCTCCGCGCCCGCCCCATGCTCCCGTCGAGCTTACTTGGACAGATCGGAGATGGATCACATTAGGCTGGATCGACCTGCATGGTCATTCCCATGCCAAGCTGAAGCCGCAGACGCGCCAGTTCGATGTGGGCGTGGATGCCTTCGACTACCGTCCCGTCACCCTCGAGACGATCCTGGCCTCCCGGACGAGACGCCGGAAGGCCCATGCTGTTGAAATGGTATCTGGCTGAAAGAAGCTATCAGATAGCAGCTTTCACAGGCTTCAATACCGGTGAGCCTTCGGCGCGATCGAGCCTGCGGCTCCAGAGCGCCAGGAGAAGGCCGGAGGCCGGCAGCAGGGCCGCGACCCAGGTCACCGCGCCGAGTCCCAATCCATGATCGATCACGAAGCCGCCGAGCCAGGCGCCGAGGGCGTTGCCGAGATTGAAGGCCGCGATGTTGAGGCTGGACGCCAGGCTCTGGCCTGCACCATCGGCCTTTTCCAGAACCCACATCTGCAAGGGCGGCACGGTCGCGAAGGCGGCGGCGCCGAGCAGGCCCACGAACGCGATAGCGGTGACCCTGTTGTGGATGCCGAAGGTCATCGCGGCGAGCACCACGGCCAGCAGGCCGAGAGATCCGAGCAGGGTTGCCATCAGACGACGGTCGGCGAGCCTGCCGCCCACGAGATTGCCCAGCACCAATCCGCCGCCGAAGACGAGCAGGATCGGCGAGACGGCTTCCTCGGAGAAGCCGGTGATCTGCGTCAGGATCGGCGCGATATAGGTGAAGACCGCGAACACGCCGGCATAGCCGAGCACTGTGGTGAGAAGCCCGAGCAGCACCGGACGGCGCCCCAGCACCTTGAGTTCATCGGTGAGGCTGCCGTCCTCGGCAGCTTCCTGACGGTCCTTCGGGACGAAGAGCGCGATCACGGCAAGGGCTGCCACGCCGACGAAGGTCACGGCCCAGAAGGTCGCGCGCCAGCCATAGACCTGACCGAGCCAGGTGCCGAAGGGAACGCCGAGGATGTTGGCGACCGTCAGACCGGTGAACATGATCGCGATGGCCGAGGCCTTCCTGTCGGCGGGCACGAGGCTCGTCGCCACGACGGAGCCGACGCCGAAGAAGGTGCCGTGCGCAAACGCCGTCAGCACCCGGGCTGCCATCAGCGTCGCGTAATCCGGCGCGACCGCACAGGCGAGATTGCCGAGGGTGAACACGACCATGAGGGCGAGCAGCACAGTCTTGCGCGACCAGCGGCCCATGATGGTGGTGAGCAGCGGCGCGCCGATCACGACCCCGAGGGCATAGCCGGAAATAAGCAGGCCCGCCGCCGAGATCGAGACGCCGAGATCGGCGCTCACCTGCAGCAGCAGGCCCATGATGACGAATTCCGTGACGCCGATGCCGAAGGCACCGGCCGTCAGCGCGTAGAGAGCAAGTGGCATGGGAGCATCCTTGAGGGAACGGCCTGAGTTGATGGATCGCCGCAAGATGGACGCCCCGCCGCTTATGAACTAGCCTGCCGTCAGGAACAGGATTTATGAATTGAAGTCACAATGGCGCGGATAGACATCAACCGATCGGGTGAGATGGAGGTCTTCGTCCGGGCCGTCAATCTCGGCGGCTTCTCGGCAGCCGCGCGCGCGTTGCGCATGACGCCCTCGGCGGTGAGCAAACTGATCGCCCGGCTGGAGGCGCGCCTGGGCGCCCGGCTTGTCAACCGCTCGACCCGCAAGCTCCAGCTGACGCCAGAGGGCTCGGCCTTCTACGAGCGGGCGTTAAGCATCCTGGCCGACCTGGACGAGGCCGAGCGCAGCGCCGCCGCAGGCGCTGCGCCGCGCGGCCGCCTGCGGGTGAACACGAATGTTCCCTTCGGGACCCATTACCTGATTCCCCTCTTACCGGGCTTCCTCGCCCGGCATCCCGAGGTGATTGTCGAGATGACGTTGACGGATACCGTGATCGATCTGCTCGCGGACCGCGCCGACGTCGCCATCCGGGTCGGACCATTGAAGTCTTCGCAGCTCGTGACGCGCAAGCTCGGCGAGAGCCGGATGATGCTGGTGGCCGCACCCTCCTATCTGGAGAAGCACGGCACGCCGCAGCATCCGGAGGATCTGACCCGCCATAATCTCCTCGGCTTCAGTTTCGCCCGCCAGAGCAACGGCTGGCCGTTCAAGGACAGGAAGGGCAATGTCAGCGCCGTCGTGCCGACCGGCAATGCGCAGATCAGCGACGGCGAGTCGATGCGGCTTCTCGTGCTCACCGGCCTCGGCATCAGCCGCCTATCCCGGTTCCATATCGGGCCCGATGTCGAAGCCGGCCGCCTCGTCCCCGTGCTGGAAGCCTACAATCCCGGCGATACCGAGAGCATTCACGCAGTCTATGTCGGCGGCGGCCACCTGCCCGCGCGGGTTCGCGCCTTTCTGGATTATCTGGTCGAGACCGTGCGGCTCGATTGAGCAGAGTTGCTCCTGGTTTTGTTATTGGACGCTTGCAAAGCCGGGCGCTTTACCCGAACCATTCGCCTCACGTGGTTGAGGCCACAGGAGTCATCGATGGACGTGCCGAAACCCAACCCGAGGCCCACGCGACGCATCTCATTGATGCGCCGGTTCTTCGACAGCGAGGCCTCCGGCGGCATGATCCTCATGGGTGTGACGGTGGTCGCCCTTGCGGTGGCCAACTCACCCCTGGCCGGCACCTATTTCGCCGTCCTGAAAACCTATGTCCTGGGCCTGAGCGTCCTGCACTGGATCAACGATGCGCTTATGGCCGTGTTCTTCCTGCTCGTGGGACTTGAGATCAAGCGCGAGATGCTGGACGGGCAGCTCTCCACCTGGCCGCGCCGAATCCTGCCCGGCATTGCGGCCTTCGGCGGCATGGTCGTGCCGGCTCTGATCTATCTCGCCATCACCTGGAACGAGCCGCAGCTTCATCGCGGCTGGGCGATCCCGACTGCGACCGACATCGCCTTTGCGCTGGCTGTGCTGGCTGTCCTCGGCTCGCGGGTACCGACCTCCCTCAAGATCTTCCTGACAGCACTGGCCATTCTCGACGATCTCGGTGCGATCGTCATCATCGCGGTCTTCTACACCAGCGACCTCTCGCTCACGATGCTGGGCGCGGCGGCTCTGTGCCTCCTCGTGCTCGTCGCCTTCAACCGTTTCAACGTGACGGCGCTCATCCCCTATCTCGTCGTCGGCGCGGTGCTGTGGTTCTTCGTGCTGAAATCCGGCATTCACGCGACGCTCGCAGGCGTGGCGCTTGCCCTCACGATCCCGCTCCATGCCGAACCGAAAAAGACCAGGGCCGAGGATTCGCCCCTGCACCGGCTGGAGCACACCCTCCAGTCCTGGGTGGCCTATGCGATCATCCCGATCTTCGGCTTCGCCAATGCGGGCCTGCCGCTCTCGGGGTTGTCGTTCGACTATCTCCTGACCCCCCTCCCTCTCGGCATCGCCATGGGCCTCTTCATCGGCAAGCAGCTCGGTGTCTTCGCCTTCTCCGAGATCGCCATCAGGCTCGATCTCGCCGACATGCCCGCCGGAGCCTCGCGGCTGCAATGCTACGGCGTGGCGCTGCTCTGCGGCATCGGCTTCACCATGAGCCTGTTCATCGGAGCTCTCGCCTTCCCGGACCAGGAGGAGTTGATGAACGCTACCAAGATCGGGGTGCTCCTGGGCTCGGCCCTCTCGGCGCTCATCGGCTATCTCGTGCTCAGCCTCGCGCCGCGGGAGCAGCCTCACGCCCGCGCGGCGAGGAGCATGTAGTTGACGCCGGTGTCGGATGAGAGCGACCACGTATCCCGCAGCGGATTGTAGGTCACGCCCTTCAGATCGATAACCGAGAAGCCCGCCGTGCGGATGGCGTCGGTCAGCTCATCGGGCGTGACGAACTTGTCCCATTCGTGGGTGCCCTTGGGCAGCCAGCGCAGGATGTATTCAGCCCCCACGATAGCGGAGGCGAAGGAGCGCAGGGTCCGGTTGATCGTCGCCATGGCGAGGCACCCGCTTGGGCGCACCGCCTGAACGCAGGCATTCACGAAGGTCTGACGGTCCGCCACGTGCTCGATCACCTCCATGGCGAGCACCATGTCGAAGGTCTCACCGCGCGCGACCACGGCCTCCACCGTCTCATTGCGATAATCAACCGTGATGCCCGCCCGCTCGGCATGGAGCCGCGCGACCGAGATATTGGTGGGCGCCGGATCGAGTCCCGTCACTTTGGCGCCCAGCCGCGCCAGCGGCTCCGACAGGACGCCGCCGCCGCAGCCCACGTCGAGGATCGTGATCCCCTCCAGAGAGCGGGCCGAGCGCGGATCGCGCCCGAAGCGGCGGCAGGCCTCGTCCCGGATATAGGCCAGCCGCACCGGATTGAACTTGTGCAGGACCTTCATGGGGCCTTTCGGGTCCCACCAGGTCTCGGCGATTGTCTCGAAACGGGCGACCTCGGCCGGGTCGATGGTCGTGGATGCGCCGTGTGACATGGGATCCTGTTTCCTGAGGCAAAGAAATACTTTCCGCGCGTTGACAGGGCGCGGCCCTCCCGTCATGTATACGCGCCTTTTCGCGGCGCGAAGGGGCAAAATTTCAATTTCACATCACGGCCTTCCTCGCCCATGCCCCGTCTTGTCATGAAGTTCGGCGGAACATCCGTCGCCAATGTAGAGCGCATCCGCAACGTGGCGCGGCATGTCAAACGCGAGGTCGAGGCCGGTTACGACGTCGCCGTCGTCGTCTCCGCCATGGCGGGCAAGACCAACGAGCTCGTCGGCTGGGTGAAAGAGGCCAACGCCCTTTACGATTCGAAGGAATACGACGTGGTCGTCGCCTCCGGCGAGCAGGTGACCTCGGGCCTCCTGGCCATCGCCCTGCAGGAGATGGGCCTCAAGTCGCGCTCCTGGCAGGGCTGGCAGATCCCGATCATGACCTCGGAGGCCCATGGCTCGGCGCGAATCGCCGCCATCGACGGCACGGGGATTCTCAAGGGCTTCACCGACAACAAGGAAATCGCGGTCGTCTCCGGCTTCCAGGGCGTGCACCAGCCCTCCGGGCGCGTCACGACCTTGGGCCGCGGCGGCTCGGACACGAGCGCCGTGGCGCTCGCCGCCGCCATCCAGGCCGAACGCTGCGACATCTACACGGACGTGGACGGCGTCTACACCACCGATCCGCGCATCGTGCCCAAGGCCCGGCACCTGGACAAGGTTTCCTACGAGGAAATGCTGGAAATGGCCTCGCTGGGGGCCAAGGTGCTTCAGGTGCGCTCGGTCGAGCTCGCCATGATGCATCGCGTCCCGACCTATGTGCGCTCCAGCTTCGACGATCCCGCCGACCCCAAGCTCGGCACCCTCATCTGCGACGAGGAAGACATCATGGAACAGCAGATTGTTACGGGCATCGCCTATTCGCGCGATGAAGCCCAGATCACGCTGCGGGACATTGCGGACAAGCCGGGCATCGCCGCTTCGATCTTCGTGCCCCTGGCGGACGCCAACATCAATGTGGACATGATCATCCAGGTCGTGTCCGACAACGCCGCCACCACGGATCTGACCTTCACGGTGCCCACCGCCGATTACGAGCGGGCCTGCGCGATCCTCAACGCCCACCGGGACGAGATCGCCTTCAAGGAGCTCCAGGGCGCGACCGACGTGGTCAAGGTCTCGGCCATCGGCGTCGGCATGCGCAGCCATGCGGGCGTCGCGGCCCGCGCCTTCAAGGCCCTGGCGGAGAAAGGCATCAACATCCGGGCGATCACGACCTCTGAGATTAAATTCTCAGTTCTGATTGAATCGGCCTATACGGAGCTTGCGGTGCGCACGCTCCACTCGCTATACGGCCTTGATCAAGCCTGATTGACGAGGGAACTGTCGGGCTGCGACATTTGTAGTAATCAGCCGCCGGTTCGCCCTGCCGGCCCTTGAAGGACGGGAACTGATAAGCTCATGCCAAGCGCTCCCGGCGGTCCGCGCCTTCTGCTGCGCCGCCTCCGCGAGATCATGGCGGAGCCGGTCGGGGCGCAGGACCGTCTCGACAAGATCGTTACCCAGATCGCCGCCAACATGGTGGCGGAGGTGTGTTCCGTCTACGTGATGCGCGGCGACGGCGTGCTCGAGCTGTTCGCCACCGAAGGCCTGAACCGGGAAGCCGTCCACCTGACCGTCATGCGCTCGGGCGAGGGCCTCGTCGGCCTCATCGCCTCGACGGCGGAGCCTCTGGCGCTGTCCGACGCGCAAAGCCACCCGGCCTTCTCCTACAAGCCGGAGACGGGCGAAGAGATCTACCACGCCTTCCTCGGCGTGCCGCTGCTTCGCGCCGGCAACACGCTCGGCGTCCTGGTCGTCCAGAACCGCACCTATCGCGTCTATACCGAGGAAGAAGTCGAGGCGCTTCAGACCACCGCCATGGTGGTGGCCGAAATGCTCGCGACCGGCGAGTTGCAGGCCCTGGCGCCGGTGGATACGGGCATCGCGATCCGCCGCGCCGTCTACCAGAAGGGCGTTGCCCTCGCCGATGGCGTAGGCTTGGGCTATGTGGTGCTCCACGAGCCCCGCGTCGTCGTCAAGAACCTCATCGCCGAGAATATCGAGGCCGAGCTCCAGCGCCTGGATGCGGCCATCGCCGAGGTGCGGCTCTCCATCGACGAGCTGATCGAGCGCGGCGACGTGGCCCATCACGGGGAACACCGGGAGGTCCTGGAGACCTTCCGCATGTTCGCCCACGACCAGGGCTGGCTCCGGCGCATGCGCGAGGCGGTCACCTCGGGCCTGACCGCGGAGGCCGCCGTCGAGCGGGTCCAGTCCGACAACCGCGCCCGCATGCTGCGCCAGACCGATCCTTACCTGCGCGAGCGCCTGCACGATCTCGACGATCTCGCCAACCGTCTGCTGCACCGCCTCGTCGGCCGCGACCTCGTGGCCGAACGGGAGCAATTGCCGGAAAACGCCATTCTGGTGGCCCGCTCCATGGGCCCGGCGGCGCTCCTCGACTACGACCGCTCGCGCCTGCGCGGCGTCGTGCTCGAGGAAGGCGGACCGACGAGCCACATCGCCATCGTGGCCCGCGCATTGGGCATCCCGGCCGTGGGCGAAATCTCGAACGCGACGTCGCTGACGGAGCCGGGCGATGCCATCATCGTCGACGGCGCGGCCGGCGAGGTGCAGATCCGGCCCAGTCCGGACGTGGAGGCGGCCTATGCCGAGAAGGCGCGCCTTCGGGCCCGCCGGCAGGAGCAATACCTCAAGCTGCGCGACGTGCCCTCCGTCACCAAGGACGGCGTCGAGATCACCCTGCAGATCAATGCCGGCCTCGTGGTCGACCTGCCGCATCTGGCCGAGACCGGGGCCGCCGGCGTCGGCCTGTTCCGCACCGAGCTTCAGTTCATGATCGCCGAGCGCATGCCCTCGGCCTCCGAGCAGCAGGCGCTCTACAGCACCGTCTTCGCGGAAGCCGGCGGCAGGCCCGTCACCTTCCGCACCCTCGATATCGGTGGCGACAAGATCCTGCCCTACATGCAATCCGTCGAGGAGGAGAACCCGGCCCTGGGCTGGCGGGCCATCCGCATCGGGCTCGACCGTCCCGGCCTGCTGCGCGCCCAGGTCCGCGCCCTCCTCAAGGCCGCCGCTGGCCGCCCCCTGAAGATCATGTTCCCGATGGTGGCGACCTGTGACGAGTTTGAGCGCGCCAAGCAGATCGTGGAGCGGGAGAAGGCCCATCTGGCCAATCATGGCCATCCTCTCCCGTGCGACCTGAAGCTCGGCGTCATGCTCGAGGTTCCATCCCTACTGTTCCAGCTCGAGGAAATCTGCGCGAGCGCCGATTTCATCTCGCTCGGCACGAACGACCTGATGCAGTTCTTCTTCGCCAGCGACCGCGAGAACCGGCGCGTGGCCGACCGTTTCGATCCCTTGAGCGCCCCCATGCTGCGCGCTCTGAGCATGGTGGCGGAGCACGCGACGGCGGCCGGCTGCCAGGCCACGGTCTGCGGCGAGATCGGCGGGCGCCCCCTCGAAGCCATGGCCCTGATCGGCCTCGGCTTCCGCTCGCTTTCCATGTCGCCTGCGGCCATCGGCCCGGTGAAGGCCATGCTGCTGGAAATGAACGTCGCGGAGCTCAGCGCCATGATCCGCCACGAACTGAAGAACGCCGGGGGCGGCGAAACGCTGCGCCCGAAGCTCGCCCATTTTGCGGAAACCCATGGTATTCCGGTCTGATGTCGATTGCGCCTCCCTCTGATCGCCTGAACGCCATTCTCGCCCGCCATGACATCATCACGGCGACGCTCAATGCAGGTCCCGATCCCGAAACCTTCGTGGCTCTCTCCCGCGAGCTCGCCGAGCTCGACGGGGTGGTGAACGCCATCCGCGCCTATCGCGCCATGGAGGACAACCTGAACGGCCTTCAGGCCCTCATCGACGATGCCTCGACCGATGCCGAGATGCGCGCGCTCGCCGAGGACGAGCTGCCCCAGGCCCGGGAGGATCTGGAAAGGGCCGCGCAGGACCTGCGCGTCATGCTGCTGCCTCGCGACGAGGCGGACGAGAAGAGCGCCATCCTCGAAATCCGCGCCGGCACCGGCGGCGACGAGGCGGCCCTCTTCGCCGGCGATCTCCTGCGCATGTACAGCCGCTATGCGGATCTGAAAGGCTGGAAGGTCGAGATCGTGTCCGAGAGCGAGGGCACGGCCGGCGGCTACAAGGAAGTGGTGGCCGAGATCAAGGGACGCGGCGTGTTCGCGCGGCTCAAGTTCGAGAGCGGCGTGCATCGGGTGCAGCGCGTGCCGGATACGGAAACGCAAGGCCGCATCCACACCTCCGCCGCCACGGTCGCCGTGCTGCCGGAGGCCGAGGACGTGGACATCGTGCTCAACGATGCGGACCTGAAGATCGACACCATGCGGGCGCAAGGCGCCGGCGGTCAGCACGTGAACAAGACCGAATCGGCAATCCGCATCACCCATATCCCGACCGGAACGGCGGTGTTCGTCCAGGACGAGCGCTCTCAGCACAAGAACCGCGCCCGCGCCATGGCCCTGCTGCGCGCCCGCCTCTACGATGCCGAGCGGACCGCCAAGGACGCCGCCCGCGCAGCCGACCGCAAGGCGCAAGTCGGCTCCGGCGACCGCTCCGAGCGCATCCGCACCTACAACTTCCCGCAGGGGCGCGTCACCGATCACCGGATCAACCTGACCCTCTACAAGCTCGAAGAGGTGATGAGCGGCAACGCCCTGGACGAGCTGATCGACGCGCTCGTGACCGAGCATCAGGCGGCCCAGCTCGCCGCCCAGGACCAGGCGGCATGATCGAGCGGCAAGGCCCGACGCCTTGAAAACCCGTTCCGAGGCCCTGACGGCGCTCCGCCGGACCCTCAGCGAGGCCGGGTTCGAGACAGCAGCCCTGGATGCCCGGCTCCTCCTGCTGACGGCCCTCGGCATCTCGGCGACGGAGCTGATCACCCGGCCCGATATCCCCCTGTCGCCGGATCAGGCTGAGATCCTCGCCGCCTTCACCCGCCGGCGCCTGAACCATGAGCCGGTCGCCCGGATCGTCGGAACCAGAGAGTTCTGGGGCCTGCCCTTCCGCCTGTCTCCTGAGACCCTGGTGCCCCGGCCCGACACGGAGACCCTCGTCGAGACGGCGCTCGACCTGATCCCGAATCGGCAAGCACCCCTCTCCATCGTCGATTTCGGCACCGGATCGGGCTGCATCCTGGTTGCCCTTCTCCACGAGCTGCCGAACGCCACAGGCCTCGGAATCGACCTGTCCTTCGGCGCCCTTGTGACGGCCCGTGCCAACGCCATCGACAACCGGGTCGGCAGCCGCTCCCATTTCGCCCTCTCGCGCTGGGCCGATGCGGTGTCGGGTCCTTTCGACCTGATCGTCTCGAACCCACCCTATATCGCCTCCGGGGTGATCCCGACCCTCGACGAGGAGGTGCGGGAGCACGATCCGAGGCTTGCCCTCAACGGCGGGCCGGACGGGCTCGAGCCCTATCGGATCCTCTTGCGTGAAGCCGGGCGGCTGCTGGCGCCGGGCGGCCTGCTCGCGGTCGAGATCGGCTATAATCAGTCCGAAAATTTAGTAAGCTTGGCAAGGACTTACGGGCTTGAAATCCTGCGGATCGCCCACGATCTATCAGGCAATCCCCGCTGTATCACCATGAAGCGATCGTGATGAACGGGATGCGGCTTTTGTGTCCCAGGATGGGATAAAGTCTGAATTAGCCCTTGTTGGACCGAGAGGAACCCGCTAGATTCGGGTCTAGAGATCGTCCTCGGTCTAAACAAATCGGCAGCCCCTCGGGGGCATGCCGGAAGACCAAACGATATCAATCGCGCAGGCAGGGGCTTTTGAAACGGAACAGCCTGGCGCGATCATCTGAACCCGACACTGAAGGATGGCTTGAGCCTTTGAAGGGCTATGGCCGAATGTCAGATGGTTGCCACGCGAACGGTGGGCGTTGAGCCCGTTCGGTGAATATTGGCTTGCATATCGCGTGGGCATGAAGAACCAGCGAGGCTCGTAGAGCGAACAATGAGACCAGGACAAAACAGGCGTATGCGCGGTCGTAACAACAACAACCGCAACAACAAGGGGCCCAATCCCCTGACGAAGAGCTATGAGTCGAACGGCCCGGACGTGAAGATCCGCGGCACGGCTCAGCATATCGCCGAGAAATACAGCCAGCTCGCCCGCGACGCGCAATCGAGCGGCGATCCGGTGGCGGCCGAGAACTACTTCCAGCACGCCGAGCACTATTACCGCATCATCGCCGCCGCCCAGGAGCAGCTGCGCGAGCAATACGGCTACCAGCAGCGTTCCTTCGACGAGGAAGGCGGCGACGAGGAGGGCTTCGCCCAGGGCGAACGTCAGACCTTCGAGCGCGCCGGCGCCCAGGATTTCGGCAATGGCGAGGAGCAGGATTTCGGCTCCCAGCCGCAGCCTTACGAGAACCGGGCCGAGCGCAATGAACGCCCCGCCCGCTTCGACCGCAACGATCGTCAGGACCGGCAAGATCGCAACGACCGTCAGGATCGTGGCGACCGCCGCGAGCGCTTCCAGCGCGACCGCGGCCCGCGTCAGGATGGTCAGCGCCAGGATGGCCCACGCCAGGACTTCCAGCGCGACGAGCAGCCCTATGAGGCCCACTCCGAGGGTGGCGAGCGCAATGAGCGCCCTGCCCGCTTCGACCGCAACGAGCGCCAGGAGCGGAACGACCGCTTCGAACGTGGTGAGCGTCGCGAGCGCTTCCAGCGCGATCGCCGCCGCGACGAGGCCGAGGCTCCCGAGCAGGGCACCCTGCCGGCCTTCCTGACGAACCCGGTCCGCTCGCCGGCTCCGGCGACCGTCGAGGATGCTGCCCCTACGACTCCGGTGGTGCAGGAAGCGGCCAATGACGAGGAAGCTCCCCGTCCGCGCCGCCGCCGCCGCACCCGCCAAGAGATGATCGAGGCGGCCAACGCCGAGAATAACGGCTTCACGCCGGATCCGGCCGAGACCCCGGCGGCTGAATAAGCTTCCATCGCAAGACGTTACGAAAAGGGAGAGCCTAGCTCTCCCTTTTTTGTCGTCTGCGGATGTCCGGCGATGACGAAGGCATATTCCCCATGGCGGTCGTTTCTGTGACGAGAATCAAGGTGCCGCTCCACGTTCCTGATTGACTTACACATAACTCGCTGGTTATTGATCTAACCGATAACCAGCGAGTTATGCATCCCGATGACGGATCCCCACGACATGCTCTTCAGAACGCTCGCCGATCCGACGCGACGGGCCATCTTCGAGCGGCTGTGCCGCGAAGGAGAGCAGACGGTCGGGGCCCTGACGGCTCGGGCCGGGATCTCGCAACCGGCCGTCTCAAAGCATCTCGGAGTACTGAAGCGGGCCGGGCTGGTGCGCGACCGCCACGAAGGTCGTCAGACGCACTACAGCGCACAGCCCGGCGCCTTGGCTCCGCTGATCGATTGGACAAGCCAAATAGCCGGCTTCTGGCAAAACCGGTTCGACGACCTCGAAGACCTGCTGAAAAGGATGGACCAGTGAACGAAACCTTGACCGAAACGCGCTCCGTCATTGTCGAACGCGAGATCCCTCATCCGCCAGAAAAGATCTGGCGCGCGCTCACGCAGCCACACCTGATCGCCGAGTGGCTGATGAAGAACGACTTCAAACCTGTCGTGGGCCACCGATTCAATCTTCGCGGGGACTGGGGCGGTGTGTTGGATTGTGAGGTTCTCACTATCGAGCCGAACAGCACGCTGTCCTACACGTGGAATTTCACGCATGACGACGCGGCCTACAATCTGACGAGTGTGGTGACCTTCACTCTGACTCCAACGAGCACGGGCACCCTCCTGCGTATGGAGCAGGTGGGCTTCCGGCCCGATCAGAAGCAGGCCTATGGGGGCGCCAAGGCGGGATGGCAAGGGTTCTTTGCCAACCTGGAGCAGGTCTTGGCGCGCATAGATTGAGGCCGCCGCCGAGCGGGTCGCCCGATCCGCTCGGCTCATCTTCAGAGGAAGTCACAATGAACTGGAACAACTGGATTCGGCAGATTCATCGCTGGCTGTCGATCGCCTTTACGCTGACTGTCGTCGCCAACTTCGTTGCCCTGGGGTTGGGGGAACCTCCCGCCCTGGTGGTCTATTCGCCACTGCTCCCGCTCTTCCTGCTCCTGTTCACCGGCCTCTACATGTTCGTGTTGCCATATGTCGCCAAGGCGCGCAGCGGGCGACGGACTGTCGGACAGGAGTGAGTAGAGTGGTCGCCAAGACCTTCAACACATCGGCAAAGGTCGCGAGCAAGGCCGGCCCAAGCAGGTCGATGCGAAGCTGACCCTGCTCTGTGCTCACTCAAGGCTAAGGCACCCTGTTCCGCCTCCAGGCCGTCGCCGGTCTTAAGCGTTCCGTCGCTCAACACTTCGGCATAGATGCCGCAGTCGAAATGACCGTAGGCCTTCATGAGGCTCTTCGGGATCTCCAGGTCGCGGATGCCGGTCTCCGGATCCACATTGGTGGCCGCGCAGCGTTCGATGCGCTTGGTCACCTTGAGGCGCGCGCCTGAGGCCGTGGTCAGCACCTGGCCGACGAGGTCGAACTCGGCGAAGGGCTTCAACCCCTCGATGTGGATGTTGCCGCGAAAGCGCAGTGGATCGACGGCTGAGCCGACTATGGTCTCCAGCTCGCGCACGCTCGCCAGGTTGATGAGCGAGACGAAGCCGCGCCGGGAATCGGTGAAGCGGAAGCCGTCGGGCGCGGTGAGCACCTTCGGCGGACCGCGCAGCTCCTTCGGCATGAAGCGGCGGAAGAACGCCTCGATGGCAAGCCGCCCTTCCCGCGTGGAGAGATCGCCCCGCGCCACCTCGCGTCCGCCCTCCTCGATGAACAGCGTCGTGATCGAGTCGAGATAGTGGGTCTTGAGCCGCGCCAGGCTCTCGTTGCGCATCAGCATCAGGAACTTGATCTTGGGCTGGTGCTGCGGGTTGTCCGGATCGAACCCGGCCGGGCCGTTCTCGATGGCGAACAGCCGGTCGCCGGGAAAGTAATCCCCCTTCGTGAGAGTGACCTGGGTCAGCGGTTCGGGCGACAGGCCCTTGACCGGATAGCGCTGGAGAGAGGCGATGCGGATGCTCATGGCCTACCGATAGAAGGCGCGGCAGTGCGGGGCAAGGGATCTACAGTGTCATCCCCGGCCGAACGAAGTGAGGGGAAGGGAATCCACAGCGACGGAGCGTGTGAATGGCTCCCCTTCCCTCGCTACGCTCGCCAGGGATGACATCGACGCTGAACACGAACCCCTGCGCCAAGCAAAAAGCCCCGCCGTTCCGGAGGATCTTTCGTTCACCTGACCGCTCAGTGCCAATTCGTCCCTGAGGGAGGCGCCTGATCGCGGCCGGGCCTGCGCATCACCTCGACGGCGGACATTGAGGGCCGCACCTTTTCGGCCTGGGCCCCTGTCTGAGCCTCTGCGCTGTCGACGATGAGGCGGACGCCGCGCTGGTAGGTCAGATAGTTCCACAGCCAGCTGAACGCCACCACGGCCCGGTTGCGCAGGCCGATCAGGAAGTAGATATGCGCGAAACCCCAGAACAGCCAGCCGATGAAGCCCTTGAGGTGGATGGAAGCGAGCCTCACCACGGCGGCCTTGCGCCCGATCGTGGCGAGATCGCCCTGGTGATGGTAGCGGAACGGCCCGGGAGGCGTGCGGCCGGCCGTTCTTGCGGCGATGACCTCGGCCACGTATTGCCCCATCTGCTTAGCGGCCGGGGCGATGCCGGGCACCAGACGCCCGGTCTCGTCGACGACAGCGGCCGTGTCGCCGATCACGAAGATCTCTGGCCTTCCTGGAACCGTCAGATCGGGGCCGACCCTCACCCGCCCGGCCCGGTCCCGCTCCACGTTCAGCCATTCCCCGGCCGGGGAGGCCACCACGCCCGCCGCCCACACGATGGTGCCGGCGTTGATCCGCGCCCCGTCGAGATCGACGCCGCGCTCATCGCAGTTCGTCACCCGGGCCGCGGTCAGGATCTCCACGCCCATCCGCTCCAGCGCCTGCTGCGCATAGGCCGAGAGGTCATCCGGAAAGGTTGGCAGCAGGCGAGGCCCGGCCTCGATGAGGACGACGCGGGCGGCATGCGGGTCGATGCGCCGGAACTCGGCCGGCAGGGCATGATGCGCCACCTCCGCGATCGCTCCGGCCATTTCGACGCCGGTGGGGCCGCCACCCACCAGCACGAAGGTGAGCAGCCGGTGCTGCTCCTGCATGTCGTCGATCAGCTCCGCCTGCTCGAACGCCCGCAGCACCTTGCGGCGGATGGTGGTTGCATCCTCGATCTGCTTCAGCCCCGGCGCGACGGAGGCCCATTCCGGATGCCCGGAATAGGAATGGGTTGCCCCGGTGGCGAGGACGAGGATGTCATAGGGAAGGGTCACCCTGCCGGCATGGACGAGCCGGGCATCAGGATCGATGCCCGTCACCTCCGCCATGAGCACGGTGGCGTTCTTCTGCCGCCGGAGGATGCTGCGGATCGGCCAGGCGATGTCGGCCGGCGACAGGGCGGCCGTGGCGACCTGGTAGAGCAAGGGCTGGAAATAGTAGAAGTTGTGGCGGTCGACCACCGTCACATCGACGGGAAGGCGCGCCAGGGACTGGGCAACGGTCAGGCCACCGAACCCCGCCCCCACGATCACGCCCCTTGGTGCCTCGGCTGTCATGGCGCTCTCGCTTCATCATTGGAGGGGAAAGCTTCCCCATCATAGGAAAAGCCCCGCCGTTTCAGCGGGGCTTCTCTCAAGTGCGAACGCAACTCTTACGAAGCATCGCCCGAGCGGGCCACCTTCGAGCGCTTGAGCTGGGGCGTGAAGCCGGCTTCGCGGCCGCGGGTGGCGTCGACCTCCACCCGGTGCGGATCCTGGTGCATGCTCTCATGCGAGGTCTGGTGCTCCGGGATGTTCGCCTGAGGGCCGGCCTCCTGCTTCATGCGCAGGGCCTTCTCGGCATTGGCCTTCAGCTCCTCGCGCGCCTTGTCGGCCTGTTCGGCCTTGCGCTTCTTGGGGCTGAGGCGGGAGATCAGGTTCGACAGGACCATGGTGCGTTACTCCTTTGCGCGCGACAGGATATCTTCGTCGTTATCGGGCCGCTCGGTTTCCAATTCATCGGGATAGACGGGAACGCGTCCACTTCGCGGAATTGTTCCCGTACCAGTGGAATCACCATCGTCCTCCTCGAGAGGTTCCGCCTTCCGGGCAGCGGCCTGGTCCCGGGCTTCCTTCCGGGCCATTTCGGTGGTGTCGCCGAAGGTTTCCGGGGTGACGGAGGGTTCCCGCTCGAGCGGGCTTTCCGGGACCGCCAAGCCAAGCTCCGCATTGCGGGCGAGGTCGGCGCGAGCTTTCTCGGCATCCGAGCGTGGGTCGCGTATCATGAGAGTCTCCTCAGGACTGTTGCAGGGTCAATGCCAGCGCTGCGAGCCGGTTCCTCCCTCTTGTTGTGACGAATTGGACGCACCAATTAAGCGGGAGCGGATGCTCCAAGAGGAGGTCCGACATCGCAGGATCGGCCCGTGCCTCCAGAAGGGCGGGCGGATCTGAGGAGGGATGAGAATGAATTTTGAAAAGTATACCGAGCGTGCCCGGGGTTTCGTTCAGGCGGCGCAGAATTTCGCCGTGCGCGAAGGCCATCCGCAGCTCGCTCCAGGCCATGTCCTAAAAGTTCTGCTCGACGATCCGGAAGGCCTGTGCGCCGGTCTCATCGACCGCGCCGGCGGGCGCTCCCGCGACGCGCATGCGGCCGTCGAGCAATGGCTCGCCAAGCAGCCGAAGGTTTCGGGTTCCGCCTCGCAGCCGCAGGCGACGCGCGAGCTGATGCGCTTCTTCGACACCGCCGAGAAGGCCGCCGAGAAGGCGGGCGATTCCTTCGTCACCGTCGAGCGGATGCTGCTGGCGCTCGCCGTCGAGAAGGACACGGAAGCCGGAAAGATTCTGGCTCAGGCCGGCGTGACGGCTCAGGGGCTGAACACTGCCATCAATGCCCTGCGCAAGGGCCGTACCGCCGACAACGCGACGGCGGAGAACGCCTATGATGCGCTGAGAAAATATGCGCGCGATCTGACCGAGGCTGCCCGCGACGGCAAGCTCGATCCGGTGATCGGCCGCGACGAGGAGATCCGCCGCACGATCCAGGTTCTCTCGCGCCGCACCAAGAACAATCCGGTGCTCATCGGCGAGCCCGGCGTCGGCAAGACCGCCATCGTCGAAGGTCTCGCGCTGCGCATCGTCAACGGCGACGTTCCGGAATCCCTGAAGGACAAGCAACTGCTTGCCCTCGACATGGGCGCGCTGATCGCCGGCGCGAAATATCGCGGCGAGTTCGAGGAGCGCCTGAAGAGCGTGCTGCAGGAGGTGACGTCAGCTGAAGGCGGCATCATCCTGTTCATCGATGAGATGCACACGCTGGTCGGCGCCGGCAAGGCCGATGGCGCGATGGATGCCTCGAACCTGCTGAAGCCTGCGTTGGCGCGCGGCGAGCTGCATTGCGTCGGCGCGACCACCCTCGATGAGTACCGCAAGCATGTGGAGAAGGACGCGGCGCTGGCCCGTCGTTTCCAGCCGGTCTTCGTGAGCGAGCCCACGGTGGAGGACACCGTGTCGATCCTGCGCGGCCTGAAGGAGAAGTACGAGCAGCATCATGGCGTGCGCATCACCGACTCGGCGCTCGTGGCCGCAGCGACGCTCTCGAACCGCTATATCACCGACCGCTTCCTGCCGGACAAGGCCATCGATCTCGTCGACGAGGCGTCCTCGCGCCTGCGCATGCAGGTCGATTCGAAGCCGGAAGAGCTCGACAACCTCGACCGCGAGATCGTGCGTCTCAAGATCGAGCAGGAAGCCCTGAAGAAGGAGACCGATACCGCCTCCAAGGACCGCCTCGAGCGCCTTTCGAAGGAGCTGGCGGATCTGGAAGAGCAGTCGGCCGCCATCACGGCGCGCTGGAAGGCCGAGAAGGACAAGCTCGGCACCGCGGCCGATCTCAAGAAGAAGCTCGATGAGGCCCGCAATCAGCTGAGCCAGGCGCAGCGCGCCGGCGATTGGGCGAAGGCGGGCGAGCTCTCCTACGGGGTCATTCCGGGGCTCGAGAAGCAGCTGGCGGAGGTCGAAGCGAAAGCCGATGGCGGCGGCCTGATGGAAGAGGCGGTGACGCCCGACCACGTGGCGCAGGTCGTCTCGCGCTGGACCGGCGTGCCGGTCGACAAGATGCTGGAGGGCGAGCGCGAGAAGCTTCTGCACATGGAGCAGGATCTGGCCAAGCGCGTCGTCGGCCAGGCCGAAGCCGTCTCGGCGGTCGCCACGGCCGTGCGCCGGGCCCGCGCCGGCCTGCAGGATCCGAACCGGCCCATCGGCTCGTTCATGTTCCTCGGCCCCACGGGCGTCGGCAAGACCGAGCTGACGAAGGCGCTCGCCGCGTTCCTGTTCGACGACGAGACGGCGCTGATCCGCCTCGACATGTCGGAATACATGGAGAAGCACTCGGTCGCCCGGCTCATCGGCGCGCCTCCCGGCTATGTGGGCTACGAGGAGGGCGGCGCGCTCACCGAAGCGGTCCGCCGCAGGCCCTATCAGGTGGTTTTG
>KI911965.1:425349-431546 GCA_000517005.1 Microvirga lupini
TTCGACGAGATCGAGAAGGCGCATCCGGACGTGTTCAACGTGCTGCTGCAGGTGCTCGACGACGGACGCCTCACGGACGGGCAAGGGCGCACCGTGGACTTCCGCAACACGCTCATCATCATGACCTCGAACCTGGGTGCCGAATATCTGGTGAACCAGCCCGAGGGGCAGGATACCGATGCGGTGCGCGAGGAGGTCATGGGCGTGGTGCGTTCGCACTTCCGGCCGGAATTCCTCAACCGCGTGGACGAGATCATCCTGTTCCATCGGCTGAAGCGCTCGGAGATGGGTGCAATCGTCGACATCCAGATGCGCCGCCTGCAGAGGCTGCTGGAGGATCGCAAGATCGTGCTGCAGCTTGACGAGGAGGCGCGCAACTGGCTGGCCGACAAGGGCTACGATCCGGCCTACGGCGCGCGTCCCCTGAAGCGCGTGATCCAGAAGCACGTGCAGGATCCGCTGGCAGAGCTCATCCTCTCCGGCGAGATCAGGGACGGCGAGACCGTGCCGATCCATGCAGGCCCCATGGGCCTGATGATCGGCGACGTCACGGTGAGCGGCACGGAGCGTCCGCCGGAAGGCGTGCGGCTGAATTAAGCTGCTTATTCGCCACGATTTAAGACAATGGCCGGGCGAAATGCCCGGCCTTTTTT
Organism: Microvirga lupini; assembly: GCA_000517005.1. Lineage (GTDB taxonomy): Bacteria > Pseudomonadota > Alphaproteobacteria > Rhizobiales > Beijerinckiaceae > Microvirga > Microvirga lupini. The sequence goes on from KI911965.1 coordinate 426,003, forward strand.
ATTGCACTCTCGACTACATTCTCTCGTCATGGCCGGGCTTGTCCCGGCCATCCCGATCCAAAGAAGCGCCGCGCTTCACTTTATCGAGATCACCGGCACAAGGCCGGTGATGACGTGGGAGGATACAACTATGTCATTCCCGGCCGGAGCGCAGCGGAGGGGAAGGGAATCCGCTCATACGCATGTCTTCATGGATCCCCTTCCCGGCTCTCTGAGCCGCCGGGGATGACAGCAGGCTACATTGTCGGATTATTCAGCGGCGACGCGGTAGTCGCCCTCGTCATTGGCTGCCGGAATGGCGCCTTCCTTGTTCCGTTCTCGGCGGATCGGCGTCGTGCCTTCACGCAGGAGCATGTCCTTGTCGATGCGCTCGGCCTTGTCCTCACGCAGCTCGCGCTTCGAACGGCGAAGCTGCTTGGCCGTCTTCTGCAGGGCCGCACGGAAGGCCGCATAGACATCCTTGTTCTTGGCCTCGCCCGTCATCATCTTGAGCGCACCCATCTGCATGTTGACCGTGCAGCGATAGGTGATGCCCTCTCGCGTGACATGCACGGAGGCCGAACTCAGGTGGCCGAAATATTTTCCGGCGACCTGTCGGATGTTGGTTTTCGCATATTCGGGAAACATATCGCCCAGATCGACTGCCGAGCTTTGCACCAGGATGTTGGGTTCGGTGCTGTCAGGTTTCATTCGCTCCTCCGTTGGTGAAGGTTCGATGGCTAACGGCGGGCGCAAGGGAAAGTTTCGGCATCAGGAAACAAAACCGACCTTGACAAGGTTAACCGTGGTTCAGGGTCTGCGATTCGGCGGCCCCTGCTCGCCCACATCGACGATGCGGACCTCGATGGTTCGTGTCCGGTTGTCCCGCAGCACCTTCAGGTTAATTGTATTGCCGACGCCCGTCTGCTCGAGCCTGTCCGTCAGATCCGGCAGGTGTCGCACAGGCGCATCTTCGACACCCACGATGATGTCGCCGATGATGCCGGCCCTCGGATCGATGCCGCGCAGCCCGGCCTGATCCGCCGGCGAGCCCGGCACGACGCCTGCCACGATCACCCCGTTCACGCCGAGCTGCGCCGCGAGTGTCTCATCGCCCGCGAGAATTCCGATGCCCGGCGTCGGCACGCGGCCGCTGCGGATCAGCTCCGGCACCACCCGGTTGACCACATCGACGGGAATGGCGAAGCCGATGCCCGCATTAGTGCCGGAGGGCGAGAAGATCGCTGTATTGACGCCGATGAGCCGTCCGGAGGAATCGAGCAGCGGACCGCCGGAATTGCCGGGATTGATCGCGGCATCGGTCTGGATCACGTCGGCGACCTCGCGTCCGCCGCTGGTGGGCAGGCGGCGCTTGAGGGCGCTGATGATGCCGGTGGTGAGCGACTGGTCGAGACCGAACGGGTTGCCGATGGCATAGGCCGTCTGCCCCACCTTGAGATCGGCCGAGCTTCCCACCGGAACCGGCGCCGGCAGCCCGCCTTGGCGCTGGACCCGCAGCACGGCGAGATCGTAGTTCGGTGCGCGGCCTACCACCTCGGCCGGAAGAACCTCTCCGGAGGCGAGCCGCACCACGAAGGAGGAGCCGTTTTCGACCACGTGATTGTTCGTCACCACATGTCCCGCCGCGTCCCAGATGAAGCCCGTGCCCGATCCGGCCGGTCCTCCGCCTGCAGGCCCGCGCCCCGACAAGGCGACCACCTGCACGACGGATGGCGCGACCGTCTCGAAGACGCGGATCGTCGAACGCTCGTAATCCGAAAGGTCGCCGCGCGCCGCGACCGGCCGCGGCTCCCTGGCCGAAAAGAGAAAACCCGTCACATAGGGCTGGAGCACGAAGAGCGCGAGCAGCACCGCGACCACCACCATGAGCACCCTAGCCGCCCGATCCCGCATCTTGCCTCCCTCATGCAAGTATTCTGTCTCACAACGGATACACTTGGCCAAGGTTCGATCCGACGAAGCTGAAGGCGGAGGCAGAAACCTCTCGAACAAATCTGTCCCGCAAACGTTCGCCCTCACAACTCGTTTGCAGGAGAAGCCCTGATGTCGCGTCGTCTCGTGATTGCCGGCCTTGTGGCCGCTGTCAGCCTTCCCGCCCTCGCCCAGCAGCAGAACCAGGCCATTCCCCAGCCCACCACGCCTCGGCCCGCGGAAACGCAAGCCAATCCGGCCCTCGGACAGAATGCGCAGGAGCGTCAACAGCGGACGCAACAGGGCGGCGCACCGCAGGATACGCAGACGCCAATGCGCCAGGGCCAGGCCAGCGCGCCGCCCGCCATGGGCCAGCAGCAATCGCAGGCCGACCGGCAATACATCCAGCAGATGCTGGCGCTCAGCACCGTCTCTTTGCAGCAGTCGAACTTCGCGCACAGCAAGGCTCAGAATCTGCGCGTGAAGCAGTTCGCGGAATTCGAGATCGCCGAGCAGAACCTGCTCACCGACATCATGCACTCCTTCGCCGATCCCGGCGCGACGGCCTCCACCACTCAAGGAGCGCAGCAGGCCGCTTCGACCGCGCCCGAACTGCCACCGAGAGATGCGCAGGCCATGGAGCGCCTCTCGAAGGCGCAGCCCGGCGCGGCCTTCGACAAGGATTACGTCGCGCTGCAGATCGAGGGGCATCAGCAATTGCTGAAGCTTCAGGAGAGTCACCTCCAGCAGGCTTCCGGCAATCGCGAGATAACGAACATCGCCAAGCTCGCCCGCGGGCAGATCAAGGAGCATCTGGCGCTGCTGCAGGACATGCAGAAAGAGCTTGGCAAATAAGGAAAACCGGCCTCGCTTTTCACGGATGCGGGGCCGGAACACCCGTCCTTAAAAGGACGTTGCCTCTGCGAGCTGCAGGCACGCAGCCTGCTCAAAACCCAGGAAGAGGAATAGCCCATGGCGCGAGACAAGCGCGGACAACCCACCGAGCCGGATGTGGATGAGGTGATGAACCATCTGGTCCAGGAAGAGACCGGCGACGACTTCATCGCGGGCCCGACCCAGCGCAACGACGTCGGCAACGCCAAGCGCGCCGCCGCGAAAGCCACGGGTTCCATGGGTGCTTCGAAGAAGCTCGATCCCGATCTCGACATCGAGCACGTGGACGACAACCGGGTGACGAGCGGTTCCAAGGCCGGCCTGCGCTCGTTCAAGGAAGTGCCGCCGGAGAAAGGCGCGAACGATGCCGGATTCGAGCTCTCCAATGCGGAAATCGCCGAGAGCGTGAACACGACCGCCACCAAGAGCCCGGCCCCCCGCGCCGCCCAGACGCAAGGCGCGACGGGTCCCACCGGCATGAGCGGCGGCGCCACCTCCCGCGCCCGGGTGCCGGCACCCGGCAACGCGGTGGATGTGCCGAAGGGCACCCTGGTGCGCGGCCATCCCACGGCCAGCCAGTCGGGTGGACGCTCGACCTCCTCCACCGGCGACGAGAAGCCGCCGAAGCGCTCCGCCCGTGCCCATAGCGGTCAGCAGAAGCGCCCGTTGGCCAAGGGCGGTTCGGAAGAGCGGTGATCGCCTCTTGTTATCCCCTTTCCCGGGCGGGAGAGGGGCAGGGGTGAGGGAGCGTGGTCTCAGAGCAAAGCGCCATCCCTCGACTGCCGATGGAACGGAAACCGCAGCACTTTCTCCGACAGCGGCCCTCCCTCACCCTCAATGACACCATTGCATAGCTCCTGCCCGCCTGCCGCATATCCGCCCCGACGGAAGGCGGAGTGACAGCGGCCGCCCTCCGGCTTTATGGAATGTTCAGCCAAACCGGCAGTGACGACATAAATCGGTCGAGGAAACGTTCATGGACAGAAGAAAAGTTCTCAAAGGTGCAGGACTGGCCGCCGCGGCTGGCGCTGTGGCTTCCCCCGCCATCGCGCAGGCGCAGCCGGAAATCCGCTGGCGCATGGCCTCGGCCTATCCGAAGAGCCTCGATACGTTGTTCGGCGCGGGCGAGATGATCGCCAAGCGCGTGGCCGCCGCGACCGACAACAAGTTCCAGCTTCAGACCTTCGCGGCAGGCGAGATCGTCGGCGCGCTCCAGACCCTCGACGCCACGCAGAACGGCACCGTCGAGTGCTCCTACACCCTGTCGAGCTTCTTCATCGGCAAGGATCCGACCTTCATGTTCGAGACCTCCGTGCCGTGGGGGATGAACGTGCGCCAGCACAATGCCTGGATGCATTACGGCGGCGGCCTCGAACTCGTTCGTGAGTTCATGAAGGACTACAACATCTTCCCGATCCCGGCCGGACAGACGGGCGCCCAGATGGGCGGCTGGTTCCGCAAGGAGATCAAGTCCATCGAGGACCTGAAGGGTCTCAAGATGCGCATCGCCGGCATGGGCGGCCAGATCATGCAGAAACTCGGCGTGGTGCCCCAGGTGCTCGCCGCGGGCGACATCTACCCGGCGCTTGAGCGCGGCACCCTCGATGCGGTCGAGTTCTCCGGTCCGCACGACGACGAGAAGCTCGGCTTCGTGAAGGTCGCCCAGTACTACTACTACCCGGGCTTCTGGGAAGGCGGCGCGCAGCCCTCGCTCTACGTGAACATGAACAAGTGGAACGAGCTGCCTTCCAACTACAAGGCCATCCTCGAAGCAGCCTGCGCGGAAGCCAACGCCATGTGCGTCGCCAAATACGATGCGCAGAATGCCGATGCAATCCGCCGTCTCGTGGGCCAGGGCGTGCAGCTGCGCCCCTTCCCGCGCGATGTGATGGAGCAGAGCTACAAGGAGGCCTACAAGCTCTACAACGAGATCGCGGCCTCCAACGCCAAGTTCAAGAAGGTGTTCGATTCCTGGAATGCCTTCCGCGAGAAGGAGCTGACCTGGTTCCGCATCGCCGAGCTGCCCTTCGACTACTTCGTCAACCAGCAGCAGGGCCAGCCCCGCTAGCGCATCGTGCGGAAAAGTGGACCCGGTTTTCCGCTTTCAACGATGCGCCGCTTGAGGGATTGAGCATCGATCCCAAAAGTGCAAATCCACTTTTGGGATCGATGCTCTAAGGCTTATCAGGACATCCGGGAACGGCGCCTTACGGCGCCGTTTTCGTTTGAGAGATCGGAAAGGGGATCGAAGCTTGGCCTGATGCGTTGTCTTCTCAATAGGATCCGAAATCCAAGGATGGAGACAGGTCATGACGGACAAGAACCGCAAGCAGGACGCCTCGCAGGACAAGAACGAACGCAAGGACGAGAAACAGACCGAAAACAAACGGAAGCACCAGGAAGAGTTGCTCGACGAAGGCGTGGAGGAAACCTTCCCGGCCAGCGATCCGGTGTCCGTGAAGATCACGAAGTAATTCGACCTCAGAGGCCAGCCCAATATTCGGCACTCTCCCCAAGCCCTCATCCTGAGGGGATTGCGTTAGCAATCCGTCTCGAAGGACGAGGGCGGTTCCAGAGAGCACTGGATCCTCCTTCGAGACGCGAGCAAGCTCGCTCCTCAGAGGCTGGCTCCTAATGTGCTTCCCTCGCCGTCATGGCCGGCCTTGTGCCGGCCATCCCGATATGAAAAGCGCGGCGCTCCAAGCAATCGGGATCACCGGCACAAGGCCGGTGATGACG
>KI911965.1:431646-434538 GCA_000517005.1 Microvirga lupini
TAAGGAAGGTTGTCGGTCCTTGATGAGCCAGCCTCTCAGGGTGAGGACGAGATTGATGGGCCAGATTGTCAGGAGGAAGTCCCGGTGAGTTCCGGGGCCTTTTGCGTTTCAGTTCCGGCTCGCCACGGCAACGCCCAGGGCGGCGAGCGCCATGCCTGCGAGCTGGATCGGGCTCAAGGTCTCGCCGAACAGCGCAAAAGCCATCAACGCGGCCACCGGCGGCACGAGATAAAGCAGCGTCGCCACGCCCACCACCGCACCCTGGCGGATGAGGAAGAGCAGCAGGCCGATGGCGCCGATGGACAGCCCCAGCACGGCCCAAGCCAGGGCACCGAGAAGCGGCAGGGTCAGCTCCATGTGCCCTTCTTCCGTCAGAAGCACGAGAGGCAGGGTGATGGCGGCTGCGCCGATATACTGGATGGCCGCATTGACCCGCAGATCGACGCTGCTGCCGGTGCGCTTCTGCCAGATCGTCCCGAAGGTGATGGAGAGCATCCCGAGCAGGCAGATCCCGAGCGCCAGAGGCGGCACGCCACCATCCCCCAGCTTCGGCGCCACCACGAGGGCTGCGCCCAAGAAGCCGATGCCGATTCCGGCCCAGCGGCCAGCTGAGACCCTCTCCCCCAGGAGAGGGCCGGCCAGAAGTCCGGTGGCCAACGGCTGAAGGCCGGCCACCAGGGCGGAGATGCCGGCCGGCAGCCCATGCTTCACCGACCAGAAGACTCCGCCCAGATAGAGCCCATGCAGGAGAACGCCGGCAATCAGGCTGTTGCGCCAATCCTGCCAGCTGCGGGGCCAGGACACCCGCGCGGCGGCAACGATCCCGGCGAGAACAAGCGTCGCCAGCACATAGCGGACGAGCAGAAAGGTCAGTGGCTCGGCATAGGGCGCCACGAACCGCGCCACGATGAACCCCGTCGCCCAGATGAGCACGAAGAGAGGCGGTGCAAGGCGAGCGAAAATTTTCGGGTTCATGGCATAGCGGTGAAAAGATAGAGGGGGCAACGGTCTTGTAGGCCTGTTCCCAGGGCTTTGTCGATTGACGGAGATCTCATCAAAACGTTGATAAAGATGTGCGATCGCTCTTCCTGAAAACACGGCTTGAGAATTGTACTTAAAGGCTGTTCGCTGCTTGGCCCTCGGAGCCGGCATCATCACCGAAGTCCAAACTGGATCTCGATCTGATTGTCCGTTGCACCCGGCCCCTCCCACTGGTGATAAACCTCCCGGCTCTCACCTGAGAGTGCATGTCCGGCCGTGTCGATGGCTTGGAGTAGCGGCCCATAGCCGTCTGAGAACAGCGTTTGGAGCGGTCCCCTGTACTGCTTGGCTGCGCAGACGATCGGCTTCAGGGACTTGATCACGTAATCGCCGCGATAGGTGATGCCGTCAGAAACGGGGAGGCAGAACTCAATTCTGAAGGCCGTCTGCCCGTCTTTGGGAAGGCTATGGGAAACGAAGATCCACGGGCCATTGATGACCAATCCCTGACGTTCCGCATCCTGCATCATGGCAGGGCAGAGTTCGGCGCTCACCGCTGCAACCTCGGGGATTTTGATCATGCGTTCGGGGCTCAGCACCATCATGAGATCGGTTGTCTTGATTTCCAAATCTCCCCCCTTTTGCCATTAAACGTTCGCCAGAGTTTATAATCCTATTAGGATCTTCACACCAGCGGCAGCTACAACAGGATTTGGATTGCCCAACCCGAGAGATGTGAGACGCTTCGATGGAGCATTGCAGCACAAGATCGCAGCAAAAACCGAAAACAAAGCCATGGTAGAACAACCGCTTAGCAGAAGGCTCGTAGCTTCCTTAGGAAGCGTCTGTATCAAGTTCTAAGCGAACAGGCGGTGCTTCCTTGCCCTTAACTCTTGTCGCACCATCTCCTGCACTCTGGAGACCCGTCTTTTGAACCGCCTTCGCCTCTGGCTCGAACTCGTCGCCATCGCCTCCACCCGCTTCGTGCTGCACGATGCCTGGGCGATTGCGAGTCACATTGCTCTCTCGGTCCTGACCTCGCTGTTTCCGTTCCTGATCCTGGTCACGGCGATGGCAAGCCTGTTCGGAACCGGGACCCTTGCGGACGAGGTGGCGGACATCATCCTCGAGGCCTGGCCGCGGGAAGTCGCGGGGCCGATTGCCGGCGAAGTGCACAACATCCTTACGGTCAAGCGCAGCGACGTGGTGACCTTGGGCTTGGTGCTGGCGCTCTATTTCGCATCGAGCGGCGTGGAGAGTCTCAGGGTCGGGCTCAATCGGGCCTATGGCGTGCGCGAGACCCGCGCCTGGTGGCTGACGCGCCTCGAATCCATCGCATTCGTGATCGCCGGCGCCTTGATGTTGCTCGCCCTCGCGCTGCTCGTCGTGCTCGGACCCTTCGTCTGGCGCATCGTGCTCTCCTGGGTGCCGGCCTTAAAACCCTTCGATGGCCTGATCGCCTTCCTGCGGGTCGGCGTGGCCACCATCGTGATCGTGGCGGGCTTACTCCTCGCTCACAAGCTCGTGCCGGCGGGCCGACGGAGCTTCCGTGCGGTGCTGCCGGGAGTGGGCGTGACACTGGTCCTGTGGCTTCTCGGCGGCTTCGCCTTCAGCTGGTATCTCGAGTTCTACCCCGGCGCCTATGCCTCGACCTACGGAGGATTGGCGACCGCCATGGTGGCCCTGATCTTCCTCTACACGCTCGGCGCCATCTTCCTCTTCGGCGGCGAACTCAACGGCACCATTATCCTGGCCAAGCGCAGGCGCCTCGGCAAGGAGCCGAAGCCGGAGACCATGAGCGATCTGATCACGCTGCCTTAAGAAATCGGACTTCTGCGCCAGCGCATCGTGCGGAACCGAAGGTCCGCGCCGAACGATGCGCCACTTAAAGGCTTGATCCGATGCTCTAGT
>KI911965.1:434638-444893 GCA_000517005.1 Microvirga lupini
TCAGGGGCATAAGACCAAGCTTGTAGACCCACAGGAGCAGGGCGATCACGACAATCACCGCAAGCCAGTTCAAAGACCGGTCCAGCAGCAGATTGAATGTCTCCTCCGTGGAAAGAGCAGGCTTCTTGTTTGGGGGCATATCGACTGGCATGGTCATTCTCCAAAGCCCGGAAAGCTTCGAGACGCCCCATGCGCCCAAAAGGGCAGCGGCCGACTAGGGAACCGCTGATCGATCAAGCATACAGCCACAGCGAGTCATTTGTAAGAGTGCACAGGCCCAAACGGCACAAGCATTATCCGAACTGCTTTGCCATCCGGTCCGACATGGGCGGGAATGATCCCACCAGCTGGGCATTATGCCACAATTCCACCCTGCACGATTGAGCCAGGCAACGGGCCCATTCATTGGCAAGCTCATGATCTTCGCTGTTCAGATGATGGGTCGCAAAGACCCCTGTCGAGCGATTGACGACAAGAGCTTGATAGCCGGGTACAGAATGCAGTTGCGTCTTCATGGATCACCTCGAAATCAAGAGTGCTTCGAGGGCAGGATTGCGCCTAAAAGGACAGTAGCCAATTTATGGGCTGCCGATGCCTTGGACCTAGACCGACAATACGGCTTTTGAGAGGTCACCGACCGGATCAATGAATATCTTGCCGAAGCTCCCGGCGCGGGAGACGAGGCAGACGGTGAACATAGGGATCTAGCGCATCGTGCGGACCCGAAGAGCCGCATCAAACGACGCACTCGGCAAGAAACGGCGTTCGTCTAACCCAAGACTCCATAGCCGATCAGGCCAAGCAATCCCAAGCCCGCCAGGAAAATATGAAACCAGCCCGGACAATGCAGGGAACAATCTTCCGCATCCAGGCGCTCGTCGACAATATCTTTGCTGAAGTGGTTCGTCATGCGATGCGGATAGCGCCGGACGATCTCACTTGTGTGACACAGCAGGACAAATGGGCAAGGAGGACAATCTCGCTCCACGTCAGAGATTCGGCGAAATCCTCAACTCCAGCGTTGCGGAAGCGACGGGCCGGGTGTTCGGCGCGACGCCGTAGCCGAGCCTGACGTTGAGATCGGACCGGAAGCGATCCGTCGGAGAGGTCAGTCGGGCCTGGCTGATGATCTCCGACAGAAGGCCGGTGCTGATGTCGCCGCTCAGGCCATCCAGATTCATGCTGGGCGACAGCCGCAGTTCCGTGCTCCATGTTTGAAGCGATAGATCGAGCGGAATTCCCATGGTGCCGCTGATGGATTGCGAATAACCGTTCTGAACGCTGTCGACAAAGCCTCCGGTCGACAGGCCCAGCGTCACGCCGTGGCGCTCCCAATCCCGCTTCAGGAAAGCCTCCCAGCTCGCTTTCGACGACAGGAAGCTCGATTCGCCGCTGCCACGGATCAATTCGGTTCCGACCAGGAAATTGTAGTCCTGAAACGGCTGCATCTTGGCGCCGACCGCGCGGTCGAAGTCCGTCGGCAGGAAAGCGTTCATGTCGGAACGCGCGATGCCGTTCGTCCAGACCTGCGTGCGGTTCAAGAGAGGCGAATAGCGCGGACGGCTCGCACGCTTGGCCGACACATGGTCGTCCAGCCACGAGGAGGTGATGTTTTTGCTCCAGATCTCGTCCTCGTTGGCGACGGCCCTCGTCGACATCGCGAGCGATGCGAGAAGAAGCGAGGCCAATCGACGAAGAAACAAAGTCATCAAAAAAGATCAGAATAAAATCGAGGATCGAACGGCAATGATGCCGACATTCGAGGAGATGCTGGTTAACGCGACGTTAAATTCTCTTCAATCGTCAGAGGTGGTGATTTTTTCACCAGAGGATCCTCGACATCGAGGAGATAATTTGGCTTCAGGATCAATCACATGAGGCGAGAGAATGCCTCTCTTCTCACCAATAGCCAAATTGACGCACCATCGGTCATGTCGATGTGATGACTTTATTGTTCGAAGAGTTATCGAAGCAAAACGGCCGGGCATGAACCCGGCCGCTTCGCGAATCGCCTGATAGAGCGATCAGCTCACGATCTTGTACTTCACGAAGCCTTCCGGCGCATCGCCCATCTTCTCGACCTTGATGCCGGCCGGCTGATAATTGGCGGCGTTCGGACCGGTAGTGAAGGTCATGGTGACGCCGGCAGGCGCAACGAGCGACCAGGAGCCGTCCGCCTTCGGGGCCACTTCCTTCTTTTCGATGATGTAGCGCATGATTGCGTCACGGGTCAGATCCGGCGCCTCGAACACGATGGTGGTGCCATCGGCGCCGGGGAAATTGCCGCCGCCGCCGGCGCGGTAATTGTTCGTCACGACGATGAACTGCTGGTCGTCCGTCACGGGCTTGCCGTTATAGGTCAGATCCTTGATGCGGTGCGCATCGGCATTCACGACCTTGCCGTTGTCGTCGTAGCGCGAGGCTTGGCTGGGATCGATCTTATACTGCACGCCCGCGATGACGTCGAAATTGTAGGCCGGGAACTTGGGATTGATGAGCTCCTGCTCGCCGCCCTTGGCCGGATCGATCTGGTTGTAGATGCCGGCCGAGCGCTCCAGCCACTCGCGCACCTGCGCGCCGGTGATCTTCACCACGCGGATCGTATTCGGATAGATGTAGATATCCGCCATGTCCTTGATGGCGAGCGGGCCGGGCTTGATCTCGGTGAAATAGTTCGGACCGCCGCGTCCGCCGGCCTTGAAGGGCGCCGCCGCCGAGAGGATCGGCAGGTCCTTGAAGGGCGAGGCCTTGAGCTGATCCGCCACGTACCAGGCCTGCGCCTCGGCCACGAGCTTCACCGAGGCGTCGTCCGATACGAGCGAGTAGTACGAGTGGATCGGCACGGCGGTCGTGCCGACGGGCTCGCGCACATATTTCAGCGTCGCGTCGTGACCCGCCTGCGCGGCCGCCAGCACGGCCGCATCGGAATCGACCTTCGCGACAACTTTACGGTCGACGCGGTCGTAGATCGGGCGCGCTTCGGTGCGGAAATTCGCGACCTTCCAGGCATTGCCGTCCTTCGTCAGCTCGAGATCGATGAGGCCGAGATGGCTGCCCCAGAAGCCGGCCATGACGGCGGGCTTGCCGTGCAGCGTGCCGGCCTTCACGTCGACGCCGGGAATGTTGTTGAACTCCTTGCCGCCCGGGAACACGAAATGCTGATGACCGGTGAGGATCACGTCGATGCCGTCGACCTTGGCGAGATGCAGCGCCGCATTCTCCTCGCCGCCCTTGCGCTCGCCGCCTGCGATGCCCGAATGGCAGAGTGCCACGACGATGTCGGCACCCGCCTTCTTGAGATCCGGCACATGCTTGCTGGCGGCATCGACGATGTCGATGGTGGTCGCCTTGCCGTCGAGATGCGACTTGTCCCATTGCACGATCTGCGGCGGCACGAAGCCGATCACGCCGATCTTGATCTTTTGCTTGGCGCCGGATTCATCGCCGAACTCGCGGTCGAGGACGAGCCAGGGCTTCTGGAGCGTCTCGCCGTTCGCCTTGATGACGTTGGCGCAGACCAGCGGGAACTTCGCGGCGCCGAGCGAGCTCTGCAGGAACTCGAGGCCGTAGTTGAACTCGTGATTGCCGAGGGTGCCGCAATCGTAGTTGAGCTCGTTCATGGCGGCGACCATGGGATGCACGTCGCCGGCCTTCATGCCTTTGCGATAGGCGACGAAATCGCCGAGCGGAGAACCCTGGATCAGGTCGCCGTTGTCGAAGAGCAGGCTGTTCTTGGCCTCGGCCCGCGCGCCCTTCACGAGGGTCGCGGTGCGCGCAAGGCCGACCGTGTCATCGGCCGCGTCGCGGTAATAGTCGTAAGGGAAGATGTTCACGTGAAGGTCGGTGGTCTCCAGGATGCGGAGCTTCACGACCGGACCGGCCGCTTGGGCGAACCGGGGCATCCCGGCAACAGTGGCAGCGGCCACGCCGGTCTGCAGGACGCGGCGGCGGGTGATGGAGTGGTTCATGGTCTTCCCTCGGCTTGTCTTTTTGCGAAACAGCATTCGCCTGTAGCCGAGAGAAGCACAGGTTTTGTGACAAGATCAATATAGCTGGCTAAGGGCAATCATTATCCACTGGCCCTCCATTCAACCGTCATCACCGGCCTTGTGCCGGTGATCCCGATGAAGAAAAGCTCAGCGCTCTTCCAATCGGGATGGCCGGGACAAGCCCGGCCATGACGTGAGGGAGCGTCAGCCCCGCAAAGCCTCGTCGAGATCCCGATAAAGATCCTCCACGTCCTCGATGCCGGTGGAGAGACGCAGGAGATCCGGCGGGCATGGGGTGCCCGGACCCTCGATAGAGGCGCGGTGCTCGATCAGGCTCTCGACGCCGCCGAGGGAGGTCGCCCGCTTCCACAGGCCGACCCGCGCGGCGGTGCGGATCGCCGCGGCCTCGCCCTCCGAGACCTGGATCGAAAGCATGTAGCCGAAGCCGTTCTCCATCTGGCGGGCGGCGATGTCGTGGCCGGGATGCTGCGGCAGGCCGGGATAGAGCACGCGGGCCACTTTCGGATGAGCGGAAAAGCGCTGCGCGAGATCGAGCGCGCTTTTCGCCTGCGCGGCCGCCCGCACATGGAGCGTGCGCATGCCGCGTATCAGGAGATAGGCCTCGAACGGCCCCAGGATCGCGCCCTGCATCTTGCGGATGGAGGAGACCCGCGCCCAGAATTCATCGGCCTTCGCGCCCGCGAGCGCGCCCGCCACCACGTCGGAATGGCCGTTCAGCACCTTGGTCGCGGCGTGCATGACGATGTCGGCGCCGAGCATCAGCGGCCGCGTGTGGATCGGCGAGGCGGTGGTGGAATCGACCGCGAGCCGGGCGCCTGCCGCATGGGCGATCTCGGCGGCAGCCGCGATGTCGGTGATGGTCCAGAGCGGGTTCGAGGGCGTCTCGACCCAGACCAGCTTGGTCTGGCCCGGCTTCACAGCTTCCCGCAGGGCGTCGAGGTTGTCAGTCTCCACGAAATCGACCTTGAGGCCCCAGCGCACGGCCTCCGTCATCAGCCAGTTGCGCAGGGCCCAGTACATGACCTTGGAGGCTACGATATGATCGCCCGGATCGAGGGCCTGGAACACGGCGGTCGCCGCCGCCATGCCGGACGAGAACAGAAGCGCGCCGGCCTCGGCCTCCTCCAGCATGGCGAGAACCTCTTCCGCCTCGCGGATGGTGGCGTTGTCGGGCCGGCCATAGACGAAGCCGGAGGAATAGGCGTTGTCCTCGTCGCGGATATAGGTGGTCGCCACATGGATCGGCGGCACGATCGCTTTCGTGATCGGATCCACATGGCCCATGGCCTGAGCGGTCAGGCTGCGCTTCGACCATGGAGAACGCGATGACGACATGAGGGAACCTCCGCAAGCGTGACAGGTTGCGTCACAGGGATAACGATGGGCTCCTCATAAAGGGATTTCGAGCATGCATACAGACCAAACTATGCCGGGCAGCCATGCAATGCCGCGGCTGCCGCGCTTCCTTGTGGCCGTGCTGCCGGTGGTCGCGGTGGCCGTGTCGGCGAGCCTCGTCACGCAGCCGAACATCCCGACCTGGTATGCGGGCCTGCAGAAGCCCGACTTCACCCCGCCGAATTGGGCGTTCCCGATTGCCTGGACCCTGCTCTATGCCATGATGGCCTATGCGCTCTGGCGCATTCTCTCCCTGCCGGAGAACCGGCCCGGCCGCTCGGCCGCCATCGTCGCCTTCTTCGCGCAGCTCGTTCTGAACGGGCTCTGGTCCTTCGCCTTTTTCGGCGAAAAGAGCCCGCTCGCGGGCCTCGTCGTCATCGCTGCCCTGATCGTGGCGATTCTGGCCACGATCCGCACCTTCTGGAGGCTCGACCGAGCCGCGGCCCTCCTGCTCGTGCCCTATCTCGCCTGGGTCACTTACGCGACCGTGCTCAACGGGACGATCTGGCGGCTCAACGGGTGATTACGACCCTGGCTTGTCGAACAGGTCCGGGCTGTTGTCGAGGTGATCGACCACGCCGACGAAGGGAAGCTGGCGGTAGGAATGGGCCACGTCCATGCCGTAGCCGACGACGAAGACGTCGGGGCAGGTGAAGCCCACGTAGTCCGGATGGATCTGCACGGAGCGTTTGCCGGGCTTTTCCAGCAGCACGGCGGTCTTCACGCTCTTGGCGCCGCGGGCCATCAGCAGGTCCTTGGCGAAGGTGACCGTGCGGCCGGATTCCAGGATATCGTCCACGAGCAGCACGTCGCGGCCGCGCACATCGCTTTCCACGTCGCGCAGGATCGTGACGTTGCCGGTCGAGACGGTGCCGTCGAGATAGCTCGACAGGTGCACGAACTCAACCTGCGGCGCCAATCCGGCGCGATGCAGGGCGCGAATCAGGTCCGCGGCGAACATGAAGCTGCCCTTGAGCACGGCGACGACGAGCAGGTTCTCGGGCTTGGCGGCCGCGATCTCGTGGGCCAGCGCCTCGTTGCGCTTGGCAATTGTGTCTTCGTCGAAGAGAACCCGGATGCGGGGTGCAGTGCTCATCGTCATCGTCCAGAAAGAAAATGAAAGGCCTTCAAAGCTTCTCTCTTCACGACCATGCCTGGGCGAGGATGTCAAACGGACTAGATGTGTTTGGGGCTAATACAGGCACTCGGGTGTCATTCGGCACTCTTCCCCTCTCCCGGGCGGGAGAGGGAGAGCTTCTCCTGCGGCAATGTCCCGCGAAACGTTCGCTTCCCGTCCCGGTCCTGCAAGTTTATGGCTTGCTAACCATGCCGGGGCGATAAGAAAGCGAATCGCGGTCTTCATCCGCCTTTAAAACCGACAACCTCCAAGGATGGCTTGAGCACGCGTGAGGGCGCTTTACCACGAGGACTATGATGAGGGCGCGGCTCCGGCCGTGCATTTCGAGAATGTGGGCGTGCGTTACGGCATGGGCCCCGAGGTCCTGCGCGACCTGACCTTCTCCATCGAGCCCAATTCCTTCCAGTTCCTCACTGGCCCCTCCGGCGCCGGCAAGACGACGCTCCTGCGGCTCATTCTGATGTCGGTCAAGCCGACCCGCGGTCTGATCTCGCTCTTCGGCGAGGACGTGTCGCGGATCTCCAAGGATGAACTGACGGGGCTTCGCCGCCGCATGGGCGTAGTCTTCCAGGATTTCCGCCTGCTCGATCACCTGACCACCTACGAGAACGTGGCCCTGCCGCTCAGGGTGCAGGGTAAGGAGGAATCGAGCTACCGGGCCGAGGTCGTCGAGCTCCTGCGCTGGGTGGGCTTGGGCGACCGCATGCACATGCTGCCGCCCGTGCTCTCCGGCGGCGAAAAGCAGCGCGCCGCCATTGCCCGCGCGCTGATCGTGCGCCCCGACCTGCTGCTCGCGGACGAGCCCACCGGCAACGTGGACCCCTCGCTCGCCCGTCGCCTGCTGCGTCTCTTCATCGAACTCAACCGGCTCGGAACCTCCGTGGTCATCGCGACCCACGACTTCAGCCTCATGGATCAGCTCGACGTGCGCCGCCTCGTGCTCGGCGACGGCCGGCTGCATATCGACGAGTGAGCCGGATGAGCGCCGCGCCCCAATCCCGCCCGAGGAAAGCTGCAGCCCTCGACGGGCAGAAGCGCCCCCTGCCCGCTTCCTTGAGCCGGAACGCCCCGCTCGTGCCGGTGGATTCGGCGGGCGGGCAGGCCTTGGCCGCCGTCATCGCCATCCTGACCTTTCTGGCCGCGCTCTGCGCCGGCGGCGCCGAGCTGGTCTCGGCCTCCTCCGCCCAATGGCGCTCTGAGATTGCCCGGGAAATAACCATTCAGATCCGCCCGAATGCCCAGCGTTCCATCGATCAGGATGTGGAACGCGCCGTGACGCTGGCCCGGCAGACGCCGGGCGTGGAGCAGGCCCAGGCCTTCACAAAGGAGGAATCCGAGCGCCTTCTTGAGCCGTGGCTCGGGACCGGCCTCGATTTCAAGGACCTGCCGGTGCCGCGCCTGATCGTGATCAAGGTCAAGGAAGGCACGAAGCCCGATTTCAATTCGTTGCGGCAATCCCTGCAGCGCGATGTGCCCGGCGCGACCCTCGACGATCATGCCCTCTGGGTCTCGAGGCTCTCGACCATGGCCAACACGATCATCGGCGTCGGGGTCTTTCTCGTGGCCCTGGTGCTCGTCGCTGCGGGACTCGCCGTCATCTTTGCCACCCGCGGCGCCATGGCGGGCAACCGGGAGGTGGTGGAGGTGCTTCATTTCGTCGGCGCGGACGACGATTTCATCGCCAAGGAATTCCAGCGCCGCTTCTTCCGTTTAGGGCTGCGCGGCAGCGCCATCGGGGCGGCCTCCGCCCTGATCCTCACCCTGATCCTGGGTCTGGTCACCCGCTCCTGGCGGGCGAGCCCCACGGGCGACCAGCTGGAGGCGCTCTTCGGCGCCTTCACCATCAGCTGGAGGGGCTATGTGGTGGTGATCCTCATCGCACTCCTCGTCGCGCTCATCACCGGCATCGTCTCCCGCTTGACCGTGAGACGCTTTCTTAACGAAAATGGTTGATGGTGACAGTTGACCGGGAAAGAGCGGGTTGCCTCTCCATTGCCGCAATCTCCATTAATGTCGTCCAAGATGACCTCGCGAACGCAGAGTTGGAGTGCGCCGGGCGCCATGGATTCCACAGAGGCCTTGGGCTGGGGTTGGACCATGCCGCCATCGGCTAAGCAGCCTGTCCGGCGGTCCCTGTCGAGCCGCCTGCTCGCCGCCGGATTCTGGAGCTGCATCGCGATCCTGATCGTCGGCTTCCTTGGATTCCTGGGCTTCGTCTATCACCTCGACCGGTTCGAGCAGCCGCCCGAAACCCGGGCCGACGGCATCGTTGCCATGACGGGCGGGGCGCAGCGGATCGGCGATGCCATCGACCTTCTCGCCAAGGGCTATGCCAAGAGGCTCCTGATCTCCGGGGTCAACGAGAACACCAGCCGGGATCAGATCGCCCGGCTCAATCCCGGCCAGCGGCGGCTCTTCGATTGCTGCGTGGACCTGGATTACCGGGCCCGCAACACCATCGGCAATGCCATCGAGACCCGGCGCTGGGCTGAAGCGAACGGGTTCGACGCCATCATCGTGGTGACCTCGAACTACCACATGCCGCGCACCCTGGTGGAGCTCGACCACGCTCTGCCGAACCTCCAGAAGATCCCCTATCCGGTCGCGGCCACCATCGACCCGCACGATTGGTGGCACAACCCGGCCGTGGCTCGGGTGATCTTCACCGAATACCTGAAGTTCCTGGCCGTCTGGGTCCGGACCCGCTTCGAGGCCGATCCGGAACGCTCCTCGGTGGCCAACATCATCAGCGGCGGAGCGCCCATCAAGGCACAGGTCGTCGCCGAGCCGCACTGGCGCTAGAGAACTCTGCTCAAGGCTAAAAGTGGCGCATCGTTGGGTGCGGAAAACCAGGTCCACTTTTCCGCACGATGCGCTAAGGTGCGCGACTCGCGGAGCACGATGCTCCGCTTTTCGTTTTTCAAGAAGCCATGCTGATCGTCCGCTCCCTGCTGTTCAACGTCGCCTTCTACGCCAACCTGATCCTGTGGCTGATCATCCTGATCCCGGGCTTCCTGGTGCCGCGCCGCATGTTCATGGAACTGGTCAAGACATGGGCGCGCACATCGCTCTGGCTCCTGCGCGTGATCGCCGGAACCAGGGTCATGATCATAGGTCGTGAGAAGATCCCGCCGGGCGGTGCCCTGGTGGCGGCCAAGCACCAGTCGTTCCTGGAAACCTTCGCCCTGGTGACGATCCTCGATGATCCCACCTACATCCTCAAGCGCGAGCTGATGTGGATCCCCCTCTTCGGCTGGTATCTGGCCAAGGCGCGCTGCGTGCCGGTCAACCGCAAGGCGGGGTCGCTGGCGCTGATGCAGATGACGGCACGGGCCAAGGACGAGGCTCAGCACGGGCGCCAGATCATCATCTTTCCCGAGGGCACCCGACGCGCTCCGGGCGCTCCCCCGGCGTACAAGTACGGCGTGGCGCATCTTTACCAGAATCTCGGCTTTCCCTGCGTTCCGATCGGCATGAATTCGGGACTCTACTGGCCGCGCCGCCAGTTCATCCGCCGCCCCGGCACGGTCCGGATCGAGGTTCTCGACCCCATCGCTCCAGGGCTGCCGCGCGAGGAGTTCTTCAAGCTGTTGCAGGAGAAGGTGGAAGGCTCTTCCAACCGGTTGCTGGAAGAGGGCCGGAAGGAGCTGGGTTTGGGGCCTGCTTCCTCATCTGAGGCATCACTGTCGAAGGTCTAACGAGACGCGCCACA
>KI911965.1:444993-484578 GCA_000517005.1 Microvirga lupini
ACAAGAGAGTGATCGCCGAGCGCAGGCAAAAACCCGCAAACCCAAGCACAGCCAAGCTTTCAGCAACCTTGACGACTCACCTCGCCGCTCCTACATATAAGAACATATGGCGAACAAACGAACCATATCCTGGAATGCGGCCATGCGGGATCTCCGCAACGACCGAATGCGGAGGTCTGGTGTGCGCGAGGAAAGGCTACGGGCGACCGCAGGGCTTCGCTCCTCTTCTACCTTGAGTTCCTGGCGCGGCCGTTCGGGGCGCCGCTACATCGTCGGCGTGCATCCGTTGAACGAGACGGAGCTTCTCGAAGTCACCGACGCCGTGATCCTCGCCGTGAAGCGCGACCGGTCGGGCAATGGCATCGTGGTCGACGCCGCGATGGCGGCATCCGATCCGAGCGAGCAGACCCGCATGCGCTGGCTCGCCAAGGTTCGGGACCTGGGCGCCACCGAACTCCACATCCACCGCCTGGCCGCAACGGAAGATGATCGCCGCGCGATCTTCGAGGATCTGCGCGAGAACGAGGTTCAAGCCTCCTGATCGAGCGCCTCGACGATCCTGTGCAGCAGAGGATCGACCACGTGCATGCCGATGAGATGCTCGTAAGTGCTGCGCACGTAATCGGGATTGCGCCCGGAGATGCCCTGCCCCTGGCGCACAAGCCTCAAAACCTCTTCGTAGGATAGCCGGCCCGCATATTGCGCGTGGTTGCGGTCGACCACATAGGCGACTGCACGGATGCAACGCGCATCGGCGAGCCGCACCGGCAGATGCTTTTCCAGATAGACCGACGTGACCTGCTCCCGTTCGCGTAAGTATTGGATCGTGGCCTCAGCCTCCCCGGACGCGACGCGGAAGGCGACCCCATGGCAGCGCCCGCCCCGGTCGAGACCCATGACAAGGCCCGGCTGCTCGGGTGTGCCGCGATGGACGTGGGAGAAGACGCAAAGCGATCGGTGATAGCCGTAGAGATGGGCGTGGACCCGTTCGAGATAGGGAAAGCCCGGCCGCCACATGAGCGAACCGTAGCCGAAAACCCATAAATCCTCCGTGAGGTCCTTCATGTCACCCGCGCCCGAACCTTGCCTGCATCGGGCCTATAGCATCGAACCCAAAAGTGGGAACCACTTTTGGGATTGATTCGATGCTTTGTCTTTTGATGAGCGCATCGTTCTCGCAGAAAAGTGGGGTCCACTTTTCCGCACGAGGCGCTAAGCAGTAACGAAGCATCCGCACAACAGGAGATCGCGCATGGATCAGGCCGCCCCGAAGGGGAACGTTCGCCGCAGCCGTTTCTGGCTCTACACGCCCTTCGTTCTGCTGCTCCTCCTCGCCATCGCCTGGAGCGTCGCCTGGCTCGTGATCCGCAACCGCACGGCGGAGGCGCTCGACGGCTGGATTGCGGCGGAAGCGAGAAACGGACGGGAATGGACCTGCGGCGACCGCACCATCGTCGGCTATCCGTTCCGCATCGAAATCATCTGCAGCACCCTCGACCTGAAGCGGGGAGCCGTCTCCGCATCCTTCGGGCGCACAGAGGCGGTCGCGCAGGTCTATCAACCCCGGAGGATCATCCTGGAGGTTGCCGGTCCCCTGCGGGTGACCGACGGCACCGTGACGGTGCAGGGAAGCTGGGATCTCCTGCAGGCAAGCATCAATGCCTCGCAGAGCGGGCTGCAGCGCCTGTCGCTCGCTGCCAATGCGCCGCAGATGACGATCACGGGCCTTGGCAGCGGCGAGATCGCCGGATCGGGCAAGCACCTGGAGCTTCACGTACGCCCCAATCCTTCCAGGCGAGCTGAACTCGCCGGCGACGTGGCGGCCTCGGTGACGGAAGCCCGCATCCCCATTCTCGATGCTCTCGTAGGCGGCGTGGAGCCGACCAATCTGAACGCGGACGTCACCGTGACTCAGGCCGACGGCTTCAAGGGCGGCACCATCGCCGAGGAGCTGGAGCTCTGGCGCAAGGCCGGCGGCAAGCTCGACATCCTGATGCTCTCGGCCGCCAAGGGCCCGCGCCAGATCGAGACCAAGGGCGAACTGCGCCTCGACGATCAGCACCGGCCGGCAGGCCAGCTCACCGTCGCAGCCGCCGGCCTCGACGGCCTCCTCGGCAACCTCACCGGCGGGCGGCTCGGCGGCAATCTGCTCGGCATGCTGCTGGGACAGGGCCCGCGGACCAGCCCGGCTCAGCCCAATGCCAAGCCGCAGCTCGCCTCCCTGCCACCTTTGCGCCTCGAAAACGGCTTCCTGGCAATGGGCCCCTTCGTGATCCCGAATGTGAGGCTGCAGCCGCTCTATTGAAGATGTGCTGTTACGTCATCACCGGCCTTGTGCCGGTGATCCCGATCAAGAGAGGCACGGCGCTCTTCGGATCGGGATGGCCGGGACAGACCAGGCCATGACGAGGGAGGATGTCATCCCCGGCCGGAGCGTCAGCGAAGGGGAAGGAAATCCACCCGCACACCCAGCACCATGGATCCCCTTCCCGATTCTGCGGACCGCCGGGGATGACAAACGCGCTGGCTACGCCTTGTCGTCCCGTCGGCGGCCGAAATCCGGCTCCGGGGTTTCCTGGCCCGACGAGATGATGCCGCGGCGGATGGCGCGGGTGCGGGTGAAGAGATCGAAGAGCTTGTCGCCCTCGCCCCAGCGGATGGCGCGGGCCAAGAGCGCGATATCCTCGTTGAGGCGGCCCAGCATCTCCAGCACGGCTTCCCGGTTGTGCAGGAAGACGTCGCGCCACATGGTCGGGTCCGACGCGGCGATGCGGGTGAAGTCGCGGAAACCGCCGGCCGAGAACTTGATCACCTCGCCCTGCGTGACGGTCTCCAGATCCGCTGCCGTGCCGACGATGTTGTAGGCGATCAGGTGCGGCACATGGCTGGTGATGGCGAGCACCAGGTCATGATGCTGCGCAGACATCACCTCCACATTGGAGCCCATCGCCTCCCAGAAGGCGCGCACGCGCCCGATGGCCGTCTCGTCGGTGCCTTCCGGCGGCGTGAGAATGCACCAGCGATTGTGGAAGAGCGTCGCAAAGCCGGCATCCGGACCCGAATGTTCCGTGCCCGCCACCGGATGGGCCGGGACGAAAGCCACGCCTTCGGGCAGATGCGGCTGCACCTGCGCGATCACGGAGGCCTTCACCGAGCCCACATCCGACACGATGCAGCCGGGCTTCAGTCCCGGCTTCATCGCCTCGGCCACCTTGCCGCAGACGCCGACCGGCACGCAGAGGATCACGAGATCCGCATCCCGCACGCCCGCAGCGACGTCCGTGGTCGCCTCGTCGGCGATCCCGAGTTCCCGCACGCGCTCCACCACCTGCTCGCTCGCATCGATGGCGACGATTCTGTGCGCGAGGTTGAGATGCCGCGCGGCGCGGGCGATGGACGAGCCGATCAGCCCGAGGCCGATGAGGGCGACGCGCTCGAAGAGCGGCGTTTCACGCGGAGGACCGAGACGCTCAGGCATGTTTGCCACCGAGAAAATCGCGCAACGCCGCCACCACGAGACCGTTCGCCTCCTCGTCGCCGACGGTCAGGCGCAGGGCATGCGGCAGGCCATAGGCATCGATCCGGCGAAGGATCAGGCCGCGGCCGGACAGGAACACATCGGCGTCCTTCGCCGTCCTGCCGGCTTCCTGCGGGAAGTGGATGAGCAGGAAGTTGCCGACACTCGGGGTGATCTTGAGGCCCAGGGCTTCGATCTCGCGGGTGAGCCAGGCGAGCCATCTCTCGTTGTGCTCCACCGCCTTCGCGACATGAGCCTCGTCCTGGATCGCCGCGATGCCGGCCGCCATAGCCGGGCCGCTGACGTTGAAGGGACCGCGGATGCGGTTGACCGCATCGACGATGTGGGGCGGGGCCACCATCCAGCCGAGGCGCAGATTGGCGAGGCCGTAAATCTTCGAGAAAGTGCGGGTCATCACCACGTTCTCGGAGGTGGCGACCAGTTCGAGGCCCGACTCGTAGTCGTTGCGGCGGACATATTCCGCATAGGCCGCATCGAGCACCAGCACCACATGGGGCGGCAGTCCCGCATGCAGGCGCTTCACCTCGTCGAACGGGATGTAGGTGCCGGTCGGGTTGTTGGGATTGGCAAGGAAGACGATTTTCGTCTTGTCGGTCACCTTCTTAAGGATCGCGTCCACATCCGTGCGCAGATCCTTCTCCGGCGCGATCACGGGCGTGCCGCCGGCCGCCAGGATCGCGATGCGGTAGACCAGGAAGCCGTGCTCGGTGAAGATGCCCTCGTCGCCCGGGCCCACATAGGCATGGGTGATCAGCGCCAGAAGCTCGTCCGAGCCCGCGCCGCAGATGATCCGGTTGGGATCGAGCCCGTATCGTGCCGCGATGGCCTCGCGCAGCTTGGTGGACGCACCATCCGGATAAAGCTCGAGATGATCGAAGGTCCGGATCGCCTCCATGGCCCTAAGCGAGGGGCCGAGCGGGGTCTCGTTCGAGGAGAGCTTATGGACCTTGGCAACCCCTGCGGCCTTGCTCTTGCCGGGCACATAGGCGTCGATCTGCATCACGCCGGGGCGGGGTTGGGGACGAGCGGACATCTTGACTTCCTAGCAATCGATCAGGTGAGAGAGGCTCTAGCGCAGGTCGAATTTCATTTCACGTGGAAACGTTCGGCATGGCTGCCGATCTCGGCGAGCTGGGCGAGGCTCGCGCCCGCCCTGGTCAGGGCCTGACGCAGCTGCGCGGGCTCGACAGTGCCGGGCACGGCGATGAGCTCGGAGAGGCCGTTGGTGTCGGCCGCGCTCGCCACCACCTCGCCGCCGAGCTGGATCAGGGCCTCGTTGGCGCCCTTGTGCCAGCGCTCGAACTGGGCGGCGTAGAGCACCACGTCGCGCACGGCCGCATCCGTCAGGGGCTTGGAGATGACGAAGACCGGAGTCCCGGCCGGATGGTCTGGCCGCTCGATGAAGGGCAGGCGCGCGATGATCTTCGGGCGGCGCTTGTCGGCGAGCGTGCGCCACCAGGCGCCGCTCGTGGCGCCCTGGTCGAGCCGGAAGATGCCGAGGTCGCCACGGGACGCCGCCACCGCCTCGATCACCGCCGCGGCGCTCGGATGGGTGACGTAGGGCACCGTGAAGCCGAAATGGAACCGGGCCGAGTCGCGCATGGGCGCATCGCCGCCGGAGACATCGGCATGGACCGAGTAATTGGACTGGACATAGGTGAAGGTGCCGATGATCACCCGCCAGATGCTCTCTACCGTATCGAGCGGGAGCAGTCCCTGGTGCCGCTCGGCCAGGGCCTTCATCATCGAGGCCTCGCGTCCGGGACGGAAGGCGGAGCTCAGGCCCGCCTCGGAGGCCTTCTTGGACGCGATCAGCCGGTCGATGATGGTGCCGCGCTCCATGAGCAGCCGGTGCATCGCCTCGTCGATACGGTCGATCTCCTGGCGCAGTTCGGCAAGGGACGGGGCGGGCTTCTCAGTGGACATCTCGCAGGATCCTCGGGTCGGGCGCCCTTCTTTGACGATTTTAGGCCTCCTTGTCATCCGGGATTGCGCATTGAGATCTTTGGGCAGGCATGCGTGGGGGAAAGTTCGCGCCGCATTGGCCATCGATCACCGGCCGTTAGCCGCCCGTCAGAAAATCGATGACCGCCCTGACGGCCGGAAGCTGGCCGCGCCGATGGGGCGTCAGGATCGTGGACGTAACGCTCCCGGCAGTCCAGTCCGGCAGCACCCTTACCAGTTCCCCAGATCCAATGAAGGGAGCCGACATGGAATCGGGAAGGCACGCGATCCCAAGTCCGGCAGCCGCAGCCCTCAA
This sequence comes from Microvirga lupini, assembly GCA_000517005.1. Classification (GTDB taxonomy): domain Bacteria; phylum Pseudomonadota; class Alphaproteobacteria; order Rhizobiales; family Beijerinckiaceae; genus Microvirga; species Microvirga lupini. The sequence goes on from KI911965.1 coordinate 450,792, forward strand.
CATCACCAGGGATTCATCGGCGATCAGCCGCGCCTCAGGGGTGACTTGAATCTCCTGGCCTTCCTTGTGCATCAGGCGCCATGTCTTTGATGCGGGTCCTGTCAGCAGTCCGTCATGTCCGACGATGTCATCGGGGTGCCCCGGCATGCCCCGGCGGACCAGGTAGTCCGGCGCGGCTACAAGCGTGATCCGCTCGACTCTCATCCGCCGCTGCACGAGATCGGAATCCGGCAGCGGCGCGAAATGGCTTCGGATCGCGATATCGAAACCCTCACGAACCAGATCGACAAAGCGATCCGTGACGTGGAGCTGCAGGTCCAGCTTAGGGTATGCGCTCGCGAGAGCCGGCAGGCGATCGGCAAGATGAAACTGCGCCACCGGCACGGATGCGGTGATCCGGACCAGGCCCTGCGGCTCTGCCTGCCGCCGCTGCACGACGCTCTCCGCCGCCTCCGCCTCGATGACGGCCGCGCGGGCGTGGTCGTAGAAATCCCGACCGACATCGGTCAGCACGAAGCTGCGCGAGGTGCGATGGATCAGGCGCATGCCGAGATCAGCCTCAAGCTCGGCGACGCGCTTGCTGATGGTCGACTTGGGAACACCCAGGTGCCGCGCAGCCGCCGCAAAGCTTCCGTGGTCCACGGCCCGAACAAAGATATGCAGATCGTTGAAGTTGAATTTCATATCCATCGTTCACATACATGGACTTTGGGTTTCGAAATTAGCGGCTACAGCCCTAAAGTCCACAATGGCACAGTGGTGACGTCAGAAACAAAGGAGACGCACCATGATCCAGACTCTCATGTACGGGGTCCCTTCAGGATGCTCGTTCGGCTCGATCGTTGCCCTGGAATGGCTTGGGGAACCGTATCGGCTCTGCCGCATCGAGATGCCGGCGATTGTGACGAGCGATGCCTATCGGACAATCAATCCAGTCGGCGAGACCCCGACACTGGTGACTGCCACGGGCGAGCGGATCAGCGAAAGCATGGCGATCCTCAACCATCTCGGCGCACGGGGAATCGGCAAGGGATTGTCCTTCGCGCAAGGCACGGCAGGGTTCGATCGTCTCAACCAGATGCTGGCCTTCCTCACCACCAGCTTCTTCGCCGCCTTTGGCCCGCTCTGGTATGCCCTTGAGCATGGAGCAGAAGGGCCGGATAAGGATGTCCTTAGAGCCTATGGGGCGGCACAGGTCGCGAAAGCGCATGCCAACCTGGAGGCTATGCTTGGAGACAAGCAGTGGCTGCTGGGCGATCAGCGCACACTGGCTGATGCCTATTTCATCGGCATCGCCCGATGGACGAAGTATCATGACGTTGTCGACCGGCGCGACTATCCCAGCTTGCAGCGCCTCTTCGAGAAACTGGAGGCAGATCCGGCAGTCCGGTTCGCGCATGCGATCGAGCGTGGCGAGACCGCTATCAGCACCCGCGGGTTCAAGGGAGAGATCTCGTTGGACGACGCCCTGCGTCAGCAGGCGCTCGCAGCCTGATCCAGGACCGAAGGCCCGCCTCTCGCCGAGGGGCGGGCTTCAGCAGAATGTGAGGTGGTTGGGACAATCCACTCTGGACATCCTCAAGGCCCTTCCAGGCGTTATGTTCGTTGACGCGACAGCCGCTCCGCAGTACCGGTTGTTCGGAAGAACGAACTTTTCCTTTTTAAGATGTCATTTGCGCCCCTGTCCTCCGAACCGCGAAGCCAAGTCGACGACCCGTCGAGCCTGGTCATGCGCTTTGGCGCACACGAGCCCCTGATGATGGATTCAGGGGTTGCGCTCGCCCCCTGGCAGATCGCTTACCAGACCTACGGCACCCTCAACGCGGACAAATCCAACGCGGTGCTGATCTGCCATGCCCTCACCGGCGACCAGCACGTGGCGAACGACAATCCCGTGACAGGCAAACCCGGCTGGTGGCTGACCATGGTGGGGCCCGGCAAGCCGGTGGACACGAACCGCTTCTTCGTGATCTGCGCCAACGTGATCGGCGGCTGCATGGGCACCACGGGACCCGCCTCGATCAATCCAGCGACAGGTGAGCCCTACGCGCTGGACTTTCCGGTCGTGACCATCCGCGACATGGTGCGGGCCCAGGCGGCGCTGATCGACAAACTCGGCATCGAGAGCCTGTTCTGCGTCATCGGCGGCTCCATGGGCGGCATGCAGGTGCTGCAATGGGCGGTGAGCTATTCCAACCGGGTCTTCTCCGCCCTTCCCATCGCGGCGGCCGCCCGCCATTCCGCCCAGAACATCGCCTTCCACGAGGTCGGCCGCCAGGCGGTGATGGCCGATCCCGACTGGCGCGGCGGGCGCTACCTGACCGAGGGCACGCGTCCGTCCAAGGGTCTCGCCGTCGCCCGCATGGGCGCGCACATCACCTATCTGTCCGAGATGGCCCTGCACCGGAAGTTCGGGCGCAACTTCCAGGACCGCAGCGCGCCGACCTTCTCCTTCGACGCCGATTTCCAGATCGAGAGCTATCTGCGCTACCAGGGCATCTCCTTCGTCGAGCGATTCGATGCGAATTCCTATCTCTACGTCACCCGGGCGATGGATTATTTCGACATCGCGGCGGAGCATGGCGGCTCGCTCGCCAAGGCTTTCAAGGGATCGGCCACGCGCTTCTGCGTGATTTCCTTCACCTCCGACTGGCTGTTTCCCACCTCCGATTCGCGCGCCATCGTCCATGCCCTGAATGCGGCGGCAGCCTCGGTCGGCTTCGTCGAGGTGGAGAGCGACAAGGGCCATGACGCCTTCCTGCTCGAGGAGCCCGAGATGTTTGCAGCCGCGCGCGGCTTCATCGACGCGGCGGCGCGGGTGCGGGGAATCGCATGACCCTGCCCACCGCCCTGCCCTTGACCGACAGCGAAACCGGCCACCGCCTCGACTTCCTCCTCGTGGCCGAGATGGTCGATCCGGGTTCCCGCGTGCTCGACATCGGCTGCGGCGACGGCTCGCTGCTGGCCATCCTGCGCGACCGCAAGGGCGTCGACGGGCGCGGCATCGAGATCTCGCGCGAGGGCGTGAATGCCTGTCTAGCCAAGGGCCTGCCTGTCATCCAAGGCGACGCCGACACGGACCTCGCCGATTACCCGGACGACGCCTTCGATTACGTGATCCTTTCGCAGACGATTCAGGCGACCCGGCAGCCCAAGGTGGTCCTGGAGCATCTCCTGCGCATCGGCCGCCGGGCCATCGTATCCTTCCCCAATTTCGGCCATTGGCGCGTGCGTGTCGATCTTGTCCTGCGCGGCCGGATGCCCGTGACCGAGAACATGCCCTATTCCTGGTACGACACGCCTAATATCCATTTCTGCACCATCCGTGATTTCGTGGAACTGTGTCGCGAGGTCGGCGCGCAGATGGAAAAGGCCGTCGCGCTCAATGCCGGCGGCCAGCCCATGCGCGTGACCCTGCCCTGGTGGGTCTGGAACCTGCTCGGCGACCAGGGCGTGTTTTTGCTGAAGCGGCGGTAATTCGCTCCCTGTCATTTCCGGCCGGAGATGGCGAAAGCCATCGGAGGGGAAGGGAATCCACTCACGAACGCAACGCTATGGATCCCTTCCCTCGCTGCGCTTGGCCTAAGGATGACACCCTCAGGTCATGGCCGGGCCTATCCCGGCCATCCCGATCAAGAAAAACGCCGCGCCTCTTTTAATCGGGATCACCGGCACAAGGCCGGTGATGACGTGAGAGGAAGCTTACCCCTCCCCCTCCGCCAGCGGGTGCAGATCACGCACCATACTCTTCAGGCGCTCGTCGAGCACATGGGTGTAGATCTGCGTCGTCGAGATGTCGGAATGGCCGAGCAGCTCCTGCACCACACGCAGGTCTGCGCCGTTCTGGAGCAGGTGGCTGGCGAAGGCGTGGCGGAGCACGTGGGGACTGACCTTGTCGGCCCGCAGGCCCGCCGCCCCGGCCACCGCCTTCAGGTCACGGGCGAAGGCCTGGCGGGTGAGGTGGCCGCTCTCGCTGTCGGCCGGAAACAGCCAGGGGCCGACGGCTTTTGTCTGCTCTTCCAGCAAAGCGAGATAGGCGCGCGCTGCGTCCCGAGCCGCATCGGTGAGCGGAACGAGCCGTTCCTTGGAACCCTTGCCGCGCACCACGAGGAACCGGTCGCGGGTCTTGGCGGCGCTGCGCGGCAGCGCGATCAGCTCCGAGACGCGCAGGCCTGTGGCGTAGAGAAGCTCCAGCAAGCAGGCCATGCGGGCGGCGCGCAGACGCTCGGCGGGCGTGGCTTCCGTGTGCTGGACGCCTTCATAGGCCACCTGCAGCAGGCGGTCGACCTCGGCGACGGAAAGAACCTTCGGCAGCGCCCTCCCCCGCTTCGGCGCCGAGACGGCGGCGGTCGGGTCGGCAGGAGCATAGCCTTCCACGTAGAGGAATTTGTGGAACTGGCGCACCGCCGAGAGCCTGCGGGCTGCGGAAGAGGCCTTCAGGCCGCGCTCCTCCAGGCTCGCCATGAAGCTCCGGACGGTGGCGGAGGTCGCGCTATCGGGCTGACCGCCGGTCTCTTTCAGATACTCAAGGTAATCGTCGAGGTCGCGACGATAGGCATCGAGGGTGTTCTTGGAGGCGCCCCGCTCGGCAGCCAGCATGTCGAGGAAGAGGCTGGCATGGCGCGCGCCGCTCATGAAGACGAAGGGGTCCGGCTAGTGGGGACCGGAACCGTGATCTCGCGCGGATCGGGATCGACGAAGGTCGCGAGCGCAAACATGGCGGCAAAACCAAGGCCTGCGAGAATGGCGACGACGAGGAGAAACCGGAACAGGGTGGGCACGGGAGCCTCTTGAAACGTTAAATCGCTAGAACCATGCCAGGGCGGCGAAGGCAAGCCCTTCTCTTCGGTTAAGTTTGTCAGGGACAGGAGGATAACGCCCTTGTGACAGGCCGCCGCGCCCGTGCTAGGACTTGGCACATGAACAATATCAGCCGCTTCAATTCGCTCGATGAAGTCGGCGGGCAAGACCAGGCAAGCCAGCGCGGCCATCCCATCAGCCGCCAGCTCGGCACACGATCGCTTGTGCTCGTCGGGCTCATGGGCGCCGGAAAGAGCACCGTGGGCCGCAGGCTCGCGCAGACGCTCAAGCTGCCTTTCCGTGACGCCGATCACGAGATCGAGGCCGCGGCCGGCATGACCATCCCCGAGATCTTCGCCATTCACGGCGAAGAGCATTTCCGCGATGGTGAGCGCCGCGTGATCGCCCGCCTTCTGCAGGAAGGCCCGATCGTGCTCGCCACCGGCGGCGGCGCCTTCATGAACGAGGAGACCCGCCAGCGCATCGCCGAACAGGGCATCTCGCTCTGGCTCAAGGCCGATCTCGACATTCTCATGCGCCGCGTCCGCAAGCGAGCGACCCGCCCCCTTCTGCAGAATCCCGACCCGGAAGGTACCATGCGCCGCCTGATGGAGCAGCGCTATCCGGTCTATGCTCTGGCTGACATCACCATCGATTCCCACGAGGCGCCGCATGACCGGGTGGTTGCCGACGCCATCAAGGCCCTCGGGGAGTGGTTCGCCCGCGAAAAACGAGGAAACGCCGAACTATGACGAGCGCCGCCCAGATGGAAAACCCATCCGTCATCACGGTTCCGGTCCCGCTCGGCGACAGGGCCTATGACATCCTGGTCGGACGCGGCTTGGTCGAGACGGCGGGAGCGCGCATCGCCGCTCTTGGCGCCCGCGGCGCCGCCATCGTCACGGACGAGCACGTGGGGCCACTTTATGCCGGGGCTCTTGCCAAGTCCCTGGAAGCGCAGGGCCTGCGCACCGCCGTGATCACGCTTCCCCCCGGAGAGGCCACCAAATCCTATGCCAGCCTGGAACAGGTCTGCGACGCGGTGCTGGCCGCCCGGATCGAGCGCGGGGATCTCGTGATCGCGCTCGGCGGCGGCGTGATCGGGGATCTTGCTGGCTTTGCGGCCGCGGTGGTGCGCCGGGGCGTGCGCTTCGTCCAGGTGCCGACCACCCTGCTCTCCCAGGTCGATTCCTCGGTCGGCGGCAAGACCGGCATCAATTCCCGCCACGGCAAGAATCTCGTCGGCGCCTTCCACCAGCCGAGCCTGGTGCTGGCCGACACGGCCCTCCTCGACACGCTGCCGATCCGCGAAATGCGCGCAGGCTATGCGGAGGTGGCGAAATACGGCCTCATCGACGACGAGCGTTTCTTTTCGTGGTGTGAGGCGAACTGGCGGGGCGTCTTCGCCGGCGGTCCCGAGCGGGACGAGGCCGTAGCCCAGAGCTGCCGCGCCAAGGCCGACGTGGTGGTGCGCGACGAGCACGAGAACGGCGACCGGGCGCTCCTCAATCTCGGCCATACCTTCGGCCATGCGCTCGAAAAGATCACCCGTTATGACTCTGCGCGCCTCGTCCATGGCGAAGGCGTCGCCATTGGCTTGTGTCAGGCCTTCCGCTTCTCCGCTTCGCTTGGGTTGTGCCCGACCGTGGATGCAGAACGGGTGGAGGCGCATCTGTCGGCCGCTGGACTTCCCACGCGCCTCGCCCATGTTCCCGGAGGCTGCGGCACGGTCGACGAGCTTCTCGATGCCATGGCCCAGGACAAGAAGGTGAAGGGCGGCGCCCTGACCTTCATCCTGGCCCGGGGCATCGGGCAGAGCTTCATCGCTCCCGGCATCGAGGCCGACAAGGTCCGCAGCTTCCTGGAAAGCGAACTTAAACCATCACGACCATGATCGAAGAATCCTCCGGCGATCTCTGGTTTGCAGCCCTGGTCGTCATCTTCTGCCTTCTGCTCTCGGCCTTCTTCTCGGCCGGCGAGACGGCCTTCACCGGCGCATCGCGCTCCCGCATGCTGGTTCTGGAAAAGGGCGGCGACCGGCGTGCCAAGCTGGTGAACCGCCTGCTCGAAATGCGCGAGCGCTTCATCGGCACGGTGCTGATCGGCAACAACATCGTCAATATCGGCGTCTCGGCCTTCGCTACCAGCGTGCTCGTGGCAATCTTCGGCCACGAGGGCGCGATCTACGCCACCGTGACCATGTCGGTCCTGGTGATCGTCTTCGCCGAGGTGCTGCCGAAGACCCTCGCTATTTCATCTCCCGAGACCGCCTCGCTCTTCCTCTCCCGGCCCATGTCCTGGGCCGTGGCGCTGCTTGGGCCGCTCGCCATCGCCATCGAGCGGATCGTGCGGCTCATGCTGCGGCCCTTCGGCATCAGGATCGGGGAGAACACGCCGATCCTCTCGGCCAGCGAAGAGATTCGCGGCCAGGTCGCTCTGCTGCACAAGGAAGGCGGCGTCGCCAAGGTGGAACGCGACATGCTGGGCGGTCTCCTCGACCTCGAAGACCTGACGGTCTCGGAGGTAATGGTCCATCGCACCAAGATGCGCACGATCAATGCGGATCTGTCGTCGGAAGAGATCGTGCGCGAGGTGCTCTCCTCGCCCTATACCCGCATGCCGCTCTGGCGCGAGAGCCAGGAGAACATCGTCGGCGTGCTCCACGCCAAGGACCTGCTGCGGGCGCTCGATGCGGTCGGCGGCGACGCGAGCAAGCTTAAAGTAGAGGCGATTGCGCTGGAGACCTGGTTCGTGCCGGACACCACGTCCCTGCGCGACCAGCTGAAGGCCTTTCTCGCCAAAAAAACCCACTTCGCTCTCGTGGTCGACGAATACGGCGAGGTGATGGGTCTGGTGACGCTCGAGGACATCCTCGAAGAGATCGTGGGCGACATCAAGGACGAGCACGATCTCTCGGTCCAGGGCGTGCGGCCCCAGCCGAACGGTTCGGTCAATGTGGACGGATCCGTGCCGATCCGCGACCTCAACCGCGCCATGGACTGGAATCTGCCGGACGAGGAAGCCACCACCATCGCGGGCCTCGTCATCCATGAGGCGCAGACCATTCCCGACACGGGTCAGATCTTCACCTTCCACGGCTTCCGCTTCCAGGTGCTGCGCAAATCGCGCAACCGCATCATGGCCCTCAGGATCACGCCGCTCACAATGGTCCGTGCCAGGGCCGAGTAAGTTCAGAGGCTGGCTCAAGAACCTGCCCATCCCCAAGCCCTCATCCTGAGGAGGTTGAGGATGATGAGCCAGCGTCTCAGGATGAGACCAGAGATTGCAGAGGTTGATGAGCTAAACCTTCAGGAAATCCACCAACGCCGCGTTGACGGCGTCCGGCTCCTCATGCTGGACCCAATGGGTGGCGTTCTCGATCCAGCGAACATCGCCCGACCGGCACAAGGCAAGGCTCGCCTCTACCAATCCCTTTTCGAGAAACCGGTCGCGTGCGCCCCAGATGACGAGTGCCGGCGAGCGGATTGTGGGATTCTTCATCTCGGGCAGGAACGGCAACGCCCGATACCAGTTCAGCATGGCGGTGAGCGCGCCGGGCTGCGACCAGGCTTTCTCGTATTGAGCAATGTCCCCATCCGAAAACGTGCCGGGTCGGCTCGAACGCAGGAGTGCATCTTTGAGGCTGCGATAGCCGTTGGCCGAGAGCATGGCTTCGGGCAGCCGTGGAAGCTGGAAGAAGCCAACGTAAAGGCTTTTGAGCATCTGGCTTGGATGCGAGCGCATATAGGATCCGGCAACGCTCGGATGAGGCGCGTTGAGGGCGACGAGCTTGGTGATGCGATCCGGATAGCGCGAAGCCGTCCACCAGGCGACGAGTCCGCCCCAGTCATGGCCTACAACTGAAAAGGTACTGACGGCCGAGCGCATCCGCCAATCCGACGATATCCTTCGCCAGCATATCGAGATCGTAGGCCCGCCGTCCTTCGGGCTTGTCGCTGAGATGGTAGCCGCGCTGATCCGGCACGAGCACGCGAAACCCGGCTTCAGCCAAGGGACCAATCTGATAGCGCCATCCCCACCAGAATTCCGGAAAGCCATGGAGCAGGATCACGAGTAGCCCGTCTTGCGGCCCTGCCTCGACGGCATGAAGCGCCACGCCGTTGACCCGGTGGCGGATACCGGGCGTCTGCACATCGAAGGCCTGAATCATGCGTGCGCCGATACCCTGGCCACGCGCTTCGGAGGCTCCTCGGCAACCATGAACTGTGCCTTGGCCAGTTCCGCGAAGCGGCCGCCCTTCGCGACGAGTTCGTCGAAGGTGCCGCTTTCGATGACGCGCCCTTGGTCGAAGACGAGAATGCGATTGGCATTGCGGATGGTGGCGAGACGGTGGGCGATCATGAAGGTCGTACGCCCGCGCATCACTTCGTCCAGCGCAAGCTGCAGTTTGCGCTCCGTGGCCGCATCGAGTGCGCTCGTCGCCTCATCGAGAATGAGGATCGGCGGGTTCTTCAGCAGCGCGCGGGCGATCGACAGGCGCTGACGCTCGCCGCCGGAGAGCGAGCGCCCACGCTCGCCGATGACCGTGTCGAGCCCTTCCGCCTGGCGCGAGATGAACTCGATGGCCTGCGCCCGCTCCAAAGCCTCGATCATCTCCGCGTCCGTGGCATCGGGCCGTCCGACTTGCAGATTTTCGCGGATGGTGCGGGCAAACAGCATCGGCTCCTGGAACACCACGCCGATGTTCCGGCGCAGGGACGAGAGCGTCACGTCGCGAATGTCGAGATCGTCGATGCGGATGCTGCCCGATTGCGGATCGAAGGCGCGGTGAAGGAGTCCCAGAGTTGTCGACTTGCCCGAGCCGGTGGAGCCGACCAACGCCACGTTTTCGCCCGCTCGAACGGTAAAGGAGACATCCTGTACGGCGGAGCGCTTGCCGTCATAGGAGAAGCTCACATTGTCGAAGACGACGTCGCCCCGGTAACGCTCCACATCCCTCGCATTGGCGCGGTCGTGAACGACGGGCGCCGTGTCTAGGATCTCGAAGAATTCCTGCAGCTTTGGCGCCTGCATGAAGAGCTGGTTGATGAAGCTCACCGCCTGCTCCAGACGACCGATCAGCATGGTTGCCATGCTCATGAACATGACGACCTCGCCGATTGTCGCCAAACCGTTCAGATGCAGCCACGTGCCCAGGAGAAATATCGCCGTGACCGTGATCGTGGCCGAGGCACGGGAGGCGACGGAAGCCAGCGCCCACCAGGACAGCACCGGATTCTGCGCCTGCAGCAGTTGCTGGATGATGGTTCTGAGCGATCGGCTCTCCGCCTCGACCCGGGTGAAGGACTGGATCACCGGCACGTTGCCGAGCGCGTCGGAGGCATGCTCGGCGAGGCTCGAATGGTAGCGTTCGACCGAGCCCTGGAGAGTTTCCGTCTTGCGCAACACAATGGCGGTGAGAAAGGCGAAGACCGCCACGAGCGCAACGAGGAGCAGGCCCAGACGCCAGTTCAGGAACACGGTCAGCGGCAGGAGGACGACGAGCGCGATGAGGGCCGACAGATGCTCGCGGAAGAAGCCGAGCCAGAGCCATGACATGGCGCCGGAACCTTCCAGCATGACCTTCAGCACGCGGCCCGAATGGGTCGAGGTGTGGAAGGCGAGCGGCAATTCGAGCACGTGCTCGAAGTAATTCGCCACCACGGCTAGCCGCCGCCGATGGGCCAGCCGGTCGGCATGCAATGCCACAAGGGCGCCCGCACCGATGGAGAACAGCCCGAAGGCCACCCAGGCCAGGATGAGCGGCGTAAGAGTCCCGAACGTCACGGGCGCAGCATTCGGCATCTGGGCGCGGGTGAGCACGTCGATGATGCGCCCGAACAGGATGGGCTCCGCGAAAGCCGAGATCGCAAGCGCAATGTTCGCCAGGGCCAGCAGCGCTCCGACCCTGAGATCGGATCCGAGCTGGCCCAGAACACGGATATAAAGCCTGATCAGCCGCATGGGCATCTACCTGCGAACGTGACGAACCCCACGAAGAATCCGGCGCCTCCGGTGAAGATTTGCGCACTTCACCCCGATTGAAAAGCCGGGACGTTCCGGACCGTTCCTCATCATGCCCGGCTCCGGGCCGGTTTCAGGCTCCGGCGAAAGCGCCCGATCCATTTCGGCCCGAGCTTCGGTTGCGAGTGCCCGTTCTGCCGCGACCGGGGCCGGGCCAGGAGAATGGCCCCTTCCTTGGTCTTGCGGATGTGAAGGGTGCGCGTGTGGAACTCCTCGAGACCGGGCCGATGCCCGATCGACAGGACGCTCGCTCCCTTGAGCTCGTTCTCGAACAGCGCCAGCATGGAGGTCTGGTTCTCCTCGTCGAGGGCCGACGTCGCCTCGTCCATGAACACCCATTTGGGTTTGTGCAGCAGCACCCGGGCAAAGGCCACACGCTGCTGCTGGCCGAGGGACAGGCTCCTGTCCCAACGCTCATGCTTGTCGAGCATCTCGACGAACTCGCCCAGGCCGCAACGCTCGAGCGCTTCCCGCACCTGGGCATCGTCGAAGGTTTCGGGCGAGGCCGGATAGCTGATGGCGGCCCGCAACGTCCCTAAAGGAAGATAGGGCCGCTGCGGCAGGAACATCATCTCCTCCGACTTCGGGATACGGATCCTGCCGGATCCCCAGGGCCACAGGCCGGAAATGGCCCGAAACAGCGTGCTCTTGCCGGCACCCGACTCGCCCATGAGCAGCACCCGCTCGCCGGGCTGAATCTCGGCCGTCGCATCCTCGATGAGGATGCTGCCGTCGCTAAGAGCGATCGAGACACCTTCGAAACTGAGCCAACCCTTCGGATGCGGGCTGATATCGATCCTCCGGCTCTCGGCCGCGACCTCGTCGAGGTCGAGGGCCGTCTGCCGGAACGTGGCGACGCGCAGGACCGCGGAGCGCCAATCGGCAATCTTCGGGAAGTTGTCGACGAAATATCGCAGAGCCGATTGCACCTGATTGAAGGCGCCGACCACCATCATCATCTCGCCGAAAGAAAGGCGTCCCGAGAAATAATCCGGCGCAGCCGCCAGGATCGGCACCACGATGGCCAGCCAGCCATAGCCTGAGGTGATCCAGGTGAGGCGGGCGAGGCCGCTGGAAAGCCGCCGCGCAGCCTTGAGAACAGCCTCGACGAATTCGTCGAGGTTGCGGCGTTCGTCCGGCTCTCCGTTGTAGAGGGCGACGCTCTCGGCGCTTTCGTTCACGCGCACGAGCGCGAAGCGCAATTCGGCCTCACGGGCATAACGCTCCGTATTGAGACGGATCAATGGGCGACCGACGAGCCAGGTCAGGCCCGAGCCGATCCCTGCATAACCCACCGCAACCCAGACCATGTAGCCGGGGATCGTGAGGGCGGTCCCGCCCAGCGTGAAAGTGACGGGGCTGGACAGGGCCCACAGAACGCCGATGAAGCTGATGAGCAGAAGCAGGGCTTGGAGCATGCCGACTCCGAGCTCCGTCGAAAGTTCGGAGAAGAGGCGGCAATCCTCCTGCATCCGCTGGTCCGGCTGAGCACCGTTGGTGCCCATGAAGCCGAGTTGGTAAGCGTGGTTCGGCTTGAGCCAGAGATCGAGCAAAACCTGGGTCAGGCGCTGCCGGAGGCGGATCTTGAGGCGCTCCTGCAGCCAAGTCTGCGCCACCACGAGGGCCAGGAGCACGGCGACGATAATCAGGAAAACCAGAAGCTGATGGAAGAAGGCGGAGGTATCGCGCTTCTCGACGGCATCGAAGAAGGCACCGTTCCACTCGTTCAGCCGCACCTGGCCAACCATGTTGCAGACGAGGATGACGAGAATGGCCGCACCCAGCCGCAGCATGGGCCAACCCTTCCCGTTCCGGAGCATGTCGCGAAAGAGCGCGTAGAGTTCCCGTCCGATGCTCGGAGGGATTTCGGGAGCAGCTTCGGGACCTTGATGGGTTTCCGGTTGGTGTGCGGCGGCGGCTTTTGCTTCATTCGCCAGCGTGCTGCCTTGACCGGGACCGACTTCCTGTTCGCTTCCTGTCGCAGGGGGCGGAGGCAGCTGCCTCCCCAGTTTAGGGTCGAAGTCCGGCATAGGTTCGCGGTGCGCACTCTTAGCTTGGGTGTTCCTCAGGCTAAAGCGCGCTCGCGGGGGGAATGTTCCAAACGCTCCCGCTTCGGATTCCTGAGACTTATCAGCGCTTGTCGGATGCGACAGCCAAAGCCCAGTAGACCTTGTACTTGGAATTCGGCGCATAGGCCGTCGCGATTCCGATCCGGGTCGCCCTGGCATCGAGGAGGACCCGGTTGTGCTGCGGACTCTCGCGCCAGCCGGAGAACGCCTCTGCCAGAGTGTGATAGCCAGCGGAGAGATTCGCGGCCGGCGCCGTGAAGCCCGTCGAGGCGAGACGTGCCTTGAAGGCCTCGGCGGAGCTCGGCTTGTCGGCCTTGGCCATGGCATCGGCTTCCGCCTGGGCCGCAGCCTGCAGATCGGGATCGAGGATGAGCGGGCGCAAGCCGTTATTGCCGCGATAGGCGCCGATCATGTCGCGCGCCATGGCGGCATCCACCTCGGCATCAGCCTTGGCCATGGAGACGTAAAAGCTCGGGGTCTGGCTGCGCTGGGCGGGCTTCTCGCTCTGGCAGGCGGCGAGAGCGAGGGCGGGGAGGATCAAGGGGATAAGACGCTTCATGCAGGCGTCTTATCCTTGAGAAGGGTTAAGGTTTCGTCCTCTTTCTCCTCGGACTTTGAAGCCTTGTCCTGCGGCTCTTCGTCCGGTTCGGGAGCCGGTGCCGGCGCGGGAACGCCGATGCCGGCCTTGCGCAGGCCGCGGAAGATCTCGAAGTAGATGTCGCTCGAGACGCGGCCGGCCGCATCGATATCGTCCACGAAGCAGATGAGGTCGAAATCGATGGTGTTTTCCGTCACCTTCTTGAACAGCACCCGGGGCGCAGGCTCGCTCATTACCTCGCGATGGGCCAGCGCCGCCTTGCGCATGATCTCCGCGACCTGATCCGGATCCGAGGCTCGGGGAACCGGAACGGAGACCAGCACGCGTCCGACGCGATCGTTGCGGACGCGGTTGCGCACGATGCCGGAGATCAGGTTCGAGTTCGGCACGATGATCGTCGAGCGGTCAAAGGCCTGGATCTCGGTGGAACGCACATTGATCCGGCGCACATAGCCCTCCCCGTCGCCCACGACCACGAGATCGCCGACGCGGATCGGGCGCTCCCAGAGCAGGATGAGGCCGGAGATGAAATTGTTGACGATGGATTGCAAGCCGAAACCGATACCGACCGACAGCGCACCGGCGACGATGGTCACCCGCTCCAGGCTGAGGCCGAGATAGGTAAAGGCAAGCATGCCTGCCGTGATGATGCCGACATAGCCCGCCGCCGTCGTGATCGAATTGCGCAGGCCGGCATCGAGATCAGTCGCCGGCAGGAAGGTGTTGCTGAGCCAGCGCTGGATCATGCGCGTGACCGCAAAAACTGCTGCGAACAGCAGGGCCGCGACGAGGATCGACGACAGGGAGATCGTGACTTCGCCGACATTGAACCCGAAGAACACCGCCCGTAAGGAGCCCGTCACATCGGCCGATTCGATGCCCCAAGGGGCGAGCACCAGCAGGATGCCGATGATGATGAGGGCAAGCCGCGCAATGCCGCTGCCCAGAACGCCGATCTGCTCCAGGGAGCGCCGGCGCAAGCCCGTGTTGGCCTGCAGCGTCGTGGCAAGTCTGGTCTGGCCGCGCAGGGAGCCGCCGATGAACTCGTCGGCAAGCGCGATGCCCAGAACCAGCAGCGCGACGACGATGGAGATCCAGACCGCCTGATCGACGACGAAGGAGGCGAGCGCCACATAGCCGCCGAGCACGCTGCCGACGATGAGGGCCACAAGGAACCAGCCGAGACTGCGCAGGGGCCCGCCGATGTCTACATCCTGCGCGACGTAAGGCCCAAGGCAGGCCTCGTCCTGTGTTTCCCGGACCGCGAAGCGCCGCAGGAGCTCGGCGAAGATGAGCCCCGCCGCCAGGGCGAAGAACGCCCGGGTGATGACCGTGACCGGCAAGGCGGCGGCGATGGCCGTGTTGAACGCCTCGATCACCTTGCCGGCGACCATGACGGTGGCCAGGGTGACGGAGAAGCTCATGATCCGCGTGGCAGAGGCATCCCTGACCGGAATCAGCCGCCATGAGGTGTGGCCCGGCGCCAGAATCGCATCGATCAGGGCGCGCACGAAGGCGATGAAGGCCAGACCGCTCAGGAGAGCCCTGCCGACCTGCTCGAGCCGTGGTGGGACGATATCCGCGGAATCGAAGGCCACCCAGACGATCCAGCTGCCGGCGATGGCCGGGCCCGCTCCCAGGATCAGAACGCCGAGAGCGGCCAGAAGGCGACTGCGGCGCGCAGGATCTGTGATAGCGGGATTGCGCCTGACGAGTCGCGGGGCAATCGAGCGCCGCCCGACATAAAGGGCGATTGCCGCGCCGATCGCCAATCCGAGAAGGAGCAGGACGCCGAGCGAGGTGTTGCGCTGGAGCTGCTCCAGGGCATCGTCCAGGACGATTCCCAGTGCCCGCAGTTCCCGCGGAACGGCCTGGACGACGTTCATCCAGAGGCTGGGGCTGAGAAGGCCGTCGCTTTGCTCGAACAGGGCGCGGGTGAAGCCCGCCCGGCGCAAGTCGCCGATCTGGGTGTTCAGCTGCTCGGCCTGGACGAGCAGGGCGCGTCCGAGCCGCTGAGTCTCGTCCAGTTCCGCCACGGCCGCCTCGCGCTCGGCGCGATCACGGGCCACATCGGCGCTCTCTTCGGGCTGGCCTTTGTCGGGCTTCGGGCCGAGCTGGCTCAGGCGCTGCTTGCTGGCCTCGAGCTTCGGGGTCTGCTCGTCGATGACGGTGCGGATCTCGGCGATGATCGGTTCGATCTGCACGCGGATGTTCTGCAGATCCGTGTCCGACATGGTCCGCCCCTGGATCGCCGCCTCCTTCTGGTCGAGATCGGCTTTGAAGCCGTCGAGCTTGGCGCGGGCCGCCTTCGTTTCCGCCGAGATCAAGGTAGCAGGTGCCGCCGCTGCTGCCGGAGCGGGAGCCGCCTGGGGGGCGACTTGGGGTGCGGCCTGGGGCTGAGCCTGAGGCTGGGTATTGGGAGAGGTCTGAGCCTGCTGCGCATAGGATGCGCCGCCCGCTGTAGCGCTCAACACGATTACAGCAGCCGCAAAAAGCCGCTTCATGCCCATACTCGTCATTCAGTCTACCTTATCGCATTCCCTGGAGCATTGGATCGATCCGATGCCCGTTATTTTAAGAAGCGCATCGCGCAGAGAACCGGCCTGCTTTTCCCCAAGGTGCGCGAGCGGGCCGGTTCTTTGCGAATCATTACGGCGAAAAGTCGCCGTCCCACCGACGAAGCGCAACAAAAAAGCCGGGAGAGACCATTGCCTCTCCCGGCTTCCCTAAGAAAAACCGTTATTGCTTCGGCGTTTCGTTGGCCGAGGGCTGGGCTCCCGGGGCAGGATAAGCCGGGTTGGCAGGGGAAGTCCGATTGGTGGGGTCGGGATTGGACGAGCCTGTCGTCGAACCGGTCACATTGGCGCGGGCCGCATCGGTACCCGGATCGTCGGGAGAGTTCGCGCCAGCCCAAATCACATAGCCCGTGCCTGCAATCGCAACAAGAAGCAGCGCCCCGATCAGGACGCCCAGAACCGGGCGGCCGGACGCTCCCTGTCGGGCACGATCGTCGGGAATTTGTTGAGCCATCTCTAGCCTCATGAAAAGTGCGGTTGGTCGGGCGAGCAGCAAGGCTCGTTATTGTCAGGGCAACGCGAGATGGAAGAGCCGGTTCCTGGAGGGGCTGCCTCCCTGCCGGACGGAGGCTCCCGGGCCGCTCCCGGGATCAAATGAAGCGTTTCTCCGTTGTTCGAGACGGGCCACCAATCACAGTCAGAGACGAGGGGTCAATGGGTCGAACGCGCTTCGGTGCCACGCGATGCCGCAGGCGGAATGCCTTCCCGCACCGCTCGCCTTCAGCCATGTTTTCGCCGCTTTCGAAACCCTTTGGGTAATCTCTGATTCAAGGAGATATCATGCAGGACAATCGCATCAGTCTGGACGGAACTTGGGAATTTTTGCACGTGGCCGACGACCGTCTGTCAGGCCCGGCGGAGGTTCGCCAGATTACGGTGCCAAGTCCTTGGCAGGCCCAGTTTGCGGATCTGCGCATGCGGGCCGGCATCGGCATCTATCGCAGGACCATCGAGATCGACGAAGCTTGGCTGCATGACAGCGTCTGGATCCGCTTCGGTGCCGTCTTTCACAATACTAAGGTCTTCATCAACGGCGAAATGATCGGCCATAACGAGGGCGGGTTCCTGCCCTTCTCGTTCGATGTCACGCCTCATCTCAAGCCGGGGGCGAACGAGATCAAGGTCCGCGTCGACAGCCCCACCGACAACCCGGCCGAATTCCCGGATTCGCCCTTCGCCGAAATCCCGTTCGGCAAGCAGAGCTGGTATGGCCCCCTGTCCGGCATCTGGCAGTCGGTCTATCTCGAGCGCCGCATCTCCGATCACATGAACCGTGTGCGCCTCGTTCCGAACCTGACGACGGGGCGGGTGACCTCGGGCGTGTTCTTCGCGCGCCCGCTCACGGACGCGACCCAAATCCGCATCGAGGTCACGGACCCTTCGGGCGATGTGGTGCTCGACGAGATGCACGAGACGCAGGTGGGCGTCACCTCCATGCCGTTCGAGTTCACGCTCGACGACGTGCGCGCCTGGTCGCCGGACTATCCCAACCTCTACCGCATCCGTCTCGAACTCATCCGCAACGGTGAGGTGAAGGACGAGATCGCGGACAATTTCGGCTTCCGCTCCATCGAGACGCGCAACGGCAAGTTCTACCTCAACGGCGAGCCGCTCTATCTGCGCTCCGCTCTCGACCAGGACTACTATCCGGACACGATCTGCACCGTGCCCTCCGTGGAGTTTCTGGAAGACCAGTTCCGCAAAGTGAAGGAGTTGGGTCTCAACTGCCTGCGCTGCCACATCAAGGCGGCCGATCCGCGCTATTACGAAGTGGCCGACCGGATGGGCATCCTCATCTGGACGGAGCTGCCGAACGGCGGCATGGCCACGGACCGTTCCCGCGGGCGCAAAGAAAAGCTCCTCAAGGGGATCGTCGACCGCGACGGGAACCACCCTTCGATCATCATCTGGACGATCATCAACGAGAACTGGGGCGTCGATCTCGTCAACGATGCGGATCACCGCGACTGGCTCAAGCGCACCTTCGCCTGGCTGAAGGCCTACGATCCGACGCGTCTCGTGGTCGACAACTCGCCGCTCGCGCCGAGCTTCCACGTGGAGTCCGACATCGCGGATTATCACTTCTACGCCGCCTATCCCGACCATCGGGCGCAGTGGGATCAGTTCGTCGACGAATTGTCGAGCCGCGCTTCCTGGCTCTACTCGCCCCATGGCGATGCGGTCATCACCGGCCGCGAGCCGCTGATGTGCTCCGAGTTCGGCAATTGGGGGCTGCCCTATCCGAAGGACCTGCGCGACGCCAAGGGCGATGAGCCCTGGTGGTTCGAGACCGGACACGACTGGGGCGAGGGCGTGATGTATGCCCACGGCGTCGAGAACCGCTTCTCGGACTGGAGCCTGGATCGCGTCTTCGGTGACCTGCGCCGCTTCGTCATCGCAGCACAGTGGCAGCAATTCCGCGCTCTCAAATACGAGATCGAGTCCATGCGCCGGAAGCCGAACCTCGCCGGCTACGTGATCACGGAACTGCACGACTGCCATTGGGAATCGAACGGCCTTCTCGACATGCGCCGGAACCCGCGCGTGTTCCACGAACTGTTTCACATCATCAATTCGGACACGGTGATCGTGCCGAAATGGGAGCGTGCCTCCTACTGGTCCGGCGAGGCGGTTGCCCTGGAGCTCTCGGTCGCTCACGGGGCCGGCCAGCCGCTCGAGGATTGCCAACTGGAAATCTCGATCTGCAACGAGACCGAGCGGTTGTCGCTTCCCCGCATCGCGGCTCCCGACGTGCTCAATCTCGGTCGTGTCGAAATGCCCCTGCCGGAGGTCGATGAGCCGTCGCTCAGGCGCATCAACTTCGATCTGCGTGCGCCAGACGGCAAGCTTATCGCACACAACCATCACGATATCGCCATTCATCCCAAGCGCACGCGGCCCGTTCATGCGCGCGAACTGATGTGGTCGCCGGATGAGGACATCCGGGAGCGCTTCAGGGCCCTGGGATACAGCATCGCCCGCGCCTTCGAGGAATCGACCCTGATCGTGTCCCGCACGCACAACAAGGCCATCGCGGATCACGTGCGCGCCGGCGCCAAGCTTCTGCTCCTGCCGGAAGAGGATATGACCCTCTATCCGTTCTTCCCGCATTGGCAGGCCGTGCGGGTGCAGGCCCGTGCCGGCACCCTCTGGTCCGGAGACTGGGCGTCATCCTTCGGCTGGCTGCGGCGCTCGGGTCATTTCGCCCGCTTCCCCTCAGGCCCCCTGCTCGATGAGACCATGGACCGGGTGCTGCCGGATTACGTGATTGCGAACTGCAACCTGCTCGACTTCCAGGCACGTGTGTTCGCCGGCCTCGTGGTCGGCTGGATCCACAAGCCGGTGGCGCTCGGCGTCGAACGCTCCTACGGCCGCGGGCGCCTCGTCGCCTCTACCCTGCGCCTGTTCCGGGACGAGCCCCTGGCCGACCCGACCGCGACGGTGCTGACGGATGCCCTGGTGGAGCTGGCCGTCGAGTCGAGAGCCGCACGCCTCGAGGAAGCCGTTCGGGCTGCGGAGGCCGCGGCTTAAAGGTTCTCGACGGCGAGAATAAAAAAAGCGGCGCAGATGTCTCTGCGCCGCTTAAGATTTTGAGATTGTTCCGATTCTCTTCCGTCATCACCGGCCTTGTGCCGGTGATCGTGATCCGATCAGCGCGGCACTCTTCCAATCGGGATGGCCGGGACAAGCCCAGCCATGATGGAAAAGAGGTGTCATGAAGTGCCTCTTGGCGCATGGACCTTTTACGAAACCAGACCCGCCGAAGGCGAAACGACTTTTACCGCGGATGTATCGGCACCGACCGGCAGAGACTCGTTGATGCGCCGGAAGGTGGCGAGCGCCTGACCGACGATCTGGTCCATGTTGTAATAGCGATAGGTCGCCAGACGGCCGACGAACCACACATCGGGCGTTGCCAGGGCAAGCCGCTCGTATTTCTTGAACAGCTCCTGATTCTCCACCTTCGGAATCGGGTAATAAGGATCGCCTTCGGCGGACGGATATTCGTATGTCAGCGCCGTCTTGGCATGTTCCTGACCCGTCAGATGCTTGTACTCCGTGACGCGGGTATAGTCGTGCGTCTGCGGGTAGTTCACCACGCCCACGGGCTGATGCCAGGCCTTGTCGAGGGTGACATGCTCGAAGCGCAGGGAGCGATAGGGCAGTTTGCCGAACTGGAAGTTGAAGTATTCGTCGATCGGGCCGCAATAGATGACGCGGCGATGGGGGACGATGTTCTTCACGTCGTCGTATTCGGTCTGCGTCATGATGTGGATGTTCGGATGGCCGACCATCTTCTCGAACATCCGCGTATAGCCGTGCTTCGGCATGAACTGGAATTCGTCCGTGAAATAGCGGTCGTCCCGGTTCGTGCGCGTCGGCACGCGCGAGGTCACCGACTTGTCGAGCTCGGAAGGATCGAGTCCCCATTGCTTGCGCGTATAGCCGCGGAAGAATTTTTCGTAGAGCTCCCGCCCGATGACGGAGACCACCACGTCTTCGGAGGTTTTGATCTCGCCGATCTTTTCCGCCCGCTCGGCGAACCAGTCCTGCAATTGCTCGGAGGTGAGGTTCAGCCCATAGAGCTTGTTGACGGTATCGAGGTTGATCGGAATCGGCACGAGCATGCCATCCACTTCCGCCAGCACCCGATGCTCGTAGAAGCGCCATTCGGTGAAGCGGGATAAATAGTCGAAGATCTGCTTGGAATTGGTATGGAAGATATGCGGGCCATACTGGTGGATGAGCAGGCCGTCATTGTCGTATCGGTCATAGGCATTGCCGCCGATATGATTGCGGCGATCGATGAGAAGCACACGCTCGTTACGCTCGGTGGCGAGGCGTTCCGCGAGAACGCTGCCCGCGAAACCGGCGCCGACGATCAACCAATCATACATTCCGGATCACTCCGCAGGCGTGGTGGCATAAACGGGAAGGGACGAGACGGGACGATCGGCGGTCGCGTCGCCGGTGGCATCCAGCATGAGCTTGTGCATGGAGGCCCAGGTTTTGTCCCACGATCCGGCCGCCAAGTGACGGTCGACCTTGGCAAGCCACGCTTCCTTCGGCCGGGCCAGGATGGTCTCAACCTTGGCAACCACCTCCTTCGCGTCCTTCGCGATCTCGACGAGGCCCTTCTCGCCGTAAGGCCGCACCACATCGGTGATCGGCGTCGAGACGACCGGCACGCCGGCCGCCAGGAACTCCGGTGTCTTCGTCGGGCTGATAAACTTCGTCGCCTCGTTCAGCGCGAAATTCATGAAGCCGACATCCCAGCCGGACAGGTAATGCGGCAATTCATTGTAGGATTTTCCGCCGAGCCAATGAATGTTGGGCCGCTGCGGCAGGGTCGAGGGATCGATCTTCACCACGGGACCGATCATCACGAAGTTCCAGTCGGGGCGCAGATCGGCGACCTCGGCCAGGAGATCGATATCCATGCGCTCGTCGACGACGCCGAAGAAGCCGAGGCGGACATGCGGAATCTGCGCCTGATCGTCGGGATCCTTGTCGATCGAGCGCGCCTGGGAGAAGTGATGGAAATCGATGGAAGACGGAAAGCCGTGAACGCTGCGATGACGATGGCGCTTGGCCTCATAGAGGCTCATGCCTCCCGTGAAGACCAGATCGCAACGGGCGAAAAGAGCATTTTCCAGGTCGAGCAGTTCCTGTGACGCGCCCCGGAAAAGCGAGAGTTCGTCCATGTTGTCGTAGACGCAAAGGTCGCATTCGAGATCGCTGGTAAAGGCCATGGCCATCGGCGTGTAGTACCAGAACACGCGCGGGCTCTTGGCCTCGCGGCCGATCAGTTCCTCGATCAGATCATGCTGCTCGGCGATGATGTCCTCATGCGACAGACCCTCGGGAAGCACCGGCACGGCAATGGTCACGCCTTGAGGTCGATCGCTCACATCCATATGAGGCTTTGCGCCTGCCTTGAAGACCGGCTCTTCGATGATCAGCACGTCGTAATGCTTGACGGCACGGCTGAGCAGATGCTGAGGACGCTGCCAGACGAAATCCCAGCGAAGGTGAGAGAAACAGACGAGGAGGGGTTTTTCTGAACCGGCTTGGACAGGCGAACGAAGGGCATAGGACTGCGTCATCAAACGCTCATGCATAGCGCCATCCTCAAATACAGGTGTGTTGTCGCGATCGGACGGAAGAACACGGCCCGGGGTGAATAAAGCGATGTCTTAAGTGAAGCGCACCAGCGAAGGGTCGTGGTCGCAATCGATTAAAGAACGCAGACGAGGCCATTTGGTTCCATTTGCGTTCATCTTCATGAACGGCTATTCATGGTTATAGCCAGGATCATTTCTTTTCGAGCATCAGTGTGCCTTGCTTTTGAATGAAGGTCTTCGCCTTCTCTGCAACCATGGCAAGGATCCACGGCAGCTGCACTTCGACCCGCACCTGATCCTGCATCACTTTAAGGTGGCCGTTGACGTTCTGGCCCATGGCGCCGACACGAAAATCCATGCGGTTTCCGTTCCAGGTCTCATCGATGGATGCGACCTTGTCCCCGAACTGGGATTTCAGACCCGTCATGCCGCCATGAAGCCGGCGCATGGCTTCGGCCTGGCCGAGATTATGAGGAATGGAAACGATCAGTGGCTTGGCCATGGGGGTGCTCCGCTTTTCATCAACAAGCGAAGCAGTGCAGGTCGGGTTCCCGAGCATCGGACCCAAAAAGCGCTACAGCATTTCCACCTTGATCGCGCGAATCACGATGGTCTCCTGCTCGAACCGGCGTTCCAGATCCGCCCGATAGCGCTCCCACCAGGGATGATCGAGTTCGCGGGCCATGACTTCGAACACGACGATATCGTCGTGGGATGTATGACCGCCCTCCTTCCAGACACCTTCTGCGGGTGCGCGTGTGAAGCTCGTAATTCCACCGAACCGCTCGGACAGTTCCGTGCGAACCCGTGCATAGACCGCCCGGTCGAGACGGCGGCCTTTATTGTCGGCAAGCGGCAGCAGAATCTGAACCAGGTGCATCGACATCCCCTTGAGAGCGCCTCGGGCTGGCGCAGGAAAATAGTTCAGGGGAAAGAAAAGGCGAGGCCTTCGTTCCAGCTTAAGCCTGCAGAGCGACAAACAGCTCGCGATCCGATTCGGGCCATTCGTCATCGAGCCGGTAACGACTCGAAGGCTTCGAGACACGCCACGTGTAATCCGTGGATGCATGTATCGCCTCTGAAGGACGCAAGCGACGCGCGGTTCCATCCGCCTGCACTTCGTCGATCACGACGAAGCCGAAGATGGTAAGCCGCGTTGCCATGACCTTGGTTGCGCGATCGTTCGCCGCGATGGGCAAGGAGCCTGCGGCATAGACCGCATCCATGAGACTCCGTTGATCGCGGCTTGGATTGTCCGACGAGCGTGCGCCCGGAAAGCGAATGACATTCGTCGGCTGAGACGATCTCGATTCCATTTAAGCAACCCTTGGTCCCGAATCGGGCCAAGAATCGCCGGAAGGGATTAAGAAGCGCCTAATCGAGCCTGTGCAGGGAAACATAGGCGGTGCCGGCGGACGTCAGCCCCAGCGCCTGGGCAGGACCTTTGGCGAGATCGATGATACGCCGGTGAGCGAACGGACCACGATCGTTCACCCGGACGACGACCGAGCGGCCGTTGGTTTCGTTCACGACCCTAAGTCTCGTGCCGAACGGCAGAGAGCGATGAGCGGCGGTCATGTCATAGGAATTGAAGCGCTCGCCGCTGGCGGTCTTGCGTCCGTGAAATCCTGGTCCGTACCAGGAGGCGGTGCCGCGCTGAAAGGCTTTGCCGGTCTCGATATTGGCTTGTGAGATGGACCCCGTGACGCTGGGGTCGTTGGAGGCAGTTGTATTGCAGGCTGCTACGAAAAAAAGAAGTGGCACCATTGCAGATGCACGGGTGAGGGTATTTTTCAAGGACAGTCTCCCCTTCCGTTTTGCTTGGAAGTGAAACTGAGCCTTAAAAAGGCAAGAATAAGGCGCTGAGAAATTTTCCTACGTTCACTTATCCTTCAGAGTTATAAAACTATTCGCAAAACTAGCCTGGGAAGGATCTCACTCCAGCCTATTTTAGCCTGAATAACATTGCTCTTCCGCTGAGGAAAAGTTTTACCTTTTCGTGATCCTGCGCCGGTTTCTCGACGACAATCGTGACAAGCTCGAAGCCTTTCAGCCGGTGCTGTTCTCGAGCCCGGCCGAAACTGTGGGCACCACTTTTGGTCCGATGCTCGCAGCTTGATGAGTTACATCGCTCGATGCGAACCGAAGGCCGCACGAGGCGCTAGCTCGCAAACGCCTCCTGAACGTCCCGCGGCGTCGCCGTGACCAGCCCCAGCCTGTCGCGGCGAAGCCAGCGCCACAGCATCAGCGAAGCCACGACCGCAAGGGCCGTGGCCAGCCCGATCCAGATGCCGACGCCGCGGAGACTCGTGCCGAAGGCCAGGGTAGCGCCGAGCGGCAGCCCGATTCCCCAATAGCCGAGGGCCGCGTACAGCATGGGAACGCGGGTATCCTGCAATCCGCGCAGCATTCCGGCTCCGACGGCCTGCGCGCCGTCCGCCAGTTGGAAGATGGCGGCCAGCACCAGGAACGAGCGCGCCAGATCGATGACAAGCGCATTCTTGGGATCGTTCACGTCGAGAAAGGCGCCGATCAGGAGATGGGGCGCGAAGAGCATGAGGGATGCCGTCACGGCCATGAAGCCGGTGCCCAGCGCAAAGGAGGTCCAGCCGGCGCGGGTGACGCCTCCGGCATCCTGAGCGCCATAGGCCCGGCCCACGCGCACGGTCACGGCCTGCCCGATTCCAAGCGGAACGGAAAAGCAGAAGGATGCGATCTGCAGAGCGATTGCATGAGCCGCCAGCTCATTCTCGCCGAGCCGACCCATCAGCATTGCGGCCGCATTGAAGATCGTCACCTCGAAGGTGAGCGTCAGGCCGATGGGGAGGCCGATCTGCCAGAGAGTGCGATAACGCGGCCAGTCGGCCCGCCAGAAGCGTCCAAAAATGTGATAGCGCTTTAGCCTCGGGTGAAGGACGATCACCAGGGCGAGCGCCGCGAACATGAACGTGCTCGAGATCACCGTGCCGAGTCCCGCCCCGATCAGCCCGAAGGCCGGCAGACCGAAGGAGCCGAACATCAGGGCATAGGCCGCGCCGAAATTGACCGGGATGGCGAGCAGGCCGATGAACAGGGCCCAGCCGGGGCGCTCCAGGGCCGCCAGGAACGAGCGCAGCACCAGGAAGAGCAGAAACGGCAGAAGGCTCCACTGAAGTGCGCGCAGGTATTCGCCGGCATTGTGGGCGAGCCCGGGCTCCTGCCCGATGGCTAGAAGGATCCGTTCGCCATTCCAGGCCACGATCCAGATCGGGATGGCAACGGTGACCGACGCCCAAAAACCCTGGCGCACCGTGCGCCGGACCTCGCGCACGGAATGACGCTTACGGCCGAGTTCCTCTGCGATGATCGGTGAGGTCGCGTTGACGAGTCCGATGCCGAAGATCAGGAAGGCGAAATAGAGGTTGGTGCCGAGCGCGCCTGCGGCAAGCGCCTCCGACCCCATCCAACCCATCAGGATGACGTCGGACGTGATCAGGGCGGTCTGCGCAAGCGTTGCGAGCACCAGCGGCCAGCCAAGGGCCAGGGTTGCACGCAGCTCCGCCAGCCAGGCGGCGCGCTCAAAGGTCGAATCTCTCGAAATCATGGTGGTGGGCTTGTAGCCAACCCCAGGTCGGAAAGCCACACCCGCCGTGTCGGCCCAGGTCTCTCTCCTGATCAAGGAACCCGAGCGGAAGCGCACCCGTTCATCCCATTGCTCACGTTTTCGTGTTGCCTTCCGGAGTCTTTTATGGCGCAGCCTGCGCTTTCGACCGAGATCGATTTTGCCCTGCCGCCGCTCCTGCACAACGAGCAGGGACAGGTGCGCACGGTCGGCATCGAAATCGAGTTCGTCGGTCCTTCCGCCGAGAGGACCGTGCAGGCCCTGCAGGAGGCGTTCGGCGGCCGGCTGATCGAGGAGGACCCGCATGCTTTCGCCCTGAAGGAATCGGCCATCGGCGATCTGAATGTGGAACTCGACAGCCGGATCCTGCATCCGGGCAAGCAGGCTGGAACGCAGAGAGGCGTCCTGCCCAAGATCGCTGCCCTGTTCGGCTTTGCGGCCCGCTATCTCGTTCCGTGCGAACTCGTCACGGCACCGATTCCGATCGATCAGCTGCAGGAGCTCAATCGAATCCTGACGGTTCTGCGCGGGGTCGGGGCCAAGGGCACGCAGGATGCGCCCCTCTATGCCTTCGGCCTGCATTTCAACCCGGAAATCCCGCGCCAAGATGCAGCAACCGTCACGGCTTTCATGAAGAGCTTCGCCCTGCTCAATCCCTGGCTCCGGCGAGAGGCCTCTCCGGATACCACCCGCAATCTTCTGGGCTTCGCCGATCCGTTTCCGACCGAGTATGTCCGCAGGATCGCCGATCCGGATTACTGGCCGGACATTCCCGCCTTTATCAACGATTATCTCAGCCACAACGCGACCCGGAACCGGGACCTCGATCTCCTGCCGCTCCTGCATCACTTCGATGCGAAGCGTGTGCGCGCCATCCTGCCGAACGAGAAGATCAACAGCCGCCCGACCTTCCATTACCGCCTGCCCGATGCGCGGGTGAGCGATCCCGGCTGGAGCATCGCGCCAGACTGGAACCGCTGGGTCTGCGTCGAACGGCTGGCAAGCGACCGCGCGAAGCTGAATGCCGTCGGGTCCGCCTATCTGTCATTCGAGGGAGAGGACAAGAGCTGGGCCAACGTGGTGGAGCAGATCGTACGGTCATGACGAGCCCCCTGATCGGCGTCACCACATCCCGGCGTGGTGGGTGGCGCAGCTACCTCATGCACCGGCTGGCGCTCTATCGCGCTGGCGCGCGCTCCGTTCGCCTCATGCCCGGTCATCCGCTGCCGGCGGAGCCGCTGCAAGGTCTCGTGATCGGCGGCGGCGACGATATCGGCGCGGAGATCTATGGCGGAAAGGTCCTGCCGGACGTGCGCATCGATCCCGAGCGCGACAAGTTGGAGCTCGGCCTGCTCAAGGCGGCACTCCCGGCGGGGCTCCCGATCCTTGGCATCTGCCGTGGATCGCAGATGATCAACGTGGCGCTCGGTGGCACACTGCACACGGACATCTACGAGGTCTATGTTCAGGCGCCGAAGATGCGCACGGTCATGCCGCGCAAGACGGTCACCATCGAGCACGGCTCGCGATTGGACCGCATCCTGAACTGCAACCCCTGTCAGGTGAACGCGCTGCATCACCAATCCGTCGACCGGCTCGGGCAGGGATTGAAGATCGCAGCTCATGACGAGAGCGGCATCGTGCAGGCCATCGAGAGCGAGAGCGCCCCGTTCCTGCTCGGCGTTCAATGGCATCCGGAACTTCTGGTGTGGAAGAAGCCGCAGCAGCGGTTGTTCACGGCTCTGGCCGAAGCGGCGCGCGAGGCTGCAGCACCTCTCTCTGCAGCGGCCCTTGCATCGTGATTATCGCGCGCGTCTCGATGCACGCGGGAACAGCGGGATGACCTTGTTGTCGCTCTGCGCGCTGAGGTGCCGCTGGATCGCGACATGCAGGTCGCGGCTGACGATGGGCTTCTGGAGCAGCGGGAATTCGCTGTCCTCGCCGGCGACCACGGGATTGCCGGTGATCAGCAGCACGGGCAGGCTCGGGAAGATCTGCCGCACCTCGCGCGCCAGCATGACGCCGTTCATCGTCCCGGGCATGGCGACATCGGCGAGCACGAGAGCGGGCCTGCGCGTGCTCAAGGCTTTCACGGCCTGCGCCGCATCGGTCGCGATGGCGGTGACATAGCCGAATTCTTCGAGGGTCGATTGCAGCGCGAGCGCGACTTCAAGCTCGTCATCCACCACAAGGATTTCCGTGTGGTTCTGCACGCTCTCATCCGGCACGTCATCCTCGCTCAGCGGACCGGACGGCAACAGGGTCGCCGCATTGCTGCGCGGGATGTAGAGGATGATGGAAGTCCCTGTTCCGTCCCGTCGGACTTCCGAGGCGCCACCCAGACCCTGGAGGAAATGCAGGCTCTGACGCAGGGACAGCCAGGATGAAAGGTCGAGATCCCGCAAGGCGAAGGCCTGTTCCAGCTCAGCCTCCGGAGCATGGCGCCCCTCCTGGGAGCCGGCGCTGCGGATCGTCAGCTGCACGAAGTCGCCTTCGCGGCTCAGGTCGGGCAGCGACCCTTTTTCAACCCGCACGTTTCGGGCATCGAGCGTGATGGTTCCTCCCTGAGGCAAGGCATCGCGAACATGGGCGCTCAGGGTCACGATAGCCGTCTGGATGTCGTCGGGGTTAGCCTCGATGGACCAGAGATCCTCCGCGAGAGAGACCCGCAATTCGACCGTATCGCGCAACAGCGAACGACTCAGCAGATCGGCGATCGAGTTCACCTGTTCCGCGATGTCGACATATTGGACCTTGGAATCGCCCTGCCGGGCAAAGGCCGTCGATCGGGCGATGAGCTTGGCGGCCTGATCGGAGGCCACGAGCGCCGAGAGCAGCTTGCGCTGCAGGATCGGCTGATCCTTCAGCTGGCGTGCCGCCGCATCGATATTGGCACTGATCACCATGAGCCGGTTGTTGAGGTCATGGGTGATGCCGTCCCGCAGCCGTTCGACGGCCTGTGCCTTCTGCATGCGACGCAGCGCATCGTCCTCGTCGGGTGCAGGCGTCTCCTCGAACGCGGAGAATTCAGCGAAGGAGAGAGATTCAGCATCAAGCGGCTCGAAAGAAGCCGCCGTCACGTCCTCGAATACCGAGAACTCGTCGGATGCGCCGTTTTCCTCCTTGCCCTGGAGAGCCTGCCTGACTTGGCGTCCGATCAGCAGGGGAATTCCGGCGGCGAGCAGCAGAAAAAGTCCGGTTGCTGCAGCCACGAGAGCCGAATTCCTGACATAGGCGGCCACCGCCAGCGCGAAACCCGACATGACCAGGGCGCAGGACAGGCTCAGCAGAGACAGCTTCAACGACGCAGGCAGCAGATGCATAAGGGTTTTCTAAAATATGAATTGACCTGACGCCCCCCAGACGCCACTTGCAGACCTTATCTGGTCTAGCACGAACGGGCGGCAAGCGGGGCGACCTCGCGATAAAGTGTTATTGTTCCAAAAGGAGATAATTGTGCGGCTTTCTGATGTCCCTGGCTTGACGCAACTGACGCTTGCATTGGCTCTGACGGCCTCATTTCTCCCGACAGCAGGGGCTCAGGAATCCATCGAGCGCCGGGTGAACGAGCTTCTTGGGCAGATGACCCTGGAGGAAAAGATCGGCCAGCTGAATCTTGTCTCCCATGGTCCGCCGCTGCGCTGGGAGGACATATCCGAGGGGAAGGCCGGAGCCCTGCTGAACTTCAACAGCGCCCAGGATGTGGCACGCGCCCAAGCCCTGGCGCGCCAGAGCCGCCTCAAGATCCCGCCGCTCTTCGGGCTCGACGTGCTGCATGGGTTCCGCACCCAGTTCCCGCTTCCCTTGGGCGAGGCCGCCGCCTTCAGCCCGCGCATCTCCCGGCTCGCCTCCGAATGGGCCGCGAAGGAAGCAGCCTATATCGGCGTGAACTGGACCTTCGCGCCTATGGCCGACCTCTCGCGCGACAGCCGCTGGGGCCGTATCGTCGAAGGCTTCGGCGAAGATCCCACGCTCGGTGCGGTCCTCACGGCGGCCCGCGTGGAAGGCTTCCGCAAGGGCGGTCTTGCCGCGGCCGCCAAGCATTTCGCAGGCTATGGCGCACCGCAGGGCGGGCGCGATTACGACACCACCTACATCCCACGCGCGGAGATGTACGACACCTATCTGCCGCCGTTCCGGGCGGCGGTGGAAGCCGGTACGGCTAGCTTCATGGCCGCCTTCAATGCCTTGAACGGCGAGCCCTCGACGGCGAACCCATGGCTGCTGACGGATGTGCTGCGCACCCAATGGGGCTTCGACGGTTTCGTCACGTCCGACTGGGTCGGTATCGGCGAACTCATCAACCACGGCATCGCGGCGGATGGCGCGGAGGCTGCCCGCAAGGCGATCCTCGCCGGCGTCGACATGGACATGATGGGCCAGCTCTACATCAAGCACCTGCCCGACGAGGTGCGCGCGGGCCGCGTGCCGGAGAGCGTGATCGATGAATCCGTGCGGCGCGTGCTGCGCACCAAGTTCCGCATGGGTCTCTTCGACCGCCCGGACATCGATCCGTCCCGACTGGATAGCGCATTCCCGTCGCCGGAATCGCGCCAGGTGGCCCGCGAGGTCGCTCGCGAAACCTTCGTGCTGCTGCAGAACCGGGACAATGTGTTGCCGGTGCCGTCGAACGTGCGCTCCATCGCCGTCGTCGGTCCGCTCGCCGACGCACCTCACGACCAGATGGGCCCTCACGCCGCACGCGGCCACAAGGAGGACAGCGTCACGATCCTCGAGGGCATCCGCCGTCGCGCTCAGGATTCAGGCATCACGGTGCGCCATGCGCCGGCCTGCGATCTTTTCTGCCGCAACACCGACGGACTGCCCGCGGCGCTCGATGCGGCCAGGCAGTCGGATTTCGTGATCGCCGTTTTCGGCGAGCCGCAGGAACTGTCCGGCGAGGCCGCCTCCCGCGCCCATATGGAGCTCAACGGCAAGCAGATCGAGGTGCTGGAGGAACTCGCCAAGACCGGCAAGCCGGTCGCCCTCGTGATCATGGGCGGGCGCCCGCAGGTGCTGGGCCCGGTGGTGGAACGCATCCCGTCGATTCTGATGGTCTGGTATCCCGGCACCGAGGCCGGCCCCGCCGTGGCCGACGTGCTGTTCGGCGACGTGAGCCCGAGCGGCAAGCTGCCGGTCACTTGGCCGCGCGCCACGGGACAGCTCCCGCTCTATTACAACCGGCTTCCCACCGGACGCCCCACTTTGCCGAACAACCGCTTCACCTTGCACTATATCGACGAGGCGATCACGCCGCTCTATCCCTTCGGCTGGGGCCTGAGCTACACGCAATTCGCCTATTCCGATGCGAGGATGGCGAGCAAGCAGCTCGATGAGGGCCAGATGCTGGAGGTCTCGGTTGATGTGAAGAACACCGGCGCACGGGACGGCCAGGAAGTCGTGCAGCTCTACACCCGCGATCCGGTGGCAAGCCGCAGTCGGCCGCTGCGCGAGCTGAAGGCTTTCGAGAAAATCGCCCTCAAGCCCGGCGAGACGAAGCAGGTGACGCTGCGCGTGCCGGTCGAGTCCCTCGGCTTCCACCTCGATGACGGCACCTATCTCGTCGAGGCCGGCACCATCCAGGTCTTCGTCGGCAGCTCTTCGCTTGCCGAGCCTGTGGGCGAGGCCGAGATCCTCAAGACCTTCCGCATCCCGCCGATGGAGCGGCGCGCCTCGGCGTCCACCAGCGTCGCGCAGTAATTGGGAAGGCTGCCGGAGATCCATCTCCGGCAGCCTCTTTGGTCTATTGGATCCCTGGGGCGATCAGCGCTAAGCTGATCGCCATGAGCGCTCAGTCGACGAATCCGGAGGGCCGCGATTTCACGATTCGGTCGGTGAAGACCATCACGGCGTCCGAACGAACAGGCGTAGCCGACACGGTTCTTGGCGTAGCTCTCACCTTCGTCGCAGGTGCCATCAATGCCGGCGGCCTTCTGGCCGTCGGCCAATATACCTCGCATATGTCGGGGATCATCTCCGCGATGGCCGACAACACGGCCCTGGGCTCCCTCAGCCTCGTAGGCCTCGGCCTCGCGGCTTTCCTCCCCTTCGTCCTCGGCGCAGCCTGTTCGGCCATGCTGATTAACTGGGGCAGGCGCCAACACCTGGGCAGTCGCTATGCCATGCCGCTGATGCTCGAAGCCTTCCTGCTTCTGGCTTTCGGTATTCTGGGCTGGCTCGCTCATTCGTCCCCTGGCTTTGTCGCAATCGCCATCCCCCTGCTCTGCTTCATGATGGGCCTGCAGAACGCCACGGTGACGAAGATCTCGGGTGCACGCATGCGCACCACCCATGTGACCGGTATCGTGACGGATATTGGGATCGAACTCGGCAAGCTGCTCTACTGGAACCGCAATCCGCGTAATCCGGACCGGATCCTGGCGGACCGGGGCAAGCTGCGCCTGCTTGTCCTTCTGTTTGCATCTTTCTTCATCGGCGGTGTCACCGGCGCCATCGGGTTCAGCCAGTTCGGCTTCCTGTTCGCGCTCCCCTTCGCGCTCCTCCTGCTGCTGCTTGCCGGACCGCCTCTCGCCGAGGATGCCTCCAATCTCATTCGGCAAATCGAGAGGCGCTGATATCTTGCCGGCAAACCAGACCTCACACGAGACGGAACACGGATGGAGGCTTGACGGTTCATTCCGACGGAAGGAGCCGTCATCCATGCCTCATGTCAGCCGCAATCCTGTCGAGACCCTGGCCCGATTCGGCTATGGTGCGCGGGGCGTGGTCTACGGCCTTGTCGGCGGCCTGGCGCTCCTCGCTGCCTTCGGCTCGGGCGGTCAGACGGGAGGCAGCCGCAGCGCGTTGCAGACGCTTCTCTCGCAGTCCTTCGGCAAGGTCTGGCTCGTTCTGATCGCCCTCGGCCTCTTCGGTTTCTGCGCCTGGCGCATTCTCGAAGCGCTGACCGATGCCGACCATCGCGGCTCCGACGTAAAAGGCTTGGGCATCAGGGCCGCGCATATGTTCAGTGGCGTCATCTATGCCGGTCTCGCCCTCTCCGCCCTGAACCTCGCCCTCGGCCGCGGTTCCGGCGGCAGCGAGGACCAAGCGGCCCGGGACTGGACGGCCTGGCTCATGAGCCAGCCCTTCGGCCAATGGCTCGTCGGGCTCGTCGGCCTTGCAGTCGCCGGGGCAGGCCTCGCCTTCATCGTGAAGGCTTGGCGCGGCAATGTGACGGAGCGCCTCTCGCTGCCTGCCGACAAGAGAGACTGGATCGTCGCCCTCGGCCGCATGGGCTTTGCCGCCCGCGGCATCGTCTTCCTCCTGATCGGCGGCTTCCTGGTCCTGGCCGCCCTTCACGCTTCATCGACGGAGGCGCATGGCCTCGGTGGAGCGCTCCAAGCCCTGCAGCAGCAACCCTATGGCTGGGTCCTCCTCGCGCTCACGGCGCTCGGCCTCTTCGCCTTCGGCCTGTTCGGCCTCGTCCAGGCCCGCTACCGCCACATCGACGCACCCGATCTCGACGACGCCAAAGCCGCCGTCGCGCGGATGGGGTGATGAGCTTCAACGATGACGGTGGAAAGGTTGGCGATCCCGGGAAGACTCGAACTTCCGACCTTCGGTTTAGGAAACCGCTGCTCTGTCCTGCTGAGCTACGGGACCGCTGAGGAAAGGGGATTTAGCATGGTCGGCAGGGTCATTCCAGAGGGTTGCGACCTTGATCGCAGCACAGGCTGAGGATCACGAGAATCCTGGAAAAGGAAGAAGGAACTCCGCACGGCCCGGCCGGTTTGTTGAAGGCAACCGGAGGCATATCATGGCGCAGACGCTTCGAGACTTTCTGAAACAGGTCGAGAACCTCCCGCCCGATACCCTGCTCTGCGTGGCCGAGGTGGACGAGGCGTTTGCCGCTCACGTGGAGGAAATCGAGATCGTCGAAGACGCGAAGGCGCAAAACCGGAAGGCGGAAGGCACCGAGGCGGTCGAGTTGGGCAACGGCCATCAGAGGGTCGTGGTGATCCGCTGGTAGATGGTGGAAAGTCTGCTTCTCTCTA
>KI911965.1:484678-505266 GCA_000517005.1 Microvirga lupini
CTCTAGCAAAAACCTGTCGATCTTGGCCGCAACAATTTGCGCGGTCTGCGATTGATCGGTCGGGCCGTTCCTATCCTCAGCAAGAGAAGACATCATGAGCAGCACCGGCAATCGCAGCAATCCGAACGAGACCCGCGTGGCGGGTCATCGGGAGAACGATCAAGCTCACGGCAGCGCGAGCGGCAGGCCTGACATCAGCAAGCAAGGCGGCGCGACCCATCAGGAGAGCCGCGACCACAACAAGCACAACAATGCGGGCCAAAGCGGTCACAAGCCGCAGCAGCACAGCCCGGCGCAGGAAAAGCGCTGATCCGCAGGCTTCAAGCGTAGCCGTTTCCCGTCAAATGGGTATGATCCCGTCTGATGACGGGATCGACCCTGCGGATTTTCTTGAGCCTGAGTCTTGGGATCGTCCTGACGATCCCGGCGGGCCGGGCGCAACCCGATTCGCCGACGCGGCAGAGACCAGGCTGCGCAACAGAGGCGCAGCCTGATCAGTTACAGAATCTCTCCCAGGAGGGAGACCTGATCCTGGCGTCGGGCCGCCTGGCGAAACTAGCCGGTATCCGTCTTCCAAGCGAGGCGCCCTATCGGGAGCAGGCCTTGGCCTGGTTGCAGGCGCGCAGGGGCGAGCCCATCCTCGTTCAAGCCGCGGCACGCCCCGACCGCTGGAACCGGATATCCGTCCGCATCCGATCATCCGACAGGACCTCTTCGCTTGTTTGGAGCCACGGTCTCGTCGAGGCTGGGCTCGCGATCACCGATGCGGGCCTGGATGAAACTTTCTGCGAGCCGGAATTGCTCGCCTTTGAGGCTACGGCCCGCGAACGACGCCTTGGTCTTTGGGCCGATGACCGCTATAAGCCCCTGGACGTCAATCGACCCGAGCATCTGCGGGACCGAATCGGCAGCTTCGTGCTGGTCGAAGGTCGCGTCAGAAGCGTCGGAGAGCGCAAGCAACGCACCTATTTGAACTTCGGGGGGCTCTGGGCAGAAGACTTCACGATCATCATCCCGAAGAAGACTTGGAAACAGATGTCGGACCGCGGCATGGGCGCCGAGGCGCTCAAGGGCCAGCGGATCAGGGCCCGAGGCATTTTGCAGCCTTGGCAAGGGACAGCCTTCTCCATTGTGATACCGGATATGATCGAGCGTCTCGAAGGCGGCCGCCTGCCACGATGAACGAGCATGAGCACAACACGTCAGACAGGTAGCCTTTCGTTACTCGCCAGCGTCACGCTTGCGGCCTTTCTTGCGGGGTGCTCCGGCTTCGGCGGAGACGTTTCGCTGCCTGCCAATGCGCCGCGGGTGATCGGCCCGGATCGGGACCGCGACCACATCCGGCTCGTGCGGGCCTTCGGCGGCGAGGGCAGGGCTCCTCAGCTCCAGCAGATGCTCACCGACGTGACGAACCGGCTGGTCATGGCCACCGACAGGCCCGATGAAGCCTTCCAGGTGACGATCCTCAACTCGCCCGTGGTCAATGCCTTCGCCCTGCCCAACGGCCGCCTCTATGTGACACGCGGGCTCCTGGCGCTCGCCAACGACACGTCCGAGGTGGCCGCCGTGCTGTCGCACGAGATTGCCCACGTCACGCTCCGCCACGCCTCGCAGCGCAGCGAGCTGCAGGCCCGCTCGAATCTGATCGAGCGCGTGGCCGAGAACGTGCTGAACGACGCCGAAGAGGCCGCCGTGGCCCAAAGCCAGGCCCGTTCGACGCTGGCGAGCTTTTCGCGCGCGCAGGAGCTCGAAGCGGACCAGACGGGCGTCAAGGTTTTGGCCCGGGCCGGGTTCGACCCATTCGGCGCCCCGCGCTTCCTGACGGCCCTCGGGCGATCGGGTACGCGTTCGGATACTTCGACGGCGGAGCGAGACGCCTCACATCCGCGCACCGATGATCGGGTGGCAAGGGCGCTGCAGGCCGCGCGGCGCACGGGCATGCAGGGAACCGGCGAAACCGGACGCCTCGCCTATCTGACGGCCCTCGACGGGCTCGCCTATGGCGACGATCCGGCCGACGGCGTCGTCAAGGGCCGCCGCTTCATTCATTCGAGGCTCGGTGTCGCCTTCGAGGCGCCGGAGGGCTTTACCCTGGAGAATACGTCCCAGGCCGTGCTGGGGG
Source organism: Microvirga lupini (assembly GCA_000517005.1). Taxonomy (GTDB): domain Bacteria; phylum Pseudomonadota; class Alphaproteobacteria; order Rhizobiales; family Beijerinckiaceae; genus Microvirga; species Microvirga lupini. Next base: position 486,801 of record KI911965.1, read on the forward strand.
CATCCAGCGACGGCGAGCGTCGCCTTCTGTTCGATGCGGCTGACACGCCGGAGGGACAGAGCCTGGAGGACGTGCTGCGCTCCACCTGGACAGATACGGTCGAGCCCGGCAGCCTGACGACCGGAACTGTGAACGGTCTGCCCGTGGTCACCGCCCTGTCCAACGGCAAGGAATGGACCTTCCGCCTCTCGGCCATCCGCATCGGCAACACCACCTACCGGCTCATCATGGCGACTCGCGGGAACAGGGGGGATCTGGAAGGGATCTTCCAGCAGACCCTGAACAGCGTTCGGCAGGTACAGCCGGAAGAGGCCCGTCGGATCAGGCCCCTGAAGCTGCAGATCGTCATGGCGCAGCGGGGCGATACGGCGCAGACGCTGGCAGCCCGGATGCCGGTTGACCGGGCGTTCGAGAAATTCCTGCTTCTCAACGGTCTCGACAGGAATGCCCCGCTCAAGGTGGGCGAGCGCTACAAGATCGTCGTGGAATAGCCTTTCCGGCCCCCAAAAAGAGATCGGCGAGGCAGAGTCGCCCCGCCGAAGAAACGGCTGAATTCAACAGGCTCGGAAGAGCCCAGGCACCCTACACGAAGGCGCCGGAGGCCTGGGGGTATTTTTCCACCAGAGCGCGCTTGAGCTTTTCCAGCGCACGGTTCTCGATCTGACGCACGCGCTCCTTCGAGATCCCGAGCCTGTCGCCTAAGAATTCCAGGGTGACCTGCTCGTCATCGAGGCGACGGGCGCGCAGGATCCGCAATTCGCGCTCGTTGAGCACTTCGAGCGCCTGCTGCAGCCAGCGCACGCGGCGCTCGGTATCGATCACGTCGCTGACGCTTTCATCCGGCAGCGGGCTGTTGTCGATGAGAAATTCGACGCGCTCCGCGGAGTTGGACGGGTCGGCATCCAGGACCGGCGCATTGAGGGATGTATCAGGCGCCGAGAGACGAGCATCCATGAGCGCCACGTCGGCCTTCGATACCCCGATCGCCTCGGCGATCTTCTCATGCACGTCGGAGGAGATGCGCTCCTCCCCGCCCCGGGTCAGACGGGCACGCAGGCGGCGCAGGTTGAAGAAAAGTGCTTTCTGGGCGGAACTCGTTCCGCCACGAACGATTGACCAATTGCGAAGGATGTAATCTTGCACGGAGGCACGAATCCACCAGGTCGCATAGGTTGAGAAACGGACTTCGCGCTCAGGCTCGAACCGGGCGGCCGCCTCGAGAAGACCCACATGGCCTTCCTGTACGAGGTCGGCCATCGGCAGACCGTAATGACGGAATCGGGCTGCCAGCGCGATCACAAGGCGCATATGGGCAGCAGTCAGTTGATGAAGCGCCGCTTCATCGCCGGTCTCTTTCCAGCGCACGGCAAGAAGATGCTCCTCTTCTCTTTCGAGGAAAGGTGCATTCATAGCTGCGCGGACGAACCGGCGGCGAACCCCTGAGATTTCTCCCATTGTGTGCTCTCCCTTGGCAGAGACACAACGAGCGAGGCCGCAAAAAGTTCACTTCTTACAGCCAAGTTTTGCAAAATAGATTCCTGCCTTTGAAAAACAAGGGTTTGGCCACAAAAAAGCCCGGCATAAAGCCGGGCTTTTGAGTCATTGGGTCCGAACCTTGGATCAGGCAGCCTCTTCCTGAAGGTCGTCGGCCTCGGCCTCCGCCTCGGCGCCCTTGGCGCGGCGTGGGGACTTGGCGAGGCTCTGCTCGATGAGCTTGAGGGCTTCCGTATCCGTGATCTTATTGACAGCCGCAATCTCGCGCACGACGCGGTCGAGAGCAGATTCGTAGAGCTGGCGCTCGCTGTAGGACTGCTCGGGCTGAGCTTCGGAACGGTAGAGATCGCGCACGACCTCCGTCACGGCGATCAGGTCGCCGGAGTTGATCTTGGCCTCGTATTCCTGCGCGCGGCGCGACCACATGGTGCGCTTCACGCGGGCACGCCCCGTCAGCACGTCCAGAGCCTTTTGGACCAGAGCCGGTTCGGCAAGCTTGCGCATGCCAACGCTGGAGGCTTTACCGGTCGGAACGCGAAGGACCATCTTATCCTTGTCGAACGAGACCACGTACAGCTCCAGTTTGAAACCCGCGATTTCCTGCTCTTCGATGGCCGTGATGCGGCCGACACCGTGAGCGGGATAAACGATCGCTTCACCGGACTTGAACCCAAGGCGCTGGGCGGACTTCTTGGCGGTTGTCATGCGAGAGAGGCCTCCTTGCATGGCCCTCACTAGATGGCGAGGGAGATGTGGTTCCACCGGGCAGGGCCCCAGCAGAACGAGGATAGAATTTGAGCGTCACGGAACTTGACTATTCCGCTCGTCTCCCTGATGTAAGCCAGCGGCTACAAACGCTCATGCCCTTGACCAAGGCAGCGACGCTCCCTTAAGTCAAAGGACGCGAATCTTTGCTTCATTATGTGAACCGCCGTTCTGCGGAGACGGTGCACGGCTTGAGCGCAAGCGACGGCATTTGCGGACCCTATCACAGTCCGGCCGAAAAAGCAAAAATATTTCAACGGATAGCGTAAAGAGGGCCTGCTTATGGCCGAGCTTACGGACGGGTCACCGTGCGGAAAGTGAGCCCGTAAGTGGTCGAAAAATGCGGCAAACCATGAAGAGAGATGATCCCGCGCAAGGGGAAATGGCTCTGGAGCATCGATTCATGCGGAAAACCGGATCCACTCTTCACTGACGCGGCCCTTCGGATCCGCACGATGCGCTAGTCGCCCTCACCCGGATTGGCCGAGAAATACGCCTCGAACTTGCCGGCGACTCCGTCGAATTCCTTCGCGTCGGCTGGCGGGTCCTTCTTGATCGTGATGTTGGGCCAGCTCTTGGCCATATCGGCGTTGAGCTTCAGCCATTGTTCGAGACCCGGCTCCGCATCCGGCTTGATGGCTTCAGCGGGGCATTCCGGCTCGCAGACGCCGCAATCGATGCACTCGTCGGGATGAATGACCAGCATGTTCTCGCCCTCGTAGAAACAATCGACCGGGCACACCTCGACGCAGTCCATGTATTTGCACTTGATGCAATTTTCAGTGACGACGTAGGTCATGAACGGTCCTTTGAGGGTCTGTTCGGAAATACAAAACAACGCGCCGCCGCTCTAGCCGTTGTCGGGGTCGCTGACAAGCGCCGCGTTGTCCCGGTTGAGCTCCATGTAGAGCTGCCTTGCTTCCGGTGCAGGACCGCGGCGTTCCCCGAGGCCTTCGACCCGGACCACGAGCGTGGTCCGGGCAAGCGCGATAGTGATCACGTCGCCGATCGCAACGGCCTTGGCGGCATTGTCGGTGCGCTGGCCGTTGAGCCGGACGAAGCCGCTGGTGACCAGCTTGGCCGCCAGCGTTCGGGTCTTCGCGAAGCGCGCGAACCACAGCCACTTGTCGAGCCGCTGACGGTCCTCGCGCATGCGCTTCACATCCTCACTTCTTGCTGTCCTCGAGCTGGGCCTTGAGAGCCATCAGCTTGGCGAAGGGCGAATTCGGGTCCGGCTGCTTCTCGCGACGCTCGTGCCCACCCTCGCGCCGGTTGTCGGCGCGCTTGTCGGGACGGGGACCGCGACGATCCTCCCCACGGCCGGGACCGCGCGGCGGGCGGTTCTGCGGACGTTCGCCCTCCCCTTGTGCCTCCCGCCGATCCTGACGCGGGCGGCGCTCGCCGGCCTGCTGCCCCTCGCCATGGCGCGGGCGGCGATCGCCGCGCTCGTGGCGTCCGCCACGGGCATCGCGGCCATGACGGGCCTGACCGCCTTCGTGATGACGACGCCCCTGGCGCCACACCTCGATCATCTCGGGCTCGGCAGGAGTTTCCGGGGCCGCTGTCTCGCCGGAAGCCTCGGCGGGAGCCAGGGCCTGCCCCTCGGGCGATGCCACGGCCTCGGCGGCGCTGGCCTCCACCTCCTGCGCGGAGACGATTGCCTCGGGAGCCTCCACGGCGACGGCGCCGACCTCCTCCGTGCTGACGGCCGGCTCCGAAGCCTCGGCTGGCGCCTGCTCCGCTGGAGCGGCGGCTTCACCCTCGGCGGCAGCCGCCTGGGGCTCGACAACCTTCGGCGCCTCGACCAACGGCACCGTGATGGCAGGACCGGGACGGCGCTCCATCACATAGCCGAGGGATCTGAGGATGGTGGCGAAGTCTTCGCCGGCGCAGCCGACGAGCGATGTCATGGAGACGGTCGGAACGAAGCCTTCCCCATCGGCCGCACCGGCCGGCGGCTCGCCCGGGGTAATGCCGGGACGATAGGCGATGGCCGGGCGGATCAGGTCGGCCAGACGCTCCAGGATGTCGACACGCACGGCGCGGCCGCCCAGGACGCGGAAACCTGCAGCGCGGTAGAGCCCGTGGGCGATCTCCGGATCGACCGGAATCGAGGTGCGGCCGGACTGGGCGAGATGGGCGATCTCGTCGATGCCCTTCTGCTCGAGGCCGCCATTCTGCAGGGCCCAGAGCTGGGTTGCCAGAACGCGGGGAGCCGGCTTCAGGAGAGCCGGCAGGTAAAGGTGATAGGCGCCGAACCGAACGCCGGCCTTGCGCAGGGCGCCGCGGGCATCCTGATCGAGGCTGCGCACATCGTTGAGAACCTTCGCGCGCTCCAGCACGCCCAGGGCCTCGCCGATCTGGAAGCCGATGCCGCGGGCAAGGCCCGTCAGCTCGGCGCTGTCCTCCAGCTGCAGCAGCGGGCCGAGGAGACGCACCACATAGGCCTTCAGCCAGGCCCGCAGGCGGGTGTCCACCTTATCCCGGGCCGGGCCCGTGAGATGCTCGTCCGAGAGGATGCGAACCCTGGGCTCGAACAGCTTGTCGCCGGCCTCGAGCTTGGCCACCGGATCGCCCATCCAGCGGATGGTGCCGTCGTTCGACAGCACGAGCATGGTGTCCGGCGTCTCCGCAAACCGATCCGCCCGCGCCTCGATCTCGCCGGCCAACGCCTTGCTGGCGGCATTGCGCAGGGTCTTGGCCTCCGTGGTGTCCGCCAGGGGATCGGGCACGAAATGGAAGCCGTGCAGGTGACCGATGTGCTGACCCTCGACGTTGACGTCGCCGGTGGTCGTGATTTCCGCTTCGAGCATCGTTTTCTCTCTCAAGCGCCGCATGAGAACGCTCGTCCGCCGGTCGATGAACCTTTGGGCGAGACGTTCATGGAGCGCATCCGATAGCTTGTCCTCTACCTGACGCGCAACATCCTGCCAATGCTCTGGATCCTTCAACCAGTCGGGACGGTTAGCGACGAAGGACCAGGTCCGGACCTGGGCGATGCGGTTGGAGAGGGTGTCGATATCCCCATCGGTCCGGTCCATGGCGGACAGATGGCGGGCAAACCAGTCGGCCGGGATTGCTCCGTCCTTCATGAGGAAACGATAGAGCTGGCCGACGAGATCCGCATGGGTCTGCGGAGAAACCTTCCGGTAGTCCGGCACCTGGCAGATCTGCCAGAGGCGCTCCACGGCATATTGGGAGCGGGTCAGAGCTTGGATGTCGTCTTCCCGCGCCAGCACCTCGAGGGCCGCCACGTCCTCGCCGGTAGGGGCCCGCACGAGACCGTGCTCCCTGGGCTGCGCCCCAAGAGAATCGCGCAACCGGGCCAGAGACGAGAAATCGAGATCCGGGTTGCGCCATTGCAGGATGCGCACCGGGTCGAAGGTGTGGTTCTCGAGCGCCTCGACGGTGTCCGCGTCGAAGGGCGGGCAGCGACCCGTGGAGCCGAAGGTGCCGTCGCGCATGTAGCGGCCGGCGCGGCCGGCGATTTGGGCGAGTTCAGGGTTGTTGAGCTTGCGGAACTGGAATCCGTCGAACTTCTTGTCGGATGCGAATGCCACATGGTCCACATCGAGGTTGAGACCCATACCGATGGCATCGGTGGCGATGAGGTAATCCACGTCCCCGTTCTGGTAGAGCTCGACCTGGGCGTTGCGGGTCCGGGGCGAAAGAGCGCCCAGCACCACCGCGGCGCCGCCGCTCTGGCGGCGGATCAGCTCGGCGATGCCGTAGACCTCCTCCGCCGAGAAGGCGACGATGGCCGAGCGGCGGGGCAGGCGCGAGACCTTCTTCTCGCCCGCGAAGGACAGCTTCGACAGACGCGGCCGAGTGACCACATGCACGCCGGGGATCAGCGCCTCGATCAGCGGCCGCATGGTGGCCGAACCGATGAGGAGCGATTCCTCGCGCCCGCGCTGGTTCAGGAGGCGATCGGTGAACACGTGGCCCCGGTCGAGGTCGCTGGCGAGCTGGATCTCGTCCACGGCCACGAAGGCGAGATCGAGATCGCGCGGCATGGCCTCGACCGTCGAGATCCAGTAACGCGGCCGGTCGGGCTTGATCTTCTCCTCGCCGGTGATCAGGGCGACGTTGTGATGCCCGGCCTTCTCCACCACGCGGTTGTAGACCTCGCGGGCGAGCAGGCGCAGGGGCAGGCCGATCATGCCGCTGTCATGGCCGAGCATGCGCTCGATGGCGAGGTGGGTCTTGCCGGTATTGGTGGGGCCGAGCACGGCGGTCACGCCGCGCGACCGCGCCTGCGGAGGAAGGGAACGACGGGCCATGCCTTGATGACGGGTAATCGGAAAGGTCCCGGAGTGAGAGCCGAGAGGCTGCAGGACCGGAGACCGGCACGTGCAGACTTCTCTTCCAAGCAGCCTGACGCCTCACCGGACGGCTGCGGTTAGCCTCTTATATGGTGCTGAAGGCTGCTTTCGCTACCTGAAACGACATACATTGCCTAGGGATTTTCAGGTCTTACTGAGCGGCCTCGGCCTTGCGGGTCGGCACCGACGCCTTGCCATCCTCCTCCAGCGACCAGAGGGAGGCCTGCATCTCGCCCATGCCGATCATGGTGCGCACGGAGACCTTGAGCGGGAAGAGCAGGCGCGGCCCCTCGACGGGCGCCAGCCAGACGGATATGTCCTTGTTCTCCTGCATGAACTTGGTGGCCGGGCGTTCGGCCCTGTGGCCCGAGATCGGCACATAGCGGGCATTGCAGACGAGGACGGGGCCGGAATAGCCCGGAACCTCGACATTTTTCGTTTCGCCGTAGGAGAGGACCACGTTCATCCGGGAGGCGCCATCGAAGACCGGGATGGTCCGGTCGCAATTGGCCGGATCGGTGAGGTTCTTCGACGCCACGGCCGGCATGAGCAGCGCGCTCATGGGATCGACCACGCCCTTCTTGTCGGCTGCCTTGACGGGGACCCGGTCGGGCTTGGGCTCCAGTGGTGGGTCGATCTCGACCTTGGCCACCTGGCCGCTCTTGAGCCCCATGCGGACGCTGCGCTGATTGTCGGAGGTCTTCGAGATCACCGTGAATCTAGCCGAGCTGGGCGGAGCATCTCCGTCCAGGGTGCCGGACGCGTTGGCCTCCCCCTTGCCGCCGGTCAGGATCATGGCAAGCCCTGTCAGCTTCGCCCTTCCTTCCATCTCATATTTCGAGCCGTTGAAGGACGACGACAGGTCCGCCTTGCCCAGAGGCAGGCCGGCCAGGGTGATGTCATAGCTCACCTTCAGGGTCTGAGCCTTGAACGGCTGGGCTTGCGCGAGCGAGCCCGATCCGGCAAAGACCAAGGTCACGAGAGCTGAGGCGATGAGGCGCATAAGGCTATCCCGTTAGTCTATTCCGTTGCATTGCACGAGATTCAGAATAAATCATGACTATGGCGCTTCAAAAAAACGAGATGCGGCGTCGCACTATTCTTGACGTCCTCCCCTTTTTTGGCCTATAGGCTCGCACCTTCCAAGGACTTCTGGTGTCCGGCCGCGCGGGATCTGCGATCAGGCAAACCCGCGAATTCGAGGTCGCGACCCTTTATAGACGAATAGGATTGAACCCATGTCGCGCCGTTGCGAACTGACCGGCAAGGCCGTGCTGAGTGGCCACCTGGTGAGCCACTCGAACCGCAAGACGAAGCGGAAGTTCCTGCCGAACCTCTGCAACGTCACGCTCCAGTCTGATACCCTGCAGCGCTCCGTGCGCCTGCGCGTCTCCGCCAATGCGCTTCGCTCGGTCGAGCATCGCGGCGGCCTCGACGCCTTCCTGGCCAAGGCCAAGGCCGAGGAGCTCTCCACCACCGCCCTGGCGGTGAAGCGCGAGATCGAGAAGAAGCTCGCCGCTGCGAGCTGATCTCGGATCTCCGATAGATCTGCTTTGCGGGCGGCCTCGGTGCCGCCCGTTTTGCATTGTGTTAAGGCTTAAGCATTCGCCTGGAAGAGGCCGCCTATGACCCGAATCGACCGTCGCGATTTTCTTATTGCCCTAACGGCAATGACTCTGGTCGTTCTCTCGTCGAATATCCTGGTCCAGTATCCCTTCCAGCATCTGGGTCTGGGCGACTATCTGACCTGGGGCGCCTTCAGCTATCCGTTCTCGTTCCTGGTCGCCGATTTGTCGAACCGGCGCTTCGGCACGAAAGGCGCCCGCCGGGTGGTCTATGCGGGCTTCGTCCTGGCCGTGATCCTCTCCGTGATCCTGGCGACGCCGCGCATCGCCATCGCGTCAGGCGCGGCCTTCCTGGTGGCCCAGCTCCTCGACATCAGCATCTTCGCCCGCCTGCGCGACAGGGCCTGGTGGATGCCGCCCTTCATCTCCTCGGTGATCTCATCGGGCCTCGATACGGCGATCTTCTTCTCGTCCGCCTTCTATTGCGGCGTCGTCCCGGGTCTCGGGCTGACGATCAGCGAAGTACTTGGACAGTTCGGCATTGCAGACCAGTGCATCGCTCTGCCCTGGACCAACCTCGCCATCGCCGACTATCTGGTGAAACTGGCCCTCGCGGCGATTTCGATTGCCCCTTACGGCGCGATCCTGACCCTGATGCGCCCGAGGCTGCAGCGGACCGCCTGATCGGGCAGTCGCCTCTTCACTCTTCTCAGAGCGCATTCTCCACATAAGGAGGATGCGGGATCGCCTGATGCGCCGCGCGCAGAGCTGCCGACCAGCGCTCGCGCAGGTCGCGGAAATAGGGCTCGTCCTCCTGGATCCGGTAAGTGATCCCGGCCTTCAGGGCATCGCGCTTGGCCACGACGATGTCGATCGGCAGGCCGACGCCTAGATTGGATTTCAGGGTCGAATCCATGGAGATGAGGCCGAGCTTCAGGGCCTCCACAAGGCTGGTGCCGTGGGAGATCGCCCGGTCGAGGATCGGCTTGCCGTATTTGGGCTCGCCGATCTGCAGGAAGGGCGTATCGATGGTGGCCTCGATGGCATTGCCGGCCGAATAGACCTGATAGAGCCGCATCTGCGATGGCCCGATCTGTCCTCCGAGCAGCATGGTGACGTCGAAGGTCATCTGGCGCTTTTCGATCTCGACCCCGTCCATTTCATAGACATGGCGGATGGCGCGGCCGACGAGTTGGGCCGCCTTGAACATGCTGGGCACGGTCAGAAGCGTCTCGACCGCACCGGTTTCGGGATTCTCGAGTCCCTCGGTCAGCAGGGACAGGACGGACTGGCTGGCCGATAGATTGCCGGCGGTCGCCAGCGTAATAACGCGCTCGCCGGGCTTCTCGAACAGGTGGAGCTTGCGGAAGGTCGCGATGTTGTCGACACCGGCATTGGTGCGCGTGTCGGCGATCATGACGAGACCATCCCGCACGAGGATGCCGACACAATACGTCATGGGGGCTCCTCCAGGGGCCTTCTGGTCGAGTTGCTGCGGTGTCGAGGCCATTCTTACGCCTGTGCTTGACGGGCGCTTTCTATCCTCAAACGAACGTCGAGCGCTTCACGGGTGATCCCGTAATAGCTTCCTCGAACCGGGGCTGCATCAAGATAATCGAGCCCGATGGCCAATCGGACGTAATGTTCCGTAGCGGAAACAGCATTGGCCGGGTCGAAACTCACCCAGCCGAGATCCGGGAGATAGGCCTCGGCCCAGGCGTGTCCCGCCTCCTGCTCAGTCTCGCCTAGTTTGTGCAGATAGCCGGATACATAGCGAGCCGGAATCTTGAGGGAGCGTGCTGCGCCTAAGAAGATATGGGTGAAATCCTGACAGACCCCGTGGCCTGCCGCAAAGGAATCCGCGCCCGTGGTCGTGGCGCTGGTGGCTTCCGTGTCGAAGCGCAGGCGCTCCGGGATCGCGTTCAGGAGCGCATGAGCCTGGTCGAGCGGATTGGTGAAACGGCCTGCCGTGAGTTCCGCAAATTCCCGAATGGCGGCATCCGGCCGGGTCAACGGCGTCTCCCGCAGGTAGAAGATCTCCGGGAAGCGTTCGACCCCTCCCCTGATGATGCCAGCCGTGTCCGTGGTCTCCACTTCGCCGGCCACATGCAGGGTGATCTGGCTCACGGGACCCGTCACCGACAAGCTATGGATAATGTTGCCGTACCAGTCCTCCCGGCGCATCAGACGGGCATCGCCGTCCATGTCGATATTCCAGGACAGGACCGTCTGACTGTCGCAGCCGCGCGGCGTGAGGCGCAGGAGCTGGATCGCCGACTTGGCGGGCTCGCTGTAGTGATAGACAGTCTCGTGGGTGATGCGGATGCGCATGGGTCAGCACAGGTACTGGTTCGTGATGGCGAGACCGAGCCGGTTGTTCTCGGCGAGGAAGTCCTGCAGGAATTCGTGCAGCCCCTGCTGGAAGATCTCCTCGATATTCTGGTTCGCGAGCCGCGCGTGGGTCGCCCTCGCCTGACGCTGCGCCGGACCTGACGTTCCGTAACGGTGGGAAATGTCGTCGAGGTGACGGGACAGGAACGCATAGCAGGCGGCCAGCGAACGCGGCATCTCCTCACGCAGGATCAGGAGATCGGCCACGAGCCAGGGCCTCAGGTTCTGGTGATAGACCCATTGATAGCTCACCAGTGCCGAGACCGAGCGGAGGATGGCGGCCCATTGGTAATAATCGATGCCGCCGCCCACCGCCGCGTCCTGCGGCAGGAGCACGTGATACTTCACGTCCAGCACCCGTGCCGTGTTGTCGGCGCGCTCGATATAGACGCCGAGGCGCGAGAACCAATAGGCATCGTTGCGCAGCATGGTGCGCATGGCGGACCCGTCGTAGCGGAGCGAGGCCTCCTTCACGAGGTTCAGGAAACGCGGCAAGTCCTCGACATTGATCTTCTTCGATCGGTAGCGGCGTAAGTCCAGCCAGGCGGAATTGATCGCCTCCCACATCTCGGAGGTAAGCGCCGAGCGCACGGAGCGGGCATTCTGCCGGGCCGTGTCGAAGCAGTTCTGGATGCTCGATGGGTTGGCCTCGGAAAAGGCCAGGAACTCGATCACGTTCTCAGGGGTGGCATCCCCATAGACGGCACGGAACTGATCGACGCCGCCGGCGGTGATCAGGGCCGATTCCCATTCATTGGTCTCAACGCCGTTATAGGAGATCGGCATCGACGCCATGCGATAGGCGACATCGAGAATGCGCGCCGTGTTCTCGGCCCGCTCCACATAACGGGAGAGCCAATAGAGGCGGTCGGCATCACGACTCAGCACGCGAAACGCTCCCGCTCATTCACTCAACACCCAGGTGTCCTTGGTCCCGCCGCCCTGGCTCGAATTGACCACCAGCGAGCCTTCCGTCAGCGCCACGCGGGTAAGTCCGCCCGGCACGAGCCTGACGCCATCGCGGCCGGTCAGCACGAAGGGGCGCAGATCCACGTGCCGGGGTGCCAGCCCCTTCTCCGTAAAGATCGGGCTCGTCGAGAGGGCCAATGTCGGCTGGGCGATGTAATTGTCGGGGTTGGCCAGAATGCGAGCCTTGAAATGCTCGCTCGCTTCCACCGTTGCATGCGGTCCCACCAGCATGCCGTAACCGCCGGATCCGTTGACCTCCTTCACGACGAGCTCGTGCAGGTTGTCGAGCACGTAGGAGAGTGCCTCCTGCTCTCGGCAGCGCCAGGTCGGCACGTTCTTCAGGATCGGCTCCTCGCCCATGTAGAAGCGCACGATATCGGGCACGTAAGAGTACATGGCCTTGTCGTCTGCCACGCCCGTTCCGGGAGCATTGGCGATGGCGACGTTGGCGGCACGATAGGCGGCGATCAGCCCCGGCACGCCGAGAGCGGAATCCGGGCGGAAGACCAATGGGTCGAGGAAGTCGTCGTCGATGCGGCTGTAGATCACGTCAACGCGCTTCGGCCCCTCAGTCGTGCGCATATAGACCGTCTCGTCGCGTACGAAGAGGTCGCGCCCTTCAACCAGTTCCACGCCCATGCGGTCGGCGAGGAAGCTGTGCTCGTAATAGGCGGAGTTGAGAGAGCCGGGAGTCAGGAGAACGACGGTCGGGTCCCAAGGGCTCGACGCCGGCGCGACGGATTTGAGGGTGCCCAGAAGCTCGTCGACATAGTTCTCAATGGGCCGGATGCGCTGCATTCCCACGAGTTCGGGGAAGAGCCGCATCATGACTTCCCGGTTCTCCAGCATGTAGGAGACGCCGGAGGGCGTGCGCAGATTGTCCTCGAGCACGTAGAAATCCTGGTCGTCGACCCGGACGATGTCGATCCCCGCCACCTGCACATAGATGTCGCTGTTCAAGGACAATCCGTGCATCTGCGGGCGGTAATAGGGATTGAGATAGACCAGTTCCGGCGGGACGATCCCGGCGCGCAGGATCTCACGCGCCCCATAGATGTCCTTAAGGAATAGATTGAGCGCCTTGACCCGCTGTTCGAGACCGCGCGCGAGGCGGGTCCATTCCTGATCCGAGAGGATGCGCGGGATGATATCGAAGGGGATCAGCCGCTCTTCGGCTTCCGTATTGCCATAGACCGCGAAGGTGATGCCGACCCGGCGGAAGAAGAGCTCCGCCTCCTCGCGGCGGTGTTCCAGCAATTGCGGCTGGGCCGATTTCAGCCAGTCCTGGAGGATGCGGTACGCGTCCCTGCTTTGGCCGTCATGGCCGCTCATCTCATCGAAGATCGCCTGTGCCGCCACCGGATCTCCTTAAAGCCTCGTCAGGCGGACACCCGGCGCAAAGATTGGCATCGGGCCCGCATACGAGGAGCTTAGTTGCCTAAAACCTAGGGCTTCAAGCGAGACGAAGGGATAGAGGCAGGCAAAGAATGATGAGAAAAAAGGCGAATGCCCTTCCGGAAGGCATTGTTGCCAGTGGCTCAGCCCGGAAGTGAGAATTCGAGCAACAGGGTTCTTTGCAGGGAGCTGAAGTTGTTGTCGGAGATCAGGACAGAACGGCATCGCGACCTTCCCGATGGATAGCCAAGCCTTCCATGTTGTCGATCTGATGCGAGGCTTCACTCTCGTAGAGCGTCTCGCCATCGACGCGGGCTCCGGACTTAAGCGCGCTCGCCTCGATGCGGCGAAGGCGACAGCCGAAACCGCCGAAGAGCGAGAAGCGGCGCTCCAGGATCACGGCGTCGCCGTCGGGCAGGAAAGCGAGATCGGTGACGTCAAAGCCCCCGGAGAGAACGATCTGGAAAGCAACCTGCCGCGGGCCTGTGAGGATGAAGCCGCTGCCGCCTTCCGCAATCCCGACGAGAGCACCGTTCAAGGGCGAGCGTTGGGGCGCAATCCCGAGGGCTTCAAGGCCGCCATTGCCGGGTAGATCTCTCAGCTCCTTCGGCACGGGAATGGGAACGCCGCGGATGACGCTTCCCGCGCCAGTGCGCTCGAACCGGATCACCGCATGGTTGCGCTCAACGCCCACGAAGGCGGCATTGCCTGCAAGCGCAAAGCTCTCGGTGTCGTAATAGCGCGAGCGCCTCATTGGGACGCCGTTGCTCAGGATCAGAGGAGACAGCACCGGGCTGCCGAGACCTGAGAGCCGTCCATCCGCTGTCTCGACACGGGCTTTCAGCAGTTGCGCGTTGTCGGCCAAAGCGATGATGTCCTGGCCGTTGGCTGAGCGCCACAGACCGGAAAAGCCGCCGAAGGCCGAGACCCGCGAACGCAGATCGATCCCGGAACGGAACATCAGGGCGCCGAAGCGGCTGCGATCCGGATCGGTGGTCGAGAGGCGACTGATCGGCTGCGCCTCCACCTCGATGGAGGTTGCGCCCCTGAAGGCCTGCGGGCGCTGCGCCAGGGCAACGCCCGTGCAGGCCAGGGTCGCGGCGGTGGCTCCGCCGCCGATCAGAAAATTGCGCCGGGTGAGCCTCAAGCGACGGCTCTGCGGCGGGGAGCGCCATGGGACGGCGGTGCCGCGTTCTCCTCGAACAGCTCCGCGAGCTTCTCGGTCATGACCCCGCCCAGTTCCTCCGCATCGACGATGGTCACGGCGCGGCGATAATAGCGCGTCACGTCGTGGCCGATGCCGATGGCGATGAGCTCCACGGGAGAGCGGGTCTCGATCTCCTCGATGACGAAGCGCAGATGCCGCTCGAGATAGTTGCCGGGATTGACCGAGAGCGTCGAGTCGTCGACCGGCGCGCCGTCCGAGATCACCATTAGGATGCGCCGCTGTTCGGGTCGGCCGAGCAGGCGCTTGTGCGCCCAGTCGAGAGCCTCGCCGTCGATATTCTCCTTCAGCAGGCCCTCACGCATCATCAGGCCCAGATTCTTGCGTGCACGCCGCCAGGGCGCGTCCGCCGATTTGTAGATGATGTGGCGAAGATCGTTCAGGCGGCCGGGATTGGCCGGCTTGCCATTCTGCAGCCATGTCTCGCGCGCCTGCCCGCCCTTCCAGGCGCGGGTGGTGAAGCCGAGGATTTCCACCTTCACGCCGCAGCGCTCCAGCGTGCGGGCGAGAATGTCCGCGCAGGTGGCCGCCACCGTGATCGGGCGCCCGCGCATGGAGCCGGAATTGTCGAGGAGCAGCGTCACCACCGTGTCGCGGAAATTGGTGTCCTGCTCCTGCTTGAAGCTCAGGGGCTGGAACGGATCCATGACGATGCGCGGCAGGCGCGCGGGGTCGAGCGTTCCCTCTTCGAGATCGAATTCCCAGGCCCGGTTCTGCTGTGCCATCAGGCGGCGTTGGAGGCGATTGGCCAGACGCCCGACCACGCCCTGCAGATGGGCGAGCTGCTTGTCGAGATAGGCACGAAGGCGCGTCAGCTCGTCCGCATCGCAGAGATCCTCCGCATGGATGATCTCGTCGAATTTCTGGGTATAGGCCTTGTAGTCGGGGCCGCGCGCCTCGTTGGAGCGCGAGGGCGGACGCCAGGATTCGCCGGCATCCTCCGAATCCGCTTCCTCGGATTCCTCGGGCAGCTCGCCGGACGGGCCATCGGCCTCTTCCGTCGCGCCATCCTCCATCTCGTCGCTCGAATCCTCGCTGATTTCCACCTCGGCGCGGTCGCCTTGGCTTTCCTGCTCGGATTCGCCCTCGCCTTGGCTCTCCTGCTCCTCGGATTCGTTCTCGTCCTCGTTCTCCTCGTCCTCGGAATCGAGAGCCGCTTCGTCGGCCATGTCGAGCGAGGAGAGCAGGTCGCGGATGGAGCGGGCGAAGCTGCGCTGATTCTCGATGTTCTTGAGCAGGCCATCGAGGTCGCGCCCGGCGCGGTCCTCGATGAAATCGCGCCAGAGATCGACGATCTTGGCCGCCGATGCCGGCGGCTTCGCGCCGGTCAGGCGTTCGCGCACCATAAGAGCGAGCGCATCCTCCAGGGGCGCATCGGCGCGGTCGGTGATGTCCTCGTATTTGCCGCCGCGATGGTAGCGGTCCTCCAGCATGGCCGAAATGTTGGAGGAGATCCCGGCCATGCGCCGGGAGCCGATGGATTCCACGCGCGCCTGCTCGACCGCATCGAACACGACGCGGGCGGCCTGACCCTCGGGGGCGAGCTTGCGGTGCAGGGTGGTGTCGTGGCAGGCCAGCCGCAGCGCCATGGCATCGGCATTGCCGCGCAGCACCGCCACATCCTGAGAGGTCAGCCGCCGCGGCGGCTCCGGCAGACGAGCCTTGTCCTGGCCCATGAGCACCGGGCGGTCGGACGCGAAGGCGACCTCGAGATCGGGTTTACGGGCAATCGCCTTCATGGTGCCCGCAATGGAGCGCTTCAGCGGCTCCGCCGGCGCTTCCTTCTTGTCACCTGGCTTGCGGTTCGAGATGGACATCTCACCTCTCCTGTCATTCCCGCCTTTGTCATCCCCGCGAAGGCGGGGATCCATAAACACAGGCTGTGTTCCAGCCCTTCCGCGTTAGCGGTTATGGATTCCGGGCTCGGCTGCGCCGCCGCCCGGAATGACAGGGTTAGCTTTACGACAGCACCATGTTCACGGCGCTCTCCGGCAGCTCCTTGCCGAAGGAACGCTGGTAGAACTCGGCCACGAGAGTACGCTCGAGCTCGTCACACTTGTTGAGGAAGGTGACGCGGAAGGCGAAGCCCGTATCGCCGAAGATCTCGGCGTTCTCGGCCCAGGTGATCACCGTGCGCGGGCTCATGACGGTCGAGAGATCGCCGTTCATGAAGGCTGAGCGGGTGAGATCTGCCACGCGCACCATCTTGTTGACGATTTCGCGGCCCTCCGAGCTTTCCTGGTAGTGCTTCGCCTTGGAGAGGACGATGTCCACCTCCTTGTCGTGCGGCAGGTAGTTGAGCGTCGTGACGATGGACCAGCGGTCCATCTGACCCTGGTTGATCTGCTGCGTGCCGTGATAGAGGCCCGAGGTGTCGCCCAAGCCCACCGTGTTGGCGGTGGCGAAGAGGCGGAAGGCCGGATGGGGCCGGATCACGCGCTTCTGGTCGAGCAGGGTGAGCTTGCCTGACTGCTCCAGCACGCGCTGGATCACGAACATCACGTCCGGGCGGCCGGCATCGTACTCGTCGAACACGAGGGCGACGTTGTTCTGCAGGGCCCAGGGCAGGATGCCGTCCTGGAAGGCCGTGACCTGCTTGCCCTCCTGCAGCACGATGGCGTCCTTGCCGACGAGGTCGATACGCGACACGTGGCTGTCCAGGTTCACGCGCACGCAGGGCCAGTTGAGGCGGGCGGCGACCTGCTCGATATGGGTCGACTTGCCGGTGCCGTGATAGCCCGTGATCATGACGCGGCGGTTGCGCGCGAAGCCAGCGAGAATGGCGAGGGTCGTATCCCGGTCGAAGAGGTAGTCGGGATCGAGATCGGGCACATGCTGCTCGGCTTGCGAAAAGGCCGGGACTTCCAGATCCGAGTCGATGCCGAAGACCTGTCGCACGGACACCTTCATGTCAGGCAGAAGGGTTGCTGTCTCGGTATGTGCCGTCATAGGGGCCTCTCGGTCTTTGAAGTGTGTCTCGAAAATGTCATGGGCTTCTTAACCCCCATGACGGAACGGCGCAATTTCCTAATGCGCCTAGCTGCCTTGCCTAAAAGGATGCCGTTTCAGCACAGGCCGGCGCTCTTGAGGACGTCGTGCGCCTTGATGATGTCGCGCAGGCGCTCCTCGAAAGAGCGGTCGCCCCCATTGGCGTCGGGGTGGAACCGCTTCACCAGGGCCTTGTACTGGGCCTTGATGGCCGGCCCGTCGGCGGTGTCGTCGAGACCGAGGATGTCCAGGGCCCGGCGCACCGCCCCCGTATAGCGCGGACGCTTCGGCTCGGGCCGGGCCCGACTGGTCCGGGCCTGGGTGAAATCCTCGCCCTTGAGGATCCCGAGGGGGTCGAAATAGCCCCAATCCCGCGGTTCGGCCTTGGCGGTCCGCTCCTCGCCTTGGCCGGAAGCGTTCATGCCCATGGTCCAGGTCGGGCGATGGCCGATGACGGAGTCCTTCTGGAAGGCGGCAACGGCAGAATCCGACATGCCGGCGAAATAATTGTACGAGGCGTTGTATTCGCGCACGTGCTGGAGGCAGAAGCGCCAGTACTGGCCCTCCCGGTCCCGCCCCTTAGGCGCACGGTACTCTCCTGCCGCCTTGCAGGAAGGATGCTCGCACACGGGCCCCTTGGCCTCCTGCGGCTCCTCGCAGGAAGGCTTGATCCGGATGCGGTCGAAAAGAGGCGAGTTGAGATCCATGATTCAGTGATTATGAGTGGCTTGGGGCCTTGCGCCAAGGCCTGAACGCTTTTCGCCGCAGACCCGTTCAAAAAGGTTTTACAAAACAGCATGACCCTTCAGCACTGGATCACACAAATTTTGCAGGAGAGCCTGCAGCCGACCGAACTGACCGTTATCGACGAATCAGAAAAGCATCACGGCCATGCCGGATGGCGGGAAGGCGGAGAAACTCATTTCCAGGTTTATATCGTGTCGGAAGCCTTCTCCGGCAAGAGCCGGGTCGAGCGTCACCGCCTCGTCAACAGCATTCTGAAAGGCGCCTTCGACAGGGGCCTGCACGCCCTGGCCATTCAGGCCAAGGCGCCGGGGGAATAGAGGGCGACCCTGCTTATGGCGTCATGGCCAGGCTTTCCCGGTCATCCCGATCAGGAAAAGCGCAGCGCTCCACATGATCGGGATCACCGGCACAAGGCCGGTGATGACGCGGAGGGTGTCATTCCCTACCTACAATCCGCCGGGGATGACAGTGCACTTGGTCACTTGATCCGCCGAGCACGCTCACATAGTTCGCCACCGCGGCGCCGCCCATGTTGAAGATTCCGCCGAGGACCGGGTTCTTCACCTGGATGCCGCCAGCCTCCTCGCAGAGCTGCATGGCGG
>KI911965.1:505366-507059 GCA_000517005.1 Microvirga lupini
GAGCTCCGCTATGGTGAAGCAGTCATGGGTCTCCACGAAGGAGAGATCGTTGAGCTGAATGCCGGCCTGGGACAGGGCGTGCCGCCAGGCTTCCGCGCAGCCCTCGAACTGGATGATGTCGCGCTTCGACATGGGCAGGAAATCCTGCGCATGGGCGGTGGCCCGGAAGGCGACCGCGCGCTTCATCCGAAGCGCCGTTTCGGTATCGGCAAGGACCAGCGCGGCGGCGCCATCGGAGACGAGCGAGCAATCGGTGCGCTTCAGGGGACCTGCGACGTAGGGGTTCTTCTCGCTCTCGGCGCGGCAGAACTCGAAGCCCAGATCCTTGCGCATCTGCGCGTAAGGATTGTCGACGCCGTTCTTGTGGTTCTTGGCGGCGATCATCGCCAGCGCATCGGACTGATCGCCATGGCGCTGGAAGTAGGTGCCCGCGATCTTGCCGAACACGCCGGCGAACCCGCCCGGCGTGCCACCGTCCTCGGGCAGATAGGAGGCCTTGAGAAGAATGTTGCCGATCTCAGGCCCCGGCGTCTTCGTCATCTGCTCGACGCCGACCACCAGCACGGTCTTGGCGCGCTTGGCCTCGATGGTCTTGATCGCCTGATGCACGGCGGCCGATCCCGTCGCGCAGGCATTCTCGACGCGGGTCGCCGGCTTGAAGCGGAACTTGTCATTGGCCTGGAAGACCAGGGAGGCGGTGAAATCCTGAGCGGAGAAGCCGCCGTTGAAATGGCCGAGGACCACCTCGTCGATGTCCTCAGGCCCAAGGCCCGCGTGATCCAGCGCCTCGTTGGCGACGCGGACGATCAGGCTCTCGACGGTCTCGGCGTCGAGCTTGCCGAAGGGAGTATGGGCCCAGCCGACGATGCAGGCAGTCATGGATGTCTCCTCGTGGATTGTATCTTTGGATGACAAGGTGGCCCTCTTTCGGGCTTTCATCAAGCCGCATGAACGCATGTCAGATGCGCCATTCGAATACGGCCTTGAGCTTGGCCTCGTCCTGTCGTTCATCGATGCATGACGCGAATCACGAAGGAAAATCCCATGCGCCTGTGTGTCTTCTGCGGGTCCAGCAGCGGCCAGGATCCCGTTTATCTCGCGACGGCACGGTCGCTCGGCGAGACCATGGCAGCCCAGGGGATCGATCTGGTCTACGGCGGCGCCTCCGTCGGCCTCATGGGAGCGGTCGCCGATGCGGCGCTCGCTAAAGGCGGCCATGTGATCGGCGTGATGCCGCAGGCGCTGGTGGACAAGGAGATCGCCCATCGCGGATTGAGCGACCTTCGGGTGGTAGGCTCGATGCACGAGCGCAAGGCGCTGATGGTGGAACTCGCGGACGGCTTCATCGCCCTGCCCGGCGGGCTGGGCACGTTCGAGGAACTGTTCGAGGTCTGGACCTGGGCGCAGCTCGGCTACCATCGCAAGCCCTGTGCGCTCCTGAATGCCGGCGGCTTCTACGACAAGCTCACGGATTTCCTGGACGACGTGGTCGTACGCGGTTTCGTGAAGCCGATCCACCGCTCGATGCTGATCGTCGAGAGCGAGCCTGCCGGTCTGATCGAGGCTGTTCGCGCCTATGAGCCGCCGAAGGTCGACAAATGGATCAGGGCGGGCGAGCGGTGATCGAGATCGTCACCGCTCTCATCCGCAATGAGCGTGGCCATGTCCTGCTCGTGCGTAAGCGCGGCACGGA
>KI911965.1:507159-531340 GCA_000517005.1 Microvirga lupini
GCAGCCGGGCGGCAGGCGCGAGCCGGACGAGAGCGATCTGGCATCTCTCTCGCGAGAGATCCGAGAGGAGCTCGGCTGCAGCATCGTTCCGGGAACCGCGAAGAAACTCGGTATCTTCGAGGCTCCGGCGGCGAACGAGCCTGGACAATGGGTGCAGGCCGCAATCTATGCGGTCAGTCTCGTGGGAGACATCGCCACTCAGGCCGAGATCGAGGAACTCGCCTGGGTCGATCCGCGCCAAACGGGCGAGCTCCAGCTCGCCCCGCTCACGCGAGACACCGTCCTGCCGCTCGCCCTCTCACTAAACGACAATACTCAAGCCTTGTAGGCGCCCACACCTTCGCCGAGATGGGCGTTGTTCGCCTCGCGGATCTTGGCGGCTTCCTCGTCATAGAGGAAGGGCAGGAAGGCGAAGCGGCGGCCTTTCGTGACACGCGACACCGCGTGGAGAAGCAGACACGAGAATACCACGGCACCGCCGGCCGGAGCCTTGTAGCTGCGCGGCCCGTATTCCGGGAAGCTGACTTCGCCGCCCTCGAAATCCGTGTTGAGATTGATGGAGACCGCGAAGCGGCGATGGGCCGTGCCGCTCGTCGTGTTGTCCCGGTGCGCACGGAAATGTCCGCCATCCTCCGCCGCATAGCAGGAGACGATGTAGCTCTCCATGCGCGAGGGTTTGAAGAAATGCACCCGCTCGATCTCTGGGTTGATGCGGCGGATGATGCGATGCTGCACCTGCCGGATCAGGTTCGGATCTTCAACCGTGTAGTCCTTGCGCCTTTTGTGGTTGGGATCGTGGGCGGCGACGGTCTTGCCGTCGACCTCGCGCATGAAGCCCGATTCCTCGCCGCCATGCTGTTCATAAAGACCGATCAGGTGCCGGCAGAATTCG
This sequence comes from Microvirga lupini, assembly GCA_000517005.1. Classification (GTDB taxonomy): domain Bacteria; phylum Pseudomonadota; class Alphaproteobacteria; order Rhizobiales; family Beijerinckiaceae; genus Microvirga; species Microvirga lupini. The sequence continues at coordinate 508,052 of KI911965.1, forward strand.
GGCTCGAACACGTCCGGAATGACGAGCACGGGAGCCGGGATCTCGAAACCAGCAAACTGGCTCACCGGCGGCAGGGCGCGCAGGTAAGCCATCACCTTCCCCCGGTCGCTGCCATCCTGCTCAAACGGAAAGATGGCGCGCACCCGCAAGGTCGGATTGAGCACCATCCAGAAGCGGCGGATCGGAATCTCCGACTGGCCCGGCGATGCGTTGCGCGGGAGCGCTCCATAGAGGCGTCCAACAGCGCCGTCGAAGTCCCAGAAATGGCGGATGCCGGGGAGGATCTGCTTTGCCCGCCGCCCCGGCTCGTCCGAGGGGTCGACGCTCACGCCGAACAGCGCAATCTTGTCATCGTCGAACAGATCACGGTGCTCCTCCTGAAACAACGCCAGGGTCGCGCGTCCGACCTCGTCCGATCCGGTGCCGTAAAAGCACAGGACGACGTAACGCCCGGCAGCCGTATCGAAGCTGTACTGCGGATTGCTGGTCGAATTCTGCTTGAACCAGGGAACCGGATCGCCGACCTGGAGGACGCGATAAGCGGGTTGAACCATTTGAGGAGCAGCGGCATCGGTCATGAAAAGCGGGTCCGAACACGTTCATTCATAAATGTAACGTTGTTCGATATCATGTGAGTGCCGCAGCGACAAGCTAACCTTGCGCCAGGAGAAGCAGGCCGACGCCCGCGAGGATCAGAAGCATACCGGCCAATTCCCGCCTGGATGTCGTCTGCGCCAGGAAGCGATGAGACACCGCCTGCGCCATCAGGACCTCGACGAGGGCGAGGGTTCGCACATTCGCGGCTGTCGTGAGCGCGAAACCGATGAACCAGAACTGGGACGCAAGCGCCCCGAGAAAGCCTGCCCCCAGCGAGGGGCGCCACGCTTTGAAGCTCGCCATCAGGGCCCTGCGGTCGAAAAGCCAGAGCCAGACGAGAAGAATGGTCGTCTGCAGGCCCAAGCCCCAGACCAGGGTCGTGGAGGCCCGGATCAGGGGCGAGCCCCCATCGAGCGACAGGATGGCGCCGCGAAAGCCGATGGCCGCCAGGGCGAAGAAAGCCCCCGAAGCGAGGCCGAAGAGGACGGGCTTCAGGCCCGACGAGGCGAGGCCCGTGCCCGGCTTCACGGACATGAGCAGAACCCCTGACGTCGCCACTGCGATGGCCAGCCCCATGGCCGGCGTCAGATGGTCCCCCAGCAGCACCAGCCCAAACAGGGCCACCTGGACCGGTTCGGTCTTGGTATAGGCCGTGACCACCGAGAAGGCGCGCTCCCGCATGGCCGCGAGCATGAGGGCTGTGGCGAGGATCTGAGTGACGGCGCCGGTGAGAACATAGGCCAAAAAGGTTGCGCTGGGCCCTGGAACAACCTCTCCGGTCACAAGGTTCATCACGACCAGAGCCAGGAGCGCGAAGGGGAAGCCGTAGAGGAAACGGACCTGGGTCGCCCCTACGGTTCCGATGGTTTCCGTCAGGCGCCGCTGTGTCGCGTTGCGGCCGGTCTGCGCGGCTGCGGCGGCCAATGTCACCGGGATCCAGAGAAGGGATGTTGTCATATCGATCTTCAAACCGCGCCGCTCTTGCCACTCTCTTGCCACGGATTTCGTTAAGAACGGCGGTACAAACAAGCAAAAATTCGCCCAACCTAGCCAAGGCCAAGGTTTGGGACTAAAAATGGCCCAGCTGACAGGCGGGGCTTAATCGAGATCCTCTCCTATCGTTGAACGAAGCCAAGGAGTCGTTCCGCATGAACGTTAGCCGAGCCCTCCGCGTGACAGCCTTTGCCCTTGCCGCTCTCATGAGCGGGTCGGCTCTGGCCGCCGGCGGCCCTGCTCTTGTCGTTGAGCTCGAATCCGGCCGCGTCCTGCATGCGGAGCGTGCGACAGACCCTTGGTTTCCGGCCTCGATCACCAAGCTGATGACGGCCTATGTGGCCCTCGACAAGGTGCGCTCGGGCCAGATGAGCATGGAGACGCTTCTCACCGTCTCCGAAGGCGCCGCCGGCCTGCCCCCGTCCAAGATGGGCTTCAAGCCCGGCACGGAGATCCGTCTCGACAACGCCCTCAAGATCATGATGGTGAAGTCGGCGAACGATGTCGCCGCGACCATTGCCGAGAATATCGGCGGCTCGATCGATGGCTTCGCGGAACTGATGAACGCCCATGCCCAACGCCTCGGCATGGTCAGCAGCCATTTCGTGAATCCGCACGGCCTGCCCGACGAGCGCAACCAGACCACGGCCCGCGACATGGCGATCCTCGCCCGCGCGCTGCTGCTGGAGTTTCCCCAGTACCAGGATCTGTTCGACATCGGGGCGGTTCAGTTCGGCCGACGCATCATGCGCAATACGAACGGCCTCATCGGCCGCTATCCAGGCGCCGACGGCATGAAGACCGGCTTCATCTGCTCGGCCGGCTTCAACGTGGTGGCGAGCGCCACGCGCAACGGCCGCCACCTGATCACGGTCGTGCTCGGTGCCCCCTCGGCCAACGAGCGCACGATCAAGGCAGCCGAGCTGTTCGACCGCGGCTTCAGCAGCAAGGTGAACTTCACCAATCCGGAACTCGCCGCACTCCCTGCCTCGGCCAACACCACGCCGCCGGACATGCGCCCCGTCATCTGCGACCGTCGCGGGCCGATGCCGCAGGAAGAGGATACGCCGGCCGTCGCCGAGACCGACAGCAACATCCCGAACCTGTTCTCCTCCGAGGTCATGGCCTTTGCCGGGGATTCGGCCGAGAAGCCGGTGCGCACCGTGCTCGGGCCCCGGGCGGCCGTTCAGCCGGAGCGTGTCTGGATCGGGCTGAATCCTCCGTCCGAGGCCGAGCTTGCCGCTCAGGCGGCAGCCGAAGAGGCGGCCGAGCAGGCCCGCAAGGCAAAGACCAAGAAGGCCACTGCTTCCAAGAAGAAGCCTGCCAAGGAGGCTGATTCCAAGGAAGCCAACGCCAAGGCGTCGGATGACAAGAAGGCAGGCGACAAGGAGCCCGTGAAGGCTAAGGCGAAGGGCAAGGAGCAGCCGCGCGCCAGTGTCGCCGTCAAGCCGGTGACCGGCACCTCCAAGCCTGCGGCCAAGACCCCTGCCGACACGAAGTCAAAGGCTCCTCAAAAGGCCGACGCCGCCGCGAAGCCCAAATCCGTCGCGAACTGATCTGCTAGCGCATCGTGCGGACCCGAAGGGCCGCGTCAGCGAAAAGTGGCCCCGGTTTTCCGCGTTCAACGATGCGCCAGCCAAGAGAAGGAGCATCGGATGGGTCCCAAATGTGCAAATCCACTTTTGGGTCCTATGCTCTAGACGATCCATCTTCTCCAACGCCCGGTCACCGACCGGGCGTTTTGCTTGCTCCCTTGCTTTCGCAGGCGATCCGCGCGAACGGTGCAGCACCCAAAACGAAATGCACTGATGACCCGCTCCTCCTCTCCCGCCAACGGCCTCGTCTTCGCCCTCGCCTCGGCCAGCCTCTACGGCTTCAACATCGTCTATGCGCGCATGGCTTCCTTCGCGGGAGCGAGCGGGTCGGCCATTGTGGTCTACCGGGTTCTTCTGATGCTCGTGCTGGTCGGTATTGTGGCCGCTGTCGCGCGGCACTCGCTCGCCATGGCGCGAGAGGAACGGGGGAAGCTGCTCCTCCTCGGCATCTCCAGCGCCCTCCAGGGCATCTGCTATCTTTCGTCCGTCGCCTTTATTCCAGTGACGGTCGCGGCAGTCGTGTTCTACACCTATCCCATCATCATCGTCCTCGCGAACCCCTTCGTGGAGAAGACACCGCTGACGCAAGCCCTGGTCGGGATTGTCGCCACCGCGACCATCGGCGTCTGCCTGGTGGTGGGGCCTGCCTTTTCGGATCTCGACTGGCGCGGCCTGGCTCTCGCCTTCGGCGCCAGCATCGCCACGGCCATCCAGTTCTTCACTGCAGCACGCTGCACCAGGACAGGCGTGGTGGCGAAGGTGTTCTGGGTTCAGCTGGTCATCCTGCCCACCTCGATCCTCATCAGCCTCGCCGCGGGACAATTGGCACCGCCATCGATCCTGGCCCTGGCGCCTTTCGCCGTCACGATGACAATCGCCGGCTACATCGGCGGTTTCGTGCTGCAGTTCCTGGCGCTTGGGCGCATCACGGCGGTAGCGGCCGGGATCATCTTCTGCGCCGAACCGGTGGTGGCGGCTCTGTCGTCGGCCCTGATCCTGAACGAGGCCCTGGCTCCGCTGCAGATCGCCGGCGGGACCCTTGTGCTGGCGGCCATCATTGCCAACGTTCTGCTGGAACAACGACGCCTGAAGGACGCGCCCCTGGTGCCGATTGCGGATTGATAGGATGACGATCATGACCCCTCCCGCCCCGATGCCGCTCACCATCCTCACCGGCTTCCTGGGTTCCGGGAAAACGACCCTGCTCAACCGGCTCCTGAAGGATCCGGCGCTGCAGGACACGGTGGTGATCATGAACGAGTTCGGTGAAATCGGGCTCGATCACCTGCTGGTGGAGATCGTCGACGAGGGCATGGTGCTGCTCTCCGCCGGCTGTCTCTGCTGCACCGTGCGCGGCGACCTCATCGCGACGCTCGAGGATCTTTTGCGCAAGCGCGACAACGACCGCATCCTGCCGTTCAAGCGCGTGATCATCGAGACCACGGGCTTGGCCGATCCGGCGCCGATCCTCCATGCCGTGCTCTACCACCCCTACCTTTCCATGCGTTACGCGGTCGAAGGCGTGGTGACGGTCGTCGATGCGGTCAATGGATCTGCCACCCTGGATGCGCATCGCGAAGCCGTGAAGCAGGCCGCCGTTGCCGAACGGATCGTCATCACCAAGACCGATCTCGTTCAGGACCGGGACACCCTCACCCGGCTGCGCGAGAGACTGCACCAGCTCAATCCCGGCGCTGCTCTTCTGGAGGCGGATGCTCCGGCCGAAGCCGTCATCTCCGGCGGTCTTTTCGGGCTCGACGGCAAGATCGCCGACGTGGCCGAATGGCTGAAGACGGAGGCCGTGGAAGCGGCGGAACGCGAAAGCCATGCTCATCAACATGGGCATCACCACCATCACGATCATCACCATCATCATGACGTGAACCGGCACGACGAGACAATCCGCGCCTTCTGCCTCACCAGCGACCAGCCGATCAGACAGGGCACGCTCGACATGTTCCTCGACCTCCTGCGCTCGTCGCAGGGCGCGAAGCTTTTGCGCGTCAAAGGACTCGTGGCTCTGGCCGAGGATCCCGAGCATCCCGTCGTCATTCACGGCGTCCAGCACGTGATCCATGTTCCCGCCGTGCTGCCGCGCTGGCCGAGCGAGGACCGGCGCAGCCGCATCGTGTTCATCGTGGACGATCTGGAGCGCGAGACCGTGGAGAGGCTCTGGAACGCCTTCCTGGGCAAGCCCGCCGTCGATCAACCCGACGCAGCGGCGCTTTCCGACAATCCGCTGTCGTTGAGGCGTTAAGTCGCCATCTGCGAGCGCTGTGCCCAGCCGGTCATGGAGCGCTCCGCATAGGCGGTGATCGCGTACATGACAACGCCGAGCACCGCGAGCACCAGGAGAGCTGCCCAGACGAGCGGCACCTCGAAGGCGGCGGAGGCGCGGGTGAGCAGGTTGCCGATGCCCACGTTTGACGCGTTCTGCTCGCCGATGACCGAACCCACATAAGCCAGCGTGATCGCCACTTTGAGCGAGCCGAAGAAATACGGCATGGCGCGGGGCACGCCGACCTTGAACACGATGTCGCGCTTCGAGGCGCCGAGCGCGCGCAGCACGTCTTCCATCTCCGGCTCCACCGTGGAGATGCCCGTAGCGACGTTTACCACGATGGGAAAGAACGAGATCAGGAAGGCTGTCATCACCGGCGGCACCCAGCCGACGCCGAACCAGAACACGAGGATCGGCACCACGGCCACCTTCGGGATCGAGTTGAACCCGACAAGCAGCGGATAAGTGCCCGCATTGATGAGCCGCGAGGAGCCGAGCACCATGCCGAGCAGCAGTCCGAACCCGACCGCAAGACCAAACCCGGCCAGCGTCATCCAGAGCGTGTGCATGGCGTGATAGGCGAGCTGGTTCCGGTATTCCCACACGGCGAGCAGGATCGTGGAAGGTGCCGGCAGGATGAAGCTCGAGATCTTCAGAACATGGCAGAGGATCTCCCACAGGGCAAAAAAGCCGATGGTGAAGACCCAGGGAGCGAGGACGAGCTGATTCTTGGTTTTCATGAGAGTCTCAGGCCGCCTGGCGGGCCTGCGCGATATGGCCGCGCAGTTCATGGACGAGAGCGGAGAATTCCGGCGTGTAGGTGATTTCGAGATCGCGCGGCCGTGGGAACTCTACCTCCCGCTCGGCGACGATCCGGCCCGGCCGCGCGCTCATGCAGAAGATCCGATCCGACAGGAAGGCGGCCTCCCGCAGATCGTGGGTGACGAGGATGATCGTGACCTTCTGCGCCGCATGCAGATCACGCATCACGCACCACAATTCCTCGCGGGTAAAGCTGTCGAGCGCGCCGAAGGGCTCATCGAGCATCAGGAGCTTCGGCTCATGAATGAGTGCGCGGCAGAGGGAGGCGCGCTGCTGCATGCCGCCCGAGAGCTGCCAGGGAAACTTGTGCCCCTGCCCCTTCAGGCCCACCTGGGCGAGCAGGCTCTCGGCCTTGGCCACGTATTCCGCCTTGTGACGGCGCAATCGCGAGCGGTGCGGCTCCACGATCTCGAGCGGCAGGAGAATGTTGTCGAGGGTGGTGCGCCAGGGCAGCATGGTCGGGTTCTGGAAGGCCATGCCAGCGAGTTTGACAGGAGCTCCCACCTGCTTGCCATCGACGATTACGGTTCCCTCACGGGGAAACTGCAATCCGGTGGCGAGCTTCATGAGGGTGGACTTGCCACAGCCCGATGGCCCGACGATGGCGGCGAACTCGCCCTCGTTGACCTTGAGGTTCAGGTTCCTGACGGCCGGCAGGCCGTCCTCAGCCCGCGCATAGACGTGGGTGACGTCGTGAATGTCGACGAAAGCAGACAAAGGGCGCTCCGTGTTTTCATCCTCCCCTTGAGGGGGAGGATCGGCTCGAAAAGCCGAGGTGGGGTGGCAGCGCGACAATCGCCAATGTTGGCGCATCTCACCCCAGCCCGCTCGCGATGCTCGCGACCCTTCCCCTTAAGGGGAGGGTGATAGGAAGAGCATGAAACTCTCAGTTCACTTTGCGCTGGTCGGCGGCGGGGAGGAACTCCTCCGTGAACACGGCACCGACCTCGGGCTTGTTCTTGTAGGTGAAGGTCAGGCCGATCTGGTCGAGAGCTTTGGCGAAGCGCTCCTTGTCGATGCCTCCGAAGCCGTTCTCCTTCACCCAGAGGGTGATCATGTTCTGCTCCAGCACCATCTTGAGACGCTCGAGTTCGACATCCTTCTTGGCCACGTCGTTGCGCTTGATCACCGAATCCACCGCGCTCGACGGGTCCTTCACGGTATCCTGCACGCCCTTCATGATCGCCCGCAGCAGGCCCTTCACGGCCTCTGGCTTCTCCTGGGCGAATTTCTGCGACACGATGATGGTGTTGCCGTAGAGATCGACACCGTAATCGCTCATGAGCAGCACGACGATGTCGTCCGCCGGCACGCCGCGGGATTTCAGGTTGATGTAGGACGACATGGAGAAGCCGAACACCGCATCGACTTCACCCTGCGCCAGCATGGGCTCACGCACCGGGAAGCCCACATTCTCGAACTTCATGGTGGCATCGTCGATCTTGTTGACCGTCTTGAAGATCGGCCATTGTGCGTAGGCACCGTCGGCAGCCGGAGCGCCGAACTTCTTTCCTTGCAGACTCGACACCTCCTTGGTGATGCCGCGGCTCTTGCGCCCGATGATGGCGAAAGGCGGACGGTCGTAGATCACCATCACGGCTTTGATGTCGGTGCCGGGATTCTCGTCGCGGAAGCGCACGAGGGAGTTCACGTCACCGAAGCCCACGTCATAGGTGCCGGAAGCGACACGGGAGATCGGCTCGCGAGAGCCCGCCGCCGGGTCGATCGTCACATCGAGCCCCTCGGCCTTGAAGTAACCCTTGTCGATCGCAACAGCGAAGGGGGCTGCCGGGCCTTCCCAGCGCCAGTCCAAGGAAAACCTTACCGGCGTCTGAGCCTGAGCGGCCGCAGACCCGAGAAGCACGGCCGCGCCGGCCAGCATCCCCCTGATCCACTTCGCCTTCGAACGATCCGCAAACATTACCGTCACCTCTGTTTTTATGGTCTGGAGCCTCGTGGCGCACTTTTTGGCCGCCTGCCCGGTTCTTGACCATGCAATCAGATCGGCTCCCGGGGTCAAGTCTCTTGCCCGGGCATCCCTGCTCTTGGGGCGGGCATTTGACGCAAAATTGAGCAGAAATTCTCAAGGTCTGGACCCTTGACGGTCGTGAGGAGGCTTCCCACGTTGGCGTCATCGGCGACCGGGCCCCTCTGGCAGGACGTGAGCATACGACTGTGATGTCGGAGCCGATGCTTGAACAGAAGCAATCATAGGTCCGGTTATGCCAGAATTCCTGCTCATGGAATGGCTGGGGAAGCCCGTCTGGATGTGGACGGCTTTCCTGAGCCTTGTCGTTTTTCTCCTCGTCTTCGATCTCGGTGTCCTGAACAGGAAGGACAAGGAGCTCGGCGTGAAGGAGAGCCTTCTTTTGTCTTCCTTCTATATCGGCATCGCGGCGCTCTTCGGCGCCTATATCTGGTGGTCCTTCGAGACCGGTCTCCTGGTGACCCAGGACGGCAGCCATGCAGGCATCGCCTATTTCACGGGCTTCTTCATCGAGAAGTCCCTGTCCATCGACAACGTCTTCGTGATCTCGCTGATCTTCAGCTATTTCGCGATCCCCCGAAAATACCAGTACCGTGCCCTTGTGTGGGGCATCATCGGCGTCATCGTTCTGCGCGGCATCATGATCGCATTGGGCGCAGCGCTGGTGCAGGAATATGCCTGGATCCTCTATGTCTTCGGCGCCTTCCTCATCGCGACCGGCATCAAGATGCTGGTCGTCCCCGAGAGCGATCCCGACATCGAGAAGAACCCGCTCGTCCGCTTCCTGCGCAGGCACATGCGGGTGACGAACCGTCTTCACGATCAGCACTTCTTCGTGCGCGAACCCGATCCGAAGACGGGCCGAATCGTCACCTGGGCGACGCCGCTCTTCCTGGCCCTGGTGGTGATCAACGTCGCCGACCTGATCTTCGCGGTGGACTCGGTTCCGGCGATCTTCGCCATCACCACGGACACCTTCGTAGTCTACACGGCCAACATCATGGCGATCCTCGGACTGCGGGCGCTCTACTTCGCGCTGGCCGCCATGGTGCACCGGTTCCACTACCTGAAATACGCCCTGGCGCTGGTGCTCGTCTTCATCGGCGGCAAGATCTTCTGGAACCAGATCGTGGGCAAGCTCGACCCCACCATCTCGCTGGGCGTGACGCTTGCCCTGATCGCCGGCGGCGTCGTCTTCTCCCTCTGGAAGACGAAGGACGAGGAAGGGACCGTTACCGGTTAAAACACCTTGTCGGATCGTCATCACCGGCCTTGTGCTGGGGATGACATTCTCGTCATGGCCGGGCTTGTCCCGGTCATCTCGATACTATGAGGCGTCGCACTTCAATCCATCGTCAGCACCGGCACGAGGCCGGTGCTGACGATGGAGGGATAAAGCACTGTCATTCCCGGATGGATCTCTACACCGGCAGCATCCCGTCGCTCTTGACCTCCTCCATTACCGCATAGGTGCGGGTTTCTTTGACGCCCGGGAGCGCCAGAAGGATCTCGCCGAGGAAGTGGCGGTAGGCGGCCATGTCGGCCACGCGGGTCTTGACCAGGTAATCGAAGCCGCCCGCCACCATGTGGCATTCGAGAACCTCGGGCGCCCGCTTCACGGCAGCGGCGAATTTCTCGAAGACGTCCGCAGTGGTCTTGTCCAGGGAGACCTCCACGAAGACCAAAAGCCCAAGGCCGAGCCGGTGTGGGTCGAGCCTCGCGCCGTATCCGGCAATGACCCCTTCCCGCTGCAGCCGTTTCACACGCTCGCCGGTGGAGGTGGGCGACAAACCCACCTTTTCGGCCAACTCCACGGTGGCGATGCGACCATCTGTCTGAAGTGCTTTGAGGATCTTGCGATCGATCCGGTCCAAATCCGTCATTTTCACGGCCTTCTGAATTTTCTTCCGCCGTTCCTAAGGCAATCCTGACAATTTTGCCATCGAAACACGGCCGAGCGCCTCATATATTCCGGGAAACATCCAGAGGATTTCCCATGAGCCCTGCCCCCACCATCGCCCCGTCCTTCAACCCACCCTTCGCGGAAGACGACAAGGCCATCGCGGCCCGGCTTCTCACCAGTTCGCGGCTCTCGCCGGAGCGGGAAAAGCGCGTCGACGAGCAGGCCGCCCGCCTGATCGAAGCGATCCGCGCCAAGGGTGGCGGCCTGGGCGGCGTCGAGGAGATGCTGCGGGAATACGCGCTCTCCACCAAGGAGGGCCTTGCGCTCATGGTGTTGGCCGAGGCCCTGCTGCGGGTGCCCGATGCCGCTACCGCCGACCGGCTGATCGAAGACAAGCTGGGCCAGGCCGATTTTGCCGGCCATGAGGCGAAGTCCGACGCCTTCCTCGTCTCGGCATCGGCCTGGGCGCTCGGCATCACCGCGCGCATCATTCAGCCCGGCGAGACGCCGGAGAGCATCCTGGGCCAGCTCACCAAGCGCCTCGGCCTGCCTGCCGTACGCACCGCGACCCGCCAGGCCATGCGGGTGATGGGCAACCACTTCGTGCTCGGCCAGACCATCGAGGAGGCGCTCAAGCGCGCCGGCTCTGCGAAGGGCCGGGTCTACCGCTATTCCTTCGACATGCTCGGCGAAGGCGCCCGCACCGCCGAGGATGCCCGCCGCTATTTCGAGTCCTATGCTTCCGCCATCAACGCCATCGGCCGCTCCGCGGGCAACGAGCCGTTGCCGAATCGCCCTGGCATCTCGGTGAAGCTCTCGGCCCTTCATCCGCGCTACGAAGCCACGAGCCGTGAGCGCGTCATGCGCGAGCTGGTGCCGCTTGTGATCGAACTGGCGCAAAAGGCGAAATCCTATGATCTCAATTTCACCGTCGATGCGGAAGAGGCCGATCGGCTGGAACTGTCGCTCGAGGTGATCGAAGCCGTGCTGGCAGACCCGTCGCTGGCCGACTGGAAGGGCTTCGGACTCGCGATCCAGGCTTATCAGAAGCGCGCCGGCTCGGTGATCGATGCCATCGCGGCCATGGCGGAGCGCTACGACCGGCAGCTCATGGTGCGCCTCGTGAAGGGTGCTTATTGGGACACGGAGGTGAAGCGCGCCCAGGAGCGCGGCCTCGACGATTACCCGGTCTTCACCCGCAAGGCGATGACGGATCTGCACTACATGGCCTGCGCCGAGAAGATGCTGTCCCTGCGCCCGCGCATCTACCCGCAATTCGCCACGCACAACGCGCTCACGGTCGCGTCCATCATCGAGCGCGCCGGCGGCACGGAGGGCTACGAGTTCCAGCGCCTGCACGGCATGGGCGAGGCACTCTATGCGCGGCTTCTGGAGGACAGGCCGGGGCTCGCCTGCCGCGCCTATGCGCCGGTGGGCGGCCATCGCGATCTTCTGGCCTATCTTGTGCGCCGCCTGTTGGAGAACGGCGCGAATTCCTCCTTCGTCTCGGTGGCAGCCGACCCGAATGTGCCGGTTCAGGCGTTGTTGAAGCGGCCCGCCGACATCATCGTGTCGGCCGACAAGGCGCGTCATCCCAAACTACCCCTGCCGCGCGATCTCTATGGTCCCGAGCGCGCCAATTCTAAGGGCGTGGAGTTCGGCCACCGGGCCTCGCTCGATGCGCTCCTCGCCGAGATCAAGCGCGGCGCGCAGCAGAGCTTCAAAGCCGAGCCGCTGATCGACGGCAAGGCCGCATCGGGCACCTCCCGTCCCGTGGTCAGTCCGATCGACGGCAGCACCGTGGCGGGTCAGGTCACCGAGGCGTCGCCGGAGGTGGCCGACCGCGCCATGGCTGCGGCCCGCACTGGTTTCGCGACCTGGAGCCGGACGGACGCGAACACCCGCGCCAAGACGCTCCAGCGCGCCGCCGATCTGCTGGAGGAACGGCGCGGTGCTCTGCTTCATCTCTTGCAGGTCGAAGCCGGCAAGACCCTCGACGATGCGCTCTCCGAAGTGCGCGAGGCCGTCGACTTCCTCCGCTACTATGCCGTTCAGGGTCGCACCCTCTTCGGCGCGGGCGAGGCGATGCCGGGGCCGACCGGCGAGAGCAACGTGCTGCGCCTGCGCGGGCGCGGCGTGTTCGTGGCGATCTCACCCTGGAACTTCCCGCTCGCCATCTTCCTCGGTCAGATCAGTGCCGCCCTGATGGCGGGCAATGCGGTCGTGGCGAAGCCCGCCGAGCAGACGCCGCTGATCGCCGATTTCGCCGTGCGCATCCTGCATGAGGCAGGCGTACCGAAGGCGGCGCTCCATCTCGTGCCCGGCGACGGGCGCGTCGGCGCGCGTCTCGTGGAGCATAGGGATGTAGCAGGCGTCGTCTTCACCGGCTCGACGGAGGTTGCCCGCATCATCAACCGCACGCTCGCCAACAAGGATGCGGCCATCGTGCCACTGATCGCGGAGACCGGCGGCATCAACGCGATGATCGTCGACGCGACGGCTCTGCCCGAACAGGTGGCGGACGATGTCGTGACCTCCGCGTTCCGGTCTGCCGGACAGCGCTGCTCGGCACTGCGCCTGCTCTGCGTCCAGGACGATGTCGCGGACCGCATGATCGAGATGATCGCCGGCAATGCCCACGAGCTGAAGATCGCCGATCCGCGTGAGATCTCGACCCATGTGGGCCCCGTGATCGACCGCGAGGCGAAGGACAAGCTCGATGCGCATATCGAGACGATGAAGGCTTCAGCGAAGGTGCACTATGCCGGTGAGGCGCCCACGACGGGCACCTATGTGGCGCCACATATCTTCGAGCTCAACAAGCCGCACGATCTGGCGCAGGAAGTGTTCGGCCCCATTCTGCACGTGGTGCGCTACAGGTCGGATCGTCTCCCAAAGGTGATCCAGGCGATCGAGGGCACCGGCTATGGCCTGACGCTCGGCGTCCACTCGCGTATCGATGCAACCGTGGAGCGCGTCGTCCAGGCCCTGTCGGTTGGCAATGTCTACGTGAACCGCAACATGATCGGCGCGGTCGTCGGCGTGCAGCCCTTCGGCGGTCATGGTCTTTCGGGCACCGGTCCGAAGGCCGGCGGCCCTCACTATCTCCTGCGCTTCGCCACCGAGCAGACGGTCACGATCAACACGGCCGCGGCCGGCGGCAATGCCAATTTGATCGCCATGGGGGAGTGAGCTGCCGCATCTTTGGTTCTCTCGTCATCACCGGCCTTGTGCCGGTGATCCCGATTGGATAAAGCGCTGCACTCCTCCGCATCGGGATGGCCGGGACAAGCCCGGCCATGACGAATGAGGTGAATTCATCGCGAGAATTGAAAGTGGCGCACCTTCTCCCAAGGCCCGCCGCGATACCACCACAGTTCCAGCCCGACAGCCTCGGCCTGAAACGGCTGGAAGCTGTCGCTCAGCTCTTTCATGAGCGCCCTGGCCTGAGTGGGATCGACCTTGTTCTGTATCGTCACATGCGGCTGGTGGTTCTGGCGGTCCTGCGGCCTGAGCCAGTCGTTCCATCGTAGGGCGAGGCGCCGACGCATATCTGCCAGTTCAGTGGCTTTAAGCGTGTAGGCAACGCCGCGTCCGAGGGAGCGCAGGCCCGTCACGTCGAGAGCGAATGGCGGCAGGGCTGAGGCACATGTTTCGATGTCGTGCTCGATGGCCGCGAGATGCTCGCCCGGCAGATGATGGAACAGCGTGAGATGCGCCGGGATAAAATTCTGCTTAGGCGGAAAGTAGCGCCGTCTTTGCGCATCGAAGAAAGCGAAGGAGCGCTCGTCGAGCTGTAGCGTGAGAATGAGGGGCGCAGTCGGATCCATCAAAGAAAAACCCGGCTCGGGGCCGGGTTGTTTCGGAACTTAGAAGTTCAGCGCCACCTTGGCTTCGCGCAACTGCGCGATGGCTGATTCAGCGGCATGCTTGGCTGCCGGTTCGTTAGTGGCATCGTAATGCATCTCGGCCGTCAGGATCTCCTGGTCGAGGATTTCCTGGGTCAGCTCTTCCTCAGGGAGAGCACGTTCGGCGAGAACCGTGAGGCCGTTCTGATTGACGTCGGCAAAGCCGCCGCGCACCAGGACCCGCCGTCCATTGCCGGGTGTGCTGGTGATGACGAGAAACCCGGTCTTGAGGGTGGTCATCACCGGCGAATGGCCGGCCAGAACCGTCATGTCGCCCTCGGTGGCCGGCAGCACGACCGCGTCGACCTCGCCGGAAAACAGCACGCGCTCGGGAGAGACGAGTTCGAAGTTGAAGGTAGCCATCTGAGCTCCTCGTCATCCCGAGGCCGGTGAATGGTCGGGAATCGTTTGGGAGATACGCTTGGACAAGAACATCCCGGAGCGCGCAGTTACGCTCCGGGATGATGCTTCGTGCGAATTACGCCGCTTCGGCCGCGAGGCGCTGGGCCTTCTCGACGGCTTCCTCGATGGTGCCGACCATGTAGAAGGCAGCCTCGGGGAGGTGATCGTACTGACCCTCGACCAGACCCTTGAAGCCCTTGATGGTGTCTTCAAGCGCGACGAGCTTGCCGGGCGAGCCGGTGAACACTTCCGCCACGTGGAACGGCTGCGACAGGAAGCGCTCGATCTTGCGGGCGCGGGCCACGGTGAGCTTGTCCTCTTCGGAAAGCTCGTCCATGCCCAGGATCGCGATGATGTCCTGGAGCGCCTTGTAGCGCTGCAGCACCTGCTGGACCTGACGCGCGACGTTGTAGTGCTCCTCGCCGACGATGGCGGCCGAGAGCATGCGCGAGGTCGAGTCGAGCGGGTCCACGGCCGGGTAGATGCCCTTCTCGGCAATGGAACGCGACAGCACGGTCGTGGCGTCGAGGTGGGCGAAGGAGGTGGCCGGAGCAGGATCGGTCAGGTCGTCGGCGGGCACGTAGATGGCCTGCACCGAGGTGATCGAGCCCTTAGTGGTGGTGGTGATGCGCTCCTGCAGGGCGCCCATGTCGGTGGCGAGCGTCGGCTGGTAACCCACGGCCGAAGGAATACGGCCGAGAAGCGCCGACACCTCGGAGCCTGCCTGGGTGAAGCGGAAGATGTTGTCCACGAAGAACAGCACGTCCTGGCCCTGATCGCGGAAGTGCTCGGCGACGGTGAGACCCGTGAGCGCGACGCGGGCGCGGGCGCCCGGAGGCTCGTTCATCTGGCCGTACACGAGGGCGCACTTGGAGCCTGCGGCCGAACCGGCCTCGCGCGGATCCACGTTCACCTTGGACTCGATCATCTCGTGATAGAGGTCGTTGCCCTCGCGGGTGCGCTCGCCGACGCCAGCGAACACGGAGTAGCCGCCGTGCGCCTTCGCGACGTTGTTGATCAGCTCCATGATGAGCACGGTCTTGCCGACGCCGGCGCCGCCGAAGAGGCCGATCTTACCGCCTTTGGCGTAGGGAGCGAGCAGGTCGACGACCTTGATGCCCGTGACGAGGATCTGCGCCTCGGTGGCCTGCTCGGCGTAGGACGGAGCCGGCTGGTGGATGGCACGAGCGCTTTCGCCGACGATCGGGCCGGCTTCGTCCACCGGCTCGCCGATCACGTTCATAATGCGGCCCAGCGTAGCGGCGCCGACGGGAACCGAGATCGGCGCGCCGGTGTCGGTGACTTCCTGGCCGCGGACGAGACCCTCGGAGGTGTCCATGGCGATGCAGCGCACGGTGCTCTCGCCGAGCTGCTGGGCCACTTCGAGCACGAGGCGGTTGCCGCCGTTCGTGGTCTCGAGAGCGTTGAGAATCTCCGGCAGGTGGCCTTCGAACTGCACGTCGACGACGGCGCCGATGACCTGGGTGATGTGACCGACCTTGTTGCCGGCAGTAGCGGTGTTAGCCATGTGAGGCTCCTCTCGGATTCGTCAGAGCGCCTCGGCGCCCGAAATGATTTCGATCAGTTCCTTGGTGATCATCGCCTGACGGGACCGGTTGTAGGTCATCGTCTGCTTCTTGATCATTTCGCCCGCATTGCGGGTCGCATTGTCCATGGCGCTCATGCGGGCGCCCTGTTCGGAAGCGGCGTTCTCGAGCAGCGCGCGGAAGATCTGCACGGTCAGGTTCCGCGGCAGGAGCGTCGCCAGGATCTCGCCTTCCTCGGGCTCGTATTCGTAGACCGCATCGGAGGAAGCTCCGGTGGTCTCGATCTGGGCCGGGATGATCTGCTGCGCCGTCGGGATCTGGGCGATCACCGAGCGGAAGCGCGAGTAGAACAGCGTCGCCACGTCGAACTCGCCTGCATCGAAGCGGCTGAGCACCTTCTGGGCAATCATATCACCCTGCTCGAAGCCGATCTGGCGGACCGAACGCAGGTCGATGAACTCGATGATCTGCTCGCCGAACTGACGACGAAGAATGTCGTAGCCCTTCTTGCCGACGCAGATGATCTTCACCGTCTTGCCTTCGGCCATCAGCCGGGTGGCATGATCGCGCGCAAGACGCGAGATCGAGGAATTGAAGGCACCGCACAGACCGCGCTCGGCGGTGCAGACGATCAGCAGGTGAACGCGGTCGGAACCGGTGCCGGCCAGAAGACGCGGCGTATCGGGCCCGACAGTGATGCCGGACGCGAGGTTGCCGAGCACCACGGCCATGCGCTCCGCATAGGGGCGCGCGGCCTCCGCCGCGGTCTGCGCGCGGCGGAGCTTCGCGGCGGCCACCATCTGCATGGCCTTGGTGATCTTCTGCGTCGCCTTGACCGAGGCAATGCGGTTACGAAGGTCTTTCAAGCTCGGCATCGAGCGGCCCTACCTCTCCGGGAACCCGGCTGGATCTTTACGAGAACGACTTGGCGAAGGTCTGGACGGCGTCCTTGAGCTTCGCTTCGGTGTCGCTCGACAGATCCTTCGAAGCGCGGATGGATTCGAGGATGTCAGCGTGCTTGCTGCGCAGGAGCGAGAGCAGACCGTCCTCGAAGGCGCGCACGCGGTTGAGCGGAAGCGCATCGAGATAGCCGTTCACGCCGGCGTAGATCACGGCGACCTGCTCTTCCATCTTCAGCGGCGAGAACTGCGGCTGCTTCAGGAGTTCGGTCAGTCGCGAACCGCGGTTCAGGAGGCGCTGCGTCGTGGCGTCGAGGTCGGAACCGAACTGGGCGAAGGCCGCCATCTCGCGGTACTGCGCCAGTTCGCCCTTGATCTTGCCCGCGACCTTCTTCATCGCCTTCGTCTGGGCCGAGGAGCCCACGCGCGACACCGAGAGGCCGACGTTCACCGCCGGGCGAATGCCCTGGTAGAACAGGTCCGTCTCAAGGAAGATCTGGCCGTCGGTGATCGAGATCACGTTGGTCGGAATGTAGGCCGACACGTCGTTCGCCTGCGTCTCGATGACTGGCAGGGCGGTCAGCGAACCGGCGCCGTTGTCGTCGTTGAGCTTCGCGGCGCGCTCGAGCAGGCGGGAGTGCAGGTAGAACACGTCGCCCGGATAAGCCTCGCGGCCCGGAGGACGGCGGAGTAGGAGCGACATCTGACGGTAGGCGACGGCCTGCTTGGACAGGTCGTCATACACGATCACTGCATGCATGCCGTTGTCGCGGAAGAACTCGCCCATGGCGCAGCCGGAGAAGGGCGCCAGGAACTGCATCGGCGCCGGATCGGACGCGGTGGCCGCGACGATGATGGAATACTCCAGCGCGCCGTTCTCTTCGAGAACCTTCACGAACTGGGCCACCGTGGAGCGCTTCTGGCCGACGGCGACATAGACGCAGTAGAGCTTCTGGCTCTCGTCGTCGCCCTGGTTCAGCGGCTTCTGGTTCAGGATCGTGTCGAGGGCGACTGCTGTCTTGCCGGTCTGGCGGTCGCCGATGATCAGCTCGCGCTGGCCGCGGCCGACCGGGATCAGGGCGTCGATGGACTTGAGTCCCGTCGCCATCGGCTCGTGCACGGACTTGCGCGGAATGATGCCAGGAGCCTTCACGTCCACGCGACGGCGCTCGGTGGCCTGGATCGGGCCCTTGCCGTCGATGGGATTGCCGAGCGCGTCGACGACGCGGCCGAGCAGGCCCTTGCCGACCGGCACGTCCACGATGGCGCCGGTGCGCTTCACGGTCTGGCCTTCGGCGATCTCACGGTCGGAGCCGAACACCACGACGCCGACATTGTCGGTCTCGAGGTTGAGGGCCATGCCGCGCACGCCGCTCTCGAATTCGACCATCTCGCCGGCCTGGACCTTGTCGAGGCCGTAGCAACGGGCAATACCGTCACCGACGGACAGAACCTGCCCGACTTCGGTGACTTCAGCCTCGGTACCGAAGTTCTTGATCTGCTCTTTGAGGATCGCGGAGATCTCAGCGGCTCGAATGTCCATCAGCGGACCTCTTTCATCGCTAGACGAATGGAATTGAGTTTGGTGCGCACCGAGGCATCCACCATGCGGGACCCCATCTTCACGATGAGACCGCCGATGAGGCTCGGGTCGATTTTGACGTCGACGGAGACGTCAGCCTTGGCGACGTCGCGCAGCGCCGCCTTGATTTCGTTCAGGACCGTGTCGGACGGCGCTTCCGCCAGGATGACCTGCGCCCGGACGATGCCCTTTGCGTCGGACACCAGGTTCTGGAAGGCGCGGATCATGTCGGGCAGCGCGAAGAGCCGGCGCTTGGACGCGACAAGGCGGATGAAATTGCCCGCAAGGCCCGAAATGCCGGCCTTGTCGAGAATGGCTCCGATCGCGTTCGACTGCTCTTCAGCCGTGAAAATGGGATTTTGGATCAGGCGCTGCAGGTCTTCGCTGCCGCGGATCAGCTGATCGAAGCGGGCGAGGTCGCCGGCGACGGCATCCACGACATTCGCTTCCCGAGCGAGTTCGAACAGCGCCGAAGCATAGCGCAATGCTACGCCCGACAGGAGGGGTCCTTCTTGCGAACCGCTTTGCGCCACGTAACCGTCTCTCTCGTGTCTAAACGGGTCTCGGACCGGGACAACCTGCGAGGAGGCGCTCGGGAAACCCGTCAGGTGTGGAAATGAGCCCGGAGCGAAAGCCTTATCCGCCCGTCAGGCGAGGGTGCACTAGCATGGGTTTTTCTGAGGCGCAAGGCGAGCTGGACCCTGTCTGGCCGGGAAAAAACCGGGCTGTCGGTTAAGGTAAAGCCTAAAGCTCCAGCGTGGCGACTTCGCAGTTGGCGAGGAACCGTCCAGTGAGCTTGCTGAAGAAGGTGCCGTGCCCGACGACGGCGATCATCTTTTCCGGCCGTTCCGCGAGCCAGAAGCGGAACCGTTCGACCCGCTCCTTGAAGACATGGGCCGGCTCGTAGACAAAGCCTCTCTCGTTCATCTCGCCTTCGTTGTGCCACCAGACCTCGTCCAAATGCCCGAAATGCAGGTGTGGAAAGTCCTGGGACAGCTGGGAGACAGCACGGCCCACATCACAGCTGCTCTCCAGGTGCTCGCGATGGAGGCACTCGACCAGGATCGGGGGCGAGGCCGGGTGCGTTCCGAACAGGCCCATGGTGGTCTGGATCGCCCGGGTCAGCGGCGAGGTCACGATGAGCTCATAAGGGTGCTGGCGCAGCTCCTGGGCCCGATCGGCCACCTGGCGCTGGCCGAGTTCGGTCAGAGGGGCATCGAAATGCAGCGGGTCCTCGCCCGTCTCGGCGAAATGGGCATTGAAGGTGGACTGGCCGTGGCGGATGCAATGGACGATCTTAGTCATGGTGCCTTGTCTTGATGATGGGCTCTCGCTTGATCACAAAAAGCTCTGCGGGTCCACGTCGATGGAGACGCGGGTATTGCCCCGGACCTTCGGGCAGCGGGCCATCCAACTGCGTAAGTAGGCCTGGAGATCCACCTCGCGCTCCGTCTTGACCAGGAGCCGGAAGCGGTAGCGGCCGCGGATCAGGGCGAGCGGCGCCTCGGCGGGGCCGAGCACCGTGACGCCGGGCGGAGGTTCAGCCACGAGGGCCATGGCGCGGGCATGAGCCTCGGCCGCCTCGCGCTCGGCGGCCGAGACGATGAGGGAGGCGAGCCGCCCGAAAGGCGGCAGGCCCGCCATTTCGCGCACGCGGGTCTCCTCCTCGTAGAACCGCTCCGCATCGCCCGAAATGAGGGCGGCGATGACCGGGTGATCCGGCTGCCAGGTCTGGACCAGCGCCCTGCCCGGCTTCTCGCCGCGCCCGGCGCGGCCCGTCACCTGCTGGAGCATCTGGAAGGTGCGCTCCGCGGCACGCGGGTCGCCTGAGGTGAGACCGATATCGGCATCGAGCACGCCCACCAGGGTCATGAGGGGGAAGTTGTGTCCCTTGGCGACAAGCTGGGTGCCGATGACGATGTCGAACTCGCCCGCCGCGATGGCCGCCAGCTCCGCCCGCAGCCGCTCCGTGCCGCCGGGGAAGTCGCTCGAGAGCACGATGCAGCGTTTGTCCGGGAACAGCCCCGCCGCCTCCTCGGCGATCCGCTCCACGCCGGGGCCGCAGGGCACCAGCGAATCGACGCTGCCGCATTCGACGCAGGCCTGAGGAATCCGCTCCACATGGCCGCAATGATGACAGACGAGGGCGCGCCGGAAACGGTGCTCAACCAGCCAGGAGGAGCAGTTCGGGCACTCGTAACGATGGGCGCAGGCGCGGCAGAGGGTGAGCGGGGCATAGCCGCGCCGATTGAGGAAGAGCAGCGCCTGCTCGCCGCGCGCGACCGTATCCTCCACCGCCGTCACCAGGGTCGGCGAGAGCCAACAGCCCTTCGGGATGGCCTCCTTGCGCAGGTCCACGGCCCGGATCTGCGGCATGGAACGTCCGCCGAATCGCTCCGGCAGCTTCACATGGCGGTAGCGCCCGCGCTCCACATTGACCCGGCTCTCGATGGACGGCGTGGCGGAGGCCAGCACCACCGGGGCGTTCTCGATCTTGCCGCGCACCACCGCCATGTCACGGGCGTGGTAATGCACCCCGTCGTCCTGCTTATAGGCGGTCTCGTGCTCCTCATCGACGATGATGAGGCCAAGATCCGCGTAAGGCAGGAACAGGGCCGAGCGGGCGCCCGCCACAACCTTCACCTCGCCGGCCGCGATGGCCGTATAAAGCCGCTCGCGCCTGCGGCCCGTGACGCCGGAATGCCAGGTGGCGGGCTTGACGCCGAAGCGGGCGGCAAAGCGGTCGAGGAACTGAGCCGTCAGCGCGATTTCCGGCATGAGGATCAGGGCCTGCCGGCCTTTCCGCACCGCCTCGGCCACCGCCTCGAAATAGACCTCCGTCTTGCCCGATCCCGTGACGCCTTCGAGCAGGATCACGGGCGGATGCTCCTCGCCCATGGCGGCGACGAGCTGTTCCGCCGCATCGCTCTGACCGTCGGAGAGGGTCGTGTGATTGAAGGCCGGATCGGGCATCTCGGCAACGGGCCCGGCCAGCAGGGCCACCGTCTCCAGAGTCCCCTCGTCGATCAGCCCGTCGACGACGCCGTTGCTGACGCCCGCCGCATGCGCCAGCTCGCTCTTGAGCCGCACGATTCCATCCTGGGCGATTTCGATCACCTTCTGCCGCGCGGGCGTCATGCGCTTCGGCAAGGCGCCGGCCAGCTTCACGCCAACGCGGGCCACCTCCTGCCGGTCCGGATCCGGGATCTTGAGGCCCATGGCGAGGGCGGATCCTTTGGGCGCCAGGGTGTACCAGGCGATCCAGTCCAGGAATTTGCGCATCTTGGGCGACAGGTTCGGCGCCTCGATGACGCCCGTCACCTTTTTCAGATTCCCCCCCTGCCCTTCCCGCAGACCCCAGACGACGCCCGCCACCTCACGGTTGGCAAGCGGCACCTGCACCACATCGCCCTCGTCGAGGGCGAGGCCGTCCGGCACGGCATAGGAATAGGCCGTGTCCAGCGCCAGCGGGATGAGGACATCGGCGATGCGGCTTGTCATTTGATAAGGAGTTAACCTGTGACTGTTATGGTTCTGCCTTGCATAAATGGGACTCATGTCAAGCAGCGCCACGCAAAACGCCCTCGATCTCGTCCTCCCCGGCGCGGATGACACCCGCCGCGAGGCGATGGCATGGCTCGCCTCGCTCGCCAAGGAGCGGCGGCTTTCGGCCAAGACCGTCGAGGCCTATTCACGGGATCTGCGCCAGTTCCTGGCCTTCCTGACCAACCATCTCGGCGAACCGCCGAGTGTCAAAGGCGTCCTCGGCCTGAAACCGATGGATATCCGCGCCTTTCTGGCCGCCCGGCGGATGGATTCGGTCGGAAGCCGCTCGCTCATGCGCCAGCTCGCGGCCCTGCGCTCCTTCGCCCGCCATCTGGAGCGGGAAGGTCACGGCACGGCCTCGGCCTTCGCGGCGATTCGCACCCCGAAGGTGGACAAGAACCTGCCGCGTCCCCTTTCCGCCTCCTCGGCCGTCGCGGTGACGGAAGCGGAAACGCGGGCGTCCGAGAATCGCAAGCCCTGGATCCTGGCGCGGGACGCCGCCGTGCTCTCGCTGCTCTACGGGGCGGGCCTGCGCATTTCCGAGGCGCTCGGGCTGCAGCGGCGCGATGCGCCGGTCAATGGGATCGACACGATCACGGTCACGGGCAAGGGCGGCAAGATGCGCAGCGTGCCGGTGATTCCGCCGATTCAGCGCGCCGTGGAGGAGTATCTGCAGCTCTGTCCCTATGCGATCCCGCCGGAAGGGCCGCTCTTCGTCGGGGCGCGGGGCGGCCCGCTTTCGCCGCGCATCATCCAGCTCGCCGTCGAGGAGCTGCGTGGCGCATTGGGGCTGCCCGACAGCGCGACGCCGCATGCCCTGCGCCATTCCTTCGCAACCCATCTTCTCGCCAAGGGCGGCGACCTGCGCGGCATCCAGGAGCTCCTGGGCCACGCCTCGCTCTCGACGACGCAGCTCTACACGAAGGTGGATGCCGCCCGTCTGATGGATGCCTTCAACGCAGCGCATCCACGGGCAAGGGTGAAGTGAATGGCGAGGTGTCATCCCGGAACTGCGCAGCACAATCCGGGATCGTCGTCAGAACAAAGCGCCGTTAGCTCAACACTGTTATTCCCACGGAGGCGGGCATCCATCAACGCCGGGGGCGCAGGCTGGAGCCCTGTCGTGGGTATGGATCCCGGCCTGCGCCGGGATGACAGCACCATTCTCGTCGTGCGATCCCGGATTCTGCTCCGCAGCCCCGGGATGACGGCAGATGAGCAATGATC
>KI911965.1:531440-544138 GCA_000517005.1 Microvirga lupini
TGACACGCGAGCGTGGGGATGACATGGCGCGCCAAGTCTAGGGATAATGGTAAAGGATATCAGGTCAGGCGGTGTGCGGCTCGCCGCCCGAGACGGGGATGAGGACCGAACCTACTCCGCCGCCACGGGCTGAGCCAGGAGCTGCCGCGCGGCGGGGCCGATGTCGCCTTTCGTCCAATGCGGACGGCAGACGGAGACGTAGCGGCCCTCGCCGCCGATCTCGACCACCTCGCCCGAGCGCACGGCCTCGCCGTTGCGGTCGTATTTGAGGATCATCGTCGCCTTGCGGCCGCAATGGCAGAGCTGCTTGATTTCCTGGAAATCGTCGGCGAGTGCCATCATGGCGACGATCGCGTCGCTGAACAAAGTGCCGTAGACGTTGTTCTTGAGCCCGTAGGCCATGACCGGAACGCCGAGCTCGTCGACGATCCAGGCCAGCTGGCGGACTTGGTCCGCCGTCATGAACTGGACTTCGTCGATGAGCACCGCCGTCACCGGCCGCCTGGCATGCTCCGCCGCCACGATGGCGTCGATGGCGTCTTCCTTCCTTAAGGCGATGGCATCGGCTTCGAGGCCAAGGCGCGACTTCACCTTGCCGATTCCGAAGCGGTCGTCGATCGCGCTCGTGAACAGCAGCACGTGGCCGCCGTTCTCGATGTAATTGTAGCGAACCTGCAGGAGATGGGTGGTCTTGCCTGCATTCATCACCGAGTAGAGGAAGTGGAGCTTCGCCATCCGCCGATCTTACATGTGGATCGCGCGCTTTTCGACGGCGAGTGCTGCTTCCTTCACAGCTTCCGCGAGGGTCGGATGCGCGTGGCAGGTGCGGGCCATGTCTTCCGAGGATCCGCCGAACTCCATGGTGATCGCCGCCTCGTGAATGAGATTGCCGGCTTCCGGGCCGATGATGTGGACGCCCAGCACCTTATCGGTCGTTGCATCGGCCAGGATCTTCACGAAGCCGTCGGTGGTGCGGTTGACCTTGGCGCGGCCATTGGCCGTGAAGGGGAACTTGCCGACATTGTAGGCGACGCCCGCGCTTTTAAGCTCCTCCTCGGTCTTGCCGATGGAGGCGACCTCGGGGAACGTGTAGACCACGCTCGGGATCACGTCGTAGTTCACGTGGCCCGCCTTGCCGGCGATGATTTCCGCAACAGCAACACCCTCGTCCTCAGCCTTGTGCGCGAGCATGGGGCCGGCGATCACGTCGCCGATGGCGTAGATGCCGGTGACGTTGGTGGAGAAATGCGCGTCCGTCTGGATGCGGCCGCGATTGTCGAGCTGGACGCCTACATGATCGAGGCCGAGTCCTTCAGTGTAGGGCACGCGGCCGATGGCCACGAGCACCACATCGGCCTCGATGGTCTCAGCGGCACCACCAGCGGCCGGCTCGAAGGTGAGCGTCGCGCTCTTGGCCGTCTTCTCCACCTTGGTGACCTTGGAACCGAGCTTGAACTGGAAGCCCTGCTTGGTGAGGATGCGCTGGAAGTTCTTGGCGACCTCGCCATCCATGCCGGGCAGGATGCGGTCGAGATATTCCACCACCGTCACTTCCGAGCCGAGGCGGCGCCACACGGAGCCGAGCTCCAGGCCGATTACGCCGGCGCCGATGACCACGAGGTGCTTGGGCACGCTCTCGAGTTCGAGAGCACCTGTTGAGGACACGACAACCTTCTCATCGATCTCGACGCCCGGCAGGCGCGTCACGTCGGAACCCGTGGCGATGACGATGTTCTTCGTCTCGAGCATCTGGTTCGAGCCGTCCTCGCCCATCACCTCGACCTGACCGGCAGCCGCGATGCGCGCGGTGCCGATGAAGGCATCGATCTTGTTCTTCTTGAGCAGGAACTCGACGCCCTTGGTGTTGCCGTCGACGCCTTCCTGCTTGAAGGCCTGCATCGTCTTGAGGTCGAGCGTCGCCGCGGAAACGCCGATGCCGAGGCCGGCGAAATGATCGCGCGCGTCCTCGAACATGTGCGAGGCGTGCAGCAGGGCCTTCGAGGGAATGCAGCCCACATTGAGGCAGGTGCCGCCATGGGTCTTGCGCTTCTCGACGACGGCGGTCTTCAGGCCGAGCTGCGCGGCCCGGATGGCGGCCACATAGCCGCCGGGGCCGGTGCCGATGACGATGACATCGTAGGACATTGCTTGTCTCCACTTAACGGCATGCCCGGAGATGATCCGGGCATCCACGTCTGTAGCTTTGCGTTTGAAGGCGTGGATGGCCGGGAATGCCCCGACCATGACGCTGGAAGGAGATTCTTAGAGATCGAGAACGAGGCGGGCCGGATCTTCCAGCGCTTCCTTGACGCGCACCAGGAAGGTCACGGCTTCCTTGCCGTCGACGATGCGGTGATCGTAGGAGAGCGCGAGATACATCATCGGACGCACGACGACCTGGCCGTTGCGGACGACCGGGCGGTCCTCGATGCGGTGCATGCCGAGAATGCCCGATTGCGGCGCGTTGAGGATCGGCGTCGACATGAGCGAGCCGTAGATGCCACCATTGGTGATGGTGAAGGTGCCGCCCTGCATCTCGTCGATGCCGAGCTTGCCGTCACGGGCGCGGCGACCGAAATCGGCAATGGTCTTCTCGATGCCGGCGACGGAGAGCAGATCGGCGTCGCGCACGACCGGAACCACGAGGCCCTTCTCGGTGCCGACGGCGATGCCGATGTGGTAGTAGTTCTTGTAGACGAGGTCCTGCCCGTCGATCTCGGCGTTGACGGCCGGAATGTCCTTGAGGGCCTGGATCACGGCCTTGGTGAAGAAGCCCATGAAGCCGAGCTTGGTGCCGTGCTTCTTCTCGAACACGTCCTTGTACTGGCTGCGCAGGTTCATGACCGCGCTCATGTCCACGTCGTTGAACGTAGTGAGCATGGCGGCGGTGTTCTGCGCGTCCTTCAGGCGGCGCGCGATGGTCTGACGGAGCTTCGTCATCTTCACGCGCTCTTCGCGCTCGGCATCCACCGGAGCGGAGGGGGCACGGACCTGGACGGGAGCCGCAGGCGCGGGAGAAGCAGCGCCGCCCGTGGCGATGGCCGCGAGCATGTCGCCCTTGGTCACGCGGCCGTCCTTGCCGGTGCCGGCGACACCCGCCGGGCTCACGCCGCTCTCGGCCGCGAGGCGAGCCACCGCCGGGCCGTGATCCTTCGCGGCGCCGGGAGCCGCCGGTGCGGGAGCAGGAGCCGTGGGAGCAGGAGCCGGAGCAGCCTTAGGAGCCTCGGCTTTCGGGGCGGGGGCCGCAGCGGCTGCTGCCGCGCCGCCTTCGACGATGGAGCCGAGCACCGCGCCGGGGCTCACCGTCTCACCGTCCTTGGCGACGATGTCGCCGAGCGTGCCGCTCGCGGGAGCATTGACCTCCAGCGTCACCTTGTCGGTCTCGAGCTCCAGCACGGGCTCGTCGGCCTTCACGGGATCGCCGGGCTTCTTGAACCAGCGGCCGATGGTGGCCTCTGACACGGATTCGCCAAGGGTGGGTACGCGGATTTCGGTTGCCATGGTCGTCTTTGGGTCTTGCGGGGCTCGTTCGAGCCCCTTGGAACGGGGTGAGAGCTCTCGCGGTTCTTACGCCGCGAAAGCCTCGTCGAGGAAGGCCTGCAATTGGGTCGTATGCTTGGACATGAGGCCGGTGGCGGTGGCGGCGGAGGCGGGGCGGCCCACATAGCGCGGGCGATCCACCTTGGAGCCGGCCGTCTTGAGCACCCACTCGAGATAAGGCTCGACGAACATCCAGGAGCCCATGTTCTTGGGCTCTTCCTGGCACCACACCACGTCGGCCTTCTTGAAGCGGGCGAGTTCGGCGGCCACCGACTTCGCCGGGAACGGATAGAGCTGCTCGACGCGCAGCAGGTAGACATCGTCGATGCCCCGCTTCTCGCGCTCCTCGAGCAGGTCGTAATAGACCTTGCCCGTGCAGATCACCATGCGCCGGATCTTGTCGTCCTTCACCAGCTTGATGCCCTCGGAGCTGCCCTGCGCGTCGTCCTGCAGCACGCGGTGGAAATACGTTCCTTCCGCGATGTCGGCGAGGCTGGACGTGCAGCGCTTGTGGCGCAGCAAGGACTTCGGCGTCATCAAGATCAGCGGCTTGCGGAAGTCGCGCTTCAGCTGACGGCGCAGGATGTGGAAGTAGTTCGCGGGTGTGGAGCAATAGCCCACCTGCATGTTGTCCTCGGCGCACGTCTGGAGGAAGCGCTCCAGACGGGCGGAGGAATGCTCCGGACCCTGACCCTCGTAGCCGTGCGGCAGGAGGCAGACGAGGCCCGACATGCGCAGCCACTTGCGCTCACCACTGGAGATGAACTGGTCGAACACCACCTGCGCGCCGTTGGCGAAGTCGCCGAACTGCGCTTCCCACAGGGTCAGCGCGTTGGGCTCCGAGAGGGTGTAGCCGTACTCGAAGCCGAGCACCGCCTCTTCCGAGAGCATCGAGTTGATGACCTCGTAGCGGGCCTGAATCTCGCTGATGTGGTTGAGGTTGGTGTAGCGCTCCTCGTTTTCCTGGTCGGTGAGGACCGAATGGCGCTGCGAGAAGGTGCCGCGCTCCACGTCCTGGCCGGAGAGGCGCACGCGGTGGCCTTCGAGCAGGAGCGAGCCGAAGGCGAGGGCCTCGGCCATGGCCCAGTCGATCCCTTCGCCGGTCTCCAGCATCTTCTTGCGGTTATCGAGGAAGCGCTGAATCGTGCGGTGGACGTGGAAGCCCTCCGGGATCGTGGTGAGTGCCTTGCCGATCTGCTGCAGGGTCTCGACTGCCACACCGGTCTGGCCGCGGCGCGGATCGTCCTGATCCTCGCGCACCGCCTTGAGGCCGGACCAGCGTCCGTCGAGCCAGTCAGCCTTGTTGGGCTTGTAATTGGCCGCGATGTCGAACTCGGCATCGAGCTTCGAGCGCCAGCTCGTCTTCATCTCCTCGACCTCGGCCTCGGTGACGATGCCTTCCGCGATGAGCTTCTTGGAGTAGAGTTCCACGATCGCCGGATGCGACCGGATCTTGCGGTACATGAGCGGCTGGGTGAAGGCCGGCTCGTCGCCCTCGTTGTGGCCGAAGCGGCGGTAGCAGAACATGTCGATGACGACAGGCTTCTGGAAGCGCTGGCGGTATTCCGCCGCGACCTTCGCGGCGAACACGATGGCTTCCGGATCGTCGCCGTTGACGTGGAAGATCGGCGCCTCGACCATCTTCGCCACATCCGACGGATAGGGCGAGGAGCGCGAGAAACGCGGATCGGTGGTGAAGCCGATCTGGTTGTTGATGATGAAGTGGATCGAACCGCCGGTGCGGTGACCGCGCAGGCCCGAGAGGCCGAAGCATTCCGCCACAACGCCCTGGCCGGCGAAGGCCGCATCGCCGTGGATGAGGAGCGGCATCACGGCCGTGCGATTATCCGGCGAGCAGCCGTGCTGGTCCTGCTTGGCGCGAACCTTGCCGAGCACCACGGGATCGACGATCTCGAGATGCGAAGGATTGGCGGTGAGCGACAGGTGGACGTTGTTGCCATCGAACACGCGGTCTGAGGAAGCGCCGAGATGGTACTTCACGTCGCCCGAGCCTTCCACGTCGTCGGGCGCGAAGGAGCCGCCTTTGAACTCGTGGAACAGCGCCCGGTGCGGCTTGCCCATGACCTGGGTCAGCACGTTGAGGCGGCCGCGATGGGCCATGCCGAGCACGATCTCCTTCACGCCGAGATTGCCGCCGCGCTTAATGATCTGCTCGAGGGCCGGGATGAGCGACTCGCCGCCGTCGAGGCCGAAGCGCTTGGTTCCGGTGTAGCGGACATCCAGAAACTTCTCGAAGCCTTCCGCCTCGACGAGCTTGTTGAGGATGGCGCGCTTGCCTTCCTTGGTGAAGGTGATCTCCTTGTCCGGCCCCTCGATGCGCTCTTGAATCCAGGCCTTCTCGACCGGATCGGAGATGTGCATGAATTCGACGCCGAGCGTCTGGCAATAAGTACGCTCGAGGATGGCGACGATCTCGCGGATCGTGCCGAATTCCAGGCCGAGGACGTTGTCGAGGAAGATCTTGCGGTCCCAGTCGGCTTCCGTGAAGCCGTAATGGGACGGATGCAGTTCCTGATCGTTCGGACGCGGATTGATCTCGAGCGGATCGAGCTTCGCATGCAGGTGGCCGCGCACCCGATAGGCGCGGATCAGCATGATGGCGCGAATGGAGTCGCGGGTCGCCTGCTGCACGTCGATCTGGCTGATCTCGGCACCCTTGGCCTCGGCCTTCGCCTTGATCTTGTCGCCGACAATCTTCTCGATCTGAGCCCAGTTGCCGTCGAGCGCGGAGACGAGTTCGCCATTGGCATGGATCGGCCAGTTCGGCTTCTCCCAGGACGGGCCGTTGGCCGCCTTCTCGACAGCCTGCTTGTCGTCCTTCAAGGCGCCGAAGAAGGCCTGCCACTCGGCATCGACCGAGGCGGGATCCTTCTCATAGCGGGCCTGAAGATCCTCGATATAGGACGCGTTCGCCCCGTAGAGGAAAGCGGTGTTCAGGAAGTTTTCGTTGGCGTCTTGGCGTGCCATGGCAATCTACAATCCAAAAGCTGGTTGGCCGCCCCGACACCGGGGCGGCCTGACGTGTTACTTACCCTTGAGAACCTCGACCAGGGTCTTGCCGAGGCGGGCGGGCGACGGCGACACGCGGATGCCCGCGGCCTCCATGGCGGCAATCTTGTCCTCGGCACCGCCCTTGCCACCGGAGATGATCGCACCGGCATGGCCCATGCGGCGTCCGGGAGGAGCCGTGCGGCCGGCGATGAAGCCGACCATCGGCTTCTTGCGGCCCTTCTTGGCCTCGCGGGCGATGAACTCGGCCGCCTCTTCCTCGGCCGAGCCGCCGATCTCGCCGATCATGACGATCGACTCGGTCTTGGGATCGGAAAGGAACATGTCGAGCATCTCGATGAACTCGGTGCCCTTCACCGGGTCGCCGCCGATGCCGACCGCGGTGGTCTGGCCGAGGCCTTCATTGGTGGTCTGGAACACGGCCTCGTAGGTGAGCGTGCCGGAGCGCGACACGATGCCGACGGAGCCGGGCTTGAAGATGTTAGCCGGCATGATGCCGATCTTCGACTCGCCCGCCGTGACGATGCCGGGGCAGTTCGGGCCGATGAGGCGCGACTTCGCGCCTTCGAGCGCGCGCTTCACGCGCACCATATCGAGCACCGGGATGCCCTCGGTGATGCAGACGATGAGCGGGATCTCGGCCTGGATGGCCTCGCAGATGGCGTCCGCCGCGCCCGGCGGCGGAACGTAGACCACTGACGCGTCGGCGCCGGTCTTCTCGCGCGCTTCCATGACCGTGTCGAAGACGGGCAGGTTCAGATGCGTGGAGCCGCCTTTGCCCGGCGAGGTGCCGCCGACCATCTTGGTCCCATAGGCGATCGCCTGCTCGGAATGGAAGGTCCCGTTCTTGCCGGTGAAGCCCTGGCAGATGACCTTGGTGTTCTTGTCGATGAGGATGGACATCAGCTCGAAACCTTACTTTCCGCCGCGCACGGCGTTCACGATCTTCTGGGCGGCGTCGTCGAGGTCGTCCGCCGGAATCACGTTGAGGCCGGATTCGCGGATGATCTGCTTGCCCTCTTCCACGTTCGTGCCCTCGAGACGCACCACCAGCGGAACCTGCAGGCCGACCGTCTTCACCGCCGCGATCACGCCGCGGGCGATGACGTCGCACTTCATGATGCCGCCGAAGATGTTGACGAGGATGCCCTTCACGTTCGGATCGGCGGTGATGATCTTGAAGGCTGCCGTCACCTTTTCCTCGGAGGCGCCGCCGCCGACGTCGAGGAAGTTCGCCGGCTCTTCGCCGTAGAGCTTGATGATGTCGAGCGTCGCCATGGCGAGGCCGGCGCCGTTGACCATGCAGCCGATGGTGCCGTCCAGCGCGATATAGGCGAGGTCGAACTTGGAGGCCTCGATCTCCTTCTCGTCCTCTTCCGTCAGGTCGCGCAGCTCCATCACCTCGGGGTGACGGTAGAGAGCGTTCGCGTCGAAGGAGATCTTGGCGTCCAGGCACTTGAGGTGCTGGTCCTTGGTGACGATGAGCGGGTTGATCTCCAGCATGCTCATGTCCTTGGCCGTGAAGGCCGTGTAGAGCTTGGAGGTGAGGTCTTCCGCTTCCTTGGCGAGCGCGCCCTTCAGGCCCAGCGCCTTGGCGACCGCGCGGCCATGATGGGGCATGATGCCTGTGGCCGGATCGACCGAGAAGGTCACGATTTTCTCAGGGGTGTCGTGCGCGACCTGCTCGATGTCCATGCCGCCTTCCGTCGAGACGACGAAAGCGACGCGACCGGTCTCGCGGTCGACCAGCATGGAAAGGTAGAACTCGGTCTCGATGTCCGAGCCGTCCTCGATGTAAAGACGATTGACCTGCTTGCCGGCCTCGCCGGTCTGAACCGTGACCAGGGTGTTGCCGAGCATCTGACGCGCGAATTCCTTGACCTCGTCGACGGACTTGGCGAGACGCACGCCGCCCTTCTCGCCTGCAGCGGCTTCCTTGAACTTGCCCTTGCCGCGGCCGCCCGCATGGATCTGGGACTTCACGACCCAGAGCGGGCCACCGAGTTCCTTGGCGGCAGCCTCCGCCTCTTCGGCGGAGAAGATGGCCTTACCGCGCGAGACAGGCAGGCCGAACTCCTTCAGGACTGCTTTGCCTTGATATTCATGGATGTTCATTCGTTTCTCTCCGCATCAGCGGTTGAAGGCGCGCAGGCCGGGTTTAAGCCCGGCCATGACGTCTTTGAGGAATCTTTAGGCGAGAGCCGAGTTGATCTGCTTGCAGGCGTCGACGAGGCCCTGAACCGAGGCGACCGATTTGTCGAACATGGCCTTCTCGTCGGCGGAGAATTCGACCTCGACAATGCGCTCAACGCCGTTCTCGCCGATCACGATCGGAACGCCCACGAACATGTCCTTCACGCCGTACTGGCCGTTCAGGTAAGCCGCGCAGGGCAGGACGCGCTTCTTGTCCTTGAGGTAGCTCTCGGCCATCGCGATCGCCGAGGCGGCGGGCGCGTAGAAGGCCGAGCCGGTCTTGAGCAGGTTGACGATCTCGCCGCCGCCCTTGCGGGTGCGCTCGACCATGGCGTCGAGCTTCTCCTGGGTGGTCCAGCCCATCTTCACGAGGTCGGGCAGCGGAATGCCGGCGACCGTGGAGTAGCGCACGAGCGGCACCATGTCGTCGCCGTGGCCGCCGAGCACGAAGGCGGTCACGTCCTCGACCGACACGTTGAATTCTTCAGCCAGGAAGTGACGGAAGCGGGCGCTATCCAGCACGCCGGCCATGCCGACGATCTTCTCGGGCTTCAGGCCGGAGAACTTCTGGAGCGCCCACACCATGGCGTCGAGCGGGTTGGTGATGCAGATGACGAAGGCGTTCGGGGCATATTGCTTGATGCCGTTGCCGACCGCTTCCATGACCTTCAGGTTGATACCGATGAGGTCGTCGCGGCTCATGCCGGGCTTGCGCGGCACACCGGCGGTGACGATGATCACGTCGGCGCCTTCGATGGCGGCATAGTCGTTCGCGCCCTTGTACTTGGCGTCGAACCCGTCGACCGGGGCCGATTCCGCAATGTCGAGACCTTTGCCCTGGGGGATGCCTTCCGCGATGTCGAAGAGAACGACGTCGCCGAGTTCCTTCAAGCCGACGAGATGGGCGAGGGTTCCGCCGATCTGGCCTGCACCGATGAGCGCGATCTTTTTCCGGGCCATGGTCTGTCCTTGGTTTTTGCACGAGCCTTTTTGAGGTGGCGCTGTTTGCCATGAGAGATGGGCCGCCATCAAGCGACCAAAAGGTTAACGGATAAGGCTTTGCGCCTTCGGAAAAGTCTCAGCAAGCTTAACGGTTCGAAAAGTCTTCGCGTTTACAGCAACTTGAGCATATCAAACGCATATGAATTTTTTTGTTACATTTTTTGAAATTTGTAACTGATGTTACACGCTACCGTTCGCCAGGGCCCTCAGGACGACCCGGATCATAGTGGCGAGGCGCTGATCGAGAATGTCCTGCGGCACATCCGCATCGAGCCGGACGGTCAGCGGATTGATGAAGCGATAAACGGAATCCGTGATGAATGCATGGGCCTTCTCCCGGTCCCGGGGGTCGAACTTACCTGTCGTGATCCCCTCGTCCAGCACCCGCTCGATCAGGAGGCGCATCCGGGACCGGTGCTTGCGGATGAGAGGACGCGCCGTCTCGGTCGCCGTGCAATAGACGTCGAAGAGATGCCGGTCCTCCTTCAGGAGATCCCGATGGATCCGCGCCCAGGCCTGGATCAGGCGCTCCAGCTTGTCGTCGGCGGGATCGGGGGAATCCGCGATGTCGGCGATAGTGGCTTCCATCCTCCGCAGCCACTGTCCGGCGACCGCGTCGATGAGGGCCGCCTTGTTGGCGAAGTAGCGGTAGACATTGGCATGGGTCATGCCGGCCGCATCGGCAATGCCGACGACGGTGACGTGCTTGGGCCCGAATTCCCTGAGCTGATCGGCGGCAATCGCGAGGAGCCGGGTATCGGCCGGAATGGCCTCCGTGATCCTGAGCGCCCCCCCGGACGGCCGCTTCATGTCTCGGCGAGCCCTGTCGTGTCGCCCGAGGCTTCCGAATCCGAGCGGCCATGGGGCAGGGACAGGTACTCCTCGGAGCGCATCTCGATCAGCCGGGACACGGTGCGGTCGAACTCGAAGGCCTCGCGGCCGGTATCGGCGTGATAGAGCTCATGCACCTCGGCCTCAGCCGAGGCCAGGAGCTTCACATGGGCATCGTAGAGGGCATCGATGAGCAAGATGAAGCGCTTCGCCTCGTTGCGACGCTCGAAGGTCATCTTCGGGATGTTTTCGAGAATGACCGTATGAAAATCCTCGGCCACGGCGAGATAATCGGCGGCACCCAGGGGCTTGGAGCAGAGGTCCTCGAAGGAGAAGCGCGCCACGCCGCCGGCGGCCTGAGGCACTTCGACCGGATGCCCCTTGACCGTCAGCGTCAGCGGCTTGCCCTGCTCGCGGCCCGTCAGGCTCTTGAAGGCGCGGGTCAGGGCTGCGTGAGAGTTCTCGTCGGCCGGCGTATAGAAGACCGGACTGCCGGCGAGCTTCTCGAGCCGAAAATCCGTGCGGGATTCGAGCTTCACCACCGCCATTCGCTCCTGGAGGAGCCCGATGAAGGGCAGGAAAAGCGAGCGGTTGAGGCCGCCCTCATAGAGCCGGTCCGGCTCCACGTTGGAGGTCGCCACCACCACCACGCCGCGGGCGAAGAGCGCCGTGAACAGACGTCCTAGGATCATCGCATCGGCGATGTCGGTGACGGTGAACTCGTCGAAGCAGAGCACCCAGGCCTCATTGGCCAGCGCCTCCGCCACGGGGGCGATCGGATCGTCGCCCGTCACCTGACCGGTCTTCAATTTCTGCCGGTACTCGTGAATCCGCTCGTGCACATCGGCCATGAAGGCGTGGAAATGGACCCGGCGCTTGCGCCTGACCGGCAGCGCCTCGAAGAACAGGTCCATCAGCATGGTCTTGCCGCGCCCGACCGAACCCCAGACGTAGAGCCCCTTGGGCGTTTCCGCGCTCTTCTTGCCGAAGAGCCAGCCGAGCGCGCTCGGCTTGCGGGCGAGGCGATGATTGGCGAGGCTCTCGGCCAAAGCCTCGAGCCGCCTGAGCAGGGCCACCTGTGCCGGATCGCGTTCGATGGCGCCGGACGTGACCAGGGCGTTGTAGCGGGCCGTAATGGATTGAGGCGAGGAGAAGGACGTGTCGTTCACGGGATGATCGATACCCCTCCCCGCCCTGGAGCGCAAACGTCTTCAGGCCGGTTTCGGCTGAAAATCGGCCTGTCCTCAGAGGCTGACCGGAAACTCATCCTCCTTCGTCATCACCGGCCTTGTGCCGGTGATCCCGATTGGAAAAGCGCCGCGCTTTACAGCGTCGGGATGGCCGGGACAAGCCCAGCGATGACGGCGGAGGTTCGTTTACGGAAGGCTGATGAGCCCTTGCTGCCTGACCTTACCGCGTGAGGCTCAGCGGCGCGCCGGACTTGGCGAGAACGCCGCTGAGCGACGAGGAGGATCCGCGCAGCCGTGCCGTTACGGCACCGCCGGTCTGGTAGAGATAGACCTCGCCATTGCGGTAATCCCAGGCATTGACCTTGGACAGGTCCTGGTTGGAGCAGCCGGACGCAGAGGCGCGATAGAGATCAAGCGCGGGCGAGCTCGAAAGCTGGACCCGGCAAGAGCCGCCGGAGGTCTGGACGTTCCAGTTGCCGACCATCGCCGTGCGGCTGGTCGGAGCCGGAGCGGGCGCAGGAGCCGGCGCCCCGATGGTCGGCGGCGGGGGAGCGGGCGGCAGGCCCGCGATGTCGGTCCCGCCCGTCGGAGGCGCCGTCATGTCGGGAGCGATGGGCGCGCCGGCAACAGGAGGCAGAGGAGACGCCTCGATCGGCCCGGAGGGAACGGCCTCGACCGGCGGAGCCTCGGTGATCGGCGCCCCCACGGCGCCGCGGGTCGGCCCGCCGAGGCGGGTAGAAGAGCACGCGCCGAGCGCCAGAGCGGAGCAGATTACAGCAGTCGTCAGCCACAGCGGCTTCGTCATCTTGGTCCTCGCATGCATGGCCGTCCATTCGGACGAGTGATTGTGCAGCCCAGGCTAAAAGAAGGAATATGAACCCAGGCCAACAGTATTCCGGCTTCGACATATGG
>KI911965.1:544238-544516 GCA_000517005.1 Microvirga lupini
CGGAGATCTCCCGAGGTAAGTTCGACCGCCTTCCCCGCACACCTGCCGGATTTACCACCCTGGTCTTTGATGACCCTGGACTTCGCGGCCTTTGGCCTGCTCGTCCGGCCGGGGCGGCCTCCTATCCGGTTCTTGTCCATCAGGTCGCGGTTTTGCTCCATGCTTCCTTCAGACCCCGCCTCGCGACGACGCCCTTGCACTTCGCTAACCCTTCGCCGTCATCAGGCTGGGTAGAGGACTTACACCTCCGAGCTGTCGAACATGCTCGGCACACCAAA
>KI911965.1:544616-545160 GCA_000517005.1 Microvirga lupini
AAAATCGGGATAGGGGGGAACCTTGCGGCTCCTCCCCTCCCACACCACCGTACGTACGGGTCCGTATACGGCGGTTCGCCAGATTACTCGGCCGGCTTGGCGTAGATGGAGGCCAGACCGAGGTCCTTAAAGAAGGCATTGGGGAAAGCAAAGGAGAGTGCCGGGCTGTTGCTGAGCCGCCAGACCCCGTGAGGACTGCCAGAGGCTTTCGCCGCCAAGTCTTTCCTGATGTCCCGGCGACGCAGTTCCGCAAAGCGGTTGGTCCCGTGCTTCCATTGCTTCCAGACGATGGCGCGGAGCCGTCGCCTGATCCATTTGTCCAGAAGCCGCAATACCCCTGGAGTCTCGCAGAAGCCGAAGTAGCCGCGCCATCCGATGAGATAGCGCGATAGCTCCGGAATGATCTGCTCGAGGCTGCGTCCACCATTCCGTGCCGTGAGTTCTCGCACCCGCCCCTTGAACCTGGCCAGCGCCTGCGGTGCGACGCACCGCCTGAACCGGCCGAGATTTAGGAAGCTGAAGCCGAGGAACTTCCGCTCAGTTG
>KI911965.1:545260-551944 GCA_000517005.1 Microvirga lupini
GAGCGGCCGTGAAGCCGCCCTTCGCATCGTCGGTGAACGAGGCTTCAGAGACCTTCGAAGAGGGCGCTCGAGATATAGCGCTCGGCGAAGGAGGGCGCGACGGTGATGATACGCTTGCCTTTGAACTCGGGACGCGCGGCCACTTCGAGCGCCGCTGCTACATTGGCGCCGGTCGAGATGCCGCCCGGAATGCCCTCGAGTTTCGCGAGCTGGCGCGCCGTGTCGAACGCCGTCTGGTTGCCCACCGTCACCACATCGTCGATGAGCGAGCGGTCGAGCACGTCCGGCACGAAGCCGGCGCCTATGTCCCTGGATCTTGTGCGGGCCAGGCTGGCCGCCGGAGAGGACGGGAGAATCCTCCGGCTCCACGGCAATCACCTTCATGTTCGGCAGGCGCGGCTTGATCACCTGGGCGACGCCGGTGATCGTCCCGCCGGTGCCGACACCCGCCACGAAGGCATCGAACTGGCCGTTGGTGTCGTTCCAGATTTCCTCCGCCGTGGTCTTGCGGTGGATCTCCGGATTGGCCGGGTTCTTGAACTGCTGCGGGATGACCGAGTTCGGGATATCCCTGAGCAGCTCCTCTGCGCGCGCGATGGCGCCCTTCATGCCCTGGGGACCAGGGGTGAGCTCAAGCTCCGCGCCGAGATAGGCCAGCATCTTGCGGCGTTCAAGCGACATGGTCTCGGGCATGACCAGGATCAGACGATAGCCGCGCGCCGCCGCCACGAAGGCGAGCGCGATGCCGGTATTGCCGGAGGTCGGCTCGATCAGGGTCGTATCGGGATTGATCTTGCCGGCGGCCTCCATGGCCTCGATCATGCTGACGCCGATGCGGTCCTTGACGCTCGAAATCGGGTTGAAGAACTCGAGCTTGACCAGGATCTCGGCATCAATTCCGCGCTCCTTAGGCAGCCGGTTCAGGCGCACGAGCGGGGTGTTGCCGATGGTTTCCGTAATCGAGCCGTAGATGCGGCCGCGGCCGGGCTTGGCATCGGAGCCCGACAGATTGGCAGTGTCAGCCATCAGTTTCCTCCTTCAGGTCGGCGAAAACTTAACCTTTCCCGCAGGAGGTGTCGATATTTACCTCAATTCACACATCAAATCGTGAAATCGATGGTGGACATCGTCTCGACCGCCGCTTCAGCCTGCGCCTTCTGACACAGGTCCTCCACCGTCACCTTGTCGAGTTCGGCCAGGAACGCCTCGGTTCCGCGCTGAACCAGGGGTGAAACGACGACCTCGGCGAGGCGCGATTCCGGCACCGGCGAGCACCCGTCCTCCTCCAGGGCCGACATGGCGATGCGCACGATGTCTCCGGCCGTGATCCGCCGCCGCTCGCGGGCCAGCTCATAGCCCCCGCGGGGGCCGCGCACGCCTTTCAGAACGC
Organism: Microvirga lupini; assembly: GCA_000517005.1. Classification (GTDB taxonomy): domain Bacteria; phylum Pseudomonadota; class Alphaproteobacteria; order Rhizobiales; family Beijerinckiaceae; genus Microvirga; species Microvirga lupini. The sequence goes on from KI911965.1 coordinate 546,651, forward strand.
CCTGACGGACTAAAGCCTGCAGAACCGGTTCCAGATAGCGTGGGGGCAGGTTGTGTCGGGCGGCGAGCGCCTTGGCCGAGACGGGCATGGGCCGGGCATGGAGCGCAATGTCGGTGACGGCAGCGATGGCGAGAAGCGAGCGGCGCGAGAGAAAGTTCATGCGAGTGCTCCCTTACCCCAGCCCCGTCGATCCGAAACCGCCCGCGGCACGGCCGGTCTCGTCGACTTGCCCCACCTCGATCGGTTCTACCATGGTTACAGGCGCGACCACCATTTGAGCGATGCGCATGCCTCGGGCGATGGTGAAGGGCTCCGAGCCCAGATTGACGAGGAGCACCTGCACCTCGCCGCGGTAATCCGCATCGATGGTTCCCGGCGCATTGAGCACGGTGACGCCATGCTTGAGGGCCAGTCCCGAGCGGGGCCGCACCTGCGCCTCGAAGCCGGGCTCAAGCTGGAACACGAGGCCGGTGGGAACGAGAATCCGCTGCATCGGCTGCAGGACAATCGGTGCATCGGCCGGATTGGCCGCGACAAGATCCATCCCTGCCGCTCCGGCCGTCTCGTAGCGCGGGAGAGGAAGGTCGGCAGCGTGGGCGAGGCGCTGGATGCGTAAGGCGCGGCTCATGGCTTTGCGCCTTCCACCATGGCGCCCAGACGCTCGACGAGCTTCTTCGCCACGTCGGTTTTCGACAGGGTCGGCCAGATCTCCACATCCGAAGCCGTCACGAGATGCACGGTATTGCTGTCGCCACCCATGACGCCGCCTGCGGTGGACACGTCGTTGGCGACGATGAGATCGCAACCCTTCTTCGCCAGCTTCTGCTTGGCGTGCTCGATCACATGCTCGGTCTCCGCCGCGAAACCCACCATGAGCGGCGGACGGTTCTCGGTACGGTGCGAGACGGTGGCGAGAATGTCGGGATTTTCCGTCAGCGACAGGTTCGGCAGCGCGCCGTCCTTCTTCTTGATCTTCTGCTCGCCCGTCTTGGCCACGCGCCAATCGGCGACGGCAGCCGCGAAGATCCCAATATCGGCAGGCAAGGCGCTCTCTACGGCATGCAGCATCTCACGCGCGCTCTCCACATGCACGGTCGTCACGCCTGCAGGATCGGGCAGCGTCACGGGCCCCGAGATCAGCGTCACGCGTGCACCGGCCTCCGCGGCGGCTTTCGCAATGGCATGCCCCTGTTTGCCGGAGGAGCGGTTGGCGATGTAGCGCACCGGATCGATGGGCTCGTGCGTCGGTCCGGAGGTGACGATCACGTGCTTGCCGGCGAGGGGTCCCGACGGCGCAAGCAGACGTTCCACAGCGGCTGCGATTTCCAGAGGCTCGGCCATGCGGCCTGGGCCGAACTCGGCTTCCGCCATGGCGCCGTCATTGGGCCCGACGACGTGAATGCCGTCCGTTTGAAGTGCTTTCAGGTTACGCTGTGTTGCAGGATGCAGCCACATGCGCACGTTCATGGCCGGCGCGATCAGGATAGGCAGCGTGGTGGCGAGCAGCACCGTGGAGGCGAGATCGTCCGCATGGCCACTCGCCATCTTCGCCATGAGATTGGCCGTGGCCGGCGCGACAATCACGAGATCCGCATCGCGCGCCAGGCGGATATGGCCGATATCGGCCTCGTCCTCACGGTCGAAGAGATCCGTATGGGAGCGCTGGCCCGTGAGGGCGGAGGCGGCGAGCGGCGTGATGAATGCTTGAGCCCCGTTGGTGAGAACGCAGCGGACGGAGGCGCCGCGTTCGCGCAGGCGGCGGATGAGGTCGAGCGACTTGTAGGCCGCGATGCCGCCGCCGATGACCAGAAGGATGCGTTTGCCTGAAAGCGCCGTCATGCGAAGCCTCTGAACAGCATGATCATCAGCGAGGCGGCGATGATCCACAAGGCCGCCACGCCCCAACGGTTGCCGCGCGCCTCGGCCCGGCCGATGGCGGCGACGCTGTCCTGGTCGAGCGCCACGCCGCGTGCCGTCACGTCCTCGAGCTGATTGAGCACCCGCTCGGCTCGAAGGGCCAGTTCCGGCAGATCGCCGATCACGCCGGCAAGCGTCCACAGGCCTCGTCCCGCCTGCTCGGCGCGACCGAGAGGGCCGAGATTTCGTTCGATCCAGTCGCGCACCACGGGCTCGGAGGTGGTCCACATGTCGAGCTTCGGGTCGAGATTGCGGGCCACGCCTTCCACCACGACCATGGTCTTCTGCAGCATGACGAGCTCGATGCGGGTCGCCATGTCGAAGAGGGCCGTGATCTCGAAGAGAAGCGTCAAAAGCTTCGCCATCGAAATCTCATCGGCGCGACGGTCATGGATCGGCTCACCGATGGCGCGGATGGCCTGAGCGAAATCCTCCACCGAATGGTGCGGTGGCACGTAACCGGCCTCGAAATGCACCTGCGCCACACGCAGGTAATCGCGGCGGATGAAACCTAAGAGAATTTCGGCGAGGAAGCGCCGTTCCTTCATGCCGAGCCGGCCCATGATGCCGAAATCGACGGCCACGAGACGCCCTTCCGCATCGACGAACAGATTGCCGGGATGCATGTCGGCGTGGAAATAGCCGTCACGGATGGCATGACGCAGGAAGGACTGGATCACCGTGCGCCCCAGCGCGACCCGATCGAGCCCCGCCGCCTCGATCCCCGCCAGATCGCTGAGGCGGATGCCTTCGATCCAGGTGGTGGTGAGAACGTCCCGGGCGGTGAGATCCCATTCCGGCTTCGGCACGCGGAAGTCGGGATCGTCCTTCGTGTTTTCCGCCAGCTCCGAGACCGCGGCGGCTTCAAGCCGCAGATCCATCTCGACGGCGACAGAGCGGGCGAGCGCCTCCACGACTTCCAGCGGCTTGAGGCGACGCGCATCGGGAACCACGCGCTCGAACAGGCGGGCTGCGGCGCGCATGGCCTGGAGATCGCGGGCAAAGCCCTCGCGCACGCCGGGCCGCACCACTTTGACGGCGACTGTTTCCTCACCCTCCGCAGTGCGGATGCGGGCTTTGTGCACCTGCGCGATGGAAGCGGCCGCAATCGGCTCGCTGAACTCCAGAAACAGCTCGTCGACGGGACGGCCTAATGCAATCTCGACCATGCGCACCGCTTCTGTGCGCGGGAAAGGCGGCATGCGGTCCTGCAGATGCTCCAGGTCGCGTGCGGCCGCCACGCCGACGATGTCGGGGCGGGTCGCAAGGAACTGGCCGAATTTCACATAAGAGGGCCCGAGCCGCGTCAGCGCCTTGGAGAGCCGCGCCGCGCCGTCACCGGCCTGCGGCCGCTCGATGAGTCGCGCGAGCTTCAATCCTAAGCGGGCGGCAGGCGGTAGGGCGCTCGGATCGACGAGAGCGAGCGCGCCCTCGCGGGCCAGAACGAAACCGGCGCGCAGGTTGCGGGCAAGATGAACGAGACTGCCGATCACGCTTTAGATCTTCCAGCCCGAGTGAATGGCAACGACGCCCGCCGTCAACGTCCGGTACGTCACGCGCTTGAAGCCGGCCTCCTCGATCATCCGCGCGAAGGCGGCCGGCGGCGGGAAGCGGCGGATCGATTCCACCAGATACTGATAGGATTCCGCATCGCCCGTTACCATGCCCCCAAGCTTCGGGATGACGTTGAAGGAATAGGCATCGTAGACCTTGTCGAGGACCGGCACATCGACCTTCGAAAATTCGAGGCAGAGGAAGCGTCCGCCGGGTTTGAGCACCCGATGCGCCTCGCGGAGCGCCGCATCGATGCGCGGCACGTTCCGGATGCCGAAGGCAATGGTATAGGCGTCGTAGGTCTTGGATTCGAGCGGCAGCTCCTCCGCGTTGGCCTCGACGAAGTCGATGCGGCCCTCATAACGGTGGCCGGCCCGCTCGGCACCGACTTTGAGCATCTCGCCATTGATATCGAGCACGGTCACGCGGGTCTGCGGGCCGCTCTCGTCCAGGATGCGGAAGGCCACGTCACCGGTACCGCCCGCCACGTCGAGATGACGGAACGGCCGGTCGCGGGGCGGACGCAGGGTCGAGACGAGGGCGTCCTTCCAGAGGCGGTGGAGGCCGGCCGACATGAGGTCGTTCATCAGGTCGTAGCGGCTCGCCACCGAGCGGAAGACCTCGTTGACCTTGCCCTGCTTCTCGCCGAGCGGCACAGACTGGAACCCGAAATGGGTGTTCTCGTCGGTCATGATCTTCACCAAACCTCTCGTCACTTAGAGCATCGGAGAGCATCGGACCCAAAAGTGGATTTGCACTTTTGGGACCCATCCGATGCTCCACCCTTTGAAGTGTGCATCGTTGGCGCGGAAAACCGGATCCACTTTTCCGCACGATGCACCAGTGCCGCGATCCATAGCGGAAGCGGGACCGGATGGCTATGTAAGAGGTCTCAAGAAGCCGAGAGATGGTTGATGCCCGAACTGCCCGAAGTCGAAACCGTGCGCCGCGGCCTGGAGCCCGCCATGGTGGGAGCCCGCTTCACCAAGGTGATCCAGCGCCGGCCCGACCTGCGCTTTCCCTTTCCGGAACGGTTCTCTGAGCGCCTGGAAGGCCAGGAGATCACGGCTCTGGGCCGCCGGGCCAAATATCTCCTCGCCGATCTCGCCTCCGGCGAGGTGCTGGTGATGCATCTGGGCATGTCGGGGCGCTTTCTGGTGACGAAAGGAGGCGCCACCCGCATGCCGGGCGAGTTCCACCACGAGCATGGGGGCCTGGGCGCCCACGACCACGTGGTGTTCCAGCTCTCCAACGGGGCGACCGTCACTTACAATGATGCCCGTCGCTTCGGCTTCATGGACCTGGTGCCCCGGCCCGCAATCGAGACGTCGAAGCATTTCGCCGGTATGGGCATCGAACCCCTCGGCAACGAGCTCTCGGGCGAGACCATCGCCCGGCTCTTCGACGGCAAGCGTACCCCTCTGAAGGCCGCCCTCCTCGACCAGCGCCTGATCGCAGGTCTCGGCAACATCTATGTCTGCGAGGCCCTGTTCCGCACCGGGCTCCACCCGGAGGCTCCGGCGGGCTCGCTCGTGACGAAGAAGGGAAAGCCGACCGACAAGGCGCATCAACTGGCCGATATCATCCGGGACGTGCTCGCCGAGGCCGTCGAGGCCGGCGGATCGACCCTGCGCGATCATGCGCAGGTGGACGGCTCGCTCGGCTATTTCCAGCATTCCTTCCGGGTCTACGACCGCGAGGGAGAGCCCTGCGTGACCCCCGCCTGCACCGGCACGGTGGCGCGGCTCGTGCAGTCCGGACGCTCCACCTTCTATTGCCCGGTATGCCAGAAGCGGTCTCGTGCCTGAGACTGTGCTAGTGGG
>KI911965.1:552044-552171 GCA_000517005.1 Microvirga lupini
TCGGGGCTTCACCCTTTGCCGCATCGCCAAAAGCCAACTCAAGTTGGGGTTGCTGCCGCTTGGTCCGTCGAGGCACCTGCTCTACTTGCCCTCTCTGACGTTCGGGCCTTCGGCCTTGCGGCCTACT
>KI911965.1:552271-565537 GCA_000517005.1 Microvirga lupini
CATCCCTACCAAAAGGCGAAGGCAGGGCCTCCCGATTTTCGCTTGCCGTGTCTCGAAGCCTCGCCTACCGGTGTCTCATCCAGCGATGAGGAGACGCCGGCATGGCTTTTGAGACGATTCTCGTTGAGACGCGCGGCAAGGTGGGGCTGATCACCCTCAACCGGCCCCAGGCCCTGAACGCCCTCAATTCGGCTCTGCTGAACGAGGTGAACCAGGCCCTCGACGCCTTCGAGGCGGATCCGAATATCGGCTGCATCGTCATCACCGGCTCGGAGAAGGCTTTTGCCGCGGGCGCCGACATCAAGGAGATGGCCGAGCTCACCTATCCGCACACCTACATGGCCGATTTCTTCTCCGGCTGGGAGAAGGTGTCGGGGCGGCGCAAGCCGATGATCGCGGCGGTGGCGGGCTTTGCGCTTGGTGGCGGCTGCGAGTTCGCCATGATGTGCGACTTCATCATCGCGGCGGACAATGCCAAGTTCGGCCAGCCCGAAATCAAGCTCGGCGTGATGCCGGGCATGGGCGGCACGCAGCGCCTGACGCGGCTCATCGGCAAGGCCAAGGCCATGGAGATGTGCCTGACGGGCCGCATGATGGGCGCCGAAGAAGCCGAGCGCTCCGGCCTCGTCGCCCGGGTGGTGCCCCTGGCCGACCTCCTCAACGAGGCCATGAAGACGGCGGAGACCATCGCGTCCATGTCGCTGCCGATCACGATGATGACCAAGGAGACCATCAACCGCGCCGACGAGGTGTCGCTCTCCGAGGGCATCCGGTTCGAGCGGCGCCTGTTCCACGCCATGTTCGCCACCGCCGACCAGAAGGAAGGCATGGCGGCCTTCGTCGGGAAGCGCGCGGCCGAGTTCAAGAACCAGTAGACGTGATCGACATCGGCTTCGACATGATCGCGGCTCTCGCCGCGATTTCCTTTCTTGCGGGCTTCGTGGATTCCATCGCCGGAGGCGGCGGACTCCTGACCGTGCCGGCCCTCCTGCTGGCAGGTCTCGATCCGGCCCAGGCGATCGCCACCAACAAGGTGCAGGGCTCGGTGGCTGCAGCCTCTGCCACTTATACCTTCGGGCGCAAGGGATTGATCGAGTGGCGCAAGGCCTGGGGATTCACCCTGGTGGCTTTCCTGAGCAGCATCGCGGGGGCGCTGTGCGTGCAGTTCCTGCCCCGCTCCGTGCTTGAGGTGCTGATCCCGCTCCTGCTCATCGCCATGGCGATCTATTTCGCCGTTTCGCGCAAGATGAAGGACGAGGACGCGCACGCCCGGATGACGGCTCTCGCCTTCGGCCTCACCGCGCCGGTCGCCATCGGCTTTTATGACGGCGTCTTCGGACCGGGTGCGGGCTCCTTCTATATGCTCGCCTTCGTGACGCTCCTCGGCTATGGGGTGGTCAAGGCTACCGCCCATACCAAGCTTGTCAATTTCGCGAGCAATTTCGGCAGTCTTCTTCTCTACGCTTCGACCGGCGCGGTGGTCTGGCCGATCGGGCTTGTCATGGCCGGAGCCTCCTTTCTCGGCGCCCAAGCGGGATCGCGGCTTGCCATGCATCTGGGCTCCCGGATCATCCGCCCGCTCCTGGTCGTGGTCTCGAGTCTCATGGCGCTCCGGCTCCTGCTCGACCCGGCCAACCCCTGGCGTCAGGCCCTTCTGGCGCTTTTTTGACGCGCAAAGGCCCACGGACGTTGACGTTCGCGGGCTTCGCGTCTATAAGCCGCCTCACATGAGCCCGCGCGTCCCGCGGGCTCTTCGGTTTCCATGCAATCAACCGATCGCTGCCGGAGCTCTCGACGAGCTTGAGCTTGGCGCATCGGGATTTTGAAAAGAACGAGGATGGGCCATGGCCAACACCGTGTCCGCCAAGAAGATGACCCGCAAGATCGCGAAGCGCACCGCGATCAACAAATCGCGTCGCAGCCGGATGCGGACCTTCGTCCGCAAGGTTGAAGAGGCGATCGCCGCCGGCAATCAGACCGAGGCCGTGGCCGCCCTGCGCGCCGCCGAGCCGGAGATGATGCGCGCCGCTCAGAAGGGCATCGTGCACAAGAACACCGCGTCGCGGAAGGTCTCCCGTCTGGCGAGCCGCATCAAGGCGCTGAGCGCTTAAAAAAGCAGCCTTCAACGCTGTTTTTCATCGTCGATCAGACCCGGCCTCACGGCCGGGTTTTTTCGTATCCAAGCCCGGATTCCGCCTTCAAATTTTATCCACATGACAGCTTGACTTTATCCCCGACAGACCGGGTGAAAGCTCCACAGTCCGGATTCAAACCGCACATAAAACATTTAGCACCTTCAATAGCTTAGCAGGCAAAGCATCGCGAAGCATCAGAATCACCTCCCGAGTCGAGGCGAATCGGTTCTGAATCAAGGTTGCGGAAAGACTCTTTTTTCAGGCCTGCGGACAGGCTGTGGTGGAACAGTGAATCAGTTGAAGAGTCAGGACTTTAAAGCCCAGATTCAAAACCTGTGGACGAGGCTGTGAACGCAACAAGGGGCTTGCAAGCGCTCGTGACTCGACTCGGCCGTATTGCACGCCGTCCCGCACCCTGTGTAAGGTCAATTTGCTTCAACGGCTCGCCGTGAAGTCATTCACTCAAAGTTCGAACTAAAGACACCATGTGCGGGGATAAGTCGTTGTTTCATTCTCTCAAGAAGCAAGCGAAGGCTCGTCCTTTACCGAGAGGTAAACTTGATAGAGCTTGAGTGAAGACAAAGGAGACGACAGTCAGCGATCGTCTCCACTTAAAAGCGTTCAGATAATCTTTAGTACAATTGGGGCGCCACGTTTTGGATAACCTGTGAGGCCTTTGTGCCTTGGTGTTCGAAACGGGTCATGCGTGGGGGTTTTCGACCTTAAAGAAGGCGGAACCTCGTGGAGGAACATTGATGTATCGCAGCGAAGATCACCGCACCTTTGCCGCTCCCAGCGAGAACGGCATGGAGGCTCCGGGCGAACAAACGGCATCGGATGTGTGGGCGCGGGTCAAGCGCCGTCTCCGGGCCGAGCTGGGGGAGGATATCTTCGCAAGCTGGTTCGGTCGCCTGGAGCTGGATTCGGTGGTCGAGGGCTGCGCCTATCTCACCGTTCCCACCCGCTTCCTGAAGAGCTGGATCGAATCCCATTATGCCGACCGGGTGCTGGCGGTTTATCGCTCGGAGACCGGCGACGTGGAGCGCGTCTCCATCGGCGTGCGCAGCACTCTCGGACGCGATCCTGCGGCCCAGCGCCGGGCCAGCGAAGCCCCCCGTCCCACTCCGACCGCATCCATGGCGATGCCGAGCATGGCCGGGGAGATCAAAACTCCTTCGGTGGCCATCCCCCAGGAGGAGCGCGGCGAGAATGGCGATCTCGGCGGCGCGCCGCTCGATTCCCGCCTCACCTTCGAGAGCTTCATCGTCGGCCGCTCCAATGCCCTCGCCCATGCGGCGGCTGATCGGGTCGCCCATGCCCAAAACGGTCAGGCCATCTACAACCCACTTTATCTCCATGCCGGCGTGGGCCTCGGCAAGACGCACCTTCTCCATGCCATCGGCCATGAGGTGCGTGCCCAGGGCCGCCGCGTCATCTATCTGACGGCCGATCGTTTCATGTACGGCTTCGTCGCCTCCCTGAAGGCACAGACGTCGCTGGCCTTCAAGGAACGTCTTCGAGGCATCGACCTGCTCATCATCGACGACGTGCAGTTCATCCAAGGCAAGCAGATCCAGCAGGAGTTCGGCCATACGCTGAACGCCCTCATCGATGCGGGCCGCCAGATCGTGATCGCCGCCGACCGTCCGCCGGCGGATCTGGAGAACCTCGACGAGCGCGTGCGCTCGCGTCTCGCCGGCGGCCTCGTGGTCGAAGTCAGTGCTCTCGACGAGGCGCTGCGCACCTCGATCCTCACCACCCGGATCGAGGCCCTGAAGACGATTCATCCCACCTTCGAGGTGGGCCCGAACGTGATCGCCTATGTGGCCCGTGCCATCACGGCCAACGGACGCGACCTCGAAGGCGCCGTGAACCGCCTGCTTGCCCATGCGACGCTCACCGGCTCCGCCATCACGCTGGAAACCGCCGAGACCGCCATCCGCGATCTGGTGCGCAACCGGGAGCCCAAACGGGTCAAGATCGAGGACATCCAGAAGTTGGTGGCCTCCCGCTACAACGTCTCCCGCTCCGACATCCTCTCGGAGCGCCGCACCGCCGCCGTGGTGCGCCCGCGTCAGATCGCCATGTACCTGTCCAAGGTGCTGACCTTACGTTCCCTGCCCGAGATCGGGCGCCGCTTCGGCGGGCGCGATCACACCACGGTGCTCCATGCGGTGCGCAAGATCGAGAAGGCGTTGGGCGAGGACCACGCTCTCTCCGACGAGGTCGAACTCCTCAAGCGGATGCTGCAGGAGTAAGCCTTCAGGGCCAGGCCGCCGCAGACGGACATTGGCCGGGTCACCCCGGCCTTGCTTTCTCAGGCGACAAAAGCCAACATTGCTGCCCTGCTTGTCCCGCCCGAGGCTCGTCTTTCGCGGGATCGAGCCAAGAATTTCACCGAAACCAGGTGCAAGGTTATGAGAGTTACCGTTGAGCGCGCCGCTCTGCTGAAGGCGCTGGGGCATGTGCACCGCGTCGTCGAGCGCCGCAACACCATCCCGATCCTGTCGAACGTTCTGCTGCGCGCGGACGAAGGATCGCTTCGTCTCAAGGCCACCGACCTCGACATCGAGGTGACGGAGACGATCCCTGCCGAGATCACGGAAGCAGGCTCGACCACTGTTCCGGCCTACATGATCTACGACATCGTCCGCAAACTCTCGGACGGCGCCCAGGTTTCGCTCGAAATGACGCCCGATATGGGCCAGATGCAGATCCGCTCCGGCCGTTCGCGCTTCATGCTGCAGGCTCTGCCGGAAAGCGACTTCCCGGATCTCGCCGCCGGCGATCTGCCGCACCGCTTCACGCTGGCGGCAAGCGATCTCAAGCGCCTGATCGAGAAGACGCAGTTCGCGATCTCGACGGAAGAGACGCGCTACTACCTCAACGGCATTTATCTCCACACTCTCGATGTGGGCGGCTCCGTCGTCATGCGCGCGGTTGCCACCGATGGTCATCGCCTCGCTCGTATCGAGATACCGGCTCCCACGGGTTCGGAAGGCATGCCCGGCGTGATCGTGCCGCGCAAGGCCGTGGCCGAGATCGTCAAGCTCGTGGAGGATGGATCTGAAAATGTCACCGTCGAATTGTCCTCCGCCAAGGTGCGGCTGACCTTCGACGGCGTGGTATTGACCTCCAAGCTCATCGACGGGACCTTCCCCGATTATCAGCGCGTCATTCCCACCGGGAACGACAAGGTTCTCGTGGTCGAGCGCAACGATTTCTCCAAGGCCGTGGACCGCGTCTCCACCATCTCGTCCGAGCGTGGTCGCGCGGTGAAGCTCGCGCTCAATGACGGCCGCCTGACGCTCACCGTCAACAACCCGGATTCGGGCAGCGCGACGGAGGAGATCGAGGTCGATTACGACGCAACGCCGATCGATATCGGGTTCAACGCCCGCTATCTCCTCGACATCACGGCCCAGCTCGACGGCGACACCGCCCTGTTCAAGCTCGCCGATCCCGGTTCCCCCACCATCGTCCAGGACCGCGAAGGCGCTTCCGCGCTCTACGTCCTAATGCCGATGCGGGTGTAAGTCCGACAATGTCATTCCGGCGCCGTGCACGGCGCCCGGAAAACGGTTTCAGATCAAGCTCCACGTCATCACCGGCCTTGTGCCGGTGATCTCGCTTCGGTGAGGCGCAACGCTCTTCCTTGTCGAGATGGCCGGGACAAGCCCGGCGATGACGAAGAGTGGATTGGATGCACAGGCCACGGCAATCCAAATTCAGATTGTCGTGCCAACGCTTGATCTTTCGCGCCCGCTCCTGAATGAAGGAGGCGCATGTCCTCCTCCCCTGTCGCCGCTTCCCGAATCGCCCGTTTGATCCTTCAGGATTTCCGCACCTATGCGAGCCTGGATCTTTCCGTCTCGCGCCCACTCGTGGCACTCGTGGGCGAGAACGGGGCCGGCAAGACCAATGTGCTGGAAGCGATCTCGCTTTTCATGCCCGGTCGGGGCCTGAGACGGGCGGAATTGGCTGAGATGGCGCGCAACGAGGGGCCGGGCTCCTTCGCCGTTTCCGTGACCCTCGATGCCCCTTACGGCGAGCATCGCCTCGGGACCGGACTGGAGCCGCAGGGTGAGAATGCGCGTGCCTCGCGCATCTGCCGCATCGACGGCATGCCCGCCTCTTCGCCGACGGCCTTTGCCGAGTATCTGCGCATCGTCTGGCTCACCCCCGATCTCGATGCGCTGTTCCGTGGCGCCGCCGGTGACCGGCGGCGCTTTCTCGACCGTCTCGTGCTCGCCGTCGATGCGGAGCACGGCACGCGGGTGAATGCGCTGGAGCGGGCACTGCGCTCGCGCAACCGCGTGCTCGAGGAAAACCCGGACGACCGCCTGTGGCTTGATGCGCTCGAACGCGAGGTGGCGGAACTCGCCATCGCGGTCGCCGCCGCCCGTCGTGAAACCGTGGAGCGGCTCGCCTCTCTCATCCTCGAAACCCGCGAGGAGGAATCGCCCTTCCCCTTCGCCACGATGGGGCTCGAGGGCGAACTCGACATGCTCGTCGCCACCCTGCCCGCTGTCGATGCCGAGGATCGCTACCGGGCGATCCTGCGCGATAATCGCGCCCGCGACCGGGCGGCCGGACGCACCCTGGTCGGTCCCCAGGCCTCCGACCTGCTCGTGCGTCATGGACCGAAGGATATCCCGGCCAACTCGGCCTCCACCGGCGAGCAGAAGGCGCTGCTGATCGGCCTCGTGCTCGCCCATGCCCGGCTCGTCGCCAGCATGAGCGGAATCGCCCCCTTCGTGCTCCTCGACGAGGTGGCCGCCCATCTCGACCCCCGCCGCCGGGCCGGCCTGTACAATGCGCTCGAATCCCTCGGCGGGCAGGTCTGGATGACGGGAGCGGACCCGAGCCTGTTTCAGGAGCTGGACGGAAGAGCCGATCTCTTGCATGTTACCCCTGGTCATATTGTTACAAATCAGGGACACCTATGAAGATATCGGATTTCCCTTTCAGTACGACCGACTGGTCTCGGGTCGAGCCTGTTCTCCATCCGGGTGAGACAGGCCAGGCGCTTTCGCGAGATCGGCAATTCAACGATATTCGTGTACGTCTTATCGAATATTCGCCGAACTACCTGGCCGAACATTGGTGCAGCAAAGGTCATATCGTGCTCGTTCTCGAAGGTGAACTCATCACTGAGCTTGAAGACGGGCGCGTCATTACGCTCAAGACCGGGCAAAGTCTTCAAATGGCTGACCAAGGCGAGGCTCATCGGACCCGATTGGTCAATGGTGCGAAACTTTTCATCGTTGATTGATCCCACTTAAGAAGGTAGCGCCTGAGGCGCATTCGCTTCCAGGCTTCTCCCTGTGTGATCGAACCCATCACAACTCCTTGATGGTGCGATAAGCCGCTGCGCTTTATTCTGGCAGGCAATGCTGTCTCTTCCGGTTGAGAACCATGGATCTCGCAGGCCTGCTGCTCTTCTCCTCCGCTCTCTTCATCGCCGCCGCCTCGCCAGGGCCGGGCATTGCCGCCATCGTGGGGCGGGTTCTGGGAAGGGGACCAAAGGAGGCGGTGGCGTTCAGCATCGGCGTAGCGCTCGGCGACGTGGTCTGGCTGACCTTCGCGATCCTCGGCCTTGCGGCCCTTGCGCAGGCCTTTCACGAGGTGTTCCGGATCATCAAATATGCCGGCGCGGCCTATCTGCTCTACATCGCCTACAAGATCTGGACGGCGCCTGCGCTGGCCAAGGAAGTGGAGGCGGAAAGGCGAGCAGAGCACCCGGCCAAGCTTCTGCTCGGCGGCCTTGCCCTGACCCTAGGCAATCCGAAGACCATCGTCTTCTACTTGGCCCTCCTGCCCACCATCCTCGATCTGACTCGGATCACGGTGCTGGGCTATGCGGAATTGGTCGCGGCAACCCTGGTCGTGTTGGGCGTGGTCTTTGCCGGCTATATCGTGCTCGCCGCCCGCGCGCGGCAGCTTTTCACCACGCCGCGGGCGATCCGGATCCTGAACCGCACCACCGGCGCCCTGCTGGCCGGCGCCGCAGCCGCCGTAGCGTCACGTTGATAGGCGGTTGTGCCTGAGGCAATGAACCGCCCCTGAAACAGCCTGATTCGGCAGTTTTTGGTGGATTTTTCCGCCCCATTTCGCGCGCGCGTATGCGCGTGGGGGTGAAATTTCAACCATTCACCCCTAAATAACTGATCTGACGAATCAAAACCCTGGCGCGCCTGTTCCTTTCCGCGCGTCTTGAAGGATCCCAAATGGCCGAACCTGCTATCAACGTGAATGCCGACGCCTATGGCGCGGAATCGATCAAGGTGCTCAAGGGCCTTGATGCGGTGCGCAAGCGGCCGGGCATGTATATCGGTGATACCGATGACGGCTCGGGCCTGCACCACATGGTCTACGAGGTGGTGGACAACGCCATCGACGAAGCTCTCGCCGGTCACGCAACGGAAGTCACCGTCACGCTCAACGCCGACGGCTCGGTGACCGTCACCGATAACGGCCGCGGCATTCCCACCGATATCCACCCGGGCGAAGGCGTCTCGGCGGCCGAGGTCATCATGACCCAGCTGCATGCCGGTGGTAAGTTCGACCAGAACTCCTACAAGGTCTCCGGCGGTCTGCACGGCGTGGGCGTGTCCGTGGTGAATGCGCTCTCGACCTCGCTCAAGCTGCGCATCTTCCGTAACGGCAAGGAATACTTCATGGAGTTCCGCCACGGCGATGCCGTCGCTCCGCTCGCCGTCATCGGCGATGCGCCGGGCAAGCGCGGCACGGAAGTGACCTTTACGCCCTCGCCTGAAACCTTCACCATGGTGGAATTCGACTATTCCACCCTCGAGCACCGCCTGCGCGAACTCGCATTCCTGAACTCGGGCGTGCGCATCATCCTCACCGACAAGCGCCATGCGGAGCACAAGCGCGAGGAGCTGATGTACGAAGGCGGCGTGGAAGCCTTCGTGCGCTATCTCGACCGTGCCAAGACCCCGCTGATTCAGCAACCTGTTATGATCCGCTCCGAGAAGGACGGCATTGGCGTCGAGGTCGCCCTGTGGTGGAACGACTCGTACCACGAGAACGTGCTCTGCTTCACCAACAACATCCCGCAGCGGGACGGCGGCACGCACCTCGCGGGCTTCCGCGCGGCGCTCACCCGTCAGGTGAACGGCTATGCGGAATCCTCAGGCCTCACGAAGAAGGAAAAGGTTTCCCTCACCGGTGACGATTGCCGCGAGGGCCTGACCGCCGTCGTGTCCGTGAAGGTGCCCGATCCGAAGTTCTCCTCGCAGACGAAGGACAAGCTCGTCTCGTCCGAAGTGCGTCCCGCGGTTGAGAACGTCGTGAACGAGGCCCTCAACAACTGGCTCGAGGAGCATCCACAGGAAGCCCGGACCCTCGTCGGCAAGGTGGTGGAAGCCGCCGCCGCCCGCGAGGCGGCGCGCAAGGCGCGCGAGCTCACCCGGCGCAAGGGCGCGCTCGACATCGCGTCCTTGCCCGGCAAGCTCGCCGACTGCCAGGAGCGCGATCCGTCGAAATGCGAATTGCTGCTCGTCGAGGGCGATTCCGCCGGCGGCTCCGCGAAGCAGGGCCGCGACCGCGCCTTCCAGGCCGTTCTCCCCTTGCGCGGCAAGATCCTGAACGTCGAGCGGGCGCGCTTCGACAAGATGCTGTCGTCGCAGGAGATCGGTACGTTGATCACCGCGCTCGGCACCGGCATCGGCCGCGAGGAGTTCAACCTCGACAAGCTGCGCTACCACCGCATCATCATCATGACCGATGCGGATGTGGACGGCTCGCATATTCGCACGCTGCTGCTCACCTTCTTCTTCCGCCAGATGCCGGAGCTGATCGAGCGCGGGCACCTCTACATCGCGCAACCGCCACTCTACAAGGCGACCCGCGGCAAGCAGGCGATCTACCTGAAGGATGAGCGCGCACTGGAGGACTTCCTCATCGATGCCGGCATCGAGAACGCTTCGCTGCAGCTCGAAACCGGCGTGGAATTCCAGGGCGATCAGCTCAAAAGCCTGATCGACGAGGCTCGCCTCGTGCGTCAGGTGCTCAACAGCCTGCACACGCGCTACGACCGCAAGGTGGTGGAGCAGGCGGCGATTGCCGGCGCGCTGCGCCCCGACGTGGTTGAAGATCCGCAGAAGGGACCTGCCGCCGCTGCCTACATTGCCCAGCGCCTCGATGCGATCTCAGAAGAGCTCGAGCGCGGCTGGACCGGCGAGGTCCGCGAGGGCGGCTATGTCTTCTCGCGCACGGTTCGCGGGGTGACGCAGACCGCAACGCTCGATCAAGCACTCATTGCCAGCCAGGAAGCAAAGAAACTCGACGAGCGCGCCAACACCCTGCAGGACGTCTACGCGAAGCCGGCAAAGCTCGTGCGCAAAAACGACGAGATGCAGATCGACGGTCCGCTCTCGCTGTTCCAGTCGGTGCTGTCCGCCGGCCGCAAGGGCCTGCAGCTCCAGCGCTACAAGGGCCTCGGCGAGATGACCGCCCAGCAGCTCTGGGAGACAACGCTCGACCGCGACGTGCGCTCCCTGCTGCAGGTGAAGGTGAAGGACACCACCGACGCCGACGATCTGTTCGTCAAGCTCATGGGCGACGTGGTGGAGCCCCGCCGCGAGTTCATTCAGGAAAACGCCCTCTCGGTGGCGAACCTGGACGTTTAATTCTCTGGATAAAAGCGATTATCTGCTGATTGAAAGCAATTACGCAGGTCAATGAAAGCAGATACTGCGGGAATTGTACATGTAGAAAGCCCATTCCTCAGGAACGAGGCAACCATCTTAGAGCCCCATAGCATCCGCTATGGGGCTTTTTCCTTCTTGGGAGAGCCGTTCTACTGCGGCAGCCGTGAAGCCCAGAATGGCGAGCGGCAGGCACAGGATGGCCAGGATCGCCATCTTCACTTCCTTGGCCTCGATCTTCTTGCCTAGATACTCCGGAGTGCGTCCGACCATCAGGCCTGCAACGAACATCGTCAGCACGACGAAGAGCAGCATGCCGTAGAGACCGGCGCCGACGCCGCCGATGACGATCTCGCCCAGCTCCATGTTGATGAGCGGGATCAGCCCGCCGAGCGGCATGAAGCTCGAATGCATGGCGTTGACCGCGCCGCAACTCGCCGCCGTCGTCACAACGGCGAAGAGCGCTGACATGGCGGTACCGAAGCGGACCTCCTTGCCCTCCATATTGCCGCCATCGATCCCGAGCGCATGCACCAGCGGATTGCCGGAAGCCTCCGCCCAGTAGGCGACGGCTACACCGACCATGAAGATGAAGCCCATGGCGCCGAGGATAGCCCAACCCTGACGCTGATCACCGACCATGCGGCCGAAGACGTTGGTCATCGCCGCACCGATAGCGAAGATCGTCACCATCTGGATCAGGTTGACGAGGGCGTCGGGATTCTCGAAGGGATGAGCCGAATTGGCGTTGAAGAAGCCGCCGCCATTGGTACCCAGCATCTTGATGGCAAGCTGTGAGGCCACAGGCCCGACGGCGATCGTCTGCTTGGTGCCTTCCAGCGTCGTCGCGTCGATATAGGCTGACAAGGTCTGCGGGACACCACGCGCGACATAGAACAGGGTCAGCACCACGCAGAGCGGCAATAGCACGTAAAGGATGGCGCGGGTCATGTCGGCCCAGAAGTTGCCGATGCTCTTCGCCGATGCACGCGAGAAGCCACGGATCAAGACTACCGCAATGGCAATGCCCGTGGCTGCCGAGACGAAGTTCTGGACCGTGAGCCCTGCCATCTGTACCAGGTAGGACATGGTGCTCTCGCCACCGTAATTCTGCCAATTCGTGTTGGTCATGAAGCTGGCGGCGGTGTTGAAGGCGAGATCGGGAGCGACTGCCGACATGCCCATGGGGTTGTACGGCAGCACGGTCTGGAAGCGCTGAAGGGCATAGAGCACGACAAAGCCCAACAGGTTGAAAGTCAACATCGCCAGAGCGTAGGTCAGCCAATGCTGTTCTTCCCGCTCGCTGGTGCCCGAGAGCTTGTAGAGTACGCTTTCGACAGGACGCAGGACGGGAGACAGGAAGGTGCGCTCGCCGTTGAAAACGCGCGTCATGTACCAGCCCAAGGGCTTCACGAGCGCGGCGACGATGGCACAGAAGACGAGGATCTGGATCCAGCCGTTGACGGTCATAGCTGTTGCCTTTTTCAGAACCGCTCAGGCCGAACGAGAGCATAGGTGAGATAGACGAGGAGACCGGCGGTCACGAGGCCGGCCAGGATATAGTCAAAGGTCATGACGGGATCCTCACAGCCGGTCGCAGGCGGTGGTATAGGCGACGGCAAGGCCGAAGAAGCCGAGCCCGAGCGCGAGCATCAGGATGTCCATGGGGCGAACTCCGTACGAAAGGCACGCCGCACGGGATGCGGCACGCCAGCGCCGCAGTGATGCCAAAAGGCGTATAAAGGTTCGAGAGAGCTAGAGGAGTGCTGGTACAAAATTGTTATAAAGATTTGAGGGTTCTTGCCGCTTGATGGTTCCCCATCCTGCACACCCGCGAGGCCGCAGGATCTATCGGAAGCGTTGGAGATGGAAAAACCTCCCGGCGCCATGTTCGGCATCGGGAGGTCAACAGTCGTCACTCAGTTGGGTCCAGCCGCATCAAGCCGGAAGAGCGCCCGCGAGCGTGAGGTGAACTGGCTGGGGCAGCACCTCGACGGCAGCCGGGTCGTGCTCGGTCTCGAACTCGACGAAGTCGATGGCGGCCTCGCGGCTGATGAAGATGCCACCGACGAGGTCGGCCCGGTCCCGGGCGATCCAGTGGCCCTCGGCATCGGTGCCGACAACGAACTGCGGGTGCCCGACCTTCGGGAAGACGGGCGAAACTTGATAACTCATGGAGAGAAACTTTCATTACTCGGTTGAGAGTGCGTCAGGCATGGCCGGGAGCCTTGTCCAGCAATGCCTATTCGCAGTGGGCGGCGACGGACATCGTGCCTCGCGCGCGGTGACCGGCGGATGGCAACGGCGCGCATGCTGGTCTGATCAAGGCGGTGATGAATGCTTTGAGAATCGCGATCGCAAGCACCGGATGTGCTTCATCCACCTCACAGGGAGCCCACAATGCAGGCACCCGAGGGTTCATCCCGCACCACCAGAGCCCGTCATCCAGGCAAAGG
>KI911965.1:565637-578353 GCA_000517005.1 Microvirga lupini
CAAAGGCGGCAGACACACCATGCCGGTGCCTGCTCGGCGATGAGGCCAAAGCCCAGATCCGTCCAGGCTCGCGCCTCAATCATGGGATGGAAGCTGGCCATAGTTGCGAACGGGTTACCCTGGCAGGTGTGCAGGATGATCGACCGGATCAATTCCTCGTCCAGGTGATCGGCGCGGTCGAGCGTCGTCCTGAGTGCCGCGAGCCGCTCAAGCTTTGAAGAGACAAGATACATCGCTGGTCCCCTCAGAGGACGGACGTGCCGACGATCCGGATGCCCAGGCCTAGAGCAAGCAGACCGAGGCAAGCGACGATTTCCAGTGCGAGGCCCTGAAAGGGCTTTTTGGACTGCACGAGCGTACCTGCACCCTTGCGGGTACCCTTCAACCAACTCCCATGACCGGCATGAACAATGCGAGGCATGACATATCTCCACTCACGGCGAGGTGCCGCATGGAGCATAAGAAAGGACTTCCGGCATAAAAAATCGAGAGAGGCGTAACCGATTTTGTATTAAATTGTCATAAGGAAAATGAACGAATCTGTTATTGCGGACGTAGCACGCTCTTTACGTATAATGATCTTATAAAGACCGCTGTTGCATGAAACCCTCAGCCTCTCGTCTTTATGACATCTTTATTTGACGATGCATGCGGCAACGGCCTAGCTCACGGTTTCCTCATCTGTTGGAGTTACACCTTGAAGACCGAGCGCCGCTGGAAGCCCCTCAACATCACCGCCATTGACGCAGACACATGGATGGGCATCGTCCCGTTGATCGTGCTGGGATCCCCAGCACACGCCGCGGACCAGCCCGCCCCGGCGCCCACTGCCGCGCCCGCTCCCTCGGCGATCGACTTCGCCTTCGGCGCCCGCTTCCAGTCCGACTACAATTTCCGCGGCATCTCGCAGTCCGATCGCGGCCCCAGCCCGCAGGCCTACGGCGAGGTGCAACTGTTCGACAAGCTCTTCTACGCCGGCATCGCCGGCTACATGGTCGACCTGCCGACGAAACCGCAGGTCGAGATTGATCTCACCGCAGGTGTCCGGCCGACCTTCGGCTCCGTCAGCCTCGATTTCGGCGTCATTCACTACGTCTACCCATGCGAGCGACGTCTGGAGGATCTCTCCGGCGTCATCTACACGCCGGCGGACACCAACTTCACCGAGCTTGCGGCCAAGGCCTCATGGTCGGTGAACGAGCGTTTCACGCTGGGCGCAGGCGTGTTCCATGCCTGGGACTGGCTCGGTTCGGGCGCACCGAGCACCTATGCCAACGTCACGGCGAAATACGCTCCGCCGCCCGAGATCCTGGACGGGTTGTTCGTCTCGGGCGAACTCGGCTTCTACTCGCTCGGCACCACGTCACCTGAACTCGGGAGCGTCAAGCTGGTCGATTACGCCTACTGGAACGCCGGCGTCGGCTCCACGAAGGACAACGTGACGCTGGACCTACGCTACCACGACACCGACCTCGGCAAGGGAGAGTGCTTCGTCAACACGACTGATCCAGGCGGCATCACCTCCGGCTCTGGCCGCTCGAACTGGTGTTCGGCTGCCTTCGTCGCGACGCTCTCGGTGGATTTCACCGCCGACAGCCTCAGGGCCATGATCCCTGTAAACTGAACGATACCGTCGATCAGTCGGATGATGCAAACCATCGAACAGGACCGTAGGACTTCCGATCTGGATGACGCGATCGAAGATGTGCGCGCTGACCTGAGGCAGGAGTTCTCACGCACTTTCAAGGACTACGAGGAGATTGCCTACCTCGAGGAGGTGCTCATGAGCCTCCTTGACGCCTGTCTGGAGAAGCTGCGACCGAAATTGTAGAGCCTTGGCATAGGCTGACGTTTGGGAAGGTTGGCTACGGGTCAGAATGGTACCAAGACCCGGTCGTTCGGAAGGTCCGCTTTGCTTCAGGTATCCGACAGTCGCTCCTCCTGATAAGCCGCAGTAGCGCCTGAGTCAGACTTTCATGCTATGCGGGCCTCGCTGAGTCAGCTTTCACTGAAAGTTGGGTTGGACTTTTAGTGTTGCACTCTCGTGAGGGCGGGCTGGATTTGAGTCGAACTTTTACTGTCTGGAACATGAGACCCGAAACGCCAAAGAGCACCTTCTTGCGAAGGCGCCCTTTATGCTGATTGCGAGCGGAGGTCATGGTGAAGGCAGTCGCTGCTTGGTCTTCACTTAACTGAAGATCCGCCGTCCCTGCGAAGGCGTATCGTCGAACAGCAGATCTGGATCATCATCCTCGAGCGCCCGGATCTTTTCCTCGACAAGGTCCGCCAAGGCGCTTTTCGGGCTTGCGGTGCGCAGTTCGCTGACAGCTTCCCGGATCTGCTTCAGATCCAAGGGTGACAGCGTCATACTTCGTTGCCCTTTGAGCTCTTGATTCGAAGTCATCCATGATCCTCCGTATGAGCCGGCACAGCAATAAAGGGGTCACGCTAATACGGATTAGGGTAGGCATGGCCGTTTGCCCGCTGCATTGCGGGAGCATTACAATTCCGTAATACGGCCGGTTCGACAGGGTGAGGCTGGAGCCTCAATGCGGCTCAAACGACGGGTTTCAGGTCGCCGAGAATCGTCGGGATCAGTTCCGAGATGGTCGGATGAATCGGCACCGCCCATTGCAGGGTAGGATAAGCGGCACCGGCATTCATCACGTCGAGAATACCATGGATCGCCTCGTCGCCGCCGGTTCCGAGAATGGCCGCTCCGAGGATCTGCCGGGTGTCGGCATCGGCGACGATCTTCATGAATCCCTTCGTTTCGTCCTTCTCGATCGCGCGTCCGACCCGCGTCATCGGGCGCTTGGAGACAAGAAGCTTGCGGCCCGTCTTGCGCGCCTCCGTCTCCGTCATGCCGACGCGGCCGAGGGGCGGATCGATGTAGAGCGCATAGCCCAACAGCCGGTCGCTGACCCGCCGGGACGTACCGTCGAGCAGATTGGCGGCCACGATCTCGTAATCGTTGTAGGCCGTGTGGGTGAAGGCTCCGCGGCCATTGCAATCGCCCAGGGCCCAGATGCCGGGCACGTTCGTCGCCAGAAAATCATCGACGACGATCATGCCCCGCGCATCGACGGCAACGCCGGCTTTGTCGAGGCCGAGATCGTCCGTGTTGGGGCGGCGTCCGACGGCGAGCAGCACATGCGAGCCGACCACCACGGGCTCGCCTGAGGTGCAGTCGACATCGACCGCGACGCCGTCCGCATGCGGCTTGAAGCCGATGCAGGTGGCGTTGGTTCGGACGGTGATCCCTTCAGCGATCAGGATGTCGCGAGTGGCCTCGGACACATCTTCGTCCTCGCGGGCGATCAGACGTGGGCCCTTCTCGACGACGGTCACCTGGGCGCCGAAGCGGCGGTACATCTGCGCGAATTCAAGCCCGATATAGCTGCCGCCCACCACGACGAGATGCCGTGGCAGCGTATCGAGCTGGAGGATCGACGTGTTGGTGAGATAGGAAACTGTATCGACGCCCGGCATGTCGGGAACGTTCGCGCGGCCGCCCACATTGAGAAAGATGCGCGGCGCCTTCAGCAGCTCGTCGCCTACGCGAATCGTGTCCGGCCCCTCGAAGCGGGCGTGACCTTCGATGACGGTCAGGCCATCCATGCCGTGCAGCCAGGTCTCGACATTGGTGCGCGCATTGGTCGAGACGGTATCGGCGCGAGCCCTGACCCGCTTCATGTCGACCGCAATGGGGCTCGTGATGGAAACGCCGTAATCCGCACCCCTGCGGGCGAGATGCGCCGCATAGGCACTCGCCACCCGCGTTTTCGTCGGCATGCAGCCGGTGTTGACGCAGGTTCCACCGAAAAGCTTGCGCTCGATGATGGCGACCTTCATGCCCGCTGCGGTCAGTCGTCCGGCGAGCGACGGTCCCGCCTGCCCGGCGCCGACCACGATCGCATCGAAAGATTGGGTCATGATATTGCTCCAACGATCAATACCGCTCCGAGAATGGCGATGGCATCCTCGATCAGGGCGGCCGGGCGATCCTTGCCGAAGGCGGCCGCAAGGCGCGCCCGGCCTTCCGCCCCTCCGAGCGTGCCGATGATTCCACCCACGGCTCCAGCAACGAGCCCGCCGAGGAAGGAGCCGCCTTGCGCGGCAATCGCGCCTCCGCACAGGCCGCCGACGATAATCCGGGTCGCGAAAGGAAGCGGCGTTTTGCGGCTCGGCGTGGTGGGGAGCTGATCGCCGATCAGTTCGCCAATGGCGAGAACCGTCATGATCCAGGGCGTGAAGCGATAGCCCAGAAAGGCGAGCCAGGTTCCCTCAAGATTGACGAGGCCGAGAGAGGCTGCCCAGCTGATGGCTGCGGGCGCCGTCATGGCCCGCAAGCCGGCAATCACTCCGATCAGGAGTGCCAACGCATAAACGACCATCGCTCTTCCCCGCGGTCTGCTCAAGTTTGCCTGGGGGGGCCGCCTTTTTCAATCCTGTTGGCGAGCTAATGCGCCAAACGGCTGATCATCGCCGAGGCATCAGGAGCCAACGGTCTCAGGCTTATCGGCACGGAACTCTAGGATGTCTCCCGGTTGGCAATTGAGAACGGTGCAGATCCGCTCGAGCGTGTCGAAGCGGATGCCTTTCACCTTTCCGGATTTCAGCAGCGACACGTTCTGTTCCGTGATGCCGATCCGCTCGGCCAGTTCGCGCGAGCGCATCTTGCGGCGCGCGAGCATGACATCGAGGTTGACGATGATGGCCATGATGTCCTCACACGAAGCTTGCGTTCTCATCGGCCAAGCGGGTGGCTTCGCGCATGGCATGGGTAATGGCCCACAAAATGCCGCCCACGATTACCGCTAGGTAATCCTGCATCGACAGAGTGACCGCGACGAAGCGCTGTCCGGGCGGATTGGCGAGTGAAAAAGCCAGAGATAAGCCAACTACCGTTAGGGGTCCGAGAAGAGCCTGGGCGAAGACGCTGAAGGCGAAGATTTGCAGGCGCTTGGCGCTTTGTTGATTGAACACCTCACCGCGAGCAAAGCTGTCGAACAAGCCTCTCGCCTGCCACAGGCCGAACATGAGAACACCCGCCGGGATGGCGAGCACAAGCGCCCCGAGCGTACGGGTTGTGGCATCGATGACGAGCGGCATGTTGGTATTTCCGATGCGGGCGAGCAGAAGATCGCGCGTCCATTCCGGGACCAGGAAGACAAGCAGGGTGGCACAAGCGATGCCGACGATGCCGGCCATGGTGACGAATGACATCAGCCGGGAGAATTGAACCAAGCGCTCGGAGGGAAATGACAGAACGAGAGGCATGGGGGAGACCCTTTGTTGACGATCCGTTAATTATCGCAATACGATAAATTTTACAAGTCAAACATTGGAATAATCATGTCGCCTTTGCGTGTTTCAACATCGGTTCTGCTCCTGACGGCTCTGGCTGCCTGCGGGCATATGCCAGTCACCTCGCTTCTGAAACTGTCGAAAGTGGATTTCGCAACAACCGATCCACAGGCTTTGCGGGCCGCAGTCGCCGTGCCGGATTCCCTGCTGCCCCAGCGCGTCGTGCTGCGTTTGACGGGTCGGATCGACAAGGGCCCGGATCAGCGCGAGGAGTTTCAGCTCGAGGAGTTTGCCGATCCTGCGTTGCTCGACTCGGTCACAGGAACGAAGGCCGGTCTGAGGATTGCTACATACCGGCTCACAGCGGCCGATGCGGCACGATTGTCAGCCTTCCGAACCTCCCTCTTCCTGCAGAAGGCCGTGAGCGGCGGACGGGGCGAACTGGAGATGACGATTCATCCAGAGGCATGCCTGAACTCCCCTCGCCCAGACGGCCCAGTTCTCGCGACGACCTATCTCAAGACATCCGAGACAGGAACCTATGTGGCGCTCGCCCGCGATTTCGATCTCCGCACCATCGATCCTGAGCGCGACCTCGTCGCCACTGCTCCGTCGTGCCCACCGAAGGCTCTAGAGCCGTGAAGCGCGTCCTACGAACATCACGTATTGACGTAAAAATTTATCGTTATACATGAATATTTGTATCCCACACTTGATACGGATCACTCATGTCCTCACGTTTTCTCAACCTGGCCCTTGCCGGGATCGCCCTCGTTTACCCGCTTTCCGTCTCGGCCGCCGATCTGCGTTACAAGGAGTACCCGCAGCCCTATGATCAAGCATCTCAGCCGCCGCTGTTCAGCTGGCAGGGTGCGTATCTCGGTGCGCATGGGAGCTTTGTCCGGCGGCAACACGACGGTGGCTCCGACAACAACACCGATCTCGTGGGCGGACTGCAGGTCGGCTACAACCACGTGATCGTTGGCAGTTCGCTGTCGTCGGTCTTCGGAGCCGAACTCGAAGGAGATTATCTCGGCCGCTCGGATGCAGAGGGCCGCGCTGCCGGCATTCCGGACCAGCGCTGGCTCGCTTCCGCCAAGCTGCGATACGGCCTTGTCTTCGACCGCACCCTGCTGTTCGTCACGGGAGGTTTTGCCACGACGCGCCTGACGACCTATGAAAACGAAATCGATAAGGACAAGTGGAAACCAGGATATCTTCTGGGTGCCGGCGCCGAATATGCCTTGACCGATAAAATCTCTCTGAAGGCCGAGTACAACTATGTCCGCTTCGGCGACTGGCAGGGGACGAGCATGCCGGGCTTCATCGAAAAGAGCGATTTGACCAATCACATCGCGAAGGCCGGTTTGAACTATCACTTCTAGCACGACGTGTGCGTCAGAGAAGCCTGCGCGCAGAGTGCTGAAATTTCAGCGGCGGACCCTTGCGGGATCCTTGTCTTTCATCATGGTGCCGAGAACGGCCGGCACGACCTGCCAGGAAACGCCGTAGCGGTCCGTGATCCAGCCGCATTGCTGCGGCGAACCTCCATCGGACAAGGCATCCCACAGCCGGTCGACCTCGGCCTGGTCGATACAGCTCACGGACAGCGAAATCGCCGGCGTGAACTGGAAGTAGGGTCCACCGTTGAGAGCCATGTAGCTCTCGCCGGCCAGCGTGAACTCCACCGTCATCACGTCACCGGGCTTCCCGCCCGGCGTCTCGACTCTGTAGGGCAGAACGGCATCGATGCGAGAATTCGGCAGAAGCGAGACGTAGAACTGCGCCGCCTCCTCCGCCTTCCCATCGAACCACAGGCAGGGGGTGATCCTGGACATGGGAATCCTCCATCGAGGATAAGTTCGGGTGAGATGTCAGCGGGCAACCGGCAGCAGCGCCCGCACGTGGGGATCGCGCAGCCAGAGCCCGGCCCACAAAGCGATTCCGAGATAGACTCCGAACAGCGTGTGGCTGAACAGCGGGCTGCCGATGCGCACATGAGTGGCGACCGCGCCGCCGAGATAGGCGGTGATCAGGATCGCGCCCAGGATCGATGTGCGCGGATAGGCGTAGAGCAGTGCGGATGCGATGAGCACGACGCCGAGCGCGCGCCACAGGGCGGGATCCGTCGGCCAGCCGAGCGGGATCACCGTGTCGATCACTACCTGGAACGGTACCAGCTTGATCGCTCCGTCGAACAGGAGGAAGAGGATAACGAGACCGCTCAAGCCCCGTCCAATCCAGACACTTCCGCTGTTCCTGGTGCCGGCCTGCGTTGCTGCCGTATACGGAATCGTGCTCATCGGTTCTTTCTCCAGGAAGACCTATGCCGCGGAGGCCGCGGGCCTGCCTTCAGCGAGTTCGGCGAGCTGGCCCGCCACGATGCCCCAACCCTCATGAAAGCCCATCTGCTCGTGCCGTTTCATGGTCTCTTCGCTCCAGTGCTGCACGCGGGCGGTGTAGCGGGTGCCGGAGCCTTCCGGTTCGAAGGTCACGATCGCGAGCATGAACGCATCCTGCGGAATCCAGCCCGGCCTGAACGCATCGGTCAGGACGATCTTGCGATTGGGCACGACCTCCAGGAACACGCCCTCATGGGGCATGTCCATGCCGTCAGGCGAGCGCATCATCGTGTAGGCGCGTCCGCCGGGGCGAAGCTCGAAATCGACCACCGGCGTGGTGTAGGGGCGCGGCGCCCACCATTCGCCGGTGCGTTCGGTCCAGACCTTGTAGACGGTCTCGGGCGAGGCATCGATGAACCGCGTGATCGAGAGTTCATGCTTGGCGGCGTTCTGATCGGACATTGTCTTCACTCCCTCTGGATTCTCGCACTTACGCCGATGCCGGCGCACTCATGGCCTCTTTGGCCGCTTCGACATCCATCCACATCACTTCCCAGATGTGGCCGTCGGGATCCTCGAAGCTGCGGCCATACATGAAGCCGTAATCCTGCTTCGGACCGGGATCGATCTTTCCGCCCGCGGCGCCGGCATTGGCGACGGCGGCATCGACTTCCTCGCGGCTGTCGGCGGACAGGCAGATCAGCACCTCCGAGGTCTTCTTGGCATCGGCGATCGCCTTCGGCGTGAACTCACGGAACTTGTCGTGGGTCAGGAGCATCGCATGGATAGTCTCGGAAAAGACCATGCAGGCGGCGGTATGGTCGGTGAACTGCTCGTTCTTCACCGCGCCCAGGGCCTCGTAGAAGGCGATGGACTTCGGCAGGTCGGCAACGGGCAGGTTTACGAAGATTAACTTGGACATTGGATCTCTCCCTCCGGACTTGTGATTTGACATTGATTCCATGGAAAGTTATAAATAGCAACTATGAAGTTAAAAAAAATAACTCATAAGCCGGCAAGCCGCTCCAAGCGCCACTACGAGGACGCCTGCGCGACGGCTCATGCGCTCGACCTCGTCGGCGAGCGGTGGGCACTTCTGGTGATACGTGAGCTCATGCTGGGACCGAAGCGCTTCAGCGACCTGCGGGAGAGCCTGCCCGGGATCAGCGCCAATGTTCTTACCCAACGTCTCGAGGGGTTGGAGGTCGCGGGCATTCTCATGCGGCGCAAGCTGCCCCCGCCTGCGGCGGCGCAGGTCTATGAACTGACGGAATGGGGATACGAAAGCGAGCCGATCTTCCAGGCGCTGGGCCGCTGGGCCGCCCGCTCGCCGTCTCACGACCCGACCCTGCCGTTCAGCACGGCATCCCTGGTGCTGTCCATGAGGACGATGTTCAACGCAGAGCGGGCGAAGGGCATGGAGGCGCGGATCGGCTTCAGGATCGGCGAGGAAACCTTCCTCGCCTGCTTGGCCGATGGACGGATCGAGATTGACCGCAGTCCTCTCGATGGAGCCGATGTCATCTTCACAGGGACACCGCCGGTGCTGGCCGGGGCGATCTATGGCGGCCAGAAGCTGGAGATGCTGGAACAGGCCGGTGCGTTGCAGGTCGAGGGCGACCGTGCCCTCGCCCAGCGTTTTGTAGGCTTGTTCCCGCTGCCGTCGAAGTTTTTGAAGCCCGCCTGAGACATTTCAGGCGGCCCCCAGCGATCTTACCGCAATGTCTCCTCGAAAAAGGTCAGCAGCCGCTTCCAGTGCCGCTCGGCGCCGCGTTCGTCGTAGACGCTGTGGTCGGGCACGGCCCAGCCATGGGCCATGCCCACATAGTTCTCGATGATATGGTCGATTTCGGCCCGGCGCAGCGCCTCTGCCAGCAGGGCCGATTGTTCAGGCGGGAAGCTGCCGTCGACGCCTGCGCTGCCCACATAGACGCGGCCCTTGATCGTCGACACGTGACGATGCGGACTGTCTGGCGCATCGCTCGCGAGACGCCCACCATGGAAGCTTGCGGCCGCGGCAATGCGGTCCGGATAGGCTGCCGCCGCGTTGATGGCGCGGCCGCCACCCATGCAATAGCCGACCGTGCCGAGCCGGCCGGTGGCGCCTGCCTCCGTCAGTGCCGCAAGGAACGCAGCCGAATCGCGCCGGGTCATATCCTGGCTCGTGCCGTCGATCATGCTCCTCAATGCGTTGCGGCTGGGCTCCTCGGAAAAGGCTGTCTTGGCATCGAAGGGGCCATAATCGCCGAAGCGATAGAAGAGATCGGGAACGAACACCACATAGCCCTCACCTGCGAGGCGCTCTGCCATCGCATCGAGAGCGGGACGAGGGCCGAAAGCATCCATATAGAGGATGACGCCCGCGGCAGTTGGTTGGCTCGGCCGGAACAGGCCTGCCTTGGCGGTTCCGTCCTGCGTTTGAATTGAAATATCCTGCTTTGCCAAAACGGTCTCCCCACGTCGTTCGGCACCCTTATCGCGCACATCGTGGGAACCGTCACCTGACGCGAGAAGCCCGCGAGCTCAAGGCCCTCCGGCCAGGGATCCCACCACCGCCATGGTCAGCTCGTCGAGATTGACGCGACCTTCGATGGTGATCATCTCGGCTTCACCCGACCTGACGCGGAGATCCTGCTGGCCCGCTTCCGATTGGCGCTTCAGCTCTGCGACGATGGCCTCGCGCACTTGATCCTCGATATTCATTTTGCACCTGTCCTTTCGCCGTGACGCTTCTCGCTGTCGAACGTCGGGACGGACAGCCCTGTTCCATGGCCATGGAGCTTCAGGAGCTCACGATTCCTTTCGGCCGGCCTTCAATGCCCCGAACACCTGTGCGTCCATGGTGCCGCGCTCATTGTTGCAGGCCGAGCAGGCCAGCACGATGTTGTCGCGGTTGAGCGGGCCGCCGAAGGATCTTGGAACCACATGGTCGAGGGTCGCGAGATCGGGTGCGCGCTTCACGCCACGTCCCGGTCGCCGCGCGGGAATGCCGCAATAGACGCAACGCCCCTCGTCACGGGCAAAGATATCGTTGAAAAGCCTGATGCGCTGAGCTGCCTTCATGCCGATGAAATTGACGTCCTTTCAGGCGGCCTTTCGTGTGGAACCGAGGGGAAGCGGGGTGGTTGCTCCTGCAAATGGAAGGAGCAGACTTATGGTAGACACCCGCCGCAGGAACCGGAACCCCTTCAATGACGACAACGGCTACGGTGACATGTCTCCGCGCGGTACCGTCGGCTTTCGCGGCGAAGGCCGGGAATATCCGGGCGGATACGGCAGCGACACCGATGAATTTGCAGGCGGTGTGATCGACGACGGACGGGGCGGACCTCCGGACGATGAGGGATTCGATCCTGCCTACAGCCGTGCTCGTTCCGGCCTGGGCGCCTTCGGTTCACGTGATCCGAACGATGCAGAGCTTGGCTCCGGTCGTGAGGACAGGCGCTCCTCCGGAGCCTATCGCGGACGCGGCCCCAAGGGGTACAAGCGATCCGACGAGCGCATCCTTGAGGATGTGTGCGAGCGCCTGACGGAAGACCCGTTTATCGATGCCTCGAACATCGAGGTGAGGGTAAAGGACGGGGAAGTCACGCTCGACGGCACCGTGTCCAGCCGTGGCGTCAAGCGTCGTGCCGAGGATCTGGCCGAAATGGCCTCAGGGGTCGTACACGTTCAGAACAATCTTCGCGTGCACGGCGCCTGAGTCAGGGCGAGATCTGAGCCTCTGACTCAGGCTTTCAGGGAACCTCGGGCGGCAGCATCGGATGAAGAATGGGCTTGTCCGATTCCGGCGGCTGCTCGGGCAGGGAGGACGGGGCACTGGGGGGAACGGGCGGCAGAGGAGTCTCGGGAGGAATCGGCATGTTCGGCACCGGCTCGGTTGGCGGCGGCTTGGGATAGAATTCATCCGGTTGCGGACGGCTGCTGGCACTGGTCACGGACAAGAAGCTCTCCCATTGCAACATTCTGTCTCGTGTTCAACCGCTCAGTCGCACGAAAGTTCTCTCGCGGCGGAGGCTCTCGGATCGCTTTTCGCAACCGTCACCAAAGCGAAACCATAGATAACATCTGAGGCTTGACCTTACGTCCGTTTGAGGCCACCACGGCAGGGTGGAATTCTGAATCGGAAGAGTCATGCGCGCAGCCCCATCCCTCGCCATCCTTGCCGCTCTCCTGGCGGGTTCGACCATGGCTCAGGCGGCGGATCTGCTCTTCTCGCCCGAATCCATCCAGACCTCTTCCGGCTGGATCGTCACCGTGAAGGGCAATCTGCGGGTGGGACCGTCCTATCCGGGTTCGGACGAGTTCAGCTTCATCGGTTATCCATCCTTAAGCTTTCGTCGCGCCGGCACGGTCGAGCGTTTCAGCGCTCCCGACGACGGCCTAAGCTTCTCGTTCCTGGAGGATTCCGCCGTCCGCTTCGGTGTCGTGGGTCGCTTTGTGGGCGGGCGCTATCTGCAGGACAATCCGGAACTCTTCGGCCTGGAGAAGATCGACTGGGCGGTGGAGCCCGGCGTTTTCGTGGAATACTGGCCGCTCGAATTCCTGCGAGCTCGCGCCGAGATCCGGCGCGGCTTCAACGGGCACGAGGGCTTCGTGGCCGATTTCGGCCTCGATGCAGTCCAGCGATTCGGCGCCTTCACCATCTCGATCGGTCCTCGCCTTGCTCTCGGCGACAGCGAGTTCACCCGCACCTATTTCGGCGTGACGCCCGCCGAAGCGGCGCTGAACGGCCAGGTCACACCTTATCGGCCGTCCGGCGGCATCACCTCGGTGGGGGCGACGGGAGCGATCAGCTACGACTGGTCGCAGCAATGGTCGACCACCGCCTTCGTCACCTACAAGCATCTGGTCGGCGACGCGGCCGACAGCCCGATCGTCGAGCGCTTCGGCTCGGAGAACCAGCTTGGTTTCGGGCTGACGGTATCCTATTCCTTCGGCTACACGCCCTGAGGAAGGCAAACTACGCTACACCGGAAATGAAAAGAGCCGCCTTTACGAGGCGGCTCTTTCGTTTTGAAGAACCCGATTATCCTCAGGCCGCGAGGCTGCTGCTGCCCGCAG
>KI911965.1:578453-578811 GCA_000517005.1 Microvirga lupini
TTCGCCGCGATAGATGCAGCCTTCCGAGGAACCGGGCATGCCACGCTTGAGTTCGACCTCTTCGAGATTGGGGAACCGAGCCTTCACGAGCCTCCAGATATACGTGGTGACGTTCTCGAGCGAAGCGATGCCGATCTCGGGGTTGAGATCGAGATTGCCGTGATCGAGGCCCGACCCGTGCTCGCCCTTGATCTCCTTGATGTAATTCTCGACGTCGTAGAGATTGACCGGCCAGCCATAGACCTCGTCGACGGCGCCGCCGAAAGTGAGCTTCACGATGAAGGTGTGTCCGTGCAGCCCGGAATAGGGAGCCACCGAGTGCGCGGCCTCGAACGTAAACTCGCAATATGTCTTCATT
>KI911965.1:578911-587046 GCA_000517005.1 Microvirga lupini
CACCTTGCTCCCGCCATCAGTTCTCTGCGTGTTGCCGACCTAAAGGCGCCGCCGGCTGAACATTCGATCCGCTTCGCATTCCTGCATTCAAGCAACGGAAAATGTGCCTAGCACATTTCGCTGTGTCGACAAAGTCGCGCGAGGACACCGCAGCTCAATCGTCAATGCCCGACGACATTGGCCCGTTGTCTCTCAAGCGACTCTGACCTTGTGCTTGAGTGCGGCCAGCGTATGGACCAGTTCCCGTGCTGGCTTAGGACGCCCAAAATAGTAGCCCTGCGCATCAGTGCACCCGGCCGCCTGGATCTGCCGCAGCTGATCCTCCGTCTCGATGCCCTCGGCCACGGTGGGCATCCCTAAACTGGCGCCCAGATTGGCGACGGACTGCACGATCGCAAGGCAATCCGCCCGCTGGGACATTTCCCGTACGAAGGACTGGTCGATCTTGATCTTGTCGAACGGGAAGCTGCGCAGATAGCTCAGGGATGAGTAACCGGTTCCGAAATCGTCCATCGCGATGCGCACGCCGAGCCGGCGCAGCTGATGGAGCGTGGAGACGGTCATTTCATTGTCCTGGAGCAGCACCGACTCGGTGATCTCCAGTTCCAGACGGTTCGGCGCGAGTCCCGACGCCGCCAAGGCCCGGCTGACGCTCTGCACGAGGCCGCGGTTTCGGAACTGAATCGGCGAGAGATTCACGGCGACATGGATGCCGTCGGGCCAAGCGGCCGCTTCCTTGCAGGCCTGCTCGATGATCCAGTCGCCCAGGGGCGAGATGAGGCCTGTATCCTCAATCACCGGGATGAACTCAGCCGGAGGGACGAGTCCGCGCTCGGGGTGGTGCCAGCGCAGGAGAGCCTCGAAGCCGCCGATCTCGTTCTTCTGAATGTTGATCTGCGGCTGGTAGAACAATTCGAACTCGCCGCTGGTCATTGCCTTGCGCAGATCGACTTCCAGGGCACGGCGCGCCTGGAGCTGCTCGTCCATGTCCGGCTCGAAGAAGCGGAACGTACCCCGCCCGTCCGCCTTGGCATGGTAGAGGGCCATATCCGCATGCTTCAGGATCTGGCTCGGCGTCATGTTCCTCTGAGCCAAAGCGATGCCGATGCTCGTGCCGATGAACAATTCCTGCCCGTTCACGCTGAAGGGCGCGCGTAAGGCCTCGACGATGCGCGATGCGAGGGCAGCACTTTCCTCGGGCCGGCGAATCCCCGTCTGGAGGATGGCGAACTCGTCGCCGCCGAACCGGGAAATCAGGTTGCGCACTTGGCCTTCGCTGGCGGGAATGCAGGCGCGGAGACGGTCGGCCACGGCCTTGAGCAGCTCGTCGCCTGTTTCATGGCCGAAGGAATCGTTCACATCCTTGAAGTGATCCAGATCCAGATAGGAGACGGCCACCGTGCGCCCGTTCGGCTTCAAGCGTGTGAGTGCGTGCTCCAGCTCGTTGCGGAGCACAACGCGATTGGGCAGGCCCGTGAGGGCATCCTGATGCGCCAGGACATGCAGCTCCTCATGGGCTCGCCCCAGCAGCCGGTTATGCTTGTCGAGCAGGAAGATCAGGACAATTCCGACTAGGATCAGGCTCGCCGCGATGCCGGAGAAGGCCCAGTGCAACCGGATCAGTTCCTGTTGATCCTTCTGAACGAGCGCGGCCCCGTGGTTGTGCGCCACGGATGCGAGCTGTGCGATTCTGCCTTCCAACGGGCGCAGAATGGCGAGCGCCTCTGCGGCCGCCGCCGGATTCCGATCGATTTGCGCGATCAGGGGCTCGGCGGCAGCAAGCCTCTCTTGGAACTCGCGAAGGGTGGCTTGATGCTCGGGGTTGCGCTGGAGAATGTCCTGAAAGGATCCCTCGTTCAGGATCTGAGCTCTGCCGAGCAGGATGTCGAAGCGCAGATCGACCTCGTCCTTGTCGACATCGCTTCCCGGTTTTCCGAATTCGGCCAGCCGATATTCGAGACGGATGAACTCGGAAGCGGCTTGCCCCGCCTCCCAGGCCGGGTTGTAAACGGAGATCTGCTGCAACGCCCCCTGGCGCTGAACGACCAGCACCGAAATGTAGATGCCGGCGATCAGAAAGCCGCCGATGACGATCGCAATAACCGTTTTGAAGGTGCGCAGGGACAAGTGCTGGGCCTCCGAGGCCTGCCGACGGACGCTACTTCACTTCGATTTTGGCGACCTGCCACGCCGAGCGGGCATAGTAGGTCTGGGTCCTGAGTTCAGGATCGCTGTCGTAGGGATAGACGATGAACAGGGGGCCCTTGTCCCGCACAGGCATGTACTCGCCGTTGCGCTTGAGCGCGAGAATGACGTTGTACTTCCTGAAATCCGCCATCGGGATCTCAGTGGCGTAATCGTTGAGCGCGATGATCGATACGCGGTCTCCCTTCGCCTCGACCTGCTTCATCAGCTTGTCGAGAGAGACCCCCTCGAACTTGACCTTGCCTTCGTACCAGGGCGTCGCTGTCTCAATGGTGACGAGGCCGAGGGATTCCAGCATGGCACGGTCGAACTGCGCCGTGTTGTCCTTGTTGGTCACCCCGATCTTGCCCGAGATCGTAAGGATCGGCCGCTCTTTGGGGGCTGCCAGCGATGCGGCATAAGCCGCTCCCATGATTCCTAGGAACGCGACAAACGTTCCCAGCAGGCCCATTCTCGTCTTGGCGCCAAGCATGCGGGTCCCCTACGGAAAATTAAGTAAGCGATAGAAACACATAAAATTGATCAAAGTGTTATACAACTCTGCTCCAGAAGTAAAAGCGGCGAAACCGCCGGTGTTATTTTGTAATGGTTATTTAACCGCAACGGCAGAAAATCCTATATTGGACCTGCAAAAACCGCCTCGCACGGTGGCGCGAGGCGGTTTCCAGGCTTCCTGAGGATTTCGACTTCAAAAAACCCGTTCAGAGAGGCTTGAGGCCTGCTTCGATCTGCGCCCGGCGCGGTTCCAGGAAGGGCGGGAGGGCCAGACGTTCTCCAAGCTTGTCCATGGGCTCGTCCGTGGCGAAGCCCGGACCGTCCGTGGCGATCTCGAACAGGATTCCGTTCGGCTCACGGAAGTAGAGGCTCCGGAAGTAGTAGCGATCGACCGGGCCGCTGGAGGGCGCCCGCAACGATTGCAGCCGCTCCCAGCATTCCTGGTAGGTCTGCTCGTTCGGCGTGCGGAAGGCCACGTGATGCACGCCGCCCGCTCCAGGCCGGGCCGGGGGAAGACCTGGCTCCACCGCAACGTGCAGTTCCGCCGCAGGACCGCCCTCGCCCATCTCGAACACATGGACCGGCGTGTCCCCGACGCGGTATTCACGGGAGGCACGCATGTCCATCGCTTCCGTCAGGACGCGAGCCGTGCGATCGAGCTTCGGCACGCTGATCCGGATCGGGCCGAGGCCCCGGATCTGGTATTCGGCCGGCACGGGGCTGCGCTCCCACGGATGGACCTCGCCCTGTCCGCCGTCGTCGACGAGGCTGAGGCGCTGGCCTTCGAAATCCTCGAAATCGAGGGTGAGCCGTCCGTCGCGCTCCACGATCTGTTCGCTGCTGATACCGAGGCTCTTAAAACGGACCTTCCACCATTGCAGCGCCTTCTCTCCGTTCACGCGTAGGGCCGTTTGAGAGATGCTGTGCGTGCCGCGCCGCTCGCGCTCGACCGGCCAGTCGAAGAAGGTGATGTCCGTGCCGGGCGAGGCTTTTCCGTCGGCATAGAACAGATGGTAGGCGCTCACGTCGTCCTGGTTCACCGTCTTCTTGACGAGTCGCATTCCCAAGGACTGCGTATAGAAGGCATGATTGCCCGGTGCATTGGCCGTCACGGCGGTCAAATGGTGAATTCCGGTCAGCTTCATGGTGCTGTCTCCATCAATGTTGCGATGAAGATAGATCCGCAGTGGTGCCGTTACGAGCCTGCGGGACGCCAAGTCAGTCTTGCCGAAATGCAAGAACGCCTCGACCAGAGGCCGAGGCGTTCTTGCAGAATTGAAAGATGTTGAATGATCAGGCGGCTTTGGCCCGCAGATCGTTGGGCGTGACGTCCTCAGGGATCGGACATCGGTAATCCCGGCCGCCGGTGCGCTCCCTCAACTCCGCCTTGGCACGCGCGACGAGATCGGGATTGCGCAAGACATCGGCGGCCGTCGTCGCTATGGCCTTGGCGGCCAGCACCATGCCCTTGTGCGCGGCGGGCAGATTGCCCTGCGTGACGAGTTGCCAGGTGTGGAACGGCGTACCGATGGCGAAGCAGGCCGTGTGACACTGCACCGTGGGCACGATCCAGCTCACGTCGCCCACATCGGTGGTGCCCATCATGACCTCCTCACGGGTCGGCATGGCGAGCACGCCGTCATGCAGAACCTTGGTCTTGAGCGACACATCGTGCGGCTTCACGCTGGCCAGAATGTCCTCGTCCGTCATGGCCGCCTTCTGCAGCTTCTCCGCAAAAGCGTAGTCGGATTCGTCGAAGGCAGGTGGGCCGAGGCGGCGCATATTCTCGTACATGGCTTCCTGCAGCGCCTTGTTGGGCAACACATTCGAAGTGGCATCCGTGATCTGCACGGAGACGGACGTCTCCGTCATGAGAGCCGCACCCTCCGCGATCTTCTTCACACGCTCGAACAGACGCTCGGCATCGGGCAGATGCGGCGAACGCACGAGGTAGAGCGATTCCGCAAAGGCCTGCACCACGTTGGGCGCACCGCCGCCCGTGTTGGTGGTCGCATAATGCACGCGCGCATCGGAAGGCATGTGCTCGCGCATGTAGTTCACGCCCACATTCATCAGCTCCACCGCATCGAGCGCGGAGCGGCCCACATGGGGCGCCGCCGCCGCGTGCGCCGCGCGGCCCTTGAAGCGGAAATAGGCCTGGATGCAGGCGAGCGACGAGTTGGTCTGGACCTCGTTCACCACGCTCGGATGCCAGCAGAAGGCGGCGTCGAGATCGTGGAAAAGGCCGGCGCGGGCCATGAAGGTTTTTCCCGAGCCGCTCTCCTCTGCCGGGCAACCGTAATAGCGCACGGTACCGGCGATACCCTCGGCCTCCAGCGCGTCCTTGAGGGCGACAGCGGCCAATGCCGAGCCTGCCCCCAGCAAATTGTGGCCGCAGCCATGGCCCGGGGTGCCCGCCACGGTCGGGGCATGTTCGATGCGGCCGGATACCTGGGCGAGATCCGGCAGCGCATCGAACTCGCCGAGGATGCCGACGATCGGTCCGCCCTGTCCGAATTCCGCGATGAAGGCGGTCGCTATGCCGCCGACATTCCTGGTGATGCGAAAGCCCTCGCGCTCCAGCATGGCGATCTGCTCCGCGACGGCCCGGTGCTCTTCAAAGGCGAGTTCGGGGGCAGCCCAGATGCGATCGCTCAAGCCACAGTAATCTTCGGCCTTGGCATCGACATGACGGGCGACGGCATCAAGGCTCAGGCGGTCATTATACATAATGTTATGACGTATCATGAAATGGGAACGGCGCACACTATCAGGTTCGCGCCGATACGGAAGAGGCACGATCTCATGGACGCTCTGTTCTCAATGCACCCCGGAGCATCGGACCCAAAGGTCCGCGCGATGCACTAGACGGCCTCGTCCGCCAACCCCTTGCGCGGAGTAAGAAATCCCCCCGACTGGCGCGACCAGAGGCCGGCATAGAGGCCGCCGTTTTCCAGAAGCTCCTCGTGGGTGCCTTCCTCGACGATCCGGGCATCGTCCATCACGATCAGGCGATCCATGAGCTGCAGGGTCGAGAGGCGATGGGCAATGGCGATCACCGTCTTGCCCTCCATGAGGGTCGCCAGCGATTCCTGAATGGCCGCCTCCACCTCCGAATCCAGAGCCGAGGTCGCCTCGTCCAGGATCAGGATCGGCGCATCCTTCAGGATCACACGGGCAATGGCGATGCGCTGGCGCTGGCCGCCGGAGAGCTTGACCCCGCGCTCCCCCACATGCGCATCGAAGCCGCGCCGTCCGCGTCCGTCGACGAGACGCTCGATGAACTCGATGGCATGAGCTTGGCGCGCCGCCTCGCGCATCGCTTCTTCGCTCGCCTCGGGCCGCCCGTAGAGAATGTTCTCCCGGATGGAGCGATGCAGCAGCGAGGTGTCCTGCGTCACCACCGAGATCTGGGAGCGCAGGCTCTCTTCCCGCACATCGGCGATGTCCTGGCCGTCGATCAGGATCCGGCCATCCTGAGGCTCGAAGAAGCGCAGGAGCAGGTTGACGAGCGTCGTCTTGCCGACGCCGGAGCGCCCGACGAGACCGATCTTCTCGCCCGACCGGATCGTCAGGTTCAGCCTGTCGATGACCTTGTCGCCGTCGCCATAGGAGAAGCTGACCTGATCGAAGCGGATCTCGCCGCGCGTCACCGTGAGCGGTCTCGCGGTCGGCTTATCCTGCATGGTGAGCGGACGCGAGATCGTCTTCATGCCCTCCTGCACCGTGCCGACATTCTCGAAGATGCCCATGACCTCGAAAGCCACCCAGCCAGACATGGAGACGATCTGGGTGGAGAGCAGCAGGGCGGTGGTCATGGTGCCGGCATCGATGCGGTTCGCGCTGAAGAGCCACACGGCGACGGCGCCGGTCGAGACCAGGAAGATCGCGTTCAGGAAGATGAGCCCTGCCACATAAAGCGTGTTGATCCGCTGCTGGCTCATGAAGGCATCGTTGAGCCGGCGATAGCCCTCGCTGATGTATTCGTCCTCATCCTTGCGGCGCCCGAAGAGCTTCACGGTCATGATATTGGTGAAGCTGTCGACCACCTTGCCGGTCACGGCGGAACGCGCCTCGCTCGACACCCGCGAGCGGACCTGGATGCGCGGGAGGGCCACGGCCAGCAGGATGGCATAAAGGATGAACCACCCGGTCATGGGCAGGGCGAGACGCCAATCCTGCGTGCCGAGGAGGCCGATGGAGGCCGCCCCGAAAATCAGGATCTGCCAGACCGCACGGGCCACCGACAAAACCGTCTCGCGCAGGGGCCGGCCCGTCTGCAGCACCCGGTTGGCGATGCGGCCCGCGAAATCCTCCTGGAAGAAGCCCAAGGGCTGGCGCACCACGTGCCAGTAATTCTGCCAATGGACCATGGTGGTGAAGGAGACCGCCAGCGAATGGTTGACCAGGAGCCGGAACAATATCGTTCCGAGTGGCCGCACCAGGAGGATGATCGCCCCCATAGCAATCAGCAGCGGCCCGGCTTCATGGAAGATGCCTTCGGGCGAGGTGTGCGAGAGGGCGTTGACGAGGCGGCCGATGAGCCAGGGAATAAGAGCCTCGACCACGGCGAGCACGAAACCCAGCGCAAACAGCGCGATGAACAGGCCCTTCGCCTGGGCGATGAAGTGCCAGTAGAAGCCCCACAGCGTATCCGGCGGCGACTCCTTCGGAGGCGGCTTCATGAAATCGATGCGAGTCTCGAAATAGCGGAACATCGGCGCGTCTCGTCATCTTAGGACCCGAATCACAACGGGTAGCGGACGCATGATGCAGCACTCTTTGTCCCGTTGGTGACAATCCTTGCACTCATTTCGGAACGCCAGGCGCTATGAGCAATTGCAAGCTGTTTTCGTCGCAATTTTGACGGAGCACCCGATGCTGTTGGGCGAAAATCTCTCAGCTTCCTTCAGATTCCACAACGCGTGGCGAAACCCGGGAACCTTTCCTCTGCTGCCCCCATCCAATGCCCTGAGTCGCACGCGCGCCCAAGGAGGGCCTCATGAGCAGATTTATCCAATTGTCGCGACGCCAATCCCTGCAAAGTTTTGCCCTATTCGGCATTGGAACAACCATCGCCGGACTGCATCGGCCGACAGCAGCCCTCGCTCAAGCATCATCGCCGCCAGACCTTAAGGACGAGGACATTTTCAGATTCGCCCTCAATCTCGAATATATGGAAGCTGAATATTACCTGCGCGCTACCATTGGCAGGGGCATAGATCAGGCCGACCTCGGCTCCGATCCCGGCGAGGTCAAGGGCGGCCGCAAGGTGCCATTCCGGGATAAGGCAATCCGTGAGTTCGCCGACGAACTCGCCGAGAACGAGCTCGCGCATGTCCGCTTCTACCGCAAGACATTGGGCAGTCAGGCTGTGGACCGCCCCGCGATCGACTTTGAGAATGGCTTTGCAGCCGTTGCCAAAGCAGCAGGCC
>KI911965.1:587146-594477 GCA_000517005.1 Microvirga lupini
TAGGCAGTCCAAAGCGTTAATCCCCCACGATTGCTGTTGAGGATTGTGTCTGAAAGCTGCCACGCTTGATCAACCCAAGCGCTGCCAGACTTAGCCCACCGCGAACAGATCCCGCGTCTCGGGCGCCTGTGGTTCCTCGAACGCGTTCGGGT
The DNA here is from genome assembly GCA_000517005.1 of Microvirga lupini. Taxonomy (GTDB): domain Bacteria; phylum Pseudomonadota; class Alphaproteobacteria; order Rhizobiales; family Beijerinckiaceae; genus Microvirga; species Microvirga lupini. Next base: position 587,299 of record KI911965.1, read on the forward strand.
CGCCAGGGCCGGTTTCCCAGCCGAGATCGGGGAGCGCGATGATGCGCAGGCCCCGCGGATCGTTGCGGGTCACGACGATGTTGCGGCTTTCCATATAGGCGATGAGGCGCCGCGCCCGGCCGGGCGAGCGGCTGCCGCAGGCCCGCGCAATCTCGCCGTCGGGCGGGCAGGCCGAGCCTTCCATGGCCGCACGGGCGATGAGCAGGAACACGCCTTGGATGTCCTCGGCGAGGTCCGCCGCGAAGGCGACCGCTCGATCCCACTCGGAGCCTTCGGCCGTGGCGGTATCGACACCCGCGCGGGCGACCGCCAGACGGCGGCGGAAGGCATTGAGGTTCAGGGGCTCGCCGGAGACGCGGCGGATGCGGCAGCGGACGAGGAAATCCTGATACAGAACGGCGACCGAGCGGAACGCGGCCTCCGGATCGTCGAGAATCTCGCGCAGGATTGCATCGAGAGCGGCCTCACGCTCGGCCTTGGACTGTTCGGTTTCCTCTGTTTGAGGCTCCGGTGCGGCGGCCGGGCGGGTGCGGGCGAGCTGCGCTAGGAGGTCGTTCGTGGACGGGGCCGGAGGCGGCGGAGGTGCGCGGCGCGGCATGACCGGACGGGCGACCACCTCGTCCTCACCCGCCTTGAAGATGAGATCGCGGGCGTCCTCCTTCGGCTGCTCGGGCAGCGGCATGAGCTTGAAGGTGCCCGTGCGGGTGGAGGTCTCGACCGGGCCGATTCGAATCGGCAGCGGCCGACGCGACAGAGCCGGTCCCAAGGCCACGAAATGACCGCGCTCAAGATCGCGGAACATTTCGGCCTGGCGGCGCTCCATGCCCAGAAGGTCGGCGGCGCGGGCCATGTCGATGTCGAGGAAGGTGCGGCCCATGAGGAAGTTCGAGGCTTCCGCCGCCACGTTCTTGGCGAGCTTGGCGAGGCGCTGGGTCGCGATGATGCCGGCGAGTCCGCGTTTGCGGCCGCGGCACATGAGATTGGTCATGGCGCCGAGGGACACTTTCCGCGCTTCGTCCGACACGTCGCCGGCGGCGGCGGGAGCGAAGAGCTGAGCCTCGTCCACCACCACGAGCATCGGGTACCAGTAATCGCGTTCGGCATCGAAGAGGCCGCCGAGGAAGGCCGCCGCGCAGCGCATCTGCGCCTCGGCATCGAGACCTTCCAGACCCAACACCACGGACACCCGGTGCTGGCGCACGCGGGCGGCGATGCGCTGAAGATCGCCCTCGCTGCGGGAGGCATCGACCACCACATGGCCGAACTTGTCGGCCAGCGTGACGAAATCGCCTTCCGGATCGATGATGGCCTGCTGGACGAGATTGGCGCTCTGCTCGAGAAGGCGGCGCAGGAGATGCGACTTGCCGGAGCCGGAATTGCCCTGGACGAGCAGACGCGTCGCCAGAAGCTCTTCCAGATCGAGCAGTGCCGATTGTCCTCCGGGGGCGGAAGACGCCTGTCCCATGTCGATACCGACCTTCATCAGCCTCCCTCGTGCGATCCTCGAAAATGACCCGGCCCGGTCCTAACACGGCAGAGCTTAAGGAAGTGCCGTGTCAGTGTGAGTCCTCCACAGGCGAAATACGCTTTCCCCAGCCATGACGCCGCAGGTTTTGCGAAACCCGCCTGCCCCCGGACCATTGACTTACAGGACATCCTCGGACCTCGATACAGGAGAGGATCGGTGCCCATCGAGCTTTCCGTCAGCCGAGTCTTTCAGGTCGTTCCGGCCTTCGTCGGGGAAGAGGAGAGCCGGCCAGGGATTCTTAAGGCCGCCGCCGATCGCTCCATCCTTCAGGAGGATCCCAACGGGCCGATGCTGCCCCCGGCCGGCGCCTCGCGTGCCGAAATGGTTTTTGCGACCGTCGGCATCGTCCTGCTGCTGATTCTGGCCTTTTCCTTCCTCTGGACCCTGCTTCGCCAGCGTCGCCGATAAGGGGGCTCTGTAGTGCCCCTACGTGCATCGGCCGCGTACCGCCAAGAAGGTTGGCTCCTAAAGAAGGCGGAGCACTCCCTGAACTCTCCCCTTTGCAGGGAGAGATTGAGGGTGGGGGGTTGGAAAGTCAGGGCACCGTCCTTCATCCAGAGAGCATGAAGGTTGCTACAGCGGCCCCACCTCTCCCCACCGGGGGAGGTCGAGCGCAGCGAGGGAGAGGGGGGTAGAGGTCTATCCGGAGAGGACAATAATCCCTCACCCGCGCCTCCGCCGCGACCTCTCCCTCTGGGAGAGGTGAGGCAGCGCCAAAGCTTGATCGGCTATCGCTTACACCCCCACCCTCACTCCATCCCCGCAAGGGGCGGGACATAATCTCTGCGCCTCGCATAAAGCAGTCGCCAAGAATTGAAGGGCCTGACTTAAGACGCGCCTGGAGGCTCACGACCGCCCCTCAAACTGAGCCTGAACGAATTCCGATTCGACTTCCGAATCGACGTCTTATATAATGACTGTCCAGTCAGTCATTTCAATGACGAGGACATCGTGACGGTTCGGCAGAGAACGAAGCGGCGGGCTCCGGCCCGGAGCGAGGATGAGCGTCAGGCCAAGCTCCAGACAATCCTGGACGCGGCCCTCGAGATCTTTCTGGAAAAGGGATTCGCGGATGCCCGTCTCGACGATGTGGCCGCTCGGGCAGGGGTCGCCAAAGGCACCCTCTACCTTTACGTGCCCTCGAAGCAGGCCCTGTTCGAAGCGCTGGTGCGCTCCGGCATCGGCGGTCCTTTTGGCGCTATCGAACAGCAGGTCCCGGATCCCGACATCTCGGCCGAAAACCAGCTCAGGGCGCTTTTTACATTCCTGAGGACGGAGATCCTCGGCACGCGCCGCCGCGACATCGTCCGTCTCCTGTTGATGGAAGCGAGCCGCTTTCCCGAGCTGGCGGAAGTCTACCACCGCGAAGTGATCGTCAGAGGCCTGCGGATCCTGCGCGGCATTGCCGAACGGGGCGTCGCCCGGGGCGAGTTCCGCTCGGACGAGATCGTGCGGTTTCCGCAGCTCGCCATCGCGCCGGGGCTCGTCGCCCTGCTCTGGAGCAGCCTCTTCCAGCGCCTCGATCCCATCGACATCGAGGCGATGCTGGAGGCGCATCTGACGCTTCTGATGAAGGCGCTGAAAGGACATCCGTCATGAAAGCCGCGCGGCTCATTATCCTGGCCGTGCTGCTTCTTGCGGGCGGCGCGGCCGCCTGGTTCTTCTGGCCTCGGCCGGACGATGCCATCCGCTTCCAGGGCTATGTCGAAGGCTATCTCGTCTTCATGGCTCCCGAGGAGGGTGGACGCATTGAAGAGCTGACTGTCGATTCCGGAGATCGTGTGTCCGAGGGACAGATTCTCTTCAGGCTCGACGCTTCGGTGCAAACAGCGCAGCGCAACGAAGCCAAGGCGAAGCTGCAACAAGCGCGCGCGCAGCTCGCCAATCTGCGGGCAGCGCTCCAGCGGCCCGAAGAGATCGCCGTTCTCGAAGCGCAGGAGGAGCGCGCGCAGGCGCAGCTCGGCCTGCCGCAGGCCGAACTCGACCGGCAGAGAACCCTGTTCGAGCGCGGTATCGCCGCGAAGGCGCAGTACGATCAGGCCAGGACCGCCTTCGAGCGGGACAAGGCTGCGCTTGCCGAGGTGCAACGGCAGATCCAGGCCGGACAGATCGCCGGACGTTCAGGGGAGATCGGTGCGGCGGAAGCGGCCGTGCAGGCGAGTGAGGCTGCTCTGATGCAGGCCGAAACCCGCCTTGCCAAACGCCAGGTGAAGGCGCCGTCCAATGCTCAGGTGCAGGACGTTTATTTTCGCGCAGGAGAGACGGTGAGTGCGGGCCAGCCGGTGCTGGCGCTCCTGCCGCCGGCGAACCGGCGCATCCGCTTCTATGTGCCCGAGCCGCTGCTTGCCACCATCGCGCTCGGGCAGAAGGTCGATCTTTCCTGCGACAGCTGCAGGGAGGGGCTGCAGGCCCGCATCAGCTTCATCTCCAATGAGGCCGAGTTCACGCCGCCGGTGATCTTCAGCGAACAGGAACGGGCGAAGCTCGTCTTTCGTGTCGAGGCGCGCCCGCTGGACGGAACCGATCTGCCCATCGGCCTCCCGGTCACCGTCACGCCCACCGGGCCGGAGCCGCAATCATGACCCTGGATGTCGCATCCTCCCATGCTGTTGCGGCGGAACCGGAGATCGTCATCGATGTCGAGGGGCTCACCAAATCCTTCGGCGGTCGACCGGTCGTAAAGAACCTCTCCATGCAGGTCCGGCGCGGGCTGATCTATGGCTTTCTCGGCCCCAATGGCAGCGGCAAGACCACGACCATCCGCATGCTGTGCGGGCTGCTGACGCCGGACAGCGGACACGGTACCTGCCTCGGCTACAACATCCTCACGCAATCCGCCGAGATCAAGCGTCACGTGGGCTACATGACGCAGAAATTCTCGCTCTATGCGGACCTGTCGATTCGCGAGAACCTCGAATTCGTCGCCCGGGTCTACAATCTCGACGATCCGCGGCAGGCCGCGCGCGACGCCATTCGGCGGCTCGGCCTCGACAACCGCGCCGAGCAGCTCGCGGGCGAATTGTCGGGCGGCTGGAAGCAGCGCCTTGCACTCGGCGCATGCATTCTGCCCGAGCCGCAGCTTCTCCTCCTCGACGAGCCGACAGCCGGCGTCGATCCGAAAGCGCGCCGGGATTTCTGGGACGAGATCCATGCGCTCGCCCACGAAGGCATGACCGTGCTCGTCTCGACCCATTACATGGACGAGGCCGAGCGCTGCCACGAGATTGCCTACATCGCCTATGGCGAATTGCTCACCCAAGGCACCGTCGACGAGGTCGTCGCGAACGCGCATCTGGCGACCTACACCGTCACGGGGCCTGATCTTGCGGAACTCGCCGAACGCCTCAAGAAACTCGACGGTGTCGACATGGTCGCGCCCTTCGGCATGGCCCTCCATGTGAGCGGACGCGACAGCGCGAGACTCGATGCCGCGACGAGAGAGATGCGCGAGCATGGGCCACAGCATTGGGCGCCGGGCGAAGCAACCCTCGAGGACGTGTTCATCGATCTGATGAGCCGGTCGAAGGACAATTTCGGATGAGCGCCGGAATCAGCGATGTCGACCGCCGCACGCGGGGCTTCAGGGCTTCGCTGATGCGCCTTCGCGCCGCCTTCATCAAGGAGCTGATCCAGCTGCGGCGCGACCGCATCACCTTCGCCATGATGATCATGATCCCGCTCCTGCAGCTCACCCTATTCGGCTACGCGATCAACACCAGCCCCCGGCATCTGCCCACCGCTGTTCTGGTGCAGGACGACAGCGCTTTTGCGCGGTCCTTCATCGCGGCAATGCGCGCCACCGATTATTTCGACATTTCCACCTCGGCTGCGAGCGAGGAAGAGCTCGACCGCCTGATCCTCTCCGGGAAGGTGCTGTTCGGCGTGCAGATCCCGGCGCATTTCGGGCGCGACCTCATGCGCGGCGAGCGTCCAGCGCTTCTCGTCGTGGCCGATGCCGCCGACCCGACGGCGACCGGCAGCGCCATTGCCGCCCTGCAGGGTCTGTCGGCGCAGGTCTTTTCTCGCGAGCTTACTGGCCCGGCCGCGAGTCTCGCACCCCAGCCATTGCCCTATGAGCTACGCGTGCATCAGCGCTACAACCCGGCGGGCGAGACCCGCCTCAACATCGTGCCGGGCCTCATGGGCATGATCTTGACGCTCACCATGCTGATCTTCACGGCTTTGTCCGTCACCCGGGAGATCGAGCGCGGCACGATGGAGAGCTTGCTCGCCATGCCGATCCGTCCGGTCGAGATCATGCTCGGCAAGATCGCGCCCTATCTGATCGTTGGCGGCGTGCAGATGACCATCATCCTCGTCGCAGCACGGCTCCTGTTCGGCATTCCGGTGATCGGGAGCCTCTGGCTCCTTATCGGCCTGACGCTGCTCTTCATTCTCGCCAACCTGTCGATCGGCTACACCTTCTCGACCGTCGCCCAGAACCAGCTTCAGGCGATGCAGATGTCGTTCTTCTTCTTCCTGCCCAACATCCTGTTGTCCGGCTTCATGTTCCCGTTCAAGGGCATGCCGGGCTGGGCGCAGGCGATCGGCGAGATCCTGCCTCTCACCCATTACCTGCGCATTGTGCGCGGGATCATGCTCAAGGGTGCGACCTTTATTGACCTCCAGACCGATGTTCTGGCGCTCGCCGCCTTCACCCTGTTTGCCATGGGCGTGGCGGTGGCGCGCTTCCGTCAGACGCTGGATTGACGATCAATCGGCGACAGCCGCTTCCGCGGCCTTGATGGCGCTGCCGCGCAGAGGCCGTTCTTCGAGAGCAAGCAGGAAAGCGAGCGACAGGCCGAAACCGACGATGGCGGCGATGAACACATGGCTGAAAACATCCGCCAGATTGACGCCGCTCTGGGCGGCCACCGCGCTCAAGGTCTCAAAACTCGTGGCCCCGCTCAGGCCCGATCCGCTCAGCACGATGGCCCCGAAGATCGCCACGATGAAGGCGCCGCCGAGCGAGCGGAAGAAATTGGCCGTGCCCGTCGCGGTGCCCATCTGATGCGGAGCGACCGCGTTCTGGGTCGTCACCATGGTGACCGGCAGCACCGTGCCTAAGCCCACGCTGACGATGGCCAGGATGATCTCGATGGTGAGGACCGACAGAGAGGGGCCATAGGCCGCGAGCACGCCTGTCGTCGCCATGGCGACGAGAAGGCCCACGGTGGGAAGCCGCTTGTAGTGCTTCACCTTCGCCATGGTGCGGCCGGAGAGCGTCGCGCCGACGACCGTTCCGGCCATGAGGGGAATCAAGGCGAGGCCCGACTGGCTCGCCGAGAGGCCGCGCACGGCTTCGAAATAGATCGGCAGATAGATGGTGAGCCCGATATAGGTGCCCATGCCGAAGCAGGCGGAGAGAGTTGCCATGCGCACGACGGGATTGTGCAGCACGCTCGGCGGAATCAGGGGCTCGGGTGCAAGTTTCATGCGCAGGGCGAACAGGCCCCAGAGGACAAGGGAGCCCGCGATGAGCCCCAGGATCTGCGGGGAGCCCCAAGGATGACGGATTCCGCCCCAACTCAGGGCCAGAAGCAGCGCGACGGTGGCCGCCATGAGCAGGAAAGCGCCCAGCAGATCGAGCTGATGCCGACGCTCGAACCGGGGCAGCCTCTTCAGGCTGTGGAAGGCGATGGCAAGAGCTA
>KI911965.1:594577-600001 GCA_000517005.1 Microvirga lupini
CAATCCAAGTGGCAGATTGATCCAGAAGATCACCGACCAGTGCAGGTGCTCGGCGAAGAAGCCGCCCAGCACTGGCCCGAGCAGGCTCGACGTCATGAACACGCTGGCGAAATAGACCTGATAACGTCCGCGTTCCCGCGGTGAGACGATGTCGGCGATGATGGTCTGCGCCAGCGCGATGAGCCCGCCGCCGCCGATGCCCTGCAGGCCGCGCGCCAGGATGAGGGCGATCATATTGGGCGCGAGCGCACAGGCGATGGAGCCGATGATGAAGATCACGATGCCGATCAGCATGGTGATGCGCCGCCCGTAAGAGTCGCTGAACTTCCCGTAGAGCGGCGTCACGGCCGTGGAGGTCAGGAGATAGACCGTCACGATCCAGGACAGGTGCTCCAGATCGCCGAGTTCGCGGCCGATGGTCGGAAGCGCCGTCGCGATGATAGTCTGGTCCAGGGCCGCCAGGAACATGGCGAGCATCACGCCGAGGATGATCGTGCGGATTTCGGCGTGGCTCAGGGTCCGGCTCTGGCCGCTCTGAGGCTGGGCTGTGGGTGATTGGTCCATTGTGTCCATCGCGTTCCGGCTGGCTCATCTAGGGCAGACAGGATGGTTTTGCCTTAAACACCGGCTGCAGGGCAGATATGCGTTCCGGCCGTGACCGATTGAAAGCGGCGCCCGGGTGGGAAAAATCCCTGGCGATTCGATGAGAACGATTCGCACCGCCAGCCGTTGCCCTCGGCTCCTGCGCAAAGGTTAATCCCGATGGTCCGGATCTTGAGCCCTGTCGTTCTGACCCTTGCGGCACTCAGCCTCGGACCCTCCTTCGCCCATGTGTTGGAGGCACCGCCCCGCCTGGCGATCTGGCCGCCGGAGCTGTGGCGGGAAGCGACCGTGTTCCATGGCCAGTTCCAGCTCTTCGCGATCATAGGAGGGCCTCTGGATGTCGGGGCCATTCTTGGAACAGCCCTTCTCGCCTATGCCCTGCGCCACGAGCGGCCGAGCTTTCAGCTCGCCTTGGCGGGCTGCCTTCTCTTCGCCTCAAGCCTTGGTGTGTGGTTTGCCTGGGTGGCGCCGGCCAACAGCGTCCTCGCCACATGGGCACCGGGCCCGATTCCGGAGGATTTCCATGCCATTCGCAATCGCTGGGAAACGGGGCACATGGCGGTTGCGGGTCTCAAACTCCTTGGTTTCCTGGCGACGGCGCTAGCGGTCACTTCCGTGCGCAAAGGATCATTGCCATGACGGGACCTGGTTCCTGTCAAGTTTCTTGCCAGCGGCCCCGATCTGACGGTAGCTGAACGCCCCCATCACTCATCCGATCATGACCGTGCGCACCAAACTCAGTCTCGCCCAGGCCCGGCGCATTGCGCTGGCGGCGCAAGGGTTTCACGAAGGCCGTCCCGCGGCGGCGACCAAGCGTCACTTAAGCCGCGTGCTGCAGCGCTCGCACCTGCTCCAGATCGATTCGGTCAACGTGCTGGTGCGGGCCCATTACATGCCCCTGTTCTCGCGGATCGGCGCCTATGACCGGGGCCTCCTCGAGAAGACCGCCTATCACGCCAAGAAGCGCGAAGCCTTCGAGTATTGGGGCCACGAGGCCTCGCTGATCCGGCTCGACCTGCACCCCCTCTTCCGCTGGCGCATGGATCGCGCCAAGCGGGGCGAGGGCATCTATGGCGGGCTCGCCCGGTTCGGACGGGAGAAGCGCGCCTTCATCGAGGAGGTCCGCCGCGAGATCGCCACGCGCGGCCCCATCGGAGCGGGCGACCTCTCCATCGGCGGCAAGGGCCAGGGCTCCTGGTGGGGCTGGAGCGACGGCAAGCGGGCGCTGGAATGGCTGTTCTGGGCCGGCGAGGTCACCACCGCCACACGGCGGGGATTCGAACGCATGTACGACCTGCCGGAGCGGGTGCTGCCCGCCGAGATCCTGAACGCGCCGACGCCGTCGGCCGAGGAAGCCCAGCGCGAACTCTTAAGACTCTCCATCCGCGCGCTCGGCATCGCATCCGAGCGTTGCCTGCGCGATTACTTCCGCCTGGAGCCGACGGATGCGAAGGCCCGCATTCCTGAACTCGTGGAGGCCGGCGATCTCGTTCCCGTCACTGTCGAGGGCTGGAACGGGTCGGTCTATCTCGACCCGCAGGCCAAGATCCCGCGCCGGGTCGAGGCCAGGGCTCTCGTGTCGCCCTTCGATCCCATCGTCTGGGAGCGCACGCGCACGGAGCGCCTGTTCGATTTCCGCTACCGGATCGAGATCTACACGCCGGCCGAGAAGCGGGAATTCGGCTATTACTGCCTGCCCTTCGTGCTCGGCGAAAAGATCGTGGCCCGCGTGGATCTGAAAGCCGACCGCACCGCGGGCAATCTCATCGTGCACTCGGTCCATCCGGAAGCCGGAGTGTCTCCGGAGGAGATCGCGCCAGCGCTTGGCGATGAGCTTCGGCTCATGGCCGAATGGCTCAACCTCGGCAGCATCACCGCGCCAAAGAATTGGCGGAAGCGGCTGGAGGTGTGAGAGCGGCACAGCTGTCATTTCCCTCCCGCATCATGGCCGTCCCCGGACTTGATCCGGGGATCAGTCCCGGCCATCCCGATCCTGTGAAGCGCCGCGCTTTTCTGAAGCGAGATCACCGGCACAGGGCCGGTGATGACGTAGAGGGTGATATCATTGAATCCCTTCCCGGCCTGCGGCCGCCGGGAATGACAGCGCCTGTTCCATCCTTCGCCCCTCGCCAGATGTCTCAAACTTTCCTATCTCAGAAAGCCATGAACACGCTTTTCGCCCCCGCCACCCGTCTATGGCTCCGCCTGCGGCTCAACGAAATCGGTCCGCTTCTGTCGCTGTCCGCCTGCGGCTTCTTCGCCTGGGCCTTCATGGAGCTGGCCGATGACGTCCAGGAGGGCGAGACGCACGCCATCGACAGCCAGCTCCTGCTGGCCCTGCGCGACCCGCAGAACCCGGCCAATCCGCTCGGGCCCTCCTGGCTGGAGGAGGCGGCGCGGGACATCACGGGCCTCGGCGGCTACGCCATCCTGACCTTCCTGACGCTTGCGACCCTTGCGTATCTCCTGATGGTCGGAAAGCGCGGCGCGGCCCTTCTCGTACTCGTCGCCATCGTCGGCGGAATGCTGATCTCCACCGGTCTCAAGATCGGCTTCGAGCGCCCCCGGCCCGACCTCGTGCCCCACGCGGCCCGCGTCTATACGGCAAGCTTCCCCAGCGGGCATGCCATGCTCTCCGCCATCACCTACCTGACCCTGGGAGCCCTGCTTGCACGCGTCGAGAAAAGCCGGCGCGTCAGCGCCTTCATCATGACGCTTGCCATCGTGGTGACCCTCCTTGTCGGGATAAGCCGCGTCTATCTCGGGGTGCACTGGCCGAGTGACGTCCTCGCCGGCTGGACCGTCGGCGCGGCCTGGGCGTCCCTATGCTGGTTCGTGGCTCTCCAATTGCAAAGGAGAGGACAGATTGAAAAGCCGGGCGAGCTCGCACCCCCATCCGACGTGAAGCCGGAATGACCGACGAGGACAAACCGACCCGCAAGCCTCCGCGGAAGGTCACACCCGCCTATCTGCAGCGGGCGGCGCTCGCCTATCTCGAGCGCTATGCGTCTTCCGCCGAGAACCTGCGCCGCGTGCTGCGGCGCAAGGTGGACAAGCGCTGCCGCCTGCGCGGCGAGGATCCGGCCGAGTTCCACGAGATGATCGACGAGGTGGTGGCGAAAAGCCTGAGGAGCGGCCTCGTCGACGACACCCGCTATGCCGAAGCTCGTGTCGCCACCCTCCGCCGCCGGGGCGGCTCGGCCCGGGCGATTCAGGCCAAGCTCTCCGCCAAGGGCGTCGACCGCTCCACGATCGCGTCGGCACTGGAAGGAGAGGATGGCGACGAGGAGCAGGCTGCCCGTGCCTTCGCCCGCCGGCGCAAGCTCGGGCCGTTCCGGCCCGGCGAACGGGCGCCCAATCGCGATAAGGATCTCGCCGCCATGGCGCGGGCCGGTTTCCGGTTCGACGTGGCGCGGGCTGTCGTCGACGGAGAGCGGGAAGAGCCTGACGGCCCGTAGCTCAGATTTTTACCCGGGTATTATTGACTCGCGAATTTAACCCGGATAAAACCTCTATCGAACCATTCGACGGCGGTAAGAACATCATGAGTGAACGGGACACAACCTATACGGCTTTCGCCGGCGCGCGCCGGATTGCCTCCGGCTCTCTCCCTTCGGTCGCCAAGGCAACCAAGGTGGCACTGGACCAGGGTGAGACCGAGCCCGTCCTCATCCTCGACGACGAGACCTGCCGCGTCGTCGAAGTGGATTTTCGCGGCACCCCTGAGGATGTGCTGGAGCGGCTGAGCGGCGGGCCCGACGCCGCTCCCGGCGAGCCGGAGCCCCGCGGTCCGGGCCGGCCAAAGCTCGGTGTCGTCGCGCGAGAAGTGACCCTGCTGCCGCGGCACTGGGAATGGCTCAGTGCCCAACCGGGCGGCGCATCGGTCGCCTTGCGCAAGCTGGTCGAGGAGGCGCGGCGCAGCAACGAGTCCAGGGACCGCGTCCGGCAGGCCCAGGAAGCGCTCTATCGCTTCATGTCGACGCTGGTCGGCAATGAAGCCGGTTTCGAGGAAGCCTCGCGTGCGCTCTTTGCCGGGGACCGGAAGCTGTTCATGGCTCTGATCCAGCTATGGCCGAAGGATCTTCGCGCCCATGCCGAGAGGCTATCTAACGCGGCATTCGCGAGTGAGGCGTGACGTGAGAGAAGCTGTCTCTACCGCACAAACATGATGGTCGGGTTGTCCTTGTAGGTCGTGCGCTGCCATTCCCGGTAGCCGCATTTCTCCGCCACCCGGATCGACGGCCCGTTCTCGGGCGCGATGATGCAGGCCGTACGCACGGGGCCGAAATGCTTGTCGCCCCAGGCGACTGCAGCCCGCGCGGCTTCCGTGGCATATCCCCCGCCCTGGCTGTGCGGCGCCAGGACCCAGCCGATTTCCGGCACGCCGTCGAGGGACGGTTCGATCTGCCGCCGGAAATCGGCGAACCCGACCTCACCCATGAAGCGGCCTGTGTCCTTCTCGGTGATGACCCAATAGCCGAAGCCGAGCAGGGTCCAGTGTCCGACATAGCGCAGCAACCGCCCCCAGACCTCCTCCTGCGTGGACGGCTTGCCGCCGATGAATCGCGTCACGTCCGGATTCGTCCAGAGTTCGAGACAATCGTTGAAATCCCCCGCCCGATGACCGCGCAGGATGAGGCGCTCGGTTTCGAGAACGGGCACCGTTTCGGAGAAGACGGGAGAGTTGGACATCGGGAAGCCTGGAGGGTTCGGCAGTTTCGAGGAGAAGCGGTCTAGAGCTGTTTCCACTTGCGTGGAATCATCTCTGTTCTTTGCTGTGTCGCATTTTTTAACGGCGAACCGGATCCACTTCGCCGAAAA
>KI911965.1:600101-601272 GCA_000517005.1 Microvirga lupini
AGTACTAGAGCAATCCCGCGCCGACATTCACCGCCAGCGCCAGAATCGTGGTGTTGAAGAGGAAGGCCAGGATCGTGTGGGCGAGCGCCAGACGCCGCATGCGCTTGGAGACGATGACCACATCCGATGTCTGTGCCGCCGCGCCGAGATTGAAGGAGAAATAGAGAAAATCCCAGTAATCGGGCCGATCCTTGTGTGGAAAGGCGAGGCCCTGCCGCTCGCCGTCATCGCCGTAATATTCATGCGCGTAATGGATGGCATAGATCGTGTGCACGAAGAACCATGAGCAGAGAATGGTGAGGCCGGCGATCGCCAGATGAAAGGCCTGATGGTCGGCCTGACCGTCACGAATGCCGGATAATTCCACCGCGATGGCGGCAAGGCTCGCAACGGACGCCGCGAGCATCAGGACAAGCACGACGGCGGCGGCCTCATCCTCCTGAGCGGCGCGTTCCTGCATTTTGTCCGTGGAGGAGCGCGCCGCCATGGTCCAAGCCAAGGCGAGATAGCACAGGACGCCGATGTCCCAGGCCACGAGCAGCCGCGAATTCACCAGCCAGGAGGAGGGAAGGACGGCAAAGACCAGGACGGCGACGAGGGCCGCTCCGAGAAGCCGTGGGCGCAGGCGGGCCTGCATGGACATCAGCATCGAGAACTCGCAACCCGAATGGGACATGGCCCCTGGAGCCTGACATCCTCTGTCCTAGATCACCAAGCCTATCCGCAAAAGGAGAAATCAGGATGAACCGCAAGGCAAGAGCCGTTTGGCAGGGCACGGGCAAGGAGGGCAGCGGCCACCTCACCTCGGATTCCGGCGTGCTGTCCTCGACGCCCTATTCCTTCAAGACCCGCTTCGAGAACGAGAAGGGCACCAATCCGGAGGAACTGATCGCCGCCGCCCATGCCGGCTGCTTCACCATGGCGCTCGCCTTCCAGCTTCAGGGCGCAGGCTTCACGCCGACGGAACTCGCGACAGAAGCGGTCGTCTCGCTCGAACAGGAGGGCAGCGGCTTTACGATCAAGAAATCGGCCCTGACGCTCACCGCCAACGTGCCGGGGATCGACCGCGCCAAGTTCGAGGAACTCGCCCGCGCGGCGGAGAAGAACTGCCCGGTCTCCAAGGTGCTCAACGCCGAAATCACGATGGATTTCACGCTGACATAACATTCGG
>KI911965.1:601372-605163 GCA_000517005.1 Microvirga lupini
CATTTCAAGCTTCAGCGTCGTGTTTATGGATTCCGGGCTCCGCTACGCGGCCCCGGAATGACAGTGGTGTTGAAGCAAGATTACATCGCCGCCTTCTTGTAGCTGTCGATGATGGCCTGTCCGTCGGGGCCGGCCTTCTTCAGCCAGTCCTGCGTCAGCTGCTCGCCGATCTTCTGCAGGCCGGCCTTGAGTTCGGCGCTCGGCGGCTGGATCTTCATGCCCTTCGAGGCCATCTGGTCGACATACCACTTGGTCTTTTCCTGAGCCAATTTCCAACCGCGTTCCTCTGCCGTCCTGGCGGCTTTCAGCACGACTTCCTGGGTCGGCTTGTCGAGGGCATCGAAGGCTGCCTTGTTCACGAAGGTGATGTTCTTCGGGATCCAGGCCTGGGTGTCGTAAAAGTGCGAGAGCGACTCCCATACCTTCGAGTCGTAGCCAGTGGCGCCCGAGGTCATGAAGGTGTTGACCACCCCGGTGGCGAGCGCCTGCGGCAGGTCCGCCGCCTGGACCGTGACCGGCTGCGCCCCGACGAGCTCCGCGATGCGGGCGGTCCCGGGATTGTAGGAGCGCCATTTCACGCCCTTCAGATCCTCGACGGTGTTGATGTCCTTCTTGGCGAAGATGCCCTGCGGCGGCCACGGCACCGCAAAGAGCAGCATCAGGCCCTGGCTCGCGAACTTCTTCTCGATGGCCGGCTTCTGCACGTCCCAGAGTTTCTTCGCCTGATCGAAGGAGGTGGCGAGGAAGGGCACCACGTTGAGGCCGTAGACCGGGTCCTCGTTCTCGTGCAGCGACATCAGCACCTCGCCGGCCTGGGCCTGGCCGGTCTGCACCGCGCGCTTGATCTCCGGCGCCTTGAAGAGCGAGGCGTTGCCGTGGACCGTGATCTGCAGCTTCCCACCGGTCGCGTCGGTCACGTCCTTGGCGAAGGCGTTCAGGTTCTCGGTGTGGAAATTGTCCGGCGGGTAAGCGGCGGGCAGGTTCCACTTGGTCTGTGCCAGCGCAGGCGCTGCCATGAGCAGGACGCCCACGAGGCTCAAACCGAAGCGTGTCCTATGTTTCATCGTCGTTCTCCTCTGGTTTTTATGGCGCATTCTAATCCGGGAAGGCCATCTGCGGCAGCACCATCACGATCTGCGGAAACACGGTGATGATGGCGACCGCCGCGACGAGCAGGAAGAAGAAGGGCAGCGAGGCGAGCGCCACCGTGTTCGAATCCTTGCCCGACATGGTCTGCAGCACGAAGAGGTTGAAGCCGACCGGTGGCGACACTTCCGCCATCTCGACCACGAGAATAAGGAAGATACCGAACCAGATCAGGTCGAAGCCCGCGGTCTTCACCATCGGGATCACCACGGCGGTGGTCAGCACGATCATCGAGATGCCGTCGAGCGCCGTGCCGAGCAGGATGTACATGATCGTCAACGCCGCGATGAGCGCATAAGGAGAAAGGTGCAGGCTGTCGACCCAGGTGGCGAGCGCCTGGGGAATCCCGGTATAGGCCATCGAGGTCGACATGAAGGAGGCGCCTGCCAGGATCAGCATGATCATGCAGGTGATGCGCGTCGTCCCCATGACGCTGGCCCAGAACGAGTCCCACGACAGGGAACCCGACCACCAGGCGATGGCGAGCGAACCCAGCACGCCCCAGGCGGCGCATTCGGTGGCTGTGGCCCAGCCGAGCAGAAGGGTGAGGAAGACCAGCGTGATCAGGAGCGCGACGGGAATGAGATTGGCCGATTCCCTCAGCTTCTCGCGAAAGCTCATTGTCGGCTCGGGCGGCGGCGACTTCTCGGGGTTGATGAGCGACCATACGGCGATGTAGCCGGAATAGAGCGCCATCACGAGAAGACCCGGCAGGAAGCCTGCAAGGAAGATCTGGATGATCGACACGTTGGCGGCAACCGCATAGACCACCATGGTGATCGAAGGCGGAATGAGAATGCCCAGGGTGCCGGCGCCGGCGAGCGACCCTAAACTCACCATGTCGTCGTAGCCGCGCTTCTTCAATTCCGGCAGCGCGATCTTGGCGACCGTCGCGCAGGTGGCGGCGGACGAGCCGGAGACCGACCCGAAGAGGCCGCAGGCGAGCACGTTCACGTGCATCAGCCGGCCCGGCAGCCAGTTGAGCCAGGGCGCGAGGCCGCGGAACATCTCTTCCGAGAGACGCGTGCGGAACAGGATCTCGCCCATCCAGATGAAGAGCGGAAGCGCCGCCAGCGTCCAGGAGGCGGAATTGCCCCAGATCGTGGTGGCGAGCACCGAGCCCGCCGGAATGCCACCGCCCACGAACTGCATGCCGACCCAGCCGCAGGCCATGAGTGCGATGGCGATCCACACGCCGCCGGCGAGAAGCACCGCGAGCAGCAGGAGCAGCAGGCCCGAAATCTCGATGAGTTCCATGACGCCTCACACTCCGCTCTGGATCGCGCGTTCCACCACCTCTTCGGGCGTGGTCGCGGGCGGTTTCTCGTAGCGCGGATCGCCGCCGCGCAGCACATGGATGAACTCGTCGATGAAGGCGATAAACAGGATCACAAGGCCGGCCGCATAGCCGATCTGCGGAATCCAGAGCGGGATCGCCAGCACCCCCTGGGCCATGTCGTTGAAGCGCCAGCTGTCATAGGTGAGCTGTACCGCATGCTAGGCGAAGAAGCCGACGAAGCAGAGACCGATCACGAGCGCAAACATCTCGAACCACCAGCGGGTGCGCCCCCGCAGGCGGTCGGTGATCAACCCGACCCGGATCATCTCGCCGGAGCGGAAGGTATGGGCGAGGCCGAGAAAGGCCATCGCGGCCATGGACCAGGAGGCGAGATCGTCGCCTGCGGGAATGTTGATGCCGACGCCTCGCCCCAGGGAGAGGCCCATCATCAGGAGAAAGATCACGAGGAGAAAAACGCCCGCGAGATAGCCGGCGAAGCGGTAAAGGCCGTCGAGAAAGGTGCGGATCATGCGGTCCGTTTCAGGGGCTCGGCGAGAAAGCTTGGCCGAGTTTAGGGGCATTCACGGCAGGAGCAAGAGGTTCCTCGATATCCCGCTGCACAGCCGTTGGGCATTGCACGCGAAACTGCTCACCTTCGTGACAGAACCAATCATCAACTTCGCCGTTGAGAGGTGAGACGTGACTGCGCGTCACGGACAATTCAGGAGGAACACATGGCTTGCAAACATCTTATGCTGGCGCTTCTCGGTACGGCTCTGCTGTCGGCGCCTGCTCTCGCCCAAACTCAATCGCCCAGCCAGCCCGCCAGCCCCAACACCGCTCCGTCGACGAGCCCCAGTGCGGCTTCGTCGACCATGTCGTCGGGCAACTGGATGACCCAGGAACGGCCGGGTCAATGGCGTGCCTCCAAGCTCGAGGGCTTGGACGTCTACAACAACAACAACGAGAAGGTCGGTGACATCAGCGAGCTGCTCGTGGATCAGAACGGCAAGATCGAAGCCGTCGTGATCGGCGTGGGCGGATTCCTCGGCATGGGTGAACACGACGTGGCCGTCCCCTTCGACCAGATCAAGTTCGTCAACGAGCCGCGCGCGGCTGCGACCGCGGCGAACACCACCCCTCCTGGGGCAGCCGGCACGGCGCCTGGCACCGCCGCGAATGCACCGGCAACGACGGGCTCGACCACAACCGCGACCCCGGCCGCACCTGCCGACACCATGAACCGGGCGGCTCCCGATCATGCCCTTCTGAACATGACGAAGGATCAGCTGAAGGCTGCTCCGGAATTCAATTTCAGCCGCTAAGTCGTGTCCTTCATCAAGAAAGGGGCCTTCGGGCCCCCCTC
>KI911965.1:605263-620584 GCA_000517005.1 Microvirga lupini
TTTTTATTTGACAGCCCAAGCATCCTGTCTTCCCGCACATCCAAGCCCAGCTTGCGTGAGAATGCGCGATGCGACCTCCCGCCCCTCCTGTCGACGCTCGCCATTGCCCTAGCTTCATACTAGAACAAATAGCGAACAAACCTGCGGAAGATCCATGGACGAGAAGCTTGCCAAGAAGCTGCGCATCCTGGCGGACGCGGCGAAATACGACGCCTCCTGTTCCTCCTCCGGCGCGCCCAAGCGCAAGGCGGACGCGGGCGGCCTGGGCTCGACGGACGGGAACGGCATCTGCCACGCCTATACGCCGGACGGGCGCTGCGTCTCGCTCTTGAAAATCCTGCTCACCAATTACTGCCTGTTCGACTGCGCCTATTGCGTGAACCGGCGTTCGTCCAACGTGAAGCGGGCGAAGTTTTCCGTTGACGAGGTGGTGACGCTCACGATCGAGTTCTACAAGCGCAACTACATCGAGGGCCTGTTTCTCTCTTCCGGCATCATCCGCTCGCCGGACTACACCATGGAACAGATGCTGCTGGTGGCGAAGAAACTGCGGCGCGACCACGGCTTTCGCGGCTACATTCACCTGAAGACGATCCCCGAGGCGAGCCCCTGGCTCATCGAGGAGGCGGGCCTGTGGGCCGATCGTCTGTCGATCAACCTCGAACTGCCGACGGAAAAGAGCCTGGAGCGTCTGGCGCCGGAAAAGGACGGCGCCTCCATCGAGAGCGCCATGGCGCAGATGTTCGAGTGCATCGAGGAGGCGCGTGAGGAGCGCCGCCACTTCTCGCCGGCCGGCCAGACCACGCAGATGATCATCGGCGCGGACGAGACGACGGATGCGGACGTGCTGCGCACATCCGCCAGGCTCTACGGCTATTACGACATGAGGCGCGTCTATTATTCCGCCTTCAGCCCGATCCCGGATTCGAGCGCCATCCTGCCCCTGAAATCGCCGCCGCTGATGCGCGAAAGCAGGCTTTATCAGGCCGATTGGCTCTTACGCTATTACGGCTTCGACGTGGACGAGATTGCGTCGGGGGCTGAGAAGGGCATGCTCGATCTCGACGTCGATCCCAAGCTCGCCTGGGCGCTGAAGAACCGCCACCGCTTCCCGGTCGACGTGAACCGGGCCGAGCGCGAGATGCTGCTGCGCGTGCCGGGCCTCGGGGCGCGGGCCGTCGACAAGATCGTGGTGGCGCGCAGGCACACCAGCCTGCGCCTGGAGGATGTCGCCCGCCTCACTTCGGGCCTGAAACGCGCCAAGCCCTTCCTCATCACGGCCGATCATCACCCGAAAGCCAGGCTCGACGTGCTCGACCTGCGCGAGCGGCTGACCGAGAAGCCGGAACAGTTGAGCTTGTTCGGGTGACGGAATCCGCAACGGTCATTCCAGGACTGGGAGAAGCTGGATGAACACTCCTCGTCATGGCCGGGCTTATCCCGGCTATCCCGATCCTGTGAAGCGCCGCGCTTTTCCAATCGGGATCACCGGCACAAGGCCGGCGATGACGGCGAAGGAAGCGCCTCATCCCGCATCCGATCCCGGATCACCCGTGGCGTCCGGATCACGAAAGAAAGAGACGGCATGACTCTCCACCGCATCACCCTCAAGACCGGCGCGGATCTGGACGGCTTCCGCCGGGCGGTGCGGCGGCTCGTCGCCGAGGAACTGGCGCCACAGCATGTGGTCTTCGCCATCGACGATACGCCCGGCCTGTTCGGCCGGGAGGCGACGGGCGACGCGCCGCCGGTCTCGATTCCGCGGGGCGTCGCGCGGCTCATCGAGCATGTGGTCTGCCACAGCGATCCGGAGCGCTATGCCCTGCTCTATCAGCTCGTCTGGCGGGTGCTGAACGGCGAGCGCGATCTGCTCGAGGTCGCGAGCGACCCTTTGGTGCACCGCATTGATCTGATGGCGCGCTCCGTGCGACGCGACCTGCACAAGATGCACGCCTTCGTGCGCTTCCGGCGGATGACGGGCGAGGATCTCGAACGCTTCGCCGCCTGGTTCGAGCCCGAGCATTTCATCTTGGAGGCGGCAGCGCCCTTCTTCGTCGATCGCTTCCCTTCCATGGATTGGACGATTCTGACACCCATCGGCTCCATGCGCTGGGATCGCAAAATCCTGACTTTCGGCCCGCCCGCGCGGCGCGAGGATGCTCCCGCCGAGGACAGTTTCGAGGAGGGCTGGCGCGGCTATTACGAGAGCGTGTTCAACCCGGCCCGGGTGAACCCCGCCGCCATGCGGGCCGAGATGCCGAAGAAGTACTGGCGCAACATGCCTGAGACCGCCGCGATCCCGGGTCTGATCCAAACCGCCTCCCGGCGCGTTGAACGGATGATCGAACAGGAGGCGACGATGCCTACCAAACGTACCCCCGAGCGCGCCCTTGAGGCCATGTGGGATCAGGAGCCGAAGAGCTTGAAGGAGCTCAACGCCGTCATCGCCAAGGCGGGACCGCTCGTGCCCGGCGCGACCCAGGCCGTGTTCGGCGAAGGCCCGGCCCATGCGGAGATCGTCTTCGTCGGCGAGCAGCCGGGCGATCAGGAGGATCTGCAGGGACGCCCCTTCGTCGGCCCCGCAGGCAAGCTGTTCGCCAAGGCAATGTCCGAGGCCGGGATCGACCGGAAGGACGCCTATCTCACCAATGCGGTGAAGCATTTCAAATTCGAGCAGCGCGGCCATCGGCGCATCCACTCCAAGCCCACGACCGGCGAGGTGAAGCATTACCGGCCCTGGCTGATGAAGGAGCTGGAACTGGTGAAGCCCAAGCTCGTGGTGGCACTCGGCGGCACCGCGGTTCTCGCACTCGCCGGCAAGGCGACGCCGATCTCCCGCTCGCGCGGACGGGCGAAATTCGGGCCGTACGAGGGCTACATCACCGTGCATCCCTCCTACCTGCTGCGCCTGCCCGACGAGGCGACGAAGCGGGAGGCCTACGAGGCATTCGTCAACGATCTGCGCCGCATCCACGATCTCGCGCGGGCCGATCCGGAGACGGGCGAGCTGCCGCTGGCGGCGGAGTAACGGATCACCGCAACCAAGCCCCGCCTAAGCCCTTGCGGCCGTTCTTTCGGCAAGCTTCCGGCGCAGGTCGAGGCGCCGCATCGTCGGCGTGACGGTGATGCCATGGAGCACGATGGAGACCAGAATGATAAACCCCGTCGTGCTCCAGAGAAGAGGTACGTTGTCGAACGTCCCATGCTGCAGGGCATAGGCGAGATAATAGATCGACCCGATGCCGCGGATGCCGAAGAAGCTGATGGCAGCCTTCTCACCAGGGGGAGGATGAGTTCCGATCAGGCCGATCCAGCCGGCGAGCGGCCTCACCACGAAGATCGCCAGCAATCCGAAAGCCGCCGCCTGCCATGTCAGCGCGCCGAGAAGTTGCCCGCCTGTCAGCGCGCCGCCGAGCAGGACGAGCAGCACCATCATCATGAGCCGCTCGAGCTCCTCGGCGAAATCATGCAGCTTCTGGTGATATTCGTGCTCCGGCTCCGTGGCGCGCAGGGCCAAAGCCGCCACGAAGACCGCGAGGAAGCCGTAGCCCTTCACCATCTCGGTCAGGCCATAGGCCACGCAGGTGATGCCGAGCGCCACGAAGCCGGCGCCCGTGCGCGACAGCTTGGCCCGGTTCGGCAGATGAAAGGTCAGCCAGCCCAGCACCCGCCCGACCAGATAGCCCATGCCGGTACCGACCAGGATCTTCCACACGACCGCATAAGCGAACCACTCGGTCAGGCTCACGTCCTGCGCGATTGCGATGGCGAGCAGCACGAAGGGAAAGGCCAGGCCGTCATTGAGGCCGGCTTCCGAGGTAAGCGTGAATCGGACCTCGTCCTCCTCCCGGCCCATCGGCGGCCCGACCTGAACATCGCTGGCCAGCACCGGATCGGTGGGGGCCAGGGCCCCCGCCAGGAGAACCGCGGCCGCGAGGCTCAGGCCCAACAGGCTCTCGCCCAGCCAGACGAGGCCAAGGATCGTCAGGGGCATGGAGATGCCCAAGAGCCTCCAGGTGAGTCGCCAGCGCTTCCAGCCGAAGGGGCGGTCGATCTTCAGGCCCGCGCCCATGAGCGCAATGATGACCACGAATTCGCTCAGACGCTCGACGAGGGCGAGTTCCTCGCTAGGGTGCGGCATGATGCCGGGAAGATCGGGAAAGGCGAAGATCAGCGCCCCCAGGGCCACGCAGAAGATCGGCAGGGACAGAGGCAGTTCCTTGAGGACCATGGGAAGCCAGGCGGTCAGCAGCACCACCACCCCGAAGCCCGCCAGCACGATGATATAAGCGTTCATCAGGCAGCGAACGCGGCTAAAGACTCGGCAGTTCCGGCAGGCTAGGGGTTAATCCCCGTTAACCGCCCCTTAAACCGCCACAATTAAGGTGCTCCAGAGCATGAAAGGCTGGACGATATACCGGCCATATCAATGCGGGGTTTTAAGAGGTGGCGAACGGACGTGACCGGCGAGAGCCGGTCTTCGATGCGCCCGCTGAGGAAGCGGGGGAGCTGGACTTTCGCCTCTCGCCCGAGGACCGGGCAGGGGGGACTATGGCGCGCAGGCGAGCTTCTTCGAACGGCGGGGACGGGGCGCGTCGCCCCACCAGGCCCAAGAAATCGAAGCGCAAAGGCGGCCGTTCCCTCTTCAGCAAGCTGATCTATGCCGGCCTCGTGCTCTGCCTCTGGGGTGTGATCGCCGTCGGCGGCGTGGTGGCCTATTACGCCTCGCAGCTGCCGCCCATCGACCAGCTCACGGTGCCGAAGCGCCCGCCGAACATCGCCATCATGGCCAGTGACGGCTCGCTTCTCGCCAATCGCGGCGAGACCGGCGGACGCACCGTCACGCTCAAGGAGCTTCCGCCCTACCTGCCCAAGGCCTTCGTGGCGATCGAGGACCGGCGCTTCTACGACCATTTCGGCATCGATCCTGTCGGCATCAGCCGCGCGATCTACCGTAACCTGAGCCGCAGCGGCGGCCTGCAAGGCGGCTCGACGCTGACGCAGCAGCTCGCCAAGAACCTCTTCCTGACCCAGGAGCGCACCGCCTCGCGCAAGATCCAGGAGGCGATCCTAGCGCTCTGGCTCGAGCGCAACTATTCGAAGGACCAGATCCTCGAACTCTATCTCAACCGGGTCTATTTCGGCGCCGGCGCCTATGGCGTCGAGGCCGCCGCCCAGCGCTATTACGGCAAGTCCGCCCGCAACGTGTCGCTCGCGGAAGCGGCCGTGCTGGCAGGCCTCGTGCAATCACCCTCGCGGCTCGCCCCCAACCGCAATCCCGAACGCGCGCAGGCCCGCGCGGAGCTGGTGATCGCGGCCATGAACGAGCTCGGCTTCATCACGCCGGGCATGACCAAGACGGCGCTCGGCACCCCGGCCGAGCCCGTGCGCCCGAACGGAGCGGGCTCGGCCAATTACGCCGCCGATTACGTGATGGACGTGCTCGACGATTTCGTCGGCAACGTCGAGTCCGATATCGTGGTGTCGACCACCATCGAACCCTCCATGCAGGCGGCGGCGGAGCGCGTTCTCGTGGACGAGCTCAACGCCAAGGGCCAGAAATTCAATGTGAGCCAGGGCGCCTTCGTGGCGCTGCAGCCCGATGGCGCCGTCAGGGCCCTGGTGGGCGGCCGCAATTACGAGACGAGCCAGTTCAATCGGGCCACTGCGGCGCGGCGCCAGCCGGGCTCATCCTTCAAGCCCTTCGTCTATCTCACCGCCGTGGAGCGGGGCTACACGCCCGACGTGGTGCTCGAGGACGGTCCGGTCAATTTCGGCGGCTGGGCCCCCAAGAACTACGACCGCAAGTACCGCGGCCCGATCACGATGCGCGATGCGCTGGCGCTGTCCCTCAACACCATCGCGGTGAAGCTCAACATGGAGGTCGGGCCGAAAAACGTGGTTCAGACGGCGCAAAGGCTCGGCATCTCCTCGCCGCTCCAGGCCAACGGATCACTCGCGCTCGGCACCTCGGAGGTCACGCCGCTCGAACTGGTGAGCGCTTACGCCCCCTTCGCCAATGGCGGCATCGGCGTCATCCCTTACGTGATCACCCAGGTGAAGACCACGGACGGCAAGCTGATCTACAAGCGCCCGAACTCGGGCGGCCTCGGCCGCGTGATCGACCCCGGCGTCGTCGCGATGATGAACGAGATGATGCACAACACCTTCGTGGTCGGCACCGCGCAGAAGGCCCAGATTCCCGGCTGGATACTCGCCGGCAAGACCGGAACGACGGACGATTACAAGGATGCCTGGTTCGTGGGCTTTTCCGGCAGTCTCGTGGCCGGCGTCTGGCTCGGCAACGACGACGGCACGCTCACCAAGCGCGTCACGGGCGGCAACCTGCCGACGGAAGTCTGGCACAACTTCATGAAGATCGCCCTGAAGGACCGGCAGCCCGTGGCGCTGCCGGGCAGCGAGCGCTTCCGCACCCCGTCGGATGTGCCTGTGGCCGGTGCCGGACAGGATCCGCGCTACGCCAATGCGGGCAACGGCGACAATGCCTGGATCCAGCCCCAGCCCGCTCCCCAGCGCCGCGCCAGCCGCGAGAAGAACTTCTTCGAGAAGCTGTTCGGGCTCTGAGCAGCCTGTCGCGTCAGGGCTCGGCGAGCAGAGATTCGCCGGGCCCCACCGCCAGAGAGTTGCTTCATCTGCACCTGAATCCCATCACAGGTTGATTCAGTTTTCATAAATGCAATTATGTAACGTCACATTAACATAGATCCCCCCTTGTCTGAGGAGCTACTCCGCTAAATAGTTTAGATACGATCTATCATTGCATTTACTGAGCCGCGTCCTCTGAGCGGCTCCCAACAGTATTTTAAGGGAGAAACGGGTCATGAGCACATCCATCCGCAAGCCGGGCCAGAGCCGCATCGGAACCCCGATTCCCCCAAAGGTGCCTGGTGCCACGGAATCCGATCGAACTCACCAGTCCCTGATCACTCCCATTGAGGACGCACTCGGTGCGGCCTCTCCTGGGTATGCGAAGAAGCCGGGCGAAAACCCCTTCCGCGAGCCGGGAACCGCTCCGCGAGCGGGACAGGACGTTACGGCCTCGGAAACCTCCTCCGCTGACGATGCGAGCATGGCGACGCTGACGGCCTCACCTGCTCCGGCGGCCGCGTCGACCATTACGGGCACCATCGACGACGATGTGCTGGGAGATCCGGAATCGACCACCGCCGTCACCATCTCCGGCGGCGACGGTTGGGATACACTTTATGGGGGTCGGGCCGCCGACGTGCTTCACGGGGACGATAGCAACGACACTCTGATCGGCGGAGCAGGAGCCGATACCCTCGACGGTGGCATCGACTGGGATGCGGTTTCCTATCAGGAGGAGACCGGCGGTGCCGGCGTCGTGGTCAATCTGAGCGACGGTGCCTGGACCTATGGCACCGCGACCTATCAATCCCTTACAGGGACCGATACCTGGGGCAGCCTCGACACCTATAGCGACATCGAGGTGATCATCGGTTCCGCGCACGCGGATGTCATCTATGCCGGCAATTCCGCGATCGGCTGGCACATCGACGGCGCCGCGGGCAACGACACACTGACCGGCGGCGGCAATGACGATACGCTGATCGGCGGCGAAGGCGACGATACCCTCGTCAACGGCACCGTGGTCTATCTCGGTTCGCAGGCCATCAATGCCAACCTTATGACCGGGAAGGCCACAGGGCAGGGCGAAGACATCCTGACCAACGTCACCCGGCTCATCGGCGGCGAAGGCAACGATACCATTTACGGCGGCAAATCCGCCTCGATCATCGACGGCAGCCTCGGAAACGACGTTCTGTACGTCGGCGCGTCGACCACGGTTCTGGCCACGATGGGCAGCGATACCGTGCATGGCGGCATGGCCACGCAGGCCAGCTCGAACCGCATCACCGCAACCGCCTCGACGACGCTTACTTACGAGGATCTCGGCCCGACTTATGCCGTTTACGCCAATCTCGGCAGCAATTGGGTCGACGAATATAACGGCGGCGCGAGAATGGCGACCGATACGCTCATCTCCCCCAGCATCAGGTCGTTCATCGGATCGAGCGGCAACGACACGATTCTCGGCAGCTCTCATCGCAGCACCCTCGTCGTCGGCGGCGGCAACGACTACATCAATGCCGGTGGCGGCGGCGACTCGCTGGTCGGCGGCGACGGCAACGATACGCTCGAGGGAAGCAACAGCTATGTCGATACGCTCGTCGGCGGCCTCGGCGACGATTATTACATGCTCAGCGTCGATACCATGGACGTGCTTGTCGATGCCGGCGGCAACGACACCATCAAGGTCATGAATTCCAGCTACACGCTCGGGGCCGGCTTCGAGAATCTGGTCAATAAGTACTCGAGCGGCGCGGCCCTGACTGGCAATGGCAGCGACAACAAGCTGACCAGCACCTACGGGAAAGACACCCTCGACAGCGCCGGCGGCAACGATACGATGATCGGCAGCGACGGCGACGACGTCTATTACATCCGCGATCTCGGCGACGTCGTCATCGAGGAGAACACCAAGTTCAGCGGCAACGACACCGTCATCATCTCGGTCAAGAATTATGGCGGCACCAAGCTGGCCAATATCGAGAACATTCAATTCGAAGGCGAAGGCAGCATCGCGGGGACCAATACGGCGCCCGAGATCGGCGGACTTGACTCGCCCGTGAACCTGACGATTGCCGACAACGAGGTCGTCAACCCCTTCACGTCGGTCACCATCACGGACACCGACAGCACCAGCGTCACCGCAACCGTCACCTTGAACCACAACTACGGCACGCTGACGAATCTCGGCATCGGCTCCTACGATGCCCAATTGCGGCGCTACACGGTCACCGGAACGGCCGAGCAGGTGCAGCAGGCTCTGCAGAACCTCGTCTACGATCCGGCCGATCGGCCGCTTGATGCCGTCGGCAGCTCACAGACCGTTGCCTTCACCATCACGCTGGAGGATACCGATGGCGCGGCGGCGATGCCGAACTCCAACGTCTCCGTGACGAGCGTGACCGCCAACCGTGCTCCGACCCTGGCCGTCGTGCCTCAGACCTTCACGATGGCCGATACGGAGGATGCCGACCTTGTGGCGCCCTTTACGGGCGTCGGGTTCGGCGACCAGAACGCCAACGACATTCTCACCGTCAGGATCGCGCTCGATGCGGCGCACAAGGGCGTTCTCGTACCGGTGAACGGCGGTTCTTACGATGCCGGGACGGGAGTCTTCACGTTCGTGGGGACGCTCGACGCGGCAAGGGCGGCGGTCCGATCCCTTCAGTTCAATGCCACAAATCGCCCGACGGCACCGAGCGGGGAAGTCGAGACCACCACGTTCTCCATCAGCGTGACCGATGCGAGCGGTGCGACCGTGTCGCAGGACAACATCGCGACCGTCCACTCGGTCGCCACCGGATTTGTCAACCACGCACCGAGCGAGCCGGTCCTCTCGGGGGGGGCAGCATCACCGACAGGGCAAGCGCCGGGCAGGTCGTCGGGACGCTGTCGGCCATGGACCAGGATGGCGATCCGCTCACCCTTACCTTCGATTGGGCCCAGCCTTATTCCTCGGGCCTGATCAGCGCCGATGGTCGCTTCAAGATCGTCAACGGCACCATCGTGGTCAACAACCCGCTCCACATCCAAGTCGATGGAGACGAGACCTTCACCTACTCGGTGACGGCCTCCGATGGCCACGGCGGCACCACATCGAGCACCATCGCGATCAATGTCGCGGACGCGAACCATGCCCCCTCGGCGCCGGTTCTCCAGGGGAACGGCACGGTGTCCGAGAATGCGGCGGCTCACACGGCGGTCGGGACGCTGTCCGCGACGGATGCGGACGGGGATTCGCTGGCCTACACCTTCGTCAATGCCATGGCCGGCACCAACGGACGGATCAGCGGTGACGGACGCTTCGAGATCGTCAACGGCGCGATCCAGGTCAGAGACCCGTCCCTGATCCAGGTGAACCAGGACACCGCGTTCACGTATGGAATCTATGTCTCCGACGGGTACAGCACGAAGGTTCCGGGAACCGTGTCGATCACCGTCACGAACGTGAACCAGGCGCCGGTCGATCTCATCCTGTCCAACACTGTGGTTCGGGAGCACACGGCCGCCGGACAGACGATCGCCGTCGTCAATGCCGACGATCCGGACCAGAACGGCGTGACCTACACCCTGCTCGACGACGGCGGCGGGCGTGTCGAGCTCGTGAACAACGTGTTGCGCGTGAAGAGCAACACCAAGATCGACTACGAACAGGCCACCTCGTTCCAGATCAAGCTTGCCGCAAGCGATGGCATCACGTCGATCACCAAGACCTTCACGCTCAGCGTCAGCGACGCGAGCCCTGAGAACGTCACCGGCACGGCCACCGCCGACGTGATCAAAGGCGGGAGCGGCAACGAAACGTTCTCCGGCGGAGCCGGAAACGACACCCTGGCCGGCGGCGCGGGCAACGATCGCCTGACGGGCGGCCTGGCTGGGTTCGGATGTGTTCCTGTTCGACAGAGATCCCATTCAGGCAGGAGCGGATACGATCCTGGACTTCACCACCAGCCAGAACGATCGCATCTACCTGGCACGGTCGGCCTTCAAAGGCTTCGGAGCCTTCGACATTGGCGCGCTCCAGACCAAGGCCTTCGTTCTCGGCACCGCCGCCAAGGATGCGGACGACCGGATCATGTACGATCAGGCGACCGGCAAGGTGTTCTACGATGCGGACGGAATCGGAACCGGCAGCGCCGTTCTGGTCGCGACGCTCACGACGAAACCGGTTCTGACGGCATCCTCCTTCGTCATCTGATCCCGGAATCGGAGCGGCTTCCTCCCGTGGGAGCCGCCCCGATGAAAAGGCCGAGCCGCGTCACCGGAAAACCGAATTCACTTCGCAAAAATGCTCTAGCCCCGCCTTGCCCGTCCCGACGCCAGGAACAGGCCCAGCGCCAGCACGCCGGTCGTGGCGATGGTCGCGGGCAGAGGAATCGCCGAGGCGTCGAGATTGCGTCCCAACAGAATGCCCACGATGGCGGCAAAGCTCATCTGGCAGATGCCGAGGAGCGACGAGGCCGCGCCCGCGCGATCGGGAAAGGGCATCAGCGCCGAGGCCATGGCTTGCGGCATGGTGAGACCCACGCCCACGCCGTAGAGCGCCATCGGTGCACTGATGCTCAAGGACGACGGCACGCCCACCAGCACCAGAGCCAGCATGGTGACGCCGCCGAGCGCGAGACAGGTCACCCCGAGCCTGATGGTGCCGTCGAGGCCGTAGCGGCCGACAAGGTGCTGCGCGAGCGTGGTGCCGGTCATGAAGCCTGCGACCACGAAGGTGAAGGAAAAGGCGAAGGACAATTCGTCCAGATGGTAGATCTTCTGGAGCACGAAGGACGAGCCGGAAATGAAGGCGAAGAGCCCGCCATAGGTGAGCATGGAGAGGCCGACATAAGTCCGGTAGCCGGCATGTCCCAGCAGGAGCCTGAACCCGCGGAGGATCGCCGCAAACGAGATCGGCACCTCCGACTTCCTGCGGATGCTTTCCGGCATCCGTAAGCTGATGATGGCGGCCATCCCTAAGCCGAACAGGATCATCACGCCGAAGGTCACGCGCCAGCCGGTGAAGCGCTCGATGATGCCCCCGAGGATCGGGGCGGCCGCCGGCACCACGCCCATGATCGTGCCCATGCGCGACAACTCGCGACCTGCGCGCGGCCCCTCGTAGAAATCGCGCACGATGGCGCGCCCGAGCACGATGGGACCTGAAGCGCCGAGCGCCTGCAGGAAGCGAGCGCCGATCAGGGTCTCGATATTGGGCGAGAGCGCGCAGATCAGGCTGGCGAACGTGAAGAGCCCCAGCCCGAAGAGCAGCACGGGCTTGCGCCCGATCCGGTCGGAGACCGGTCCGTAGAAGAACTGCCCGGCGGCAAAGCCGAGAAGGAAGGCGGACAGCGTGAGCTGCGTCTCTCCCGTGGTCGCCTCGAGCCCCGCCGCGATCGCGGGCAGCGAGGGCAGATACATGTCCGTCGAGAGGGGCCCGAGCGCGGTGAGGAGCGCCAGGACGATCGTGAGGGCCAGCGTATCGGGCTTGAGCATGAGACGGTTCAACAATGACAGGCATGCCCGGTTAAGCCGAAACGGCGTGCCTGTCATCTCTTTTGGCTAGAGCATCGGACCCAAAAGTGGAATCCACTTTTGGGATCAATCCGATGCTCCACTCTTTGGATAGCGCATCGTTCGGCGCGGACCCAGCGGGCCGCGCTAGCGAAAACCGGGGCCACTTTTCCGCACGATGCGCTGGATTACGCTGCCCGGACGGTCGCCAGGAAGTTGCTGACCTGATTGCGCAGATGCTCGGCCTGATCCACGAGAGCCGAGGAGGATGTCAGCACCTGATGGGCGGCCACCTCCGTTTCCTCGGCCACCTGAGCCACCTTGTTGATGTTGGCGGTCACCTCGCCCGTTCCCGCGGACGCTTGGTTGACGGAGGCGACGATCTCCCGCGTGGCGGCACCCTGCTGGTCCACCGCCATGGCGATGCTGCCCGACACGTCGCTCATCGCCTGGATGCGCTGGGTGATGCCGTTGATGGCCTCCACCGCCTGCGAGGTCGAGGTCTGGATCGCGGCGATCTGGCTCGAAATGTCGGCGGTGGCCTTGGAGGTCTGGTCGGCGAGCGACTTCACCTCGGTCGCCACCACGGCGAAGCCGCGGCCGGCCTCGCCGGCCCGCGCTGCCTCGATGGTTGCGTTGAGCGCCAGAAGGTTCGTCTGGCCGGCAATGGCCGAGATCATGTCGATGACCGCACCGACCCGGTCGGCGGCGGCGGTCAGCTGCGAAACGATCTCGGTCGTCAGGGTCGCGGCCTGCACGGATTCGCGGGACATGATGGCGGATTGCTCGACCTGACGGCTGATCTCGCCCACGGAGGCGCCGAGCTCTTCGGTAGCGCTCGACATGGCGAGCACGTTGGCCGAGGTCTGTTCGGCCGCCGCCGCAACGGCCGTGGAACGGGAGGACGTCGCCTGAGCGGAGTTCGTCAGCTGCTCCGCCGTCGATTGCATGCGGCCGGCCGCCGTCGAGACGGACTGGATGATCTCGCTGATGGCCCCGTCGAAGGTCTCGGCCAGCTCGGCCATCATCCGCTTGCGCTGGATCTCGGAAGCCTCACGGGCCTGGACCGCCTCGAGTTCGAGCGCCCTGTTGCGAACCATGCGGTCCTTGAACACCTGCACGGCTTCGATCATCTGGCCGATGTCGCGGCTGCGGTTGCCGGCCGGCAGTTCCACCGCGAGATCGTCATCGGCCAGCCGGCGCATGACCGAGGTCAGATTGCGCAGCGGCGACACGATGCTGAACTTCGTCATCAGGAGACTGATCAGCACGCTCAGGACGATGCCGATGGCCGCGACTTCGATCTGGAGCCTGATCGCCGCGTTCGCGCTCTCTTCGGCCGCCGAGCGCATGTCGGCAAGCTTCTTCGCCGTATAGGCGCTGTAGGCCTTCACCGTGTCGGTGACGTTGCGCTGGGAGGCTAGGCCCTTCTCGACCTCGGCGTTCATGACGGCCTGATCGGCGCCTTTGTCGGAGGCCGCCACCTTGATCATGGAGCGGATGACGTCGAAATAGGCGTTCAGCGCGGACCGCATCTGGTTCAGCAGGTTCTTCTCTTCGGCATCGGCTACGGCCTCGAGCTTGCCGAACCGGTCGAGCATCTCCTTCGTGCGCCGATCGGCCTCCGTGCTGAAATCGGAAGCCTTGTTCGGCTGCTGCGCGACCTGATAGGTCATCCGGCTGATGGAGATGATGTCGACGCGCAGATCCATGGCCTCGCGCGCGGCCACCTCGCGCAGGCCCACGATCTCCATCGCGTCCTTGAGCTTGGACGTCTCACGCCAGCCCACCACGGCGATCATGACGGCGACGAGCCCCATGAGCGAAACGACCGCAATCACCTTCTGCGGAATCGAGAAATTCTTCAGTGCCATTGAAACCTTGCCCCTGCAGACTTGCCTTCGCGTCCGGCTCTGTGAGAGCGGCCGGATCGACGAAGGTCAGGTCTATTGCCCTAACGGCATGTCTGAGGGGTGCGGGTTAAAAAACCTATAAATTGTCCAATGGAAACAAAGGGCCCGTGTGCGGATGTCATCCCGGACGCCGTGCGGCGATCAGGGATCGCGAGCCCCCCTGTGTCATTCCCGGCCGGAGCGCAGCGGAGGGGAAGAGAATCCACTCACACGCTCGGCAGCATGGATCCCCTTCCCGGCCTGCGGCCGCCGGAGATGACATCCTCTGACGTCATGGCCGGGCCTGTCCCGGCCATCCCGGTTAGAAAAAGCTCGGCGCCTCTCCATTCGGGATCACCGGCACAAGGCCGGGGATGACGTGGAGGTGTGTATCAAAGGAATTCCTTCCGGGTCCTGCAGCGCCAGGAATGAAACAGTGCGGCAGTCCTCACCCGATCCGGTGCAGGGCGCTGCCGTAGGTCTTGAGCCAGCCTCGGCCTCGTCCGTGCGCGGGCAGAGCTGGTAGGTGAGCTTCCAGAACCGGTTGGAGTGGTTGAGTTCGCGCAGGTGGGCCACCTCGTGGGCCGCGAGATAGTCCAGCACGAAAGGCGGCGCCATGATCAGCCGCCAGGAGAAGCTGAGCGCCCCGTTGGCCGAGCAGGAGCCCCAGCGGCTCTTGGTGTCGCGCACGGTGATGCGCTTGGCCGGACTCCCAAGCTGGGCCGTATGCTTCTTCACGGCCGCGGCAAAGTCCTTTTTGGCCTCGGCCTCCAGAAAATCCCGCACCCGCCTGGCCACATGGGCCGCCTCGCCGGCAACGGCGATGATGGGCTCGCCCGCACCACCCCTGGTCGCCTGGGTCACGCCCCGGATGGAGGACCAATGGACGACCCGGTGGGGAACGCCGCGAAAGGGCACGAGGGCGCCCGGCTCGAAGAGCACCCGCTCGGGCACCTTGGCGAGCCGGGTGGCGATCCATTGGCTATGACTGTCGGCGAATTTCTGGGCGAGGCCCACATCCGTGCGCTCGGGGATGCTGAGCACGACCTCGCCGGTCGCGTTGGAGACGCGCAGCGTGATCCGTTTGGCGGTCGGACGGCGTTTGAGGGCCACCTTGAAGGTCTGGCCCTCATGGAAGACTTTGAGGTGGGGCGGGTCCGCAGGAACGCGGCGGAACAGGGCGGATTTCATGTCCGCAATCTGCCCTGTCACGCTGATTCTGTCAGCGCAGCCGTTTGCCGCTCCTAAGAACGTATCAAGAACAGACTCAGGCTCTTGACGGCTTCTTCCGGGCTGGTTCTCGATTGTGATTCTCAAC
>KI911965.1:620684-627362 GCA_000517005.1 Microvirga lupini
GGAAAAATTCATCACTGTCCCCAAAAGGCCGGGTGCCTGGTTCTCGCAGATTGCGGTAGGCTTCATCCTCAACCGTAATTTTAAGATTAAAGTTCCTTCAGATTATTGCAACAGCCTAGCTCTTCCACTGCGAAAACGAACTACATACTTTGGTTTCAGAGCATCGGCGAAGTCGACGATAGGAAAATAGGCCAGCATCAAATCCTTGGCGAACGATGAGGCGACCCTATTCTGTTCGGGGATGTCCAAGATCGACCAGAAGAGCCTGACCCACCACGCCAGGCACCTGCGCCTCGACACTCTCGTTCGCCTGCGCTGGCTTGCCATCGCGGGTCAGGCGGCGGCGGTGGCTGGAGTGCGCTTCGGGCTCGGCTTTCCTCTCCCCTTCGCCCTCTGCTTCCTGGTCATCAGCGCCTCGGTCTGGGTCAACCTGCTCCTGCGCATCCAATATCCGGCAAGCCACCGGCTCAGCGACAACATCGCCACGGCCCTGCTCGCCTTCGACATATTGCAGCTGGCGGGCCTTCTCTACCTGACGGGCGGGTTGGAGAACCCCTTCGCCATGCTGTTCCTGGCGCCTGTGCTGATCTCGGCCACGGCGCTCACCCCCGAGCGGACCTTAGGCCTCGGCCTTCTCGCCATCGGCTGCGCGACGCTTCTGGTGCTCACCCACAAGCCCCTGCCCTGGTATCCTGGACAGAACTTCACCCTTCCCTTCCTCTACGTGACCGGGATCTGGACCGCGATCGTGCTCGGCACGGCCTTTACCGGCATCTATGCCTGGCGCGTGGCCGAGGAGGCCCGGCAGCTCGCCCAGGCGCTCGCCGCCACCGAGCTGGTGCTCGCCCGCGAGCAGCACCTGTCCCAGCTCGACGGCCTGGCCGCGGCGGCGGCCCATGAGCTCGGCACCCCGCTCGCCACCATCGCCCTGGTGACGAAGGAGCTGAGCCATTCCATGCCCAAGGACGGGCCGGTGGGAGAAGATCTGAAGCTCCTGCAGGAACAGGTGGAGCGCTGCCGCACCATCCTGACCAAGCTCACCTCCATGGGTCAGGAAGAAGAGTCAGAGTTCCTGGAGACGATCTCGCTCAGCCATCTGGTGGAGGAGATCGTCGAGCCGCAGCGCGCGGTGGGCTTCGACGTCCAGGTCGAGACGAGGGGCGAGGGGCCCGAGCCGATGGGGCGCCGCAATCCCGGCGTGGTCTACGGCCTGTCCAACATCCTCGACAACGCGACGGACTTTGCCGAGAGCCGGGTGACCATTGAAGCCTGCTGGTCTCCTCACGAGGTTTTCATCGAGATCCGGGATGACGGCCCCGGCTACGCTCCCGATATTCTGCTTCGGGTGGGCGAGCCCTATGTCACAACCCGAAGTGCCGCCGAGCGGACCGAGGACAGCGAGGAGGGCGGAGGATTGGGATTGGGCCTGTTCATCGCCAAGACCCTAATCGAGCGCTCGGGCGCCGAACTGACCCTGACGAACGCCGCTCCGCCTGCGACCGGCGCCATCGCACGGATCGTTTGGCCCCGTCATGCGTTTGAACGAGGTGCGGCAATTTCGCCGCAGGGAGATTCCAAGCTGTCTCTCAAAGGTTAGGGGAAGAATTCCCATATGAGAGAGGAGCCGCACAGGCTCGCTGGTGAAGGAGTTCCGCCTTAAAATGCAAGGAGATGTTCTGATGGCCGATGCGCCTGCCGCGTTCGAAGATCGCGCCGACAAGAGCCTCTTGATCGTCGATGACGACCGGCCGTTCTCGACCCGTCTCGCCCGTGCCATGGAAGGCCGCGGCTATCAGGTTCGCGTGGCCGAGAGCGTGACGGACGGCTTGGCCGCCATCGAGAGTGAACCGCCGGCCTTCGCCGTGATCGACATGCGTCTCGGCGACGGCAACGGGCTCGATGTGATTGAGCGCCTGAAGAGCCGCCGCCCGGATGCCAGAGGCGTCATCCTCACCGGCTACGGCAACATCGCCACCGCCGTCACGGCGGTGAAGATGGGCGCCTTCGATTATCTGGCGAAGCCCGCCGATGCGGACGAGATCCATGCCGCCCTCATGGCCCAGCCCGGCGAGCGTGCCATGCCGCCGGAAAATCCCATGTCGGCGGACCGGGTGCGCTGGGAGCACATCCAGCGCGTCTACGAATTGTGCGGCCGCAACGTTTCGGAAACCGCACGCCGCCTCAACATGCACCGCCGGACCCTGCAGCGAATCCTCGCCAAGCGCGCGCCGCGCTGATCGTCCATACTATGAACGGCTCAGCGAGGAAGAGCCGCAATCTGCATGCGTGTCTCCGTGATCGTCTCGGCCCGCGACCGCATCCATAGCAGGACAAGCCCGAAGACCGGCAGCAGGATATCCGTGTAGAAGATCACGCCTGCATTGCCGGGCGCGAAGTTGTGTGCCTCCACCATCTGCTGCACGTGCCCGGCCGCCGCTCCCCAGAGGAAGCAGGCCGGGCCGACGAGCGCGGCCAGGCGCATGCCGGTGCCGCCCTTGAACGCCATGAATCCCACCACGGAGAACCCGAGGCTGGCGAAGCCGACTTCCTTCTGGAACGGGCTGGTCTGCCAGCCGATGAACGCGGCTGCCATCTCGGAGAAGAAGACGTGCATGACGAAATTGTAGAGGAAGCTCACCCCGAGCGAGAAGAACAGGAACCAGGACAGCATCGCCTCGACGACAATGGCGCGGCTCCACGGGCGCGGGCGTCGCAGCAGGGCGACGAGCGATGCGACGAGCCCGATGACGAAAAGAGTCAACGTGAAATTGCTGAACAGAAACCTGATCGCCTGTTCCATGATCGCCCCACCATCGTCACAGCCTGCCGATGTGCTGGACTGTGACGCTCGACCATCTTTCACGCAACCGCTCTCTGAGCGGCCCCGCACAGGAATCACACGACTAGAGGGGCCGAAGAACGCGCGAGCAGAGCCGTTAGAGACGCCCGTCCGCAATCCTGTCCGGGTCGGCCAGGGTATGCAGCAGCGATGCGGCCGAATGGGCGAAGCGCAAGGTCACGGCCTTGCGGCGTGCACCGGCGAGCGGATGGTGCGCCGCCTCCCGCATGATCGCCGCCCCAAAACTGTCGGCGACGATCAGCCCGCGATTCTCCGGCAGGATGTCGAAGGGCATTGTTTCCGGCACGGCGAAATAGAATCGGTCGCAAAAATCCTCGTAATCGGGCCATTTCCGGTCGGCCCGGAAATCGGCCACGCTCGACTTGATCTCGATGATCGTAAGCGCGCCGTCGGGCGCGAGCGCGATGAGATCGGCGCGCCTGCCGTTGGCGAGGGTGAATTCCGGCAGGGTCGCATGGCCGAGCTGCGAGAACAGGCGGCGCACGCCGCGCTGGATGCCGGCGGCAACGGTGGATTGCCGACCATCGGCGGGCAGGACGATGGGACGAGGGAGAATCGCAGGCGAATCGGACATGGTGCCTAAGGTACCCCCTCGCCCCAGACCCGCAACGGCTCCTTTGTCGCGCTTGCGATGACTCTCAACGACGTCTCTCTTCTCGGATAGACTGAGGGGCAGCAGGTCCTCTCACAAGAGACATCGACGAGGCCGGACATGACACACGATGCCTCCGACCGACTGACGATCCGCGTCATGACGCGTCAGGACCTGGACCTGGCGATCGATTGGGCTGCGGCCGAGGGCTGGAATCCCGGGCTCAACGATGCCGAATGCTTCCAGGCGGCCGATCCGAGCGGCTTCCTGATGGGCTGTCTCGACGACGAGCCCGTCGCCTCCATTTCGGTCGTGCGCTACGGCAGCGCGTTCGGCTTCCTCGGCCTCTACATCGTCCGGCCGGACCGGCGCGGACACGGTTTCGGCTATCACCTCTGGCAGGCCGGCATGGCTTCTCTCGAGGATCGTGTCGTGGGTCTCGACGGCGTGGTGGCTCAGCAGGCGAATTATGCGCGCTCCGGCTTCGCCCTGGCTCATCGCAATGTGCGCTTCGGCGGAACACCCCGGATCGAAGCGCCGCGGAGCGAATATCTGCGGCAGGTGACGCAGGAGATCGCGGACGCCGTTCTCGCCTATGACCGGCCGTTCTTTCCGGCGCCCCGCGAGACCTTCCTGCGCTGCTGGCTCAAGCCCGCTGCACGCAAAGCCATCGCCTTCGTGGAAGACGGGACCATGAAGGGCTACGGCGTCATCCGGGCCTGCCGGAGCGGCTACAAGATCGGGCCTCTTTTCGCCGATGGCGAGCGCGAGGCGGATCTCGTGTTTCGGGCGCTCGCATCCGAGGCGAAGGGCGATGCGGTGTTCCTTGATCTGCCCGAGCCGAACCGGGCCGCCGTTGAGCTGGCCGCACGCTACGGCCTGTCGCCCGTGTTCGAGACGGCCAGGATGTATCGCGGCGCGAGTCCGGACCTGCCGCTGTCCCGCACGTATGGGATCTCGACCTTCGAGCTGGGGTGAAAGATTGGGTTTGGAAAAGAACGGCCAATGCTCATGTTCCTCCGAGGGTGTCCGAAACCGGCACACCCTAAGCCCTCATCCTGAGGGGATTGCGTGAGCAATCCGTCTCGAAGGATCAGGGCGCCTCCCGTGCACTCTGGAGCCTCCTTCGAGACGCAGCTGCGCTGCTCCTCAGGATGAGGGCAGAGGGTTATGAATAGCCTTCAGAAGCGCATCGCTAATGCAGCATCAGGTGATGCGGCGACAGGTTCTCCAGCATGTCGCGCAGATCGTCCATGTGCGGATTGATGGACAGGGCGATCTGAAACGCTGCCCGGGCCTCGTTGAGATGACCGTTGCGCAGGCAGATATTGCCGAAGCCCGCAATGGCGCCGAAATGGCGCGGCTCGAGCCGCAGGGTCTGCGCGATGTCGAGCAGGCTGTCCGCATCACGCTTCTCGATGGAGGCGAGCGTCGCCCGCTTGTTCCAGGCCTCCGCCCAGCGAGGGTGCTTGGCGACCAGATGATCGAGCAGGGGCCTCGCCGTCTTGAGCGATCCCGAGCCCATGGCCTCCACGGCCGCCATCATGGTCTCCTCGGCGAGCCGGTCCTCGTGCGACCCCCACAGGGCCCAGATCTGATCCTCGATGTCCTCAACCGGACGGGTCGGCTCTTCAAGAGCCAGTTCCTTGAAGAGCCCCGTCAGGCGGCGCGGCAGATCCGGACTCGGCGTGCGGGTCGGAACCTCGAGGACGAGCTGGAAGACCGGATCGAGCGGCAGGGAAGATGTCATGACAGGCTCACCGATCCTCCGTGAAAGGCAGCAGGGCAGAGGAGTAAGGGGGGTGACATAGAGGCGAAGCGCGGCGCGGCGAGGGGCGACTCGCGCATCGTGCGAAAAACCGGGTCCACTTTTCCGCGCAATGCGCTAACGTCATTCAACCTGATCGATTGTTGGAGTTGTCCTTGGGAGTTGTTGTAGAGCGCAACCCGCTGCGCCTGGCGTGGAAAACATCTCCTTTTCGCCATCTCGTCGGATTGAGCCTTCTGGTCCTGGCAGGCCTTCTGGTCCTCGTCGGCTTCGATCTCGTGCGCGTCGTCGTCGACCGGGCGACCGGGGGGGCGGGCGGCTGGAATGCGCCGGCCTCCTTTCTGCGGATCACCCTCAGCCCGCCGGTCGATCTCTGGCCCGAGCCCATCGTCCTGTTCCCGGGCGTCCCGCTGGGCCCTGAGGCTTTCGCCCTGGCATCGGTCGCCGGCATCCTGCTCATCCCCCTTCTCCTCGGCCTGATCCTGATCGGGCTCGAATGGCTGGCGGTCGGCATCGGCATGAAGATGCTCACGAAAAGCCAATCGGCCGCCCTCGACGTGATCCTGAAGGTGCCCTCCGCCTCACACGACGAGATCGCCATGGTGACCACCCTGGCGGGCCGGGGGCTCGCCCGCGAGAGCGGCGTGCTGGGCTCGAGCCTTCTCGTGCCGGTGAAACTCGGCGGGATGATCGGGCTTGCCTGCGCCTATGTCTTCATCATGGACTGGCACCTGGGCGCCGCTCTGGCCCTGGTCCTGGCGCTGGGCGCCATCGTGAGCGCCCGCCGCTCCCTGCTGCGGTTCGACGCCACCGCCGCCCGGCACCGGGAAGGCGATGAAGCGGAAGGCGTGTTCTCGGAGCTGGAGCATCGCATCCCGGCCCTGCGCGCTCACGGCACCGGCCCCTACGAGCGGGACCGGGTGCGTCAGGCGCTGGTGCTGAGCCATCGACCGGTGATGAAGCGGGAATATCGCCTCGCCCTCGCCGAGGCAGCCTCCGCGGCCGTGCTCATGATCGCGCCCCTGTCGGTCCTGGCCTTGGGCGCCTGGTTCTCGCAGGACCGTCCCGTGACGGCGGGAACGGTGGCGGCCTGCGTGCTCGCGGCGGCGCTTGCCGCCTATGGCACCCGGGAGGTGGTCCAGTGGCACCGGCTCGCCCTGCGGGCGCGGGCGCTGCTCATCGATCTGGCCAAGGGATTGGGTCCCCTGAAGCTGCGCGCGGCGCTGAAAGGAAAGGCCAGCCTGCCCGAAAGCGGGGCGCTCGTGGCCCAGGGCGTCTCGGCCTACGACCCCGCCAGCGGCGCCCGGATCACCTCGGTCAACCTGAATCTCGCCTTCCCATCCCATGTGGCCCTGGTCGGCGACGGGGATGCGGGCCCGCGGCTTCTCGCGGCCCTGATGAGCGGTCAGATTCCGCCTTCGCTCGGCCGCCTGACCTATGGCGGCATCGATCTCTCCG
>KI911965.1:627462-637044 GCA_000517005.1 Microvirga lupini
CCGCCGATCCGGTGGAGCGCAGCCGGCGCATCGCCTTCGCCGGCAATACGGTGCTGATCGACGGCAGCCTGAGGGACAATCTGCTCTACGGCGCCTCCTCGCCGGAGGGCGAGCTCAACCACCGTCTCTCGGAGGCCATCACTGTGGCCGGTCTCGACCGTCTGACCCATGCCCGCGGCCTGTCCGGAACCATCGATCCGGAGCGGGAGCCGAAACTCGCCGCCGCCATCGTGGAAGCACGCCGCGCCGTGCAGGCGGCGCTGGCGGCCGACGAGCTCGACCGCTTCGTCGATCCCTTCAGCGCCACGCGCTACAACCGCTACGCCACGATCGGCGAGAACCTGCTGTTCGGAAAACCCATCGGCGATGCCTTCGAGGAGGATCGCCTGTCGAGCCATCCCTTCGTCCGGGCGATCCTGGAAGCCAACGAGCTGACCAAGCCGCTCGCCCGGATGGGGCTTTCGATCGCCACGAGCATGATCGAGATCTTCTCCGACATCCCGGACGGATCTCCGCTCTTCGAGCGCTTCTCGTTCTTCTCGGCAGCGGACCGCCCCTATTTCCAGGATCTCGTCGATCGGAAGAACGAGCAGCGGCGCAGCGACCAGACCTCGCGGGACCGGGACCGCCTGATCGGCCTGGCTCTCCGGTACAACGAGAGCCGGCACCGCTTAGGGCTGCTCGAAGCCGGCATGGAAGAACAGATCCTCGTCGCCCGCGCCGATTTCGCCCGCATGCTGCCGGTGAGCTTGCAACCCTCGATTGAGTTCTACGACGAGGAACGCTTCTGTGCGGCGGCCAGCATTCAGGACAACCTGCTCTTCGGACGCATCGCCGCCGATCAGGCCGGTGCTCTCGAGTCGGTGCAGGAAGTGACGCGCCGAATCCTGACGGAGAGGGGCCTCGACGGCGAGGTCTCGCGCATCGGGCTTGATACGCCCATCGATCCGCAGGGGGACGATCTCACCCTGAGCGAGGTCGCC
This sequence comes from Microvirga lupini, assembly GCA_000517005.1. Classification (GTDB taxonomy): domain Bacteria; phylum Pseudomonadota; class Alphaproteobacteria; order Rhizobiales; family Beijerinckiaceae; genus Microvirga; species Microvirga lupini. The sequence goes on from KI911965.1 coordinate 628,446, forward strand.
GCCGTCGATCTGGTGCGCGGCCTCGTGCGGCGGCCGAGCATCCTGGTGGTGCAGCGAGCGCTCGACGGCCTGCCGGGGCCCGCCGCCGACAAGCTCGTCACCTCCTTACGCCGCTCTCTCGTGGGGCGCGGGCTGATCCTCGTGACACCGTCGATTTCCCCAGCCATGGATCAACCGCCCTTCGACGCTGTTATCCATTTCGAGCGAGGCGAGCCGGTGATGGATCGCCGCACCGGAACCCTGGAGGCACTGAGTGCGTGACATATTTACCTTGACCTGCCGTCCCGCTCGGGGGCAGCTTATCGATGTGCGCCAGCGCACATAAGCAGGGTTTTCGATTGGTCATGATCCTGACATGATAAGGCGTGTTGCATCCTCTGACGCGTTGCGGGTCCGGTTCTGGGGCATTCGCGGCTCCACCTGCGCTTCCGGACCTCAATTCGTCGAGTTCGGTTCGCACACGCCCTGTATCGAGGTCCGCTGCGGCGAGCGCCTGTTCATCCTCGATGCAGGAACCGGCCTGTCCGCCTTCGGCAGCGAACTCGGCCCCGCCGCCCCCGAGAAGATCGACATTCTCCTGAGCCATCTTCACCTCGACCACATCAGCGGTCTTCCCTTCTTCAAGCCCGCCCTTCTCGCCAAGGAGCGGGTCATCCGCACCTATTGCGGCAATCTGGACGGCGAGAGCGCCATGGAGCCCCTGAGCCGCCTCTTCGCTCCGCCGCTCTTTCCAGTGCGTCTCGGCCAGCTTCCCGCCCGGTTCGAGCATCACGGCTTCAAGGCGGGCGAGCCCCTGACCTTCGACGACGGAGCGCGGATCGAGACTCATCCCCTGAACCACCCCGGCGGCGCCACGGGCTTCCGCATCAGCCACCGGGGCCGCAGTGTCTGCTACATCAGCGACGTGGAACACAGCGATCTCTGGCCCGACCCAAGTCTTGCGGATTTCGTTCGCGGCGCCGACCTGATGGTCTTCGACGGCATGTTCTCTGATGCCGAATATTCCTATTGCCGCGGCTGGGGCCATTCCACTTGGCAGAAGGGCGTCGAGCTTGCGCAAGGCGCCGGCGTGAAGTCGCTGGCGATCTTCCATCTCTATCCCGGCCATGACGACGCTTATCTGAGAGCCGCAGAGGCTGATATGCAGGCCGTGATGCCGACCGCCTTTATGGCCCGCGAGCGCCAATCCTTCATCTTCGAGCCGGTGGAAGAAGAGATCGTTGCAGATCGGACCGAGCCCGCCAAGGCGCACGCCGTCTAAAGCATAGGACCCAAAAGTGGAATCCACTTTTGGGATCCAATCCGATGCTTCTTCTCTGGGCTGCCGCATCGTTTTGAGCGGAAAACCGGATCCACTTTTCCGCACGATGCGCTAAGGTGCCCGCCCATTCATCAAGCGGACTCTTTCATGTCAGCCCCCATCCTCGTCACCGGTGCGGCCGGCTTCATCGGCTTCCACGTGGTGCAGCGGCTTCTGGCCGACGGCCATCACGTGGTGGGCATCGACAGCTTCACGCCCTATTACGACGTGAGCCTGAAGGAGGCCCGGTTCGGGAACCTGACCCCGCACAACACTTTCCTGGGCGAGCGCCTGGACCTGTCCGACGCGCAAGCGACCCGCGATCTGTTCCAGCACCATCGCTTCGAGAAGGTGATCCATCTCGCTGCGCAGCCGGGGGTGCGCTTCGTCGATCCGCAGCCCTATGCCGCCTCGAACCTGATGGGATTCATGAACATGCTGGAAGCCTGCCGGCATGGCGGGATCCAGCACCTCGTCTATGCCTCGTCGAGCTCGGTCTACGGGGCCAACCGCAAGTTGCCCTTCTCCGAGCACGACATCGCCGATCACCCGATCAGCCTCTATGCCGCCACCAAGAAGGCGAACGAGATGATGGCGCATTCCTACGCCTCCCTGTTCGGCCTGCCCGCAACGGGCCTGCGCTTCTTCACCGTCTACGGCCCCTGGGGCCGCCCCGACATGGCGGTGTACAAGTTCACCCATGCCATCGCCGAGGGCCGCGAGATCGAGGTCGCCAATGCGGGCCGGGTCTGGCGCGACTTCACTTATGTGGACGACATCGTGGAGGGCATCGTGCGGCTGGTGGAAAAGGTGCCCCTGCCCGATCCGGCCTGGAACGCGGAGCTCCCCGATCCGGCCATCAGCCCGGCGCCGCACCGGGTCTACAACATCGGCAACGATTCCCCCGAGGAGGTGAACGACCTCATCGCCCTGATCGAGGACGCGTTGGGCAAGAAGGCCAGACGCGTGGACGTGCCGCTGCCGCCCGGCGACGTGCTGGAGACCCGCGCCGACGTGACGGACCTGCGCCGCGATGTGGGCTTTGCGCCGGAAACATCGCTGGAGGAGGGCATCCGCCGGTTCGTCGAATGGTACCGTGGGTATCACAAGGCCTGAGATGATCGTCGTATTCGCAGTCCTTGCCTCGGCGCTTCTGTCGGCCGTTCTCATCATTGCGTTGAAACCCCTGCTCATCCGCTATGCGCTGGCGCGGCCGAATGCGCGCTCGAGCCATAGGGCACCGACGCCTCAGGGCGGCGGAATTGCAGTTCTGGCCGCGACGATCGTCATCGCTGGAATTGGCGCTGTTTGGATTGCGCTGCCCTTTTGGGATTTCACCATCGTCCTCGCTGCTGCCGTCGTTTTCGCGGTGATCGGCACGGCGGATGATATTCGCCCCATGCCCGTATGGCTGCGCCTCGCCATGCAGTTTGCGGGCGTCATGGCCGTCGTCTCTCAATCGGATGTTCGCCTATTTCCCGATTTTGTGCCTCACATCCTGGAATGGAGCATCCTGGTTTTCGGCGGCGTCTGGTTCGTCAACCTCGTTAACTTCATGGACGGGCTGGACTGGATCTCTGTTGCGGAAATGGTCCCGATCACGGCGTTTGTCGCAGGCTTGGGGTTGTTCGGCGTCATTCCCATGTGGATCGCGGTTCTGGCCGCAGCGCTTTGCGGCGCGCTTCTCGGCTTCGCCCCCTTCAACAAGCCCGTCGCCCGGCTCTTTTTGGGAGACGTGGGATCGCTTTCCATCGGCCTCCTCGTCGGCTGGATGCTGCTGCAGCTCGCCGGAACCGGCGCGCTCGCCGCCGCGATCCTGCTGCCGCTCTATTACCTGATGGATGCCACGATCACCCTGCTGCGCCGTCTTGCGCGCGGTGAGAAGGTGTGGGAGGCGCATCGCAGCCATTTCTACCAGAAGGCGACCGACAACGGCTTCTCCGTCCTCGCGGTCGACGCCAATGTGTTCGGCCTCAACCTTGTCCTGGCGGCCCTCGCCGCTATGACCCTTGTCTGGCCCTCGGGCGCGGTGCAGATCGCAGCGTTTGCCCTTGGGGCCGTTCTCGTCGGCCTGGTTCTCAGGCGCTTCTCTCAGCCCAGACCGGAGGTTTCCCGATGAATGCACCCCTGATTGCCCTGACCGGCGCCACGGGTTTCATCGGAAGGCATCTCCTGAACGAGCTGCCGAAGCGCGGCTACCGGATCCGGGTGCTGCTGCGCCGCCCCTCCGAGGTGCCGGCGGGCGCGTCGAGCGCCGTGATCGGCGACATCGCCTCTCCCCACAACATGGCGGCGGCCCTGCGCGACGTGGACATGGTGATCCACTCGGCGGGCCTGGCGCACGCCATGTCGGGGCGGCCGGAGGACGATTACCGGACCATCAACACGGAGGCGACCGTCAGGCTCGCTCAGGCGGCCGAGCGGGCCGGCGTGAAACGCTTCGTGTTCCTGTCCTCGATCCGGGCCCAGACGGGCCCTACGGCCCAGGGCATTCTGACGGAAGCTGAGGCACCGCAGCCCACGGATCCTTACGGCCGCTCGAAGCTTGAGGCCGAACGGGGCCTTTCCACCCTCGGGCTCGATTGGGCCGCCCTTCGTCCCGTGCTCGTCTATGGCCCCGGCGTGAAGGGCAACATGGCGGCCCTCCTGGCCCTGGCGCAGTCGCCCTGGCCCCTGCCGCTCGGCGGCCTGACGGCCAAGCGCTCGCTTCTCTCCCTCGACAATCTGGCGGCCGCCGTGGATACGGTGCTCAGCGCGCCGGGGCCCCTGAAACGCCCCTTCATCGTGGCCGATCCGGAACCGGTCACGATCCCCGAGATGATCGCGGCTTTGCGCAAGGGATTCGGCCGCGGGCCGGGATTGATCCCGGTGCCGTCCTTCGTCCTCAAGGGGGCAGCCACCCTGGCCGGCCGGGGCGAGGCCTATGAGCGTCTGGCGGGCTCGCTGGTCGCAAGCCCTCAGGCCTTGAGAGAGTTGGGCTGGCAGCCTGTCAGTTCGACGCGAGACGCGCTTGCGGAACTGGCGCGGCAGGCTGGGGCGCAGGCTTCCGGCGCCTGAATTCCGGAATCGCATCCTCGAACACCTGCTCGGCCAGGGCGCGGTCGCCGTTCGCGATGGCGCGGTTGAGGGCCTGCAGCCACTCATCGACCCGGTCGCGGTCGGCGAAGATCGGCTTGGCGGCCATGACGCCATCGATGCCGATTTCGGTGCGCGGCTCCTCGCGGGCGAAGAGGATCTCGTGGAGCCGCTCGCCGGGACGCGTGCCGGTGACGGAAATCTCGATATCCTCGCCCGGCTCGTAGCCGGCGAGCCGGATCATGCGCTCGGCCAGTTCGTAGATGCGCACCGGCTGGCCCATCTTCAGCACATAGACCGAGGCGCGCTCGTCGCCATTGGTGCGCTCCGTCAGGGCGCGGCTCTCCTCCGCATGGGAGGCCGAAGTGAGCACCAGATCCGCCGCCTCGCGGGTGGTCATGAAGTAGCGCACCATGTCGGGATGGGTGACAGTGATCGGCCCGCCGCGGGCGATCTGCGCCTTGAACTTCGGCACCACGGAGCCGACCGAGCCCAGCACGTTGCCGAATCGCACGGCGATGATGCGGGTGGCGCCGTTGCGGCCCATGAACTCGGCATCGAGCGCCTGCCCGTACATCTCGGCGAAGCGCTTGGTGGCGCCGAGCATGGAAACCGGATCGATGGCCTTGTCGGTCGAGATCATCACGATGGTGTCGGTGCCGGCCTCCACGGCCGCATCGGCCACGTTCACCGAGCCGAAGACGTTGGTCTTGATCCCTTCCGTCCAGTTCTTCTCGAGATAGGGCACGTGCTTGAGGGCTGCCGCGTGGAAGACCACCTCGGGCCTGAATTCGTTCATCACCTCCCGCACCCGGTCCCGATCACGCACGTCGGCGATGACGCCGTCCACATTGGTGTCGCTCGACAGAAGCGTCGGGTTTTCCAGGATGTGGTGCAGGGACGGCTCGGAGCTTTCGAGAATCAGAAGGTCGCTGGCGCCGAAGGCGACGACGCGGGTGCAGATCTCCGATCCGATGGAGCCGCCGCCGCCGGTGACCAGCACGCGCTTGCCGCGGATGAAGTTTTCGAGCCGCTTCCGGTCGATCTGCACGGTCGGACGCAGGAGCAGATCCTCGATCTCCAGCGGCGCGAGCTCGGCATCGCGCATGCCCTCCCCTAGGCTCGTGACCCGCACCAGCGGCAGGCCGAGGCGGCGGGCGCGGGCAAGCAGCATGTCTGGGTTCGCTTCCGGCGTCAGGGCGCTTGGCGTCGCCAGCAGGCGGCGGATCGGTGTGCCGCGCTCGTGGAAATCCTGGATGACCTGATCGAGATCGTTGAACGTGCCCAGCACCGGGACGCCGCGCATGGATTGCCCGAGATCGTCGGAACGGTAGGACAGGATGCCCTTGGGCTGCGTCTTCTTGACCGTGCCGGCCTCGATGGCCCTCAGGATCACCTCGATGTCGCTGCCGCGCCCGAGCAGCAGGGTCGGGGTGCTGGCATCGCGCTCAAGGGTGTGGCGCGAGCGGGCATATTTCAGATAGCGGAAGGCCAGCCGCGGGCCGCCCAGAAGGAACATCTGGATCAGCCAGTAGAGGGCGATCGTGATCTTGCCGAAGAAGAAGGTACCCCGAAGCTGTGGCGACACCAGAACGTAGTCGACCACCAGCAGGGCGACCGCCAGGATGGTCGCGGCCCGGAAGATGTTGAACAGGTCCGGAAGCGACGCGAAGCGCCACTTGGATTTGTAAAGCTGGGACCACCAGTAGACCACGCCGGCAAAGGCGATGAAGGGCGGCAGGAAGAGCGGCAGATGGGTCAGGCGCTCATTCAGGAACGGACCTTCGAAGCGCACGTAAAAGGTCGCGAGGACGGCGACACCCGTCATCACGAGATCATGCACAATGATAAGCGCTTTCTTGAGACCCTGCCGATTCATAAGCTTGCCATACCCCGGTCTCGGGGTATCGGCTGGGCTTATGCCTTTGTCAATGTAAGACTATCACCGATTGCAGAGACAAAGCGGCCCATTTCAGACATCCGGCAGGGAGCTTTCCGCCACGATCAGGAGACCGCCCGCCTGTTCCAGAACCTGCGCCCGGATGCCGAAGATCGCGGCCAGTCGCGTCTCGGTCAGGACCGTTTCCGGCGGGCCGAAGGCTGCGATTTTTCCCTGCTGCAAGAGGACGATATCATCGGCGAAGCGGGCCGCCAGCGTCAGGTCGTGCATGATGGCGACCACCGTCGCGCCTCCTTGCGCACGCGCTTTCAGGACATCGAGCACGACGAGCTGATGGCGCGGATCGAGCGCCGCGACGGGCTCGTCGACCAGCAGCACCGGGGCCTGCGTCGCGAGAGCGCGGGCCAGAAGCACCCGGCCGCGCTCGCCGCCGGACAGGGCCGTGGCCGGCCGGTGCGCGAAGCCCTGCAACCCGACCGCCTGGAGCGCCGAGGCGACCGCCTCCCGACCGGCCTCCGACAGGCCGTCGGGCGTTTCCCCATGGGGCAGGCGGCCGAGTGCGACGACGCTCGCCACCGGCAAAGGCCAGGCCACGCTGCCGCCCTGGGGCAGATAGGCGATGGAACGCGCCCGCTCTGCGGCGCGCATCCGGGCGAGGGAAGCACCGTCCAGGAAGACATCGCCCCGGGCAGGCTCCGTCAGTCCGGCCAGACTCCGCAGCAGGGTCGTCTTGCCGGCGCCATTGGGACCGACGATCACCGTGAGCCGCCCCGGCTCCAGGGAGAGGTCGATCCGGTCAAGGGCGCGGCGGCCTCCCAGATCCACCGACAGGGAGCGGGCTTCGAGACGGATCATGCAGGCGTCTCCACCAGTTCCGCCTTGCGCCGGGCGATCACCCAGAGGAAGAACGGCACGCCGAGCAGGGCCGTCAGCACGCCGATCTTCACCTCCGCGCCGGAGGAGATGAGGCGCACGGCGCAGTCGGCAGCAAGCAGAAGCGCTGCGCCGGCGAGTCCCGCCGGAACGAGGGTGCGGGCCGGATCATAGCCCACGAAGGGACGCACGAGATGCGGCACGACCAGGCCGACGAAGCCGATGGAACCGGCCACCGCCACCGAGGCCCCCGTGCCGATGGCGGCGCCCGCGACGATCAGGCCCCGCAGGAGCGGCACGTTGATCCCGAGGCTTTGCGCCGTCTCCTCGCCGAGCGCGAGCGCCCGTAGGCCCGAGGAGGCCGACAGGATCAAAGCCGAGGCCAGGACGATGAAGGGGACAGCCAGCGCTACATGAACCATGGACCGGTCCTCGAAGGAGCCGAGGAGCCAGAACACGATTTCCGTCACGGCGAAGGGATTGGGCGAGAGGCTGATGGCGAGCGACGTGCCGGCCCCCGCCAGAGAGCCGACGGCAAGCCCCGCGAGAACCAGCACCACGATGGTGGCACCCCGCCCGGCCACCGCCACGACGAGGGCGATGGACAGGAGGGCGCCCGCAATTGCCGCGAAGGGCAAGACCCAGGACAGGGTGCCGACGAGCCCGGAATAGATCACGAGCACCGCTCCGAAGGCCGCCGCCTGCGGCGCGCCGAACACCGCCGTATCGGCGAGCGGGTTGCGCAACAGGCCCTGCAGCCCCGCTCCCGAGAGACTGAAGATCCAGCCGATCAGCAGGGCCAGACAGGTGCGCGGCAGGCGGATCTCCCGCACCACGATGCTGGCCGCCCCCTGATCCCACACGAGCGCCTTCAGCGCCAGGGGCGCCGCGATCGGCGCCGGGCCGATCATGAGGGAGGCGAGGCTCAGGGCTCCGATGAGGGCGATCAGGCCGGGGATGAGGGACGACCGGGCGAGGGACATGATGGGCGGTTTCGTTGCTCCTTCCGGATAGAGCATGAAACACGGAGATGGCAAAGTCGCCCTCCTGTCGGTCATCCCGGTCGGAAGTGGCGCGACGCTTCTCCCTCTCCCGGGTGGGAGAGGTCGGGGTGAGGGAAGGCCAATGCCGGAGGAGATGCTATTCTTCGCCTCTCCCCGCAGCCCTCATCCTGAGGGGATTGCGTGAGCAATCCGTCTCGAAGGACGAGGGCGTTTCCAGTACCCGCTAGAGCCTCCTTCGAGACGGTCGCTGCGCGACCTCCTCAGGATGAGGGCGAGGATGCTAAGTCGGACTCAGAGGCCATATTCCCTCACCCCTGCCCCTCTCCCACCCGGGAGAGGGGATGCACACTCCGGTGTCATCCCCGGCGGTCGCAGGCCGGGAATGACAAAGCTGCCTCCTCTCCACCGTCATGGCCGGGCCTGTCCCGGCCATCCCGATCCTGTGAA
>KI911965.1:637144-655774 GCA_000517005.1 Microvirga lupini
CGCTTGTCTTTTTGAAACGTTTGCCGGTTCGATCTTCCCCCGCTCCATGATAGGAAACTCCCCGACGCTACGACAACCCACCAACGAGAGAGCGGCATGAACCGATTGTTCGCCAACCTGCCCACCACAGTCTTCGAAGTCATGTCGAGCCTCGCCCGGGAGACCGGGGCGATCAATCTCGGCCAGGGTTTCCCGGACGATCCCGGTCCCGAGGACGTGCGGCGGGCGGCGGCGGATGCGGTGCTCAACGGTTATAACCAGTATCCCTCGATGATGGGCATCCCGGAGCTGCGCACGGCAATCGCGACCCATTACAAGCATTGGCAGGGCGTCGATCTCGACGCGAATACCGAGGTGATGGTGACCTCCGGCGCGACGGAAGCGCTCGCGGGCGCGATCCTCGGCATCGTGGAGCCGGGCGACGAGGTGGTGCTGTTCGAGCCCATGTACGACGCCTATCTGCCCCTCGTGCGGCTCGCCGGCGGCGTGCCGAAATTCGTCACCCTGCAGCCGCCCCATTTCCGTTTGACGGAAGAGGCGCTCGCCAAGGCCTTCTCGCCCAAGACCAAGGCCGTCGTGTTCAACAACCCGCTCAACCCGACCGCGACCGTGTTCTCGAACGAGGATTTGAGCCTGCTCGCCGAATTCTGCCGCAAGTTCGACGCCATCGCGATCTCCGACGAGGTGTGGGAGCACGTGGTCTTCGACGGCAGAAAGCATCAGCCGGTGCTGGGGCTGGAGGGCATGCGCGAGCGCTCGGTGAAGATCGGCTCGGCGGGCAAGATCTTCAGCCTGACGGGCTGGAAGGTCGGGTTCGTCTGCGCTGCGCCTCACATCATGAAGGTGCTGGCGAAATCGCATCAGTTCCTCACCTTCACGACGGCACCGAACCTGCAAGCCGCGGTGGCCTACGGTCTGGCCAAGGACGACGCTTATTTCGAGGACATGCGCAAAAATTTCGCCCGCAGCCGCGACCGCTTCACCGATGGATTGCGCAGCTTGGGCTTCGACGTGATCCCGAGCCAGGGCACCTATTTCGTCAACATCGATATCTCAGCCCTGGGCGAGACCGACGACGTCGCCTTCTGCCGCCGCCTCGTGCTGGAGCACGGGGTCGCGGCGATCCCGGTCTCGGCCTTCTATGCGGAGGGCGCCGTGAAGAACGTGGTGCGCTTCTGCTTCGCCAAGAAGGATTCGACGCTCGATGCGGGGCTCGAGCGGCTGGCCACGGCCATCAAGAAGGTCGCCTAAATTCCAATAGGGACGCCAACAACTTGGACATTGTTTCTTTGCTCAGAATTTCCTAGCCTGCCCCCGTTGTCACTCTCAACCCAGGAGCCCCACCCCTGATGATCCGTCTTCTCGCTTCGGTTGCTCTCGGTCTCGGCCTTGTCACCGCCGCCACCGCTCAGGAGCGCGTGGTCAACGTCTATAACTGGTCCGATTACGTGGATCCGAAGGCGCTGGACGAGTTCACGAAGCAGACCGGCATCAAGGTGGTCTACGACACCTACGACAACAACGAGATCGTCGAGACCAAGCTGCTCGCCGGCAAGTCCGGCTACGACATCGTCGTGCCCTCGGGACCCTTCGTGCAGCGCCTGATCGGCGCCAAGGTGTTCCAGAAGCTCGACAAGGCCAAGCTCCCGAACCTCTCGCACCAGTGGCCGGAGATCACGAAGAATCTCGCCGTGTTCGATCCGGGCAACCAATATGCCGTCAACTACATGTGGGGCACCACCGGCATCGGCATCAACGTGAAGAAGGTGAAGGAGATTCTCGGCTACATGCCGCTCAACACCTGGGATCTGGTGATGAAGCCGGAGATCTCCTCCAAGCTCAAGAGCTGCGGCATCTACATGCTCGACAGCCCCGAGGACCTCTTCCCCGGCGTGCTGGCCTATCTCGGCCTCAACCCGGATTCGAAGCGCATCGAGGATCTGAACAAGGCGGGCGATGCCCTGTTCCGCATCCGCGGCAACATCCAGAAGTTCCACTCCTCCGAATACATCAACGCGCTCGCCAACGGCGATATCTGCGTGGCGGTGGGCTATTCGGGCGACATGATCCAGGCCAAGAGCCGCGCCGAGGAAGCGAAGAACGGCGTCGAGGTCGATTACGTCATCCCGCGCGAAGGCGCATTGATGTGGTTCGACAGCTTCGCGATCCCGGCGGATGCCAAGAACGTGGTCGAGGCCCATGAATTCATCAACTTCATGATGAAGCCCGAAATCGCCGCCATGAACACGAACTTCGTGTCCTATGCCTCCGGCAACCTCGCGGCCAAGCAGCACATCGACAAGGCGATCCTCGACAATCCCGGCATCTATCCGGACGAGGCCACCATGAAGCGCCTCTTCACCAACACGGCCTATGACGAGCGCTCCCAGCGCACCGTCACCCGGCTGTGGACCAAGGTGAAGACCGGCCGTTAATCCGCCGCTCAGGTATGATTGTGCATCGTCCCGATGCCTCCAAGCTCCGCCCATGAGGCGGAGCTTTTTATTTGGAAAAAGGACGTTTCCCATGCGCCTTGCCGTTGCCGCCGCTCTTGCAGCCTTGAGCCTCGCCGCCCCGGCGCTCGCCCAGACCCCCACGCCGCGCCAGCCGACGATCAGCGTCATGGGAACCGGCGAGGCGGAGCTGAAGCCGGACTTCGCCCGCATCCATGTGACCGTGGCGACGCAGGCCGAGACCGTGGCCCAGGCGACCGCCGCCAACAACAATGCAACGGAGCGGGTGCTCGCCCGCATCCAGAGCCTCGGCATCAAGAAGGAGGACATCCGGACCGCGAACTTCCAGGTCTTCCAGACGCCGCAGCAGGTCGGACCTGACGGCAAGGAGGTAAAGACGCCGAAATTCTCGGCCAACCACCAGCTCCGGATCACCACCCGCGACCTCGACGGCGTCGGGCGTCTGGCCGGTGAGATCCTGGCAAGCGGCGACATGACCTTCCAGGCAGTCACCTTCGGTCTCGACAAGCAGGAAGAGGGCGGCGACAAGGCCCGCGAGGCCGCCGTGCGCGACGCCCGCCGCCAGGCCGAAATCTATGCCGCCGCGGCCGGCGTCTCCCTGGGCCGCCTTCTGGAGATCAGGGACGGCTCGGCCCAGCCCTTCGAGCCGCAGCCCGACATGCGCATGTCCATGGCGATGGCCAAGGGCGCCGAGTCGGTCCCGATCGTGCCGCCGGCGACGATCCGCTACACGGCCAATGTTCAGCTCGTCTGGGAGATGGCCGGAAAACCCTGAGGCGACCTTAGCTCTCCTCCCCCTTGCGGTGAGGAGTTGGAGGTGGGGGTCGCAAAGTGAAAGCTCATTGCTGCATCAGAGCGCGATAGGCGAATACAGCGCTACTCTTGTCCGATCACTCGCCTAGCCATTCCACCCCCATCCTTCATCCCTCCCCGCAAGGGGGAGGGAAAGAGCGCTTGCGTCCGGCACCGCCCGATTTGTCTAGGCCGCCCTGACGCTCTGAAGGAACTGGCCGATCTCGGCGCCGAGGCGCTGGGCTTGGCTCTCCAGGGCGACCGAGAGGTCCGCCACAGTCCTGGCGGCGGCAAGCGACTGGGAAGCGACGCCCTGCGTCGTCTCGATGGCGGAGGTGCCGGCCTGCGCTTCCGTGGACACCTGAGCCACGGAGCGGGCGATTTCGGACACCGCCGCCGTCTGCTGGCTGACGGTTCCGGCCACCGTGGAGACGACTCCCGCCAGATCCTCGACGGAAGCCTGGACGGTGCCGAGCGCCACCAGCGTCTCGCGCGAGGCCGCCTGCACGGCCTCGATCTGCCGGGCGATTTCCTCTGTCGCCTTCGCGGTCTGGCCCGCAAGGTCCTTCACTTCCGATGCCACCACGGCGAAGCCCTTGCCGGCCTCGCCGGCGCGCGCCGCCTCGATGGTGGCGTTGAGCGCAAGCAGATTGGTCTGCGCCGCGATGGAGCGGATGAGGTTTGCAACCTCGCCGATCTGAGAGGTCGCCGCCGAGAGCGTCGACATGCTGCCGGAGGCGCTGCGTGCTTCCGCCACCGCGCGCTCGGAGGCCTGCGCCGAGGCATTCGTCTGGGCCGCCACCTCGGCGAGAGACGCGTCGAGTTCCTCCGCGGCGCTCGCCACGGCCGACATGTTGTGCGCCGTGCGGGTGGAGGCGGCGCCCGCGATCTGCGCCTGCTGGGTGACGTGGTTGGCCGAGCCCTCCAGCTGCCCGGAAGCCTTGGCGAGATCGCCCGTGACCTGCCGGACTTCGGCGAGGATCTGCTCGACGGAGGCGTCGAAGGCCATGATCGCGTTGGAGATCGCATGCGCCCGCTCGGCATCGATCGCCGCCATGCCCTCGCGCTCCCGCGTCAGCCGCTCGCGCTCGCGGGCGTTGTCGCGGAAGACCAGGACCGTGCGGGCCATGGCGCCGATCTCGTCGGTGGCGCCGGTGGACGGGATCTCGCTTGCCGCATCGCCGTCCGCCAGCCGCTGCATGACCTGCTGGAGGCGGGTCAGGGGCAGGGAGATCGAGCGTCCGACAAGGAAGTTGAGAACCAGGCCGAACAGCAGCGTGGCGCCCATGGCCCAGAGGATCAGGGTGAAGGTACGGTGCTGCGAAGCGGTGAGCTGCTCTTCCGTCTTGTGCGCCTCGGTGCGCACCTTGGCCAGCAATTGATCGAGAACGGGGACGAGCAGATCGAACTGCCCCATCAGCTTCTCGCCCTGGCCCGAGACCTGCTGCTCCAGCTCGCCCCAGGCATGGAAGGCCTCCTGGAACGAAACGCTCGCGGATTCGATCGCCGCCTTGTCCTTCGGATCAACGGAGAGCTGGGCCAGGGCGCGCGTGAACCGACCCTGCTCGACCTCGAAGGTGCCCAGAATGCTCTCCTCGAGCAGGATGCGGGCGCGGGCCTCCTGATTGAACATGCCGAGCATCGCCGCCCAGAGGCGCCAGGCGATGGTCTCGCCGCTGCCCGTCAGGGGGCGCACGAGCTTTTCAAGGTTGGCCTCCGTCTTGAGGAGACGTCCCTGTGCGCCCTCGTCGGGCTTGCTGCCGACGGCGGCATAAAGCTTGTTGAGAGCGTTGCCCTGGCCGATCAGGGCCGCAGCATGCTGCTTCAGGGCCGTGATTTCCGGCTCGATCAGGCCGGCGCCGGTGGCGGCGCTCATCTCGTCGAGCTGGGCGGCAAGAGTCTTGTGCTGATCGATGAAGGCTTGGCCATGATGGCTGAGGCGGCTTGCCGTCCATTCTCCCGCGGTGACCTTCAGGGCGTCGGCCCGACCCCGGAACCGATTGGCTTTCTCGGCCAGGGCGGAATAGGTCTGTTGCGCCGACAGCGCCTGTTCGACCTCATTGCGGCCTGTCTGAAACACCACGCCGATGACCGCAAAGCCGAGCACCATGACGCCACTCAACGTGGCGACCCGCACCCGCACCGACGGCCGCCTCAAACGAGCAAGAGACGACATTCCCCCGAATCCCTCTTTAGGACTTTGCGGCAAGATTGGGGCGGACGTGTTAAAGAGAGCTTTACGTTAGGTCAGAAATCCGCTTGCGAAGCGGCTCAAGCCGCCTTCGGCAGCTCTGTCATGATGGCATAGAGCGCGGTAGCATCCCGCGTCGCGCGCACCCGCTCGATCAGCCCGGGCTCGCGCAGCACCCGCGCCACCCGCGCCAGGGCCTTCAGGTGATCGGCTCCGGCGCCTTCGGGAGCGAGGAGCAGGAAGAGCACATCGACCGGCTGAGCGTCTAGGGCCTCGAAATCGACCGGTTTGTCGAGCCTCGCGACGAGACCGAAGATGCGGGTCAGGCCCGGCAGCTTGCCGTGGGGAATGGCGATGCCCTCGCCGATTCCGGTCGAGCCGAGGCGCTCGCGCTGCAGGAGCGCCTCAAAGATGGCGGTGTCGGGAAGACCCGTGAGGCGGGCCGCATGGGAGGCCAGTTCCTGAAGGGCCTGCTTCTTGCCGCTGACGCGCAGGGCGGGCAGGACAGCCTGAGGGTCTAGAAAATCCAGCAAAGGCATCATTCACGCTGCATTATGATGGGAAGCCTGGAAGGCCTCTCACCGTTCCACGCAAGAACCGGGCCAAGAAGAGGTAACTCCCCGTCAAGGCTGTGGGAGCGGCGGATCGACCCAACCGATCGCTCCGTCGCCGCGGCGGTATACGACGTTCACGCGGCCGGTGCTAGCGTGGATGAACACGAGAGCGGGTGCTCCGGTCAGATCGAGCTGCATCACAGCGTCGCTGACGGAGAGCTTGTGGAGCGGCTTCGTGGTCTCGGCGATCACCATCGGATGATAGGCTTCCTCCTCGACCGCCTCGTCGCTGGGGGCCTCCAGGACGGAATAGGCCATTTCGAGGCTGTTGCCTGCGCGTCCGCCGGCAGAGCCGGAGCGGCCCTTGAGCCGCTGTTTGTAGCGGCGCAGGCGGTTTTCGATTCGGCCCGCCGTCTGGTCGAAGCTGGCATAGGCGTCCTGGGCGGCCCCAGAGGCCTCCAGGGTCATACCTGAGGTCAGGTGAAGCACGCAGTCGGTCCGATAGCCGGTGCCATCGCGGGTGACGGTCACATGACCGGAATAGCCGCCGTCGAAATATTTCGACAATGCCCCGGCCACCCGATCCTGGACCTGAGTCCTAAGGGCTTCACCTATATCGAGATTCTTCCCCGACACCCTCAACGTCATCGTGTTCTCCTCCTCTTGCGCCGTCGCTTCGCCGCGATCCTTTGGGGTGACGCTTGGAGACGATGATGATCCGAATGGATGCCAATGCAAGCCTTGAAATGGCGCCGATCCGACAGGTCAGGCCTTCAGCCTGTGCCTCCGGCGCCGGTCCGCCGAGGAGGGGATGCGCAGGGCCTCCCGGTATTTCGCGACCGTGCGCCGGGCGACCTGGATCCCGTCCGCTTTCAATTTCTGAGCAATTGCCTCATCCGAGAGCACACCGGTGGGACTCTCCGCCTCGATCAGCTGCCTGATTCGGTGACGGACGGCCTTGGCGGAATGCTCGCCCTCCCCGGTCCCCGCGCTGAAGAAGAACTTCATCGGATGGGTGCCGCGCTCGGTTCCGATCGCCTTGTTTGCCGCCACCCGGGAAATGGTGGATTCGTGCATCCCGATGGCTTCCGCCACGCTCCTGAGAGTCATGGGACGCAAGGCGGCAACGCCCTGCCGGAAGAATTCCTCCTGCTGGCGCACGATCTCGGCCGCAACCTTCAGGATCGTCTTGGCACGCTGGTCCAGGCTGCGGGTCAGCCAGCTGGCGGTCTGCAGGCAATCGGAGAGGAAGCTCTTGTCTTCGTCCTTGCGCACCATCTTGGCGACTTCGGCATAATAGGTCCGGTTGAGCAGGATGCGGGGAAGGGTTCCCGGGTTCAGCTCGACGTTAAGGCTGCCATCCGGGGCGGTGCGCACGAGGACATCGGGCACGAGCACAGCGATGGGGGTAGGCGTGAAGGCATGTCCCGGCTTGGGCTCCAGGCGGCGGATCTCGGCCAGCATGTCGGCAAGGTCCTCCTGATCGACGCCGCAGATCTTTCTCAGGGTCGCGAAATCCTGCCGGGCGACGAGATGAAGATGGGCGAGCAGGGCCTCCATCGCCGGATCGAGCCGGTTGCGCTCGCGCAGCTGAATGCTCAAGCATTCGGCCAGATTGCGCGCACCGACGCCGGACGGCTCGAAACCCTGGATGAGCCGCAGGGCAGCCTCGGCCTCCTCGGGCGCAACCCGAAGCCGGGCCGCCAGCTCGTCCAGATCCTCGGTGAAATATCCGGCCTCGTCGAGATTATGGATCAGGTGCTCGCCGATCATGCGCAGCGTCGGATCGGCGGTGGCGAGATCAAGCTGCGCCTCCAAATGCTCGCTCAGGCTCGTCGCCTGGGCGAGCACGTCGCCCATCTCGGGCTTGAGCTCGCCGTGACCTGGGCCTGCCGTCTGTCCGGACGAGGCTGGGACGGCCTCCCGGCGCGACGGGGGCAGACCTGGGACGATCCTCGGTCCCGCCGCTTCCGCCTTCTGCTTGGCACGCAGGAAATCGGCGAGACTCGGCACAGGCGCATCCGCCGGGGTCCCTCCCTCCTGCAGGAGGGGATTGCGCTCGAGCTCCGCTTCCACATAGGCGGCGAGCTCCGCATGGGAGAGCTGCAGCAGCTTGATGGATTGAACGAGCTGGGGAGTCATCGTCAGGGACTGGCCCTGGCGCAGCTCCAGCCGCTGCATCGCCATCATGAACGCACCCAATCCGTTTAGGCATGCTTCTTGCATGCCTCGACAGTTTTACTGCGTGCGTTCCCCTGAGGTCAAAAGGTGAATCATCCTAGAGGCGGAAATCCTCGCCCAGATACAGGCGGCGCACCTCTTCGTTCGACACGATGGCATCGGGCGTGCCCTCGGTCAGAACGCGGCCGGAATGGATGATGTAGGCGCGATCGATGAGACCGAGCGTCTCGCGGACGTTGTGGTCGGTGATGAGCACGCCGATGCCGCGCCGGGTCAGGTGCCGCACGAGGTTCTGGATGTCGCCCACCGCAATGGGATCGATACCGGCGAAGGGCTCGTCGAGGAGCATGAAGGTCGGTTCGCCCGCGAGCGCCCGGGCAATCTCGCAGCGCCGCCGCTCGCCGCCCGAGAGCGCGATGGAGGGCGATTTGCGCAGGCGCGTGATGTTGAACTCGTCGAGCAACGCATCGAGCTTGCGCTCGCGCTCCTTGCGGCTCGGCTCGACGATCTCGAGCACGGCGCGGATATTGTCTTCCACGTTGAGGCCCCGGAAGATCGAGGCCTCCTGCGGCAGATAGCCGATGCCGAGACGGGCGCGGCGATACATGGGCAGGCTCGTCACGTCGTGCCCGTCCAGGCTAATGACGCCCCGGTCGGCGCCGACGAGCCCCGTGATCATGTAGAAGATGGTGGTCTTGCCCGCGCCGTTGGGGCCGAGCAGGCCGACGGCCTCGCCGGCGCGCACGTTCAGACCCGCATCCTGCACCACGGTGCGGCCGCGATAGCTCTTCTGCAGGCCCTTGACGGCCAGGATTCCGGGACCGCCGAACACGGCTTCGCTCTCGGCGCGGTGAAAGACATGCGGGCTCGACCCGGCCGGATGAGGTTCCAGGAGGCTCACGTCAGAGGGACCGGGTTGAGAACGGTTGAAAAGCGGTTTCACAGGCTCATCGTCGATCGTGGAAAGGGAAAAGCGGGAGATACCCTCCCGCTTCAGTTTGTGGCCGGCCTCTGCTGCGGCTTCGGCTTGGCTGCGCCCGCCGCAGGTGTTCCGCCGCCGGCACCGGTCGGAGCAGGCCCGCCATTGCCGGGCACGAACAGTGCCCTCACGCGGCCGCCGGGGGCCGTCTCGATATTCGCCACGCCGGTATTGATGTCGTAGAGCACCCGCTCGCCCTTGGTGACGTTCGGCCCGTCGCTCAAGGTCGCGTTGCCGGAAAGCAGGATCTTGTTGGAGCCGCGGTCGAAGGTAGCGTTCTCGCCCGTCGCGACCTGGGTCCGCGACACGATGGTGACCGGACCCTTGCAGTCGATCTTCTTGATGGCGCTGTCATCCGCCGTCTGCGCAGCCGGAGCGGCCTGTCCGCCGTTCTGGTCCCGCTGCTCGTAAAACACGGTCATGACCGTGCACTTCATGGTGCTCTCGCCCTGAACCGCCACCACGTCACCGGAGAAGACCGCCCGGCCTTCCTTGTCGAAGACGTCGAGCTTGTTGGCATCGATCTTGATCGGCTCCTTGCTGGAGCCGAAATTGCCGAAGCCGACGGCGCGCTCCTTGCTGGCCTGGGCCCAGGCGGCCTGCATCGGAACCGGCGAGAGAAGCGCAATGGCCAGGGCGGCGCGTGTGAAACTCATCATGGGCGGATACTTGTCTGTTGGGGTGCAGGAGCCCGCGAAGGAGCCGTGGAGCCCGTGCCGGCAGCTTCCGGAGTGGACGGGGTGGAGCCTGACGAGGGCTGAATGACGGTGCGGACGCGGCCCTTGAAGCTCATGACCTTGCCGTTGTCCGAGACATCGAGCCCCTCCGCCTCGATGGTGCCGTTGCCGAAGGACACGGTGACGGGGTCGTTGGAGACCACCGAACCGGCCTTGAATCTTACGAAAGCCGTCCGGAGCTTGACCTCATGGCCGCTATCCGTGGTGACCACGATGTTCTCGCGCAGCCTCATCTGCTCCTTCTTGGTGTCGAGGACACCGGAATCGGCCTGGAGCCTCGCGACGCTGCCGCGCTCATCGGTCACGATGCGCGCCCTGAGATCCTTGAGCTGCACGAGGTCGGGCTTGCGTACGTCCTGCGTGGCGGCGCTGGCCGTCACCTCGTAGGGTCGGTTGTCGTTCTTGAAGCCGGTCAGCTTCGGGCTTTCCATGGTGACGTTGGTGCCGCTCACCCCGATGGAACCGAAGCTCAGGTTCTCGACCTGCTGAAACGGATTGTAATAGGCCACGACGCCGACGCTGGCCATGCCGAGCAGGGCGCCGAGAGGGATGGCGATCTTGGCGAACCGGACCCAGCGGGAATGGCGACGGGCCTTGTTGAAGGCGCGCGACCGTACGGCCGGCCTCGAGGCCGGGCCATCACGCATCGTGGTGCCCTGAATTCCCGCCACTTTGTCCAACCCCTTCCGCCTTCATCATCGGCATGGCGCCATGCCGGGAGGACATGGCGATGTTATGACGGATATGGGGTTTATGCGGGAAAGTTTAAGTGTGCGTCAAGAATGGGCGAAAATATCCGTATCCGGCCAGCCGAGAAGGTCGAGCTGAGCCCGGGTCGGCAGGAAGCTGAAGCATTGGTGGGCAATGCCAAGCCTGTTCTCCCGCTCCAGCAGACGGTCGAGCTTGTCCTTGAGCGCATGGAGATGCAGCACGTCGGAAGCCGCGTAATCGAGCTGGGCCGTGGTCAGGGTCTCGGCACCCCAGTCGGAGGATTGCTGCTGCTTCGAGATTTCCACCCCGAGCTGCTCGCGCACCAGGTCCTTCAGCCCGTGGCGGTCGGAATAGGTGCGCACGAGCCGGGAGGCGACCTTGGTGCAGTAGATCGGACGCGGCATGATTCCGAAGGTGTGGAAGATGACCGCGAGGTCGAAGCGGGCATAATGGAAGATCTTGAGCACGCTCTCATCCGAGAGCACGCGGATCAGGTTCTCCGGCAAAGGGCCGTCCCTGAGGATCTGCACCACGTCCGCCGTGCCGTCCCCGGTCGAGATCTGCACCACGCACAGCCGGTCCCGATGCGGATTGAGACCGAGCGTCTCGGTGTCGATAGCGATGGCAGGACCGGGCTTGTAACTGGCGGGCAGGTCGCCGCGGTGGAAGCGTACTGTCATGGCAGATCCAAAATGCGCTGACTAAGGCTCTAACGCGTCTCGGCAGCGGCTTCAATGGATGAGAAAAGCCCCGCGGCGGGCGGGGCTTTCCAGGGCCGGGTAGTGAGGAAGACTTAATAGCAGATCCGGATCCGGCGCACGACTACGCGACCATAGGGATTGACGACGCGGCGGCGCTCGAAGACGCATCTCGGAGGAGCGTAGTAGGCCGGCCTGTAGTAAGCTGGACCATAATAGGGATTGGCGGCCGCGCTCGCGATGGCTCCCAGGGCAAGGCCACCAATCAGGCCGGCCACGACAGCGCCGCCATTGGAGCGGCGGTAGTAGCGGTAAGGATAGTCGTAACCGTAATACCGGCGGGGTCCGTAGCCATAATAGCGGCGCGGCCCGTAATAGGCGGAGCGATAGCCCCTATAATAACGCGGGCCATAATAGGAGCGAGGAGCATAGCCATAACCACCCCGATAGTAAGGGCCCCAGCGAGGCTGGGCTTCCACAGGAGCAGGTTGAACGGCCATGGCACCTATAAATGTAAGGCCCGCTGCTATCAAAGTTTTGAACGACACACCCATGGCGTCCTCCAAAGATCGGAACTTTATATGACAACGGAATGCCAAGCCTCGATGTTCCACTTTTGTTTTTGATAGCAGAGGGTTAAGCGAAGCCGGAACGCCCTCTTACTCGAGTACCGTGAGCGGGTTCGGATGCACGACGATTCCATCGGGACCGGTCAGCCGGCCGAGAACGCCTAAAAGGGTTTCCCGGCTGACGGGCTTTTCGAGCCAGGGCACGTTCTGCAGTTCCGGCGGGCAATCGGCTTTCGGAGGCAGGCCGGAATAGATGGCGAAGGGCACACCCCGGATCTTCAGCGCACGGGCGATCTCCAGCGATGTGCCATCCCTGATCATGACGTCCAGGATCGCGACATCCGGCGCATCACTCTCGAGCCATTGCAGGGCCTGGGCATTGCTCATGAACACCCCGGCCACCTCGAAGCCCGCATCCTCGAGGAATGCCTCCAAGGACATGCCGATCAGCGCTTGGTCTTCTACGATCATGCAACGGGTTTGAGCCATCATATCCATCGTCTGGTGACTGGTTGGCAGGGATAACCTCTCAAGAGGCGACAGACGACGAAAATCCGCTGAACAGGTCATCCGGAACGTCTCTGCCTTTCGAAAAGGATTAGATGAATCCGCCGCCCGCTTCATTGATGCATGTAAATGTCCGGCCCTGAAAATTGGTCTGCGAAAGCCGGTTTGTGCTGAGATTCGCTTGTCCCGATCGACACCTCATGATGCGTCGGTATTTTGCTGAACGACGCCTTTGCTTTGTTTTTCTGATCCCTCAGCATAGTTTTGCAGCATGCAGCACAGAATCACGCCAGGCTTCGCATAGGTTAATGCGGCGGGCCTCCGGGGAGGGTCTTCTTACGGGTCCGAATCGGAGGAGTTGGAAGAGTGTCAGTCGAAAACTCCCTGAAGCAGCAGATGCTCAATGCCGTTCCCCATCTGCGGGCCTTCGCGATCTCTCTCTCCGGCAGCGTCGACAGGGCGGACGATCTCGTGCAGAGCACCCTGGTCAAGGGACTGAGCAATCTCGACAAATTCCAGCCCGGCACCAGCATGCAGGCCTGGCTCTTCACCATCCTGCGCAATGATTTTCTCACCCAGACCCGCCGGAGCAAGCGCGAGGTCGAGGATCCGGAGGGGTCCTGGGCCGAGAAAGTGGCGGTCATGCCCGAACAGGGCGCGCGGCTCGATTTCACTGATATGCTCAAGGCGCTGAGCAAGCTCCCCGTCGACCAGCGCGAGGCGCTGCTGCTCGTCGGCGCGGAAGGCTTATCCTATGAGGACGCGGCGCGGATCTGCGGCACCAATATCGGCACCATCAAGAGCCGGATCAACCGCGCGCGCAACCGTCTGTCGGAAATGCTGAACTTCGACGCCGAGGACGATCTCGGCCCCGATAATCTGGTCAAGGCCGTCCTGTTCATGCATGCCTCGCCTTAGGGTGTGCCTCCTGAGGCTTGGCATCAGGCCGAAGCCCAACGCCAAGCCCTTACGCATCGACGACCACTACGCAGCCTTGGTCGGAGGATTGCTATGCAAGAGCCACAGCTCGACTGCGGCCAGCACAGCAACCGCCAGGCCAATGCCGACATGGATCCAAAGAGCGGTTGCCACGCCCGCGAATCCTAAGAGCCACGGGGCAACAGCCGTCCAGAGGCCCAAGGCGGCGTTCGCCCATTCCTCCCAGGCCTGCAGTTCCTTGATCGCTGCAAGCGCCAGAATGGCGATCGCAATACCGCAGACCCAGGCGTTCCAGGACGCCGCCTGCATCTCGCTGAAGCCGAAGATCCAGGGCGAGATGAACAGGATTGCCGCCAAGACGGCGTTGACGATATTGATGGCGGTCAGTTCGCTTCTTTCCTTCAGCATAATCAACCTCCCTTTCACGAAGCGAAGGTTCAACCATTGCGCCCGATGAGGGCGCATTCCCGCCGGACGAACCCTCGAAGGCGCCCCTCCGGCAAGGAACCCGTTCGGCATGCACCTCTCACGCTACGAGAGCCCGACCCTCCCGTTGATAATGGACGATGAAAGCCGCTGGCGCCGCCGGATCGGGGCTCCACTCCATGTTCACGAGCCTTAAAGCCGCCTTGACCTCCGCTAAGCGAGACGGCTCACCCTCCGGCATCCCATCGACATTGGCGAGGTCGAGCAGGTACTCGTCCCAGGCCCAGCGCCACAGGATCTCCCGCTTGCAATCGAGGGTCAGCAGCGGGTGGCGCACCACCTCATCCGGAGAGGCAAAGACGGAGGCCGGGTTGACGAAGGCCCGATCCAAATCCGGCAGTCCCGGCACGTCACAGCGACCATAGCGGTTATGCAGCAAGGACAAATGCACGATACCGCTCATCGCGCTCGCGAGTGTCTCGCGCTCCAGCGCATCGCGGGCTGCAGCGCTCCTCCGGGCTATGCTTCCTTCGCCCGCCACACGATAGGGGAACCCCTCACGCTCGGCGTAGGCCACGGCCTCCTCACGGGTGTCGAAAATCATCTCGATCTGCGCGAGCGCATCGTCTCCTTGCGTCCACCCCATCAGCGGCTCGATGGTGGGCGGGCTGCGCCGCTCGAAACGCAGGATCCATTGCGTCGCACCGGTCTTGCCCGACGTCGTGACGGGCAGGGTGCGCCGGCTGATCAGGGCCTGCGCGTCTTCGGGCCAGGGCTGGCCTCGGGTCAGACAGGACGGCGGGGCTGGTTATATCCAATTCCGATCATGCGCTCCTGCATCATGCATCCCTCCTTATGGGCTGGCTTTTCACCAGTCCTTTCAGACCGATTCCAGAGAAGGATCGGCGCACATGCTGCGCCCTGATCGCGCTGACAGCCGCGCGAAATTCGGCTGCCCCATGCGGGTCGATTTGCGAGAGAGCTTCGATCACCGCATCGATCCGCGATCTCGGCTTCAGCTCGGGCAGGCTCCTGTTCGCCACGTTTTCGAGAACGAGCTCGTCCCGCGCCCATGACACCAGAACGGTACGCTTCTCCTCGCGGGTGAACCAGGGATGCTCGACGACGTCGGCAGGATTCCGGAACACACCACCTGGATCGACCAGGGCCTCCGTATAGGAGGGCATCATGATCGATGATGGGTCGATGGCTGATACGACTGCCTGTGTCTGGCAGGATCCGGTGCGGATGTCGATTGCGGTCCGTTGCTTCATCTGATCCCTTTCTCCGATGAGCGTCTGTGGGCACCCGGAAATCCGGGTGCCCGAGCAGGTGATTAGTGCTTGGTCTCCTCGCCCGTGCGGTTGATCGCGATGCGCTTCACCTCCGGGGGACTCCCGGGTGCCTTGGGCAGGGTCACGGTGAGAACGCCGTTTTTGAAGCTGGCGTCGATCTTGTCTTCCTCAACCTCCCAGGCGAGCGGGATGCGGCGCTCGAAGCGGCCATAATAGCGCTCGCTGAAAGCGCGCTCCTTGTCCTCGATCTCGGATTTCTTCTCGCCGCGAATGGTGAGGACGCCGTCACCCATCAGGACCTCGACATCCTTGTCCTCAAGACCCGGCAACTCGGCCGAGATGCGGACATCCTTGTCGTTTTCGATGACCTCCACATGCGGCCAGCTGGCCATCCGGCCCATGCCGCCGAAGGGGGCCGTGTCGAAGCCGCGGAAGACGTCGTCGAAGAGCCGGTTCATCTCGCGATGCAGGGTCATGAAGGGATCGCCCTCTTCGCGATAGCGGCTCGGGGCCGTCTGCTGATTGCGACCCCATGGAATGAGATCGCGCATGTTCATGGTGTCATCCTCCTTTCACTCAAGCCAATGGACGCGGCGCCGGCGCGAGGCTGGCGCTCGCTGAATGTCGTGACGGAACTTAAGCGGCCTTGCCGTGCTCAATCTGCTGCGGTTGCCGGCCCACATTCGTCGCCCCGGTGCCGGTATTGATCTCGATCCGGCGCGGTTTGAGCGCTTCGGGCACTTCGCGCTTGAGTTCGACCGTCAGGAGACCGTTCTCGAGGCTCGCGCCCGTGACCTTCACATGGTCGGCGAGGTTGAAGGTCTGCTTGAAGGCACGGGTGGCAATGCCGCGATGCAGATATTGCTTGCCCTCTTCAGAGCCCTTCTTCTGGCCGGCCACGAGCAACTGGCTCTCCTTCTGGGTGAGTTCGATCTCATCGGGAGAGAAGCCCGCGATGGCCATCGTGATGACATACTGGTCTTCGCCCACCTTCTCGATGTTGTAAGGCGGCCAGTTGGTCATGGGCTCGACCTGAGCGGATTGATCGAGCATGTCGAACAGCCGGTCGAAGCCGACCGTCGAGCGGTACAGAGGGGAAAAGTCGAAAGCTGATCTCATCACCATATCCTCCATTGAGCAACATGGATATGAGAGCGCCGGACACCCACCGGCGCCCGTAATGCCAAGCCTTTGAAAGGCCTCGGCAATATTGATGTTAGGAACGGTTTTTCCGGATTTCAAGAGGGGTAAAAAATCTGATCGACATGCCTTTCGAACGGGCTGGCCATCGCGCCGGCCGGGCGCTAGCGCATCGTGCGGACCCGAAGGGCCGCGTCAGCGAAAAGTGGACCCGGTTTCCCGCTCCAAACGATGTGCTCTTCAAAGGGCGAAGCATCGGATCATCGGATTGGATCCCAAAAGTGGATTCCACTTTTGGGTCCGATGCTCTAGCATCCGAGCGCTTCGACCAAGGAAAGACAGATCATGCTTCGCATCCTCTCCCTTGCCGTCCTGACAGCCTTCGCCGTTCCGTCCCATGCGACGGACACCTCCCGAGACGATACGTCATCGCCCAACAGCAACAGGCTCCGCAGCAGACCCCGAAGCGGGATTGCGAGCGAAAACGGGATGAAGGCGTGAGTGCCTAAACCTGCGGTACGGATACCGGCTCGCCATCCGCAGATGCAGAAATGACGTCCTGCGCGTCGTTACGGGGCTGTTTCCGGCGACGCAGGGCGGCGTTGAATTCGGCTCCGAAAATGAAGATCGCGGCGGAGAGCTGCAGGAAGATCAGAGCCGTCAGAATGCCCGCCAGCCCTGCATAGGTCGATTTCAGGTGGGTCATGTTGGCGAGGAACTCGCCGTAGAAGCTCGCCCCGGCGAGCCACAGGACCAGGGTGGCCGCGATGCCGGGCACCACGTCCCATGAGCGCGGGCGCGTATCGGGCAGCCACAGATGGGTAGCGGAGAGCCCCATCACCAGAACGATGGAAGCCAGGCCGTAGCGAACCACGTCATAGGTCGGGCCGAGACCCTTGAGATCCGGCATGTAGGACACGGCCGAGCGCCAGATCGACGGCCACAGGACCACCAGAACCGAGGAGGCGACGAGTGCCCCCGCGCCGATCAGGATGAAGCCGACGCCGATGAGCCTCGCCTGCCACCAGGGCCGGAACCGCTCGACGCCGTAAGCCCGACACAGGGCGACCCGGAGGCTCTCGACGCCATTGGTGGCGACGAGCAGCGTCAGGACGATACTGATCGTCAGGACGTTCCTACGAGGGATCAGAACCTTGTCGGCCTCCCGCGCCAAGGGGCCTGCAACCCCTTCGGGCCAGAAATCGAAGAGCAGGTGGACGATATGCGTCGAGATCCGCCCGGCCCCGAGAAAGGCGGCGAGAGCGGCGACGCAGATCAGGAACGGGAACAGCGCGATCACCAGCGAGAGGGCCACATGGCTTGCCATAGCCAAGCCGTCGTTACGCGCAAAGCTTGATCCCGCATCGGCTACGGCGGTGAAGATCGAACGGGCGCGGGGAGGAAAGGAGGCTGGTCGCATTGTCGGCTTGGACATCCTGGATCGGCAGATCGACGAACGATATTGCGCGATCCGGTCTCTTGATGCGGTCAAGAGGGCCGCATGGCAAGACCCATGGTGTCCCACCCGTCCCTGGAGGTCTACGAGATCCGGCTCCGGGCCTCGTTCGCCAGGCGGATGAGCATCGGGCGGACCTCGTGCGGGCCTGTCAGGCCCCTCGGGAAGGTCAGGCGCAGGATTTCGTCGCCCAAGGCCATCTGGATGCCCTCGGGATCGATTCCGATCAGATGCCAAGCCCCCTCGCGGGCGCCGCAGAGCTGGGTCGCGTAGAGCGCGACCGCATCTTTGTGCTCGGCATTCATGTGCCCGACGGCCTCGGCTTCGAATTCGTAGAAATCGAAGAACTCGGACATGTCGGTGAGGAGGTCCTCCGCCGTCATGCGATAGGCCCGGCCGAAGCCGCCATTGAGGCTGCCGGATGCGACCTTGAGGCGCCAGAAGCTGAAATCGGGGAAGTCCACGTAGAGCTCGGCCTTGGGATGTTGCAGCAGATAGCGGCGACGGATGCTCTTTGCCTCGTCCGTATCCGGGTCGAGCCGCTCTGCCATGGCCTGCAAGGTTAGGCGCGGATGCGCCAGCGGGTCGCCCTTGCCGATGGAGGCGAGGAGCAGGGAGCAGCGTGGATCGGCCTCCATCAGTCTCGTGTGCACCGAGAGCTGCGAGGTGAGGATGACCGGAGAGCCGTCGAGATCGGTTCCGACCTGAACGAGACTTGCGAACGGCATCCCGCTTTCCGAATCGTTGGTCGCAAGCGCACCGGAGCGGGCGGTGCGCATCAGCCTTTTTGCCAGCGCGCGAGCCTCGTCATCGACGGGCAAAGTCGGGTCTTTTGCCATCTCGCATCCTCCGGCTTTCGACACCAGAGTTATACACCCTGGAGCATCGGACCCAAAAGTGGTGCCCACTTTTGGGTCCGATGCTCAGCTCTTTGGCTAGCGCATCGTTCGGAACGGAACCAAAGGTCCGCACGATGCACTA
>KI911965.1:655874-673140 GCA_000517005.1 Microvirga lupini
CTAGCGATGCCGTTCGCGAAGCGTCTCGAACCGGGCGAGCTGGTCCTCTTTCAGGCTGCGATCCTCATTGCGGCCGACGAAGACCTTGAACATGACGCCGCCGTCCTCATTGACGAATTGCACCGAGCAGGAGCGCTTGCCGAAGAACGGCCGGTCGATGAAATAGATGAACCGGCAGCGATCCATCCTCAGATGCCCGCCGATGGGGCTGTCGCCATGAATGTTGAAATAGCCGCGGCCCAGGGTTCCGGGCGGGACGCTGCCCTTGCACTCGAAGACGCCGTCGCGGGTGTGGATCACGAAGGTGATCTCTCCCCAGCCCGTCAGATCCTGCCAGATCTCCTCGAAGCGCGTGCCGGCAACGCGTTGCGCATTCTCGGGACTTAAGCAATCCAACACGGCCTGCATGGGGACATTGCGTTCTTCCGCAATCGTTTCGAGAATCCCATCCGGCCTTGCCGCAAGATCCTGCCGGATCAGATCTTCCACCGATTCCATCGTGCTCACTCCGCCGCATTGGGCATGCGTCCGATGGTCTGAATGACCTCGAAGCCCTCGAATTCGGGATGGGCAAGGGTCATCGGCTTGTCCGAGCCGCTGCTGGCGCGGATGTGCGAGATGCGGAACTGCTCGGAGCGCGTCCAGGCTTCGAAATGCGCCTTCGAGACCCAAAGCGTGTACGAGGAATACAGCACATGGTCCTCGCGCTCCGGCCCGCGCAGCATATGGAATTCGATAAAGCCGTCGAGCTCGTGCAGGTAGCTCTCGCGGGTCAGCCAGCGCTGCTCGAATTCTTGGGTGACGTCCTTCAGGACTTTGAAGCGGTTCATGGCGATGAACATCGAAAACGGTCTCCGTGTCGGATGGAATGAGATCGAGGGCCGGCAAATGTCATGGTCTGCCCGAGCGGGAACCAGAACAGCCATGGCGCGTCTGCGCGACCGGCGCGTCATGCGCCTGAACAGCCGGGGCCAAAGGCGCGACAACCTGGAGGGCGAGAGGTGACGTGGATGCGCGATGCCCTTCGCGCAGGAAGGTAAACATCCCGACGATCCCGATCTTTCACATGGGTATTCTTGATGACTGGCTGGCTCGCGCAGAAATCGGGTTCGCGCTGGCTGGCTATCTCACCCTCTCTGTGTCGAGGAGGGTTTACATCCGATATCCAAATCAAGTAACTGCGTCAACATGAACTCTGATATGCGTAGTTTTACATGATTCTAAACTGCGAATACTGAGCAGTAATGAATATTCGCTAATTTAGAAGAAGTAAAAACTGGAGACCGCCGTGAACGACCCGTCTTCGCCCTCGGACGCCAAGGCCGACCGGCCGACCCTCGCGAAGGAGATCGACGTCGCAAGCTTGGTCGGAAGCGGGCGCGAAGTGGTTCTGGTTCACAGGGGCGAGCGCTACCGCCTGCGGATCACGGCAAATGGCAAACTGATCCTCACCAAATAGAAAGCCGCCTTCATGCCCATCCTGTCACGCCGCACGCTGCTCCTGGCACCGCCCGTTTTGCTCTATGCATCGCGGCTTCGCGCCGAAACCGCGCCCCGCATCGTGAGCATCGGCGGGGCGGCAACCGAGATCCTCTACCGCCTCGGCCGGGCCGATGAGATCGTCGGCGTGGATTCCACGAGCCTCTATCCGGAAGAGGCGCTGAAGACGAAGAAGAATGTCGGCTATGTCCGCCAACTCGGGGCCGAGGGCATCCTGTCCCTCAACCCCACGCTCGTCATCGCCTCGGAGGGCGCAGGCCCGCCGGACGCCCTGCGCCTGATCGAGCAGGCCGGTGTTCCGATCGTCCGCATCACGGACGAACCGAGCCCGGCCGGCATCGCGAAGCGGGTCGAGGTGATTGCCAAGGCGGTGAATGCAGCCGAGAAGGGCGCTACGCTCGTCGCCGAGATCGAGAGGGGCTTCGCTCAATTGGTCGAAGCCAAGGCGCGGGTGACGCGGCCTGCCAAGGCGCTCTTCGTGCTCTCGCTGCAGAACGGGCGACCGCTCGTCGGCGGGCAGGGGACGACCGCCGATGCCATGTTCGCGCTCGCCGGCACAACCAACGTTGCGTCGTCCCTTACCGGCTGGAAGCCCCTGTCGGACGAGGGCCTGATCGCGGCGGCGCCGGAAGCCATCGTGATGATGAACCACGGTCCCGGCGGTGCGGCGTCCGATCCTTTCACCCATCCCGCCTTCGCCGCCACGCCCGCGGCAGCGCAGCGGCGTCTCGTCGTCATGGATTCGCTCTATCTTCTCGGCTTCGGCCCACGCACGCCCTCGGCGGCCCGAGACCTGATGGCAGCGCTCCATCCCGATCAGGTCGCAGCCGCCAAGCCATGACGACCCTTGCCCTGGAGCGGGAACATTCCCGCCCGGCCTTGCGCGAGCGTCGGATATTTCTGATGGCGGCGCTTGCTGCGCTGCTTGTCCTGGTGAGCGTTCTGGCTCTCGGGCTCGGCGCAACGGGCGTTTCCCTGTCGCGCGTATTCTCCATCATCGTGGACGCCCTTTCCGGACACGCAACGGCGGCGGGAGGCGATGCGCTGATCGTCCTGCAGGTGCGCCTGCCGCGTTTGCTGCTCGGGCTGCTGATCGGCGCGGCGCTTGCCTCGTCGGGCGCCCTGATGCAGGGGCTTTTCCGCAATCCACTGGCGGATCCCGGCCTCGTCGGCGTCTCGGCCGGAGCCGCGCTGGCGGCCGCCGCGACGATCACCCTCGGCGACAAGCTGCTCGCGCCACTCATCGGCCCTCTGCCCTTCAGCGCCCTGCCCGTCGGCGCCTTTGCCGGCGGCCTGCTGACGACGTTCGGCCTGTATCTCGTCGCCACCCGCAGCGGACGCACCTCGATGGCGACCATGCTGCTCGCCGGCGTCGCCTTCGGGGCGCTCGCAGGCGCCATCATGGGCCTGTTCTCTTACTTAAGCGACGACCGGCAATTGCGCGACCTGTCGTTCTGGTCCCTTGGTTCCTTGAACGGCGCAACCTGGATGAAGGTGATGGCCGTGACGCCGTTCGTCCTGCCCACGCTCCTGGCGATGCCCTTTCTGGCGCGAGGTTTGAACGCGTTGTCCCTCGGCGAGGCGGAAGCCTTTCATCTCGGCGTGCCGGTGCAGCGGGTGAAGGCGCTGGCGATCCTGCTGGTGGCGATTGCGGTCGGCGCGTCCGTTGCCGCTGCCGGCATGATCGGCTTCGTCGGAATTGTCGTGCCGCACGTGCTGCGCCTGATGGCCGGCGCCGATCACAAGATGCTGCTGCCGGCCTCCTCACTGCTGGGAGCCGCTCTGCTCGTCGCAGCCGACACGGTGGCACGGACCATAGCCGCACCGGCGGAACTGCCCATCGGCATTCTCACCGCCGCCATCGGCGCACCGTTCTTCCTCTGGCTCCTGCTCCGACGTCAGGGAGGCATTGCCCTGTGAGCGCGCTTCTGGAAGCCAAAGGCATCTCCTATCGTGGCGGCGGACGCATGCTGGTCGAGGCTGTCGATCTCTCCATCGCAGGCGGCTCCTTCACCATCGTCATCGGTCCCAACGGAGCCGGCAAGTCGACGCTTTTGCGCATCTTGTGCGGTGAGCTGTCTCCGACGGGAGGCGAGGTTCGGCTAAACGGGAATCCCTTGCGGTCCATTCCGCCATGGCGACTCGCGCACAGCCGGGCGGTGATGCCGCAGGCCTCCGATCTCAGCTTTCCCTTCACCGTCTTCGAGGTCGCCTGCCTGGGTGTCGAGGGAATCAGGCGTGGGTTGTCGCGCAGCGACCGGCAGCGCATCGCCCTCGATGCTCTTGCACAGGCCGATGTGGCGCATCTCGCCCGCCGCAACTATCAGACGCTCTCGGGCGGGGAGCGGCAGCGGGTTCACTTCGCGCGCGTGCTGGCGCAGCTACGGGCCGGCCGGACCGTCGAGACGCGGCAGGTGCTCTTCCTCGACGAGCCCATCGCAAGCCTTGATCTCAAGCATCAGCTTGCCCTGCTGCAAACGGCGAAGAGCCTTGCGCAGGACGGGCTCGCCGTCGTGGCCGTGCTGCATGACCTGCAGCTGGCCGCCGGCATGGGGGACGATCTCGTCCTCATGCATGGAGGCGGCTCGTGACACGGGGACGACCGAAGACGGTGCTGACACCGGCCATGCTCGCCGATGTCTTCGGCGTGAGCCTGCTCCCTTCCGTTCTTCCGCCGAGCCCCTGGACACTCGCACCAACCAATCCCTATCCCGCTGACGCTCACCGGGGATGACACCCACCACGTCATGGCCGGGCCTGTCCCGGCCATCCCGATTTGTAGAGCGCAGCGCTTCAAACAATCGAGATCACCGGCACGAGGCCGGTGATGACGTGGAGGGTGCTCATTGGATCCCCTTCCCGGCCTACCGCCGCCGGGGATGACGACGGAGAGTATTATCCCCGGCCAGTCTCTAAGGCCGTCCTCTTCATCCCGGCGATCCGAACATTATACCAATGATCTAGGCTGGGATCATTGACTTTCCAAAACGTTTTGGAGATCTAGTTAAAGGCACAAGGAGAGTTTGAACCCTGTGTCGAACCTGAAGCTTCTTGCGCAATCGCTTGGCCTGTCGATCACGACGGTGTCGCGGGCTCTCGACGGCTATTCCGACGTGGCGCCTGCCACCCGCGAGCGCGTTCAGGCGGCAGCCCGGGCGATGAATTACCGGCCCAACCCGGCCGCCCGCAGCCTGCGGCGGCGCAAGGCGGAAGCCGTGGCCGTGACCTTGCCGACGGAGCCGGGGCGCTTCGGACCTCCCATCTTCCTGAACATGCTGGCCGCCTGCGGGCAGAGGCTTGCCGAGGAAGGTCTCGACCTGATGCTGCTGCCGACTGCAGGACGTGCCGGCGAGATGGATACCTACCGGCGGCTTCTGGACGGGCGACGGGCCGACGCGGTGATCGTCGTGCGCACCCGTCTCAACGATGAGCGCGTCGCTCTCCTGAAGGAGCGCGGCATCCCCTTCGTCACCCATGGCCGCACCGCCCGTCCGGAGGAGCATGCCTTCATCGACGGCGACGGCGAGGCAGGCTTCCGGGATGCTGCCCGCCAGCTCGCAGCGGCCGGCCATCGGCGTATCGCTCATATCGCGGCTCCGCAGGATCTGACCTTCGCCCATCTGCGCCGCAAGGGATGGCTGGCAGCGCTCGAGGAAGCCGGCGCCTCGGACCGGCTCGAATACACCGCGCACCCGACGGAAGCGGGCGGCTATGAAGCCGCGCAATGGCTGCTTCAGCAGGATGCGCCGCCCACGGCGCTTTTATGCGCCACCGACAGCATGGCGATCGGCGCCCTGAGCGCTCTCAAGGAGCGTGGCCTTGCCGCCGGGCGCGAGATCGCCGTGATCGGGCACGACAATCTGCCCTCTGCGGCCTTCACCGATCCGCCGCTCTCGAGCATGGAGATCGCCGCTCCCGATGTCGGCCGGCAGCTGGCCGAGATGCTGATTGCGCGGCTCGGCGGACGTGATCCTTCCGAGCTGCAAACCATTCTGCCGGTTCGGCAGGTTCCGCGGGCCACCCACGGACCGGCGAACTGAGTCTGATGCCCTCGACCTTCCGGCCCCGGGTCGAGCGGCACCAAGAAGGGACCGATGGAGGAAGGAAATGACGCATCCGGTATCGCTTCGCGCCATTGCCGCCGCGGCAGCCCTGTTCGGAGGGCTCACCGTCGCTCAGGCGCAAGAAACGATCTTTTACTCGACACAGCTTCGCCCCATCGAGGAAGCGACGAAGGTCCGCGAGGTCTTGCTGAAAGGATTGCCCGGCAAGGTCACCTATGTCGTCGATGAGCCGCCTGCCTTTGCAGTCCGCATGAAGGCGGAGACGCAGGCCGGCAAGCGCACGGCGAGCGTCGTCGGCGCGCTGCACGGCGAGCTGCAGCCGCATGTTCCGGCCGATCTCCAGCCCATCGACGACGTCGCCGCGAAGCTGACCGATCGCGGCATTCCGGCAAGCCTGATGGATCTCGGCAAGCTCGGCACGGGCCAGCAGCAATACATCCCGTGGATGCAGGCCACCTATGTGATGGTCGCCAACAAGCAGGCGCTGCAATACCTGCCGGCGGGTGCGGACGTGAACAGCCTCACCTATGCGCAGCTGCAGCAATGGGGCAAGAACATCGTCGACAAGACCGGCCAGCGCCGCCTCGGCTTCCCGGCCGGCCCGACAGGACTGCTGCCGCGGTTCTTCCAGGGCTATTTCTACCCGTCCTTCACCGGCGGCGTGGTGACGACCTTCAAGTCGGCGGATGCCGAGGCCGGATGGAACGCCCTGAAGGAATTGTGGGCGGTGTCGAACCCCAATTCCACTAACTACAACTTCATGCAGGAACCGCTGCTCTCCGGCGAGGTGTGGATCGCGTGGGATCACATTGCCCGCGTGAAGGAAGCGCTCACCCTGCAGCCCGATCAGTTCGTCGCCTTCCCGGCGCCGGCCGGTCCGAAGGGACGCGGCTACATGCCGGTGATCGCAGGTCTCGCCATCCCGAAGGATGCGCCGAACCGCGCCGGCGCTGTGGCGGTGATCGAGCACATGACCAAGCCTCAGACGCAGCTCGCGACGGCAGCGGAAGTCGGCTTCTTCCCGGTCGTGAAGGCTGAGCTGCCGCCGGATCTCGCGCCCGGCATCAAGCTGCTCGCCGGCGCGGTCGCCGCGACGCAGAACGCGAAGGATGCGCTCGTGTCTCTCCTGCCTGTCGGCCTCGGCGCCAAGGGCGGCGAGTTCAACAAGGTCTACACAGATACCTTCCAGCGCATCGTGCTGCGCAACGAGCCGGTCAAGGACGTGCTCGAAGCCCAGGCGAAAGTCCTCGACGCGCTCATGAAGGAAACCGGCGCACCCTGCTGGGCTCCCGACAAACCGAGCCAGGGCGCGTGCCCGGTTCAGTAACCTGACCTTCAGCCCGGCGAGGTTCTCTTCGCCGGGCTATCCTTGCGAGTGGAGCGGCTCATGCCTGCGCGCACATCCTGGATTCCCTATGCGCTGATCGCGCCATCGGTCGTTTTCTTAAGCGCGCTCTTCCTCGTGCCGCTCGTGCAGACGGTCTGGCTGTCGGTCTCGGCAGGCGACGGCCTGTCGCTGGAAAACTATCAGCGCATGGCGGGCGACCTGAATTTCTCACTCGCCGTCCGCAACACGTTCCTGCTCACCCTCGTGGTCGTGCCGCTCCAGGTCGTGCTGGCGCTTGCCATGGCCACCATGGTGACGAAACTCGACAAGGGCCGCGACCTGGTCCTGTGGGTGCTCACCATCCCGCTCGGCATCTCGGACCTCGCAGCCGGTCTCGCCTGGCTCGCCCTGCTCCAGAATACGGGCTACCTGAACTCGGCGCTGTACGCGCTCGGCCTCATCCAGGGCCCGACGGGATGGCTCTCGCAGGAGACGCCCGTCGCCCTATTCTTCGCCATCATTCTCGCCGAGCTCTGGCGTGCCACGGCGATCGTGCTGGTGATCCTGATCGCAGGCCTGCAGCTGATTCCGAAGGAATTTTCCGAGGCTGCCGAGATCTTCGGCGCGAAACCATGGACGCGTTTCACGAAGATCACGCTGCCGCTCCTGAAGCCCAGCCTGCAATCGGCACTGATCCTGCGCACGGTGCTCGCCTTCGAGGTCTTCGCCGTCGTCTATGCGCTCGGCGGGCGCAACTTTCCCGTCCTCGCCGGCGAGGCCTATGTCTGGCAGAACGACAACCAGAATTACGGCGTTGCCGCAGCCTATGCGGTTCTCATCATGGCGATCTCGCTCGCCGCAACGGCCGTTTACCTGCGCGTGCTGAGAACGCGTCCGGAGCAGCTCCCATGACGACCAGCGCTGCCGAACTGAAATCCACCCCGACGAGCCGCGGCATGGCTCTTCCCTCTGTGCGCCGCCTGCTTCTCTGGACCGGTCTTACGGTGCTCATCGCCTGGGTGCTGGTGCCGATCTATCTCGTCGCGCTCGGCGCCTTCGGCGGCCGGCTCGGTGTGTTCCGCTGGCCGAAATCGATCTGGCCCTCAGACCTGTCCTTTGCGGCCATGAGCCAGTTCCTCGCCATCGAGGGCGTGTTCAACGCCCTCGTCAACTCGCTCATCGCCGCCGGCCTGACGGTGGTGTTCTCCATTGCGCTCGGCGCTCCGGCCGGCTATGCGCTGGCGCGCTACACCTTCCGCGGGCAGAACGCCTATCGGCTGCTCGTTCTGCTCACCCGCGCCTTCCCGCTCGCCATCCTGGCGCTGCCGCTCACTGTCTCGTTCATCCGCTTAGGTCTCTACGATACGCCCTTCGGCGTCTCGCTGATCCACACGGTGCTGGCGCTGCCCTTCGCGGCCCTCGTCACGCAGAGCCTCTTCATGGGCATCCCGCGCGAATACGAGGAGGCCGCCTGGGTGTTCGGCTGCACGCGCTTCCAGGCCTTCATGAAAGTGGTGCTGCCGCTCGCTTTGCCGGGCCTTGCCGCAACCGCCATCTTCGCTTTCGTGATCTCGTGGAACGAGGTTTTCGCCGCCTCGATCCTCACCGTGCGCGAGCGGACGCTCACCGCCTATCTGCTGCGGATTCTCGCCGAGAGCCCACTTCATTACCGCTTCGCCGGCGGCTTCATCCTCATCATTCCCTCCGTGCTCTTCATCTTCGCCGTGAGACGATATCTCTTCGCGGTGTGGGGCATCGCCAGCAAGTAACGGATCACCTCATGGCTGACATCGTCATCGACCGCGTCGTCAAGGAATTCGGCTCCTTCCGCGCCCTGCAGGAAGTCTCGCTCACCGTCAACGACGGCGAGTTCGTGGCGCTCCTCGGTCCCTCGGGCTGCGGCAAGACCACGCTCTTGCGCATCATCGCTGGCCTCGAGACGCAGACCTCTGGCCGCGTCGTCATCGGCGGGCAGGACGTGAGCAACCTCGCCCCGCGCAAGCGCGGGCTGGCGATGGTGTTCCAGAACTACGCCGTCTTCCCGCACATGACGGTGTTCGAAAACGTCGCCTTCGGGTTGCGGATGCAGAAAGCCCCTGCGGCGGAGATCAAGCGCAAGGTCGAACGCGCGGCGGCACTGCTCCACATCGAGACCTATCTCGACCGCTATCCGGCGAAACTCTCGGGCGGCCAGCGCCAGCGCGTGGCGGTGGCCCGCGCGCTCGCCGTCGAGCCCGCCGTGCTGCTGATGGACGAGCCGCTCTCCAATCTCGATGCGCTTCTTCGCCTTGAGATGCGCACGGAACTGAAGGCGGTTCTGCGCGAAGCCGGGACCACCACGATCTACGTGACGCATGACCAGACCGAGGCCATGGGCCTCGCCGACCGCATCGCCGTGATGTATGGCGGCAAGATCGACCAGATCGGCTCGCCGCTTGAAATCTACGCCACACCGGCGACGCGCTTCGTCGGCGGCTTCATCGGCTCGCCGCCGATGAACTTCATCAAGGTCCAGTGCAGTCAGGGAATGGCAAAAATCGGCGATGCTTCACTGCCCTGCCCGATGACGGCGCAGAGCCTGGAGCTCGGCTTGCGCGGCGAGGATGCGAGCCTCAGCGCCAACGGCTCCGGCATCCCCTTCGATGTGCGTGTCGTGGAGCCGATGGGCTCGCATCTGCTCCTGACAGGCTCCATCGACGGCCAGCCCGCCCGCATCGTCGCGCCGCCGACCGCGAAGGTGAACGCCGGCGAGCGCGTGGGCCTGACCGTCGATCCGACGCGCGTGACCTGGATCGACAGCGCGACCGGGCGTGCCCTTGCCCGGGCCTGAATTGTGAATTGAAGGAAATTTCAGATGACCATGCTTCCGAAGGAAGAGGCCGCGCGCGCCATTCTCGCGCGCAATGATCGCGGCGGTTACACGGTGCCCACCGACCGGCTCTATCCGTTCCAGTGGAACTGGGATTCCGCTTTTGTTGCCATGGGCTTTGCCCTCTTCGACGTGGACCGGGCCTATCGCGAGCTGGAGCGCCTGATCGAGGGCCAGTGGGACGACGGCATGATTCCGCACATCGTGTTTCATGCACCGAGCGACACCTATTTTCCCGGCCCGGAAGTGTGGGGGACGCGGCACCGCATTCCGACCTCCGGCATCACGCAGCCGCCGGTTTTCGGCATGGCCCTGCGCCATGTTCATGAGGCGGCTCTCGCAAGCGGCATGGCCGGCGCGGCGGATCGCACGAAGGCTCTGTATCAAGCGGCCTTGCGCTCGCACCGCTGGTGGCTGTCCGCGCGCGATCCGGAAGGGCTCGGCCTCGTGTCGATCCTGCATCCCTGGGAGAGCGGCAGCGACAACTCGCCCGCCTGGGACGAGGCCCTGGCCCGCGTGCCGACCACCACGACAACCATCATCCGCCGCAAGGATACGGGCCACGTGGACGCCTCTATGCGACCGCGCAACGAGGACTATCAGCGCTTCATCCATCTCGTCGACACCTACCGCGATTGCGGTTGGGACCCGAAGCGGCAATGGACGGCTGCTCCCTTCAAGGTGGCGGAC
This sequence comes from Microvirga lupini, assembly GCA_000517005.1. Taxonomy (GTDB): domain Bacteria; phylum Pseudomonadota; class Alphaproteobacteria; order Rhizobiales; family Beijerinckiaceae; genus Microvirga; species Microvirga lupini. The sequence continues at coordinate 666,325 of KI911965.1, forward strand.
GTGCAGATGACCGCCATCCTGGCGCGCGCCACCGCCGATCTGATGCACTTGGCGGAAAGCTTCGGGACCGACGAGGAAAAGGCCGAGCTCTCGCGCATGCACGAGAAGCTACTTGAAGGCCTGTCCCGCCGCTGGCGGCCCGAGCTCTCCCGCTTCGTCAACCTCGACCTGATTGCAGGCCGCGATATCGAGACGCCGACGCAGGCGGGCTTCATTCCGCTTGTCGCGCTGAGGCTCGATGACGCCCAGCGAAGCGCTATCGTGGCGGAGATCGAACGCTGGCTCGACGGCATGGTCGTCGGCGTTCCCTCGACACCCTCCTTCTCGCCCGCTTTCGAGCCGAAGCGCTATTGGCGCGGTCCGGTCTGGGCCGTGATCAACTGGCTCATCTCGGATGGATTGCACCTGAACGGGTCCGAGGATCTCGCCCGCCGGATCGAGCAGGGAACGGTCCGCGCCATCGAGGGCGCCGGCTTCTGCGAATATTTCGATCCGACGACGGGCGAGGGCCTGGGTGGAGATACCTTCTCCTGGACGGCTGCGGCCTACATGGTGCTTGGCCGGCGGATCTGAGCATCAGGTGATGGAGCATCGGATAGCTCCTAAAGATTGCGTTCACTTTCAGGCTCGATGCCCTGGTCGGATACCATCTGACCAGAGCAAGTGCATGGTTCATCCGACCGAGGTCGCCGATTTCGGCCGAGCTCATGCCGCACGCCATTTGAGGTCTTGAGCAAGGCGCTTGGGGCTGGTCACGAATGCCCGAGACGTCATTTAGGCAGTTCCGTTTTTCTATTAACATAAATAAAATCAATTACTTAAGCGCACTCTGACGACATCATTCTCCTTGCTGATCCGGGCTCTCGCCGAGCTCCATCGCGACTGCTCCGACGGGGCATTTGGTATATTTTTGGCATAAAATGCAAAACTGATTGCATTTATAATCCCCTTTCTGCAATCTACAGGCCATGTCTCATGACCCTCTGTTGCACTCCGCCATAACGACCTTCGCCTTCAATAGGCGGCAGCATCGTATTGCCGATCTGCCGAAGGCCGCCGAAGGCCAGCTCGAACGGCTGCCGCATATCCTGCGGATCCTGCTGGAGAATGTGCTGCGCAATGCAGGCGACGACGCTCCACAGGCCGAGGCCGCGATTCTGAACTGGCTGGAGACGGGGCGCAGCGAGGAGGAGATCCCGTTCCTGCCCGGCCGGGTCATGATGCACGACACCACCTGCGGCCCGGCCCTCGTGGACATTGCCGGCATGCGCGCCGCCCTGGCCGAGGCCGGACACGATCCGAGCCGGCTCAATCCCGTGCTCCCCGTCGATGTCTCGACCGACCATTCCCTGGGCGTCGACGTGTTCGGCTCCCCCGATGCCCTCCGGCGCAACATGGAGCGCGAATACGGACGCAATGCCGAGCGCTACCGCTTCATGAAATGGGCCACGCGCACCCTCACCGGCTTCCGCGTCCATCCGCCCGGCACCGGCATCATGCACACCCTCAATCTCGAGCGCCTGGCGAGCGTCGTCACCACGGCCGAGCGGGACGGCGTGTCCTGGGCCATGCCCGATACGCTCATCGGCACCGACAGTCACACGCCGATGATCAATGGCATCGGCGTGCTCGGCTGGGGCGTCGGCGGGCTGGAAGCCGAGAGCGTCTTCTTCGGCATGCCGGTGATGATCCGCGTTCCGGACATCGTCGGCGCGCGCCTTACGGGACGCCTGAGACAAGGCGTGCTTGCAACCGATCTCGCTCTCACGGTCACCGAGCGCCTCCGGCGCATCGATCTGGCGGACCGCTTCGTCGAGTTCTTTGGGCCGGGCGTCTCGACGCTCTCTGCCGGCGACCGCGCCGTCATCGCCAACATGACCCCGGAATTCGGCGCCAATTCCGGTTTCTTTCCCATCGACGACCAGACGCTGCGCTACCTGCGGGAAACGGGCCGCAGCGCCGATCACGTCCGCTTCGTGGAGGCATACGCCAGACGGCAGGGACTCTGGTTCGATCCGAAAGCCTCTCCGCGCTTCACGGACATTATCGAGATCGACCTCGACGAGGTCGAAGTCAGTCTCGCCGGACCGCGCCGGCCTCAGGACCGCATTCCGGCAGGCAAGACAGTCGAGGCTCTTGCTCCCATGCTCGCGGGCCGTCCGATATCGGAAAACCAGCCCGGCAACGGCGCCGTCGCTATCGCGGCGATTACGAGCTGTACCAACACATCGGACCCGCGCCTCCTGGTCGCCGCAGGCCTCGTCGCCCGCAAGGCGCGCCGCTTCGGGCTCACGCCGCCCGCTTGGGTGAAGACCTCGCTCGCGCCCGGCTCGCCGACGGCCGAACGCTATCTGCGTCGTGCCGGTCTGCTGGGCGACCTGGAAGCAGTCGGTTTCGGCATTGTCGGATATGGCTGCACGACCTGCATCGGCAATTCCGGTCCGCTCCCCGCCGTCATCGAACAGGCCATGACGGAGCGCGGCATCCTTCCCGTCGCGGTCCTGTCCGGCAACCGCAACTTTCCGGGACGTGTGCACCCGCAGCTCGAAGCGGGCTTCCTCGCCTCGCCCCCCCTCGTCGTCGCCTTTGCATTGGCCGGCGACGTCAACCGCAACATCCTGACCGACACAATCGGGCGCGCGCCCTCCGGCGAGGCAATCAGGCTCGCCGATCTCTGGCCGAGCGGCGACGAGATCGATGCGGCTCTCGCGATGGCGATGGATGCACGCGACTACGACACCTCGTACGGCGAGGCCGAGGCGAGCGAGACCTGGCGCGTGCTCGATGCTCCCGCCACTCCCCTGTTCCCGTGGAATGAGAGCTCGACCTATATCCGCCGTCCGCCTTTCGCGGGCTTCGGCAAGGGCACGCTGCTCGGCACCTATGCAGCGCATCCGCTGCTCGTGCTCGGCGACGACATCACCACGGACCACATCTCGCCCGCCGGGCAGATCCCGCAAACCGGAGAGGCCGCCGAATACCTCACCGCGCGCGGCGAGAACCGGCGCGACCTCAACGTCTTCGCCTCCCGCCGCGGCAACTGGGAGGCCATGGTGCGGGGCCTGTTCACCAACAAGTCCGTGCGCAACCTGCTCGATCCGCAGATCGCACCGGGCTTCACGATCCATGTCGGATCGGGCGAGCACCTGCCCCTCTTCCGCGCCGCCGAGTGGTACGCTGAAGAGGGCGCCTCGGTGGTCGTCGTGGCCGGCGAACGCTACGGCATGGGATCGTCACGCGACTGGGCGGCGAAAGGCGTGGCGCTGCTCGGCGCCCGCGCGGTGCTGGCCGTAAGCTTCGAGCGGATCCATCGCTCGAACCTGATCGGCATGGGCATCCTGCCTTTGCGGCTTCCTGCGGACCGGCATCCAAGCACCCTGCACCTGCGCCCCGGCGATCAGATCCTGATCGATGCCGATGCCGCGAAGATCGGTCCGCGTTGTGCTGTGCCCGTCACGATTCGACGCGCATCGGGACAGAGCGAAACACTCGTCGCCACGGCGGCCATCGAGACCGGGCTTGAGGTCGAGGTCCTGCGCGGTGGCGGCATCATTCCCCTCATCCTGCAGCGTGTCGTCAACGCGGAGGGCACAAGCCGCGAGGCACCTGCATCAGAATTCACCGGCACCGGTGAAAGCACCCGGCGAGAGGCTTCGCCGACCACCAGACGCTGAGCGGCATGCCGCTTCGCGTCCACCATCTCACGCAACCTTAAGGGAGCAACTCGTGAGCCACTTCACCAAGACGATCCGCGGCGTCGCCGTCGCTGCTCTCACACTTGTCGCATCATCGGCCTTCGCCCAGCAGGAACTCAAGATCATGGCGCCTGCCGGGCCCGGCGGCGGCTGGGACTCGGCGGCCCGATCGATTCAGCAGGTGCTGACGCAGTCCGGTCTCGCCAAGAGCGTTCAGGTCACCAACGTGACTGGCGCAGGCGGCACCATCGGCCTGGCGCAGTTCGTCAACAATGCCAAAGGCGATCCGAACCAGCTCATGGTCAACGGCATCACCATGATCGGCGCAATCCTCAGCAACAAATCGCCGGTCGGTCTCGATCAGGTGACCCCGATTGCGCGTCTCACGGGTGATCCGCTGGTCATCGTGGTGCCGGCCAATTCCCCGATCAAGAACGTTCAGGAGCTTGCGGCCGCAGCAAAAGCCGATCCGGCGAAGGTCACCTGGGCCGGCGGCTCGGCAGGCGGCGCGGATCACATCCTTGCGGCCCTGTTCACGAAGGCGGCCGGCTCCGAGCCATCGAAGGTCAATTACATCGCCTTCTCGGGCGGCGGCGAGGCTCTCGCGGCCATGCTCGGCGGCCGCGTGACGGCCGGCGTCTCCGGCTACGGCGAGTTCGAGAGCCAGATCAAGGCCGGCAAGCTGCGGGCGCTCGCCATCTCGTCCGGCAAGCGGCTAGCCGGCGCCGACGTTCCCACCCTGAAGGAGCAGGGCATGGACGTGGAGGTCGTGAACTGGCGCGCGATCATGGCGCCTCCCGCCATCACGGCTGACCAGAAGAAGGCGCATGCCGAGACCATCGACAAGCTGGTCAAGTCGAAGGAATGGGCCGAGATCCTGAAGCAGCGCGGCTGGGAGGATTTCTATCTGGCCGGCGCGCCGTTCGAGACCTTCCTGAAGGAAGAGCAGACCCGCGTGGGCGACGTCCTGAAGTCGATCGGCCTCGTGAAGTCCTGACGATATTGGCCGGGAGACAGACTTTCTGTCTCCCGGGCCTATCCCTGCAGACGCCGAGGCGCGGTGCTATACGGTCAGGAATCGCTTAAGAAACGAAAGCGATGACCCGTAGCAATGTCAGGTTTCTTCGATGAATGTTCCAGTCCGTGACCGTGCAGGCGGCAGCAAGCGGGAATTGACCGACGGGCTCGCGGCGCAGATCTTCGACCATATCCGGGGATCCGGGCTGGCTGCGGGAACGCACATCACCGCCCAGGAGCTGGCGGAGCGGTTCAGCGTCTCCCGCTTTCCCGTGGGCCAGGCCCTGCAGCTCCTCGCCGCGAAAGGCGTCCTCATCCATGAGCGCAACCGCGGCTATTTCGTCTCCGATGCGAAACCGCCTTCGGCAGAGGCCTTGGGCCTTGCCAGAAGGGACGACATCTCCGAGGTTTATTTCAGGATCGCCGAGGATCACCTCCATGGCCGCCTGCCGGATCCGGCCTCCGAGGCCTATCTCAAGGAAACCTATGCGGTCACCAAGGCGCAGCTGAACATGGTCCTGAGCCGGATCGCCCAGGAAGGCTGGGCCGAGCGCCGCCCCGGCTACGGCTGGTCCTTCTCGCCCATGCTGACCACCCCGGAGAGCCTGGAGCAGACCTACCGGGTCCGTCTGGCTCTCGAACCGGCCGCCCTGCTGGAGCCGACCTATCACCTCGATTCTGAGACGGCGGCCCGCTGCCGCGAGGCGGAGCTGCGGCTTCTGGGCGGCGCCATCGAGACCGACAGCGCCGACGCGCTCCATGAGCGCGTCGTGCGGTTTCACGAGGCGATCATCGGCGCCTCCGGCAATCCGTTCTTCCTGGAAGCGGTCCGCCGCATCAATCGCGTCCGCCGCCTGCTCTCCTATCGCTCGATGATCGACCGCAAGCGCTATCGCCAGCAATGCGAGGAACATCTCCAGATCCTTGACCTGCTGGAGCGCGGCAAGAACGAGGAGGCCTCACAGGCACTCCGACGCCACCTGGAACACACGATCGAGAACCTTCAGGAGATCAGACCGATCCTGGAACGTTGAAGAATGAGATGAGACGGGATGGCGCGATGAAGCCGAAAACGACGAGCACCTATCCGGCCCGTCAGCCACCTCAGAGATGAAGATGCTGGATTGCTTTGTGCATCAAACCCTTAGAGAAGGGTTGGTGCCCAGGAGAGGACTCGAACCTCCACGGTGTTACCCACTGGTACCTGAAACCAGCGCGTCTACCAATTCCGCCACCTGGGCATCTCCAGTTTCTCTAGGATACCCAAGGCTTCCGATCAACAATCATCCTCCGAGGCTCATGCAGATCATTGTCGCACTGTGTGAGAGTTCTGTGTGATGGTCAATCGGAGTTGAAGCACGGGAATCCGCACAGAGGGCGTAGGCTGTGGATGCTACTGTCCGCAGCAACTCAAGGACCAATCAAGCCGCCCCAAGCACTTCGGATTTCCCAAGGTAAGGAACACGCCTGTACGCATAAGTGCAGGGATCGGGCTCGCCATCACAGTACCTGCTGCAATTACAAGGCGGCCAGTAAGCGTATTCGCATGGCCATTAAGTACAAACCAATAAATACGACCACCAATACCGAGTCTATTCGTCCTACCCCTCGGATAGACTAGAATCCAGCTTGAGTCTTAGATGGCAGGAGAACGGCAATTCGACTGTCACTTGACTGAACCCACATCAGGGATCGACTCGCTACGACTCGGCTTTCCAGTGGAAATCACAAACAAGATTAACTGATTCTTATAGAGCGACTCCACACGCAACACAGAATCAGTTCATCACTTAGATGTTGCGAGAGAGTGAGGTTTACAGCGTCCTCACGCTTGAGTCGCCAGCATCGTCAGTGCTTCCGAGGGGTCCATGGCAGGTGGGCTTTCGGAAGCTTGCTTTGTTGGCGCTTAGGAAGGTCGGCACCTTCGGTAGAAGGTTCAGTCGGCCCTTATCGAGCCGCGATCACTTACGACCCCGCAACACTCTTCTAACGGAGAAGACAAACGTGAACTAAGGCTAGGCAAAGCAAAAGGCCCAAGGAGCTGGTAACTCCGAGGGCCTTTGGAGACCCACCGAGGGGTGGGCGTAATGGAATCTTGAACACA
>KI911965.1:673240-673348 GCA_000517005.1 Microvirga lupini
AGTAGGACGAAGCTGAGACACAGCTCGTCAGAGACTGAGCATGGTGATGATCAATCTGTTTATGATGGTTGATGTTGGTGATTATTATTGAAATAGGAGCATGACAGA
>KI911965.1:673448-676149 GCA_000517005.1 Microvirga lupini
TTCCTTATGCCATCCCGACAAGCTGCGTGTCAAGAACATCGGTTTCGGTGAACGCTCCCGCTTTGCCCTCAACATGGAGGGACGCGATGCAACTCGCATCGTCTGGAGGTCGGCGGCTGAGACATGCTGCTTTGGCCGCGAGGAAGTTTTTGCTCGATTCCGGGCACACCGTCACACGGAAGGAACTCTCGGCAACTGCCCGGGATGCGGAAAAGGCGCTGCAATTGAGCGCCCCGCAGCGACTTGTCCTAGGACAGCTCGTCGCGTGCTGGGGCGAGCAGGTAATGGGAAGGCTCCTCGTCTGGCCGTCTAATCAGCGACTGATGGCGACCACTGGGCTATCTGAGCGAGCCATTCGTAATTCCATCCGGACGCTGATCGAGCAGCAACTGGTGATCCCAAAGGACTCACCGAATGGAAAGCGCTATGCCATTCGTGACGCAGCGGGGAATGTCATTGATGCGTTTGGGTTCGATCTAACGCCACTCTATGCACGTCGTAGTGAGTGGACGGCGGCTCTTGCTGCTCAGAAACAACGCAGGGAACTCCTGAAACGTGCGTTCGATGAGGTCACGATCTGCCGCCGTGCCACTGAAGAGGCTTTGAGTGCGCTCGCACAGCACTACCCAGCTATTAACCGCGCTGCCTTGGAAAGCCGCTTCAACCTGCTACGAGCCCGAACTCCGAAACGGTCCGGAACTACTCTGCCTGATGACCTGCTCAAGGCATGGGCCGAGATCAGGAGTCTCGCCGAAAATGCATTCTACCAAGCGGGCTGTGACGGCACGACAGGCCGACAGATAGAAGCAGAGAATGAGTCTCCTCAGGAGACTTGTGACAAGGGCTGCCGAGCTGCCTCTGAACCCGCTTCTTCATACGAATTGCCCTCTCGGCTGCAACTCCCAGCCTTGATCGTTGATGCCTGTCCCGTGATCACCAATTGGGCTCATCCAATCAGAGACGCTGTCGATATCATCGCGGCAGGACGCTTTCTGCGGGCCTCGTTGGGGACTCATCCGAGTGCTTGGACTGAAGCTGTTGAGGAGATCGGGGCTATTCATGCTGCGATTGCAGCAATATATGTTTTGCAACTCTACGATGACGATGTTTCGAGCGGCAGAAACAGCATCCGAAATCCAGGCGGATACTTCCGGTCTATTGTTCGGCTGATCAAGTCCGGCAATCTCGACCTTGAGGCTGCTCTGCTTACCTTGCGGAGACGAAAGATGGCTTGAGGGCGCTATAGAGCTACTTCTAGGAGCTCAGGTCTCCCCAAAAGTTCTATAGCGCTTTTCCTCGTCCTCAGGCTAACCGTGAGCGGCCTTGTTGAAGGGTACTCCACTGTGTGGATACTCAATAGTTCCTGTTATGCTCTCTTATGAATCAAGGATCTATCAAGCAGCCATCTGGCAATCTCCACTATGAAGGCCTTCAGAGCCGTTAAGCCACTCCATCAGGAGGCTTCTCATTCGCCTTGATGGAATAAACACAGTGATGGGATCACCACGCCTAATCTGACTACGCCAAATCCACTGGACCATCTCTGAGAGGGCAAAGAGGTCCTCATGAACCTCAATCCCACGGTCCTCAAAGAAGCCCTTAATCATGGGCTGATAGAACACGTTGCACAGGTAAGCCAAAGACCTCCTCTCAATGTGGTCATTGGTTCCCTTGGCGTTGTTGGGTATCCAGCCCTTGGCATAACGGGCACCCTTGAGTGCCGGTCTAACTTTGGTGAAGGCTGTCCAAGCGTTGTGACTCGCTTGGGTTTGAGCAAACCTTCTAAACCAATGCGCTACGGTGGCCTTGAGACTGGCTAACTCTTGTGGTGTGCGCCTCTTGAACCAGCTTGAAGAGAATGGGTTCTCTCGCCCCTTAGAAACACCCCAGGTGTTGGCTGGTCCCTCATAGACAGTAATAAGCCCCCTCAGTTTCTCCTTCACCTCTGTCTCGTCAGAGCGTTCTGCCCAGGGCACAAGCTCATCACTCCTGAGTGTCTTGAGTTCATGCTCCAAGCCCTCAGCCCTGAGGTAGGCTGACATAGGTGAACCATGAAACAGGTAGGTGAGGACAAATGCTTGATCGAAGCACTTGAGGAAGTCTGTTGGGAACTCCCAGATTAAAGCTGTGTCACGGAACAGGACCAAGTTGCCGTTGTCACACAGATTGCGGATGTGATCGAACTTGCCTCTGTAGTTTCCATGCTCCCTGTGGTTCCATCGAAGCCTCTTGGTTTCAGGCTCCACATACACAAGGCGATCCTTAAACAAGAGCTTTCGATCAGATTGGGTCAGGTCCTCGAACGTGCCCACACAGTCCAGCACCTCATCAATGACAAGGATGTAGTTCTGGGCTTTCAGCTTCTCATACACATCCCTGTTCAGGAGCCTAAAGAGAGCATGGGTGGTGCAGATGTTGGCACCTTGCTCCACCAAGGAACTCAGGTGGTGCAACTTCCGTCCTTCAATGGGCTGAGGATCACGGAAGTTCAGGCCTGGGCAAGCTTGGTTGATCCGGTCTACCTCGGCCAGGATAGGGGCAACATAGAGGAACTTGGGAGCTAAGAGGCCTTGGTCATTGAGACACAGACCAAGATAGTCCCTGTAAGTCTCATTGATGTAGTCAATCATGAAAGAGGTCTTTCCAGACCCCATTATGGAATCAATAATCGTAATCATGTTTGTGTAATTCTGAGTGGTAG
>KI911965.1:676249-695789 GCA_000517005.1 Microvirga lupini
CTGATCTGACTGCCGAGCGGCAGAGACACGAAGGTGCCCCTGAGCCTCCCCATGTCGCTGGGGGTACGCTGTCGAAGGTGAAGTTTGCCCGTCTTCTTGTCCTTCCACGGACGAGCCATCGTGAACGCCATGTGTAAGACCCCTGTGTGAGACCAAGGGACCTGCAAGAGCGTTGAAGGATTAGAGAAATCGTTGATCAGAAAGGCGTTGGACCACTAAGGAAAGTGGTGCCCAGGAGAGGACTCGAACCTCCACGGTGTTACCCACTGGTACCTGAAACCAGCGCGTCTACCAATTCCGCCACCTGGGCATGCCTCGTCGGCGAGGCTTCGTTTAAGGTGCTTCTCAGGCTTCGTCAATCACTGAAAATGCGACCGATGCGCTTTCTTGCAGCTGCACCTCTTCACAGGGGAGCAGCGTTTGACTAGAGACATTTTAAATTTCACACCCAAGCTCCATGCAGGCCCTTCGTCGGGCAGGAGAGTTTCATGATCGGTGCCCTTCGCACGCCTGAGCAGCAAACCGTCACGGTCTTCGGCGGATCGGGCTTCCTCGGCCGCTACGTGGTGAGCCGCCTGGCCGAGCGCGGCTATCGCGTCCTCGTGCCGACCCGCCAGCCGAACCTTTGGAACTTCCTGCCCCTGGGCAAGGTGGGGCAGATCAATCCGATCCACGCCAACCTGCGCAACGAGGACTCGGTCGCCCATGCGGTCGCGCGGGCGGACCATGTGGTCAACCTCGTCGGCATCCTGCAGGAAACCGGCCGCCAGCGCTTCGATACGCTCCAGGCCAAGGCGCCGGCGATGATCGCGCGGCTCGCCAGGAAGGCCGTGTCCTTCACCCATGTCTCGGCCATCGGGGCCGATGCGAATTCCGAATCGGCCTATGCCCGTACCAAGGCCGAGGGCGAGGCCGCGCTGCTCGAGGCACGGCCGGATGCCGTGATCCTGCGCCCCTCGCTCATGTTCGGGCCGGGCGACAGCTCCTTCAACCGCTTCGCGACGCTCGCCCGCATGCTTCCCGTGCTGCCGCTGCCGGGCGCCGAGACCCGTTTCCAGCCGGTCTTTGCCGGCGATGTGGCGGCGGCCATCGTGGCGGCGGTCGACGGCAAGGTGCCGGGCGGGCGCGTCTACGAGCTCGGCGGACCCGAGATCCGCACCATGCGCCAGATGATGGAATTCGTCCTCGAGGTCACCGAGCGCAAGCGTGTCATCCTGCCTGTGCCCGGCAATCTGGCACGAACTCAAGGGAGCATTCTGGGAACGCTCGACTGGCTGACGCTCGGCCTTCTGCCCGACGAGATCGTCACCACCCGCGACCAGGCGATTCTGCTGGAGACGGACAACGTGGTCTCGGAAGGCGCCATCCGCGAGGGCCGGACGCTCCAGGGCCTTGGCCTCACGCCCACCACCATCGAGGCGATCGTGCCGAGCTATCTCCTGCGTTTCCGCAAGAGCGGCCAGTTCGACCTCAAGCGCAACGCGGCGCCGACGACCCCGGACCTGCTCGCGCCCCGCTCAGGGGGACCTGCGTCCGACTTCCATCCGGAGCGGGCATCCGGTCCGGCCATCGGCCAGCAGGCGAGCCACTGAAGGTTTGAAAGGCAAATCCTTCAGGCTTTCTCGATCGACGCGGGGTTCTCTCGGCGAAGCGGCATCTGCTTCACTCGACCTTGCGTGAGCTTCTTGTGCAGGTGAACCATCAGGGCCGCGCCGAAGATCGGCGTGATCAGGTTCACCACCGGCACGAGCACCAGAGCCGCCACCACCGCGCCGGCGGCCAGCACCGTGCCCCGGTGCTCCGTGCGCAGACGTGCGACCTCGTCCGCAGGCCAGAAGCGGCCCGCCGCCAGCTCGAAATATTCCCGGCCCAGCAGATAGGCGTTGGCGATGAAGAACGCCCCGATATTGACGCCCGGGATGAAGAACAAGAGCAGGGCCACGAGGTTCACCAGCAGTGACAGTCCGGCGAAGCGAAGGCCGTAAAGAATGGATTTTCCGAAGGGCAGAGGCTGGCCGGGCGGATCGGCCGGATAGCTCTTGTGCTCCACGACTTCGGCGACGTCGTCGAGGAAATAGCCCGCCACGATGGCGGAGATCGCCGGCAGCAGATAAATCAGGACGATGAAGAGGCCAAAGCCCGCGAGGAAGAACGCGAAGCTGTCGATGATCGGGTAGGTGGCGCTCAGATCATGATTCGTGAGGAAGATGTCGAACAGCTTGGTCAGCCCGAGCCAGACCAGGACGAGCAGCGCCACCGTCAATCCAATCGATTTCCAGAGAATGCGCCGCAAAGCGGGCGAGAAAACCTCGCGGGCCGCCGCGAAGACCGATTGGATCAGCATGTGTGGTTCGTGTCCTTGAAGCAGGCATCCCTTGATGCGGGAGGCGGACCTTACTTATGAACGAACCCGCCGCAAAGCGAGAGGTGGAGATCATCGTGTCATCGGAAGGCGAAACGTCGAGAAGCCTGAATGCCAATCCCGATGTGGCGATCGTCGGTGCGGGAAGCGCCGGGATTGCGGCGGCGCGAAGCCTGCTGGCCTCCGGGCTGTCCGTGACGGTCCTGGAGGCGCGGGACCGCATCGGCGGGCGCACAGTCACGCGCCGCTTCAGGGGCCACCCGCTCGATCTCGGCGCCCACTGGCTTCATGCGGGCCCGATCAATCCCCTGGTGAAGCTCGGGCACGCGCGCGGCGAACCCCTGCGCCGGGCGCCCGTGAACGGGCATTTCTTCGTGCGCGGCAGGCCGGGCAGCCGGGCCGAGCGCGCGGCCCTCGACCGCGCCTTCGCCATGGCCGACCGGGCGATGACCCAGGCAGCCAAAGCCCGCGAGGACCAGCCGGCGGCCAACACCCTGCCGCCCATGGGCCCTCAAGGGCGACGGGTGGCGGCCATCCATGGCCTCGTCTCGGGCCGGCCGCTGGACGAGGTCAGCCTGCACGATTTTCCGAGCATGGAATATTCGGACAACCTGTTCATCGCCGGCGGCCTCGGCGCCTATATGCGCCGTCTCGGCCATGATCTCCCGGTGCGGCTCGGCACCGCCGTTCATGCCATCGACTGGTCTGGCCAGGGCGTAAGCATCGACAGTTCGGCCGGGACGCTCCGGGCCAGGGCCGTCATCGTCACCACGCCCATGGCGGTGCTGCAGCAGGACGGGATCCGCTTCGCGCCCGCCTTGCCCAATATCGTAGGAGAAGCCGTTCACGGCTTCACGCAAGGCGTTTACGAGCATGTGATCCTGCACTGGCCGGATTCGCCCTTTCGCGGCGCGGATCGGCTGGCGAGCCTGACGGGAACGCTCCGGCAGCCGCCGGGTCTCCTGACCTGCATCGACGGCACGCCGTTCCATTTCTTCGAGCTGGATCAGCCCATCGCGGCCGCGCTCGACCGGCGGGACACCCATGCACCCTATCGCTATGCGCGCGATGTCCTGGCGGAGCATTTCGGCTACCGGGCGATCAGGAATCTCTCAGCCGTGCACGCGACGGAATGGCGGCACGATCCCTGGTCGCGCGCCTCCTGGGCCGTGGTGCCGCCGGGGCTTTACGCCATTCGGGATGTCTTGAAGGCACCGATCGGAGAGCGGATCTGGTTTGCCGGCGAGGCGCTCTCACGTGCCCAATGGGGCACGGCGGGAGGAGCGTGGGCGGAGGGCGAGAGGGCTGCCGGCGAGATTGTCGCCCAGCTGCGCTGACCTGCTTCAGGGAGCAGCCAAGCCGTTGTCGAGCCGGGTGCGCACCCAGGTCACGGCCTCGTCGAGCGTGGCCAGGACAGGAGGCCTTGCGCTGGTCAGACTGCTGCAGGGGCCGAAGCCCGCTTCCAGAAACCAGCCTCCGGCCCGCTCCTGCCCACCGACGGTTTCTTCCGGCGTCACCCAGGTGAAGACGGCGACGAGCTGTCCGTCCGCAAGAATAAGCTGCCCCTCGTGACTGCCGCCGTCCGCCAGGACCGACATCGGTTGGAGAGTAATGTCGTGATGCATCATGTGTTCGTCGGCCGGATCTACCGGTCCTCGTTCTGGAGACTGAGATAGGTCGGCGTGAACTCGCCGACCTTCTTCAGCCGCTCCCATTCGAGAATGGTCAACGCATCACCCTGGAAACGGATCAGTCCTTCCTTGCGCAGCTCCTGCAGCACGCGATTCACGTGAACGGTCGAAAGGCCCAAGGTGTCGCCGAGTTCCGCCTGAGTGATGGGGAGCTGGATCGTGTCGCCTTCGGCCCGGCCGATCGCTTTCAGGCGCAGATACAGCTCGCAGATCAGATGCGCCATATGCGCCGTGGCGGAGAGGCGGCCCATGGCCGTCAGCCATTCCCGGTGAATGGCGCCGTCGATCAGCGTGCTGAGCCAGAGCAGCCGTGTGAGATGAGGATATTCGTCGGTGATCTTCTCCAGAGTCGTATGCGGAACGAGAGCGATGCGGCAATTGGTAAGCGCCAGCACGCCATGGTCCATCGTCTTGAGCAGGAAGCTGTGCAGATCGATGAAGTCGCCGGCCACGTGGATCGCCGAGATCTGCCGACGGCCATTCGAGACGATCTTGTAGCGGGCGGCAAAGCCCTCCAGAAGAAGCGAGCTTTCCGTCGGGCGATCACCCTCCCGCAGGATGTCCTCATCGGCCTCTACGATGCGGATTCGAGCGATGGCATTCTCGAGAGCTCTCTTTTCGTCGTCGGAGAGCCTGTCATACTTCTCAAGCTTCAGAATAAGGGAATTGGTCATCAAGGCCATGCGGGTAAGTACACTCCTGTTCTGGTCAAACTCCTTTCCCAGCCGCACTTACATATGTTTATGCTCAAGATGGATTTTGGTTGCGTGAGAGCGCGACCCACATCTTCGCCTTCGCCAAGAGGGCGCAGGATCAGCCTATCGGTCGTGGGAGGTTTTGCCCGGGGGTCGGGTCCGCGACCCGAGCGTCAGTCCAGGAGGGCCCGGATCGCCTTGGCCGGAGCCTGTTCGCCATAGGGTTTGGCGATAAAAACGGCCTCTTGCGGGAGCAAGCTATGCCCCGACTCCAGGTGGCCGGAGGTGATGACGACGGAAATGTGCGGCCAGCGGCTGCGGACGAGGGATGCAAGCTCAAGACCGTTCATGGGACCCGGCATCCTTACATCGGTGAAAAGAACCCGGATGTCCGTGCGCCGCAGAAGAACCTCCTGCGCAGCCTGCGCATTGGCCGTTTCGATGACTTCGAAACCGGCATCCTCAAGAGCGTCGGCCGTTGCCATACGAACGAAGAGCTCGTCTTCTACGAGCAGAACGACAGGTCCCAAGGGGATCGGATGGCGGTTCATCGGACCGGGAGCGCTCGCTGCGGGAGGGGTGAAGGTTACGCAGGCCGAACAACGCGAATCACGTCAGTTAACATATGTTATTGCCCCTCAGGGACAAGCAGAAATTGTGCGGTGGGCCACGAAGCCCACAGGCAGGGCATGGCTTTGACGCCAAACCTTCAGAGCATGCTGGGCAGGACGCGATCCGGCGGCTTGTGACCGTCGACGAAGGCCCGGATGTTGACGATGACCTTCTCGCCCATGGCGACGCGCCCTTCATGGGTGGCGGAGCCCATATGCGGCAGCAGCAGCACCTTGCCCTGCTTGGCGAGCCGCACGAGGCGCGGATTGACCGCCGGCTCCTCCTCGAACACGTCGAGGCCGGCTCCCGCGATGGCGCCAGACTCGATGAGCTTGGTGAGCGCGCTCTCGTCGATGACCTCACCCCGGGCGGTATTCACCAGAATGGCATCGGGCTTCATGAGCTTCAGGCGGCGCGCCGAAAGCAGATGATAGGTGGCGGGCGTATGCGGGCAGTTCACGGACACGATGTCCATGCGGGCCAGCATCTGGTCGAGGGATTCCCAGTAGGTCGCCTCGAGCTCCGCCTCGATCTTCGGCGGCACGTGGCGGCGGTTGTGATAGTGGATCGACAGTCCGAAGGCCTTGGCGCGCCGGGCCAGCGCTTGGCCGATGCGCCCCATGCCGACGATGCCGAGGCGTTTTCCCGTGATGCGTCGCCCCAGCATCCAGGTCGGCGACCAGCCGGCCCAGTTCCCGTCCGGGATCACGCGGGCGCCTTCCGGAATGCGGCGGGCGACCGCCAGGATCAGCGCCATGGTCATGTCGGCCGTGTCCTCGGTAAGGACGCCGGGCGTGTTGGTGACGGTGATGCCCTTGGCCACCGCTGCCGAGACGTCGATGTTGTCGACGCCGTTGCCGAAATTGGCGATGAGCTTCAGGTTGGGGCCGGCCTGATCCAGCACCGCGGCGTCGATCTCGTCCGTGATGGTCGGCACAAGTACATCGGCCGACTTGACGGCGTCGGCGAGTTCCTCCGGGGAGAGGGGCTTGTCCTCAAGGTTGAGGCGCGTGTCGAACAATTCGCGCAGGCGCGTTTCGATCACATCGGGCAGGCGGCGGGTGACAACGACGACAGATCTCTTTTTCATCGACTTCAAGCGTCCCCAGCACTGAAAAACCCGCGAAGTTTAAAGAGTTTCACGCTCTCTTAACTCTGCTTCGGCGATCAAAGGTGACGACCCGCCGCGTGGCGGTCTCCGTCAAGCTTCTCTACCAGAGCCTCAACCCAAGACAAAGCCACTATCCGGGGGAACCATGCGCAAGATCGTCCTTGCCCTTGCTCTTGTCAGCCTGAGCGCCGCATCGGCGCTGGCGCAGCAACAGCCACCGGGCGGTCGACTTGGCACGGGCCTGCCGGTGCCGCGCTACGTGAGCCTCAAGACGGACCGGGTCAATTTGCGCGAGGGCCCCTCCAAGGATCACAGGACGGCCTGGGTGTTCCAGCGCGCGGGCCTGCCGGTGGAGATCATCGCCGAATACGAGACCTGGCGGCGCATCCGCGATTCGGAAGGCACGGAGGGCTGGGTTCTCCATTCCCTGCTGTCGGGGCGGCGCACGGCCCTCGTGATGCCCTGGGCCAAGGGCAACCAGCCGCCGATCAGCCTGTTCGACCGGGCGGAGGAGAAGGGCGGCGTGGTGGCCCATCTGCAGCCGGGCGTGATCACCAATATCAAGGGCTGCGACGGCAAATGGTGCCACGTGATGATCGTGATGGACGGCGCCCGCGACGTGGACGGCTATATCCAGCAGGAGAAGCTGTGGGGCGTCTATCCCAACGAGACGGTGGAATAAGTCGTTTCCGATTTATCAAGGTTTTGGGCTCTAGAAGGAAACATCATTTCGTTCTGCCCGAAAGCCCGCCTTCATGTCCCTCAATCTGAGCTTCAAACTCCTGCCGATCCTGGCTCTGATCCTCGGCATCGCTTCTCTTGTCGCCCCGCGCTTCCTGATCATCTATGCGCTCGTGGGCTTCGGCTTCATCCGCTGAGGATGAGAAACCCACCCTATTGTCATTCCGGGGCGGCTCGCCAGAGCCGAGCCCCGAATCCATAACCGCTCACGGTGCAGAATAGGATGCAATAAAAGCCGCAGTGCCCCTTCTCCAGGCGTCGCGTTTATGGTTTTCCGCGCTTTCGGCGCGGAACCGGAGGTCAGCCCAATGCGCTGAGACCGAGAGGCCGCTCTCTTTTCGACGAGAAGGATGCGGTAACTTTAAGCGCCCTTGCGGCGCAGGCGCACGATGACCTCAACGCCTGCCACTTCCATGCCGTCCGGCGGCTCGGGCAGGTCGGCGACGCTGATGCCGGAGGACGGCATGTCGACGAGCTCACCCTCTTCCTCCAGGAAGAAGTGATGATGCTCGGTCGGGTTGGTGTCGAAATAGGCCTTGGCCCCGTCCACCGCGAGCTGGCGCAGCAGGCCCGCTTCCGTGAACTGGTGCAGGGTGTTGTAGACGGTCGCCAGCGAGACCGGGACGCGGGCGCGGGACGCCTCGTCGAAAAGCATTTCAGCCGTGATGTGCCGGTCGCCTTTGCCGAACAAAAGCCAGCCCAGAGACACGCGTTGCCGGGTCGGGCGCAGGCCCACACGGCGCAGCTTGTCCCGCAATTCGGACACGGGGCACCCCTTCCGGTGAGCCGGAGCGATGGTGGACTCGATATAGGCGGACAAAGGATCGGTCATCGGCGGAACTGAATGAACGGATGGGCGCTTCTAACATCACAATCATAGGAAAGCGAGAGGTTTACTGCAAGGCTGCCCCGCGACGGCGGCTGAAATGCTCCCTAACTCAGTGAAAGAATCCCCGCGCAGGTCCCTTTGATGGATGGCCAAGCCTGTGCTACCAGAGCCCGCACCCAGGTCCCGAGGCTTTCTCGAGGCCGCTTATCAAAGACGTGATGAAAGGATCGGCATCCGGAATGGCCCGCCAGTCCAGCTTTACCTATGAAGAGCTCCTTGCCTGCGGGCGCGGAGAATTGTTCGGCCCCGGCAATGCGCAATTGCCGCTCCCGCCCATGCTGATGTTCGATCGCATCACCTCCATCGGCGAGGAGGGCGGCGCCTATGGCAAGGGCCATGTGCTGGCGGAACTCGACGTGCGGCCGGATCTCTGGTTCTTCCCCTGCCATTTCAAGGGCGATCCGGTGATGCCGGGATGCCTCGGCCTGGACGCCCTCTGGCAGATGACGGGCTTCTTCCTCGGCTGGGGCGGCTCGCCCGGACGCGGTCGGGCGCTCGGCGTCGGCGAGGTGAAGTTCACCGACCAGGTGCTGCCCACGGTCAAGAAAGTGGTCTACGGCGTCGATCTCAAGCGCGTCTTCCGCTCGAAGCTGGTGCTCGGCATCGCCGACGGCTGGCTGGAGGCCGACGGACGCCGGATCTACGAGGCCAAGGACATGCGCGTCGGCCTGTTCCAGGCGGACGCACCCGTAGGTGGCTAGGTCTTTTGGCGCTGACCAAAGGTCAATGCCTGTTCCATCGTATTGACAAAGCGTATGCTTTTTTAAAGAACCGGCCCTGCCGCCTAGCGCATCGTGCGGAAAAGTGGATCCGGTTTTCCGCCCTCAACGATGCGCCAGTGAAAATGAGCATCGGATGGATCCCAAAAGTGCCCTCCACTTTTGGGTCCGACGCTCCAGCGGTGGGGCTGTGCATGTTCGGGATCACGCTTTCATCCCAATCGCATGCTCACTGTTGAGAATGAGCAGAGTCGGCCTTACGTGTTGAGATGTTAAGGCTGACCGTGAAGATCCTTTGAAGAGGTAGGCTATGAGGCGCGTCGTCGTCACCGGAATGGGCATCGTGTCGTCCATCGGCAACAACACGCAGGAGGTGCTGGCCTCTTTGCGGGAAGCGAGATCCGGCATCAGCAAGGCCGAGGATTACACGAAATACGGCTTCCGCTGCCAGGTTCACGGCGCCCCCAGCCTGAACCCGGAAGAGATCGTCGACCGGCGCGCCATGCGCTTCCATGCGCGGGGCACGGCCTGGAACCATGTGGCCATGGACCAGGCGATCCGGGATGCGGGCCTTGAGGAGAACGAGATTTCCAACGAGCGCACCGGCATCATCATGGGCTCGGGCGGCCCCTCCACCCGCATCATCATGGAAGCCGCCGACATCACCCGCGACAAGGGTCCCAAGCGCATCGGCCCCTTCGCCGTGCCCAAGGCCATGTCCTCCACGGCCTCGGCTACCCTCGCGACCTGGTTCAAGATCAAGGGCGTGAACTATTCGATCTCGTCGGCCTGCGCGACCTCCAACCATTGCGTCGGCAATGCCTACGAGATGATCCAGTACGGCAAGCAGGACATGATGTTCGCCGGCGGCTGCGAGGACCTGGACTGGACCATGTCCAACCTCTTCGACGCCATGGGCGCCATGTCCACTAAGTACAACGACACCCCGGCCCGAGCCTCCCGCGCCTATGACGCCAACCGCGACGGCTTCGTCATCGCCGGCGGCGCGGGCGTGCTGGTGCTGGAGGAGCTGGAGCACGCCAAGGCGCGCGGCGCGCGCATCTACGGCGAGATCGTCGGCTACGGCATGACCTCGGACGGCTACGACATGGTGGCGCCGTCGGGCGAGGGCGCGATCCGCTGCATGCGCATGGCCCTGAAGGACGTTCATAACCCGGTCGACTACATCAACCCGCACGCCACCTCGACTCCGGTCGGCGACCAGAAGGAGATCGAGGCGATCCGCGAGGTCTTCGGCTCGGGCGACAAGTGCCCGCCGATCTCCGCGACGAAATCGCTCACCGGCCACTCGCTCGGCGCTACCGGCGTGCAGGAGGCGATCTATTCGCTGCTAATGATGAACAACGGCTTCATCTGCGAGAGCGCCCATATCGACGAGCTCGACCCGGAATTCGCCGACATGAACATCGTCCGCAAGCGGATCGACGACGCCAAGATCGACACCGTCCTGTCGAATTCCTTCGGCTTCGGCGGCACCAATGCCACACTCGTCTTCAGCCGCTACAACGGATAAGACTTCGTCATAAACCTGAGACAGCTCCATGCGATGCCCCAGAAGCCTCAAGGGGATCTCGCATGGACACGCTCACCGACACCATTCTTCCGGCTCGCGATGCACACTTTCATAACAATTGGCATCGCACGATGGAGCCGATGCATAGGGGGACCCGAGTGACCGGTCTGATGCAAGGAAAGCGCGGCCTCATCATGGGCGTCGCCAACGACCACTCCATCGCCTGGGGCATCGCCAAGACCCTGGCCCAGCACGGGGCGGAACTCGCCTTCACCTATCAGGGCGAAGCCCTGGGCAAGCGCGTCGCCCCCCTGGCGCAGTCGCTCGGCTCCAACCTCGTCATTCCCTGCGACGTGGAGGATATCGCCTCCGTCGATGCGGTGTTCGACACCCTCGACAAGGCCTGGGACAGCCTCGACTTCGTGGTCCATGCGATCGGCTTCTCCGACAAGTCGCAGCTCAAGGGATCCTATGTGGACGTCACCACGCGCGAGAACTTCTCGCGCACCATGGTGATCTCCTGCTTCTCCTTCACGGAGATCGCCCAGCGCGCCGCCAAGCGCATGAGGAACGGCGGCTCGCTTCTGACCCTGACCTATGGTGGCTCCACCCGGGTCATGCCGAACTACAACGTGATGGGCGTAGCGAAGGCGGCCCTGGAAGCCTCCATGCGCTATATCGCGTCCGATCTCGGGCCGAAGGGGATCCGCTGCAACGCCATCTCGGCAGGCCCCGTGCGCACGCTCGCCGGGGCCGGCATCTCGGATGCCCGCCTTATGTTCACCTACCAGAAGGCCCATGCCCCCTTACGCCGCACGGTGACCATCGAGGATATCGGCGGCTCGGCCCTCTATCTGCTCTCCGATCTCTCCAACGGCGTGACCGGCGAGATCCACTACGTGGATTCCGGCTACAACATCATCTCGATGCCGCGCCCCGAGGTGCTGAAGGCGCAGGACGCTGCCGGCGTGACGGGGGAAGAAGGCTAAATCCTCTTCCGCAATCGTCTGACAGTTTGGATTATGCTTGCAGCGCTCCTGCTTGCCCCTGCGTTCGAGCGGGCAACGGAGCGCTGGCGCTTCGGGCACTCATTTAACTAATAAATCATCAATAAAAGTCAGCCGCTTCCGGCTCTGCCAAAGGCCACGTTGGTCTATTTCTCCTAATGGACAGGTATTGTAATGTAGGCCAAGAATTTATTCGATATTCGCGGCATTCTGGTTTGCCATATGCAATGGAACGACCACATCGGCTCTGCTTTGGCGCACAGCTTATCTGATGAAGATCTGCTTCTGCCCAAGGGGAATTATCCTCAATTCTATGACAGTTTGTATCGTTACGCCTTCGAGCTGAGCCGGCAGATCCCCTGGCTTGCCGATGCGGATGGCAAGGTCGTTCAGATCGGGCCCGGCTGGGCCGAGTGGATCGGCCAGCCTCCCGAGCAGCTGGTCGGGAACGGCTGGGTGAAGCTGGTCCATCCGGACGACCTGCCTCGCCTGGTCCAGGCGAGGCGTGAAAGCCTTGCCGCCGGTAAGCCTTATCGATGCGAATATCGGATCAGAACGGCCGATGGCAGCTACCGCTGGTGCCGCTCCAGCTCGGCTGCTCGACGCGACGAGACCGGAGCCATCGTCTTCTGGTACGGCACAACGGAAGACATTCACGATCAGAGGGAGGCGGAACAGACTCTCCAGGACCATGCCCGTGTCCTGGAGATGGTCGCCGCCGGCCAGCCTCTCGGCGAGATTCTGGCCGCGCTCTGCCTTCTGGCGGAGGCGCAGCTTCCCGGCGCGAAATGCTCGATCCTGCTGCACGATCCGGATGGCGGTCTGCTCCGGCACGGCGCCGCGCCAAGCCTGCCCGCCGCCTACAATACTGCCATCGACGGCCTGACCATCGGACCTGTGACCGGCTCATGCGGAACCGTCGTTCATTCGCGCAGCAGCGTCATCGTCGCGGACATCGCGTCCGATCCGCTATGGGCCAACTGGCGCGACCTCGCGCTGCCCCATGGGTTGCGGGCCTGTTGGTCGAAGCCGATCTTCTCGCGCTCCGGCGAAGTGCTCGGCACCTTCGGCTTCTATTATGGCGAGCCCCGCACCCCGACTCGCGGCGAGATGGAGCGCATGGAGGCCGTGCTGCACCTAGCAGCTTTGGCTCTGGAACGGCAGCGCAGCGACGCCGCCTTGCGCGAAAGCGAGGAGCACCACCGCCACTCCATCGAACTCAATCCGCAGATCTCCTGGACGGCGGATCCACAGGGCAACGTTCTCGACGTCTCCTCACGTTGGTACGACCGAACCGGTATGCGGGTGGAAAACGCACTCGGATCCGGCTGGAGCCAGGCGCTGCATCCCGAAGACCTGCCCCTTTCCATGAGCCATTGGTCCCGCGCCGTTGCGACGGGTGAGGACCTGGATATGGATTATCGCCTGCGCATGGCCGACGGAACCTATCGCTGGTTCCGCTCCCGGGCCGCTGCCCGGCGAGCCGAGGACGGGACCGTCGTTCGCTGGTACGGCGCCGTCGAGGACATCCACGACCGGAAGCTGACGGAGGAAACCCTCCGCTGGGCCGCCCACCATGACGATCTCACGGGTCTCGCCAATCGGAGGCTCTTCCGCGAGCGTCTGCAGCAGGCGCTCGATGGAACCTCCGATTTGCCTCCTGTGACGGGCCTGCTCGTGATGGATCTCGATCATCTCAAGCAGATCAACGACCGCTTCGGTCACGATGCCGGCGACGCTCTCCTGAAGGAATTCGCCCAGCGTCTGCGCAGTGTCGTAGGCCCCGCCGACACGATCGCCCGCCTCGGCGGCGACGAATTCGCCGTTCTTCTGCCCGGAATCGCCGGAGAGGGAGATGTGGCCGGAATGGCCGACGCCATTCTCGCCCGCATGCAGGAACCGTTGAAACGGGACGGCAAGCAGCTGGACTGCCGCACCAGCATCGGAGGAGCCATCTCGGCCGGCTTCGGCATGAGTCCCGAGGAGCTGCAGAAGCAAGCCGATCTGGCGCTCTATCGCAGCAAGACCTCCGGGCGGGGCTCGTTCAAGATGTTCGTCCCGACCATGCGGGAAGAGTCGCAACGAACGGCTTCTGCCCTCGAGGTGGCAGCACGAGCGGTCGCGTCCGATTGGATCGTGCCGTTCTACCAGCCCAAGGTCGTGCTGGCCTCAGGCGCGCTCGGCGGGTTCGAGGCGCTCCTGCGCTGGCATCATCCCCGCAGCGGAATTGAGTCACCGGAAAGAATTGCTCCTGCCTTCAACGATACAGAGCTCGGCACGGCCATCGGCGAGCGCATGCGCTCCTGCATCTTCAGGGATATCCGCCGCTGGCTCGATGCCGGACTTGCCGTCGGGCGCATCGCCATCAACGTGTCGGCGGCCGAGTTCCGGCGCGACAATTACGCCGAACGCGTGCTCGAAGACTTGAGACGCATGGATGTGCCTGCCCGCTGCCTCGAAGTGGAAGTGACCGAGAGCGTGTTTCTCGGCTCCGGCGCCGAGTACGTGGAGAGGGCTTTGCGCACATTGAGCGCGGAGGGGGTGACGATTGCCCTCGACGATTTCGGCACCGGCTATGCCTCGCTGTCGCATCTCAAGCGCTTTCCGGTCGATGCGATCAAGATCGACCGGACCTTCGTGAGCGGCCTGGAGACGGATGCGGACGATGCCGCCATCGTCCGGGCACTCCTGAGCCTCGGCCGCAATCTCGGCATCGAAGTGGTGGCGGAAGGCGTCGAGAGCGCCTTTCAGGCGACCCTTCTGCAACGCATGAGCTGCGATCTCGTGCAGGGATACCATTTCGGCCGCCCCATGCCGGCCGAGGACGTGCCGTCCTTCATCACATCGTGGACGGGCATGTGACATCCGTCATGCCGGCACCTCGTCGTAGGACAGAGCCCAGCCGGATCCGGTGAACCAGCATCGTCCCGGCGCAGCGTTCTCCTTCCAGATCAGGCTGCGCACGAACTCGATGCCGCCGCGCTCGAAGGCGGCCTGCAGCGCCTCCCTTTCGGCTCCGGCCGGCGACAACCTGCCTTCCGCACAAACGAAGAAGGCCGGGCCGAGCCAGCGCACGGAAAGACCGTCGCTCTCTCGCGTCACGCATAATCCAGCCCCATGAAGGGCATTGCCGCCCCAAGGGCTCGGCTTCGGCCGGGGAACGCCGAGCGGAAAGACGAGACGGCCCCTCGTCCGCAGATGCTCGATCCATGTGTCGGCAGGTCGCTCGACCGAGAAATTGACGTAGACCGCATCCACGGCTTCGCGCGGCCATTCGGCGCCATCGCCTTCGATCACGGTGACATTGGACCTGTCGGCCAGATTCGTCCGGGCATGGGCAGCGAGAGCCGGGTCGAACTCGACGGCGACAACATGGCCCCGGCTTCCGACGAGATGAGCCATGATCGCCGTGTAATAGCCGCTGCCGGTGCCGATATGGGCGACGCGCTCTCCTTCGCGCAAAGACAGGGCATGCAGCCAGCGCGCATGGAGCGATGGGCTGCCGTTGTTGACGCCACGCTGAGACAGGAGAGCAAACAGCACGTCCTGATAGATGATGGCAGGATCGTGCGAAGGTAGGGTTTCATAGCCCCTCGGGGCGCGGGAGACCTGCCAGGGTGGAGCGCCCAGAAAGCGCTCGCGGGGAACCGCTGCAATCGCGTCCTCGAGCCGGGCATCGGCCTCGATCCTCGAGACGGCCAGAATCTGTTTGGCAAAGGCCCGTCGGATCACGGCCAGTTCGTGCTCGTCGAAAACGGATTCCATCAGGCTGTTTCCCCGCTCGTTGCAGCCATTGTCCGCAGGAACGGTCAGGGTTGCAACCGGATGAACGCTCCTCCTCGGCTTCACGAGGGCGTGAGAAAATGAACCTTGGCCTTGCCATCGCCATGATCGACCGGCACGAGGGGCTCTCCTTACGAGAGTTCCGTTCATGATCCTGTCCCGCCGCGTCGTTCTCACCGGTCTCGCCTTGTCTGGCACGAAAGCTCCCGCCTTTGCGCAATCCGCGCCGGAGCCGCAGATGATCCCGGTGGAGCTGATCGAGAACACCCTGAACCTGCCTTCCATCGTGCGCATCGGCCACAAGCATGGCGACGTGATCATGGTGGAGTATTTCGACTACAACTGCCCCTGGTGCAAACGCTCGGCTCAAGGTCTGCCAGATCTGCTGAGGGCGGAGCCCGATCTCTCTTACGTGCTGGTGAATTTCGCCGTGCTGAGTCCGCAATCGGTTGCCGCGACGCGGGCGGCGCTCGCCTATCTGCAGCTCTACGGACCGGAGCGCTATCTGCCGCTGCATCTTGCCCTGTTCTCCTTGCGCGGCACGGTCGACGGCCCGCGGGCGCTGGCCGAGGCCGAGCGGCTCGGCGGCGATCGCCAGCGCATGACCGAGCTCACCGACAGCGACAAGACCACCGGCTGGATGAAGGACGCCTTCGCCACGGGCAACGACCTCGGCCTCGTCGCGACCCCGTCCTTCCTGATCGGGACGGAAGCCTATATCGGCGGCATGAGCCTGGAGCAGAAGCGCGAGGCGATCGCACGGGCGAGGGGTTAATAGCGCGCTTCTTCCCGCCACGTTATCACCGGCCTTGTGCCGGTGATCTCGATCCGAACAGCGCGGCGCCCTTCCGATCGGGATGGCCGGCACAAGGCCGGCCATGACGGGAAAGGGTCTCACCCGGTCAGACCACCCCCACCTCCTGCCCCTCCTCGCCAGGGGCAGGGAAAAGTTGCGGCCTATCGGGCGACCCGCTAAGCCCCGAGGGCATGTCGCTCATCCGCTCCTCGCTTCTGGTCGGCCTTGGCTCCATGGCCTCGCGCGTTCTCGGCTTCGTCCGGGACATGCTGTTCGCGCAGGCCCTGGGAGCGGGTCCCGTGGCGGATGCGTTTCTTGCTGCCTTCCGCCTGCCGAATCTGGTGCGTCGCATCGTCGGCGAGGGCGGGCTCAATCCGGCTTTGATCCCGGCCCTCAATCACCTGGAGCCTGACGACGCGGCGGCCACGGCCGGCGATGTGCTGAGCGTCTTCGGGCTGGCGCTTCTCGGCCTGACGGGTCTCGTGGAGATCGCGGCGGGGCTGATCGCGCTCGTCCTCGCGCCGGGCCTGCACGACGACGCCGAGACGCTCGCGCTGGTCGCGCTCTATATCCGCCTGTCCTTTCCGATCGTGCTGTGCGTGACGCTCGCCTCCATCGGAACCGCAATCCTGAACATGCGCGGGCGCTTCGCTGCGGCGGCGCTGGCGCCGCTCGCCGTCAATGGCGGCCTGATCCTGACGCTCGTCGCGGTGGAAACCGGCCTCTCCCTGCCGCTGGCGCAGAAGGCCGCGTGGCTGGCCGCCGCGTCGAGCCTCGCGGGTCTGATCCAGCTCGCCCTCGTGGCCGCAGCCTTGTGGCGCAGCAAGGCCCCGCTCGTCCGCTTCCGGAGGCCGCGCTGGTCGCCTCTGCTGAAAAACCTTCTGCTCGCCGGTTTTCCCGTGCCGTGGCGAGCGGCGCGGTGCAGCTCTTCATCCTGGCCGCGACCCAGATCGCCTCGTTCTGGCCCTCCGGCGTCTCCTGGCTCTACTATGCCGAGCGGGTGATGCAGCTCCCGCTCGGCCTGATGGCGGCCCTCGGCTCGAGCCTGCTCCTGCCCGAACTCGCCCGCCGTCATCGGGCGGGAGAAGAACGGGCCATCGTGGCGGCGCAGAACCGCGCGCTCGAAGTGGCGCTGCTGCTCGCCCTGCCGGCCAGCGCGGCCCTGTTCATTCTCGCCCGTCCCATGAGCATCGTGCTGTTCGAGCGCGGCGCGTTCCGATCCTCCGACGCGGAGGGCACCGCTCTTGTTCTCATGGCCCTGAGCGCAGGCCTGCCCTTCGCGACAGCCGCCAAGGTGCTGAGCCAGACCTTGTTCGCCCGCGGCTCGTTGAAGGCGGCGCTGGTAGCCGCGATCCTTGGTCTTGCCCTCACCGTTGCCGCCTCCCTGCTGCTGGCCTGGCCCTTCGGCCCGACGGGGATCGCGCTCGGGGTCAGCGTCGGGTGCCTCGGCCATGCGGTCGCCCTGGCGTCCGGCCTTCGCCGATTCGGCCTCTGGTCGCCGGACCGAGCCCTCTCGGCCCGTGTGATCCGGATCACTATCGCGGTTCTCGCCATGAGCCTGGGGCTCGTGGCGGCCATCCGCTTCGTCCCGCAGGTCGGCGTGTTGTCCCTCGCTGCGCTCTGCCTGGGCGGTCTGGCGGTTTATCTGATCGCGGCCCTCGCGACAGGCGCCGTGACCCGCGACGATTGGGCCGCTCTCACGAAAAAATCGTGAGAGCCCTTGCATCGTGGCGCGGCCCTGTCATAAGGCGCGCCTCAACGGAGCGATTTTTAGGCGAGCAGCCTTCGGTCTGCCCCAAGAAAAGCAGTGAGACGATATCTGGGGCGGTTGGCGGTCGAGCCTGAAACCTGCACCTAGCCTCTGTAGGAGTTCGAGACGATGGCGCAGTTCAAGGAGCTGGTGTTCTCGGGCGTTCAGCCCACCGGCAATCTCCATCTCGGGAATTATCTCGGCGCCATCAAGCGCTTCGTCGCCATGCAGGAGAATTACGACTGCATCTATTGCGTCGTGGACATGCATGCGATCACCACCCCGCAGAACCCGACCGACCTGACCCGCCAGATCCGTGAGGTGACGGCAGCCTTCCTCGCTGCAGGCATCGATCCCAAGCGCCACATCGTCTTCAACCAGTCTCAGGTGCCGCAGCACGCGGAGCTCGCCTGGGTGTTCAACTGCGTCGCCCGTCTCGGCTGGCTCAACCGCATGACCCAGTTCAAGGACAAGGCGGGCAAAGACCGGGAGAACGCCTCCGTCGGCCTCTACGCCTATCCGAACCTGATGGCGGCCGACATCCTGGTCTACCGCGCCACCCACGTGCCGGTGGGCGAGGACCAGAAGCAGCACCTGGAGCTGACCCGCGACATCGCGCAGAAGTTCAACAACGACTGGGCGGAATCGATTGCCGCCCACGGCTTCGGCGATGCCTTCTTCCCGCTGACCGAGCCGATGATCCACGGTCCTGCGACCCGCGTCATGTCGCTGCGCGACGGCTCGAAGAAGATGTCGAAATCGGATCCGTCCGATTATTCGCGCATCAACCTCACCGACGATGCCGACACGATCGCCCAGAAGGTGCGCAAGGCGAAGACCGATCCCGAGCCCCTGCCGAGCGAGGTCGACGGCCTGAAGACCCGCCCCGAGGCCGAGAACCTTGTGGCGATCTATGCCGCCCTCATGGACACCACGCCGGAGGAGGTGCTGCGCCAGCATGGCGGCGCGCAGTTCTCCGGCTTCAAGGCCGCCCTCGTGGATGTGGCGGTGACCAAGCTCTCCCCCGTGGCCGACGAGATGCGCCGCCTCATGGCCGATCCCGGCCATATCGATGCGGTGCTGGCGGACGGCTCTGAACGAGCCCGGGCGCTTGCTTCCGTGACCATGGACGCAGTCAAGGACATCGTCGGTTTCGTGCGCTCGCGCTGATGCCTGATCGACCGTCGATGGCAGGGCTTGCTCTTGTCGTTACGGCAGGGCAGCATCCTCTAGAGCATCGGACCTAAAAGTGGACACCACTTTTAGGTCCGATGCTCCACTCTTTGAAGAGCGCATCGTTGGACGCGAAAAACCGGGTCCACTTTCGCACGATGCGCTAATGCAGGAGAGCGTGCTGTGAGCGGCAAGCGCCGATCCTACGAATCGGGTCACCGTCCGAAATTCATGGTGGTGGTCGACCAGACCCCGGAATGCGCCCGAGCGGTCCACTTCGCCTCGCGGCGAACGGCCCGCACTGGCGCGAGCATGATCATGCTCGCGGTCGTGGATCCGCCCGACAATTTCGAATGGCTCGGCGTCGGCGAGGCCATGATCGAGGAAGCGAGCGAGGAAGCCCAGAAGCAACTCGATGCCGCCGCCCGCGAGGCCCGCAACGCCGCGGGCGTCGAGCCCGAACAGGTGATCCGGGTCGGCGTTCGGGCCGACGAGATCATGAAGCTCATCAACGAGGACGAGGACATCTCCTTCCTCGTGCTCGCGGCCGGCAGCGGCAAGGAGGGTCCGGGCCCCCTGGTCTCGACCCTTGCCGGCCGCGCCGCCGCCTCTTTCCCGATCCCCATCGTCATCGTCCCGGGCGGTCTCACCGACGAGGAGATCGACGCGCTGGCGGG
>KI911965.1:695889-696465 GCA_000517005.1 Microvirga lupini
TGAACAGTGGGAGCGGATCGCGCCGTTGCTGCCTGGGAAGGCCGGTGATCCCGGCCGCTCAGGGTCTGATAACAGGCTCTTCGTCGAGGCGGTCCTGTGGATGGTGCGCACGGGAGCACCCTGGCGCGATCTGCCCGAGATGTTCGGCCACTGGAACAGCGTGTTCCGCCGCTTTCGCCGGTGGGCTCAGACCAGCGTGTTCGAGCACGTCTTCCAGGCTCTCTCAGGCGCTCCCGATTTCGAGTACGCGCTCATCGACGGCACCATCATCCGCGTCCATCAGCATGGCACGGGCGCTAAAGGGGGACTTGTGCTCAGGCGATCGGACGCTCGCGTGGCGGCCTGACCACCAAGATCGTCGCCCTGGTGGATGCACTCGGCAACCTGGCTCATTTTCTGCTTTTGCCGGGCCAGCGGCATGACAGCGTCGGGGCTGAGCCCCTGCTCGACGGCATCGAGATCGGTGCTCTGATTGCCGACAAGGGCTTCGACAATGATGCACTGCGCCAGGAGCTCGATGCCCGCGGCGCAACTGCCGTCATCCCACCCAAGGCTAATCGCTCAAACCCGATCGTC
>KI911965.1:696565-727792 GCA_000517005.1 Microvirga lupini
GTGAACTGCCAAGCTCGTGTATGCTATTGCCAACGAGTTAGCTTGAGGGCGAAGCCTCTCGAAGGCAGCGCCGGCGAGCTAAAAGGTATTGGACTAGGAGTATAGCAAGTCCTAGTGGCAATATGAGAGGCGCGAGCACCATCCCCATAGTAAAGAGGAGCAATAATGCGCGGACTGATAAGAAAAATGTCAAGCCTGTGACCGCTTCGATAGCAGTAATTATCCATCTTGCTGATGTAAATCCGAGGATGGCCATTACTGCTACACCGGAAAATGCTAGATAGCCTGGCTCTTTCTCTACTTCAAATGCTATACCTATGAGAGAGATCCCTAGGACAAGGCCAGAAGCAATGATTAGAATTTTCCTTAGGATTAATTGATGTTCTTGCATTCCACGCCCCCCCGTTCTTAATTCATCTTTGTATCGTTATAAAGTTTACATATTGGAATAAAGCCCATTTTCATCTTAAGAACACGATTGTGCACGCCTCTATGGCGGCTCTCTGTTCTCCCCTTGGAATCCGCCCCGACCCATTCCACATTGAGACCGGAACCTGTTAGAACGATTCTAACACCCACACTCGGCCGGCCTTGAACCGGCGCAGAGGACGAAAGAAGCTATGTTTATCCAGACCGAAGCGACCCCCAATCCCGCCACCCTGAAGTTCCTACCCGGCCGCGTCGTGATGCCGGAAGGCACGTTCGAAGCGAAGACTCCCGAGCAGGGTGAAGTCTCGCCCCTCGCCCAGCGCCTGTTTGCCGTGCCGGGCGTCACGGCTGTGTTTTTCGGCTACGACTTCGTCACCGTGACGAAGGCGGACGGCGAGTGGCAGCACCTCAAGCCCGCCATCCTCGGCGCGATCATGGAGCATTTCATGACCGGCGCACCGCTCTTCGCCAACGGCTATGGCGCGACGGAGGACGACGGCGAGGAGTTCTTCGACGAGCAGGATGCCGCCACGGTCGAGACCATCAAGGAATTGCTCGAAACCCGTATCCGCCCGGCGGTCGCCGGCGATGGCGGCGACATTACCTTCCGCGGCTTCAAGGACGGCACCGTGTACCTCGTCATGAAAGGCGCCTGCTCGGGTTGCCCATCCTCGACCGCCACCCTGCGCCACGGCATCCAGAACCTGCTGCGCCACTTCCTGCCGGACGTGCGCGAGGTGCAGGCGGTCTAGAGCATCGGACCCAAAAGTGGAGGGCACTTTTGGGAGCAATCCGATGATCATGTTTGAATCAGCGACCGTTTGATCAAACCTCAGGAATTCAGTTATCGAAGCGCGGCCTTACCAGCCGCGCTTTTCTTTTGGAGTTTCGTGTTGTCCGCCCTGCCCGATGCCGCCCTGGATCAGCTCTTTCGCGAAGCCCGCACCCATCGCTGGTGGCAGGACCGCCCGATCCCGGAGGCGATTCTGCGCGCCGTCGCCGATCTCGCCAAGCTGGGGCCGACCAGCGCCAACTCCTCGCCCGGCCGCTTCGTCTTCGTGGTGTCCCGGCAGGCGAAGGAGAGGCTCAGGCCCCATCTCGACGAGGGCAATGTGCGCCAGACCATGAGCGCGCCCGCAACCGTGATCGTCGCCTACGACATCGAGTTCTACGAAAAGCTCTCTTATCTGGCTCCGAACAGCCCCGATGCGCGCGGCTGGTTCGCCGGCAAGCCCGAGGCCATCGAGCGAACAGGCTTCCAGGGTTCGTGCCTCCAGGGCGCCTATCTCATCATGGCGGCCCGCGCGCTCGGGCTCGATTGCGGCCCCATGGGCGGCTTCGACCGCAGGGGCGTGGACGAGGCCTTCTTCCCCGGTGGCCGGACCAAGTCGAACTTCCTGATCAATCTCGGCTACGGCATCCCCGAGAAGCTCCATCCGCGCCAGCCGCGCTTGGCCTTCGAGGAGTTCTGCACCATCGCGTGACGCGAGAGGGCGATAAACCGGGTTCCCTCATCTCCGCTTCATGCTCTAAAGAATTCCGCAGACCTGACGGAGACGAATGTTGCGCGTCCTTGCCATCGATACCGCCCTCGGCGCCTGCTCGGCCTGCATCGTTGAAGCCGGACAGCCCGTGCCGCTGGCCGCCGAGACCATCCCCATGGACCGGGGCCATGCCGAGGCCCTGATGCCGCTCCTCGACCGGCTGTCGGCACAGGTGGAGGGCGGCTTCGAGAGCCTGGACAGGGTCGCCGTCACGGTGGGGCCCGGCAGCTATACGGGCCTGAGGGTCGGCATCAGCGCCGCCCGCGGCATCGGCCTGGCGGCCGGCATTCCGGTCGTGGGGGTCGCGACGCTCTCGGCCTTCCTCGCCCCGCTCATGGTCGGCGAAAGGCGCGGGCTGTTTACTGCCGCCATCGATGCCAAGCACGGCCATATCTACATCCAGGCCATCGCGCCGGGCGGGCGCACGATCATCCCGCCGGGTCTGATGACCTACCGCGAGGCCATCCGGCTTCTCGGCTCCGGCCCGATCCTCATCGCCGGATCCGCCTCGGCCATGCTGGCGGCGGAAGCGCGCGCTCAAGGAGTCGAGGCCCATATCAGCGATGTCTCGGGCTTTCCCGACATCGCCTGGGTGGCTCGGCTCGGGGCGTTGGCCGATCCGAATCAGGCCCTGCCGAAGCCGCTTTACCTGCGCGAGCCCGATGCCAAGCCGCAGGACGGGGCCCGAATCGCCAGGCAATGAGCATTCTCGACCGTTTCATTCACCCGCCCACTCCGCGCATCGAAGCCGTCGGGACCGAGGCCGCCGCCCGGCTCGCCGCCATCCATGCCTCGGCCTTCGCGCGAGCCTGGAGCACGCTCGATTTCGAGCGCCTGCTCGGCGAGCGCGGTGTCGTGGCCGACGGCCTCTTTCTCGGGCGCGCGACGAAGCCCGTCGGCTTCACCCTGTCGCGAATCGTGCTCGACGAGGCGGAGATCATCACGGTCGCCCTTGCATTGGAGGCCCGGGGCAAGGGCCATGCCCGCCCGCTGCTCTCCCACCATCTCGACGAACTCTCGCGCCGGGGCGTGAACCGGGTGCATCTGGAGGTCGAGGAGGGCAACACGCCGGCCATCGCCCTCTACCGCCGACTGCATTTTCAGGACATCGGACGGCGGGAAGGCTATTATCAGAAGGCCGATGGAACGAAGGCTGCAGCGCTCACCATGGCTTTGGACCTATAGCCCGCCCCGCTTCCCTCGCTTATAAGCCTCGGCAAGGAGTAGATCAGCCTTGGCACTTCGGAACAGCACATCCGCCAAACCGCGCCGGTCGGACGCCATCGAGCGTGCCTGCCGCGACAAGGGCCTGCGCATGACCGGTCAGCGCCGGATCATCGCGCATGTTCTCGATTCCGCCGAGGATCACCCCGACGTGGTGGAGCTGCACCGGCGTGCGGCCGAGGTGGACGACCGCATCTCGCTTTCGACGGTCTATCGCACGGTGAAACTGTTCGAGACCGAGGGCATTCTCGAGCGGCTCGATTTCCGCGACGGGCGCTCGCGCTACGAGCAGGCTGCGCGGGAGCACCACGACCATCTCATCAATCTCGAGACGGGCGACGTGATCGAGTTCCGCTCCGAGGAGATCGAGGCGCTGCAGAACGAGATCGCCAAGAGGCTCGGCTACAAGGTCGTCTATCACCGGCTCGAACTCTACGCGGTGCCGCTGGACAAGGACGACGCGTGACGAGAATCGGCGTCGCCTTCAGGCTCCTGCTTCTCGGCCTGTGCAGCCTCGTGCTCGTGCCCTTGCAGATGCTGGCCCTGCGCTTTGGCTGGTCGTCGGTGTTTCATGTGCTGCCCGTGTGGTTTCACAGGATCCTTCTCGCTCTTTTCAACGTGCGCGTGATCGAGCGGGGCACGCCGCCAACCGATGCGCCGACCATCGTGCTGTCGAACCACGTCTCCTGGCTCGACATTCCGGTCATCGGCTCGCTTCACCCCCTCTCCTTCATTGCGAAATCCGAAGTCGAGGGCTGGCCCGTGGTCGGCCTTTGCGCAAGGCTCCAGCGCTCGGTCTTCATCGATCGCCAGCGTCGCAAGGCCACCGCGGAGGTGAACGACGAGCTCGCCCATCGCCTGGTGAAGGGCGAGGTGATCGTGCTGTTCGCGGAAGGCACCACCAGCGACGGCAACCGCCTCCTGCCGTTCCGCTCCTCCCTCGTGGGCGCCGCCCAGACCGCCCTCATGCATGACAGCGTCGAGCGGGTGTTTCTGCAGCCCCTCGCCATCTCCTACACCCGCCGCAACGGCCTGCCCGTGACCCGCCGCGAGCGCCCCTTCATCGCCTGGTATGGCGACATGGATCTCGCACCCCATCTGAAGCTGTTCGTGCGCGGCGTGCCCCTCGACGTCGTCGTGACCTGGGGTGAGCCGGTCCCCTTCAACGGCAACCGCAAACAGGCCACGGCTTTCGCCGAGGCCGAGGTGCGTCGCGCGCTGAAGGCGGCGTGATTTCGATAACAACCTCCACGTCATCACCGGCCCTGTGCCGGTGATCCCGCTTCGTCGAGACGCAGCGCTTCTCCTGATCGGGATGGCCGGGACATGCCCGGCCATGACGGTGCAGGCTCACATCCGCTCCACCTCCGCAACATGCGCCTTCGCCTCCTCCAGAAGCCAGGCGCGGAAGGCGGCAAGCGCCGGGCGGTCGGCGGTGGCTTCCGGGCAGACCACGTAATACTGGTAGGACCCCTTGACCTGCTGCGGGAAAGGCTGAACCAAGCGGCCGGCCTGCAGGTAGTCGCCGATCAGCACATTGGTCGCGAGCGCCACGCCCTGTCCGGAGGCTGCGGCCTGGAGACAGAGATAGGTATGGGTGAAGCGCGGGCCGCGGGAGGTGTCGACGCCAGTCACGCCCACGGTCGCGAGCCAGCGATCCCAGGTGGTGTAGTCGGGAATGCTCTCGACGGCCTCGTGCAGCAAGGTGTGATAGCGCAGATCCGCCGGCTCTTTCAGGGGGCGCGCAGGATCGTTCAGCAGCGACGCGCTGCAGACCGCGAAGAAGAATTCCTCCATCAGCAGGTCCGAGCGCAACCCAGGATAGTTTCCCCTTCCGAAGCGGATCGCCACGTCCACGTCCTCGCGGGCGAAATCCGTCAGGCGCGTATCGACCGAGACCCGCACCTCCAGGTCGGGATGCTGCGCCTTGAGGGAGCCCAGCCGGGGAATGAGCCAGCCGGCGGCGAAGCTCGGCATGGAACTTACCGTGATCACATTGGAGCGGTCGGAGCGCAAAGCCTGCGCGGTCGCGTTGTCGAGCCGGTCGAGGATGTCGGACAGGGAGGCGGCATAATGCTCGCCCAGCGGCGTCAGCGCCACGCCGCGGCTCGGCTGGCGCACGAAGAGGGGGCGCCCGAGCCAGGCCTCCAGGGCTTTCACCTGCTGGCCCACGGCGCTCGCCGTGACGGCGATCTCGTCGCCCGCCTTCTCGAAGTTCAGATGGCGGGCCGCGGCCTCGAAGGCACGCAGGGCATTGAGCGGCGGAAGGCGTCGGCGGGACATGGCGGATCCGGGATTTACTGCCCAAGTTTTCCTTGGGCATGGCTCAAGAACTTCTCGTTTGCTTATAACCTATCACAGGAGCACATTTCTCTTCAATGAAACGCAATTGAAGGAGACCCGCCATGGCGATTGGACATGCCACAGCAAATCTTGGGCTTCACACCGCCCATCGCGAGCGCAGGACCACCCTGCTCGAGATCCTTCTGCGGTTCGAGTCATGGCTCGACCGGCGCCGGACCTCGAAGGAGTTGTACATGTTGGACGACCGGGCGCTCGCCGATATCGGGTTGTCACGGGCCGATGTGGAAGGCTTGAATGCCACCTCCTGGCAGGATCATCTGCCGACCACCTTCACCCGATGACATCCCCGAAAGGCACCCCGATGAAGCTCTATTCCGGCCCGTTAAGCCTCTTTTCCCGCAAGGTCGAGATCGCGCTTCATGAGAAGAGACTGCCCTTCGAGCAGATCCTGGTGCCGTTCACCCAGACGAAGGGCTACGGCCCCAAGAACCTGGACGTGCTCGCCATCAATCCCAAGGGACAGGTCCCGGTCCTCGTCGATGGGGATCTGTCCCTCTACGATTCGACGGTGATCCTCGAATACCTGGAAGACGCCTATCCGGATCCGGCGCTCTTTCCGAAGACAGCCCAGGAGCGGGCCCGATGCCGGCTCTTCGACGTGTTCGGCGACGAGGTCATGCTGATCCCGCTGCGCTTCCTGATGCACCGCACCGAGCCGAAGCCGGACGACCTGGAGCGCTGGCACGCGAAGGAAGCGAAAGCTAAGGAATCCGAGCCGGTTCTCGCCGGCTATTTCGCGCAACTGGACCGTGCGCTCCAGGGCAGGGATTATCTCTGCGGCGCCTTCTCGGCCGCCGATATTTCCATCTTCATGGCCGTGTTCTGGACCCGCCGTCTTGGTG
The DNA here is from genome assembly GCA_000517005.1 of Microvirga lupini. GTDB lineage: Bacteria > Pseudomonadota > Alphaproteobacteria > Rhizobiales > Beijerinckiaceae > Microvirga > Microvirga lupini. Next base: position 702,969 of record KI911965.1, read on the forward strand.
GTCCATCGCTGAGGGGACATGAGGCCCTTGCCGGCTGGTACCCGCGGCTCAGCGCGCGCCCAGCCTTCGCGAAGGTCGTTTCCGAAATCCTGGCTGCCGATGCGGAATTGTCGGCTCCCGTCGAGGGCGCTTTTCGGGAGTGAGACTGACCAGCAGGTTTCTCAATCCTTCAAAGGGCAAGCCACCTGGGGACTTGCCACGCGGGTTCTTCCCAGTCCGAACAAAGCGAGCGCGGAGATCAGGAATAGGGCGGCCACCCAGCCGAGATCTCTCACGGTTGCGTATCGCAACACCAGACCTCCGATGAACGAGCCGAGCGCCACTCCGAAATAGAGCGCCGATCCGTTGAGCGAGAGTGCGAGGGGCGCACTGCCTAGCGCGATCGCCAGGATCCGACTCGCCTGAGCCGGTGGGAACGACCATGACATCACGCCCCAGGGGAACAGGGCGTCGATGAAAGCCGGTCCCGCCCATCCGGCCGGCAGATACCCGACGAGGGCAAAGAACAGCATCATGCCCGCGTTGAGAACGATCGCAACCATCACCATGCGCTGCGCGCCCCACCGGTCCGCCATCTGACCGCCGAGATAATTCCCCAAAGCAGCGCCGCTGCCATAGATGAGCAGCACGGTCGGCAGCATGGACCGGCTGAGTCCGGCAGCCTGAATGGTCATGGGCGCGATATAGGTAAAAACCATGAAACCCGCGGTCATGTAGAGCAGCGTGATCGCGAGCGTCGGAAGAATCCCGGGCTGTGACAGAACCTCGAAGCGGCTCCTGAGCGGCATCTTCGTTCCCCGTAACCCTCCCGGCAGCATGAGGCGGATCGTGACAGCAGCAGTCACACCTGCAACGGCAATGCTCACATAGGTGCCCCTCCAGCCTGCCCAGGAGGCCACGAAAGCTCCCAAAGGAGCCCCGAACGCAACGGCAAGTGACGTTCCGCCGACAACGATGGAGATCGCCCGAGCGCGGTGATCGGCATGCGAGATGGCGACCGCTGTCGCCTGAGCGGTTGCGGCGTAGAGCCCTGCCGCGCAGGCCATGACGATCCTGGCGACAAGGAGAACGATGTAGCCGTGAGCAAAGGCTGCAGCGAGAGCCCCGGTTGCGAACACGAGCGCGCTCGCCGTCAGGATCGCGCGGCGGTCCCGGTCAGCAGTAAGGGCCGTCAGGAAAGGCGAGCCGGTCGCGTAGACCAGGGCAAACGCCACCACGAGGTAACCGGCCTCGATGAGAGTGACGCCCGTGTCTTCCGAGATCTGGGGGAGGAGCGAGGAAATGACGAATCCTTCCGCCCCGATGGCGAAGGTGCCGAGAGCGAGCCAGAAAATGCGCTTGTTCATGTCGCATACCTTGTTCAAGATTCATTGAACAATTGAACTTCGTCTGACCCGCTGTCAACAACTAGTTCAAGATATGTTGAACTACTGACGGGAACTCCCTATTAAGGAATCATGACATCCCTGCCTCATCCTCATGCTGATCAGATCGAGCTGGCCCATGTGCTGGCGGCGCTCGGCGATGAGACGCGTCTGGCCATCATTGGGCTTCTCGCCAAGGGCGAGCAGGACGCGATGACCTGCAGTCAGTTCCTGCATCTCGGCTCCAAGACGGGTCTCAGCTATCATCTGGCGAAACTGCGCGAGGCCGGATTGGTCAATGTCCGTCCTGAAGGTACGAAGCGCATGATCAGCTTGCGGCGGGCCGATCTCGACCGGCGTTTTCCAGGCTTTCTCGACTCGATCATCGCCTGTCAGGACGCCGGGGCCGAGCCGGGGAAGGACCAAGGGTAGCAAGAGCACCAAGCCTTGGACTCTCTCTGTCACAGGGACGACTCTCTTCTCTTGAAAGCCCAAAGCGCTTAAAGACAGGGCTGCAACCTTTCGCAACAGGCCGATCTCGTGAAAAAAGTCTTCGTCAAATCCTATGGCTGCCAGATGAACGTCTACGATGCCGAGCGCATGGCGGACATGCTGGCGACTGAGGGCTACAGCGAAACCAAGGCGATGGAGGAGGCGGACCTCGTCATCCTCAACACCTGCCACATCCGCGAGAAGGCCGCCGAGAAGGTCTATTCCGAGCTCGGCCGGGTGCGCGAATTGAAGAAGGAACGCGAGTCGCACGGCCAGGAGACGAAGATCGTCGTGGCCGGCTGTGTCGCCCAGGCCGAGGGTAGGGAGATTCTCCGCCGCGCCCCCGCCGTCGACGTGGTGGTCGGCCCGCAGAACTACCACAACCTGCCGGCACTGCTGAAGAAGTCGCGCGCCGAGCGCGTGGTCGACACGGAATTCCCGATCGAGGACAAGTTCGATCACCTGCCCAAGCCCTCGAAGGTCGCGATCCGGAACCGGGGCGTGTCCGCCTTCCTCACCATCCAGGAGGGCTGCGACAAGTTCTGCACCTTCTGCGTCGTGCCCTATACCCGCGGCGCGGAAGTCTCGCGCCCGGTGTCTAAGATTCTCGACGAGGCCCTGCGCTTGGCCGATGCGGGCGTGCGCGAGCTGACGCTGATCGGGCAGAACGTGAACGCCTATCACGGGGAGGGGCCCGACGGCTCCGTCTGGTCGCTCGGCCGTCTGCTCCATCGCCTGGCGGAGGTGCCCGGCATCGCGCGGCTTCGCTACACCACCAGCCATCCGCGCGACATGGACGACGAGCTGATCGCCGCCCATCGGGATCTTCCGGCCGTGATGCCGTACCTGCACCTGCCGGTGCAGTCCGGCTCCGACCGCATCCTCGACGTCATGAACCGCAAGCACACCGGCGACGAGTACCGCCGGCTGATCGAGCGCATCCGCAGGGCGCAGCCCAACCTCGCGCTCTCGTCCGATTTCATCGTCGGCTTCCCCGGCGAGACGGATGCCGAGTTCGAGGAGACCATGCGGCTCGTGTCCGACGTGGGCTTCGCCAGCTCCTTCTCGTTCAAGTACAGCCCCCGCCCCGGCACGCCGGCGGCCGAGATCGACGCGCAGGTGCCCGAGGCCGTGAAGGCCGAGCGCCTGGCACGGCTGCAGAACCTTCTGGAAATGCAGCGGCAGGCCTTCAATCACGGAACCGTGGGGCAGACCCTCGACGTTCTCTTGGAGAAGCCGGGTCGTCATCCGGGCCAGATGGCAGGCAAGTCGCCCTATCTGCAGGCCGTGCAGATCGAGACCGACCGCCACGCCGTCGGCGAGATCGTGACGGTGCGGATCACGCAGGCCGGCTCCAACAGCCTGTTCGGAGAATGGGTCGGTCCTGGCAGCCAAGCTGCGGCCTAGATCCTTGATCGTCAGGACCCCATATTCGTTCGTCGCGCGCCTTGCGGCGAATATTCAGAGGAGAGGCATTTGAGCCCAGCGGACAATGTGACCGCACGAGCCCAAAAGGGGCGAAACGCCACCAGCTTGCATCCCGGCGTCGTCGAAGAGGCCGAAATCATCCTCACCTTCGACGACAACCGCCTCGCCAGCCTCGTTTTCGGACAATACGACCAGAACCTCGCCCATCTGGAGCGGCGCCTGAACGTGACCGCCATCGCCAACGGCAATCGGGTCACCGTCAAAGGCACGCCCGAAGCCTCCGAGATGGCCCGTCGGGTCCTGGAAGGGCTCTACGAGCATGCCCGCCAGGGAGGCGCGCTCGGTCCGGGCGACGTGGACGGCGCCATCGAGGAAAGCACGCTGCAGGGCAGCCTCTTCCCGACCGCCGAGGAGCCGCCCGTTCCGGGACTGACTGCCTTCGACCAGATCTCCACCCGCAGGCGTGGGCCGGTCCGCGCACGCAACGCCTCCCAGAACGCCTATATCAAGGCGCTCAAAACAAACGAGCTCGTCTTCGCCGAGGGCCCCGCCGGCACCGGCAAGACCTGGCTCGCCGTGGGTTATGCGGTCTCGCTTCTGGAACAGGGACAGGTGGACCGCCTGATCATCTCCCGCCCGGCCGTGGAAGCGGGCGAGCGGCTCGGCTTCCTGCCCGGCGACATGCGCGAGAAGGTCGATCCGTATCTTCGCCCGATCTACGACGCGCTCTACGACTTCATGGAGGCGCGCCACGTGGATCGCGGTCTGCAGACCGGCATGATCGAGATCGCGCCGCTCGCCTTCATGCGCGGGCGCACGCTCACCAACGCCCTGGTGCTGCTCGACGAGGCGCAGAACACCACATCGATGCAGATGAAGATGTTCCTGACCCGCCTCGGCGAGGGCTCGCGGATGATCGTCACCGGCGATCCGACGCAGATCGACCTGCCGCCCGGCCAGAAATCGGGCCTGGTCGAGGCGGTGCGCATCCTGAACGGAGTCGAGGGCATCGCCCGCGTCACCTTCAAGGAAGCCGACGTGGTGCGCCACGACCTCGTGCGTCGGATCGTGACGGCCTACGACAAGGCGGCCCGCGAGGCGCCGCCGGAGCAGCCGCGCCAGGATTATCGGGACCGCAGGCCGTGATCGAGCTCGACATCATGATCGAGGCGGGCGACTGGGACCGCCTCGAGGACGCAGAGGCCCTGGCCCGGAAGGCGGCTCAAGCCGCGCTCGCCGTAACCTACGAGGCGGACGGCGATTTCGAGGCGAGCGTCATGCTCACCGACGATGCTCAGATCCAGGAGCTGAACCGCACCTGGCGGAACAAGGACAAGCCCACCAACGTGCTCTCCTTCCCGGCTCCCGAGCAACCGGGTGCGACTGGCCCTCGCTATTTGGGCGATATTGCTTTAGCCTACGAAACCCTGGTGCGCGAATCCGAGGAGGAATCCAAGGAGCTCGCGCATCATTTTGCCCATTTGATCGTCCATGGAGTCCTGCATCTCCTCGGCTACGACCACGAGGTCGAGGCGGAGGCGGAGATCATGGAAGGTCTTGAGGTAAAGGCGCTCGCCACCCTTGGCATCGCCGATCCCTATCGCGATATGGCAGCATGAACGGCTGACAACCCACTGCAATGAACGAAGATCGAAGTCGTAGCGACCGACCTGTCCGAACCCTCACCGAGACAGACGACACACGCGACCACTGGTACGACCGGGTTTTGACCCGTCTCGGCCTGAAACCCCGCGATTCCATCCGCCACGATCTTGAAGATGTCCTGGCAGAAACTGTCGAGGACACGGATTTCTCGCCCCAGGAGCGGGCGATGCTTAAGAACGTGCTCTCCTTCCACCGGATCCGGGTGGAAGATGTGATGGTGCCCCGTGCCGACATCGTGGCGGTGGCGGCCGACACCAATCTGGGCGAGCTCTTGAGCCTATTCCGCACGGCCGGCCATTCCCGCCTGCCGGTCTATGGTGAGACCCTGGACGATCCCAAGGGCATGGTCCATATCCGCGACTTCCTCGATTTCATCGCCATGCGGGCCGATGGCGGCGCCTCGGAATCGGCGTCGGGCGCGGAGGCTCCCCGGCCGAGCCTCGGCCAGATCGACCTGTCGATGGCGCTCTCCTCCGCCAATATCCTGCGTCCGGTCCTGTTCGTGCCGCGCTCCATGCCGGCCATCGACCTTTTGGTGCGCATGCAGGCGACCCGCACGCACATGGCTCTGGTGATCGACGAATATGGTGGCACCGACGGCCTCGTCTCCATCGAGGACCTGGTCGAGATGGTGGTGGGCGACATCGAGGACGAGCACGACGAGGATTCCACCCTCACCATCGTGCCGGCCGCCGACGGCACCTACATCGCCGATGCCCGCGCCAGCCTCGACGAGGTCAAGGATGTGCTGGGCCTCGATCTCACCGAGGAGGAGGGCGCCGAGGATATCGATACGATCGGCGGCTTCATCGTGACCCTCGCCGGACGCGTCCCGTCCCGCAGCGAGGTGATCGAGGGACCGTGGGGCCTGGAATTCGAGGTCCTGGACGCCGATCCGCGGCGCGTGAAGCGGTTGCGCGTCCATCGCCGCATCCCAGCCTCTACGGAGGTGGAAATCAGCGAGAGAAAACCGGTCACGCCGCGCCCTGAAAGCGCTGCCGCGGAATGAGCCTCCTGGCGAAGCGCGTCAGCCTCCTGCGAGGCTGGCGCCGGTGGCTTGTGGCCTTCGCAGCAGGCGCGGTTGGCGCCCTCGCCATGCCGCCCTTCGGCTTCCTGCCGGCCCTGGTCGTGTCCCTTGCTCCAGCCATCTGGCTTCTCGACGGCACTGCGATCGGGATGCCCTCCCGTTGGGCTCCATTCAAATCCGCCGCCCTTCTCGGCTGGTTCTGGGGCTTCGGCTATTTCGTCGCCGGGCTCTGGTGGCTCGGCGCGGCCTTTCTCGTGGAGGCGGATCTTTTCGCCTGGGCCATGCCCTTCGGCGTCCTGGGCCTGCCCGCCCTGCTCGCCTTCTTCACCGCCTTCGGTTTCGCACTCGCCCGCCTGTTCTGGCTGCCCGATGCCTGGCGGATTCTCGCCTTCGCCTTCGGCCTGACCATCAGCGAAGTCTTACGGGGCCACCTCTTCACCGGCTTTCCCTGGAACAATCCCGGTATGGCGCTCGGCCAGGATCTCTGGCTGATGCAGACGGCCTCGCTGGTGGGCCTCTACGGCCTGACCTTCCTGAGCATCGCCATCTGCGCCGCACCCGCGGTCCTTCTCACGGGAAGGACGATGCAGGCCCGCTGGACGGCGCCCGGCATCGCGGCGAGTCTGCTTCTCGGCCTGGCGGCCTTCGGCTTCTGGCGCGTTCCCTCCGAGGCATCAGGCACGATCGAGAATGTGCGCCTGCGGATCATGCAGCCCAACCTGCCGCAGGACGCCAAGTTCAACCCGCGCAACCGGGACGCCATCATGCGGCGCTACCTGGGCTTGAGCGCAAGCCCCGCTCGAGACGGCGGCACTGCCGCACCGACGCATGTCATCTGGCCGGAATCGGCCTTTCCCTTCCTGCTCCATCGCGATCCTGGCTCGCTCGCGCAGATCGCCGCATTGCTCGGGCCGGGTTCCGTGCTCGTCACGGGTGCCGCCCGCATGGACGATCCTCTGCCGGGCGAGGCGGCCGGCAAATTCTACAACGCCATTCAGGTGATCGACGACAAGGGCACGATTCTTAGCGCCTACGACAAGGTCCATCTGGTGCCCTTCGGCGAATACGTGCCGAAATTCCTCGATGCCCTCATCCGGGCCGCAGGGTTGCGCCAGTTCGTGCACATTCCCGGTGGGTTCGAGCCGAGCGCGAAACGCACGACCCTGTCCGTGCCGGGCCTTCCCCCGGTGGCCGCGGCAATCTGCTACGAGGCCATCTTTCCCGGCGACCTCTTGGCCGAAGGCCCGCGTCCCGATCTGATCCTCAATGTGACCAACGATGCCTGGTTCGGGCAGACGCCAGGGCCTTATCAGCACTTCGCCCAGGCCCGCCTGCGGGCGGTCGAGGAAGGGATGCCTCTGGTCAGGGCAGCCAATACGGGGATCTCAGCCGTCGCTGATCCTTTTGGTCGAATCGTAGACCAACTTCCATTGGGAGTTGAAGGCGTGCTCGACGCTGCTCTTCCGGTTGCGGAACCCGTTACTCTTTATAGGGAATGGGGCAGGTTTTCTTTGACGGCCACGCTTACGATCTGCTTAATGATCTTGATTGCACGTCGCAGGCACCAATCCTCCTTTCCTTAAGCAAAACATGCCGTGACGTAGCGCCAGTTTTGGCGAGGGGACAGGCTATAATGAAGAAGTCGACGGGCTCTATCGATAAGGAAATCGGAAGCAGAGTGCGCATGCGCCGCGTTTCGATTGGGATGAGCCAAGAAAAACTTGGCGATATGCTCGGCCTGACCTTCCAGCAAGTCCAAAAATACGAAAAGGGGATGAACAGGATCAGTGTCGCCCGCCTCGTCGAGATCGCCAAGATCCTCAATGTCGACATCGACTTCTTTTTCGCCGGGATCAAGGCCGGCAAGGCCGAGGCCGGCTTTGCCGAAAGCGGCGCCCCTCCCTATGTGGCCGACATGATGTCGACTCCTGAAGGCCTGCAGCTCGTCCGGACCTTCGCCAGCATCAAGAGCCCGAAGGTCCGTAAAAGCATCGTCCAGCTCGTGACCGCGCTCGCCTCTCAAGAAGAGGTAGAGCGTTCGGCATAAAGAACGCGTTCGCTTGACCTTTCTTTCAGCCTGCGGCATGAGCATGTTTTGAAGCCTGTATCGAACTGCAGGCACCGATTTCTATTGCCTGAAGGAATTCCATCGTGCGGCGTTCGAGCTATCTTTTCACGAGCGAGTCGGTTTCCGAGGGGCATCCGGACAAGGTCTGCGACCGGATCTCGGATGCCGTCGTCGACGCTTATCTGGCCGCCGAGCCGGAAGCCCGCGTGGCCTGCGAGACGCTCGCCACCACCAACCGCGTCGTCATCGCCGGCGAGGTGCGCGGCCCCGATTCCATCACCAAGGACACAGTAATCCAGCTCGCCCGCGACGCCATCAAGGACATCGGCTACGAGCAGGAAGGCTTCCACTGGAAGAACGCCGACGTTTCGGTCTATCTCCACGCCCAGTCGGCGCATATCGCCCAGGGCGTCGACGCCGCCGGCAACAAGGACGAAGGCGCGGGCGACCAGGGCATCATGTTCGGCTATGCCTGCAACGAGACGCCCGAGCTGATGCCGGCGCCGATCTACTACGCCCACAAGATCCTCGAGAACCTGACCGCTGCCCGTAAAGCGAAGGTCGGCGACGCGGCCAAGCTCGGCCCGGACGCCAAGAGCCAGGTCACGGTGCGCTACGAGAACGGCAAGCCCGTCGCGGCGACCCAGATCGTTCTGTCCACGCAGCACCTGGACGAGAGCCTCTCCTCCGACGACGTGCGCGCCATCGTCGAGCCTTACATCCGCCAGACCCTGCCCGAGGGCTGGATCTCGGCCCAGACCATCTGGCACGTGAACCCCACCGGCAAGTTCGTGATCGGCGGTCCCGACGGCGATTGCGGCCTCACCGGGCGCAAGATCATCGTCGACACCTATGGCGGCGCGGCTCCTCACGGCGGCGGTGCCTTCTCCGGCAAGGATCCGACCAAGGTGGACCGCTCGGCCGCTTACGCCGCGCGCTATCTCGCCAAGAACGTGGTGGCGGCGGGTCTCGCCGAGAACTGCACCCTGCAGCTTTCCTACGCCATCGGCGTGGCGAAGCCCCTGTCGATCTACGTGGACCTCCACGGCACTGGCAAGGTGGACGAGGGCAAGCTCGAAGCCGTTCTCATGGACGCCATGGACCTCTCGCCCCGCGGCATCCGCACCCATCTCGGCCTCAACAAGCCGATCTATGCCCGCACCTCGGCCTATGGCCATTTCGGCCGCAAGCCGGACGCCGACGGCGGCTTCTCCTGGGAGCGCACGGACCTTGCCGACCGTCTCAAGGCGGCGTTCCGCTAACAGCTTCTCCGGCAGGCCGAACCTGCTTCGGCTGCAGTGAGACTTCTTAAAAAGAGCCGGTCCCCGAAAGGAGCCGGCTCTCAATGTATGATCCGGTCAATGTGCCGGGCCTCTATGAACCAGACTAAGGTTTCTTCAGGAGCATGTGTCCGATGAGCGAAGCCTCCGAACGGGCCGGTGCCTTCTTCGGGCGCCGCAAAGGCAAGAAGCTTCGTGCCGGCCAGGACGAGCTGGTCCAGAACCTGCTGCCCGCAATCCGCGTGGTTCCCAGCAGCGATCTCACGGGTCAGTTTCCCAACCCACAGGCGCGGGAAACCTGGCTTGAGATCGGCTTCGGCGGCGGCGAGCATCTCGCCGCCCAGGCCCGTGCCCATCGCGACGTCAACTTCATCGGTTGCGAGCCCTTCGTGAACGGCATGGCGAAGCTCTTGGCCATGATTGAGCACGAGCGCCTCGACAATGTCCGCGTCTGGGACGACGACGTTACCGACCTGCTGCCGACCCTGCCCGACGCCTCTTTCGACCGGGTCTATATCCTCTATCCCGATCCCTGGCCGAAGCGCCGGCAGCGCAAGCGCCGCCTCGTCTCCGACGAGACCCTCGATCTGCTCGCGCGCGTGATGAAGCCCGGCGCCGAGCTGCGCTTTGCCAGCGACATCGACGATTACATCGGCTGGGTGCTCGCCCGAGCTTTACGTTCCCCGCATTTCCGCTGGACCGCCACCCGCGCCGACGACTGGCGCAAGCCCTATGAGGGCTGGCCGGGCACCCGTTACGAGGCCAAGGCTATCCGCGAAGGCCGGGTTCCGAGCTACCTGACCTTCGTGCGGGTCTGATCGTCAGACGGGAGCCCGAGCTGCACGCTCGTCGCTCACCACCTTGCCGTCGACGAGATGAATGCGCCGGTCCACCCGCGCCGCAATCTCCATGTCATGCGTGACGGCGATCACCGTCTTGCCGCGCTTATGCACGAGGTCCCGCAGGATCTGGAACACCTGCTCCGAGCTCTTGCTGTCGAGGCTGCCTGTCGGCTCATCGGCCAGGACGACATGAGGATCGTTGGCGAGAGCGCGGGCCACGGCAACTCTTTGACGCTGACCGCCGGAGAGCTGGTCAGGCCTTTTGTCGAGATGGCCGGCGAGACCGAGATCCTCCAGAAGCCCCGCTGCGCGATCGTGCATTTCGGCGGCCGACAGACGGCCCGCCTTGCGCATGGGAAGTTCCACGTTTCGAAGAATCGAAAATTCCGGCAGCAGGAAATGAAACTGAAACACGAATCCCAGCATCTCAAGCCGCAGCCGCGCGAGTGCGTTGTCGTCCAGGACAGACGTGTCCTGACCGGCGATCTTGAGGCTGCCGCTGGTCGGGCGGTCAAGAAGGCCCAGCAGGTAGAGGAGCGAGGACTTGCCGGAGCCGGACGGGCCGGTGATGGCGATGAACTCCCGCTCGCCGACGGTCATCGACACGTCGCGCACCAGTGTCACCGGCACGGTGGCGGGCAGGATACGGGTGAGATAATCAGCTTCGATCAGCCAGGTCATGTGGCTCCCCGGATGATGTCGACCGGATTGAGCCGTGCTGCCTGGCGTGCCGGGAGATAGCCTGCGACACCCGCCGACGCGAGGGCGAAGCCCGCCGCAATGAGATAATGCCAGGGCGACCAGAACAGGGGCAGGTTGGTCATCTCGCGGCCGATGGCTGCACCCGAGACCTTGAACTCAACCTGCGACAGGGCAAAGCAGAGGAGAAAGCCCAAGAGCCAACCGACCACCGAACCGGCGAAACCTAATGCCAGGCCCTCGATCAAAAATAGCCGGCGCATGTTACCTTGCGTGAAGCCGAGCGACTTCAGGATCGCAATGTCGCGCGCCTTCTCGTGGGTGATGGTGGAGATGATGTTGAAGATGCCGAAACCGGCCACCAGCAGGATCGCGCCCACCACCGTGTACATGACCACATTGCGCACCACCAAGGCTTCCAGAAGCGATTCGTTCGCCTCCTGCCAGGGCACCGCCTTGTAGCCGAGCTCGGCTTCCGCCTGACGGGCGACCTGGGGTGCGGCCTCGGGGTCGTCGAGGCGCAGGCGGATGTCGTTGATGGCATTGGGGCGCTCGCTCAGGATCTGCGCATTCTTGAGCAGCACATAGGTCTCGCCTTCGTCGCGGGCGTTGGTGCCGGTGTGAAACTGTCCGACGATTCTGAACCCTCGCGACTGGCCGGTCGGCGCAACGACCTGGATCGTCGTACCCGTCGACGCGCCGAGCCGCTGCGCAAGGCGGTCGCCCACGATGATGTTGTTCCCGCCGGCCCGAAGCGCATCGAAGCTGCTTTCGACGAAATCCCCGGCGACAGACGAGACCTGAGCCTCCATCTCCGGCTCGATGCCGATCACGGTGACGCCCACGTCCCGTCCTGCGTAGCGCACCACGCCCTGTGTCCGCAGGCTCTGCGCCAGGCGGCCCGGCACCCAGGCCCTTAAGGAGGCTGTGGCGGCGGCAGGATTGAGAATGCCCCGGCGATCCTCCCTCGGACGCAGGCCCGCGAACTGTGCCGCGGCGAACAGGTCCTCCGCTGGCTGCCGGCGTGGGGCGCGGTGCTCGTCGGTGATCTGGACATGAGGCATGGTGTCGACGAGCTGGGCGATGAAGTCCTTCTCGGTCCCCTGCATCAAAGCCGCCATGGCGATGGAGAAGCCGACGCCGAGAGCGACACCGAGGATCGCCACGACGGTCTGCCGGCCGCGTCCGGCGATGTGGGTCAGGGCGAGTTCGAGGATGAGACGCATGTCAGCCTCGTCTTTCCGCGACCTGCGCCCCATCGGCGAGATCGTCCGGGTAAGGGGCTATCACCCGATCTGTCTCGGCAAGGCCCTGCTGAACCTGCGTGTTGCTGGCGCCACGGATGCCGACCTTTACCTCGCGCTTGCGGGCCACGTCGCCGTCCAGCACGAAAAGATTGCCGCCACGCAGGGCATTGGCGGGAACCAGGAGGGCGCTGGGCTCGACCCGGACGATCACGTTCACCTCCACGGTCATGCCGATGCGCAGGGGCGTGTCGTCCGGCAGGGCCAAATGAACCCGATAGGTCTTGGCGATCGGATCGCCCTTCGGCGTGATCGAGTCGACTTTCGCTTCGAGAACCTGGTCCGGAAAGGCGTCGGCCTTGAGAACGGCGCGCTGGCCGACCGCGACGCGTGGAATATCCTCCTCGTTCACGTCGGCCTCGATCTGCAGGGGCTTGGGCTCTCCAACCCAGAACAGCACCGTCCCGGGTTCGGCCACCTCCCCCACCTCCCCGTCCTGGCGCAGGACGACCCCGCTCATGGGCGCCCGCAGGACGTAGGACTCGAGCCGCGTCTCCTGGCCTGCGATGAGGGCTTCGATCTGGCCGAGTTCGCTGCGGGCTCGGTCGAGGGCCTGATCGCTGGCCACACGGCGCTCCACCAGAGCGGCGATCCGTTCGTAATCCGCTGCCGTCAGCTTCTGCCGTGCCTTCAATTCCGCCAACGTGGCTTCCGGCTGACGGCTGTCCAGGCGAGCGAGCACCGCTCCCCGTTCCACCGACTCGCCCTCGCAATTGCACAGCTCGACGATCCGTTCCCGCAGGAGAGGCGCCACCTTGGCCCAGGTGCGCGGCTCCACGACACCGGTCGCATAGACGATCTCGGCCGCGTCTCCGCGCCTCGGAGAAACGACGGAGACCTCCGGCGGCCGGCCGAGGCGCCAATAGGCTGCCGCGGCTGCCAGCAGCACGATCCCGAGCAGAACGAGGCGCGACATCTTCAAGGCATGATCCTCCGAAGGAGGCCCTGCCTATCATAGCTTAAGACAAGCCACGATAGCGTAGCTTTCCGGAGGTGCCGACGATCGGTCCCGTGATCACGGGATGCCGACAGGACCCTTGCATTTTTTGACTTGAATCGGTATATCTCTGATGTCAGCTCTGGTTGCAGCGTCAAGCTGCTGGTCGAGAGTGGGCCCCCCGGGGTCCGCTCTTTTTTATTGCTTGAAGGCCGGAGCGTGCGGAGAGCCATGACGAACGAACGCGACAAGCGGCTGATCACTGAAAACGGCGTCGCCGCCCGTGTGGCTGCCATCGTCGAGCCCGTGATCGAGGATCTGGGCTTCAATCTCGTGCGGGTGCGGGTCACCGGCGCGAATGGATGCACCGTGCAGATCATGGCCGAGAGGCCGGACGGCACCATGTCGGTGACCGATTGCGAGACCGTGAGCCGGGCGATTTCGCCGGTCCTCGATCTTGAGGATCCGATCGCCACGGCCTATCACCTGGAGATCTCTTCGCCGGGGATCGACCGACCGCTCGTGCGCATCAGCGACTTCGAGCGCTGGAGCGGCTACGAGGCGAAAGTGGAGATGGCGGTGCCGGTTGAGGGCCGCAAGCGCTTCCGGGGCTTCCTCCGGGGCGTGGAGGACGGGATGCTCGTGATCGAGCTGCCGGACGTGAAGGAGGGCCTTGAGCCTATCGCCCGCGTCCCCCTGACGGATCTCGGCGAGGCGCACCTCGTTCTCACCGACGAGCTGATCCGTGAATCGCTGCGCCGCGGAACGGCGCCGACCACGGACGATCTTGACGAAGACATCGATGTGGTCGAAGCGCCTGACGAGCCGCAGGACCCATCCGATCAGAAGAAACCGAATTAAGGAGCGACCTCGATGGCTATCAGCGCCAACAGGCTTGAACTCTTGCAGATCGCCGATGCGGTCGCGCGCGAGAAGGTGATCGACAAGCAGATCGTGCTCGACGCCATGGCGGACGCCATCGCCAAGGCAGCCCGGTCCCGCTACGGCGCCGAGACCGACATCCATGCGGAGATCAACCCGAAGACCGGCGAGCTGCGCCTGGCCCGCCACCTCCTCGTGGTCGAGGACGGCGCGGTGGAGAACGATTCACGCGAGATCACCCTCTCGGAGGCCCGCACCCGCCACAACCCGGCCGCCCAGGTGGGCGACGTGATCGCCGACACCCTGCCGCCCTTCGATTTTGGTCGCATCGCGGCCCAGTCGGCCAAGCAGGTGATCGTGCAGAAGGTGCGCGACGCCGAGCGCGACCGCCAGTATCAGGAATACAAGGACCGCATCGGTGAGGTCGTGAACGGCGCGGTCAAACGCGTCGAATATGGCAACGTGATCGTCGATCTCGGCCGTGGCGAGGCCATCATCCGCCGCGACGAGCTCATTCCGCGCGAGACCTTCCGTCCGGGCGACCGCATCCGCGCCTATCTCTTCGACGTGCGTCGCGAGGCGAGAGGGCCGCAGATCTTCCTGTCGCGCACCCACCCGCAGTTCATGGCGAAGCTCTTCGCCTCCGAAGTGCCGGAGATCTATGACGGCATCGTCTCGGTGCAGGCCGTCGCCCGCGATCCGGGCTCCCGCGCCAAGATCGCCGTGACCTCGCGCGATTCCTCCATCGACCCGGTCGGCGCCTGCGTCGGCATGCGCGGCTCCCGCGTCCAGGCGGTGGTCGGCGAGCTGCAGGGCGAGAAGATCGACATCATTCCCTGGTCCCCAGATCAGGCGACCTTCATCGTCAACGCGCTCCAGCCCGCGGAAGTGGTCAAGGTGGTGCTCGACGAGGAGGCCGATCGCATCGAGGTGGTGGTGCCCGACGACCAGCTCTCGCTCGCCATCGGCCGTCGCGGCCAGAACGTGCGTCTCGCCTCGCAGCTCACCGGCTGGGACATCGACATCCTCACCGAGGCCGAAGAATCCGAGCGCCGTCAGAAGGAATTCGCCGAGCGTACCGAGCTGTTCATGAACGCCCTCGACGTGGACGAGGTCGTGGGCCAGCTCCTGGCCTCGGAAGGCTTCCGCTCGGTCGAGGAAATCGCCTATGTGGAACCTTCCGAAGTCGCCTCCATTGAGGGCTTCGACGAGGATACGGCCGCCGAGATTCAGAGCCGCGCTCAGGAATATCTGTCCCGAATCGAGGCCGAGAACGAGACCCGCCGCAAGGAACTGGGCGTCTCCGACGATCTGAAGGAGATCGACGGCGTCACCACCGCCATGCTGGTGGCCTTCGGCGAGAACGATATCAAGAATGTCGAGGATCTGGCCGGCTGCGCCACCGACGATCTCGTCGGCTGGACGGAGGGCCGCGGCGCCGAGGCGACCCGCTACAAGGGCGCGCTCGACGGCTTCGACGTCTCCCGCACTGACGCGGAGAACATGATCATGGCCGCCCGCGTGAAGGCGGGCTGGATCGAACAGCCGGAAGAGACGGTGGAGACCGAGGGATCGGCCGAAGAGGCCGAGACCGAGGCTCAGCCGTCCTAACACGGCTATGGCAAAGCGAGGTCAGCACCCGTGCCGCGGCATGAACCGGAGCGCACCTGCATCGTCACCCGCGAGGCGAAGAGCCCCGCGGAGCTGATCCGCTTTGTCCTCGGGCCCGACCATCAGGTCGTGCCCGATCTCAGGCACAAGCTGCCGGGCCGCGGCGTCTGGGTCACGGCTCGCGCCGATAGGGTGGCAGAGGCGGCTAAACGTCGCCTCTTCTCCCGCGCCTTCAAGACCGAGGCCAGGGCTCCGGAGACCCTGGCACAGGATATCGAACGTCTTCTCCGGGACGATCTTCGCCAGGGTCTGGCCCTCGCCAACAAGGCGGGCACGGTCATCACAGGCTTCTTCAAGGTCGAGTCGGCGATCACGGATAAGCCCATCGTTGCCCTTATTCATGCCGCAGAGGCGGCCGAAGATGGGCGAAGAAAATTGGCGAACCAGTTGCGAAAACGCCTCGGCGAGGCAATATCTAGCTTTCCGGTCATCCAAGAATTGTCGATTGACGAATTGGATTTGGCATTAGGCCGGTCACATGTGATACATGCTGCCCTCGTCGCGGGCGCTGGGAGCGACGGCTTTCTGAACCGCTGGCATCGTTACCGCTCCTATCGCGGCATCGGCGCCGATCAAACTGGCCTCGGTAACGAGACCGGCGAACCCACGATTTTGAAACCCGCAGGAACTGAGGCGGAATGAGTGATACGAAAAACCAGGGCGACAAGACTCTCCATGTGTCGTCCAAGACGCTGTCTCTGAAGCGACCCGTCGAGCAAGGCACGGTGCGCCAAAGCTTCTCCCATGGTCGGTCCAAGTCGGTCGTGGTGGAGACCGTCAAGCGTCGCCCTGCTGTCGGCCCCGGTAGTGGGGCCAAGGATGAAAGGCCCGCGCCACAACAGGCCGCGGCGCCCGCGAGCGCGCCCAAACCTGCCGCTCCCGCTTCGAAGCCAGCCGTCCCGGCTCAGGGCGGCCGTCCGCAAAGACCTGCTCCGAACACTCCCCGCTCCGGCGGCATGGTGCTGCAGACGCTCTCCGAGCAGGAGCGCGATGCGCGCATGAACGCGCTGGTCGACGCCCGTCGCCGGGATGAGGAGGAGCGTCGCCGCCAAGCCGAGGAAGCGGTCCGCCGCGCCGAGCGCGAGGCTGCCGAGGCCAAGGAGCGCGAAGCGGCCGAAGCCCGCAAGCGCGAAGAGGACGAGCGCCGCCGTCAGGACGAGGAGCGCAAGCGCCGCGCCGAGGACGAGGCCCGCCGCCGTCTGGGCGAAGAGGCCGCTCCGCCGCGTCCGGCGCAAGGATCTGCCCCGGCAGCCCGTCCCGGCGCCCCGCGCCAGGATGGCGGCCGTTTCGACGGCCCCCGTTCGGATCGTCCACGCGGTGATGGCCCCCGTCCCTCCGGCCCCCGTCCCGGCGGTTATGGCGGTCCGCGCAGCGGTGGCGGCACCATGGGAGGCCGTCCGCCGAGCCTGAACCACATGGCGCGCCCTGCCGCGCCGGTCGCGCCCGATCCGGAAACGGCGAAGCCCAACGTCCGCACGGCTCCACCGGTCGCGGCTCGCGCCGTCGACGTGGATGATGAGGAGGGTGCACGCACCATCCGCCGTCCCGGCGTCGCGGCCAAGCCCGCGGCTCTGCCGAAGACGCCCAAGGTTGCCCCCGGCGAGGAAAAACGCCGCGGCCGTCTGACCCTGGCCAATGCGACCTCGGGCGAGGAGGAGCGCACCCGTTCGCTCGCCTCCTTCCGTCGCCGCAATCAGCGCCTCATGGGCCACCGTCAGGTGGAGCAGAAGGAAAAGATCGCCCGCGAAGTAACGATCCCCGAGACGATTACCATCCAGGAGCTCGCCAACCGCATGTCGGAGCGCGCCGTGGACGTGATCAAGTTCCTGATGAAGCAGGGACAGATGCACAAGATCACCGACGTGATCGACGCCGATACCGCGCAGCTCGTCGCGGAAGAGCTCGGTCATACGGTGAAGCGCGTCGCGGAATCGGATGTCGAGGAAGGTCTCTTCGATACGCCGGACGTGGACGAGAACCTTGAGTCGCGCCCACCGGTCGTGACCATCATGGGCCACGTCGACCACGGCAAGACCTCGCTGCTCGATGCAATCCGCAAGACCAACGTGGTTTCCGGCGAAGCCGGCGGCATCACGCAGCATATCGGCGCCTATCAGGTGGCCTCGCCGCTCGGCGGCAAGATAACCTTCATCGATACGCCCGGCCACGCGGCCTTCACGGCCATGCGCGCCCGCGGCGCCAAGGTGACCGATATCGTCGTGCTCGTGGTGGCGGCCGATGACGGCGTCATGCCGCAGACCGTCGAGGCGATCACCCACGCCCAGGCGGCCGGCGTGCCGCTGATCGTGGCGATCAACAAGGTGGACAAGCCCGATGCCAACCCGCAGCGGGTCCGCACCGAGCTGCTGCAGCACTCCATCGTCGTGGAGTCGATGGGCGGCGAGACGCTCGAGTTCGAGGTGTCGGCCAAGACCGGCCAGGGCCTCGACGAGCTGCTCGAAGGCCTCCAGCTCCAGGCCGAGATCCTCGATCTCAAGGCCAATCCGGAGCGCTCGGCGGAAGGCACCGTCATCGAAGCCAAGCTCGATCGCGGCCGCGGTCCCGTGGCGACCGTGCTCGTGCAGCGCGGCACGCTCCATACCGGCGACATCGTCGTGGCCGGCGCCGAATGGGGTCGCGTGCGTGCCCTGATCAACGATCTCGGTGCGAACGTGAAGGAGGCCGGTCCCTCCGTCCCGGTCGAGGTGCTGGGCTTCAACGGCACGCCTGAAGCTGGCGACCGCGTGGCGGTGGTCGAGTCCGAGGCCCGTGCCCGCGAGGTCACCGAGTACCGTACTCGCCAGAAGCGCGAGCGTCAGGCGGCCCGCCTGGGTTCGGCCGGACGCACGCTCGTCGACATGATGCGCGATCTCAAGGCCGGAGCGGGCCGCAAGGAATTCCCGCTCGTGGTCCGGGCGGACGTACAGGGCTCGGCGGAAGCGATCGTGGGTGCGCTCGAGAAGGTCGGCAACGAGGAGGTCGGAGCCCGTGTGGTTCAGGCCGGCGTCGGCGGCATCTCGGAATCGGACGTGACCCTGGCGGAAGCCTCGGGCGCCATCATCCTCGGCTTCAACGTGCGCGCCCACAAGGAAGCGCGCGAGGCGGCCGAACGGGCCGGCATCGAGATCCGCTACTACAACATCATCTACGACCTCGTGGATGACGTGAAGGCGGCCATGTCCGGTCTGCTCGCTCCGACGCTCCGCGAAGAGCGGCTCGGCGAGGCGCAGGTCCTCGAGGTGTTCAACGTGTCCAAGGTCGGCAAGGTCGCGGGCTGCCGCGTCCTCGACGGTGTGGTCCAGCGCGGCGCCCATGTCCGCCTGATCCGCGACAACGTGGTCATCCACGAAGGCAAGCTCTCGCAGCTCAAGCGCTTCAAGGACGATGCCCGCGAGGTCACGTCCGGCCAGGAATGCGGCATGGCCTTCGAGAACTACCAGGACATGCGCACCGGCGACATCATCGAGTGCTACCGCGTGGAAGAGGTGAAGCGGACGCTCTGATTTCCGCTTCGCCGCTTCACGAACCTGAACAAAGCGAGATCACCGGGACGAGCCCGGTGATCTCGCTTTGTTGGGCTTACACCCACTCTTATCGAGATGGCCGGGATCGACCCTGCCATGATCTTTCGTAATCCGGTCCAATCCCGGAGAAGTCAAAATGGCCAAACGTTTCGAACAGACCACCGGGCCGTCCCAGCGCCAGCAGCGCGTGGCCGAGCTCGTGCGCCATGCGCTCGCGGAGGTTCTCTCCCGCAGCGACCTGCAGGACGACGTGCTGACGCGCAATGTCATCACCATCCCCGAAGTCCGCATGTCCCCCGACCTGAAGCTCGCCACCGCCTACGTCATGCCGCTCGGCGGCCGTGACGAGGACGCCGTGCTCAAGGCCCTCGACAGGAACAGGAAGGTCCTGCGCCAGGAGGTGGCCCGCCGGGTGAACCTGAAATTCGCCCCCGACCTGCGCTTCCGCCGCGACGAAAGCTTCGACGAAGCGGCGCGCATAGACGCGCTGCTGCGCTCCGAGCGCGTGGCCCGCGATACGGTCAAGCCCGCAACCGACACCTCCGACGACGACAGCGAGTAGGAAGCGATGAGCGAAGAACGCCCGCAGCGGAGGCCGCACGGCGACCGCCCGAAGAAGCGCGACGTCAATGGATGGATCATCCTCGACAAGGGCGTCGGCATGACCTCGACCCATGCGGTCGCGGTGGTGAAACGCGGCCTGTCCGCCAAGAAGGCGGGACACGCCGGCACCCTCGATCCGCTCGCTTCCGGCATCCTGCCGATTGCGCTCGGCGAGGCGACCAAGACCGTGCCCTTCGTCATGGACGGGCGCAAATCCTACGTCTTCACCGTGGCCTGGGGTTCGGAGACCACCACGGATGATACCGAGGGCGAAGTGGTGGAGCAGACCGACAGGCTGCCCGATCCGGCTGAGATCGAGGCATTCCTGCCCCGCTTCACCGGCCAAGTACAGCAGGTGCCGCCACGCTTTTCCGCCATCAAAATTCAAGGCGAGCGCGCCTATGATCTCGCCCGCGACGGTGAAGTGGTGGAGCTGCAGCCGCGTACGGTTGAGATCGATCGCCTCTCTCTGATCCACCACGAGGGTAACCGTTCGATTATTGAAGCCGATTGCGGCAAGGGCACCTATGTGCGCGCCATCGCGCGCGATCTCGGCCGTGCGCTCGGCTGCCTCGGCCATATCGCGGCCCTGCGGCGCACGCGCGTCGGGCCGTTCACCGAGCACGATGCCGTCACGGTGGATGCCATCGCGACCGATCCGGCGGCACTGCGTCCTGTCGAGACTGCCTTGAGCGAGATCCCCTCGATCCCGGTGAGCCGCGACATGGCCGGCCGCCTGATGCGCGGCCAGTCCATCATTCTGCGCGGCCGCGAGGCGCCCCTGTCCGGCAAGGTCTACGCCACCTGCAACGGAATCCTCATCGCCGTGGGCGATGTGGAGCGCGGTGAGCTCGTTCCGCACCGGGTTTTCAATCTAGGCGGTTAGACGCCATCACGTCATCACCGGCCTTGTGCCGGTGATCCCGATTAAGCGAGGCGCCGCGCTTCACAGGACCGGGATGGCCGGGACAGGCCCGGCCATGACGCCAGAAAAAGACCAATAAACTTACCGGTCCGCCTTCAGCCCCTGCGCCTCGCGCGCGAGGTATTTCTGCGTGATCGGCACGATCTGATCGCGGATCAGTTGCGCGGTCTTCTGCTCCTCGTGCAGGGTTTCCTCGAGGGCCGGGATGAATCGCTGATGGCCGGACGCCTCGGCCATGGCGATCAGGGACGTGTAGGCGGCGATCTCGAAATTCTCGAAGGCATGGTTGGCGAAGGTGTTCTTGATCACCTCGTCGGCCATCGGCATATGGCCGGCGGCCGCCATGTTGGCCATGAACTGGGTGGCCATGTCCTTGAGGAGCGAGCGGTCCTCGCCGAAATTGTGCAGGATCTCGTCGAGGCGGCGGATCTGCCCCTCCGTCTCCGTGATGTGCGTGCGCAGGATCTGCGACATTTCCGGATAGTTCTCGAAACGCTCCACCTGCCGCTGCATGAGCTGGAGCGCCTCTTTCTCAAGAGCATGAGCGTTCTGGACGCCGGTGATGAAGATGTTTTTGACGGTTTCGGACGATGCGAGGTCGGCAGTGGTGGCAACCATGCTGTGGGCTTTCTCTATGAGCGATGTCTGGCTCATCAACCACGGCCCGGAAAACATGTTCCGGGAGAGATCACCCCGATCGGCCCATCCTATTGCTCTGCTTGGGAAAAATGATTTCTCTGGCGCTTGCGCGCTTTTCGTGTATGGTGCGGCATCTTTTCGGTAGCTTTAGTCTCCGAAAGACGCGTCCGAATTCGGACCGCGCTGGACGACATCCCGGCCCGGCCCTTCCGGATGCCCCGGACCTGAAGCCCTGAGGGCCAAGGTCTCCTGACAAAACCAACCTGAAAGGACTGACGATGTCGATTACGGCTGAGCGCAAGAACGCGCTTGTTAAGGAATTCGCCCAGAAGGCTGGCGATACCGGCTCCCCCGAGGTGCAGGTCGCCATTCTGACCGAGCGGATCAACAACCTGACCGGTCACTTCAAGACCCACACGAAGGACAACCACTCCCGTCGTGGCCTCCTGAAGCTCGTATCGTCGCGCCGTTCGCTTCTCGACTATCTGAAGAAGAAGGACGAGAACCGCTATAAGGTGCTGATCGAGAAGCTCGGCATCCGCCGCTAAGCTTTTCTTGCAAAACTTCCGTCCGGAGCCCGGCTCCGGACGGTTTCTCCAACACTGTGAGGCATCAAGTCCCGGTGTTTTCTAAGGAGGCGGCAGACACGATGACCATGGCAGGATCGCAAGGGGCTTGTAAGGCGGGATTGCCCGCTGGAGCGAGCCTCTCGCCGTCTTGCTCATGGCATCGAGCCCCCGCCCCGCTGTCATGAAAGACACGCTATGTTCGATATTCAACGCGAAGAACTGATCTGGGCCGGGCGCAAGCTCGTGCTCGAAACGGGCAAGATGGCCCGCCAGGCCGACGGCGCCGTCGTCGCCACCTACGGTGAAACCACCGTTCTCGCCACCGTCGTCTCGGCCAAGGAGCCGAAGCCCGGCGTCGATTTCTTCCCGCTTACGGTGAACTACCAGGAGCGCACCTATGCGGCCGGCCGTATCCCGGGCGGCTATTTCAAGCGCGAAGGCCGCCCGACCGAGAAGGAGACCCTGGTCTCCCGTCTCATCGACCGTCCGATCCGCCCCCTCTTCGTCGAGGGCTACAAGAACGACACCCAGGTCGTCGTGACCGTGCTCTCGCACGATCTTGAGAACGATCCCGACATCGTCGGCATGATCGCCGCCTCTGCCGCCCTCACCCTCTCCGGCGTTCCCTTCATGGGCCCGGTGGGCGCCGCCCGCGTCGGCTATATCGGCAGCCAGTACAAGCTGAACCCGCCGCTGCAGGAGATGGACCAGACCTCCCTCGACCTTGTGGTCGCCGGCACCGCCGACGCCGTGCTCATGGTCGAGTCCGAGGCGAAGGAGCTGCCCGAGGACGTGATGCTCGGCGCCGTGATGTTCGGCCACAAGCATTTCCAGCCGGTCATCGAGGCGATCATCCGCCTTGCCGAAAAGGCCGCTAAGGAGCCGCGCGACTATCAGCCGGCGGACGTCTCCGAGGTTGAGAAAGCCGTGCTCGCCATCGCCGAGGCCGACCTGCGCGAGGCCTACAAGCTCACCAAGAAGCAGGACCGCTATGCTGCCGTCGACGCCGTGAAGGTGAAGGTGATGGACGCCCTCTGCCCGGTCGAGGGTGAAGCGAAGTTCGATCCCGAGAAGGTCAAGTCGGTCTTCAAGGAAGCGCAGGCCAAGGTCGTGCGCTGGAACATCCTCGACACCGGTTCCCGCATTGACGGCCGCGACCTCAAGACCGTTCGTCCGATCGTGTCGGAAGTCGGCGTCCTGCCGCGCACCCACGGCTCGGCCGTGTTCACCCGCGGCGAGACCCAGGCGCTGGTCGTGACCACGCTCGGCACCGGCGAGGACGAGCAGTTCATCGACGAGCTGGAGGGCACCCGCAAGGAAACCTTCCTGTTGCACTACAACTTCCCGCCCTATTCCGTCGGCGAGACGGGCCGCATGGGCTCGCCCGGCCGCCGCGAAATCGGCCACGGCAAGCTCGCCTGGCGCGCCATCCACCCGATGCTGCCGGCCGCTCACGACTTCCCCTACACGATCCGCGTCGTGTCGGAGATCACCGAGTCGAACGGCTCCTCCTCCATGGCCACCGTCTGCGGCGCCTCGCTGGCGCTGATGGATGCGGGCGTGCCCCTGCGCCGTCCGGTGGCGGGCATTGCCATGGGCCTCATCCTCGAGGGTGAGCGCTTTGCGGTCCTGTCCGACATCCTCGGCGACGAGGATCACCTCGGCGACATGGACTTCAAGGTGGCCGGCACGGAGCAGGGCATCACCTCGCTCCAGATGGACATCAAGATCGCCGGTATCACGGAAGAGATCATGCGCGTAGCGCTCGAGCAGGCTCAGGCCGGTCGCACGCACATCCTCTCCGAGATGAACAAGGCCCTGACCGCGCCGCGCGCCGAGCTCGGCGAGCATGCGCCGCGCATCGAGACCATGCAGATCCCGGTCGACAAGATCCGCGAAGTCATCGGTTCGGGCGGCAAGGTCATCCGCGAGATCGTGGAGAAGACCGGCGCGAAGATCGACATCAACGACGACGGCCTCATCAAGATTGCCTCGGCCGACGGCAAGTCGATCAAGGCCGCCTACAACTGGATCCGCTCCATCGTGGCGGAGCCGGAAGTCGGCGTGATCTACGAAGGCACGGTCGTGAAGGTGATGGAATTCGGCGCCTTCGTGAACTTCTTCGGTTCCCGCGACGGCCTCGTGCACATCTCGGAGCTCGCCAAGAACCGCGTCGCCAAGGTGACGGACGTGGTCAAGGAAGGCGACAAGGTGAAGGTGAAGTTCCTCGGCATGGACGAGCGCGGCAAGGTCCGTCTCTCCATGAAGGTGGTCAATCAGGAGACCGGCGAGGACATCACCGAGCAGCTCAAGGCCGAACGCGACGCCGAACGCGCCCAGCGCGATCAGCAGAAGGCTGCCGGCGAGTAAGGAATTCCCTACTCAAGAAAGGCGGCTTTCGGGCCGCCTTTTTTATTGCTTGAAACAAGTTTTGGGGGCTTTTACATTTGCAATAAAATTTAGTTGCATATCGAGGATTGTATGCCATTTACCGTTCGACGTTTGGGGCCGACCACTATCGTCAACGATAAGAATTCGCATGCCTATCCAAGAGAAACGGTTAAGGTATTAGCGAATGGAAACTACGTTGTTACCTGGGAAACATATATAGTTGACGAAGCTGACGATAACAGCTGGCACCGTTACCAAGATGTCATTCAGCGGGTGTTCGATCAAAACGGCAACCCAATTGGAACGGAAACGCTCATCAACGAACCAAAAGACGGTATTAATAGCGAACCTATCGTCACGCCTTTGCCAGACGGCCGATATTTAGAGGCTGACTGAAAAAGGTTGAATGGCCTCAAGTCCCTGTGATTCCGTCGGATTTGCGAAGATTCGATGGAGTTCACGATGCCTTGGACCGAGGCCACTCGCCGACATTCTCGGCGAGACGGACTGCGTT
>KI911965.1:727892-731977 GCA_000517005.1 Microvirga lupini
CCGCAAGCGCCACATCATCACCGACACGCAGGGCCATCTGGTCGGGTTGCGCGTCCATCCCGCCGATATCCAGGACCGCGATGGCGCAGTGGAGGTACTGACGTCCATCCGCGCCCTCTATCCCTGGCTGCGCCGTGTCTTTGCCGATGGCGGCTATGCTGGCGGCAAGCCGAAGGCGGCACTGAAGGCGCGGGTGAACGAGGCCTGGCTGTCATAGCCTGCCCGCTCCGCCACTTTCGTGATCGGCTTATCGGTGTGGGCCAGATCGGCGGCCGCACGCTGCAGCCTCAGGCGTCGGACGGTGGCCGCAACCGTTTCACCGAAATGGGCGTGGTAGATGCGGTGCCAGTGATAGGGCGAGAGGCACGCGATCCCGGCCAGCACGTCGAGGCTGAGTTCCTCATCCAGGTGATCGTGGATATAGGCGGAGACCCGTGTCAGTCGGCTGGCGTAACTTTCCGAAGTCGCTTGTTCCATCGTGCGGCATCCGCTTTGAGGTTGTTGATCCAACCTTAAGCGGAACGCCTTTGACAAATCCTGCTCTTTTCTGTCAGCGCGCGAGGCTATCCGCCTCCGGGATGATCCAGCTCCCCAGGGGCGCGGCGCGGCCGCGGATCTGGACGATCTGGCGGTCGCGGTCGGAGAGGTCGAGGCCGGCGCGGGTGGCGAGGTCTTCGGAGATCACGAGTTCCACGTTGAGTTCCTTGGCGAGCCCTTCGAGACGGCTTGCCGCGTTGATGGTGTCGCCGACGGCGGTCAGGCTCGTGGCCTGGCCGTAGCCCATCTGCCCGACGATGGCGGGACCGGCATGGAGGCCCATGGCAATCGTCAACGGGTGTTCGAATTCGCTCTCGTATTCCTCGTTGAGATGGACGAGCGCCGCCTTGATCCTGAGCGCCGCATCGAGCGCCTGCCTCGCCGCCTGCTGCGGCGTGGTCTTGAGGCCGAAGAGGGCGAGCACCCCATCGCCAATGAACTTGTCGATATAGCCGCCCGCCTCTTCGACGGATTCGCCCACCGCCTCGAAATAGCGGTTGAGGATGAAGACCGTGTCGAAGGGCAGGCGGCGTTCGGCGAGGCTCGTGAATCCGCGCAGATCGCAGAACAGCACCGCGATTTCCTGCTCCTGCCCCTGCGCCCGGCCGCCGCGCACGAGCGAGGTCACGCCGTTGCGCCCCGTGGACAGGATCGGCACGACCGAGACGTCGTGGGTTGGCCTGAACTGGCAGGCGAGCCGCACATGGGGGCCGGCCTTGATGCGCGCGAGCGTGCCCCGCTCCTGGGCGGCGGGCGGCGGTTGCCTCTGGTGGCCATCGAGCACCCGCACCCGGCAGGTGGAGCAGCGCCCTCTCCCGCCGCAGACCGAGATGTGCGGAATGCCGGCGACGCGGCTCGCTTCCAACACGCTGAAGCCGAGCGGCACGGTCGCGACCTGATCGTTGGGATAGAAGATGCGCACCCGTCGCGACCACAGGGGCACGCTACGGATGAAGCGGGCGGCGAGCGTCGCCGCGATCGATCCTCCGAACGCGGCATAGAGACCCGGCCCGATCATGGGCAGAAGATCGGACGTGGGAGGGGCCGGAGGTTGACCGAACCGCTCCGGCGCTTCCGCGATCTCCCTCCCCGCCTCGGCAAAGCCGAGCAGGGCAAGCACCGGAACGAGGACGGCCCCGGTGTAGAGAAGCAGTGCGGCGCGCGGAAACCAGGATTTCGGGCGCAGCCAGAAATAGATCCCGAGGCATCCGTGCAGCCAGGCGATCACGAGGGCGAGGGCCTGCCGGGCACCGATATCGGGGTTGAGGATCCAAAAATTGCGGACAATTTCCGGATAGCCGGAATCCTGCCCGGTCAGGGCCCATTCGATTCGGGTTCCGACCACGTGACCGATCAGGAGAAACGGCAGGCTCAAGCCCAGGATCAGCTGCGCCGCCTCGCGAAACGGCATGCGCAGGGTCCGCCGCCGGTAGAGCGCCAGCAGCGCCAGCAGGAAATGCACGAGGACCGAGCCGTACAGGAGAACGGTGCCGACCGGGTTTCGCCACAGACGGTTGAACCAGGCCCGTCCGGCCTCCATCGCCTCGACCGAGATGAGGCCAAGAGCATGGTTGGAGAAATGGGTGAGGAGAAAGGCGCCCAGCACGAGGCCCGTGATCAGGCGGATCTCGCGCGTCCGGATGTGGATCTCGGAGGCGGTTTCCGAGGCCTCTCTGCCTTGAGGGTTCTTCATACGCGTCTTTCACATCGGCTTAGCATGGAGCCCAAAAGTGGACCCACTTTTGGGCTCCATGCTTCTTCTGTGAGCTGGCGCATCGTTTATTGCGGAAAACCGGATCCACTTTTCCGCACGATGCGCGAGCCGCCAAGACTTTCAGGCTTGCCTGCCGCTATGCAGGTGCACCAGAGTGCGGATTGTCAAATCACGATCCCGCACCGGCTCCTCACTCAATGTCCCACATCATCACCAGCGTCGCGGAACTCGAATTGCTCTATGGCGAGGTCAACAAGGCCTCGCTCCTGAAGGAGACGGATCGGGTCGTGCCTGAATACCGCGCCTTCATCGAAGCCGCGCCCTTCGTGGCATTGGCCACCCGAGGGCCGGAGGGGCTCGACTGCTCGCCCCGCGGGGACGGGCCGGGCTTCGTGCACGTGCAGAACGAAAAGACCCTGCTCCTGCCCGACCGGCGGGGCAACAACCGCATTGATTCGCTGCGCAACATCGTGCGCGATCCAAGTGTCGCCCTGCTGTTCCTGATTCCCGGCATCGGCGAGACCCTGCGGGTCAACGGCCGCGCGGTGATCTCGATCGAGCCTGCCCTGCTCGACAGCTTCGCCATCGACGGCAAGGCACCGAAATCGGTGATCGCGGTCACGGTCGAGACCGTCTTTTTCCAGTGTGCCCGCGCCATCCTGCGCTCGGAATTGTGGAACCCGAAGAAGCATGTGGCCCGCGGCTCATTGCCGAGCGCCGGCCAGATTCTTGCGGCCCTGTCGAACAACCAAGTGGGCGGCGAGGCTTATGACAGGGAGTTGCCGGAGAGGCAGCGTACGACCCTCTACTGATGCCGACGCTCTTGACCTGAAGTCCCCTGCCCCCGAAAAGGCAGATCCCACCTGTTCTGGAAAAGGCACAAGGACATTCCATGACGATCCAACGCATCAAGCCCGGTCCGCGCATGAGCGGCGCCGTCGTTCACGGCAACACAGTCTATCTCGCCGGCCAGGTCGCCAACCAGAGTGCCGGGCAAAGCGTCACCGAACAGACGAAGGAAATCCTCTCGATCATCGACAGCCTGCTCAACGAGGCCGGCACCGACAAGTCGAAGATTCTGATGGCCAATATCTGGCTCACCGACATGGGCACGTTCCAGGAGATGAATACGGTGTGGGACGCCTGGGTCTCACCCGGCAATACCCCGGCCCGCGCGACCGTCGAGGCGAAGCTCGCGACGCCGGCCTTCAAGGTCGAGATCGCCGTCATCGCGGCGAAGTAGGTTTCAAAAAGAAGCGGGCCACTCGGCCCGCTTCGTTCATTGACGCTTCGCTTAGGCTATGGGCAGGGATGGCGCCGGCCATCGTAACCGAGATAGGTGCCGGAAGCCGGGTCGTAGGACTTGAAGCGCTGGGCGCAGTAGGCGTTGCCACCATAGACCGGCGCGGCCTGCGACTGCGCGATCGCGCCGCCGACAATGGCCCCGGTGGCTAGACCGATAGCGCCGGCCGCGGCCGCCGAACCATAGCCTGGACCGTAATAGCCGTAACGGGGACCGTAATAGCCCTCACCATAATAGCGGCGCGGCCCGTAATATCGGCGATTCACATAGCGACCGCCGCGGTACACAGTACGACCGCCGCGATACGCATGACGACCGCCGCCGCGGTAGTGGCGACGCTGAACGTAATCGGCTTTCACCGTACCGTCCTGAATCGCGACAATCAGCTCGTTCACCGGCGCCGTCTGCGATTCGGCTGCAGAAGCCGGAGCGGTGAAGCCAAGGGCGCCGAGCATAGCTGTGGCGGCGACAGCCATGAAGAATTTACGCATGGGACGACTCCTCCAATGTTAGGAGGCGAACGCCCTAGAG
>KI911965.1:732077-732940 GCA_000517005.1 Microvirga lupini
TAGACCCGTGGTCGTTCCCTGCCTTAGGAATTTCGGGTCATGTCTCGTGGGAACTTGAGGCACTCGGGTTCTGGTCCGCGCGCTCGCGGTTGCCCGTGGGAGTCCGCTCGTCTATCCGCCGCACCCGCCCCTGCCCCGTTGGACAGAGTTCCAGGATGGCGCAGCGTTCGCAGGCTGGATTCTTGAAGAAACAGCAGCGCTGGCCGTGCAGCATCATGACTTCGTGATGGTCGTAGACCGCCTGCGCATCCCAATCGTCGGGCAGCAGTGCGGCGAGCGCCGCATGGGACGGCCCGACTGCCGTCGATTGCGGAATGAGTCCCGTGCGCTGCGCGACCCGGTGGTGATGACTGTCGACGGGAAGAGCGGCTTTCCGCAGGATTGAAAACGACAGCACGGCTGCGCTTGTCTTCGGCCCGATCCCCGGAATGCTCTCGAGCCACGCCCTCGCCTCTTCGACCGGCATGGCGCCGAGGAAATCGAGCGAGAGGCTGCCATGCCGCTCCTCGACGGCGCGCAGCACCGCCTGCAGGCGCGGCGCCTTCTGCTCCGGCCAGGTCACGCCCTGGATCGCCTCCTCCACCTTCTCGACCGGCGCGTCCATCATCGCGCGCCAATCGGCATAGCGTGCCCTGAGCGCCTTGAAGGCGCGGCCCGAATCCGCATTGCGGGTGCGATGGGAGAGAAGCGAGGAGATCAGCTCGCTCAACGGATCGAGCGAATGAAAATACGGGATCGGACAATCATAGACCTCGCAGAGACGCCGGTGAATCGCCAGCGCTTTGTCCTTGAGATTCTGCAGGTCCGGATTCATCCCGATGCAAGTCGCGAACCGGGATGGTGGTTCCACGCACGCCTGCCGC
>KI911965.1:733040-733261 GCA_000517005.1 Microvirga lupini
ATTGATCAAGTCCTTCATGCCCGCCGCCCGTCGGATCGGCCGTCCCCGAATGACCTGCCTGCGGGCCGTGGTCGATGCCATCCTATATCTCGCCTCGACCGGCTGCCAGTGGCGCCAACTGCCGAGGGAGTTCCCGCCGTACTCCACCGTTCAGGGTTATTTCTACGCCTGGTCGCGGGACGGCACCTTCGAGCGGATCAATCACACGCTTGTTGCCGTGT
>KI911965.1:733361-777224 GCA_000517005.1 Microvirga lupini
TGTCATTCCGGGGCGGCTCGTCGAGCCGAGCCCGGAATCCATAACCGCCGACAGTGTAGAATAAGACGCAGTGGCTATCGTAGCATTTCAAGCTTCAGCGTCGTGTTTATGGATTCCGGGCTCCGCTACGCGGCCCCGGAATGACAGCAGGTCGTTCTTTTTTACTACAGAATGAACCGGCTCAGATCCGTGTTCTTCGCCAGCGACTCCACTTCGCCGCGCACGTAAGCGGCATCGATGGTCACCGTTTCGCCCGAGCGGTCGGGCGCCGTGAACGAGACATCGTCGAGCACGCGTTCCAGCACCGTCTGCAGACGGCGGGCGCCGATGTTCTCGACCGAGTTGTTCACGTCGACGGCCACCTGCGCGAGCGCATCGATGGCATCGTCCGTGAAGACGAGATTCACGCCTTCGGTCTGCATCAGCGCCACCGACTGCTTGATGAGGCTCGCTTCGGTCTCCGTGAGAATGCGCTTGAAATCTTCCACCGTCAGCGGTGCGAGTTCGACGCGGATCGGCAGACGGCCCTGCAGCTCGGGCAGCAGATCCGACGGCTTCGACACGTGGAACGCACCGGAGGCGATGAAGAGGATGTGGTCCGTCTTCACAGGTCCGTATTTCGTCGAGACCGTGGTGCCTTCGATCAGCGGCAGCAGATCGCGCTGCACGCCTTCACGCGACACGTCCGCACCTGTCCGACCCTCGCGGCCGGCGATCTTGTCGATCTCGTCGAGGAACACGATGCCGTTGTTCTCCACTTGGCGCAGCGCCTCCTGGACGATGGCGTCCTGGTCGATGAGCTTGTCGGCCTCTTCCGTCACCAGCGGCTCATAGGCCTCGCGCACGGTGGTGCGGCGGGTTTTCGAGCGACCGCTGCCGAATGCCTTGCCGAACATGTCGGAGAGGTTGATCGCGCCGACCGACGCGCCGGGCATGCCAGGGATCTCGAACATGGGCATCCCCTGCCCTCCGCCCGATTGCAGCTCGACCTCGATCTCCTTGTCGTCGAGCTCGTTGGCGCGCAGCTTGCGGCGGAACGCGTCGCGGGTGACGGCGCTCGCCGTAGAGCCGACGAGCGCATCGAGCACGCGCTCTTCCGCCGCCACATGCGCCTTGGCCTGAACCTGACGGCGGCGTTCGTCCTTCACGAGGCCGATGCCGATCTCGACGAGATCGCGCACGATCTGCTCCACGTCGCGGCCGACATAGCCGACCTCCGTGAACTTGGTCGCCTCGACCTTGATGAAGGGCGCGCCCGCGAGCCTGGCCAGCCGCCGCGAGATCTCGGTCTTGCCGCAGCCGGTCGGCCCGATCATGAGAATATTCTTCGGCGCCACCTCCTCACGCAGGGAGCCTTCGAGCTGCTGCCGGCGCCAGCGGTTGCGCAGGGCGATGGCGACCGCGCGCTTGGCGTCGTTCTGGCCGACGATGTAGCGGTCGAGTTCGGAAACGATTTCGCGGGGGGAAAAGGTGGTCATCACTTCATCTTCCGGTGTCATCCCCGGCCGGAAGCAGCGAACGCTGCTGGAGGGGAAGGGGATCCACAATCAAGGTTTTTCAGTGTCTGGATCCCCTTCCCGGCCGCTTTGCGGCCGCCGAGGATGACACGAACGGGTATTATGCGGCTTCCAATGTCTCGATGACGATATTCGCATTGGTATAGACGCAGATCTCGGCCGCGATAGCGAGAGACCGGCGCACGATGGCTTCCGCATCCATGTCGGAATCGACGAGCGCCCGCGCTGCGGCGAGCGCGTAATTGCCGCCCGAACCGATGGCCATAATGCCGTTCTCCGGCTCCAGCACGTCACCGGCGCCGGAGAGCAACAGGCCTACGTCCTTGTCGGCGACGAGCATCATCGCCTCGAGACGCCGCAGGTACCGGTCGGTGCGCCAGTCCTTGGTGAGCTCGACGCAGGCGCGGGTGAGCTGGCCGGGATATTGCTCCAGCTTGGCTTCGAGGCGCTCGAACAGGGTGAAGGCGTCGGCCGTGGAGCCGGCAAAGCCGCCGATCACCCCACCCTTGGCGAGGCGGCGGACCTTTTTCGCATTGCCCTTCACCACGGTCTGCCCCAGGCTCACCTGACCGTCGCCGCCGATGACGACGCGGCCGCCTTTGCGGACCATGAGGATCGTGGTGGCATGCATGCGGGGGGTGGCGTCTTCGGACACGGGGGTCAAACTCCGGAGGGCGGGAATCAATCAGCATCGGCCTCAAGGCCGTTTCAAGGCCTGACTTAATCACTGATCGGCCAAAAGCAACGCGGGTGGCATTTCTCGCCGCGGCTTGCTAGAAGGCGCCTGTCTCTTGTTCCGCAAAGGATTTTGATGATGCGCTCCGCGAGCGTCAGCCGTCGCACCGCCGAGACCGATGTCGCCGTGTCGATTGCCCTGGATGGCACCGGCAAGGCCGAGATCTCCACGGGAGTCGGCTTCCTCGACCATATACTCGAACTGTTCGCCCTACACGGTCTCTTCGACCTGACCGTGAAGGTGACCGGCGACCTGCATGTGGACCAGCATCATACGACCGAGGATACCGGGATCGCGCTGGGTCAGGCCATCCTGCAGGCGCTTGGCGATAAAAAGGGCATCTCGCGCTATGCCGACATCCATCTGCCGATGGACGAGACCTTGACGCGCGTGGCTCTCGACATATCGGGCCGCCCCTTCCTTGTGTTCCGGACCACCTTCCCGACGGAGAAGATCGGCGTTTTCGACACCGAGCTGGTGCGCGAGTTCTATCAGGCCTTCGCCATCAATGCGGGCCTGACCCTGCATGTGGAGACGCTCTACGGCGAGAACAGTCACCATATCGCCGAGAGCTGCTTCAAGGGCTTGGCACGGGCCTTGCGTCAGGCCGTGGCACTGGACCCAAGGGAAGAGGGGCGCGTTCCCTCCACCAAGGGTACGCTCTAAATTCCTTAAGAGACCGTCTTACCTGGCGGAGACGCCATCGTCGCCTCACCGGGTAAGGCCTGAGGAAATGTCATGACCACCTATACCCTGCACCTCCCGCGCTATGCGCGGCCGGGCGATCCGACTGCTCTGGACGAGTCGGAACTCGTGAAGGATGCCTTTTCCTGGGGGGCCTTCTTCTTCACCTTCCTCTGGTTCTTCTACCACCGGCTCTGGCTCGCCGGGTTCGGCGTGCTGATCCTCGTCTTCGCCTTCGGCAGCGTCATGGCCCTCCTGGACGTGCATCCGCTGGCCGGCATCGTCGCTCAAGTTCTGCTGCAGGCCCTGATCGGGCTCGAGGCCAACAGCCTGCGGCGCTGGACCCTGGCGCGCCGGGGCCTGCCCATGGTGGATGCGGTCACGGCCGAAGACCAGGACGAGGCGGAGGCCAAGGCCTTCGCCCGCTGGCTCGGGGCCAGACCATCCTCCCCGCCCCGCAACCCGGCGCCCTCAGCCGTTCTGTCCACCCCCCGGAGGTCCGAGCCGGTGATCGGCCTCTTCCCCGATGCGGAGCGCCCCCGGTGAGCGTCGTCATCATCGATTACGGGTCCGGCAACCTGCACTCCGCCGCCAAGGCCTTCGAGCGGGCGGCCCGGGAGGCAGAACTCGACCTTTCCATTACGGTCTCGTCCGACCCGAATCTCGTCGCCAGGGCCGACCGGATCGTGCTGCCGGGCGTCGGCGCCTTCGCCGATTGCCGCCGCGGCCTCGATGCTGTGCCCGGCATGGTGGAGGTGCTGCAGCGGCGCGTCCATGAGGACAAGCGCCCCTTCCTCGGCATCTGCGTCGGCATGCAGCTCATGGCGACCAGGGGGCTCGAGCACACCACGAGCTACGGGCTCGACTGGATCCACGGCGACGTGAAGGCCATCCAGCCGAGCGATCCGTCCCTCAAGATCCCCCACATGGGCTGGAACACCCTCACCCAGCTCAAGCCGCACCCGTTGCTCGACGGCATTCCGACTGGGCCGGACGGGCTGCACGCCTATTTCGTGCATTCCTATGCGCTCTCCCCGGCCGACCCGGACGACGTGGTCGCGATCGCCGATTACGGCGGACCGGTCACGGCCATCGTCGGCCGGGACAATCTCGTCGGCACCCAATTTCACCCCGAAAAGAGCCAGGCGCTCGGCCTCAAGCTCATCGCCAATTTTTTGAGGTGGCGCCCGTGATCCTCTATCCTGCCATCGATCTCAAAGAGGGCCGCTGCGTCCGCCTCATTCAAGGCGACATGGACCAGGCGACCGTGTTCAACGACGATCCCGCCGACCAGGCCGCCACCTTCGAGCGCCAGGGCTTCGAGTGGCTGCACGTGGTCGATCTCGACGGCGCCTTTGCCGGCAAGCCGATGAATGCCGCGGCCGTCGAAACCATCCTGAAGCGGGTCACGATCCCGGTGCAGCTCGGCGGCGGCATCCGCGACATGAAGACCGTGGAGGGCTGGCTCGGGAAGGGCGTGTCCCGCGTGATCATCGGCACGGCCGCCGTGCGCGACCCCGCCTTCGTGCGCGAGGCCGCCCGCCTCCATCCGGGCAAGATCGCGGTCGGCATCGACGCCAAGGACGGGCTGGTCGCCGTCGAAGGCTGGGCCCAGACCTCGACCCTATCGGCGGAGGAGCTCGGCCGCCGCTTCGAGGATGCAGGTGTCGCTGCCATCATCTACACGGACATCGCCCGCGACGGCATTCTCAAGGGCCTCAACTTCCCCATGACCTTAGGATTGGCGCGCGCGGTCTCGATTCCGGTCATCGCCTCCGGGGGCCTTGCCTCCATGGCCGATATCGAGCGCCTGACCCAACCCGATTGCGCCGTCCTCAACGGCGCCATCTCCGGACGAGCCCTCTATGACGGGCGCATCGATCCGGAGGAAGCGCTGGCGCTGCTCCGCTCCGTTCGCAAGGAGCCTGCCTGATGCTCAAAGTGCGTCTCATTCCTTGCCTCGACGTGAAGGACGGGCGCGTCGTGAAGGGCGTGCAATTCGTCGACCTCGTCGATGCGGGCGATCCGGTGGAGGCGGCCAAGGCCTATGATGCGGCCGGGGCCGACGAACTCTGCTTTCTCGACATCACCGCGAGCCACGAGGCGAGGGGAATCCTGCTCGATGTGGTGCAGCGCACGGCCGAGGCCTGCTTCATGCCGCTCACCGTCGGCGGCGGCGTGCGCACCGTCGAGGACATCCGCAAGCTCCTGCTCGCCGGGGCCGACAAGGTCTCGATCAACACGGCCGCGGTGAAGAACCCGGATTTCGTGCGCGAGGCCGCGGAAAAATTCGGCAACCAATGCATCGTCGTCGCCATCGACGCCAAGAAGGTGTCGGGGGAGGGCGAAGCGCCGCGCTGGGAGATCTTCACCCATGGCGGGCGCAACGCCACCGGCATCGACGCCATTGCCTTCGCCAAGCAGGTGGCGGAACTCGGGGCAGGGGAGCTGCTCGTCACCTCCATGGACCGGGACGGCACCAAGGGCGGCTATGACCTCGCGCTCGTGCGCGCCGTTGCGGACGCGGTCTCCGTGCCCATCATCGCCTCCGGCGGCGTCGGCAATCTCGACCATCTGGTCGATGGCGTCGAGAAGGGCCACGCCAGCGCAGTGCTCGCCGCCTCGATCTTCCACTTCGGCACCCACACGGTTTCGGAAGCCAAGGGCTATATGGCCGAGAAGGGGCTGAAGATGCGGCTGGACGAGCCGGCGCGAGCCACTGCAAATCGGCATTGAACGCGGATTTCGTGGCAATTG
This sequence comes from Microvirga lupini, assembly GCA_000517005.1. Classification (GTDB taxonomy): domain Bacteria; phylum Pseudomonadota; class Alphaproteobacteria; order Rhizobiales; family Beijerinckiaceae; genus Microvirga; species Microvirga lupini. Next base: position 739,056 of record KI911965.1, read on the forward strand.
CAGCCAACCATCCCAGATAAGGTAAAGGCATTTACTGAATGACGATCTCCAGCGAGGATGATCTGAACAAGCTCCAGGAAATCGGCAGGATCGTCGCCAATACCCTTGAGGCCATGGCTGCGGCGCTTGAGCCGGGAATGACGACGGCGGAGCTCGACATGATCGGTCGTCAATTTCTCGAGAAGGCCGGCGCTCGTTCCGGCCCGGAGCTTGTCTACGATTTTCCCGGCGCAACCTGCATCAGCGTGAATGAGCAGATTGCCCATGGCATTCCCGGATCTCGCCGGATCGAGGCAGGCGACCTCGTCAACATCGATATCTCGGCGGAAAAGAACGGTGTCTATGCCGATACCGGCGCCTCTTTCGCGGTTCCGCCAACCACCAATGCCGTCAAGCGCCTGTGCCGGGACGGCCGTCGTGCGATGTGGGTCGGTTTACGTCAGGTCGGCGCTGACAAGCCGATTGCCGGAATCGGCCAAGCCATCGGAAAATTTGCGCAGAAGAACGGCTACACCCTGGTTCGTAACCTGGCGAGCCACGGCATCGGCTACTCTCTTCATGAAGAGCCGGGGGAAATCCCCACCTGGCCGGACCGTTCAGAGCGGCGGATTATGAACGAGGGTCTCGTCTTTACGGTGGAGCCCTTCCTGTCGCTGGGTGCGAACTGGGCGACGGACGGCGATGATGAATGGACATTGCTCAGCGATCCACGCGCCCCAACAGTCCAATACGAGCATACGGTCGTCGCCACGCGCAATGGCCCACTTGTCGTAACATTGCCGGGCTAGTTCACACATGACCTCTTTCACCCTCGACGATCTCGCCCGCATCGTGGCCCAGCGCGCGGCAGCACCTGTCACGGAATCCTATACGGCCAAGCTCCTTGCGGATGGGCCTGCGAAAGCGGCCAAGAAGCTGGGGGAGGAGGCCGTGGAGGCCGCCATCGCGGCCGTGCAGGGCGACCGGCAGAACCTCACGGCCGAGGCGGCGGACGTGCTGTATCATCTTTTGGTCGTGTTGCAGGGCGCAAACATTCCGCTAAGTGACGTAATGGCCGAACTGGAGCGCCGCACGGCGCAGTCGGGTCTTGCGGAGAAGGCCGCGCGCAAGACCTAAAACGGAAAAGAGGTGGTTCGCATGGACCAGCCCAACCTGATGATCTCCGCCGCCGAGGACGATGACGGCCTCTCGCCCTATCGCATCTTCTCCCGCGACGAATGGGCCCGCTTACGCGCCGACGCGCCCATGACGCTGACCGCCGACGAGGTGCTGCAGCTCCAATCCCTGAACGATCCGATCTCGCTGGACGAGGTCGCGGCGATCTACCTGCCGCTCTCGCGCCTTCTGTCCCTCTACGTCGCGGCGACGCAAGGGTTGTTCAAGGCGACCCAGCGCTTCCTCCTCGCCGAGAAGGAGGAGAAGGTGCCCTACATCATCGGCGTCGCGGGCTCGGTGGCGGTCGGCAAATCCACCACCGCCCCGTCCTGAAGGCGCTTCTCGCCCGCTGGCCCAACACCCCGAAGGTCGACCTCGTCACCACGGACGGCTTCCTCCTGCCGAATGCCGAGCTGACGCGGCTCGGACTCATGGAGCGCAAGGGCTTTCCCGAGAGCTACGATACGGGAAAGCTCCTGCACTTCCTGGCCGACATCAAAGCCGGCAAGCGCAATGTGAAGGCGCCGCTCTATTCCCACCTCGTCTATGACGTGGTGCCCGGCGAGCAAACGACGGTCGACCGGCCGGACATCCTCATCGTCGAAGGGCTCAACGTGCTCCAGCCCGCGCGCATGCCCAAAGACGGCACGGCGATCCCCTTCGTGTCCGACTTCTTCGACTTCTCGGTCTATATCGACGCGGACGAGGAAGACCTGCACCGCTGGTACGTGAGCCGATTCCTGCGCCTGCGCCACACGGCGTTCCGCGATCCGCTGTCCTATTTCCGGCGCTATGCCGAACTAGCAGAAGCGGAAGCCATCGCCATCGCCGACGGGCTGTGGAACCGCATCAACCTGGTGAACCTGCGCGAGAACATCGTGCCGACCCGCCAGCGCGCGAGCCTGATCCTGAAAAAGGGCCCGAGCCACCGGATCGAGACGGTGGCGCTGCGAAGGCTGTAGGACCTCGTTGGGCGCGGACCTTCGGTTCCGCACCATGCGCTAGTCCTGGAACGTCGTTTCCACGCGGCGTACTGTCGAGAAGCGGCTCTTGGCGTAAACGGACGTGTAAGGCACCTGGACGTATTCGAGTGTCTTGCGGGCGGCCCAGCCCGGGAGCGTGTCCCTGTACCGGGCGAAATTCGGATTCGGCCCGGTTCCGAAGAGCACCTCGTTGAGGTTCAGCCCGACCCCGACATAGAAAGATCGCTCGATCGGGTAGCCGAGTTCGCGCTCTTTCTCCTCGAAGCCGCGTGCATCGAAGCCGGTATGCAGTTCAACGTAGCGCAGGGGCGTGTTCTTGAGTGTTTCAAATCCTCTCCCCTTCAGCGCCATGATGTATCGCTGGCGCTCATACGGAGGGAGAATGCCGTTCTCCCCTGTGACGCCGGGGCGCTCGTAACTGGCGGGCGTGTACATGATCCGCCAGTCCAGCTTCTCCGAAAGCCCGGGGATGGAATTCCGGAAAACCGAGAACAGCGCACCAACGCCGTTCGCCACGATATCCTCGCGGGAAAAGCGGTGTCGTCCCGTGAACCCGTCCACGATCTCCACCAATCCCATGATCCCGAATGCGACGAGCGCGGCCGTGATCGGGGCACCTGCGGGGTTCGAGGCATTGGCCCGGATCCTGTCTGTCAGGAGGTCGGCAATGACGTAGGTCGAGAACGAATGGCCGATCTTGTCCATTCCGCCGTGGCGGGTGTTCTTGGAAAACCACCCTTCCTCGATGGTCTGAAACCCTGAGGTATTGCCCCAATCCCAATCCTTGATGCCGACGGTGATGATGGCCGCCCCAACGATGGCCAGTTCCCAGCGGACCGCGTGCAGATGATCACCCAGCTGGCTGACCGAGTAGAACGTCGGGGGGATCGGCGTCGGTTCGACTTCTACCGTCCTGGGCTGCACGGACCGGTATTCCGATGATCCGCTCGTTTGCGCCAGGGGTGTTCCGGGACGCAAAGCGGTGCCTAGGGCTACAAGGCAAGCAATGAAGGCGACCACCCGCATTGGCCTATCCTCTTCTGCGCCCCCACCAGTACCTTCCTATGGCAAGCGGCGAAGCTCAACCCCCTTGGTGGGAGCGATCTGCCACAGGGGCCGGAAGGCGCCGGCAAAGGAAAACGGAGAAGCTCCAACCATTTCATAACCGTGGGCGTTGTGCCTCCAGATGAACGGAGAAATCATGACGACGCCACCCATCGACGAGAAGCTCAAGCGCAGCGCCGAGCACGCGAAGGAAGCAGCGGTGCAAAGCCAGGAGGCCGCCGAGCAGACGCAGGAGGCGGCCGAGCACACGCAGGCTGCGGCGAAAACAACCGCCAAGGCCAGCGTGCAGATGAAGGACAGCGCCGACCGGCGCACGGAACTGGCGGCGAACCGCACGGTTTTCGCCGCCGAACGCACTTATGCCGCCTGGGTGCGCACAGGTTTGGCGTCGCTTGCTTCCGGCATCGGCGCGAAGAAGCTCTTGGAAGGCGTGGTGCCGGACTGGATGATCCTCTCCACCGGCTCGATCCTGGTCCTGTTCAGCGCCTTCTGCTTCGCGGCTGCCGTCTGGCGTCAGGTCTTCACCGGCTCGCAGCCGCCGCAGCCCGACGTGCAGCGCATCCCGCCCTTCCTGCTCGTGATCTTCAATGGCTTCCTGGTGCTCGTCGCGCTTGCTGCCCTGCTCAGCATCTGGTTCGGGCGGACGGGAGGGGATTGAGCACCACGTCATCACCGGCCTTGTGCCGGTGATCCCGATGAATTGGAGCGCGGCGCTTCACAGCATCGGGATGGCCGGGACAAGCCCGGCCATGACGGGGAGGGCGATCCTTATGAAAGCAACCCTTCCTGCTGCGCCAACTCCTTGAGGTTCGTCTGCGGGCGGGCGCCGAGATGGCTGATGATCTCGGCGGCGGCCAATCCTCCAAGGCGGGCGCAGTCGGTGAGATCGAGATTCTTGACGAGGCCAGCGAGGAAGCCGGAGGCGAAGAGATCGCCGGCGCCGGTGGTGTCGACTACGCGCTCCACGGGGAAGGCCGGCACGGCCCTGGTCTCGCCGCGGCTCACGATCAGCGCGCCGTCGCCTGAGCGCGTGATGGCGCCGAGCACGTTTTCCTCGCGCAGAGCGGCCAATGCGGTGTCCGCGTCGGAGGTACCGTAGAGGCTCTGCAATTCGTGGATATTAGCGAAGAGGATGTCGAGGCTGCCGTCGCGCATGAGACCTAAAAACTCGTCGCGGTAGCGATCGACGCAGAAGGCATCGGAGAGGGTGAGCGCGACCTTGTTGCCGGCCGCGTGGGCGATCTTTACCGCCTTGCGGAAGGCTTCCTTGGCGGCCGGCGGATCCCAGAGATAGCCTTCGAGATAGACGATGGAAGAGGCGCGCACCGTCTCCGGATTCACGTCGTCGGGCGTGAGGTTCTGGCAGGCGCCGAGATAGGTGTTCATGGTGCGCTCGCCGTCCGGCGTCACCAGGATGAAGCTGCGCGCGGTGGCGGGGCCGTCCTCAGCCAAGGCCACGTCGTAATGAACGTCGATCGCCTTGAGATCATGGGCGAAGAGCTTGCCCGTCTCGTCGTTCTTGACCTTGCCGATGAAGCCGGCCTTGACCCCGAAGGAGGCAGCGCCCGCCGCCGTGTTGGCACCCGATCCGCCCGACACGATGATCGCCGGCCCCATATCGCCGTAAAGCTCCTCGGCGCGGGCCTCGTCGATGAGCTGCATGGCGCCCTTGTGGACCTTCTTCTGGATGAGGAAGGCCTCGTCCGTATGGGCGAGCACGTCAACGATGGCATTGCCGAGGGTGAGGACGTCGATGCGGGTCTGGGACATGAGCCACCGAGGTTGTGAAAGGATGGGGCGCTTTCGCATCCGGGACTTCTGCGGTCAAGACTGGCCTCTTTCAGACCTTATCCTGCACCGCCTGGATCGGTACCGGCGCGCGTCGCTCGCGGTTCTGCGCCCTGTCGAGAATGGCCAGCATCTCCTCAAGCTCGCTCTCGGAGAGACTGCGGATTTCGCGGGCGAGGCGATTGGCGAGCAAGGTCGCTTTCGGGTCCCCGCCTGCCGTGTCGATCTTTACCTTGGGGTCGGACAGGTCGGCGAGGCGCGTCAGCTCGTCGGCCTCGTCCCAGATGATGTGGAAATACTGCAGGACCCCCTGGATCAGAGCCCAGGTGGGTTTGCCGCGCTCGCCGCGCTCCAGCGCCGAGAGATAGGCGCTCGATACGCCGAGATGGGCGGCCATGTCCTTCAACATCCGCCCGCGCTCCTGGCGCAGCTGCCGCACCCGTTCACCGAAGGGAGTCATGTACCTATCCCACGCCCCGCCGGCGGCGGAGCCTGACATAGAGTGCACCGGATCCGCCATGCTGGGGAGAGGCCTCCTCGAAGCCGATCACCAGGGAGCGGAGATCGGGCAGGCGCAGCCAGTGCGGCACCATGCGCCGCAAGACCCCACGCTCCTCGAACAGGCCGGAACTCACGGCCGCGCCGCCCTTGCCGGTGATCACGAGGACAAGGCCGTAGCCGGACATTTGCGCCTGGTGGAGAAAGCGTAGGAGGGCGAAATGGGCCTCCTCCTGGCGCATCCCGTGCAGGTCGATGACGCTGTCCACATCCTTGCGGCCACGCCGGAGGGCCTGGAGCGTCTTGCACTCCACGGGAGCAAGCGGCGGTAGAACCGGTTTCGGCTGGAGCGGGAGCGGAGGCAGAACGGGGGCGGGGCCGGCGATCTGCGGGGCAGGGGCCGTGGCGGTCTTGTCCTCGGGTTCCGGCTCGGGCGGCAGGCGCTTGCCCTTCATGGGCTGGACGTGCCTGGCCACATGGGACCAGAGCCGCTTCTCCTCGGGGCTGAGCTGGCGGGTGCGGCTTCTCTTGGTCATGAATGGGATTTGGGCTGCAGAACCACGAAGCGTACGGGATGGCGCAGGAGGCCGGCGCGGCGTCCCGCCTCCTCGCCACTGCCGAAGAAGAAATCGCCCCGCGCCGGGCCGATGATGGCCGAGCCCGTATCCTGCGCGATCATCAGTCGACGCAGGGGCTCGGTCCGGTCGAGGGACAGTGGCAAGTGCCCGTCGAGCCAGACGGGCAGGCCATAGGCCCAGAGGGAGCGGTCCACCGCGAGGCTCCGGCCGGGCACGAGCGGGATGCCGGCGCCGCCGATGGGCCCGTCCTCGGGCGCAAGCTCGCGCGCTTCGCGGAAGAAGATGTAGGACTGGTTCTGCCGCATCAGGGTCTTGGCCCGCTCGGGATGGTCCTTCAGCCAGCCCATGAGCTTTGCCAGCGTCATGGTCTCCAGATCCATCTCGCCCTGCTGCACCAGCAGGCGGCCGATGGAGGTGTAGGGCCGCCCATTGCGCCCGGCATAGGCCACGCGCATCACTGAGCCGTCATCGAGGCGGATACGGGCCGAGCCCTGGACATGGATGATGAAGGCCTCGCCCGGCTCGCGCAGATACACGATGGGCTTGGCGAGCTTCCCTAAGGCTCCCTCCTCGATGGCGGCGCGGTCGGGATAGGGCTCGTAGCCGTCCCTGGTGCGCCGGGCCGCCTGGAGGCCCTTCTCAAGGCCGGGCAGGGTCGCTCCTTGAGAGATGGTGACGAGGTCCTCGGGCCTATCGAGCAGGGGGACGCGATAGGTGGAGTCGGGCGTGCGCGAGCCCTGGAATTCGGGCTCGTAATAGCCGGTGAGAAAGCCGCTGCCGGAATGGGGCGTGACGGCGACGGGCTGAAAATGCGTCTCGAAGAAGCGCCGGGCCTCGGTCTTGCCGAGGCCCGGCGTCCTCAAGGCCTCGCGGCAGACGGTCAGGAGATTTCCCTGTGGAACCTGGGCCGGGCGCAGCGCGGCGGCGCCGGCATCGAGCGCGCGGCAGGAGCGCAGGAAAGCCCGGAAGGCGGCCGCGTGATCGTCCGTCTCCCAGCCTGCGAGATCCTGGAAGGGCAGGGGCTCAAGGCGCGCCTGATCCTTCAGCGCCGATGCTGCTTCGGCGGACATGTTCAACGTCCAGACGAGAGAGCAAGCGAGGAGGACCCGCCCGGCATGCCTCATTGCCCCGCTTCGGTCGCCACGAGCTGCCAGTTGGGATCGCGGCTGCCGAGGGCGCGGGCGAAGGTCCACACATCGGTGACGTCGGCCACCGTCTCGGGGCTGCCATCGACCACGTTGCCGGAGGCATCGCGGGTCGCGGTGATCAGCTTGGAGAGGAAGCGCACCACGATCTGGGCCGTCTTGCCCTGAAGCTCGGCCCCGGCCATCTCGGCCTTGTCGATGGACACGAAGGTGGTTTCCACCGTCTCGCCCCGGCGCTCGCGCTCGGTGATCGCCCGCTCGAAGCCTTCATAGACCTCCTTGGCAAGGAGGTCCTTGAGGGTCCTGCGGTCGCCCTGCGCGAAGGCGGTGACGATCATCTCATAGGCGGACTTGGCGCCTTCCAGGAATTCGGTGGGATTGAAGTTCGGCTCGAGGCGGGCAATGCCGTCGAGGGCCAGGGCCATGGGCGTGCCGGGCTCGGTGATGCCCTTCCAGCGCTCGGCCGAGGGAACCTCGGCGGCGGGACGGGCACCGTTGACGCCAGGCAGGCGCACCACATTGTGATCCGGCTCGGCCGGCGTATTGCCGGGGCGGAGGGGCGCATCCCGGCGCGACATCGGGTCGAAGGGCGGCTGCTCGTTGCCGGTCTTCTGCCCCAGAACGGAGCGCAGACGCCAGATCACGAAAACGGCGAGTACTATAAAAATGAGGGTCGTGATGTCGAAGGAATCCTGCATCGTCGATCCGTTGTGAGCCTGCCCGCGCCCGGTTGTCGCCGGGCGTTGTATCAAGGAGGCGAAGGTGTCATCCTTCGCATATGGGGTCTTGAGGTCGTAACATCCACCTCTGCCCCCGACAAGCGATTGAGTCGGCTGAAATCTTGCTTCGTACCGGAGAAGCTGATAGCGCGAAGATCCATGGCCCGAAGCGAGCCGGCGCTTTGCCTGACGACGTGTTCCGTCCGGGCCCGACAAGACACCCCTTAGGGAGCATGAACCCATGGCCGAAAACCCGGCAAACAACGGAGCGCCCACGCTCAACGCCCTTGCGCAGTACTGCAAGGATTTTTCCTTCGAGAACCCTAACGCGCCCCGCTCCCTGCAGCAGCAATCGGAAGGCCCGCAGATCAACCTGCAGGTCAATGTGAACGCCAAGCAGCTGGCCGAGGCCGATTTCGAGGTCGACCTCACCCTCGAGGGCGATGCCAAGATCGGCGGCAAGGATGTGCTGTTCGCCTTCGAGCTGACCTATTCCGGCGTGTTCCGGATCCAGAACATCCCGCAGGAGCAGCTGCACCCGGTGGTGATGATCGAATGCCCGCGCCTGCTCTTCCCCTTCGCCCGCCAGATGGTGGCCGACGCGGTGCGCAACGGCGGCTTCCCGCCCCTCTACATCGACCCGATCGATTTCGTGGCCCTCTATCGCCAGCGCGCCTCTGAGATGCAGGCCCAGCAGAACGGCGGCGGCCAGACGCTGTCGTAAGCGATCTTTCCAGTTTCGGATTGTCCGATCGGGCGAGGCGGTTTCCGCTTCGCCCGATTTTTTATGCGCGCAGACGCCCTCAAAGATTGGCTGGCCGTTCACCTCTTTCGTCATCACCGACCCTGTGCCGGTGATCCCGATGCGAATAGTGCCGTGGTGTCATTCCCGGCCGGAGATGGCAAAGCCATCGGAGGGGAAGGGAATCCAGAGCGCTGCACGTGTGAATGGATCCCCTTCCCGGCCTGCGGCCGCCGGGGATGACAGCGGAGCGCTTCACAGGATCGGGATGGCCGGGACAAGCCCGGCCATGACGTGGGAATGGATGATCTCCCTCTCACGACGAGGGTTGACGCCGGTTCAAGGTCAGGAAGCCTCCGGCGTGGTCTCGCCGAGATAGTCGCGCCAGATGGCGTTGGGGCCGATGGATTGGATGAAGGCCTCGTGCGCCGCGCGTTCGGCCTCGGTCAGCCGCGAGATCAGGGTGCGCGGACGCGCCTCGCGGGCCGCTGCGGCTCCCTGGCGGGCCGCGCCTGCCCGCGCGGAGGGCTGCAGCGACAAATCGAAGCCGACCTGCCGGCCGCCGATCAGCTCGATATAGACCTCGGCCAGGATCTCGGCGTCGAGGAGCGCTCCGTGCTTGGTGCGCTTGGAATTGTCGATCCCGTAGCGCGCGCAGAGCGCATCGAGGTTGTTCGCCGCACCCGGATGCTTGCGCCGGGCCATGCTCAGCGTGTCGACCACGTCGGATAGGGTGAACTGCCTGTGCCCGGTGCGGGCGAATTCCGCATTGAGGAAGCCGATGTCGAAGGCGGCGTTGTGGATGACGAGCCGCGCATCGCGGACGAACTCATCGAACTCGTCCGCGATCATTGCAAAGACCGGCTTGTCCTTGAGAAACTCGTCGGAGAGCCCGTGGACCGCGAAGGCGCCGGGCGAGACTGGGCATTCCGGGTTGATGTAGACGTGATAGCTCCTGCCAGTGGGGATGTGATTGAGGAGCTCGACGCAGCCGATTTCGATCACCCGGTCGCCCTTGGCGTGATCGGTGCCGGTGGTTTCGGTATCGAGAACGATTTCACGCAACATCGCTGATTAACTCTTCATCAAAAAGTGGGAGCGCCGTCCCGGCCGGCCGGCGAGACAGGCAAGGATCGATCTGACCTGGGCCTCGGCGGACAAAAAGCCGCGGCTGGTATCGACCAGGAAATGAGCCCGGGCACGCTTGTCCGCATCCCTCATCTGCTTGGCCAGGATGGCACGAAATTTTTCTTCCGTCATGCCGGGACGGGCCATGACGCGGGCGCGCTGCACGGAAGCAGGTGCCGTGACGACGAGAACCGCATCGCAGCGCGTCTCGCCGCCGGTCTCGAACAGCAGCGGAATATCCAGCACGGCCACCGGGGACAGGGCCGAGACTCTCTTGAGAAAGGCTTCCTCCTCCTCGCGCACCAGCGGATGCACGATGGCCTCCAGCTGCTTCATGCGGTCCGGATTGCCGAGAACGGCGGCGCCCAGGCGTGCCCGGTCGACAGCTCCGTCGGTGACGGTGCCCGGAAAGGATTTGTCGATCAGCGGCGCAGCGCGGCCGCGATAGAGCCTGTGCACGGTGGCATCGGCATCGTGAACCGGCACGCCGAGCCTGCGGAAGAGATCGACGGTGGCCGATTTTCCCATGCCGATGGAGCCGGTGAGGCCGAGCACGAAGGTCATCGATGGGCCTCGATGTCGGCCAGGATCAGCGCCCGCAACTCGGGCGTCACCTCCGGGGTCACGCCGAACCAGCGCTTGAAGCCCGGCACAGCCTGATGCAGCAGCATGCCGAGCCCATCGACGGTTCTCAGACCCTGCGCCGCAGCAGCAGCAAGGAGAGGGGTCTCGAGCGGCACATAGACGATGTCCGCCACCACGGCGTGGCGCGGCGCCCGGGACAGATCGAGGACGAGCGGCGGCTGGCCCGCCATGCCGAGCGAGGTGGTGTTGACGATGAGCTGGGCATGCGGGATCACCCGCGGAAGAGCCTCCCAGGCTGCGGTCTCCAGGGCGACGGGGCTGCCCCGCCTGAGATCTCGAACCAGGTCCTCCGCCTTCGACAGGGTGCGGTTCGCCACGAAGATGCGCTTGCAGGGCCGGTTCTGGAGACCCGCCACCACGGCCCGGGCGGCTCCGCCGGCGCCGAGCACGAGGATCGTTTCCACATCCTGTTCCCAGCCTGTCCCCAAGCTCGCATCGAGATGGGCCATGAAGCCGGCGACGTCGGTGTTGTCGCCCCAGAGCACGCCGTCCTCGATCCAGAGGGTGTTCACGGCGCCCACGCGTTCCGCCTGCGCCGTGCGCCGCTCGACGCTCAAGAACGCCATCTCCTTGTGCGGAATGGTGACGTTGCCGCCGGCGAAACCCTGGGACCGGAAGCTCTTCAGGAAATCCCCGAAATTCACAGGCGCGACGTCGATGCGCTCATAGGAGCCGTCGAGCCCGTATTGCTTCAGCCAATAGCCGTGGATCAGGGGCGAGCGGGAATGCTTGATCGGATGGCCGACGACGAAGGCCTTCGTCATAAATTCAGTCCTTGGCGCGTCGTGCGGAACGGCGGACCTCGGTTTTCCGCTCCGAACGATGCGCGAGTCAAGATAAGAGGAGCATCGGATCCATCCCAAAAGTGGAATCCACTCTTGGGTCCGATGCTCTAGAGAGCCAGGCAGCCGAGACGGCGCAGGGACGCGAGCAGCGGGAGGAGGGGGAGTCCCAGGATCGTCGAATGGTCCCCCTCGACCGCTTCGAACAGATGAACCCCGAAGCCTTCGAGCTGGTAAACGCCGACGCTTTTGAGCACATCGGGCCCGGCGAGGTCGAGATAAAGATCGACCGCCTCCTCCGTCAGGGAGCGCATGGTGAGCGTGGCGCTGTCTAAGAATCCCTCGACCACCTGTCCGCTGATGGCGATGGCGCCGGCCGAATGCAGGGCATGGTGACGGCCCGACAGCGTCATCAACTGCGCCCGGGCCGCCGCACGATCCGCGGGCTTGTGAAAAACCTCTCCTTCGCATTCGAGCACCTGATCGGCACCGAGCACGACCCGTTCCGGATGGCGGCGGCTCACGGCCAGCGCCTTTTCCGCAGCGAGGCGTCCGGCGAGCGCCGGCGGATCGAGTTTATCCTGGACGGCCGCCTCTTCGACGGCGCGCTCGTCGATGTCGGAATTCTGCGTCTCGACGGGAAGACCTGCGCTCACGAGCAAGGCGAGTCGGGTCGCGCTCGTCGAGGCGAGGAGCAGCTTTTCGGAATGGGTCCAGAGCGCCGGCATGAATTTATTCCGCGATGAAGCGCAGACGGTGATCGCGATAGAGGTCGATGATCGCCGCGGCCGTTTCCTCGATGGAGCGGCGGGTCACGTCGATCACCGGCCAGCCATTGCGGGCGAAAAGCCGCCGCGAGGCTGCGAGTTCCTCCGCCACCGCGTCGCGGTCCACATAAGAGGTGTCGTCGTCGGCGTTGAGACTGAGCAGTCGGTTCTGCCTGATCTGCACGATGCGCTCCGGCGTCGCCACGAGGCCGACGATCAGCGCTTTCTTCGCCGATTCCAGAACCGGCGGCGGCGGCACGCCGGGAACGAGAGGAATATTCGCCGTCTTCAGACCGCGATTGGCGAGATAAACGGCCGTCGGCGTCTTCGAGGTGCGGCTGACGCCCACCAGGATCACGTCCGCCTCATCGAGATCGTGCGGCAGATGCCCATCGTCGTGCATAAGGGTGAAGTTCATCGCGTCGATGCGCTTGAAATATTCCGCGTTCAGCATGTGCTGCGCGCCGGGACGCGCCGTCGAATGCGTGCCGAGATAGGAGGAGAGCAGGGCATGCACCGGTTCGAGCACGGAGAGATGCGGCGAGCCGGTGTTCCGGCAGACCTCTTCGAGCCGGTGCGCCAGATCCTGCTCCACCAGGGTATAGAGCACGATGCCGGGCGCGGTCTCGATTTCGCTGATCACGCGCTCGAGCTGCGTGTTGGAGCGCACCAGCGGATAGACATGCTCGATGGCGGCCACGCCCTCATATTGCGCCACCACCGCGCGGGCGACGGTGATCAGCGTTTCGCCCGTCGAATCCGAGACGAGGTGGAGATGGAAATAGCTGCGTCCCACGGCGGAAGCTCTCCATGAAGAGGAGTCGATCAATGTGGATAAAGCGCCGGCATGCGGAGGTCCAGCGCGAGGGCCTGTGGGATTCAGCCAAAGCCATCAACAGGGCTCATCGTTGTGCGACTCCGGAAGTGTCGAATTGGGAGAATCCGGCACGAATCATCCGACGATTTCCGATTCAGACTTGGTTAAGCTTCGTTAACGGGCTGTTAAGGTTTAAGAATTCGGAAAGGATTGTGGCATGCCCGCCCCATCCGTTAATGACCCGTTAACGGCGCGGCCCGTGTGGACCGCCTGTGGACGGGGTTGCCGCTTTGTGATTCACGGCCCAAGAGAAACATCAGATTCTTAGATTCAAAGATTATCTTTTTAAGAGAGGGCCTGTGAGCGAGCGTCCCACCAAAGCGATCTTACGCGTGCTGAACGGCGAGCCGGTCTGGCCTCTGCCGATCTGGATCATGCGCCAGGCCGGCCGTTATCTGCCGGAATACCGCGAGACGCGGAAGCAGGCGGGTTCCTTCCTCGATCTCTGCTACACCCCGAGACTTGCCGAGGAGGTGACCCTCCAGCCGATCCGCCGCTTCGGCTTCGATGCCTCGATCCTGTTCTCCGACATCCTGGTCATCCCCCATGCCCTCGGCCAGGACGTGCGCTTCGTCGAGAACGAGGGACCCAAGCTCGATCCGGTCACCTCGGACAAGGATTTTTCGAGGCTTGCCGACGAGCTGCCGCTGGAGCGACTGAATCCGGTCTTCGAGACGCTCGACCGCCTGAGGCAGTCTCTGCCGAAGGAGACGACGCTTCTCGGCTTCTGCGGTGCGCCCTGGACGGTGGCGAGCTACATGATCGCCGGCAAGGGCACGCCCGACCAGGCGCCGGCCCGGCTCACGGCCTATCGCGATCCGGCCTTCATGGATGCACTGATCGAGAAGCTGGTGCGGGCCTCCACGGCCTATCTCATCCGCCAGATCGATGCCGGCGCCGAAGCGGTCCAGATCTTCGAGAGCTTCGGGTCGGCCCTGCCGCCCGCCCTGTTTGACCGGTTGTCCCTGAACCCGATCCGCCGGATGGTGGAGGGCCTCAAGAGCGCGCGGCCGCAGGCGAAGGCGATCGTGCTCGTGAGGGGAGGCGGCGCCAATCTCCACCGCATCGCCGCTGCCGGGATCGGCGATGCCCTGGCGCTCGACTGGACGCTCGATCCGGCCGTCGTGCTGCCGACCTTGCCGAACACGGTCGCGACCCAGGGCAATCTCGATCCCCTGGCGCTGATCGCCGGCGGCGAGGCGCTGACCAGGGGCGTGGATCATATTCTCAATGCGGTGCGCGGACGCCCGCACATCTTCAATCTCGGGCACGGCATTCTGCCGGAGACACCGATCGACCATGTCGAGCAGATGATCGCTCGCGTGCGGGGGGCTTGAACACGATGCTATATCTCTGGCTCAAAGCGTTTCACGTGATCGCCGTCATCGCCTGGATGGCCGGCATGCTCTATCTGCCGCGCCTCTTCGTCTATCATTGCGATGCGCCCAAAGGCTCGATCCAGTCGGAAACCTTCAAGATCATGGAGCGGCGCCTGCTGAAGGCGATCATCAACCCGGCCATGATGGCGACCTGGGTGCTGGGGCTGTATCTGATCTGGGACGGCGGCTGGTACACCTCCGGCTGGCTGCACGCGAAGGTGCTGCTCGTACTGATCATGTCGGGCCTTCACGGCGTCTATGTGCGCCGGCTCAAGGAATTCGCCGCGGACAAGAACACGAGGCCCGCGAAATACTACCGCATCCTCAATGAGGTCCCGACAATCCTCCTGATCGGCATCGTGATCCTGGTGATCGTGAAGCCGTTCTGATTTTTTGACGGTGGTGTCATCCCGGACGAAGCGCAGCGAAGATACGGGATCGCGAGACGAGACTGGCGATGATTCCCTCCCCCTTGCGGGGAGGGATTGAGGGTGGGGGTGGTGTGACTGGGTGAGACTTTCCCGTCATGGCCGGGCCTGTCCCGGCCATCCCGATGCTGTGAAGCGCCGTGCTTTTTCAATCGGGATCACCGGCACAAGGCCGGTGATGATGTGGTAAAGGGCATTGCCAGGACTCGTCAGGCACAGAGCTCTGACTTTCCGAGCCCCACCTCTGCCCCTCCCCGCAAGGGGAGGGGATAGGCGCGTATCATCCCGCCTGACGACATCTTGATAATCGAACTTTCCAAACCCTCTTGAGCCCTGGCCCGAATAGGGCTAAATAAGAATCCTCTTCCTCTAAAGACAGGTGCGCTGCACGGGGCCCCCAGGGCTCTCTCAAGTCACCCTCGTGAACTGAGCGGCCCTGTCGAACGTTTCCCCGATCTCCCCCCGCGTACAGCCACCCTGCCCGCGATTTTACCCCGAGAGTGTTCCCCGATGAGGGAAATCAAACTTCAAGACCTGAAATCCAAATCCGCCACCGAACTCATTACCTTTGCCGAAGAGCTCGAGGTCGAGAATGCGAGCACCATGCGCAAGCAGGAGCTCATGTTCGCCATCCTCAAGCAGCTGGCGGCGCGCGAGGTGGAAATCATTGGCGCCGGCGTCGTCGAGGTGCTGCAGGACGGCTTCGGCTTCCTGCGCTCGGCGGATTCGAACTACCTGCCCGGCCCCGACGACATCTATGTCTCGCCCTCGCAGATCCGGAAATTCGGCCTGCGCACCGGCGACACGGTGGACGGCCCGATCCGCGGCCCGAAGGAAGGCGAGCGCTATTTCGCCCTGCTCAAGGTCAACACCATCAATTTCGAGGATCCGGAGAAGATCCGGCACAAGGTCCATTTCGACAACCTGACGCCGCTCTTCCCGCACGAGCGCTTCAATCTCGAAATCGCCGATCCGACGCGGAAGGATTTCTCGCCGCGCATCATCGACATCGTGTCGCCCATCGGCAAGGGCCAGCGCGCGCTCATCGTCGCGCCGCCGCGCACCGGTAAGACCGTGCTGATGCAGAACGTGGCGCAGTCGATCACCACCAATCACCCCGAGTGCTACCTTATCGTGCTGCTCATCGACGAGCGCCCGGAGGAAGTGACCGACATGCAGCGCTCGGTGAAGGGCGAGGTCGTGGCCTCCACCTTCGACGAGCCGGCGACCCGCCACGTGCAGGTGGCCGAGATGGTGATCGAGAAGGCCAAGCGCCTCGTGGAGCACGGCCGCGACGTGGTCATCCTGCTCGACTCGATCACGCGCCTGGGACGGGCCTACAACACGGTGGTGCCGTCTTCCGGCAAGGTGCTCACCGGCGGTGTCGACGCCAACGCTCTGCAGCGTCCGAAGCGCTTCTTCGGTGCGGCGCGCAACATCGAGGAGGGCGGTTCGCTCACCATCATCGCCACCGCGCTGATCGATACCGGCTCGCGCATGGACGAGGTGATCTTCGAAGAGTTCAAGGGTACGGGCAACTCGGAAATCATCCTCGACCGCAAGGTCGCCGACAAGCGCACCTTCCCGGCTATCGACATCACCCGCTCCGGCACCCGTAAGGAAGAACTGCTGGTGCCGAGCGACACGCTCAAGAAGATGTACGTGCTGCGCCGCATCCTCAATCCGATGGGCACGGTCGACGCCATCGAGTTCCTGCTCGACAAGCTGCGCCAGACCAAGTCGAACCAGGAATTCTTCGACTCGATGAATACCTGAGGCGGACCATCCGCCTGCGGAATTTTGGCCCCATCCTCTCACGCGAGAGGGTGGGGTTTTTGTCTGCGTCACAATACGCCCATCAGCCACAGCACGATCAGGGTCAGCACGGCGGAAACGAGGAGCGAACCTGCGCAGCCCAGCCGGTTCGAGAAGAACAGGACCATCGCCACTCCCATGTGGTGTCATGCGCGTCCCGTCATCTCGTCGCTGCAGAACCGAAGACGCCGCTTGCCAGCACAACGCCCAACGTCGCCAATGTTATCCCGACGAGAGCGGTGGCATCCGGGACCTCGCCGAGAACGGGAACGGCGATCAAGGCCGCCAGCACGATCGACAGGGGCGACACGGCGGCCGCGCGTGAGGCACCGAGACGATCGACGGCGATTCCGTAAAGGAGGATTCCGACGACACCGGAGAAGAAACCCTGCAGGATTGCCTGCAGGATGATGGGGCCGGCCAGTCCGTCGCCGAGCGCACGGACCAGGGACGGGGTGCCGAGCGGCAGAAGGATCAGGAAGGACCACAGCCCGATGAGAGCGGCCGCCTGAAGGGCGGACAACCCGCTGCGGCGATAGGCATGGGTGTAGATCCCCCACAGGCAGGCGCCGCTCAACAGCAGGAGATGTCCGCGCCAGGCGCCGTTGCCGGCGTAAAGCAACCCGTAACCGCCGATGCAGAGAACGCCGATCAGGATGAGCGCGAAGCCGGCGAGTCTGAAGCGCCCGAGCCGCTCGCCGAAGACGAGCCAGCCGACCAGCGCCACGAAGAGCGGCATGGTGCCGGGTAAGAGCGGTCCGATCTCCGCCGCCGGGGCGAATTGCATGCCGAGCGCCACGACGAGAAAGAACGGAGCGCCCGAGCCGAGGAGCCCGAGACCTTTCCAGAAACCAAGACCTTTCGGGAACAGGCCGATCCGCCAGCTGATCGGGAGGAGCAGGAGGGCCGGGACTCCGAATCGGAGGAGGCCGATGGCGGCCGGCGGCAGATCATGGGTCACCGCATGGCGGGTCGCGACTGCCCACACGGCCCAGATCGTCACGGTGACGAAAGCGGCAAGCCACCCGGTCAGGGCAGGGCGGGTTCGCGCCTGGGGCGCGGGACAAGCAAGGTCGGACATGGCGAGCCTCCATCGATCTCCTTGAGCATAAGCTTTCAGGGCAGGGCATGTCCTTGCGAAGTTCAGCTTGATGATTGCGAATTTTTGGCAGAAAATTGCGTGAGAACGGGTTTTCACGCAGCCATGCCCTATATCAATCTCGACGCTATCGACCTGCGGATCATGAACGCCCTCCAGAGCGACGGGCGGCTCACCAACCAGGAACTGGCCGATCAGGTCGGCCTCTCGCCCTCGCCCTGCCTGCGGCGGGTCAGGCGCCTGGAGCGCGACGGCTTCATCCGCACCTACCGGGCTGTGCTCGACCGGGACTCCGTGGGCCTCGGCCTCACCGTCTTCGTCGAGATCAAGGTCGAGAAGCATTCCCGCGACAATGCGCAGGCGCTCCAGCAGGCGCTCGCCGCCCTGCCGGAGGTGGTGGCCTGCCACATGGTTTCCGGCACGGCCGATTTCATCGCCGAGATCGTGGTGACCAATCTCAAGGCCTACGAGAGGCTCCTGACGGAAAAGCTCCTGGTCTTGCCGATGATCGGCGATATCCGCTCCAACTTCGCCCTCACCCGCGTTAAATCCGACGCGGCCCTGCCGCTCACGCATCTGAAGCGGGAGGTGGAGAGGCGGGAGCCGGATTGCTGAGGAAGCGCTCCGCTGCCATCCCCGGCGGCCGCAGGCCGGGAAGGGGATCCTCTCACATGCACTGCAGCCATGGATTCCCTTTCCCTCCGCTATGCTTCGGCCGGGAATGACATTGGGAGATTAACCTAATCCCCACTCGCTGCACTGTGCCCTTGCTCCGGCATCAGCATCTCCGCCACCCTGGCCATCAACCCGTCTGCATCCGTGACCGGCAGGGAGCAGCGCATGCCGGCACAGACGAGGGCCTGGGCTTGCGGGCCCGAGGCGGCAAGGGCCCTGGCCGGATGGTTGTCGTCGAGGACCTCGTCCCCGCGCAGCCGCCGGACGCTACGGTCGGGGTAGGGGGTCTTTAGGGCGGTCTCGAACAAGGCTTCAGCGTCGTCTCCGGTGACGAGGATGCTCAGGCCCCGCAGGTGCAGGTCGAGGGCGTTGAGGATCGAGGTATGGCCGAGAGGGGCCGAGCGGGCGACGCCCACGAGGTGATCCAGGATATCCGAGGCCTGTTGGAGATCGTCCTGTGACTCCGTGATCTGCGCCAGCCGGACGAGGGCCTCGGCGAAGACGCCGTTGGCGTTGGGCACCGCATCGTCATGGGTAGGCTGAGGACGCACGAGCAAAGGGTCCGCTCCCTGAGCGGTCATGGCGAGGCAGCCGGTCTCCTCGACCACGAACTCCGAGAGCAGCGCGTCGCGCCAGGACTGAGCGTCCCGGAGATAGGCGGCTTCGGAAGTCGCCTCGTAGAGGGCGAGCGCCGCCCGCATCATGGCGGCATGGTCGAGGGCGAAGCCCGGGAAGATCAGCGCGCCGCCGCGCCAGGAATGACCGAGCCGGCCGTCGCGGCTCATCGATTCAGAGATGAAACGATAGGCTTGGGACGCGAGACCGAGCCAGTCCGGACGGCCGAGAAGGGGAGAGGCCCGCACGAGGCTCGCGATCATCAGCCCGTTCCAATCCGCGAGCACTTTGTCGTCCAGGCCGGGCCTCACCCGCGAAACCCGCCGCTCCAGAAGCTTGGCCCGCATGGCGGCGAGCCGCTTTTCCACCGCAGGGGGCGCCTCGCCGGAGATGAGGCGGTTCGGGATGTTATGGCCTTCGAAATTGCCTTCCTCGGTGATGTCATAGACCCGCGCGAAGAAGGAGGCATCCTCATCGCCTAAGATCGCGCGGATCTCCGCGAGGCTCCAGACATAGAAGCGGCCTTCCTCGCCCTCCGAATCCGCATCGAGGCTCGATGCGAAGGCGCCCTCAGGTAGAGTCATCTCCCGCTTGAGCCAGGCGCCGATGCCCTCGGCCGCATCCCGGAAGAGGGCGCGGCCGGTCTCCGCGTAGGCAAGGGCGTAAAGCTCCAGGAGCTGCGCATTGTCGTAGAGCATCTTCTCGAAATGCGGCACGAGCCAGCGCTCGTCGACGGAGTAACGCGCGAAGCCGCCACCGACATGATCATGGATGCCGCCGAGCGCCATCCGCTCCAGGGTCAGGAGGAAGCGCCTCTTCGCCTCCTCGTCGCCGCTGCGGCCAGCATAGCGGTAGAGATATTCGAGGATGGGCGGATTGGGGAATTTCGGCGCACCCTGCAGCCCACCGTTCTCCGTGTCGATCAGCTCGGAGAGACGCAGCCCCATGCGATCGAGATCGGCGAGGCCGAGTATGCCGCCGTCGCTCCGGTCCACCCTGGTGAGGTTCTGCTTGATCGCATCCCGGTTCTTGAGGATCCGTTCCGGTTCGGTGTGATAGAGGCGGCTGATTTCGCGCAGCACGCCGACGAAGCCGGGCCGGCCGAAGTGCGGTTCCTTCGGAAAATAGGTGCCGCCCCAGAACGGTTCGCCGTCGGGCGTCAGGAACATGGTGAGCGGCCAGCCGCCGGGCTCGCCCAGGAGGTGGAGCGCGCTCATATAGACATGGTCCACATCCGGCCGTTCCTCGCGGTCGACCTTGATATTGACGAAGAGCTCGTTCATGACTGCGGCCACGTCCGGGTCCTCGAAGCTCTCATGGGCCATCACGTGGCACCAGTGGCAGGCCGCGTAGCCGATGGAGATCAGGACCGGCCTATTGAGCCGCCTGGCTTCGGCCAGGGCCTCGGGTCCCCATTCCCACCAATGGACAGGATTGTCCCTGTGCTGCAGAAGGTAGGGGGAGCTGGCTGCTTTCAGGCGATTCATCTGTCCTGCTCCGGTTTCGGCGTTAGGCTTGATCGATTCGGATCAGAACCGATCCTGACCGCGCCTCATGTTTTAAGACTTCATCAACCATAAATCCTCTTCGGTTCAACGAGGTTCATCCTCATGCGTTCGGACGACACCATCTTCGCCATCGCCTCCGGCCACGGCCGCGCCGCCGTGTGCCTGATCCGGATCAGCGGGACGGAGAGCCGCACCATCCTGGAGCGGATGGCGAGGGGGGTGCCCGAGCCGCGGCGGGCCGTCGTGCGGACCCTGGCCGACCCGGCTACCGGCGAGCCCCTCGATCAGGCGCTCGTCCTGTGGATGCCTGGTCCCCAAAGCTTCACCGGTGAGGACCAGGCCGAGCTCCACATCCATGGCGGGCTGGCGACCCGGGCGGCCGTGCTGCGCGCCCTCGGCTCCCTCGATGGCTGCCGCCCGGCGGAAGCCGGCGAGTTCACCCGCCGGGCCTTCCTCAACGGGCGGATGGACCTTTCCCAGGTGGAAGGCCTCGCCGACATCATCGACGCCGAGACGGAGGCGCAGCGCCGTCAGGCCATGCTTCAGCTCGGCGGGCGGCTGGGGAATGCCGCCGAGAGCTGGCGTGAGAGCGTGCTCCAGGTTTTGGCCCTGCTCGAGGCGAGCCTCGATTTCTCCGACGAGGGCGATGTGCCCGAGGACCTGGAGGCCGATATTCTCCGGATGATCAACCAGGTGCGGAGCGAGATCGGCCGGGCCATGGCGAACCGCAGCGGCGAGCGCCTGCGCGAAGGCTTGACCGTCGTGCTGGCGGGCCCGCCCAATGCGGGCAAGTCGACCCTGCTGAACGCGCTCGCCCGGCGGGACGTCGCCATCGTGTCGCCGATCGCCGGCACCACCCGCGATGTGATCGAGGTCCATTGCGACCTCGGCGGCCTGCCGGTGGTCATCGTCGATACGGCGGGCCTGAGGGAGAGCGGCGACCTGATCGAGCAGGAGGGTGTCTTCCGCGCCCGCGCCCGGGCGGAGAATGCC
The DNA here is from genome assembly GCA_000517005.1 of Microvirga lupini. Taxonomy (GTDB): domain Bacteria; phylum Pseudomonadota; class Alphaproteobacteria; order Rhizobiales; family Beijerinckiaceae; genus Microvirga; species Microvirga lupini. The sequence continues at coordinate 760,440 of KI911965.1, forward strand.
GACCTCGTGCTCTGGCTCGTTCCGCCGGAGGGAGAGGAGAGTGAGCCGCCGCAGGCTCGACGCCTCCTGCGGGTGGGCACGAAATCCGATTTGAATCGGATCCGGCACGATTGCGATCTGATGATCGCCGCGGCGACCGGCGAGGGATTGCCGGAACTGATCGCCCGTCTGGAGGAGGAGGCCTTGGCTCTGATGGGGCAGGGCGATGCCATCGTCACCCGAGAGCGCCACCGGAAAGCCCTGGAGCGTGCTCATGGCGCCCTGGACCGGGCTCGTGCCATGCTCATCGGGCGCGGCCCCCTCGAACTGGCGGCTGAGGAGGTGCGCCTGGCCGCCCGCGCCATCGGCGAGATCACCGGCCGGGTGGATGTCGAGGATGTGCTCGACCGGCTCTTCTCAAGCTTCTGCATTGGGAAATGATCCGGTTTGATTCGGATGTCATCCCCGGCGAGCCGGAGGCGAGGGAAGGGGAATCCACTTACACATTTGGCGCTATGGATTCCCTTCCCCTTCGCTGACGCTCCGGCCGGAAATGACACCAGAGTCAAACGAAGGTTCATCGCGCGCCCACGGTAACCTTGAATCGAATCTGTGAGAGTCCGTTTTCGGCTGTTCACGAATCGGTGGAACAATGCTGAATCGGCTGGGCATAGTCTGTGAATGGAATGTGCAGAACTGGAGTCCGACCCAAAATGTTTCACGTGAAACATTTTGCCCTTTTGACCTCTGGCGCGACGGGACTTAGATCCAGCGCATCGCGCGAAAAATGTTTTTGGCTCTCCGCGCTGAGTGATGCGCTCGGCAGGAAAGCAGCGCCGGATGGAGCCCGAAAATGCCCTCACTTGCGGGTTCGGTGCCCGGCATGGAGATCGTCATGAGTCAGGTGTTCGATGTGATCGTCGTGGGCGGCGGCCATGCGGGGTCCGAAGCGGCCGCCGCGTCGGCGCGCATGGGCGCGCGCACGGCCCTCGTCACCCACAAGCTGTCGACCATCGGCGCCATGTCCTGCAATCCGGCCATCGGCGGCCTCGGCAAGGGCCACCTCGTGCGCGAGATCGATGCCCTCGACGGCGTCATGGGCCGCATCGCCGACCGGGCCGGCATCCAGTTCCGTCTGCTCAACCGCCGCAAGGGTCCTGCCGTCCGGGGGCCGCGCACCCAGGCCGACCGCAAGCTCTATGCCCGCGCCATGCAGGCCGAGCTGCTGCAGACACCGAACCTGACCATCGTGGAAGGGGAGGCGGACGACCTCGTTGTCCAGGACGGCCGGGTCACCGGTCTCCTGCTCACGGACGGACGTGTGCTCGCGACCGGGGCTGTGGTCATCACCACCGGCACCTTCCTGTCGGGCCTGATCCATATCGGCGAGAAGAAGATCCCGGCCGGCCGCATGGGCGAGCGCCCATCGCTCGGCCTGCCGAAGACCTTCGAGCGGCTCGGCTTCACCCTTGGCCGACTGAAGACCGGCACCCCACCCCGTCTCGATGGCCGGTCCATCGACTGGGCTGGCGTCGACAAGCAGGCGGCGGATGACGAGCCGGTGCCATTCTCCCTGCTCACCACCCGGATCGCGAACCCTCAGATCGAGTGCGGCATCACCCGGACCACCGCCAAGGTGCATGAGCTGATCCGGGGCAATCTGCACCGCTCGGCCATGTATTCCGGCGAGATCCAGGGCAGGGGGCCGCGCTACTGCCCGTCCATCGAGGACAAGGTCGTGCGCTTCGGCGACCGGGACGGCCATCAGATCTTCCTCGAGCCCGAGGGGCTCGACGATATCACGATCTATCCGAACGGGATCTCGACCTCCCTGCCCGAGGACGTGCAGCTCGCCTTCCTGAAGCATATCCCGGGTCTGGAGAAGGTCCGGATGCTCCAGCTGGCCTATGCCATCGAGTACGATTACGTCGATCCGCGCAATCTGACCGCCGCGCTCGAAACGAAGGCGGTTCAGGGCCTCTTCCTGGCGGGCCAGATCAACGGCACCACCGGCTATGAGGAGGCGGCCGCGCAAGGGCTGGTCGCCGGCCTCAACGCCGCCCGTCGGGCTGCCGGCCAGGATGGGATCGTGTTCGACCGTGCGGAATCCTATCTCGGCGTGCTGATCGATGACCTGATCACCCGCGGGGTCAGCGAGCCTTACCGCATGTTCACCTCGCGCTCCGAGTACCGCCTGAGCCTGCGCATCGACAATGTGGACGAGCGCCTGACCGGCAAGGGTCTGGAGATCGGCTGCGTCGGCTCGCAGCGCGAGATGCATTTTCAGCGATCTCAGGAGGAAATTCGGGAGACCCGGCAGAGCCTGCAGACTCTCACGCTTACTCCTCAGGAAGCCTCCCGCCACGGTCTCGAACTGAACCAGGACGGCATCCGCCGCTCCGCCTATCAGCTTCTGTCCTATCCGGGCATCGGTTGGAATGATCTCATGCGGGTCTGGCCCGACCTCGCTGCGGTGAGTGGGTCGGTGCGCGAGCGGCTCGAAACGGATGCCACCTACGCGGTTTACCTCGACCGGCAGCAGGCCGATATCGCCGCCTATCGTCGCGACGAGGGAGTGGTGCTGGAGGAGAGCATCGACTTCCAGGGCCTTCCCGGCCTGTCGAACGAGATCAAGGCCAAGCTCGATCTGGTCCGTCCCAAGACGCTGGGACAGGCGGCCCGGATCGAGGGCATCACGCCGGCAGCCCTCACGCTGCTTGCTGCCCATGCCCGCAAGGGGCAGGGCCGGAACGCCCGCGTCGCCGAGCCGCTGTCGTGACGAAATCGGCCATGGTCACTGCATCCGACCTGAATGTTTCACGTGAAACATTCGAGAAGCTGGAGTTGCTGGAGCGCGAGCTTCGTCGCTGGCAGGCGATCAAGAACCTCGTCGGTCCAGCGACGCTGAGCCAAATCTGGGACCGGCACATCGTCGATTCCCTGCAGCTTCTCGACCTCGCGCCCGAGGCAAAGACGTGGCTCGATCTCGGCTCCGGTGCCGGCTTTCCCGGTCTCGTGCTGGCAATCGCTGGCGCGGAGAGGGGGCTCGAGGTTCACCTCGTCGAGAGCAATTCCCGTAAATGCGCCTTCCTTCGCCACATCGCCCGGTTGACCGGCGTCTCAGCGAAGGTGCACGAAGCGCGGCTGGAAACCGTGGTGCCGGACTTCGTCGGCAAGGCCGATGTGGTCTCCGCCCGCGCTCTCGCGTCGTTAAGCATGCTCCTGGATTGGACGGCCCCCTTGTTGAAAGCGGGGACAATGGGCCTGTTTCCCAAAGGGCGCGACGCCGAGACTGAATTGACCGAGGCCCGGAAAAAGTGGACATTCGAGGCAGAGATCCTGCCAAGCCTGACCGAATCTGACGCCAGGATTCTTCGCATAACCTCCATCGAGAGCCATTCATGATGACCGACCGCAACGGACCCGAAGCAGGCGCGCGTGGCGTGACGCCGCGCGTTCTCGTGCTCGCCAACCAGAAGGGGGGCGTCGGCAAGACGACGACGGCGATCAACCTCGGCACGGCGCTCGCCGCCATCGGCGAGAAGGTGCTGATCATCGATCTCGATCCGCAGGGCAACGCCTCGACGGGTCTCGGCATCGACCGCAAGAACCGCCAGGTTTCGACCTACCACGTGCTCGCCGGCGAAGCGTCGCTGGCCGAGAGCATCACCGAGACCGTGGTGCCCGGATTGTCGGTCGCACCCTCGACTCTCGATCTACTCGGCGTCGAATTGGAGATCGCGCACGAGCGGAATCGTTCGCATCGGCTCCGCTCGGCAATTCGGAGCCTTTCGGCCTCTGAGGTAAGCGAACCTTTTACTTATATTTTGATCGACTGTCCGCCATCGCTCAATCTTTTGACCATCAATGCCTTGGCCGCTGCTGACGCGGTTCTGGTACCCCTCCAATGCGAATTTTTTGCTCTGGAAGGTCTCAGCCAGTTGCTCAAGACCGTCGAGCAGGTCCGTTCGGCCCTCAATCCGGATCTCTCGATCCACGGGGTCGTGCTTACCATGTTCGACCCCCGCAACAACCTCTCGGGGCAGGTGGTGGCCGATGTGCGCGAGTTCATGGGCAGCAAGGTCTACGAGACCATGATCCCGCGCAACGTTCGCGTGTCCGAGGCGCCGTCGCACGGCAAGCCGGTTCTGCTCTACGACCTGAAATGCGCCGGCTCGCAGGCCTATCTCCGTTTGGCATCCGAAGTCATTCAGCGGGAACGCGCCCTGCGCGCGGCTTGAGAAATTTGAGAGAGACAATGGCAGAAGAAGGTAAGTCGCGCCTGGGCCGTGGGTTGGCCGCTCTGATCGGCGAGGTCGGGGACGAGATGGGCAATCTCGAGCGCAAGGGTTTCGTGCCCCGCTCGGTGCCGGTGGAGTTCCTGCGTCCGAACCCGCGCAATCCGCGCAAGCGGTTCGAAGAGGAAGATCTGCAGGAGTTGACCCAGTCGATCAAGGATCGCGGCATCATCCAGCCCATCGTGGTGCGGTCGATCCCGAATAAGAACGAGGAATTCGAGATCGTCGCCGGCGAGCGCCGCTGGCGCGCGGCGCAGAAGGCCGGCCTGCACAAGGTGCCGGTGGTCGTCGTCACCATCGACGACAAGACCTCGCTCGAATACGCGATCCTCGAAAACGTCCAGCGCTCCGACCTCAATCCCATCGAGGAATCGGAAGGTTATTCGCGCCTGATGGTCGAGTTCTCCTACACCCAGGAGAACCTCTCGAAGATCATCGGCAAGAGCCGCAGCCACATCGCCAATATGCTGCGGCTGGCCGATCTGCCCGCCGGGGTGCGCAAGCTCCTGATGGAGCGCAAGCTCACGGCCGGGCACGGGCGCGCGCTCCTGTCGGTGAAGGACCCGATCCAGGTCGCCAAGCGCATCCTCGACGAGGGCCTGAGCGTGCGCCAGGTCGAGGAGATCGCCCAGATCGACAACGCTCAGCCGGGGAAGGCGGAGGAAAAGGCGGCCAAGCCCGCCAAGGCGGAGAAGGACCCGGACACCCGCGCCCTCGAAAGGGCTCTGCAGGACGTGCTCGGCCTCACCGTCAGCATCGACCACAAGGGCAAGGGCGGCGAATTGCGCATCAAGTACAAGACCCTGGAGCAGCTCGACGGCCTGTGCCGGCGGTTGAATCCGTAGCTGTCGGCTGTCATCCCCGGCGGCCCGAAGGGCCGGGAAGGGGATCCACGATTAGGCGCGGAGGATGGATTCCCTTCCCCTCCAGCGGCTGGCGCCGCTTCCGGCCGGGAATGACACCCTCCACGTCATCACCGGCCTTGTGCCGGTGATCCCGATGGGAAAAGCGTGGTGCTTCTCCGTATCGAGATAGCCGGGACAAGCCCGGCCATGACGAAGGTATGTCGTTTCGACAGGGAAGACTTTACCGCCTCGCCGCTCTCGCAATGTCGAGCAGGGTCTTCGCCGCGATCGTATCGTCGAGGTCGGCGAGGCGGCGGGTCTGCAGAAGGCTCGTCTGCAGGAGCGCGACGGCATCCTTGAGGTTGCCGCTCGTCCAGCGCTGGAGCTGGCGCTCAACCAGAGGTTTGCGCCGGAAATGCAGGCTGCGCATGGTTTCCATCACGGCCGGGATCGGCCGTCCTTCCTCGACGGAGAGGCGGGTGGTCAGCAGCATCAGGGCGTGGCGGAGCGCGGCGCCGAGCAGCACGGCGGCATTCACGCCTTCCGCCGCGAGACGCCGGGAGCCGGTTTCCAGGCCGGTGCCCTCGCCGGCAAAGGCCGCATCGACCACCGCGTCCATGGCGAGGCTCGACACGTCGCTCATGATGGCGTCCACGTCGGCGAGCGTGATCTCGCGCTGGCCATGGGCGTAGAGCATGAGCTTGGCGAGTTCGCCGCGGGTGGCGAGACGGTCGCCGCCGAGGCTCGCGATCAGGGCGGTCCTGGCCTCGCGTTGGATCGAAAAGCCGTTGGCCTTCAAGGTGTCGTCGACGACCGTGCCGAGATCGCGGCCGGTATCGGCATAGCAGGGCAGGGCGAGGGCCTTCTGCGAGCGTTCGCAGAGCGTCCGCAGGGGCGAGGATTTTGGGAGGTCGCCGCCCTCGATGACGATGACCGTATCCTGCAGCTCGCCCTTCAGAACCGCATCGACGGCCGGCGCGATATTGCGCGAGGTCGATTTCACCCAGATGGCGCGCTTAGCCCCGAACAGACCCATGGTCCCGGCCTCGTCCACGAGGCGGGCCGGGTCTGCGGCGATGTCGTCGCCGTCGATGCGGATGAGCTGGAAGGGATCGGATGGATCGTCCACCGAGCGCTCGGCCACGGCACGGGCGCGCTCGTTGATCAGACCCATATCGGGCCCGTAGAACAGGAAGACGCCGATGCGCGGGTCGGGGCGCCGGAGCGCTCCGTCCACGTCATTCGCTTTGACGGCGACCATGGGATCAGCTTGTGGTTGCGAGCGTCGCCGACAACCGGATCCTCACCTGCTGCGCCAGATCCTTGGCGAGCCTGATTTCCGCATCCCGCGCCGCCCGGATGTTGGCGAAGCGTTGCGGGAAGCGGTCGAAGCTCGTCGACGAAGTCGCGGTGCCCTGCGTGACGACCGTTTTTCCGTCCAGGCTCGTCAGCGTGTAGGTCAGGGTGCCGCCGACGATGACGGAGCTCGCGGTGCCTGTCTCGGTATCGACGACCGGGCTCGACTGGCTCTCCCGAAGGGCCAAACGCAGCCTGTAGCGCTTCGGCGTGTCCGATCCCGAGCCGTTGAGGGCATAGATCAGCTCGCTGCGCAGGTAATGCCCCGTATTGGCGAGCGCCGGCGGCCAATCCGCCTCCGGCACGTCGATGGAGGCCAGGACCGTCTGGAGCGACTCGCCGGAAGCGGTCGGGCCATAGAGCGGACGGAAGCATGCGGACAGGCCGAGAGACAGGCCTGCCACGACAACGACGGAGGCGAGGCCTTTCAGGTTAAACGACGACATTCACGATCCTTTGGGGAACCACGATGATCTTGCGGGCGGGCTTCCCGTCCATAGCTTTTTGCACGGCGTCGAGCGAGAGCACAGCCGTCTCGACACTAGCCTGATCCGCATCGCGAGCAACCGTCACGTCGGCGCGCTTCTTGCCGTTGACCTGCACCGGCAGGGTGATCGTGTCCTCGACCAGCAGCGAGCGATCGACCACCGGCCAAGCCGTGTCGGAGACGAGGCCCGGCTGGCCTAAGGATTCCCAGCATTCCTCGGCGAGATGCGGCATCATCGGGGCCAGCAGCTGCACGAAGATGCGCCCGGCCTCGACGAAGGCCGCGCTCAGGCCCGGCTCGTCGCTGCTTTTCGCCTGGTTCGCCAAGTCCTGCAGGGAGTTGGCGAGCTCGTAGAGATGGGCGACGCAGCGGTTGAAGCGCAGGCGCTCGATATCGTCCTCGACGGCAGCCAGCGCCTTGTGCGCGGCCTTGCGCACGGCGGTGGCGATGGGCCCTTCCGCGGCAGCGGAATTGCCACCGTGCATGCGCTCGGCGATCTCGCCGACGAGGCGCCACACACGCTGGACGAAGCGGCCGGCGCCCTGCACGCCTTCCTCAGTCCAGATCACGTCGCGCTCGGGCGGCGAGTCGGAGAGCATGAACCAGCGGGCGGTGTCGGCCCCATAGGACGCGATGATCTCGTCCGGATCGACCGTGTTCTTCTTCGACTTCGACATCTTCTCGATGGAGCCGATCTCGATCGGCGCACCGGTTTCCACATGGAAAGCCTTGCGCTGCGCGCCTTGCGTCTCGAAGCGCACGTCGGAGGGCAGCACCCAGCCGCCACTCGCGTCCTTATAGGTCTCGTGCACCACCATGCCCTGCGTGAACAGGCCGGCGAAGGGCTCGTCGAGGCCGGCATGGCCCGCCTTCTTCATCGCGCGGGTGAAGAAGCGCGAATAGAGCAGGTGCAGGATCGCGTGCTCGATGCCGCCGATATACTGATCGACCGGCAGCCAATGATCCACGGTCGCGCGGTCCGTCGGCTTGTCCGTCAGGGTCGGATCCGTGAAGCGCGCGAAGTACCAGGACGAATCGACGAAGGTGTCCATCGTGTCCGTCTCGCGCCGGGCCTTGCCACCGCATTGCGGGCAATTCACGTGCTTCCAGGTCGCGTGACGGTCGAGCGGGTTGCCCGGCACGTCGAAAGACACGTCCTCCGGCAGCACCACCGGCAATTGGTCCTTCGGCACAGGCACCACGCCGCATTCATCGCAATGGATGACCGGGATCGGGCAGCCCCAGTAGCGCTGGCGCGAGATGCCCCAGTCGCGCAGGCGGAAATTCACCTTGCGCTCGGCCACTGGGCGGTTGCCGCGGGTCTCGCTCTCCAGGCGTCGGGCGACCTCCTCCTTGGCCTCGTCGATGGTCATGCCGTCGAGGAAGCGGGAATTGATCATCCGTCCGTCGCCGTCATAGGCGGTGTCGGTGATGACGAAACTGGCCGGGTCCGCATCCGGCGGGCAGACCACTGGCGTGTTGCCCAGGCCGTACTTGTTGACGAAGTCCAGGTCGCGCTGGTCGTGCGCCGGGCAGCCGAAGATCGCGCCCGTGCCGTATTCCATCAGGATGAAGTTCGCCACATAGACCGGCAGGGTCCAGTTCGGGTCGAACGGGTGCTCGGCGCGGATGCCCGTGTCGAAGCCGAGCTTCTCGGCCTTGTCGATGGCCTCCTGGGCGGTGCCCATGCGCCTGCATTCCTCGATGAAGGCGGCCAGCTCCGGGTTTGTCTCGGCTGCGGCCTTCGCCAGCGGGTGATCGGGCGCGACGGCCATGAACTTCGCGCCGAACAGGGTGTCGGGGCGCGTGGTGTAGATCTGCAGCTCGGTCTCGCCGTTCGGTACCGTCTCTGGCTTCAAGGCGAAGCGGACCAGCAGGCCCTCCGAGCGGCCGATCCAGTTGCGCTGCATCAGGCGCACCTTCTCCGGCCAGCGGTCCAGGGTGTCGAGCTCGTCGTCCAGGTCCTGGGCGAAATCGGTGATCTTCAGGAACCACTGGATCAGCTCGCGCTGCTCGACCAGGGCGCCGGAGCGCCAGCCGCGCCCGTCGATCACCTGCTCGTTGGCGAGCACGGTGTGGTCGACCGGATCCCAGTTCACCTTGGCGGTCTTGCGGTCGACGAGGCCAGCCTCCAGGAAGTCCAGGAACATGCGCTGCTGGTGCTTGTAATAGCTCGGATCGCAGGTCGCGATCTCGCGGCTCCAGTCGATGGCGAGACCCATCGATTGCAGCTGGGCGCGCATGGTGGCGATATTGGCATAGGTCCATTCCTTCGGGTGGACCTTGTTCTGCATGGCGGCGTTCTCAGCCGGCATGCCGAAGGCGTCCCAGCCCATGGGATGGAGCACGTTGAAGCCGCGGGCGCGCTTGTAGCGCGCCACCACGTCGCCCATGGTGTAATTGCGCACGTGGCCCATATGGATGCGCCCCGACGGATAGGGAAACATCTCGAGCACGTAGTATTTCGGACGCGGGTCGTCGTTGTTCGTCCTGAACAGGTCGCGGTCGTTCCAGACCTTCCGCCATTTCAGCTCGGCTTCCTTGGCGTTGTAGCGCTCGGGCCTCATTTTTCTCTACACATCCGTCTTTTCGAGCAGGAACCCGTTCCTGCTCTCTTGTTCCTATCATCGCATGATCTTATCGGTGAACCGGTGTCCACTTCACCGGATCATGCTTAAACGATTCAAGCGGCTTGCGCCGCCATGCTGCGGCGGACTAGGACACAGCTCTCCCGCGCGGTCAACGGTTTCGCGTAAGAGAGGCGGTCAAGTTTTGCTCGTTGTGGTTCCCTCCCCCTTGCGGGGAGGGGCAGGGGTGGGGGTCGCAAGGTCGGAGCACTGCGCTTCAACGGTTAATCCGCTCTCGCATTGTGCGGCCCGTTGGGTCCGCGATCAACGATGTGCTCTCCAAAGAGTGGAGTATCGCATCCGATGCTCTAGGCTGATGCAGTGCCTGGCCTGAAAACCGCGCACCCAGTCGCACCACCCCCACCCTTTGTCCCTCCCCGCAAGGGGGAGGGAATCGAGCGTACAAGAAGGAAGATCCCATGAGCGAGAACAGCGCGGTCGAAGGCTTGGAACAGGTGCGGGCGAGCATCCGGCGCGCGGCCTCGGATTACGGCCGCGACCCGTCCTCGATCACTCTCGTGGCGGTCTCGAAGACCTTTCCGGCCGACGCCATCGAGCCAGTGCTCGCCGCGGGCCAGCGGGTCTTCGGCGAGAACTACGTGCAGGAGGCCAAGGCCAAATGGCCCGCCTTGCGCGAGCGCTATCCTGGCGTGGAGCTCCACATGATCGGCCCGCTCCAGTCCAACAAGGCCAGGGAGGCGGTGGAGCTCTTCGACGTGATCCATACCCTCGACCGACCCTCCCTCGCCGAGGCGCTGGCGAAGGAGATCGCCAAGCAGGGTAGAAAGCCGCGCCTGCTCGTGCAGGTAAACACCGGCGAGGAGCCGCAGAAGGGCGGCGTGATCCCGACCGAGGTCGATGCCTTCCTCGATGCCTGCCGCAGCAAGCATGGCCTGGAGATCGACGGCCTCATGTGCATCCCGCCGGCCGAGGATCCGCCGTCGCCCCATTTCGCCCTGCTCAACACCATCGCCAAGCAGCATGGGCTGAAGACCCTCTCCATGGGCATGAGCGCCGATTTCGACGCCGCTATCCAGCTCGGCGCCACCCATGTGCGGGTGGGCAGCGCGATCTTCGGCAGCCGCCCTCCCAAGGCTTGAAAAGGTCTACGACCGTTCGCTGTCCAGCATAGACATCTGGGGAGCGGCGTAGCGGTCGCCCGCGGCGGCGCCCTTGGGCACGGCACGCTCGATGGCGGCGAGATCCTCCTCCGTCAGCCTCACATTGAGGACACCGAGCGCCTCGGCAAGCCGGTCGCGGCGGCGGGCGCCGACGAGCGGCACGATGTCCTCGCCCTGCGCGGCCACCCAGGCGATGGCGATCTGCGCCACGCTGACGCCCTTCCGATCCGCCACTCCCTTGAGCGCCTCGACCAAGCCCAAGTTTCTCTCGACATTGCCTTCCTGGAAACGAGGACTGTGAGCGCGAAAATCCCCCGGGCCGGCCTTGTCCTTGCTCCAATGGCCACTGATCAGGCCGCGGGAGAGCACGCCATAGGCCGTGATGCCGATGCCGAGTTCGCGGCAGACGGGCAGGATGCTGTCCTCAATGCCACGTGAGATGAGGGAATACTCGATCTGCAGGTCGCAGATCGGGTGCACGCTGGCCGCCCGGTGGATGGTCTCTGCGCCGACCTCGGAGAGGCCGATATGGCGGACATAACCGGCCTTCACCATGTCGGCGATGGCCTCGATGGTGTCCTCGATCGGCACGTCCGGATCGAGCCGCGCCGGGCGATAGATATCGATATGGTCGACCCTCAGGCGCTGCAGGGTATAGGCGAGAAAGCTCTTGATGGCTTTGGGCCGGGCATCGTAACCGAGCCAGTTCCCGGCCGGATCGCGCAGGGCGCCGAACTTCACGCTGATGAGGGCTTGATCACGGTTGCGGCCCTGGAGCGCCTCGCCGATCAGCATTTCGTTATGGCCCATCCCGTAGAAATCCCCCGTGTCGAGCAGGGTGATGCCGGCCTCCAGGGCCGCATGGATGGTGGCGATGCTCTCAGGCCTCTCGGCCGGTCCGTACATGCCCGACATGCCCATGCAGCCGAGACCGAGAGCGGACACGGAGGGGCCGGTTTTTCCCAATTGGCGATGTTGCATTGTGTATTTCCTGAATTGCGGCGAGCGCCATTCCGCTCGCGTCAACGGAACATGCCCGCTTCCTGTTCGTGCGATAATCCGGCATAACAAGAACAGGTTGTTTGGATTTTCGAACAATGAGCGATGTGGATCTCGCAGATCTCGAAGCCTTCACGGCGGTGGCGCGGGCGCGGAGCTTCCGCAGCGTGGCCCGCCTGCGCGGCGTCTCGGCCTCTTCCCTGAGCGAGGCGCTGTGCCGGCTGGAGGCGCGGCTCGGCGTGCGGCTTCTGAACCGCACCACGCGCAGCGTCACGCCGACGGAAGCCGGACAGCGGCTGTTGGAGCGCTTAGGGCCCGCCTTGAGCGAGGTCGCCGCCGCGCTCGATGCGGTGAACGGCTTTCGCGACTCGCCGACCGGGACGCTGCGGCTCAACGTTCCGACAGTGGTGGCCCGCCTGGTGCTTCCGCCGATCCTCGGGCCGTTCCTCGCCGCCCATCCGGGCATCAGCCTGGAGGTGACCGCCGAGGACAGCTTCGTCGATGTTCTGGCGGCCGGATTCGATGCGGGCATCCGCTACGACGAGCGGCTGGAGAAGGACATGATCGCCGTGCCGATCGGCTCGCGCGTGCAGCGTTTCAAAGTCGTCGGCGCGCCGGCTTATTTCGCCGCCCATGGCCGGCCTTCGCATCCGAGGGATCTTCTGAACCACGCCTGCATTCGCCATCGCTTCGCCAGCGGTGTGATGCATCCTTGGGAGTTCGAGCGCGACGGCGAGATCGTGAAGATCACGCCCACCGCCCGGGTGATCGCCAACAACATCGATTTGGAGATCGCTGCCGCCATCCAGGAACTCGGCCTGATCGCCACCTTCGAGGGATTCGTGGAGCAGGAACTGAAGAGCGGTGCTCTGGAGCCTGTGCTGGAGGATTGGCTGCAGCCCTTCTCCGGGCCCTTCCTCTACTATCCGAGCCGCCGTCACATGCCGGCGCCCCTGCGCGCTTTTGTCGATTTCATCAAACGCCGCACGGACGCCGCTGCCGGCAGCGTTGCATCCGCGGCTCTTTCCGGTTAATCCTCACGTCAGGATCACCATTCGAACCAGGGAGGGCTGCATGATCGAAGCGATGCATCAACGCAAGTTCGGCCCCTGGCATGCCCTGCAGCAGCTTGTTGCAGGGCCAACCATCGAACGGATCTGATTGCGGGATTTCATAGCCGCATTTTCAAACGCAAAACCGGTTTTCACCTTTGCTGAAAATGCTTCCCGCGTCCTCATCTCATTCTGGTCAGCTCTGAACGGCTTATCGCGCTCGCGGCTCCGCAAGGATCCGGCGCGTCCGACACGTTCGAGATTTTTCGCGCTCTGTTGAGGCCTTCGCCTGAGCGCGCTGCACCAGTGAGAATTTCCATGGCCGCTTTAAGCCTTCGCAATGTCACCGTCATTGCCCACACGCCCCTGTTCCAGAACCTGAACCTCGTCATCGGCGAGGGTGATCGCCTCGGCCTCGTCGCCGCCAACGGTGCCGGCAAATCGACCCTTCTCAAATGCCTCGCCGGACTTGCCGAGCCAACGCACGGCGACATCGTCCGCTCGCGAGGCCTGCGCGTCGCGCTGGTGGAGCAGGATGTTCCTGTGCATCTGCTCGACTTGTCCCTGCACGACGTGCTGCTTCAGGCACTGCCGCCGGTTGAGCGCGAGGGACAGGAATGGCGCGTCGACATGGTGCTCGACGAGTTCGAGGCGCCGGCCGATCTGCGCAAGCTTCCGATGCACGCGCTCAGCGGCGGCTGGCAGCGGCTCGCGCTGATCGCACGCGCGTGGATCACGGAGCCGGATCTGCTGCTGCTCGACGAGCCGACGAACCATCTCGATCTCGAAAAGGTCTTCAAGCTGGAGACCTGGATCAACGCGGCGGGCTATACCGCGCCCATCGTGGTGGCGAGCCACGACCGCGATTTCCTCGATGCCTGCACGATGAAAACCCTCTTCTTGCGGCCGGAGGAATCCGTCTCCTTCGCGCATCCCTATCACCGCGCCCGCGCGCTGCTCGATGCGCATGATGCGGCAGCCCAAACGCAGCGCGACAAGACCCTGCGCGAGGCGAAGCGCCTTCGACAAAGCGCCTCGGCGCTGCGCAATGTCGGCATCAACAGCGGCAGCGACGCGGCGCAGGTGAAATCCGCGCAGATCAGGCGCCGCGCCGATGCGCTGGAACAGAGCGTCCGCGCCGTACACAAGGAACGGCCGGGCAAGATCAGGCTTGCCAATCGCGGCACCCAGGCGCGGGTCCTCGTGGCGCTGGAGAACGTCACCGTGCAGGCGCCGGACGGGCGCAAGCTCTTCGCCATCCCGAAGCTCGACGTGGCCCAGGGAGAGCGCATCGTGGTCCTCGGCCGCAACGGTGCCGGCAAGTCGCAATTCGTCCGTCTGCTGCATGACGCGATGCGCGCATCCGACGGTTTGGCCGGCATTCGCACGAGTCCGAGCCTCGCCCTCGGCTATGTGGATCAGGACATGGCGCAATTACCAGGAAAGGACACGGCGCACGACTTCATCCTGTCGCAGTTTCGCCTCGGCGATCAGCGCAGCCGGGCCGTGCTGGCGGAGGCGGGCTTTTCCATCGAGAGGCAGAGCTTGCCCATCGCAAAACTGTCGCCGGGCCAGAAGGCGCGGCTCGGTCTGCTCGCCCTGCGTCTGTCCGAGCCGAACTTCTACCTCATGGACGAGCCGACCAACCACGTGGACATTCCGGGCCGCGAGCAATTGGAATCGGAAATCCTCGACGCGCAAGCCACCTGCATCGTCGTGTCCCACGACCGCAGCTTCGTCAAAACCATTGGCACTCGGTTTCTGCTGATCGAGAAGGGCCGGTTGCGGGAGATCGACGGGCCGGAGGTGTTTTACGAGAGTGTGGTTGGATGAATGCTGAGAGCCTGACCCTCGACGTCATCACCGGCCTCGTGCCGGTGATCCCGACTCATTGAGGCGCAGCGTTCTTCGGTTCGGGATGGCCGGGACGAGCCCGGCCATGACGTGAGGAAGATGACGACGGCTCATCACCCCACGATCTCGATGCGCGTCTTCGGCCCGATCCGCTCCAGGAGGCGGCGGATCATGCGTTTGTCGACGGCGACGCAGCCTTCCGTGGGCAGGAAGCCGGGGCGGGCGAGGTGGAGGAAGATGGCGCTGCCCCGGCCTCGTCGGATGGGCCCGCGGTTCCAGGCGATGTCGAGCACCACGTCGTAGAGATGGTCGTCCCGCCACATTTTCTCATGGCTGGTCGGGCAGGGCAGGGGGACGAGGCGGTTGTAGCGGCGGTCCCTTACGTCATCCGACCAGCCGTCGGTCGGACGGATCGGCCTTAAAGGGAGACCGGTCCGAGGGCGGGGTCCGTGATCGGGCCGGTAGAAGGCCTGCAGGATCCTGAAGCGCCCGACCGGCGAGGCGCCGTCGCCCTCGCGCTTAGAATGGCGCGGGCCTGAGCGTCCCAGCGCGCAGGGCATGACGAGATTGCCGGCCTCGAGGCGCCCGCGCCGGTGGTCGAGCGGAGAGCGAAAGGCACGGATGACATTGACGCGAGAGAGTTTCATGGGCAGTGGAAGGGACGGAAGGTCCCTCTTGTTGTCAAGCTGGGAATGACTACTCTTATGCGTTGAGCATGATCCGAAGCTCAAGGCTCGCGCCGGCTGAAGGCCAGGCGGCGATTTTCAGTCCGGGATCGTGCGCGGCGACAGGGGTGCGGATGAACCGGCTTAAGGGTTGAGCGGTTTTTAGCTTCCTGAGGGCCGCTTACGCGACTATTGCAGTCCATCGTGTTGAAGGGTTTGAGATGTCGAATGCCAGCCGCCTCCTCGTCGTCGATGACGATCAGGACCTGCGGGACACCCTAGCCGAACAGCTCGGATTCTATGACGAGTTTCAGGTCGCGACCGCCGAGACGGCCAAGGGCGCCATCGAAGCGGTGAAGGGGGACCGGATCGATCTCGCCATCATGGATGTGGGCCTGCCCGACATGGACGGGCGCGAGGCGGTCAAGCTCATGCGCCAGAACGGCTTCCGCAGCCCGATCATCATGCTCACCGCCCAAGGCTCGGACACGGATACGGTCATGGGCCTGGAGGCCGGGGCCAACGATTACGTGGTCAAGCCGTTCAAGTTCGCCGTGCTGCTCGCCCGCATCCGGGCGCAGCTGCGCCAATACGAGGCGAGCGAGGATGCGGTGTTCCAGATCGGGCCCTACATCTTCCGCCCGGGCTCCAAGCTTCTCACCACCGACAAGGGCTCCAAGCTCAAGTTGACCGAAAAGGAAACGGCGATCCTGCGCTATCTCTACCGCGCCGGTCAGGCCGTGGTCGGGCGCGACACCCTGCTCACGGAGGTCTGGGGCTACAATTCCAACGTCACCACCCATACCCTCGAGACGCATATCTACCGGCTGCGCCAGAAGATCGAGTCCGATCCGTCCAACGCCAGCATCCTGGTGACCGAGCCCGGCGGCTACAAGCTGATCCCATAAACCCCATGGCGCTCGACGACGATATCGCGGTTTTGAGCCAGGCCCCGCTGTTCAACCTGCTGGAGCGGGATGCCCTGCGCCTCGTCGCCTTCGCGTCGGAAAGCCGGACCTACCGGGAAGGGGACGTGCTGTTCAAAAAAGGCGACCGCTCCGACGGCGGCTATGTGGTGAGCCGCGGCTCGATTGCGCTCGACGCCCGCGATGACGGCTCGCCGGAGGCTTTTCTCGCCGGTCCGGGCTCCCTGATCGGTCAGACGGCCCTGTTCGCCCGTGTCGAGCGCCGCGCCACCGCCACCGCCCGCGAGCCCTCGGCCATCATCCGCGTGACGCCGAGCCTCATGCGCCGGGTGCTCGAGGAGTTTCCTGACGCCGCCGCGGCGATTCAGGCGGCAATGGCCGAGGAACTGACCCGCCTCACGGAAGGCCTGGAGCGGGTGCGCCAGCAGCTCATCGCCATCGACGGCGAGGAGATCCCGGCGAAGGCGCCGGATGAGGATCGCTGATTTTTCAAGGTCGGATGAACGAGCAGATGTCTATGGCTTATGGGCCGATTGATCCCGAACGGGAGATCGGCGCTCTTTGACCTATCGGAAG
>KI911965.1:777324-778392 GCA_000517005.1 Microvirga lupini
CGTAATTACCCAGGCCCTTGCGCGAACTGGGATTGGCTGATTCCTTGCTGTTATGGGTCGCGGTGAGCTTGAACGTCTGAGCAAGGAGGAGCTGATCGAGTTGGTGCTGCGGCTGCAGCGCCCACCGAAGACCTCGCGCACGTCCTCAAAGCCGCCGTCGACGGATCGCAAGCAGCAGCGCGAGCGCTCCAAACCGGGCGGAGCCAAAGCCGGTCACGACGGCCACAGCCGGATCATCAGCGCCACGCCTGGTGAGGTGGGCGAGCACCGTCCTGACCGGTGCTCCTGCTGCTCAGCCGTCCTGATGAGGGATCTGCCGGGAGAGACGATCAGCATTCACGAGCAGATTGAGCTGCCGGAGGTGGCACCTCGCGTCACCCAGCATCGGCGCTTGGCGGTGCGCTGCCCAGCCTGCGGAACGCGGGTCATCGCCCCGGTCCCACAGGCCGCGCGCGCACCGCCGTTCGGGCCGCGGCTGCACGCGGTGGCCACCTACCTCAAGACCTACCAGACCCTCTCCTCCGAGCGGCTGCAACGCCCGGTCGCGGACCTGTTCGGTCTCACCGTCAGCCAGGGCGGCCTGATGAATAGGCTGCGCCGGGCGCAGGGCGCCTTTGCAGCCGAGCGCAACAGGGCCATCGCCTCTGATGAGACGGGCGTCCGGATCGAGGGCTCCAACGCCTATCATTGGGTGTTTCGCTGCTCCCGGGCGGTTGTCCATCACGCCTCTCCGACCCGAGGTGCCATCGTAGTCCGGACCCTGATGGGCGGACACCGACCCGAGGTCTGGTGCTCCGATCGCTATAGCGCGCAGCAGGGCCATGCGGACGCCCACCAGACCTGCCTGGCTCATCTCGCCCGCGACGTTGCCTCTGCCGATGAGGCGAGCGAGGATGTCCTGCCCTCCCGCCTCCAGCTGTGGCTGCACCGAGCCTTCGCCCTGGCGGAGGATGTCGGAACCCTCGCCGCCTCGCCCCTCGCCCGCAAGCGCCGCGCCCTGGAGCGAAGTCTGGACGATATCCTGGCCGCACCGACCTCCTGCGATCTGGCCCGCGCCCTTCAGAACAA
>KI911965.1:778492-782885 GCA_000517005.1 Microvirga lupini
TCGGAAGCTCCTGCGGAGCGACCAGCTGGAAGATTATTGATTGTTTATAACGTTACTTTGTAAATGAGGAGGGAACGCAGACATTATTTCCGAAAAGCGAGGCCGCCGTGGATTTTCCCCTATCCTCTCCATTAGCAACCGAGACTAGGCTCGGTCTCAGCTTTGATCATTTCTTCGTGCCTCCTGCTGTTGCAGGTGTGGGAACCCCAGTGCTGATCGATAAAGACGGCGATGCACAAATCACGCTTGCCGACGGGGCGACAATCACAGAACTTGAACTCTGGACCGATGCGACTGCAACGCTCGGTCTCAAGCTCACGCCAGGTGAAGTTGAGATTTCAACGACGGCGCTTGAAGCCGGTAGCGAGATCAGGATCGATGGCGTTACCATCGGAACAGTGGCCTTTTACGACGGCAACAGCCTCATCGTCGAGTTTGTGGCTCCGATAACTCCTGAAGAGATCGAGGCCTTGAGAGTTGCGGCGGAGAAGCTGATCAGAGCTCTCACCTTCACCGATGATTCTGCTACCGGACCATCGCCGGAAAGAACGGTGTCTGTTGCCATCCTGGACAGCAATGGCGGTTGTGATGAAGCGCAGATATTCGCTGCGGATCGCATATTGGGCGACGGCGACAGCAACGTCATCGAGATCGAGAGCGTCAACCTCAGCTGGGATGATGAGATTGACGGCGGAGCCGGTGAAGACGTTCTGAGGATCAAGACAGGCGGATTGGTCGATCTTGTCCATCTCAGCAAGTTCGAGGGCATCGAAACCATTCAAGGATCGGTCGGAAACGACACAATTCACATCTTCGCCAATCAGATCGCGACAATCGATAAGATCGATGGCGGCGGTCAGGCGGAGGACAGGCTATTTATCGGAGGCAATGCCATCGATCTTCGCGGCATCGATATCAGTGGTTTCGCGAGGGTCAATTATGGGGGGCGGCACGACAATTATCGTCGACAACCTGGCGGCGGCGAGATTGCTCAATGGCTTCCTTGCCGAAGGTGAGACGATGACGATTGTAGGCGGCACCCTGACGGATGCCGAGCGGCTGGAGCTGCATAAGAACGGCATCGACTTCATCATACATAATGGACGGACGACAAAACGGGCGGATGTTGAGGTAGTTCCAACAATTCCCACGACTCCAACGACCCCGACAACGCCCACGACACCTGCACCCGACAAAGCGTTGGTTCTGGGTGGAACGAGGGCGCGCGACGTGCTCACCGGTGCCGGCGGCAATGATACGTTGAAGGGTGCGAGCGGCAACGACGTTCTGACAGGCGGGGCGGGTGCGGATGCATTCGTGTTCAATACGGCGCTCGGCAAGGGCACCACGTCGAAGAACCAGAACAAGAAAGTGAATTTCGACACGATCACCGACTTCAAGCCGGGCGAGGACAAGATCTGGCTCGACAACAAGATCTTCACCAAGCTCGGAAAGGCCGGATCGGAGGCAGCACCTGCCGCCCTGAACAAGAAGTTCTTCAAGATGACGAAGGCGAAGGACTCCAACGATTACGTCATCTACAAGAACGGCGTGGTCTATTACGACGCGGATGGCAAGGGCACGAAGTCAAAGCCGGTCGAGATCATCAAGATCGCCAACAAGGCTGCGCTGACGGCGGCTGACTTCCTCGTGATCTGAGGTTACGCATCATCATTCCAGTGCCGCGTCGCGGAGGGGATCGTCAGGCGGGTGGAGCGCGGAAAACTCTCCTCCCCACAAGGGGAGGGGACACGTGCCTCATCCTGCTTACGATCCCGGATCTCCGCTGCGCTTCGTCCGGGAGGACGATGTGAATGATTCCTTGCTTCTTACAGCTCCAGCACCGTTGTCACCGGGGCGTGGTCGGAGGGACGGTCCCAGCCGCGGGTCTCGCGGGTCACGTCGATGGAGCGCAGGGTGTCCTTCATGTCCTTCGACAGCCAGATGTGGTCGAGCCGGCGGCCCTTGTCGGCGGCGGCCCAGTCCGGCGAACGGTAGCTCCACCAGGAATAGATTTTTTCGGGCTCGGGACGAAGGACGCGCATGGCATCGATCCATTCCGCCTCCTGGCGCAGCTCTTCGAGCGCCTCGGTCTCGACCGGGGTGTGGCTCACCACGTCGAGGAGCTGCTTGTGGCTCCAGACGTCGTGTTCGAGCGGCGCCACGTTGAGGTCGCCCACGAGAATGGCAGGGGCGGAGGTGGGTTTGACCTTGCTGCCCCATGAGCGCATCTCGGCCATGAAATCGAGCTTGTGCTTGAATTTCTCGTTGAGCCCCGGATCGGGAATGTCGCCGCCGGCCGGGACATAGAAGTTATGGATCGTGAGGCCCGCGGCCGCCTTGGCCTCCCGGCTTAAGGTGACTGTGATGTGGCGCGCATCCTGCCGGCCGCACATCTCCATGACGTTCGTTTCGGAGAACGGGTAGCGAGAGAGGATCGCAACCCCGTTGTAGCCCTTCTGGCCCATATGGACCACGAAGGGATAGCCGAAGGCCTGCAGCTCCTTGAGGGGCAGCTTGTCGTTCGGACATTTGGTCTCCTGCAGGCAGAGGATGTCGGGGCGGCGCTCCTTCAGGAAGCGGCCCACCTGATCGAGGCGCAGGCGAACGGAATTGATGTTCCAGGTCGAGACGGTCAGTTGCACGGGAAAGGCCCTTCGGAAGATCGCTTCCGGCTACGACAGATTTTCGCCGGAGGGAAGGGCAGCCTTGTCATCCCCGGCGGTCCTCAGGACCGGGAAGGGGATCTACTCACACGAATTGCGCTGATGGATTCCCTTCCCCTTCGCTGCGCTCCGGCCGGGAATGACACGCGCCATCGGCTTTCTCGACCTCATCCTGAGGAGCCGCGGAGCGGCGTCTCGAAGGAGGGTCCAGCGAGCACGGGAGGCGCCCTCGTCCTTCGAGACGCGAGCAAGCTCGCTCCTCAGGATGAGGGCTCAAGCCGGATCCGGGGGAAGCCATACGGCGATCTCACTTATTCCCGCCCACGAGGATATCGTACTGGATCTTGAACAGGTCCTCGTCGATCCGGCGCCCGCGCTCGATCCTGCCCAGCACCACCACCGTCTGGAAGCCCTGCGCATCGACGATGCGCCATTGGTTCAGGCTCTCCACCTGGGGGTCGAAATAGAGGGTGATGCGGGAGGTTCCGCCCAGCGTCGAGGAATCCTCCAGGCTGATTCGCACCGAATCGCCGTCATTGGCGATGCCGGTGATCCTGATGTCCTGGCCGAGATTCACCCGCTCGCGCAGAAGGAATTTCAGCGGGGTCTGGGAAATGGAATAAAGGTCCTGGGTGGCGAGCTTGCGGTCGCGCACGGCGACCGAGCGGCCGTCGGCGATCACCTGGAGGGTGGCGGGCGGATCGTATTCGAACCGCACCTTGCCGGGGCGCTGGAGATAGAGGGTGCCGCCCTGCCGGCGCCCGTCGCCGCCCACCTGCGTGAAATCGGCCACGAGGGTGGATAGGTTCGTGAAATAGGCATTGACCCGCTCCACCACCACGCTGTTCGGCAGCGGCCGGCGCAGGGCGACAGGCTCCACGGCGGCGGTGACGATGGGTTTCGGTGCAATGGCGATCGGTTTCGCCTCGGGTGTGTCCTGCTCCTCGGCCATGGCCGCGCGGCTCGGCGGAAGCGGCGCAGTCACCGCCAGGACCTGCTCCGCATTGGCCGGCCTGGGAATGATCGGCCGGGACGGCGCGGTGACGGGTGTGGCGCGATGGAAGGAGACCGTCGGCAGGTGAGGGAGCGACGGGCTGAAGCCTTGAATCGTCACCGGCCGGGGCGGCGGAAAGATCATCTCGATCGGCAGCGTCTGCCCCATGGCCGGCACGGCACCCGCCCCGACGGACAGGGCCGTTGCCAGGCTGGCAAGAGGGAGGGGGCGCATCCGACGAATCTCCGTGAGAGGATATGATGACCGCTGCTTGACCATTGTACATGGTTCAGGAATGACGCAGGGCAGCGGCCAAGGCTCCGGCGCGGAACCTTAATCCTCTCCCATCCCCGGAGTTTCAAGCAGAATCTCCCGTTTACCGGCGTGGTTGGCGGGGCCGACGATGCCCTCGTTCTCCATCCGCTCCATCAGCGAGGCGGCGCGGTTGTAGCCGATCTGCAGCCGGCGCTGGATGTAGCTCGTCGAGGCCTTCTTGTCGCGCAGCACCACCGCCACCGCCTGGTCGTAGAGATCGCCGCCCGGCGCCCCGAACTCGCCCTGGTCGAACACCGGCGCATCGGCTGCGCCGCCGCCCTCGTCCTCCTCGGCCGTCACGGCCTCGAGATACTGCGGCCTTCCCTGGCGCTTGAGATGCGCCACCACCTTCTCGACCTCCTCGTCGGAGCAGAACGGCCCGTGCACGCGCGTGATCCGCCCGCCGCCGGCCATGTAC
>KI911965.1:782985-796809 GCA_000517005.1 Microvirga lupini
GAATGGGCTCGCGCCGCAGGCCGGGCTGGCGGGCCGGGCGCTTGGCCTGAGCGGGCGCATCCTCATAATAATCGTCGTCGAGGACGGCGCGGCGGCTCTCCTTCCAGCGCCGGGCCGCGGCGCGCAGGCTCATGACGCCATGGGCGAGGGCGCCGAGCGAAACGATGCCCCAGCCGGGCTCGTCGTGGGTGATTTCCTCCGCCTCATCCCAGTCCTGGATCTTGCGCCGCCGGACGGGCTGGCGCTCGTCGATCTCCTCCGGCTCCTCGTGGTGCCGCTCCTCCTCCGGGCCGAGACCGCAGGCGGCCGAGAGGCTGAAGATCGCGATACCTGCGAACAGGAAGCCGAGGACGGCGCTGGCCGAGCCGCTGGACAGACCCGTAATGGCCTTCGCCCCGGCGAGGATCGCATCGCCGACCACGCCGCCGAGACCCGTCGGCAAGGGCCAGCTCTGGGTCGGCGGGAGGGCACTGGCGAGCGCCGTCGCGGCGCCCGCGCCGATCACCCAGAGGGCAAGGCGCAGCTGCAGGCGGCCGAGATCGCCCGATTTCATGAGCCGCCAGCCCCAGAGCGCCAGGGGCAGCACGGCCGCGATGGCGCCGAGCCCCAGGAGCTGCATCAGCAGGTCGGCCACGATGGCGCCGGGCCAGCCGAGGAGATTGCGGACGGGAAGATCGGTGGCGTTGTTGAGGCTCGGATCGTCGACCGACCAGGTGGCGAGCGCCACCGCCACCGCACCGGCGACGGCGATCAGGCACAGGCCCGTCAGCTCCTGCGCCCGGCGGGCCAGGAAAGCCCGAAAGGCGCTGAAGAGGCCATCATAGGCGGAAGAAGAACGGCGGGCCGTACGCATCAAACCACTCTAAAAATCCATAGGACGGGACAATGTTGCTAAGATGCTAGCGAAGCCGGGTTAAGGGTCCTTTAACCGTAAGCGCATCGTCCCGGAAAAGTGGTTCCGGTTTTCCGGACACGACGATGCGTTGCTTAGATATGAGCATCGGACCCAAAAGTACCCTCCACTTTTGGGTCCGATGCTCTCGGACCTTTTTGCGCTGTTGACGTTTAGCCTTCAAAAGACCAGTGTCCCGGCCATGACACGCAAGGGCCCTCAGACCGGTTGGACGCACGCCGCCATCGTGGCGGTGGTGGCCTATGCGTTCGTGCTGCAGGCGCTGCTGCTCTCCGTCAGCGGCGCATTCCATGCTGCCGCGGCGGCCGAGGCGCAGGGGATCATCTGCATCCAGGACGGCTCCTCCGCGCCGGACCATGGGCCGAAGAAGGCCCACGAGAACCTCTGCTGCACCTTGAGCTGTCACGGCTCGGGCGCGACAGGGCCGATTCCGTCGGCCGTTCTCGTCGAACGGATCGCGCCCGTCGCCGTCGCAAGCAGCAGGCCGGCCGGTGCGCCGAATCTGCGCCCCACCTCCGACGTCCTGCCTCTGGGATCGCGCGCGCCGCCGCGCCTCGGCTGATTGCCGCAGATCCGATCCCACACCATCTTTCAAGGACTTCTCCGATGACTTCGTCACGCTTCGGCGGCGCGCTGGCCGCTGCCGCTCTTCTGATTTCCTCGCCTGCCTTCGCCCATGTCACCTTCGAGAACGGGCAGGCGAATCCGAACTCCACCTACAAGGCGATCTTACGCATTCCTCACGGCTGCGACGGCAAGGCGACCCTCAAGGTGCGCGTCCGCATTCCGGAGGGTATCATCGCGGTCAAACCCATGCCGAAGGCCGGCTGGAAGCTGGAGACCACCAAGGGCTCCTACGTGAAGGCCTATCAGCTCTATGGCGAGGCGGTGTCCGAGGGCGTGACAGACATCGTCTGGTCGGGCTCCCTCGACGACGCCCATTACGACGAATTCGTGTTCCAGGCCCGCTTCACCGACGCCTATCAGCCGGGCGCGACGGTCTATTTCCCCGTGGTGCAGGAATGCGACGGCGCGACCGAGGAATGGACTGAAGTGCCCGCCGCGGGCGAGGATCCGCACAGCCTGAAATCGCCCGCTCCCGGCGTGCGGATTGCGGGCGTTGCCGCTGCCTCTCAGGTCGTGAAGGCCGGTCCGCTCAATCTCGAGCAGCCCTGGTCGCGGGCGACGCCGGGCGGCGCCAAGGTCGGCGGCGGTTATCTTCGCATCACCAACACGGGCACAGCGCCCGACCGTCTCGTCGGCGGCTCGTTTCCGCTCGCCTCCAAGGTCGAGGTGCATGAGATGCGCATGGAAGGCGACGTCATGCGCATGAAGCCGGTCGAGGGCGGGCTCGAGATCAAGCCCGGCGCCACCGTGGAATTGAAGCCGGGCGGATTCCATCTCATGTTCATGGACCTCAAGGAGCCGCTGAAAGAGGGCCGGACGGTCAAGGGCACGCTCGTCTTCGAGAAGGCAGGCTCCGTCGAGGTGGAATACGCAGTGCGCGGCATGGGCGGGGCGCCCGCCGAGCACAAGCACTAGCGCGGGAGTGAGTGATGAATCTCAAACGCCTCCTCGTGCCGCTCCTCGTCTTCACCACCGGCCTCCTGGTGCTGATGGTGACGGCGGGCCTGCTGCTGTTCCCGTCGCAACAGCAGCAGAGCGCCGGCAAGGTGCCGATCGGCGGCCCGTTCCGGCTCACCAGCCATGAGGGGAAGCCATTCACGGAGGAGAACCTGAAGGGCAAGCCCTTCGTGGTCTTCTTCGGCTTCACCCATTGCCCGGAGGTCTGCCCGACCACTCTCTACGATCTCACCCAGGACATGGCGGCCCTGGGCAAGGACGCCGACCGGCTGCAGGCCGCCTTCATCACGGTGGATCCGGCGCGCGACACGCCGGAGCTGATGAAGACCTATCTTGCCTCCTTCGACCCGCGCATCGTCGGTCTGACGGGAACCGAGGATGAGATCGCCGCCGCGGCGCGTGCCTACAAGATCTATTACCGCAAGGTGCCGACGGACGACGGCTACACCATGGATCACTCGGCAACGCTGTTCCTCATGGACAGCAAGGGCGAGTTCTACGGCACGTCCAACTTCCAGGAGCCGGAGGAGACGCGGCGTTCCAAGCTGCGGCAGTTGCTCAAGAACGGGTGAAACTTGATCAGTGTCATCCCGGATCGCCTGCGGCGTCCGGGATGACACAATTCAACCCACCACAAGAAAAGCCCCGGCCTTACGGTCGGGGCTTTCCGTTCGAGCCTCTGGAAGGCTTCTTGCTCTATCGCCCGGTCGCAGGGGTCTCGACGCTTGGCCGGGAGATAGGGGTGTCCTCAGTAGTTGTAGGCACGCTCGCCGTGATCCGCGAGATCGAGGCCCTCGCGCTCCTGATCCTGCGTGACGCGCAGACCGACGATCAGGTCGGTGATCTTGTACAGCACCACGGAGCCGATGCCGGTCCAGGCCAGGGTGATCATCACGGCGATGATCTGGGTCCAGACCTGGCCGCCGATCGAGTACTCGCCGACGCCGTAGCCGCCGAGCGAGGGAGCCGCCACGATGCCGGTGCCGATGGCGCCAATGATGCCGCCGACGCCGTGGATGCCGAAGACGTCGAGCGCGTCGTCATAGCCCAGCGCGTTCTTCACGGCCGTCACGGCGATGTAGCAGACCACGCCGGCCACGAGGCCGAGCACGATGGAGCCCATCGGGCCCGAGAGGCCAGCCGCCGGCGTGATGGCGACGAGGCCGGCGACTGCGCCCGAGGCGATGCCGAGCAGCGAGGCCTTGCCCTTGCTCATGGCTTCCACGGTCATCCAGGCGAGACCGGCAGCGGCCGGGGCCAGGATGGTGTTGATGAGCGCGAGAGCCGCACCGCCAGTGGCTTCGAGGTTGGAGCCCGCATTGAAGCCGAACCAGCCGACCCACAGAAGGCAGGCGCCGACGAAGGTGAGCGTCAGGGAGTGCGGGGCGAGCAGGTCGCGGCCATAGCCGATGCGCTTGCCGATCATCAGGGCGCCCACGAGGCCGGCCACGCCGGAATTGATGTGAACCACCGTGCCGCCCGCGAAGTCGAGAGCGCCGAGGCTGAAGAGATAGCCTTCCGAGAACCACACCATGTGGGCGATGGGCAGATAGACGAAGGTCAGCCACAGGCCGGTGAACAGCATCACGGCCGAGAACTTGATGCGCTCGGCGAAGGCGCCGACGATCAGGGCCGGCGTGATGCAGGCAAATGTGAGCTGGAAGGCCACGAAGGTGAATTCCGGAATGGCCACGCCCTTGGTGAAGGTGTCGGAGGTGGAATCCGTCGTCACGCCGGCGAGGAAGGCCTTGGAGAAGCCGCCGATGAAGGCGCCGATGCCCTCGCCGCCGGACGTGAAGGCGAGCGAGTAGCCGTAGAACGCCCACAGGATGGACACGAGGGAAAACACCGAGAAGACCTGCATCAGAACGGAGAGCATGTTCTTGGTGCGCACGAGACCGCCATAGAACAGGGCCAGGCCCGGGATCGTCATCAGGATCACGAGGAGCGTCGAGACGAGCATCCAGGCAGTATCGCCCTTGTTGACGGTGGGAGCGGCAGCGGCGGCGTCTTGCGCCAGGGCCGGATCGAGGGCCGCGAGACTCAAAGCGAGTGCACCGAGCGCCGGCAGGAGGAGGGGACGGAACTTCATCGGATTCAAACTCCGGAATAATCGAATGAAAGGAATCAAAGGGCGTCGATGTCGGTCTCGCCCGTGCGGATGCGGACCGCCTTTTCGAGCGAGGTGACGAAGATCTTGCCGTCGCCGATCTGGCCGGTGCGCGCGGCCGCCGTGATTGCGTCGATCACCTGGTTCACCAGCTCGCTCGCCACTGCGACCTCGATCTTCAGCTTCGGCAGGAAGCTCACGGCGTATTCGGCGCCTCGGTAAATCTCGGTATGACCCTTCTGCCGTCCATATCCCTTCACCTCGGTTACGGTGAGGCCGTGCACGCCGAGCGCGGTGAGCGCATCGCGTACCTCCTCCAGCTTGAACGGCTTGATGACCGCCATCACGATTTTCATGGGTTTGGCCCCCTTCTGAGACGTCTGCCCGACAAATCAGGCAACGGTTTCCAACGTGAACCCGGCCTCATGGACGGGTGTCGGGGGGATCTACGCAAGAACCATGCCAGGCTTTGCCGGCCATAGGGAACGGGCGCTGCCTCTTTCCTAGGCAGCGCAAGCTGGGCTATAAAACAGCCTTGTTGATGAAATTTTAGGCAGAAGAGATCAGGAGCGGCGCTCGCGAATGAGGCCTTCCTGAGCAACGGAAGCGACCAGGGTCCCATCCTGCTTAAAAATGAGTCCGCGCGAGAAGCCGCGGGCGCCGCCGGCGCTGGGGGTGTCCTGCGCATAGAGCAGCCATTCGTCGGCGCGGAACGGGCGGTGGAACCACATGGCGTGATCCAGGCTCGCCGGCTGGATCGCCGGATCGAATACTGTGCGGCCATGGGGGAAGAGGGACGTGTCGAGGAGCGTCATGTCCGAGGCATAGGCCAGGACGCATTGGTGGATGGCCGGATCGTCGGGGAGACGGCCGGTGGTCTTGATCCAGACATGGAAGCGCGGCTCGCCCGGATCGCGGGAGGTGTAGCGCTTGATTTCCACCGGGCGGATTTCGAGAGGGCGCTCGCGCTCGTAATAGGTGCGCATGGGCTCGGGCATCTGCAGGAGGAGCCGGCCCTTCACGTCCTCCTCGCTCGGGAGCTCGTCGGGCCCCGGCACCTTCGGCATCTCGGCCTGATGCTCAAAACCTTCCTCGTTGAGATGGAAGGAAGCCGACATGGAGAAGATCGCCTGTCCGTGCTGGATCGCCAGGACCCGGCGCGTGGTAAAACTCTTGCCGTCGCGGATGCGGTCCACCTCGTAGATGATCGGGACCTTGGGATCGCCCGGCAGCATGAAATAGCAATGGAGCGAATGGGGCGAGCGCCCGTCGACCGTGCGGGTCGCGGCGACCAGCGCCTGTCCGATCACCTGCCCGCCGAACACGCGCTGCCACCCGCTCTTCGGGCTCTGCCCCCGGAACAGGTTCACCTCGAGCTGTTCGAGGTCGAGAATGGAGAGGAGATCGGTGACGGCACGGGACATGGGTTCGAGGTCCTTCGATCGGCAACAGCCATCCATCGATGAGCGCTTCGAGAAGGTCAAGCTTGACGCTGGTCAATGATTGGCAGACACCCACCTATAACGTTCAGAGCCGGAGAGTTTCTTTGACGCATGCATTTTCGGATGGCGAAAGAAGCATCTTCGCTTGGAAATGCCTTGGGAGTTGAAAGTGATGAGCGCAGCAACAGAGATGGAGCGACCGCGCATCGTCATTGCGGGCGGAGGGCTCGCCGGTTTGTCCCTGTCGCTGGCGCTCAAGAGGGCGCTCGACGGCGGGATCGACGTGGTCATGTGCGATCCGGCCCTGAAGCGCGATCCGCACGGGGACAAGCGCTCCTATGCCATCGCGGCGGCCGCGCGTCGGATGCTGGAGGCGCTCGGCGTTTGGGGCGAGGTCGCGGACAGGGCGCAACCCATTCTCGACATGGTGATCACCGACAGTCGCCTGCAGGATCCGGTGCGGCCGACCTTCCTCACCTTCGCGGGCGATGTGGATGGCCACGAGCCCTTCGCGCACATGATCACGGCGGGTGACCTGACCGCTGCCTTGCTGGATTCCTGCCGTGAGGCCGGGGTCGATCTCAAGGCCGAAGGCGTGAAGGGTTTCGCTGTTCGCGGCGCTCACACGGAGGTTTCCCTGACGAATGGCGACAGCCTGCAGGCTTCGCTGCTCGTCGCTGCGGATGGCGCGCGTTCGCACCTGCGCGAGCAGGCGGGCATCGGCTGGATCTCGTGGCCGTACAAGCAATCCGGCATCGTCGCGACCATCGCCCATGAGCGCGACCATGAGGGCAAGGCCATCGAGCATTTCCTGCCCTCCGGCCCCTTCGCGATCCTGCCCCTCAAGCCCGAGCCGCAGGCCGACGGCAGCCTCAAGCACCGCTCCTCCATTGTCTGGACCGAGCGCACCGAGAATGTGCCCGCCCTATTGGAAGCGCATCCAGAGGATCTGCTCATCGAGCTGGAGCGCCGCTTCGGGCTGCAGCTCGGCAAGCTCGCCTTCGAGACTAAGCCGCAGGCTTTTCCCCTGTCCTTCGGCGTAGCACGCTCCTTCGTGGCCGAGCGCCTCGCGCTCCTCGGCGATGCCGCCCACGTGATCCACCCGATTGCCGGCCAGGGCCTCAATCTCGGCCTGCACGATGCGGCGGCGCTCGCCGAAATCATCACCGATGCCATGCGGCTCGGCATGGATCCCGGTGCCGCCGATGTGCTCGATCAGTATGAACGCGCCCGCCGCACCGACATCACCACGATGGGCATGATGACGGATGGTCTCAACCGCCTGTTCTCGAACGACGTCCTGCCCGTGCGCCTGATCCGCGACCTCGGGCTCGGCCTCGTCGACCGGATGCCGGGCCTCAAGCGCTTCTTCATCCGCGAGGCGGCGGGGCTGACGAGTCGCGAGGCGCCGCGCCTGCTCAGGGGCGAGGCGTTGTAAAAGTCATTCTTGAAACTCCCGGTAAGCCCTTATCCTGAGGGCCGCCGAAGGCGGTGTCTCGAAGGATCAGGGCGTTTCCAGTGCATGCCGGATCCTCCTCCGAGACGCCTGCTGCACAGGCTCCTCAGGATGAGGGCGGTGTTTTGGCTTGATGCTCTAACTCACCTTGCCGTGCTCGTGCCGGCACTGGTCATGGTCAGCCAGGACCTGGATGATCCAGCATTCGCCCACCTGCCCGTGCCGGCAATCGTCCAGCATGTGCCGCAGCTCCGAGCGGAGGAGTTTTAGCTGGGCGATGCGGCGCTCGACGCTCTCCAGATGCCGCAGCACGATCTGATCGGCGGGCTCGCAGGGTTGTTCCGGCCTGGCGCTCAGGCTCAGAAGCTCGCGGATGTCCTCGACCTCGAAGCCGAGATCCCGCGCATGGCGGATGAAGCTGAGGCGGGATACGTCCTCCGCCCCGTAGCGGCGCTGCCGGCCTTCCGTGCGCGGGGGACGGGGAGGAGACCGATCTGCTCGTAATAGCGGATGGTCGGCACTTTCACCGCGACCCGGCGTGACAATTCCCCGATGGACAGATCCGTCATTTTCCTCTTGAACCTCTAGTCGCTAGAGATTGTAGGGTCCTCTCCGCTATATGAATCCGCTATATGAAAAGGAGAAACCGGATGAGCGAATCCTGCGGCCATCAGCACGGGGCATGCTGCTCCTCCCATGAGCACCATGGGCATGAGCCCGCCATTCATTCGGCCAAAGGACAAGGCCATGCGGAGGAAGCCTGCGGCTGTCATGGCGGCGTGCCGGTCTTCGACGGCGTCGATCCACGCTACAAGCGCGTGCTCTGGACCGTGATCGCCATCAATGCCACCCTCTTCGTCACCGAGATCGTGGCCGGCCACCTCGCCCGTTCGCAGGCCCTGCAGGCCGACGCCCTCGATTTCCTCGGCGACACCGTCACCTATGGCCTGAGCCTCGCGGTCATCGGCGCATCCCTGCGCATCCGCGCCACCGCCGCCCTGTTCAAGGGGGTAAGCCTCTCGCTCATGGGTGCCTGGGTGCTGGGCTCCACGCTCTATCAGGTGCTGATCCTCGGCCTGCCGCGGGCCGAGATCATGGGCGGGATCGGAATCCTGGCGCTCGCGGCGAACCTCGCCAGCGTGCTCCTCTTGATGCGCTACAAGGACGGGGACGCCAATGTGCGCTCGGTCTGGCTGTGCTCGCGCAACGATGCCATCGGCAATGTCGTGGTCATGGCGGCGGCCGGTGCGGTCTGGTGGACCGCGAGCGCCTGGCCCGACCTGATCGTGGCCGGCATCATGGCCGGCCTGTTCCTGACCTCGGCGGTGCAGATCCTGCGGCAGGCCTGGGCCGAGCATCGCGGCGCCGGGTCCGGCGCTCCCGTTCCGGCCGAGTGATTTTCGAAAGAGGGGCCGGATCGATGTCCGTCCTCTATCGTTTCAGAGGCGGGCTCTCCAATTCTACCCGTGACCGCGCCGGGATGCGCTGCCCCGCGGCAAAGAGCCGGTCCTGACGACTTCACTTCGTTACATAATAATATATAACAAACATCCTGCTGTTTCGATATCGCGGATGTTTCATGCCCAGCACCATTTTTGACGCTTCCAACCCTCTTCCGACGAACGGCGAAGTGACCGGCTTCGACCTCGCCGTGATCGATCTCGATGTGACGAGCGACCTCGCGGCGGCCATCAAGGTCACTCATACTGCCCAGGTCCATGTCCTCGTCCGGAAAACCAGGGCTGTCACCGGCCAGAACGACGGCTTGCATCTGCTGGGCACATCAGGGATCGTAACCAACGAGGGCACCATCGAGTCCCTGGCGCAGACGAGTGGAGCGGCGATCCGCTTCGCCGCGGCAGGAGCCCACACGGTCAACAATTCCGGAACGATCAAGGCCGTGGGTCTCGCGATCGAAGGCAATGCCGGAAGCGACCGGATCATCAATACCGGCACATTGCAGACGACGTCCGCTGCGACCAATGCCGTCCTCCTGGATCTGAAGGACGGGAACGATGTCTACGACGGCATCCTGGGTCAGGCGACCGGCGGCATGATCAAACTCGGGCTTGGCAACGATACTGCCTATGGCGGAGCGGGAGCGGAGACGTTCTCGGGCGGTGACGGCAATGATTACATCAGCGGCGGCGACGGGAACGATACGGCGGATTATTCCGAAGCAACGAGCGGTATGAGTATTGATCTCACCAGGATAACGTCAGCCGCCTTCGGTGGCGGGCAGGGCAGCGACACCCTCATCGACATCGAGAACATCACCGGAGGCGCACACAACGACACGATCGTCGGCAGCACGAGCAACAACACTCTCCGTGGCGGAGAAGGGGACGACACTCTTGAAGGCGGGCTGGGCAGCGACCGGCTCGAAGGAGGTGGTGGCACCAACACGGCCCGCTATACAGGATTCTCGGCAGCCACGGTCGATCTTTCGAGAACAGACGCCCAGGATACTGGCGGCTACGGTTCCGATACCCTGATCGGGATCGCCAATCTGGAAGGCGGTTCCGGCGCCGACACCTTCACCGGTAATGACGCCAGCAACCGGCTGGTGGGCAACGGGGGCAACGACACGCTCAGAGGCGGCAAGGGCAACGATACGCTCGATGGCGGATCCGGTCAGGATACGGCGGTGTTCTCCGGGGCGAGGGGCGATTACACGGTCACACACAATGCCGATGGCAGCGTCACCATTGCCGATGCTCAGGGAGCTCAAAGGGACGGCACCGACACGTTGAAGGATGTGCGGCTGGTGAAGTTCTCGGACCAGACCATCGCTCTCGTCAACGGCAACCCGTCCAGCGTCTTTTTGTCGGCCTCCACCGTGCTGGAAAGTACGCCGGTTGGAGGCACCGTGGCCACGCTTTTCGGCAGCGACCCGGATGGCGATACCATGACCTATCACTTGGCATCGAATCCGGATGGTCTCTTCGGCCTGGACAGCACCGGCGAAAAGATCGTCCTGATGAAGGCGCTCGATTACGAGAAAGCCGCTCAGCACACGATTTCGGTCACGGTGCGGGATGCCTATGGCGGCGAATTCACCAAGACCTTCACCATCAATGTCCGGAATGTCGTCGAGACGACTCCTCTCATCCGTTACGGCACGGCCAAGGCGGAACAGCTGACCGGAGAATCGGGCAATGACAAGCTCTTCGGCCTTGGCGATAAGGACACGCTCTTCGGCGAGATCGGCAACGACACACTTGCCGGAGGAACAGGGAGTGACATCCTTGTCGGCGGGGACGGCAAGGACGTCTTCATGTTCGACAAGAAGCTGAGCGTGAAATCCAACCTAGACTATATCCAGGATTTCGTTGCCGCCGACGACGTTATTCACCTGTCGAGAAAAGTCTTTTCCAAGATCCCCAAAGGCACATTGTCGAAAAAGGCCTTCGTCGTCGGCGACCACTTCAAGGACAAGGACGACCGGATCCTGTACTTCAAGAAGCAAGGCGCCCTCTTTTACGATCCGGACGGGTCCGGCTCCGCGAAGGCGATCCAGTTCGCGAACGTCACGAAGAACCTCAAGATCACCCACAAGGACTTCTTCGTCTTCTGAGGTCCGTCGCACTGAACGAAAAGCCCGGCTCAGAGGGTGAGCCGGGCCTGATCCTCTAATTAAGTTCGGAAATGGGAATGACACCCTCTGTCATGGCCGGCCTCGTGCCGGCCATCCCGATTGTGTGAAGCGTCGGGCTTTTTTAATCGAGATCACCGGGATAGCCCGGTGATGACGTTAGAGGATCCGATGCTCATCAAAAATGGCGTATCGTTCGTCGCAAACCGGAGGTCTGCATCGGCGAAAAAACCGGAACCGCTTCCGAAGCGCAACGTGCCGATCCGACCTTACTTCTTCGCCCGCTCGATCGCT
This sequence comes from Microvirga lupini, assembly GCA_000517005.1. Classification (GTDB taxonomy): domain Bacteria; phylum Pseudomonadota; class Alphaproteobacteria; order Rhizobiales; family Beijerinckiaceae; genus Microvirga; species Microvirga lupini. The sequence goes on from KI911965.1 coordinate 794,380, forward strand.
TCGACGATCAGGCGGCGGGCCTCTTCGGCGTCGCCCCAGCGGATGATCTTGGCCCATTTGCCAGGCTCGAGATCCTTGTAGTGCTCGAAGAAGTGCTCGATCTGCTTGATGGTGATCTCGGGCAGATCCGTGTAGTTCGCCACCCGGTCGTAGCGCTGGGTCAGCTTGCTCGACGGGACGGCGATGATCTTCTCGTCCTGGCCGCCGTCGTCCTCCATCACCAGAACGCCCACGGGGCGCACGTTCATGACGGCGCCCGGCGCGATGGCGCGGGTGTTGGCGATGAGCACGTCGCAGGGGTCGCCATCGCCCGAGAGGGTGTGGGGAATGAAGCCGTAATTGCCGGGATAGCGCATCGAGGTGTAGAGGAAGCGGTCAACGAAGAGCGTGCCGGATTCCTTGTCCATCTCGTACTTGATGGGCTCGCCGCCGAGCGGCACTTCGATCACGACATTCACGTCGTCCGGCGGGTTCTTTCCAATCTTGATCGCGTCAAGGCGCATAGAGCTGTTCTCCGGAACAAGGCTTGAAGCATTTTTTAGGGCGAGGCTTCCTCCCGAAGGGGGAATGCGTCACGCCGGAACAATGCGGCAGAAGCTCGTTGTGAGAGCGGCTTGAACCGATAGGCCGAAAGACCGCTTTCTGAAGCTTGGACGCCTCACTAGAGCATTGGACTCAAAAGGGGAAGGCACTTTTAGGGGAAGGCACTTTTGGGCTCGATCCGATGCTGCTCTTCCCAAGGTCTGGCCCATCAATCTTTAGCTTCATCCTGAGAGTCTGGCCGAAAACTCATCTCCTTCGTCATCACCGGCCTTGTGCCGGTGATCCCGATTGGAAAAGTGCGGCGTTCTTCGGATCGGGATGGCCGGGACAGGCCCGGCTATGACGTCAGAGTTTGCCCACGCAAGATTAGTAGGTCTTGGGTCCTATTCCCGGCCAGACTCTCAGGATGAGGGCTTAAGGGGCGAACAGAATGATGGGCCAGTCTCTCAGGCGAAGGCGCCCGGTTCGCCGTCAGCGGAAGAGATAGGCGACCTTGGCGAGCGGCGTGCCGCCGATGCGCTCCTCGACGCGGGCGACGCTCCGCCCGCCCATGCGCTCGTAGAAGGCGCAGGCACGCTCATTGTCCGCCAGCGCCCAGACCGCCACCCGGCTCATGCCCTTGTCCCGCAGGTCGTTCCGCACGGCCCGGAACAGGCGTCGGCCGAGGCCGATGCCCTGATATTCGGGCAGGAGATAGAATTCGTCGATCTCGCCCTCGGCGGGCAGCGACCGGTCGCGGCAGCGGCCGTAGGAGATGTAGCCCGCGACCCCCTGGCCCAGATCGATCACCACCAGAGGCCGACCCCGCGTCACCGTCGAGCGCCACCAGCGCGGCCCGCGCCGGGTCAGCATCTTTTCGAGCGTCACGCCCGGAATGATGCCCCGGTAGGCCTCGCGCCACGCGGATTCGAACACGTGGGACAAAGCCTCCGCATCGGCGGGCTTGGCGTGGCGGATACTGACGAGAAGGTCGCTCATGGAACGGGCAGGGGCGAGAGAATGGCCAATGTCGAAGTCTCCGCCCGGCAGGGTTAATGGGCCCTTAACGGCCCCTCACCCTTTGGGCGCAGAAGCTTGGCATTATAAGGGATCGGCCGCCTGACGGGGATGAGCAAAAGGACGCAAGGGGAAAGCATCCCATCCTCTCTACCCTTCATCAGTACGTAACGGCAGCCGACTTGGCCTGAAGGCAGCGAGCCGCTGAGCGTGTGTGTCGCAGCACATGCCGAAATCATTGAGAGTGACTTTTTCCCACGATGACCATATGTAACGTTACATCAAATTTTGATGAGGTGTTTTAATATGGCTGCCCCAGAACAAGGGAGCCCGGTCTTCGACATCGGATCGGTCGGTACCTCAGGCTACCAGCTAACCAGCACAACCGTGCTGAGAGACGGATGGATTGTCGTCACATGGCTGGACCAACCATATTCCCAAATCAAGTATAGCGTCCTCGATGCGGATGGAACCGCCTTCGGCAGTAGCATTGTTTTCAACAATGCAGATGAAAGGCCGGCAGATCAACAGAATGTTGCAGCCACATGGGATGGCCGTTTCCTGATCGCTTACGGCGACAAGGATGCCGATGCTGATAACCATGCCCTCCTTATGAGGGAATACGATGTCTTTACTGGTCTCGCCAAAGCATCTGTTATCGACAACGCGAATAATGCTTTCGGCGCTGTAATTTCGCCCTTCACTGACGGTTCTTATAATATTACATACAATAATTATGTCGATGGTATCAGATATTACCATCATGCATCGCCATCGGGTTCCGACACGAGCTATTATGGTGAAGCCGATGGAAATTACCGTCTCGAGACCTTCGGCGCAGGAGCAGTTTCCGTTGATCAAGCAAGCTATGCTAACTTGTATAAACTAGAG
>KI911965.1:796909-798435 GCA_000517005.1 Microvirga lupini
AGCGGCGGCGACTTTCTGCAAGGCGGCGCCAGCGACGACATGCTCGACGGTGGCGCCGACAATGATATCGCCGTGCTCTCGGGCCAGCGCAGCGCCTGCACCATCATCGAAAACCAGGACGGAACCTTCACAGTCAAGGGCCAGGATGGCACCGACACGCTCACGGACATCGAACTCGTGCAGTTCGATGATGTCACTGAAGCCCTCACGCCCGGGACCGAGAACCACGATCCGGATCGTCTCACATGCCTGGACGATACCAACGCAGCAACCGTCGACGCGGATGCCGTGACACCGATGCTAGGAAAGCTGAAGGCGCACGACCCGGATACCGGCCAGACCTTGAGCTTTGCGATCGATGTGTCCGACTCGAACCAGGGCACGTTCACGATCAGGAACGGCAACGAGCTGTCGGTTGCCTCGGGCACGCTCGAGGCCGGCACCTACACCGTGAAGGTGCGGGTGTCCGACGGCAACGGCGGTGCCCTGGTGAAGGACTTCACCATTACCAGCAACCCCGTGACGAACGGCAACCATGTGCCGTACCAGCTCAGGTTGAACGGCGGCACACAGGTCTCGATCAACGAGAACGCCGCCTTCACGGGAACGTTGTCGGCGCAGGACAGTGACGGCGACACCAACTTCACCTGGTCCTTCGACAACAGTCCGACCTACAACAATGCCAACAGCCTGTTCGAGATCATCGATGACGGGAACGGCAACAAGCAGCTCAAGCTGAAGGCCGGGATCGATTACGAGGCTCTGCCGGCCGGTCAGAAATACGTCACGGTCTATATGAAGGCCACCGACGACAAGGGTGGCACCAGCGCCACGCAGGCGTTCAAGATCAATGTTGCTGATATTGACGAGACGCCGCCGCCGAACCAGGCCCCGGCCAACCTGTCGCTGTCCGGAAACTCGGCCGACGAATATGCCATGGCGGGCCGCGAGGTCGGCATCCTCTCGGCCTCGGACACCAACAACGATATCCTCTCCTATGCGCTCATCGACAATGCGGGCGGGCGCTTCGTGCTGTCCGGCAATCGGATCCTGGTCGCCGACGGATTCCGCCTCGACCACGAGCAGGCAAGCGCACACAACGTCACCGTCCAGGTCTCGGACGGAAAGGGCGGTGTCGCCCATCAGACCTTCGCGATTGCGGTGAACGACATCAATCCCGAATACACCGCCGGCACGGCGGGCAACGACGTGTTCCATGGCGGGGTGATGAACGACGTGCTGCTCGGCAATGCCGGCCACGACCGTCTGTTCGGCGGCGCGGGCCGGGACACGCTGAAAGGCGAGGCGGGTTACGACACGATTGGCGGCGGCGCGGGCAACGACAAGCTCTATGGCACGAAGGGCGCGGCGAGCCGGGACGCGTTCGTGTTCGACACCAAGCTCACCAGCAAGAGCGTGGCCACCAAGACCAAGGACGTCATCTACGATTTCGGATCGAAATACGATTCGATCTATCTCGACGATGCTGCCTTCACCAACAGGACGATCGCCAAGTACCTGAAGGG
>KI911965.1:798535-799482 GCA_000517005.1 Microvirga lupini
TAGGGGATGACGAACCAGGGGAGGACATTTACCTCAATATCAGGAAGAAGAATGGCGATTCTGTTGCAAAAAGGTTTATAGCAAAAGTATATGAGTCAACATATCTAGCATATGACGAATACGCTGCCGTTGCGGCTCTTAGTAATGGTAACTATGCGGTTGTTTATGTCGAACAAAGCAACAATCAAATATTGAAAGCCAAAATCTTCAACGCAGATGGCTTTCTTCTTACCCCAGCGCCAATCGTCCTTTATCAATCGAGCGTCCCTATCTGGGACCCGACAGTAGAAAAACTAGCCAATGGCGGCTTCGTATTCGGAGTTGGACGACAGGGCGGAACAGCACAGCTGGGGACATGGTCCGGCACGGGTATTGATCTTTTCCAAACCAATGTGGGATCACAGGAGTTGGAGATCAACGCTCTCAATGATGGACGATTTTTCGTCAATTGGAGAGCAGGGTATCAAATCAAGGGGCAAATCTTCGACCCCCGCACGACTCCAGCTGACGGGACGGGCAATGAGGCCGGCCAGCAATTCGCCGGGACGAAGTTCGGCGACTATCTGCGTGGCGCCGGCGGCAACGACACGCTGTTCGGGTCGGCCGGAGACGATGCTCTAAGCGGCGGCGACGGCGCTGGCAGGCTCGACGGCGGCACCGGCCGTGATGCCGCGACTTACACCGACACGCCGGCCGAGCAGGGCGGCGTGATCGTCGATCTGTCCAACAATTCGAATAATGGCGGTGCTGCCGCCGGCGACGTGCTGATCAGCATCGAAAACGTTAATGGCACCAACCATGGCGACATCATCACCGGCGTTCGGGGCGATAACGGAATTGGGTCGGCCCTTTATGGCGCCGGCGGGGATGACCGTTTGAAGGGGGGAATTGCCGGTGACGTGCTTGAGGGTCAGGAAGGCAACGATACCCTGGAGGGCGGCGGCGGT
>KI911965.1:799582-814306 GCA_000517005.1 Microvirga lupini
GGCGCTCGACCGGGACGACTTCTTTATCGCCCGAAAAGTCAAGTCGAGCGAGTACAAGCTGTACTGGGACGCGGACGGCTCGGGCTCGAAAACCATGCTGGAGATCGGCACCGTGAAGCTCCAGAGGGGCGAGGGCACGAGTCTCACCTACAAGGACTTCTTCTTCATCTGAACGACAGGGAGCAGTTCGCAAGAGCCGCCCTCTCGTCGAAGTCCCGCCCGCTCCTCGTCCGAGGGGCGGGTGGTTTGAGCTTAGGGATTACGCTCGGCCGGTACAGATCAACCGCCCTTTCTCACAACAATGGGAAGGCCAAGGGCGAAGGCGTGGCATTTCATGGGGGTGGCTCCCCTCTGTCCGGAGAGTTGTCCGACGGGGACGGAATCCTATATTGCCGCAGCGTAAATACGTTATTTCGTAGCGAAACGTGCTTTCGCGCACCGCAGCCGATGCGTGAGGTCGTTAGCCTCGGCATGAGCATACGCGAAGGGCGAGACAAAGATTTCCATGTCTCGTCTTTCCATATCTCGCCTTGGCGCCGGGGAGCATAACAGGGAGATTGTTCATGGCTCTTACACTCAACCTCCTCTCCTTTACGCGCCCGACGGGCGCCGACATCATCGTGCGCGAGTCCCTGTCGGTCTTCGGAGTTCCGGGCAACGATCAAAGCTTCCGGGCCAAGTTCACGCCGGACGGGCGCTACAGCGTGTTCTACAGCCTCGCCAACAACCTCGTCCCGGACGACTTCAACAACCAGCTCGACATCTTCCGCAAGGACCTCAAGACCGGCGAGATCATCCGTGTCTCCACCCACGTCGGCGGCACGCAGATCGCCTCCGGCGTTCCGACGGACGCCTACAATCTCGATATCAGTCCCGATGGCCGCTATGTCCTGTTCTCCACCACCAAGCCGCTCGTGTATGAGGATAACAACGGTCTCGAAGACGTGTTCATGAAGGATCTGGCGACCCAGGCGATCACCCGCATCGTCGGCGGTGGCGGCGTCTTGGAGCCCTTCAACGGCAGCTTCGTGGAGCGCTACAACGGCAGCGCCAGTGCGCGCTTCAGCCCCGACGGCAAATATGTGGTGTTCGAAAGCAGTAGACTCATCGACCCCGCCGACCCCGCCGACCCCAACGACGATCGCTATCAGACCGACATTTTCCGCAAGAACCTGGCCACCGGCCAGATCGACCGCATCTCCGTCGGGGCCAACAACCAGCAGGGTGACGGCCTCAGCTGGGATGCCAAATACACGCCGGACGGCCGGTACGTGATTTTCAGCAGCATTGCGGATGGCCTGATCCCATTCAGCGGCGCCTCGCAGGTCCTGCGCAAGGACCTGCAGACGGGCGCGCTCGAGGTGATTTCCACGAATGCTGCGCGCCAAGCCGGCACCCATCACAGCCTGGACGCGCAGATCAGCGCCAACGGCCGCTATGTGGTCTTCGCAAGCCACGCCAGCAACCTCGTGCCGAACGACAAAAACAGTGCCTTCGACATCTTCCGCAAGGATCTGGTCACCGGCGAGATCGTGGGGCTGACCACGAACCGGACCGGCGTGCTGAGTTCTTACGAGGGGCATGGCCGAGCGCCGCAGATCAGCGCGGATGGCCGCTATGTGGTCTTCAGCCTGGCCAAGAATCGGGAGCCGAACGAGCTCAATGGCCCACAGGAAATCTTCCGGAAGGACATGGTCACCGGAGAGATCGTGCGTATCTCCGCCACCGCCACCGGCGCGCAGGGACAGGGCACCGGCTTAGACGCCCACAGCTACAATCCGCAGATCAGTCCTGACGGGCGCTATATCAGCTTCGACAGCTACAACACGCTGGTGCCGTACGACACCCACGTCCGCGACGTCTTCGTATTCGATACCCTGCTGGAGAACAATCTCGGGGCTGTGTACGCCCAGCGATTTGTCGAATTGTCCTTCGAGGTCGGTCAGGCCTCCTCGGTGAGCATCGCCTGGGGCGATGGAACGAGCAGCACCGTTCTCCCCACAGGCGGCGTCGCATCCTTCAACCACATCTATGCCACCGGCGGTACCAAGACGGCTGTCGTGACCGTCAACGAAGGCGGGCAGACCTGGTCCGTGTCCTATTCGGTGGATCTTGCACCGGGCCAGATGACCCGCAACGCGACGACCGACACGCAGACGGGCAACACCGGCACGGACGTGCTGACGGGGGATGCCTTCGGCAACATCCTGTCCGGAGGCTCCGGCAACGACGTTCTGAGCGGGCTGGAGGGTCATGACAGGCTCGTGGGAGGCGCCGGAAAGGACGTGCTGACCGGCGGTGTCGGCAAAAACATCTTCGTCTTCGACGCGCGGACGAACGCGCGCACCAACGTGGATCGGATCGTCGACTTCCGCTATCAGGACGACAGCTTCCAGCTGGACAACAAAGTGTTCACCAAGCTGGGCTCCGGCACCCCATCCAAGCCGAAGAAGTTCAAGCCTGACATGTTCGTGGAGGGTCGGAAGGCTGCAGACCGGGAGGATCGGATCGTCTACGACAAGAAGACCGGCGCGCTCTACTACGACCAGGACGGCACTGGCTCCAAGGCCCAGGTGAAGATCGCCACCCTCAGCAACAAGGCCAAGCTCTACTACCACGACTTCTTCGTGATCTGATCGCAGAAGTGGGGTGCCCCGTCGCTGGAGCGCCCCGCTTACTCTTCGATGCCCGCTCCTTATCAAAGAGCGGGCATACTGCTATGTGCGCATTGAGCCGCGAACTGGGTATAGGATCTCTTCATTGAGAGGGAATGCCGAAGAAGTATAGCGGATATGATCCGAAGGCAAACACTGTTCAAGTTAGTGCGCTGTACCCTTGTTTAGCAGAAGCATCGAACACCATTCTGTTCAGCTGCCCACGTCATCTGAAGATGAGTAAATGAACCCTAGCTTTTTTCTGATCTCCAGTTACGATCCCATTCCGCAGCATTATCTGCAGGGACTCTGTCTTCAAGGCGAGGACAACATTCTCGGAAATGAAGGCTACCAGAAATATGTTGCTGCAAGGAAGAGATACGTTCAACCAAGCCTAGACGGATCTTATATTATCGTCCGCTCCTCTGATGAAGAGACCATTGTTGGCACGGATTTCAGTGGGTACTACAAGCTCTTTCTCTATCAGTGCGGGGAACGGTGGGCTCTGTCCAACTCATTGATCGAGCTGGTGCGTTTCGCAGCAAGCAAGAGATTGCCAGTTACCATTGACGAGAGCCATCTCGCCAGCTTCTTCATTGAGGGCCGCTTCGGCGATCAGTTGACCTCCCTACGAACGAGCGTCAAAGAAATTCGTCTTGTGTCGTCAAGCATGGAAGCCGTTATCGCGCCAACCTTCTTCGGGACGACGGTAAAGCTCCGGCCGACAGCGGTGCTTTACGAAGATCCCGAGCGTCTGGAGAGCTATGAAGAGGCCCTGCGTCACTACATGAAACTCTGGACCGGGCGCATGGCGACACTGCTCCAGTCTGACCTTTACATACGCTCCGATCTCACGGGCGGACGGGATTCTCGGGCCGTCTTATCCCTGATGCTGGCCGCTTGCCGGATCATCGGAGAGCCTTTCATCCGCAAGGTGAACATCACCAGCGACAAGGACGCGACAGACGACTTTAGCATTGCACATCAAATCGCAGAAAGGTTCCATCTGCGTTTCATGGACAAGGTCGATGACCCCCGCAGGCCCGTTCGCTTAAGCGTTAACGGCGCTTATGAAACCTGGAAATCTCTCTGCCTAGGCGTCTATGGGCCGATCTACTTTCCTGTAACCCATCCCGTTCCAACCGCCATAGCAATGGGTGAGGCTGGCGGCGAAGGACACAGGCGATTTTATCCCAACGTAGCACCGGAGACGTTCATCAACGCCCAGCGGAAATTCATTCCCTCGTCTGCTCATTTCAAGCGTCTGAAGCGGGATATCCTTGACGACCTCGCCACACTCCGCCGAGGTCCTGAAGCGTCTGTCGATCCCATGATCGTTCATTACCGCCATTTCCGGGATCGGTGTCATGGAGGTCGCGCACCACAATACGGAAACTTGATCTCACCTCTGTCCAGTAAAGCTCTGAGACGAGCCTCTTCCTTATGCGCCCCCACCAAGATCGATCGCAGCCAAGTACTGGCGGATATCCTTGGCAACGCAAATCGCCAACTCGCAGCGATGGCCTACGACGCGCCGGCGAAGTCGTTTGATGCGCGCCACATTGCTGATCTCGTTGACGCTGAGGATGCCATACGCTCTGCCCGCAAGGACGGACAGGTCTTCGCATCGGAGGGGGCATCCCACGAGCTCGGGGGCTTCACAAAGAAAGAGGCTTTCCGCTTGCTTCGGGACGATTTCCTTGATCATTACGCGCAAGCGCGGGGCAGGCTTCTTTCCAAAGCCATATCTGGAAAAGGCAAGAGAAGCTGCCGAGAATGCACTTCTCAACGGGCGCTTCCCCCATATCCGAAGCAGCTGCGCAATTTCTCACGTGATTCTCGCAGGAGAGCTTGCACGGCTGTCGCGCTGATCGTCCGCCACCGTGATCGTAGCGCATTGTTCAGGCGAAAAACCGAACCCTCTTTTTCACTGATTCGAACCGTCGCTTCCATACGGTGCGCTGGAAGGCCTATCGTGAGAGCACAACAAAACGGAGCGCCTCATTTCTGAAGCGCCCCATTCCGTGTCACGATCTGCCCGCTCCCCGGCCGAGGAGCGGGCTCTTTTTCTTTCGAATCGCAGGCGAGTTACGCCGCGAGCTGGCGCAGGACGTAGTGCAGGATGCCGCCGTTGCGGAAGTACTCGACCTCCTCCAGCGTATCGATGCGGCAGACCAACGGAACGCGCTTCACCGAGCCATCGGCGGAGGTGATCTCCATCTCCATGCGCTGACGCGACTTCAGATCGCCGGCGAGGCCCTTGATGGTGACCGTCTCGTTACCCTTCAGACCCAGCGTCTCCCAGGACGTGCCCTGCTCGAATACGAAGGGAGCGACGCCCATGCCGACCAAGTTCGAGCGGTGGATGCGCTCGAAGCTCTCGGCGATCACGGCGCGCACGCCGAGCAGGTTCGTGCCCTTCGCGGCCCAGTCGCGGGACGAGCCGGTGCCGTATTCCTTGCCGGCGAGGACCACGAGCGGAACGCCCTCGTCCTTGTAGCGCATGGCGGCATCGTAGATGAACATCCGCTCTCGGCTAGGCTGGTGGATCGTGTAGCCGCCCTCGACCACGAGGCCATTCTCGTCCTTCACCATCTGGTTCTTGATGCGGATGTTGGCGAAGGTGCCGCGCATCATGACCTCGTGGTTGCCGCGACGGGTGCCGTACTGGTTGAAGTCGGCGACGCGCACCTGATGCGACTGCAGGTATTCACCGGCCGGCGAAGCGGCGCGGATGTTGCCTGCGGGCGAGATGTGGTCGGTGGTGATCGAGTCCTGGAACAGGCCGAGGATGCGCGCGTTCAGGATGTCCGTGACCGGCTTCGGCTCCTTGGTCATGCCCTCGAAGTAGGGCGGGTTCTGCACGTAGGTGGATCCGGCAGGCCATTCATAGGTGAGGCCCGGCTCGAAGGTGACCTTCTTCCAGTTCTCGTCTCCCGAGAACACGTCGGCGTAGCGGGTCTTGAACAGCTCGCTCGTGATCGTGCGATCGATGAAATCCTGCACTTCCGCGGAGGACGGCCAGATGTCCTTGAGATAGACCGGCTGGCCGTCCGAGCCCGTGCCGAGCGGATCCTTGGTCAGGTCCACCAGCATGGAGCCGGCGAGCGCATAGGCCACCACCAGTGGGGGCGAGGCGAGGTAGTTCGCGCGCACGTCCGGGTTCACGCGGCCTTCGAAGTTGCGGTTGCCCGAGAGCACCGACACGGCCACGAGGTCGTTGTCGTTGATCGCCTTCGAGATGTTCTCCGGCAGCGGGCCCGAGTTGCCGATGCAGGTGGTGCAGCCGAAGCCCACGAGGTTGAAGCCCAGCGCATCGAGGTCGCCCTGCAGGCCGGCCTTCTTGAAATATTCCTCGACGATCTGCGATCCGGGCGCGAGCGAGGTCTTCACCCACGGCTTGGAGGTGAGGCCCTTCTTCACCGCGTTGCGGGCGAGGAGGCCGGCGCCGATCATCACGCTCGGGTTCGAGGTGTTGGTGCAGGAGGTGATCGCCGCGATCACCACGTCGCCGTGGCCGAGATCGTAATTGGCACCGTCCACCTTCACGCGCTTGCCAATCTCGCCGGCCTTGCGGAACTCCTTCTCCATAGCGCCGAGGAACTCGGTCTTGGAGGTGTCGAGGGTCACGCGGTCCTGCGGGCGCTTCGGGCCGGCGAGCGAAGGAACCACGTCGCCGAGGTCGAGCTCGAGGGTATCCGTGAAGACCGGGTCCGCCATGTCGGGGGTAAGCCACATGCCCTGCGCCTTGGCATAGGCCTCGACGAGGGCGACGCGCTCGTCCGAGCGGCTGGTGGTGCGCAGGTAAGCGATGGTCTTGTCGTCGATGGGGAAGAAGCCGCAGGTGGCGCCGTATTCAGGCGCCATGTTGCCGATGGTGGCGCGGTCCGCGACCGACATGTCGGTGAGGCCGGGGCCGTAGAATTCCACGAACTTGCCGACCACGCCCTTCTTGCGCAGCATCTGGGTGACGGTGAGCACCAGGTCGGTGGCGGTCACGCCTTCCTTCAGCTTGCCGGTGAGCTTGAAGCCGATCACCTCGGGGATGAGCATGGAGACCGGCTGGCCGAGCATGGCGGCCTCGGCCTCGATGCCGCCCACGCCCCAGCCGAGAACCGCGAGGCCGTTGACCATGGTGGTGTGCGAATCGGTGCCGACCAGGGTGTCTGGATAGGCGACCTCCTCACCGGTCGCCGTGTCCTTGCGGGTCCAGACGGCCTGGGAGAGGAATTCCAGGTTCACCTGGTGGCAGATGCCGGTGCCCGGGGGCACGACGGAGAAGTTCTCGAAGGCGGTCTGGCCCCATTTGAGGAAGCGGTAGCGCTCGCCGTTGCGCTGATATTCCAGCTCCACGTTGCGGTCGAAGGCCTTCGGGGTGCCGAACTCGTCGACGATGACCGAGTGGTCGATGACGAGGTCGACGGGCACGAGCGGGTTGATCTTGCGCGGGTCGCCACCGAGGTTCTTCATGGCGTCGCGCATGGCGGCGAGGTCCACCACGGCCGGAACGCCGGTGAAGTCCTGCATCAGAACGCGGGCGGGGCGGTAGGCGATTTCCTTCTCGTCCTTGCCCTTGTTGTCGAGCCAGGCGGCCACGGCCTCAATATCGGCCTTGGTGACCGTGCGGCCGTCCTCGTAGCGGAGCAGGTTCTCGAGCAGCACCTTCATGGAGAAGGGCAGCTTCGAGGCGCCGGTGAGGCCGTTCTTCTCGGCCTCCTTGAGCGAGTAATAGGTGTAGGTCTTGTCGCCGACCTGGAGGGTCTGGCGGGCATTGAAGCTGTTGTTGAGCGTCACGGCGAATCCTCGCGTGCATTTGGGTTACGAACAGTTTGTTCGGCCGAAAGCGCGATAAGCGCGCGCCGCTCCGGGGGCGCCCGGACAGGAGGTAAGCGCGCGAGGCGGATTGGACGCCTTGGCGCGCGGCGCAGCCAGGGGTGCTATAGATCATTTCGAACCATCCCGCTACACGGTTTAGAACCATTCTGGGGTGCAATCAGGGCAGGGGTCTTGGGGTTTGCGTCTGAGCGTTAACAATTTGGCATGTGAGCGGGGGGAGCGAACCCTGTTCCGCGACCTGTCATTTACCTTGGAGAAGGGAAGCGGCCTGATTCTCACCGGCCCTAATGGCGTTGGGAAAACCAGCCTTCTGCGGATTTTGGCCGGGCTTCTGCGGCCCGCCACCGGCGCGGTCACCCTGGAAGGCGGAGATCCCGAGAAAGATCTTGCGGAGCAGGTGCACTTTATTGGGATGAAGGACGCTCTCAAACCGAGCCTGACTGTCATCGAGCATATACGGCACTGGTACGAGTTGTTTCAGTGCCCGTCTTTTCTGGACGTTGGCCCTCACGATCGCGCGTACCGAGAGCGCGTCCTGCTTTTGGGAATGGGGCTTGAGCAGCAAGCGCGTCTGCCTGCGGCTTACCTGTCCGCCGGGCAGCGCAGGAGATTGGCTCTCGCCCGATTGTATACTTCGCATCGGAAAATCTGGCTTCTCGACGAGCCCTTGAATGCTCTGGATGCCAATTCGAGAGAGAATATCCGTATCCGTCTCATAAGGTTCATGGCTGAGGGCGGGTTGCTGATCATGGCAACCCACGAACCTATAAACCTCAGTCATACGCGCATCCTGCCGCTTCGCAGGGACATGGCAGGGATCGTGCCCGAAAGTGGGGCCATGGCATGATTCGTACGGCGCGTGCCCTGTTTATCCGTGACCTGAAGATTGCCGCCCGAATCGGCGGTTCGGGCATCATGGGCCTCATTTTCTTCCTGATGATCGTCACGCTGATTCCCTTCGCGCTCGGGCCCGATCTCAACCTGCTCTCGCGCATCGGCCCGGCTATCCTTTGGATTGCGGCAGTCCTCTCAACCCTTATCGGCCTTGATCGCCTGTTCCAGGCTGATGAGGAGGATGGGTCCCTCGACCTCCTACGGTCAGCTCCTGCCCCTCTTGAAGTGCTGGTCCTCGCGAAAGTGGTGGCCTATTGGCTGACCACTGGTCTGCCGCTCGCTCTCGCGGCCCCGCTCTTTGGCCTCCTCGTTGCCCTTTCCCCCGAGGGAATGCTCGCCATGGTGGCGACCTTGCTGGTGGGCACGCCTGCGCTCACCTTCATCGGCGCGGTCGGGGCGGCGCTCACCTCGTCGTTGCGGCGCGGCGGGCTGATCCTGGCGATCCTGGTCCTGCCCTTCATGATCCCGACCCTGATCTTCGGAGTCTCGGCCGCCAACGCGGCCCTCGGCGGGACGATTCCCTTCGCGACGCCCTTCCTGATCCTGGTTGCTCTGTCGCTGATCGCGGCCGTGGTTGGCACGGTCGGGGCCGCTGCGGCGTTGCGGTCGGGAGAGTAGGGGCTCCCTCGTCGGGTGGCGCAGGCCTTGCTCGGGGCAAAATATCTGACTAAAGTCAGAGAATGGATCAGCGCCAGATCGAGCAGGTTCGCCGCTTCAACCGCGTCGTCACGCAGCATGTGGGCGCGCTGGAGGACAGCTATCTTCAGCGGGGGCGTCCGCTGGGCCAAGCGCGGCTCCTCCACGAGATCGGTCCGGATGGGGCCGACGTGCGTTTCCTGCGCGACAGGCTCAAGCTCGATTCCGGCTATGTCAGTCGCCTGCTGCGCTCCCTCGAAGCCCAGGGACTGGTGAAGACCGGCAACGGCACGGGCGATGGTCGGATCCGGCGCGTCGTCCTGACGGCAAAAGGGCATGCCGAGCGAGCGACCTATGACGCGCTGTCCGACGAGCTCGCCACATCGTTCCTGACACCGCTCGATCCAGTCCAGCGCGAGCGCCTGGTCAAGGCCATGGCTGAGGTCGAGCGTCTGTTGCGGGCCGGCGAGGTGGAGCTGCGCTTTGAGGCGCCGGACAGTGCGGCTGCGCGCTCGTGCCTGGAGTAGTATTTCAGAGAGCTCGCGGAGCGGTTCGATCTCGGCTTCGATCCGGCCAAAAGCAACCCTGCCGGCGTCGACGACATGACGCCCCCGGCAGGGTTTTTCGTCGTCGCCTGGCTCGATGGCCATCCGGTGGGGTGCGGGCGCTCAAGGTGGGAGACGGCATCACCGGTGAGATCAAACGGATGTGGACGTCGCCCGCTGCCCGTGGTCTCGGCATTGCCCGAAAAGTGTTGCAGTTTCTTGAGGCGAAGGCGCGCGAGGTTGGTCTCGCGAGGCTGCACCTGGAAACCAACCGGGCCCTGACGGAGGCGCAGGCGCTCTACCGTCAGGAGGGTTACGAGGAAGTCGCGCCCTTCAACAGCGAGCCCTATGCCCATCACTGGTTCGAGAAGCGGCTGTGAGCAAAGCCCTTAAGGGGCGCTGAAGGCTGCTTCGAATCCTTCCGCGCCCTCGCAGGTGAAGGTGAGAACGCGGCCGGCATCGCGCCGGACCCATTGCTTCTCGACCAGCCGGTCGAGGATCGCGGCACCCAGAGCGCCGCCGAGATGGCTGTGCCGCTCGCTCCAGTCGAGGCAGGCCCGACAGACGGGGCGGCGGCCATTTTCCAGCTTCGCGAGATCGATCCCGAAATCGCCGAAGAAGGCGTGGCCCTTGGCCGTCAGGGCGAGATCCTGCCCGCCTTCGATGAAGCCCTGGCGCTGCGCTCCCTTCAGCAGTGCGACGCCGCGCTCGCCGGCGAGATGGTCGTAACAGACGCGGGCAGAGCGCAGGGCCGCATCCTTTGGGCCGGTTCTGACGCGCGTGGCCCCGGTGCGCTGGGCAAGTCCCATCAGGGCTTCAAGCACCTGCGCCACATCCGGTCCCGAGAGTCGGAAATAGCGGTGCCGTCCCTGTTTCTCCGCCGTCAGCAGGTTGGCGGCATCGAGCTTGGCGAGATGCCCGCTCGCGGTCTGGAGCGTGACTCCTGCGGCTTGCGCGAGTTCGCTCACGGTGAGCGCCCGCCCGTCCATGAGAGCGGTCAGGATGTTGGCCCGGGCCGGATCGCCCAAGAGGGCGGCCACGGAAGCGATGACGGGACCTTCTTTCATACTTCGATGATAACCGAACAATCGACGTCGAGCAATCCGCTAAGACAACGGTGCGTTCCAGCAGAAAGGATGCTTTTTCGATGATCACCTGCTTCATCCGCTATGAGATCGACCCGTTCAAAGTCGAGGCCTTCAACGAATATGCCCGCAACTGGGGACAGGCCATTCCCCGCTGTGGCGCCGATCTCATCGGCTATTACGCGCCGCACGAAGGCTCCGCCACGACGGCCTACGGCCTGTACAACATCAGGAACCTTGCGGAGTATGAGGCCTATCGCGAGCGCCTGAGGAACGATCCGTTGGGACGCGCCAATTACGAGTTCGCCAAACGGGAGCAGTTCATCCGCCGGGAAGACCGGGTCTTTCTCCGGCTTGCCTCACAACCTCATGCGGAGCTTATCAAACCATGATCGCGGTGATCTTCGAAGTCTGGCCGGCCGGGGAGGCTGGACGGCAGCATTATCTCGACCTCGCGGCCGCCTTGCGCTCCGACCTCGTGGCGATGGACGGCTTCATCTCCGTCGAGCGCTTCCAGAGCCTCAGTGAGCCCGGAAAGCTGCTGTCGCTGTCGTTCTGGCGTGACGAGGAGGCGGTGCGGGCCTAGCGCAATCTTCCGTCCCATCGCGCTACGCAGGGGAAAGGCCGCGGCGGCGTCTTCAGCGATTACCGCCTGCGGGTCGCCGCCGTGATCCGCAATTACGGCCTGAACGAGCGCGAGGAGGCTCCTGCCGACAGTCGCACGGCGCACGACGGCATCATGGCCTGAGGCTGATCCCGAAAGCCTGCTCGATGGCGGGCTTTCCAGCGCGCTCGACCCGGTAGATGGCGCGGTAGAGGCCGGGGCGAAAACCGCCCTGCGGCTGCTTCACGCCGGAAAAGGCCATCCATTGCGCCTTGTCACGGTCGAGCGGCGGCGCCTTGTTCTGGGCGAGCGGCTTGCCATCCGGATCGAACAGGGTGAGCGTCTGAACGTCGCCGCCTTTGAGTCCAATGGCCCGGATATAGGCCACGAGGGCCGGAGATCTGGTCGTCGGCGTCTCTTGCTCGACGGCGCCCGATTCGATGGCTTCCATCGTCACGGGACCGGTGGCGAAGCCCTTGTTGAGGACGCTGCCGCTCTGATAGGCGAGCGCTCGCTGGAGCGAAGCCTCCCACAAGGACTTGCCGCCGCCGCAGGATTTCTCCGGCGCGCCATAGGCGAAGGGATCGACCGGTTTGCCGTCCTTGATGAGGGTGAAGTGGAGATGTGGAAACTCGGTCAGGCCGGACAATCCGATCTGCCCGATCTTCTCGCCGGCTTTCACCTCGCGACCGGAGCGCACCGTGAGGCTGCCTTTCGCCATGTGGCAATAGGCGGTGCGCCAGCCATTGCCGTGATCGATCACCACGGCATTGCCGCAGCCGATCTGGCTGATCCTCTCGCGGTCCTGTTCCTTGACGAAAGCGTCGGGAACGCCCTCGCGGGTGCTGGCGACCTTCCCATCGGCCGCGGCGACCACGTCGATTCCGGCCTTCTGCGCCGGCATGTTCGGCAGACGGAAATCGGTGCCATCATGCCCGTCCTCTCCGACGGCACCGCACTGATAATCGCGCATGGCCGGCGAAGGGTCGTGATCCACGTATTTCTGGATGAAGCACGTGCGGCCGATCTCGCAGACGACCGGCAGGTGCAGGGTGATGTCCTGCGCCGAAGCGGGAAGAGCGAGGGTGAGGCCGAAGAGGCTCAAGAATCCAAGGCGCATGACCGCTCCGCAACAAAGATGCGGAACTATAGGCTGTTTCGGGTGAAGGATGAAGGGCGGGAGGATTTTGCCTTCACGTCATCACCGGCACAAGGCCCGTGATCTCGATGCGAAAGGCGTAGTGCCTTTCTGATCGAGATGGCCGAGACAGGCCCGGCCATGACGTGAGAGGGTGTTCGTTTCGCAACGTCAGAAAAGCCAAGCTCCTACGCACATTTCCGGAATGCCCGAACGGTTCGGAAGCGCCTAAAAGCCCCGACTGGCGAAAACGTTATTCGGCTTGCGGCGATCTCTCCGTTGCAGGCATGCTCCGAGACCGCTACATCGAGCCCATGATCCGAGAGCTTGCCAATCCGACCCGCTTCATGAGCCTCAGCGGCACGCTTCTGCCTTGGCTGGGCGGTCTGGCGGCGCTGCTTATGGCGGTCGGTCTCTACATGGTCTGGTTCACGGCGCCCGCCGATTACCAGCAGGGCGAGACAGTCAAGATCATGTACATCCATGTTCCGGCCGCCTGGCTGTCCCTGTTCTTCTACACGACCATGGCTGCTTCAGCCCTCGGCACCCTGGTCTGGCGCCATCCGCTCGCGGATGTGTCGCAGAAGGCGGCCGCGCCCATCGGGGCCGCCTTCACGCTGATCTGCCTCGTCACTGGCTCGCTCTGGGGCAAGCCCATGTGGGGCACCTATTGGCAATGGGATGCGCGCCTCACCTCCATGCTGGTGATGCTGCTCATCTATCTCGGCATCCTCGCGCTCTGGCGCGCTATCGAGGAGCCGAACCGCGCCGCCCGCGCCGTGTCGATCCTGACCCTCGTGGGCGCCGTGAACGTGCCGATCGTGAAATTCTCCGTCGATTGGTGGAACACCCTGCACCAGCCGGCTTCCGTGTTCCGCCTCGGCGGGCCGACGATCCATTCCTCCATGCTCGTGCCGCTCCTGATCATGGCCGTCGCCTTCACCCTGACGGGCCTCGCGCTGCATCTGTCGGGCATGCGCACGGAGATCCTGCGCCGCCGGGTGCGCACGCTCACCATCCGCGAGGCCGAGCGCCTCGACGCACAGGCGGCCTGATTCCCATGTCGCACACGTTCTTCATCGCATTCTCCTACATCCTGACGGCCCTGGTCGTTGTCGGCCTGATCCTGCGCGCCGTGATCGACCATCGCATCCAGGTCCGCGCGCTGGCGGAGCTCGAAGCCCGCGGCATCGGCCGGAGGTCCCGCCGTGGCTGAAGCCGCCGAGCGCCCGCGCTCCCGCCTCATCTTCCTGCTGCCCGCGCTCGTCTTCATCGCGCTGGTGGTGCTCTTCGGCGTGCAGCTGATCTCAGGACGAAATCCGGCCGAGGTGCCCTCGGTCCTCATCAACAAGCCGGTTCCCAGCTTCAATCTTGCGCCGCTCGAAGGCCTGCTTGCCAACGGCCAGCCCGTGCCCGGCTTCTCGAACGAGGACCTGAAGGGCCGCGTCACGGTGGTGAATGTCTGGGCCTCCTGGTGCGCGCCCTGCCGCCAGGAACACCCGCTGCTGGTCGATCTCGCCAGGGATCCGTCGATCCGTGTGGTGGGCATCAATCAGAAGGACAATCCGGACAATGCCCGCCGCTTCCTCGGCGCGCTCGGCAACCCTTACGCCGCCGTCGGCGTCGATCCGAACGGCCGCGCCTCCATCGATTGGGGCGTCTACGGCGTGCCCGAGACCTTCATCGTCGGTCCCGACGGCACCATCCGCCACAAGCATATCGGCCCGCTGACGCCGGAGAATTTTGGGGCGTTCAAAGAGAAGTTGCGCGCGGTTAGGGCGGGGTAATAATATCTCAGCGATGTTGTTGCTGAGGGCTTTTCTTGACCGACCAAGCCGCTGAATCTCATGTAAACCGGTGGGCGACACGCGAAGTGCATTATCTCTGCCGGTGGTGGACGCCGGCCTTGGCTTTGCTGGCGATCGCGCTCATGGCAGGACCAGTTTTGTGGTTTGCCTGGTACATTTCTGTCTATCCTGACTGGATGCCGGAAGCGCCTGACTTTGGCCATCGGAGACTCAAGCGTGGAGTGATCTACACTGTGATCTTCTGGGCATTCTTCATTCTATTCATGAAGTTGCCTATTTGGATCCGGTTGCCATTCCTGCTTGCAGCGGGCCTCCACTTAGCCCGCTTGTCCTTTCGCAAGGTGCCTTACGCATTCGACCAGAAGCCTGATTTTTCAATTGGTCCTGAAGGGATCGGGGGCCTAGACAAGACAGGTTTTCACATCATTCCGTGGCCTGACGTTAAAAACGTGACGGTGCGTGGCCCCAATGTACCCCAATGTAGAAATCGTCGGACAAGAGCATGGTCCACGACGGTTCTTTGA
>KI911965.1:814406-848505 GCA_000517005.1 Microvirga lupini
TTCTTTGACACGCTTCCGCCGCGGAGATTGAGAATAGGCTTCAGCCAACTGATCTTTGATCTTCGGAGAGAGGATGTCATCGAGGCGGTTCGCTTCTTCCGGCCGGATCTCGAGATCCACGTTATTAAAACAAGTACTGGGGTTAGTGCTCACCAAAACCCGCGCGCTTGAGCCGGTTGATCGCCACGTCGAGCGCCGAAAGGAAAGCCGAGCGGTCCTTCTGTGAAAACGGTCTCGGCCCGCCGGACACCTCGCCCATGGCGCGCAGGTCCTCCATCAGGTTACGGGTGGCGAGCGCCATGCCGATGGAGGCTTCCGTGAAGGGCTTTCCGGTCGGGCCGATCACCTCGGCGCCTACTTTCACGCAGCGGCTCGCCAGGGGAATGTCGGCGGTGATCACGATGGCGCCGCGCCGGGCACGCTCGGCGATCCAGTCGTCGGCCGCGTCGAAGCCTGAGCTCACCACGACGCGCTCGATCAGCGGATCCTGCGGCACCTGGAGAAAAGCGTTCGAGACCACGAAGACCTTGACCCGGTGGCGCTCGGCGACGCGATAGATCTCGGGCTTCACCGGACAGGCATCCGCATCCACATAGATGGTGATCGCTTGAGGTGTCTCGGTCATAGGCCATTTATTCCTTCTTGGGCATTCTCTGTCCGTCCATCGGACCTATCGTGACGTCCGGGCGGATGCGCGGTCAGACAAGGGAGAAAACGATGATGAACAAGCGTCATCTCAATGCGTCCGATGCCGCCGATCTGGCAACGGGTTATTCGCAGATCGTCGAAGTCAGCAACGCCACGCGGACGGCCTATATCAGCGGTCAGATACCGATGACACAGGATGGCGTGGTGCCGGAAACCTTCCGGGAGCAGTGCCTGCTCGTCTGGCGCAACATCGAGGCTCAACTGAGAGCTGCCGACATGTCCCTGGACAACCTGGTCAAGGTGACGATCTTCCTGTCGGACCGGAAATACAGCGCTGAAAACAGAGCGATCAGACGGGAGATCCTGGGCGAGAAAGCGCCTGCCCTGACGGTTATCATCACCGGGATCTTCGACGAAGCCTGGCTTCTGGAGATCGAAGCCGTTGCGATGGCGTAAAACCTCACGCACCGAATCCTTTTGAGGAATAACCTTGACCCCTCGATCCCGAATCCGCGCCGCTCTGGGCCTGATCGACTCCTTACGCACGACGCCTGTCCTGAGCGATGCGACGCACCGCCTGATCCGCGAGGCGGATACGGGCGCGCTGCAGCGGGCGGGACTGGCGCGCATGGTCACCGCGGGGCTGCTGCTGCTGGCCGTGATTGTCACTACGGCAAACGTCGAGCTCACCAACCCGATGGCCCTCAAGCAGATCTGGGCCGCAGAGTTGACCCTGGTGCTGTTCGGATCCCTCGGCTGGGTCGGTGCCTGGCTCGCCTCGAAGCGGATCGGCATCGAAAAACTGCCGGTCATCACCGCCATTCTCGATGCGTGCCTCGTTCTCGGCAATCTCGCCTATACCCATTGGGGTCTGGGCATTCCCGGCAGCCTCTTTGCGGTGTTTCCAGTCGCCTGGGTCGTCCCGATCACCATGGCGGCGGCGGCGATCCATTACCAGCCGAAGCTCCAGGCCTTCGTGGCCGCCATCTATGTCGTCGGCCTTTCGCTTCTCGCTTACGGCGGCGGATATTTGAGTCCTGCGGAGCGCCAGCAGGACCTGTCCGAGATCATCGGCGTGTTTTCACCACAGGCCAATCTGGTCCGCCTCGTCATGGTCTTTGCCGCCGCCCTGATCCTGATCCTTGTCGCACGGCAGGGCCGGCTGATGCTGGAGCGGGCCGTGCGCGAGACGACCCTGCGCGTGACGCTCACCCGCTACCTGCCGCGCGAACTCGCGCCGATCCTCACCGACCAAGCCTTCGCCTCCCTGCGTCAGGGACGGCGCATTCCGGTGACGCTGCTCTTTGTCGACATCCGTGCCTCGACCAGCTTCGGCGAGACCATGGAGCCGGCGCAGCTCGCCGTCTTCATCACGTCCTTCCGCCGCCGGGTCTTGCGGGCGGCCTCCCGGCATGGCGGCGTCATCGACAAGTTCACCGGTGACGGGGCCCTCATCCTCTTCGGGGTGCCAGGGGCGCGGGACGACGATGCACGCCGGGCGCTCGCCTGCGGCCGCACCCTTTTGAGCCTGATCGAACGCTGGAACGCCAAGCGCGGCTTCAACCCGCCGGTGCGCCTCGGCATCGGCATTCATACCGGCGACGTGTTCTGCGGCGTGGTGGGCGACGAGAGCCGGCTCGAATTCACGGTGGTCGGCGAGACGGTCAACATCGCCTCGCGCATCGAGCAGGCGACGAAGAATGCCGGCTGCGAACTCCTGGCCTCGCAGGAAACCGTGGCGGCGGCGGGTGAGGAGGATCTCTGGACGGAAGTGGAGTGCGAACCCTTGCCGGGCGTCACCCGCAGGATGGTGCTGCTGAAGCCGGTGGGGTGACAATCGTATCGTTCTCGTCATGGCCGGGCTTGTCCCGGCCATCTCGATTAGAAAGGCGCAGCGCTTCAATCCATCGGGATCACCGGCACAAGGCCGGTGATGACGTGGTGTTTGAGGGAAGGTTTAAACCTCTTCCGCCTTCTTGATCTCGTGCCGCAGCAGCAAAGGCGTCTGTGCCAGGGCGAAGGCGATGGTGAGCGGCATGATGCCGAAGACCTTGAAGCTGACCCAGAAATCCGTGGTCTGCGTGCGCCAGACGATCTCGTTGAGCGCCGCGAGCGCGAAGAAGAACAGGGCCCAGCGCAAGGTGAGCTTGCGCCAGCCCTCCTCGTCGAGCTCGAACATGCTGTCGAGCACGATCTGGAGCAGGGGCTTGCGGAAATAGAGCCCGCCGAGCAGCACGAGCCCGAACATCGTGTTCACGATGGTGGGCTTGAGCTTGATGAAGGTCTCGTCCTGCAGGAACAGGGTGAGCCCGCCGAATACCACCACGACGATGCCGGACACCATCGGCATGATCGGCAGCTTGCGGATGAGCCAGTAGCTGATGGCGAGCGCAATCACCGTCGCCACGATGAAGATGCCCGTGGCGGCGAAGATGCGCTGCTCTTCCGGGAAGCCGAACCGGTCCCCATAGGCATTGCCGAGGAAGAACAGGGCGAGCGGCCCGAGTTCGAGGGCGAGCTTGAGGAGGGGAGGGAGGCGCTTTTCGTCGGTCATGAGGTTGCTTCTAACCCGGCGATGGCTTTTGCGAAATCCCGTGCGGTGAAAGGCTCCAGGTCCTCGACGCCTTCGCCGACCCCGATGAAATGCACCGGCAGGCGGAATTTCTCGGCCAATGCCACCAGAATGCCGCCGCGGGCCGTGCCGTCGAGCTTGGTCATGACGAGGCCCGTCACGCCCGCCGCCTTCTGGAACAGCTCGACCTGGCTGATGGCGTTCTGGCCCACCGTGGCGTCGAGGACGAGGAGCGTGGCGTGCGGCGCGGTCGGATCGAATTTCTTCACCACGCGGACGATCTTTTCGAGCTCGGCCATGAGTCCGGCCTTGTTCTGCAGGCGACCCGCCGTGTCGATGAGGAGAACATCGGAACCGTTCGCCTTGGCTTCCTGCAATGCGTCATAGGCAAGGCCCGCCGCATCGGCGCCCTGCTCGCGAGCGAGAACCGGCGCGCCGACCCGCTCGCCCCAGACCTTCAGCTGCTCGATGGCGGCGGCGCGGAAGGTGTCGCCAGCCGCCAGCATCACTTTCAGACCCTGCTGTCGGAATTTCTGGGAGAGCTTGCCGATGGTGGTCGTCTTGCCCGCCCCGTTCACGCCGACCATGAGAATGACGAAGGGCTTTTTCGACCGGTCGATGGCGAGCGCCTGGGCAGCCGGTTGGAGCGTTTTCTCCACTTCGCCCGCCAGAATGGCTTTCACCTCCTGGGGCGAGATCTCCTTGTTGTATCGGCCCGACGCGATCGCTTCCGTGATCCGCATGGCGGCCGGCACGCCAAGATCGGCCTGGACCAGGGCGTCCTCCAGTTCCTCGAGGGTGGCATCGTCGAGCTTGCGCTTGGTGAAGAGGCCGGTCACGCTTTCCGACAGGGACGAGGAGGTGCGGCGCATGCCCTCCGTCAGGCGCTGCCACCAGCCGCGAGCCGCGGCGGGCTTGGTTCTCGGGGCAGGAGACGGAAGCACCTCGGTGGGAGCCGGTTCAGGGGCTGCCAAGTCCGCGGCTGCCATGTCGGGGCGCAGCTCGGGACCCGTCTCGGTGACGATGCGCGGCAACGGCTCCTGCGGGTTGGTGCCCTCGGGATCCAGTCCCTCCACGGGTTGGAGATCCGCCCCGGCCAGCTCCGGCGGCACCTTGTTCTCCTCCGCCGTATCGGGGGAGGCATCGGTCACGGTCGGGGGAGCAGCCGTGAGATCATCCGCAGCCGTCGCGGGCGGGGAGGGCATCGCCTCCGGCTCGCCGCCGGCCTGCGGAAACTCCGGCGCCGGTGCAGGGGCTTCAGCCTTGCGCCTGAACAGACGGGAAAGGAATCCGGGCTTGTCGGGCTTGGTGTCGGCCATGGTCTCGCTTTGCCTTATGAACGCTGTGCTTGATTTAATGCGGATGCCTCGATAGCCGAGGCGTCATGAATGCGGAAGAGATAGTAAGCCGATTGCTCTATCGCGATGCCCTGATGCTCGTGATCGACAAGCCCGCCGGTCTGCCGGTGCATCCCGGCCCCAAGGGCGGCGAGACTTTGTTCCATCATCTCGACGCCCTCTGCTTCGGTTTGCCGCGCCGTCCGGAAGCCGCGCACCGTCTCGACAAGGACACCTCCGGCTGTCTTGTGCTCGGCCGTCACCCCAAGGCCATCGCCCGTCTCAACGACCTTTTCCGCAGGAACGAGGTCGACAAGGTCTATTGGGCCGTGGTCGAGGGCGGGCCTCACGACGACGAAGGCGAGATCGATCTTCCACTCGCGCCGAAATCGCCGGACCGCGGCTGGTGGATGAAGGTGGACCCCAAGGGCCAGCCCTCGCTGACGAAGTGGAGGGTTTTAGGGCAGGGCGAGGGCCTGACCCTCCTTGAACTGCGCCCCATCACCGGCCGCACCCATCAGCTGCGGGTCCATTGCGCGGCGATGAATTTTCCGATCCTGGGCGATCCGATCTACGGCACGGCGCCACGCTTCAACGGTCCGGGCCTGCATCTGCATGCGAGAAGCGTCACCGTGCCGCTTTATCCGAAAAAGCCGCCGATCACAGTCGAGGCGCCGGTGCCGGAGCATATGCGGGAGCGGGTGAGAATGTGTGGTGTCATCTCGGACGGCGCAGCCGATCCAGGAGCGGGCGCAGAATAGCGTGCTGGAGCCACAACACTGTCATTCCCGCGGAGGCGGGAATCCATAACCTCTGACGGCGCCGAGTCTGGAGCTAGCAGTGTTTATGGATTCCGGGCTCCGCTGCGCGGCCCCGGAATGACAGCGTTTTATTCTGCCAACGAACCCGGATCTTCGCTGCACTCTGTCCGAGATGATCGGTTTGTCACGCCGCCAGCAATTCCTTGCCGTCATGCCCGGCAATGGTGACAGGAACGATCTCTCCGGGCTGCACTTCGCCAGCAAACCGCACAAGCGTGAAGCCCTCCGTGCGGCCGAGCTGGTTCGTCTCGATCAGCACGTTGCGGCGTGCGCCGACTTCCGCGCCGAGATGCTTCAGCAAGGCGGCCTCGCCCTTTTCGCGCAGACGACGGGCGCGATCCTTCACCACGTCGCGGGCGACCTGCGGCATGCGCGCAGCCGGCGTGCCGGGGCGCGGCGAGAACGGGAAGACATGGAGATGGGTCAGGCCGCATTCCTCAACGATGTCGAGGGAGCGGGAAAACATCTCCTCGGTCTCGGTCGGAAAGCCCGCGATGATGTCGGCGCCGAACACCATGTCGGGACGCAGCTTCTTCACCTCTTCGCAGAAGCGGATCGCATCCTTGCGCAGGTGGCGGCGCTTCATGCGCTTCAGCACCATGTCGTCGCCGGCCTGGAGCGAGAGATGCAGATGCGGCATCAGGCGGCTCTCGCTGGCGATCACGTCGAGGAGATCGTCGTCCGCCTCGACCGAGTCGATGGAGGAGATGCGAAGCCGCTCCAGCTCCGGCACGTGGCGCAAGAGGCTTTTCACCATGGTGCCGAGCTTCGGCTCGCCGGGCAGGTCCTTGCCGTAGCTGGTGATGTCGACGCCGGTGAGAACCACCTCGCGCGAGCCGTGCTCCACGAGGGTTCGCACCTGCTCCACCACCGCGCCCATGGGCACGGAGCGGGAATTGCCGCGGCCGTAGGGAATGATGCAGAAGGTGCAGCGGTGATCGCAGCCGTTCTGCACCTGCACGAAGGCGCGCGTGCGCCCGCGCATGCCGTCGATGAGATGCACGGCGGTTTCCTTCACCGCCATGATGTCATTGACGAGAACTTTTTCGCTCGTGCCGACGCCGAAATCGCGCAGGCCGGCCCAGGTCTCGGCCTTCATCTTCTCGTGGTTGCCGACGACTTGGCTGACCTCCGGCATGGCCGCGAAGGTTTCGGGCTCGACTTGAGCGGCGCAGCCCGTCACGATGATGCGGGCATTCGGCTTCTCGCGGGCGAGCTTGCGGATCGACTGGCGCGCCTGGCGCGTCGCCTCGCCGGTGACGGCGCAGGTGTTGACGATCACGACCTCGCCGAGACCCGCCTCTTCCGCATGGCGCTGCATGGCCTCCGACTCGTAGGTGTTAAGCCGGCAGCCGAAGGTGACGACCTCGATTGCCATCAGGCCACCTCGGCAAAGAGGGCAGGCGAGAAGGTGCCCTCGTGCTCCAGCTCGGTCGGGCCGGTCATGAGCACGTGGTCGTCGCTCTCGCGCCATTCGATGATGAGATCGCCGCCGGGAAGCGTCACCACGGCTTTGCGGCCGGTGAGCCCCTTGCGCGCAGCCGCCACGAGAGCCGCGCAGGCGGCCGAGCCGCAGGCGCGTGTCGCGCCGGCGCCGCGTTCCCAGACGCGCAAGATGATATGCTCGGGGCTCGTGACCTGGGCGAAGGAAATGTTGGCGCGCTCCGGAAAGACCGGATCGTGCTCGAATTTCGGCCCGATGGCGGCGAGGTCATAGACTTGGGCATCCTCGACCCAGAAGATGGCATGGGGATTGCCCATGCTGACTACTGAGGGTCCCTGCAGCTCGGGCGCCTCGGGCAGCCTGGTCTCAACGGCGATTGTGCGGGTATCCGGGTAGGGATCACGCAGGGGGATCTCGTTCCAGGCGAGGCGCGGCGGGCCCATGTCGACGGTAAACACCGTGTCCGAGACACGCTCCACCGGCAAAAGCCCGGCCTTGGTTTCGAGCACCAGATCGCCCTCGACCGGGCGGCTCATGACCGGGTCGGCGGTCATCGCCCAGGCGACGCAGCGGGTGCCGTTGCCGCAGGCGCCGGATTCCGAGCCGTCCGTGTTGTAGATGCGCATATAGGCGTCGGTGCCCGGCGTGACGGGATCGTGCAGCACCATGAGCTGATCGAAGCGCGAGCGCGGATCGGCCGCGATGGCGCGCGCTTCCGCCGCGCTCACGCGATGGGCGGAGCCGCGCAGATCGAGCACGGTGATCTCGTTGCCGAGACCGTTCATTTTCAGGAAGCGGCTGTTCGAAAGGGCACTCATGCGGGCGTATATGGCAAAAAAACCCGGAAATCGCGAGAGGGATCGCGTCATCGTGCGGCAATATCGTCTAAAAGGCCTGCACGATCCGGGGGATGCTGGTCACGATGATGAGCAGGCCCACCGCCACCATCAGGGGCCGGGTCGGCACCCGGCTGACCACGAAACCGCCGAGCGGAGCCGCCAGGACACCGCCGGCAATCAGGCCTGTTGCCGAACTCAGCTCCGACCAGCCCAGGCTCACGATGAAGGTCGCGGATATCACCGATGTGACGAGAAACTCCGTTAGGTTCGTGGAACCGATCACCTGCCGGGGGGCGTGTCCCCGCCCGATCAGGGAGCTCGTGACGATGGGGCCCCATCCGCCCCCACCCATGGCGTCGAGCAGGCCGCCGCCGGCGCCGATCCACGGCACCATCCAGTCCCGCACCTCCCGCGGCCAGAGCGGGCGGAAGGCCTTGAAGACGATGTAGAGGCCGATCACCATGAGATAGGCCGAGACCAGGGGCTGGATCGTTTTCGCGTCGATATTGGCGAGGATGAAGGCGCCGATGGCCCCCCCGACCATGCCAGCCGGCGCCAGCCGGGCCACGAGACGCCAGTTCACGTTGCGGTGGATCACATGCGAGGCGCCGGAAGCCGCGGTGGTGAAGATCTCCGTCACGTGAGTCACGGCACTGGCCGTCGCCGGGGGGACGCCGAAGGCCAGCAGGCTTGTGGTCGAGAGCACCCCGAAGGCCATGCCGAGCGCTCCATCGACGAGCTGGGCTCCGAAGCCGATCAGCGCAAAAATCAGAAAATCTTCCATTCCTGGGACTGCCTCAACGGGGATGGCGATGGCTTGAGCATAGGCCAGTGGCTTGACGTTCGCAGAGAGCGTTAAGCTCCCGACCAGAGGATTTTTTGTGCATCCCATGAATGGATGGCCTGCTGCAATCCGTCCTCCACAGAAGCTCAAGCATCGGACCCGAAAGTGGACGCCACTTTCGGGATTTATCCGATGCTCGCTTTCTTAAGCGGCGCATCGTTGGAGCGGAACCGGAGGTCCGCGTCAGCGAAAACCGGAACCACTTTTCCGCACGATGCGCCAGCGGACGGCCTCGCCGCTGCAACAAAACACCCTTATGGTGCTGCACCCTATCTCTTCGTGATTCGCGGGTGAGGCGTCCTTCTCATGCGGCTGCGCTCTTCAGGTCTTCTTCTCGTTCTCGCCCTCTGCTCGAGCGTCGCCCTCGCGCAGACGCCTCCGGCTGCCAATCCGCCCGCAGCACCGGCTGCCCCCACAGCCCAGGCCACGCCGCCTGCAACACCTCAGCCTGCACCGCAGGCACAGTCCACGCCGGGCCCGGCGCCGACGGAACCCCAGACACCCACGGCTCCTCAAGGGCCGGCACCGGCGCAGCCAGCTCCCACATCTCCAGCCCCTGCGACACCCGTCGGCCCTGCGCCCGCCCAGCAGGCCGGCCGCACGACCCTGTTCCCGAATCCGAGCGATCCGACCGGGGTGGAGGAGGGCGTCCTGGTGTCCAAGCCTGCGGCGGTGCTCAACGGCATCAGCACCTGGGACGAGGCTTTCACCAACCTGAAAGACGCCTTCGCCAAGATCGAGGGCGAACTGAGGAAGGCGGGAATCGCCCCGACGGGCCGGCCGGTGACGATCTTCGTCGACACGGACGACAACGGCTTCAAATACGAGGCGATGGTACCGATCGCCCAGGCGCCCGAGGGCAAGACCGAACTCACCCCAGAGATCAAGTTCGGCAAGACGCCGGAAGGCAAGTCCTTCCGCTTCGTGCACAAGGACGCCTATGACGAGATCGACGGCACCTACGAGACGATCACGGCCTATCTCGACATCAA
Organism: Microvirga lupini; assembly: GCA_000517005.1. GTDB lineage: Bacteria > Pseudomonadota > Alphaproteobacteria > Rhizobiales > Beijerinckiaceae > Microvirga > Microvirga lupini. The sequence goes on from KI911965.1 coordinate 823,904, forward strand.
GGAGATCGTCGCCAAGGACGCCTTCATCGAGGAATACGTGAGCGACTTCACGGATTCCCAGGATACCAATTTCGAGGTGAACATCTACGTTCAGCCGAAAGAATGATCTCTCCTCAATGATCGCCCTCTTCGACCTCGATGGGACCCTGACGGACCCGAAAACGGGCATCACCCGCTCGGTCCAATATGCGCTCGAAAGGCTTGGCCGCCCCGTTCCGGAGGCGGATGAACTGACCTGGATGATCGGCCCGCCGCTGATTGCGAGCTTTACCGAACTTTTGGGCGGGGCGGACGAGGCGCAGGATGCCGTGCGCTTCTACCGGGAGCGCTACAGCGATGTCGGCCTATTCGAGAACGAGGTCTATGCGGGCATTCCGTCCCTGCTCCAGAAGCTTCAGGAGCAGGGCGTCCGCCCCTTCGTCGCGACCTCGAAGCTTCATGTCTTCGCGCGGCGGATTCTCGATCATTTCGAGCTGTCGCGCTTCTTCATCGAGACCTACGGCTCCGAGCTCGACAACCGGAACGCCGACAAGCGGGATCTCATCCGGCATCTTCTCGACCGGGAGCGCTTCGATCCGGCCGGTGCCGTCATGATCGGCGACCGGGAGCACGACGCCATCGGTGCCAGGGCCAATGGCCTCGCAAGCATCGGGGTCACCTGGGGCTATGGCTCGCGAGCGGAGCTTCTTGAGGCCGGATGCGCCTGTCTCGTGGACAGGCCGGAGGCGCTGGAGGAGCCGATCCTCACGCTGACGGCGTCCACGCCTCCCCGGGCCGCAACGGCCTGAACCGGTCTGCCGGGATCTCGGCGGCCTGGAGTGCTGCGGCCAGTTCCTGCGGCGGCTCGTCGACGCCCTCGTTGGTGAGCCGGAACGTGCCCCAATGGTGGCCCAGCGCCTGCTCGGCCTCGATGATCCGCAGCACCTTCACGGCATCCTCCGGGTTCATGTGCTGCGGCTCCATGAACCAGCGCGGCTCATAGGCGCCGATGGGCAGATGGGCCAGCCGTGGCCTGCCGAAGCGTTCGCGCACGGCCCGGAAGATCTTTCCGTCGCCGAAGCCGGTATCGCCGATATGGTAGATCGTGCCGGCGAGCGTGGTGAGCACATAGGCGCACCAAAGCGCCATGCGCCGGTCGTTGATGCCCCGCGCGGACCAATGATAGGCGGGCTCGACATGGGCCGTGATGCCGTTTCCGAGATCGACGGATCCGCCCCAGTCCCGCGTCTCGACCGGGATCTCCGGATGCTCGGCTCGGATCACGGCATCGTTGCCGAGCGGTGCGATGATCTTCGGGCGGTGCCGCTGCCAGAGACGGCCCAGAGTCTCGGTGTCGAGATGGTCGTAATGGTTGTGCGTGATCAGCACTGTGTGGATCGGCGGCAGGTCGTCGAACGCGATGCCCGGCGGATTCACCCGCTTGGGGCCGGCGAAGGAGACCGGACTTGCCCGCTCGGAAAAAACCGGATCGGTCAGGATGTTGAGCCCCGCCACCTGGATCAGGAAAGAGGCATGGCCGATCAGCGCCGTGCGCAGGCCTTGCACCGAGGCCGGAGGCTTGTCCTGGAACGGGCTCGGGAAACTGTCCGGCCAGTCCTTGCGCCCACCGCCGAGCTGCCAGCGGGCGAGCTCCAGAAACCCCTTGTCCTGCGGCTGCCCCGGCGAGAAGAACCGAACCCCGTCGAAATGGTCGCTGACCGGACCCTCGTAATAGCGGTTTGTCGCCCGGGCGGCTGTCATCCAGCCAAGGGCGCCGGTTGCGGCGAGGACGGGAAGGCCGAGGGCCTTGAGGAGGGTGCGGCGGTTCATCGGGGTATCGTCTGCAGTGAAGCTTTAAGCGTGGGGATGCCGAGGCCGATCAGCAAGGGTCCGCAGCGTCATCCTCGGACGGCGAAGCCGATCCGGGATCGTAAGACGAGTATAGCGCCTGTCCTGCCAGCGATCCCGGATCTTCGCTGCGCTTCGTCCGGGACGACCGTGTCTAGAAGCCTTAAGACTCTCCATCTCCGGCCTTTTCCTTGACTCCGCCGCCTTTTCCCCTTACGTGCTGACCGCAAATCTGTAGAGCGAGCCCTTATGAGCCGCCGACCAGCCCGAGAGGCTGGAGGTCAACGTCCGACAGCGCGATGCGCCCTCGGGCGCGTTTCTCTTTGGGGTTTGTCTTAGGTAACCCTCATCCTGAGGAGCCTGCGCAGCAGGCGTCTCGAAGGAGGGTCCAGTGGGCGCTGGAGACGCCTCGTCGTTCGAGACGGACCTGACGGTCCTCCTTGAGGCGAGGCTGCGACAGAGCCCGAAAAAGGATGAACGGATGTCGGACGACACATTGCGCATCGAGGACGCGGTCAACGAGACCTGCCCGTGGTCGGGAAAGCCGATCGCGGCAGATTCGCTCACCCTCTATCGCGGCGAGGTGGTCGGCTTCTGCAATCCCGGCTGCCGCGACAAGTTCGAGGCGGCCATCCGCCACTTTGAAAAGGCCCTTGCCGAGCGCGATGTACCTCTCATCGCAAAAGGAATTGAGTGATCATGTTCGAAGGCCTTTCCGACAAGCTTTCCAATATCCTCAACGGGCTGACGCGCCGCGGCGCGCTCACCGAGGAGGATGTCAACGCGGCCCTGCGTGAGGTCCGCCGCGCCCTGCTCGAGGCCGACGTGGCGCTCGAGGTGGTGCGCTCCTTCACGGACAAGGTGCGCTCCCGCGCGGTCGGCGCCGAGGTGGTCAAGTCGGTCTCCCCTGGCCAGCAGGTGGTCAAGATCGTCCACGACCAGCTCGTGGAGATGCTGGGCTCGGACGCGGAGGTGATCAGCCTCAACGCGGTTCCGCCCGTCGGCATCCTCATGGTCGGTCTTCAGGGCTCGGGTAAGACGACCACCACGGCCAAGATCGCCAAGCGCCTGACGGATCGCGAGAACCGCCGCGTGCTCATGGCGTCCCTCGATACCCGTAGACCTGCCGCGATGGAGCAGCTCGCGGTGCTCGGCAAGCAGGTGGGCGTCGACACCCTGCCCATCATGGCCGGCCAGTCGGCGGTGCAGATCGCCCGCCGCGCCATGGAAGCGGCCCGCCTCGGCGGCTACGACGTGGTGATGCTCGACACTGCCGGACGCGTGACCGTGGACGAGGCGCTCATGGTGGAGGCCGCGGAGGTGCGCGCCGCCACCAACCCGCACGAGGTTCTGCTCGTCGCCGATGCGCTCACCGGTCAGGACGCGGTCAACACCGCGCGCGCCTTCGATACCCGTCTCGGCGTCACCGGCATCGTGCTCACGAGAATGGACGGCGATGCCCGCGGTGGCGCGGCGCTGTCCATGCGCGCCGTCACCGGCAAGCCGATCAAGCTCATCGGTACGGGCGAAAAGGTCGATGCGCTGGAGGAATTCCACCCGAGCCGCGTCGCCAACCGCATCCTCGGCATGGGCGACATCGTCTCGCTGGTCGAAAAGGCTGCCGAGAATTTCGACCAGGCGCAGGCCCAGCGCATGGCCGAGAAGATGCGTAAGGGCAAGTTCGATCTGGAAGACCTGCGCGATCAGCTTGCGCAGATGGAAAAGATCGGGGGCTTAAGCGGCATGATGGGCATGCTGCCGGGCGTCGCCAAGATGAAGTCGCAGCTCGAGAACGCCAATCTCGACGACCGGATCATCAAGCGCCAGCGCGCCATCATCGATTCCATGACCCCGGCCGAGCGCCGCAATCCGGATATCCTCAAGGCCTCGCGCAAGAAGCGCATCGCGGCGGGCTCCGGCGCGAAGGTCGAGGAGATCAACAAGCTGCTCAAGATGCACCGGCAGATGGCCGACGTCATGAAGATGATGGGCGGCGGCAAGGCCAAGGGCATGGCGGGAGCGCTCGGCAAGATGTTCGGGCTCGGCGGTGGCGGCATGCCCCAGCCGACGCCGGAGCAGATCGAGGCGCTGCAGAAGCAGATGGGCGGCAAGCTGCCCGATTTTCCGGGCGGCGCAGGCGGCGCTCTCCCGCCCATGCCGAAGGGCGTGCCGGGCCTGCCCGGACTCGGCGGGCCGAAGATCCCGGGCCTTCCCGGCATCGGCGGCTCCCCGTTCGGGAAGAAGAAATGAGTTTCGAAATGACAGCTGCTGATCTGCTTCAGCGCGCTCATGCGCTGTCAAAGAGATTGGAGAATGCGGGGATCTGGAACGAGATCCGCTTTCTCCGTGAGGACGGGCTTACCGTCCTCGCCCGCGTTCCCGGTGAATACTGGGAGATTGATCTGCTCGAGGACGGAGCAACCGATGTGGAAGTGTTCCGAACCGCGGGTGACCTGGAGGACGAGTCCTCCATCGAACGCCTGATCAGCGAATTTCGTGAAAAGCTTAAACACTAGGAGCTAAAAATGTCCCTGAAGATCCGTCTCACCCGTGGTGGTGCGAAGAAGCGTCCCTATTACCGCATCGTCGTGGCCGATTCGCGCTCCCCGCGCGATGGCCGCTTCATCGAGAAGGTCGGCACCTACGACCCGATGAAGCCGAAGGACGACGCCGGCCGCGTGACCCTCGAGGTCGAGAAGATCAAGTCCTGGCTCGCCAAGGGCGCCCAGCCGACTGATCGCGTCCTGCGCTTCCTCGACGCCGCCGGCCTCCTGAAGCGTCCGGCCCGCAACAACCCGCAGAAGGCCGTTCCGGGCAAGAAGGCCCAGGAACGCGCCGAGGCCAAGGCCGCTGCGGCTGGCGCCGGCGAAGGCGAGGCTGCGTAAGCACCATGAAGAAGGAGCGCCTCAACCAGCGCTCCGCCTCATCCCTCCCCCTTGTGGGGAGGGGCAGGGGTGGGGGTGCGAGCGTCAAGAAATCAGAACGTGGCGCTGACACCCCCACCTCCATCTCCTCCCCACAAGGGAGAGGAGAGCTTTCTCTGTCGCAGCGAGGCGACCTCGTCCTCGTGGGCGAGTTCGGTCGCGCCCATGGCCTTAAGGGCGAGGTGCGGCTGAAATCCCATACGGGCGATCCGGAGGCGATTGCCGGCTACAGGCCGCTCGTTGCGACGAACGGCAAGACCTATTCCCTCAAGAGCGTCCGGCCCGCTCCCGGCGGAGCGCCCGATCTGCTCATCGCCGTCGTCGACGGCGTGACGACCCGCGAGGCGTCCGAGGCGCTCAACCGCGTTCAGCTTTACGTCGAGCGCGACAGGCTTCCACCGCCCGACGAGGAAGACGAATTCCTGCTCGCCGATCTGATCGGCCTCTCCGTCCAGAGCGAAGCCGGCGAGATCATCGGCACCATCGTGGCCGTGCCCAATTACGGCGGCGGCGACCTGTTGGAAGTCGCGCCTGCCATCAAAGGCCCGACGGCGCTTCTGCCCTTCACGAAGGCCTTCGTTCCGACCGTCGACATCGCGGGCAAGCGCGTCATTGCCGTGCTGCCGGACGATTTCTTCGAGATCGGCAAGCCCGAACCCGGCGAGGACCGCGCGTGAGTTTCTCCGCCACCATCCTGACGCTGTATCCCGAAATGTTTCCAGGCCCGCTCGGCATATCGCTTGCGGGCGATGCGCTCGCACGCGGCGTGTGGTCCCTGACGGCGAGGAACATCCGCGATCATGGGCTCGGCCGTCACCGCACGGTGGACGACACGCCGGCCGGCGGCGGTCCCGGCATGGTGATCCGCTGCGACGTACTGGCCGCCGCCATCGACGCCAATGTGCCGGCGGACGATCCGCGCCCGAAACTGCTGATGAGCCCGCGCGGCAAGCCGCTGACGCAATCCTATGTGCGCGAGCTCGCGGCGGGCCCGGGCGTCGTCATCGTCTGCGGACGATTCGAGGGCGTGGACGAGCGCGTGATCGAGGCGCGGGGCTTAACCGAAGTCTCCATAGGCGATTACGTGCTCTCCGGCGGCGAGATGGCCGCGATGATCGTGCTCGATGCCTGCGTGCGGCTGCTGCCCGGCGTCATGGGCAAGGAGGCCTCCGGCACCGAGGAAAGCTTCGAATCGAACCGCCTCGAATACCCGCATTACACGCGGCCGCGCGAATGGGAGGGGCGGCCCATTCCCGATGTGCTTCTCTCCGGCAATCATGCCATGATCGAGCGCTGGCGCCGGGAGGAATCGGAACGCATCACGCGGGAACGGCGGCCGGATCTGTTGAAGTAAAAGGCCCATCCGGGAGTCGCTCATGGCAACGCAGAACATCTACGACGATCCGGACTTCTTCGAGGGTTACAGCCGCCTCGAGCGTTCGAGAGACGGTCTGTCGGCTGCCCCGGAATGGCCCTCGCTGCAGGCGCTTCTTCCGGATCTCGGCGGTCGCCGAATCGTCGATCTGGGATGCGGCTATGGCTGGTTCTGCCGCTGGGCGCGCGAGCATGGCGCGGAGCGCGTGCTCGGCCTCGATGTCTCGGAACGCATGCTGGCAAGGGCGGCCGCCATGACGTCCGATCCGGGCATCACCTATCGTCGGGCCGATCTCGAACGGCTCGATCTCGGCACCGAGACATTCGATTTCGCCTACAGCTCCCTCGCCCTGCACTACATCGACAATCTTTCCGGCCTGCTGGCCGAGGTGCATCGCGCGCTCGTTCCGGGCTCAAAGTTCGTGTTCTCGGTCGAGCACCCGATCTTCACAGCGCCGATGCAGGCGGGCTGGTCCGTCGGTCCGGATGGTCGCAAGACATGGCCGGTCGACAGCTATCAGAAGGAAGGCCCACGCCGGACCAACTGGCTGGCCGAGGGCGTGATCAAGCAGCACCGCACCCTCGGGACCATTCTGAACCTGCTCATCCGTCTCGGTTTCACGATTGCGCATGTGGAGGAATGGGCTCCGTCGGACGCGCAGATCGCGGCAAGACCCGAATGGGCGCAAGAGCGCGAACGCCCGATGTTCCTGCTCATCGCGGTCCAGTGTTAAACAAGGAGACAGGTCGATGCTGCAGGGTTTCGAGCATGTGGGCATGACCAGCAGCGATCTCGACAGGACCATCGCGTTCTATTGCGGTCTGCTCGGCCTGAAGCAGATCCTGGTCAAGCGCACGGGGGAGGGCGGACGCATCGCATTTCTCGAGATCGGCGGCGTCATGCTCGAAATCGTCGAGCCGGCCGCTCCGATTCAAACGCCGGCGCGGGAGGTGCCCGTCACCGAGGCCGGTATCCGCCACATCACCTTCCGGGTCGACGACGTCGAGGCAGTCTATGACAAGCTTCGTGCCGCCGGTGTGGAGTTCACCGTTCCTCCCCGGAAGGCTGCCAACAGCGAGCTGATCCGCAAGGTCGCGTTCTGCAAGGACCCGGACGGCATCATCGTCGAATTCCTGGAGCGCGTGTGATCATCGCACCAGACGGTCTGCTTCGAGCCTTGCTCCGAACGTCTTCAGATATTTCATGCCGGTATCGCACATCACCGTGACGATGGTGGCATCCGGCCCCAGCTCTTCGGCGAGACGCAGGGCCGCGATCACGTTGGTGCCCGTCGAGGTGCCGGCAAACAGGCCTTCCTCCCGCGCGAGCCGGAACGCCATGGCCATGGCCTCTTCCGTCGAGACCCGCTCGATTCCATCGGCGATGCTCTTCTGCCAGAGCGGCACCACATAGCCGGCGCCGATTCCGTCGATCTTGTGCGCGCCGGATGGGCCTCCCGACAGGACTGGAGATTCCGCAGGCTCCACGGCGACGATCCTGATCGCGCCGTGATGGCGCCGCAGGCCTTCCGCAATGCCGCGCAGGGACGCCGCCGTTCCTACGCTCTGCACGAAGCCGTCGACGCGCCCCTCCGTCTGCTGCCGAATCTCGTCGGCCATCCGGTGATAAGCGGCGATCTGGTCCCGGTTCTTCATCTGGTCGGTCCAGAAGGAGCCCTTCGCCTCAGCGATGATGCGGGCTTCTTTGATCATGTCCTTGGTGAGCTTTTCCGTCATGCGTCCGCCGTCGCTCGGGACGATGTGCAGGGTCGCGCCCAGAAGCGCCATGTGATCGCGCTTTTCCTGCGCGAAGGCATCGGAGGTCACGATATTGAGCGGATATCCCTTCACGGCGCAGACCAGCGACAGGGAGACGCCCGTGCTGCCGCCCGTATATTCCACCACGGAGCCGCCGGGTTTGAGGCGTCCATCCGCCTCCGCCGCCTCGATCATGGCGAGCGCCATCCGGTCCTTCATGCTGCCGGTGGGATTCTCGTTTTCGAGCTTCAGCAGGATTCGGGCGCCATTGGCGGGGCGGATGTTGCGCAGGGCGATGAGAGACGTGTTGCCGATGCGGTCGAGGATGGTGCGGGTCTGTGCGGTCATGGGCTTCGTCCGAAAACTCTCGCTTTGTTAGGTCGAGACGAACCGCGTGTCAGGTCCGGAATCCGGACTTCTGTCGCACACAGGATCATGGTAGCGCTTGGCCCATGGCAGAGTACGGTCAGTTCTGTTCCGTGGCGCGCGCCCACGAGGCCATCGGCGGGCGCTGGACCCTTCTCGTGGTGCGTGAGCTGCTGTGCGGCAGTCGGCGCTTCAACGATATCCGCCGCGGCATCCCGCGCATCTCCCGCACCATGCTCTCGGAGCGCCTGCAGGAACTGGTGCATGTCGGGGCCGTCACGCGCATCGAGGGTGAGCATGGACCGGAATATGCGCTGACCGAGGCAGGCCGGGAGCTGATGGGCATCGTGGGCGCTCTCGGCACCTGGGGCCAAAGATGGCTGCCACGGCAGGCCGAGCAGGAAGACCTGGATCTTGAGCCCCTGCTCGTCGACATGCAGCGGCGCGTCCGCGCCGAGGCGCTGCCGTCCGAACCGATCGTCATCCGCTTCGAGATCGAGGGGCGGCGCCAGCCGCGCTTCCTGCTCCTGAAGGAGGCCGAGGTCTCGTTCTGCACGCAGAATCCGGGCTTTCCGGAACCTTTGCGGGTCCGCACCGGTCTTCCGGCGCTGGTCGCCTGGTGGCGAGGCGACGTGAGCTTTATCGAAGCGCAGCGGATGGGGCTGGCCGTGGAGGGTCCCCGAGACTTGGCAAGAGCATTTCCCGGCTGGTTCGAGCGATACCTGTTTGCCGAGGTCGAGCCTGCCGGAGCGTAAATGACCTGTCCTCCCGGGGCTGCGGAGCAGAACCCGGGATCGCTTCCAGAACACTCCTCGCCATGGCCGGGCTTGTCCCGGCCATCTCGATAGGAGGAGTATGACGTCTGACTTGATCGGGATCACCGGCACGACGCCGGTGATGACGGAGAGGGGGTGAGTGATGCGAAGTGTAGAGGCTCGACAATCCTCCCAATCTCCTGTATAGGCGCGGCCTCAACTTAAAACAGGACGCCGAAATCCCGCGGGTTTTGAGTTCGCTCAGGGCCACGCAACGGCAGGAGTATTACGATGAACCTCATTCAGCAGCTCGAGCAGGAGCAGATTGCCAAGCTCGCCAAGACCATTCCCGACTTCCAGCCCGGCGATACCGTGATCGTCAACGTGAAGGTGAAGGAAGGCGAGCGTACCCGCGTGCAGGCCTATGAGGGCGTCTGCATCGCCCGTTCCGGTGGCGGCCTCCACGAGAGCTTCACGGTCCGCAAGATCTCCTACGGCGAAGGCGTCGAGCGCGTGTTCCCGCTCTACTCGCCGCTGGTCGAGTCCATCAAGGTCGTGCGCCGCGGCGCCGTCCGCCGCGCCAAGCTGTACTACCTGCGCGACCGTCGCGGTAAGTCGGCCCGTATCGCCGAGCGCGCCGAGAAGAAGACCGAGACCCCGGCTGCGGCCGAGTAAGGCTCTCGTCTCAATCTTCAGAATTCGAAAGGCGCGGCCCAAACCGCGCCTTTTTGCTGGAACAGGCAGGCCTTGCCGTATCCCATCACGACAAAAATATAATTGCGCGAGGGCCGGTGTCTGCTATGCGATCGTTTCAAGGCGGTGTGCGCTCTGGACATCTTCCCCTCCGGGCGACAGACCGCTAAACACGCCAAACCACCATTTTCGACCGTTGGAAGAGACCTATGGCCAAACCCCGTACCCTCTATGACAAGATCTGGGACGACCACGTCGTCGATCAGCAGGATGACGGGACGTGCCTTCTCTACATCGACCGCCACCTCGTCCATGAAGTGACGAGCCCCCAGGCCTTCGAGGGCCTGCGCGTGGCCGGCCGCCAGGTGCGCCAGCCGCACAAAACCCTGGCCGTGGTCGACCACAACGTGCCGACCTCCGACCGCTCGCACGGCATCGAAGATCCTGAATCGGCCACGCAGGTGGCCACATTGGCCCAGAACGCCAGGGATTTCGGCGTCGAGTACTACAACGAGCTCGACACGCGCCAGGGCATCGTCCACGTGGTGGGCCCGGAGCAGGGCTTCACGCTCCCCGGCATGACCATCGTGTGCGGCGACAGCCACACCTCGACCCACGGCGCCTTCGGCTCGCTCGCCCACGGCATCGGCACCTCGGAGGTTGAGCACGTGCTCGCCACCCAGACGCTGATCCAGAAGAAGGCCAAGAACATGCGCGTGACGGTGGACGGGCAGTTGCCCCCCGGCGTTACGGCGAAGGACATCATCCTGGCCATCATCGGCGAGATCGGCACCGCCGGCGGCACCGGCCACGTGATCGAATATGCCGGCGAGGCCATTCGCTCGCTGTCGATGGAAGGCCGCATGACGGTCTGCAACATGTCGATCGAGGGCGGCGCCCGCGCCGGCATGGTGGCGCCGGACGAGAAGACCTATGCCTATCTCAAGGATCGTCCCAAGTCGCCGAAGGGCGAGGCCTGGGAAGCGGCCGTGCGCTACTGGGACAGCCTTCGCACCGATGAGGGCGCCTTCTTCGACACCGAGATCCGCCTCGATGCCGCCAATCTGCCGCCCATCGTCACCTGGGGCACCAGCCCTGAGGACGTGGTCTCAATTGCCGGCGTGGTGCCGAACCCGGACGACATCCAGGACGAGAACAAGCGCCGCTCCAAGTGGCGGGCGCTGGAATATATGGGCCTCACGCCGGGAACGAAGATCACCGACATCACGCTCGACCGCGTCTTCATCGGCTCCTGCACTAATGGCCGTATCGAGGATCTGCGCGAAGTGGCCAAGGTCGTCGAGGGCAAGCGCGTGGCCGAGAGCGTCAACGCCATGATCGTGCCCGGCTCCGGCATCGTGAAGATGCAGGCCGAGGCCGAAGGCCTCGACAAGATCTTCAAGGCCGCCGGCTTCGACTGGCGCGAGCCCGGCTGCTCCATGTGCCTCGCCATGAACGCCGACCGCCTCGCGCCCCACGAGCGCTGCGCCTCCACGTCGAACCGCAACTTCGAGGGCCGCCAGGGCTTCAAGGGCCGCACCCATCTGGTGTCGCCGGCAATGGCGGCGGCGGCGGCCATCGCGGGCCGGTTTGTGGACATCCGCACCTTCGGCTGATCTGAAATTTCGGGCAAACGAATAGGCCGCGACTCGTGCGAGTCGCGGCCTTTTTCATGCGAAAACCCAGGGAAGATACACCCTCTTTCGTCATCACCGGCACAAGCCCGGCCATGACGGTGATGGGTCTTTGTCCGGATGGATGGCCGAAGACTGGAGGTCGGAAGACGTTCCGTTGCGAAGGCACGATCCAAGCGCCATGGTAAAGCAACAGCAACAGGCACCTGAGGAGGATTTCATGAGCGACCGGGACCGGGAAGCCCGTGAGGCTCGCGAGGCGCTGGAGCGCGTCCAGCGGGATTCGGAGACGCTCGGCTCGTCGGCGCTCGCCCGCATGGGGCAGCGGGCCGGCGATCACTTCGGAGCCAAGGACGCCATCAGGACGGCCGAGGACGGCGGCACCGACCCGATCGAGCTCTGGGGCCGCCGCATCGGCCGCGCCCTGTCCGTGGTCGGGGTGGTGATCTTGAGCCTGTGGCTCCTGGTTCAACTTGGTATTCTCTGATCCCATGACCGCTTTAGCCAACCTCCAGGCCCCCTCCCTTGACGATCTCGATGCTCTGGCGCGGGACGCCTATTCCCGCCTGCCGGAGGCGTTCCGCCGCCTCTGCGAGGGCGTGGTGATCAGGGTCGAGGATTTTCCCGACGACGAGACGATGCGGGAGATGGGCTGCGAGACGCCCTTCGACCTCCTCGGCCTCTTCCGCGGCATCGGCTTGGCGCAGGGGGGCGGCATGATGCAGACGGGCCAATTCCCCAACATGGTCTGGCTCTATCGCCGCCCGATCCTCGATTACTGGGCCGAGCACGAGGAGACTCTGGGCAGCATCGTCACCCATGTGCTGGTCCACGAGATCGGCCACCATTTCGGTCTCTCCGACGAGGACATGGAGGCGATCGAGGCGGCGGCCGGGTGAGATCCGCAGGAGGTGCGAAGCTTAGGGCAAGGATGACATGCGGCCGGTCGGTGGGTCTTTGTAGAGAATGCAACAGGCGCCATTCCAGATGATTAACGTCATGGCCGCCAGCCTTTTGCCGCCAAGGATTTCAGCGTTCGCCCGTTAGCTGTACTTCTCAAGGCTCGGGCGAGACACCAAAGCCGACATCGCTCCATTCTGGACATCGTTGACAATCTAGGACAGTTGACCTAGAGTGACTAGGACAAATGACCTAGAGAGATCGACAGGTTATGGGAGCGAGTGATACACGCCGTCACATCATAGAGGCGGCGGATCGACTGTTTTATGAGAATGGTTTCGAGGCCACGTCCTTCGCCGACATAGCCAAGGCCGTCGGGCTCTCCCGCGGGAACTTCTATTACCACTTCAAAACGAAGGACGAGATCCTCGGCGCAGTCATCGCGCTGCGCATAGCGAAGACCCAAGCTATGCTCGATGCATGGGAAGAAGATGCACCCACACCGGCTGAACGCATCCGCAGCTTCATCCATATCCTCATCATGAACCGTGCGAAGATCATGGCCTATGGCTGCCCGGTCGGAACGCTCTGTAATGAACTCGCCAAGCTCGATCACGTCAGCAAAGACGATGCAGCCAAACTCTTCACTCATTTTCGCCACTGGCTCGCACGCCAATTTGCCGCCCTTGGCCGTGAGGCTGATGCCGATACGCTCGCCCTGCACATTCTGATGCGAAGCCAGGGAGTCGCCACTCTCGCGACCGCGCTTCGTGACGAAGGCTTCATCCGCCGCGAGGTCGAAGCCATGGATGCATGGCTGGATGCGCAGCGCCCTGGACAATTGTCTCTTCCGCAACCTGCTTCACGCTCATCCACCTGACGGAGTTCCTGTGTTCATCCTCACACTCAGATTCGCCGACAAGGCGAAAGCCCCGCACTTCATGGACGGGCACAATGCCTGGATCAAACGTGGTTTCGAGGAGGGAGTCTTCCTCCTGGCCGGTAGCCTCCAGCCGAATGCGGGAGGAGCCATCCTTGCCCACAACATCTCGCGCACCGATCTTGAAGCGCGAATTCAGGAGGACCCGTTCGTCACGGAAGGCGTGGTCAGCGCCGACATTCTCGAAATCGCGCCGGGCCGCGTCGATGATCGCCTGGCCTTTCTGAAGGCATGATCCATGAGCGCGACGGTTCCCGGCCCGGATGGGCAACAGCGCTGCCGGTGGTGCGCGTCGGCGCCTGAGTTTCTGGCCTATCACGATACCGAATGGGGCTTCCCGGTCGAAGATGATCGCCGTCTGTTCGAGAAGCTGTGCCTCGAGGGCTTTCAGTCGGGATTGAGCTGGCGCACCATCCTTGCCAAGCTCGAGAATTTCCGGGCGGCCTTCCATGGATTCGATTTCGATCGGATCGCCGCATTCACGGAAGCCGACGTCGAGCGGCTGCTGAAGAACGAAGGCATCGTGCGGCATCGGGGCAAGATCGAAGCCGTGATCAACAATGCCCGACGCGCGCAGGAATTGGTGAAGCAGGAAGGCTCACTTGCCGCCTACATTTGGCGCTTCGAGCCGAAAATCCGAGAACTTGCGGCCCCGCAGACCGCTTCGACCTCGGCGGTGTCGATCGCCCTATCGAAGGATCTCAAAAAACGTGGTTGGTCGTTTGTCGGACCGACGACCGTCTACGCCTTCATGCAGGCCATGGGCCTTATCAACGATCACGCCGAAGGGTGTGTTGTCCGAAAACAGGCCGCCAGCGCGAGGAGAGCGTTTAAAGTGCCAGGGCAGAAGGTTGGGGTGCGAATCGAATGAAAGCCCCTATGATCACCCCCGACATCATCGAAGCCCTCAACGAAACCGCCGCTTTCCTGGCCCTGGATGATTTCGGGCCGAAGGGATTGGACGGCGCTTCGAGGGTCGTTTGACGGTGCCGCGACCATCGTTGGCCTAGCCGTCTTCAAAACCCTTTGATATGAGGCACCTGACAGCGGCTTGGCTGCCGCCTTCAGGGATGTGAGGACAATGGACAAGTTCACCGTGCTGGAAAGCGTCGCGGCGCCGCTGCGGATCATCAATATCGACACCGATATGATCATCCCCAAGCAGTACCTGAAGACGATCAAGCGCACGGGGCTTGGCACGGGTCTGTTCTCGGAGATGCGCTACCGCGAGGACGGCTCGGAGAACCCGGATTTCGTTCTCAATCAGCCGGCCTACCGCAACGCCAAGATCCTGGTGGCGGGCGACAATTTCGGCTGCGGCTCGTCCCGCGAGCATGCCCCCTGGGCGCTGCTCGATTTCGGCATCCGCTGCGTGATCTCCACCAGCTTCGCGGACATTTTTTACAACAACTGCTTCCAGAACGGCATTCTGCCGATCAAGGTGAGCCCCGAGGACCTGGAAAAGCTGTTCGACGATGCCGAGCGCGGCGCCAACGCCACCCTGACAATCGACCTGGAAAAGCAGGAGATCCGCGGTCCCGACGGCGGCACGGTCAAGTTCGACATCGATCCTTTCAAGAAGCACTGCATGCTCAACGGCCTCGACGGCATCGGCCTGACCATGGAGAAGGGCGCCGCCATCGACAGCTACGAGAAGAAACTGTCCGAGCGCGCCTGGGCTTAAAGCCTTTTCTCCTCACTCTCGACCGAAGCGAGGGTGACGCATCTTGGATGAGCGATGACACAGGGCAAGCCTCAGGTTCTCAACCGGGCCGATTGGGCAACCCATCCCGATCTTTTTTGGAAGGGCCATATCGAGGGGTATAGGCTGGGCACGGGCGCGACTGTGCTCTTCTATGCCACGGAAGAGGTCGGCGTCGGGCCGAAATGGCACGTTCATCCCTATGACGAAATCTTCATCATCCGCGAGGGGCGGGCGCTCTTCACGGTGGGCCACGAGCGCTTCGAATGCGAGGCGGGTCAGGTCGTCTTCGGTCCAGCCGGGGTTCCGCACAAGTTCGTCAATCTCGGTCCGGGACGGCTGGAGACCACCGATATTCATGTGAGCGACCGGTGGATCCAGACCAATCTGCCTGATCCGGAGATCGAGGCCGGTTGAGCCGATATCCACCCTAACGAAAGGGTGAGGCGCAGCCCCGTTTCCACAAGATTAACCAAATTCCCTGCAATGTGCCGGGCATGAAGAACCTTCTTGCCCCCGCTCTCTTCGTTCTCGCCGGCTTCGTTGCCGTAACGCCGGCCTCGGCCCAGGCGAATTTCGCCTCCTGCCTGTCCAGTCTGCGCAGCCAGGCGGCCGCCAAGGGCATTTCCGGCCAGGCTTTCGATGCCGCGACCCGCGGCGTCACGCCGGATCTGACGATCCTCGACCTCATGAACAACCAGCCCGAGTTCAAGACGCCGATCTGGGATTATCTCTCGGCCCTCGTCGACGAGGAGCGGGTGCAGGACGGCCGTACAGCCATGCGGCAATGGGGACAGGCGCTCGCCTCGGCCGAGGCGCGCTTCGGCGTCGACCGCCATGCCATTGCCGGCGTCTGGGGCGTGGAGTCCAATTTCGGAAAGGATATCGGCGGCAGGCCGCTCGTTCAGTCGCTGTCGACCCTCGTCTGCTATGCCCCGCGCCGTAACGAGTATTTCAAGGGCGAGCTGATGGCGACCTTGAAAATCGTGCAGGACGGGGACATCAACCCGGCCGCCCTGCGCGGTTCCTGGGCCGGCGCCTTCGGCCATACCCAGTTCATGCCCTCAACCTTCCAGCGCCTTGCCGTCGACGGCGACGGGGACGGGCGTCGCGACATCATGAATTCCGTGCCGGACGCCGTGCACTCCACGGCCAACTTCCTTAAAAGAGCCGGCTGGGTGAACGGTCTGCCCTGGGGCTACGAGGTGCGCCTGCCGGAGAACTTCAACGTGAGCCTCGCCGGGCGCAAGAACAAGAAACCGCTCGCCACCTGGGCGGCCATGGGCGTGCGGCGCGTCGACGGGCGTCCGCTTTCGGGCAGCTACGCCGCCGGCATCATCATCCCGGCCGGGATCAACGGCCCGGCCTTCCTGGTCACCAAGAATTTCGACGCGGTCTATTCCTACAACGCAGCCGAATCCTATGGGCTTGCCATCGCGCTGCTAGGGGACCGCCTCAAGGGCCTGCCCGGCATCCAGACCGCCTGGCCCACCGACGATCCGCCGCTCTCGCGCGCCCAGCGCCGCGAATTGCAGAGCCTGCTCGCGGCACGCGGCTATGACATCGGCGAGGTGGACGGAAAGATTGGCTCGAAGACCCGCGAGGCGATCAAGGATGTGGAGCGCCGCATCGGCCTCGAGCCGCGCGGGCGGCCCGGCGGCAAGGTGCTGGAAGCGCTGCGCGGATAGAGACCACTCGCTCTTGTCGCCATCTCAGCCAGTTGCAGTGGCAGTGCGTTTGGAGTTGTACTGACTCCATGCTCATCGCCATTCTCACCGACATCCACGGTAACCGCGAGGCGTTGTCGGCCTGCCTCGCCCATGCACGCCTGCTTCATGTCGACCGCCTGATTTTCCTCGGCGATTATGTCGGCTACGGCGCCGATCCGGCCTGGGTGGTCGATACGATCCGGGGGCTCGTGGACCAGGGTGCCGTGGCGCTTCTCGGCAATCACGATGCGGCCATCGACGGCTCCGACCAGGACATGAACAGCGTGGCCCAGGAGGCGATCCGCTGGACCCGCAATCAGCTCGGGATGGAGCAGCGCCGGTTTCTGGCCGATCTTCCCCTCATTCATGAAGAGGGAAACGTCCTCTACGTCCATGCCAACGGCTATGCGCCCCGCAACTGGGATTACATGGCCGGTCCCATGGAGGCCATCCGGCACTTCAGCCGCGTGGACGCGCACATCACCTTCTGCGGGCATGTGCATGTGCCGATGCTCTACCACATGAGCACCACCGCCAAGGTCGGCACCTTCTCGCCGGTGGCGAACAACGACATCCCGCTTCTGCCGACGCGGACCTGGCTCGCGGTGATCGGTGCCGTCGGGCAGCCGCGGGACGGGGTGGCGGCGGCGAACTACGCCGTCTTCGACACCGCCCGCCAGACCCTGCGTTACCTGCGCGTGCCCTACGACACGGCCACCGCAGCCCGCAAGGTGCGCGAGGCGGGCCTGCCGGAAAAGCTGGCGCTTCGCCTCGAACAGGGCCGCTGACACATGCGTTGGCGCCTGAGCCCGGGCATGGTGATTGATGGTTTCGAGCTCCGGGAGCACTTAAGCACCGGCGGTATGGCGCAGCTCTGGGCGGTCACTCGTGAAGGTGATCCGACGCCGCTGATCATGAAGGTCCCGATGTTGATCGACAGCGACGATCCGCTGCCCATTGTCTGCTTCGAGACCGAGCAGATGATCATGCCGCGTCTGTCAGGGCCGCATGTGCCCCGTTTTGTCGCGGCGGGCCCGCTCGATCCCATGCCCTACATCGTCATGGAACGGATCCCCGGGGAATCGCTCAAAAGCCGGCTCGACGAGGTTCCTCTGCCCTGGTCCGAAGTCGTCATGATCGGGGCGAAGGTGGCGCATGCCCTGCACGATCTGCACCTTCAGCACGTGATCCATCTCGACATCAAGCCCAGCAACGTGATGATCCGGGAAACCGGCGAGGCGGTTCTCATCGATTACGGCTTCGCCCGGCATGAACGCCTGCCCGATCTCCTGGCCGAGGAGTTTCGCGAGCCGTTCGGAACTACGCCCTACATGGCGCCGGAACAGGTGCTGCAGGACAGGGCCGATCCGCGCAGCGACCTCTTCGCACTCGGCGTGATGCTGTATTTCTTCGTCACGGGCGAACGCCCCTTCGGCAACCCGCGCGGCGGCCAGATCCGACGCCGCCTGTGGCGCGATCCCGTACCGCCGCGGGCGCTCAATCCCGATTGCCCGCCCTGGCTGCAGGAGATCATTCTGCGCTGCCTGGAGGTCGATCCGGACGAGCGCTACGCCACCGCGGCCCAGCTCGCGCTTGATCTTGAGAACCCGGAACAGGTTCGGCTCACCGGGCGGGCCGAGCGGCTTGAGCGGGACAGCGGCGTGAAGACCTTCCGGCGCTGGCTCAAGGCCCGCAAGGCGAAGGCCCTCGAGACGCCCAACATTGCCGGACAGCTGTCCCGGGCGCCTATCGTCCTTGCCGCCATCGATCTTTCACCGGGGAGCGAGGACCTCGGCGAAGCTTTACGCATGATGATCGGCCGCATTCTCTCCCTGGAGAGCGAGGCGCGCATTGCCTGCGTCAACATCCTGAAGACCTCGCGCATCGCCGTCGACATTCTGGAGGACGAGGAGGGGAGAAGCCTCCATGTCCAGCGCCTCGTCCAGCTCAGGCACTGGGGCGCGTCGCTCGACGTTCCCAAGGAGCGGATCACCTACAGCGTGCTGGAGGCGCCCGATCCGGCCGCCGCGCTCGTCGATTACGCCCGCCACAACAATGTCGACCACATCGTGATCGGCGCGCGGGCCTCGTCCGCCCTGCGCCGTTATCTGGGCAGCGTTTCGTCCCGCGTCGTGGCGGAGGCGCCCTGTTCGGTGACGGTGGTCAGGACCCCGACGGATCGGCGGACCGAGACCGACCGGGCTGCCTTCGCCTAAGGGACGACGCGACTAAAGCTTGCCAAGCCGCGCATTCGGTCTTTTAAGAGCCCTGCATTCGATCACGACAGAACAGGGGTCTTCCCATGGCAACGCACAGGCTTCTCCTTCTCCCCGGCGACGGCATCGGCCCGGAGGTCATGCGCGAGGTCGAGAAGATTGTGGGCTGGTTCCGCAAGCGTGGGCTGGGCTTCGAGACCGAGACGGATCTCGTCGGCGGCTCGGCCTATGACGCTCACGGTGCGGCGATCTCGGAAGCCGCCATGGATCGCGCTCAGGCTGCCGATGCGGTGCTTTTCGGCGCCGTCGGCGGCCCGAAATGGGAGAACGTGCCTTACGCGGTGCGTCCCGAGGCTGGCCTCTTGCGCCTGCGCAAGGATCTCGGCCTCTTCGCCAATCTGCGCCCCGCGATCTGCTATCCGGCGCTTGCCGATGCTTCCTCGCTCAAGCGCGAGGTGGTGGAAGGCCTCGACATCATGATCGTGCGCGAGCTCACCGGCGGCGTCTATTTCGGCGAGCCGAAGGAGATCGTGACCCTGGAGGACGGCTCCCAGCGCGCCGTCGACACCCAGCTCTATCACACGCACGAGGTGGAGCGCATCGCGCGCGTCGCCTTCGATCTCGCCAAGAAGCGCCGCAACAAGGTCTCCTCGGCGGAAAAGTTCAACGTGATGAAGACCGGCGTGTTCTGGCGCCAGGTCGTCACCCGCATCCACAAGGCCGAGTTTTCGGATGTGGAACTGGAGCACGTGCTTGCCGACAACTGCGCCATGCAGCTCGTGCGCTACCCGAAGCAGTTCGACGTGATCGTCACCGACAATCTCTTCGGCGATATTCTCTCCGACATCGCCGCCATGCTCACCGGCTCGCTCGGCATGCTGCCCTCCGCCTCGCTTGGGGCCGAGGATCCGGCCACCGGCCGGCGCAAGGCGCTCTACGAGCCCGTGCACGGCTCCGCGCCGGACATCGCCGGCAAGGGACTGGCCAACCCCATCGCCATGATCGGCTCTTTCAGCATGGCTTTGCGCTATTCCTTCGGCCTGCTCGACGAGGCGGATCGCCTGGACAAGGCCATCGCCAATGTGCTGGCCTCCGGCACCCGCACGAAGGATATTGCCGGCCCCGGCATGAACGCCGTGGGCACGCAGGATGTGGGCGATGCCATCGTCAAGGAGCTTGAGGCTCTCTCTTAAAAAAGCAAAAGCCCCGGGCCTGCCCGGGGCTTTCCGTTCCAAGGAACGATTTATCGGATCGAGCCCGTCGCCTCGACATCCGGAACGCCGAACATGGGGAAGGGATTACGCGCGCCGACGAAGGGTCCGCCGATCGGATCGGGCAGCGATCCCTCGCCGAAGCGGTCTTTCTGGAAGCCCCATGGCGGGTTGGCCACGGAGGAGATCATCGGCGCCGTGACATAGCGGTTGAGCGATCCGACCGGCGCCACCGGACCTGGATCGAGGAAGCTGCGGGGTTGGACCCGGAGAACGAGGGGACGGTCCTGGGCCTGCGCGTCCGCCACCACCGAGACGGACGCGAGCGCAGCCAACGATGCCAGACCCAAAAGTGCGAAGCGGCGCATGGGTAAACCTCCAAGAGCGGCGCCCAGTCCTTGTGCTGTGCGCGATCATCATGTGCGATGATGTCAAAACAAGACGACCCACCTTAAAATGGTTCCGTCGAAGCGTGACATTTACCGACAGGTGAGAAGGACGACAGCCGATGCAGGACAGGACGGCCGGTTTCGATCTCTCGAACAAGGAGGGCTTGAGCCTGCTGAGCGACACTCCGCTGGTTGCCGAGACACCGGAAGAGCGTCTCGACGACGAGACGACGCCGGTCTCCCGCTTCTTCGTCCGCAACAACGGATTGCTGCCCAAGCCGGTGGATGACGCCGAGTCCTGGACCTTCACTGTCGACGGCGAGGTGGAGCATCCGCTCCGCCTGACTCTCGCGGAGCTGAAGAGCCGCTTCCCGCACAAGACTTTCCGCATGGTGCTGGAATGCGGCGGCAACGGCCGATCCTTCCTCCAGCCTGAAGCGGAAGGCAGTCCCTGGACCAACGGGGGTGCCGGCTGTGCCGAATGGACGGGCGTCTCGCTCGGCGATGTTCTGCGCGAGGCTGGCCTGAAGCAGACTGCGCTGTTCACTGGCCATTTCGGCGCTGATCCGGACAAGCACGGCAGCCATGAGCGGCAGGCCATGTCCCGCGGCATGCCGATCGCCAAGGCGCTGGAGGAGCATACACTCCTCGTCTGGGCGATGAATGGCGAGCCCTTGCCCTTCATCCATGGCGGCCCCTTGCGCCTGACCGTGCCCGGCTGGCCCGGCTCCTTGAGCCAGAAATGGCTCACGCGGATCTGGATCCGCGACCGGGAGCATGACGGGCCGGGCGATGACGGGTCTGTCCTATCGCCTGCCGGTGCATCCCTTAGCCCCGGGCTCGGATGGACAGGGAGTGGCAACCCGGATCCTCGAATCGATGCCTGTGCGCAGCATCGTCACTGCGCCGGCCGATGGCAGCCATTATCCTGAAGGCACGCGATCCATCGAGGTACGAGGGGCCGCCTGGGCGGGCGACGACCGGGTCGCGCGGGTCGAGGTGACCCTCGATGGCGGCGCGACCTGGGTCGAGGCTGCGATGACGCCGCCGCGCAACCGCTACGATTGGGTACGCTGGCGGGTATTCCTGCCCCTGCCGAGCGACGGCTATTACGAGCTCTTCGCCCGGGCGACCGATTCACAGGGTCGCGCCCAGCCCTTCCATGCTGCCAATTGGAATCCGAACGGCTACGGCTGCAACGTCATGCACCGGGTGGCGGTTACGGTCGGGCCGGAGGTTTGACCGCGACCGAGGCGGTGCGGGCGCCCGGCCCGCAGGCCTCGTTCCGATTGCGCTCGGCCTGGGCGAAGATCGCTCTCATCGACGGGCTGGCGCTGCCTGCGAGCGCGATGCCGTCGATGAAGCAGGCGAGCTGCGCCTCGTCGGGCGCGGAGGAGCCGCACAGCCAGCCCTGGAAGCTGAACTCGGTTGTCGCATCCGAGAAGCGGAAGGCCTGGCAGGTCTGCTCGCCCTTGTTGGCCAGAATCATGGGTGCGGCTTCCACGGAGCCGAATTTCGTCGCAATCATTCGGCTCTGGCCCTGATGGGCGACTGCGAGGCCTGAGCGCGCCGCCCGCCGAACCGTCTCGATATAGAGGCTCCCAGCAGGGTCAGCCGGTCCTTGGACTATCGCCACCTGCGCATACCGGAAATCGCCGAAGCGCCCGAGAATCAGGGTGTCCTCCCGGGCACCGTTCGCATGCTCGCGGGCTTCCGACGTGACGGGGCCGGATGTGCCTGCCAGCGCATAGATGGCCAGGGAGGGGGGCAGCGGCTTCCAGGCCGGCGCAGGCGCGACCAGAACCGACGATGGAACGGCCTTCTGGCGCTCGGCCGGACGCATGTTCTGCTCCTGCTCGAGGGCGAAATAGACGAGGCCTGCAATGCTGCAGGACGACATCAGGACGATGCGCAGCCAGGGCAGACGCTTCCGTCGCAGGCGACGGGCCGCGCGTTCGTCGACCCAGTCGGCGACATCGTCCTCATCCCATTCGGCATAAACCGCCCGCGGCATCGCTTGAAACCAATCAATCCAGCTGATCACGTCATCAACATGTTCTACCGTGACACTGGCCAGGGTT
The DNA here is from genome assembly GCA_000517005.1 of Microvirga lupini. GTDB lineage: Bacteria > Pseudomonadota > Alphaproteobacteria > Rhizobiales > Beijerinckiaceae > Microvirga > Microvirga lupini. Next base: position 846,383 of record KI911965.1, read on the forward strand.
CGAAAGGTTTTGCTAAGCAAGGTAAACCAGAGCTTAACCGACCCGAGCGCCCCATGCCCCAGACCGTCGTCCGTCTTGCAACCTTCGAGGACGCGGCTGACGTCGCAGCCTTGGTTCGCGCCGTGGACCTGCATTATGCCGGCCCGGAGGTCGCCCAGCCCTTCGAGCCCACCTTGGCCATGGTCGAGCGCTCCATGCGGGAGGCGGAGGGCACGCGCTATGCCCTGGCCTGTCGGGACGGCCGCGCCGTCGGCCTCGCCTGCTTTGCGGTGCTGCGGCCCGGCTTCAGGCTCACGGGCCTTCTCTTCGTCAAGGAGCTTTTCGTCGAGAGCCACGTCCGCGGTCAGGCCATAGGCCTCGTGCTGATGCGCTGGCTCGCCGATTACGCCCGGGCTCAGGGGCTCACCCGAATCGATCTCACCACCGATGGCACCAATGCCGGAGCGCAGGCGTTCTACGAGCGCCTCGGCGCCGAGCGGATGGACAAGGTCTTCTACCGGTTCAATCTCTCGACCGACGTGCTGACGGGCGATTGAAGGCTTGCTGACACAAGAGAACGCTTGACGAAAGCGTGACTTTGGTGTGTTGCTGGCAGCGTATCGAAGCCGAACGCCGGCTTTTGGATGGACGATGGCAATGGCGATGCTCAACCTGACGACGAGCAAAACGAAAACCGCCACGACGGCCGTGAAAACGACGGCCGAATAAGCCTCGTCGTCCCCGGTCCTCTCTCCCGTCGGGGCGAGAGGCAGCGCCCGAATAGGGTTTTCACACTTCCGGGGAGAGCGACAACAGGAGAAGATCAATGGGTTTCAAGATCGCCGTCGTCGGTGCGACCGGCAATGTGGGCCGCGAGATGCTGAGCATTCTCGCCGAGCGGGCCTTCCCGGCCGATGAGGTGGTGGCGCTGGCCTCCCGCCGCAGTCAAGGGTCAGAAGTCTCCTACGGCGACAAGACGCTCAAGACGAAGGCTCTCGACACCTACGATTTCTCCGATGTCGATCTGTGCCTCATGTCCGCCGGCGGCGAGGTCTCCAAGGAATGGTCGCCCAAGATCGCAGCCCAGGGCGCGGTCGTGATCGACAACTCCTCCGCTTGGCGCTACGACCCGGAGGTGCCGCTGGTGGTGCCGGAGGTGAATGCCGAGGCGCTTCGCGACATGAAGAAGGGCATCATCGCCAACCCCAACTGCTCCACCGCCCAGCTCGTCGTGGCCCTCAAGCCGCTCCATGACCGCGCCACCATCAAGCGCGTGGTGGTGGCCACCTACCAGTCGGTCTCCGGCGCCGGCAAGGACGGCATGGACGAGCTCGACCGCCAGACCAAGGCGCTCTACTCGCTCCAGGACGTGCAGGAGAAGAAGTTCCCCAAGCGCATCGCCTTCAACCTGATCCCGCACATCGACGTGTTCATGGAGGACGGGTACACGAAGGAAGAGTGGAAGATGACGGCCGAGACCAAGAAGATTCTCGACCCGAAGATCAAGCTCACCGCCACCTGCGTGCGCGTGCCGGTCTTCATCAGCCACTCGGAAGCCGTGAACGTGGAATTCGAGAAGCCGATCACGGCGGATGAGGCGCGCGACATCCTGCGCGCTGCCCCCGGGATCATGGTGGTCGATAAGCGCGAGTCCGGCGGCTACATCACGCCCCACGAGGCGGCCGGCGAGGACGCCACCTACATCTCCCGCATCCGCGAGGACATTACGGTCGAGAATGGCCTGTCCTTCTGGTGCGTCTCCGACAACCTGCGCAAGGGCGCGGCGCTGAATGCCGTGCAGATCGCCGAAGCCATGGCCAATCGCGGCCTGCTGAAGCCGAAGAGGCAGGCGGCCTGAGCGCCGATCGGACGCAAGGCGTCCGTTCTTGATGCGCACAAGTTGAGGGAGCCGCGTCGCATCCGACGCGGCTCTTTGCTCGCCCTCCCTCGTCATCACCGGCCTTGTGCCGGTGATCCCGATTGGATGAGCGCCGCGTTTCACAGGATCGGGATGACCGGCACGAGGCCGGCCATGACGGGAAGGCCTCACCCAGCCACACCAACCCCCGCCCCTCCCGCATAGGGAAGCCCTGGCAGAATCCCTGCCGGGGTTTCTCATGCTATCACATGCGGGATGTGTCTCA
>KI911965.1:848605-855890 GCA_000517005.1 Microvirga lupini
GAGATTGCCGGAGAGCGCGTCATTGAGCGCACCGCCCTTGAACACGTCGTTGGCACTCGAGCCGAGCGTGAACTCGGGGTTCCAATCGATCACGCCGATGGCAATGTCCTTGACGAAGGAGGCGCCGGCGCTGTCGGTTACGCGGACCTTGACCGTATGCGACTGAGCCTGCTCCCAATCGAGCAGGAATCCATTGTCGACCACAATGTCATGGCCGTTGACGAGCTTGAACCGCCCCTCGGCATTGTCGACGAGCTCGTAGGTAAACGTCTCGCCCATATCGTCGTCGGTCGCCCCAAGCTGCCCACGAAATCGCCCGTCGCCGACAATTCACGGATGCTCTTGTTCGTCAGGGTGATGTCGGTCGGCGCGTGGTTGACCGGCCTGATCGTCAGGTCGACCTGCTTGGTGACGGTCAGGGTCGCATCGCTCTGATCCGTGATCTTGACGAAGACCGGAACGATTGTGGGGCCGAGCACGTCGCGCAGCCCGCCCGCACCCACCTTCACGTTCCCTCCGGCGTCGATCGAGAACTCGTTGCCGGTATAAGCGCTGCCGTCGGCGTTCACGAGAGTGTAGGCGTAGGTGCGGAAATTGGGCCGCGCATCCGGGTCGGTCACGCCCTGCAGGGTCGCCAAAGTGGTGCCAGCCTGAGCATCTTTCGACACCGCATTGACCGCGTAGGTCGCTCCCGTCGGCGCCTCGTTCACGTCGGTGAGATAGACCTTGATCGTCGTGTTGCCCGAGACCTGACCGTTCGGTCCGCTCTCGCGGGCGCGCACCATCACGTTGAAGTATTTCTTCTCGTCAGGCGCACCGGCGTTCTCGGTCTGAAGCCCGATATTGGCGGCCTCGTAATTGGCACCGCCCGCGAAGGAGATCACGCCGGTGTTCGGATCGATGGAGAACAGGTTGCCAGGATTGCCGACGAGTTCGTATTCGATCGGGTCGCCTTCGCTGTCCTCGGCATGCACCGTGACGACGCTTGCGACCGGGCCGCCGTTCTCGCTGAGCAATGCCACCGTGTTGTTGTCATACTGAGGCGCCGATGGCGGCGTATTGCCGTCGCCGGCCGGGTTCACCGTGATATGGAAATCCTTGTAGGCCGAGACCGAGCCGGGACCGCCGTTCCTGTCCGTGACCTTCAGGGTGATCGTATAGGTCTCAGTCTTGGTGATGTCGGTGAGTGCCGCCACTTTCAGCTGGCCGTTCTCGATCTTGAACCGGCCGCCCGCATTGCCGGCGCCGCTCGTACCATTGGCGCCTGTGGTGTCGAAGGCATAGATGAGCCCGGTATCATTTTCCGGATCGCTGGCCTGCAGCATACCGATGAGAGTGCCGTCGGCGGCGGCCTCGTTGATTGCCGCCTTCGTCGTCCCATCCGTGAAGGAGAAGCCGTCGCGGCCTCGTTCACGTCGTTCACATAGACCTTCAGCGGGGTGGCTGCGGACGTCCAGCCGGTGAGAGACTCGGTGGCCTTGACGCTCAGAAGATAGAACTTCCGCACCAGCGGGCCGACCATCTCGGTCTGCAGGTCTGGATCTTCCGTCGTTTCATAATCGATCTCGCCCACAAGGCTGATCAAGCCGCTCGTCGGATCGATGTCCAGCGTGTAGATGGCGCCGCCCGTCGCGAGGCCCGGGCTCTGCGCGATCGCCACGGGCGTGAAGGGCGCCGCGTTCTCGTTGATCGGGGTCACGGAACCCTGCACCGCAGGCGCACTTGGCGCCTGCGTCGGCAGTGTGATCGTGCCGTCCTGGAATTGCAGGAACTCGAAATTCCTCAGCGTGTCCGTGCCGTCGCGGGCAGCCGTGTTGTCCTTGACCGTCAAAGTGCCGTCGGGTCTGCGAGTGATCGTGTAGTCCGACAGAACACCGGCGAACACGGCGGTATCCTGTCCTGCGCCGCCATCGAGCAGATCGTTGCCGCCGCCGCCCGCGATGCGGTTGCTGCCGCCATTGCCCGTAATGGCATTGACAAGATTATTGCCCGTGCCGTCGCTGTCGCCCGTGCCCGTGAGGACGAGGTTCTCCACATTGTCGGCAAGCGTGTGGGACACCGACGCGCGCACTGTATCGGTGCCTGCATCCAACCCTTCGCTCACCCCATCGTTTACATCGTCGACGATGTAGGTGTCGCTGCCTCCGCCTCCGGTCAGCTGGTCCGCCCCCGTGCCGCCGTCGAGCAGGTTGCTGCCCGCATTGCCGGTGATCGTATTTGCAAGCGCATTGCCTGCGCCGTCAATATCGCCGGCGCCGGTAAGGACGAGATTCTCCGCATTCGCGGCGAGCGTGTGAGACACGGAAGCGCGCACCGTATCGATGCCTTCGTCCGCTGCCTCGATCACAATGTCGTTCGCGTCGTCCACGACGTAAGTGTCGTTGCCCTTGCCGCCGGCGAGATTGTCCGCGCCCGCGCCGCCGTCGAGCACGTTGCTGCCGGCATTGCCGGTGATCCTGTTGGCCAGTTCCCTGCCCGTGCCGTCGAGGTCGGCTTCGCCCGTCAGCCAGAGATTCTCGAGATTCGCGCCAAGCCTGTAAGAGACCGATGAGCGGACGAGATCGCTTCCTTCATCTGCGGCTTCGGTCACGACATCGTTCACGTTGTCGATGACATAAATGTCGTCGTCTGCACCGCCGGCCATCTGATCTGCACCTTCGCCGCCATCGAGATAGTCGATCCCAATGCCGCCGCCGAGGCTGTCGTCACCGCCATGGCCGAAGAGGGAATCCATGCCTTCGCCGCCGACGAGGGTCTCTGTGCCGCTGCCGCCATAGGCGGTGTCGTCACCATCGCCCATATCCACGGCATCGGTCACCGTTCCGGTACGCCCGTCATAGAAGTCATTGCCTTCATTAAGGAGGATGGCGCCCTGAATCGTGCCCTGATTGAGGAGCGTATCCCGGTTGAAGGAGCCCGAGAAGGCGATCTGTGCCGCGATGGTGCCGGTATTGCTCAGGAAGGAATCGCCATAGCCGAAGGTGACGCCGAAGGCCCCGGCCTGGATGAAGCCGCTGTTGCTAACGTTGCCGGATTCCTCGACAACGATTCCTGTGACACCGGCAAGGATCGTGCCGCTGTTGAACACACCATAGGGACTATCGGGAGAGGCGGCGGAGGGCACGAGGCCCGCTATTGCACTCAGGAGAATGCCGGTGTCGCTCGCCTCGATCTTCCCGGAATTGACGATGTGGTTGAGGTTGCCGTTGCCTTGGGTCGCGCTGCCGCGGATGCCGTAATAGCCCGATAGTGTCCCGCTGTTGAAAATGTGATTGTCCGAACCGTCGAGCCAGATGGCGGCATTGTTGGGAATCGTCAGCGAGCCCGAGATCTGGCCATTGTTGAGCACCACATTGGCATCATCTCCCAGGACAATGCCACTGAGGGTGCCTCTCACGGTGCCGGTGCTGCCGACGGTGATGGCACAACCGGCTCCCCAAAAAGTAACCGCGTCCGCCTGCGAGCGGATCGAGCCGTCGACGACGATCTCCGATCCCGGCTCTCCTTCGACCGCCACGTTGGCGGTCGAGATCAATCCGGTTTGCGTGACGTGAAGAACCGAGAATGTCGTCGGCTCGAGATAGACTTAGGTGGTTCGCGCGGTGGAAACGAATAAAGTAGACATGACGGCCCTCTGAATAGCATAGAGATGTTATTACATCTCATAAGGCCGTCGATATCTAAACAGTCTAGGAATAAACTGTTCTCAATCCTGGGTTGTTGCTATGGCGCGTCGACCCGACGGGCCTTGAACATGGACACTCTCTGAGGCATGTCCTCGATGGCCGACTTGTACTCTCCCGTCTCCAGATCGCGCACCATCAGGACGCCGGACGCGACGCCGAAAAAGGCGCCGTGGAGCTGCAGCTTGCCGCGTTCCACGAGAATGCGGACGCAAGGGAAGGTCATCAGGTTGTTGAGGCTGTTCTCGATAGCGGCGAGTTCGAGCCGGGTCAGATAATCGGAGAAATCCGTATTCCCGCGCGGGCCGATGCGCTCGGCAGCCGGTGCGATCAGATTCATCCAGCGGCCGATGAAATCGCCCGGCGACAGGGGCGCCGTGTCGTCGGCGAAGGCCCGGATGCCGCCGCAGCGGGCATGGCCCAGCACGACGATGTGCTTCACGCGCAAAGCCTGCACGGCGAATTCGAGCGCCGCCGAGGTGCCGTGATAATCGCCGCCCGTCTCGAAGGGCGGCACCAGATTCGCCACGTTGCGGACGACAAACATCTCTCCGGGGCTTGCATCGAAGATGACCTCCGGCGAGACGCGGCTGTCGCAGCAGCCGATGATCATGACCTCGGGCGATTGTCCTTTTTCCGCCAAAGCCTCGTAGCGGTTCCTCTCACGCGGAAGGCGCTCCTCAAGAAATGCGCGGTAGCCTTCGGTCAGACGTTGCGGGAACATGGGCGTCCTTTCCTCAAGGGTGAGTGATTTCGGCAAGCTTGGCGAGTTCGACATTGGCGCCGCACAGGAGCACGCCGATCCGCTCGCCCGAGCGGGGTTTATAGGCTCCCGAGACCAGCGCCGCCAGTGCCGCGGCGCCACCGGGCTCGGATGCGATGCGGTAATCGCGCCAGAGCAGTCTTTGCGCATCGCGGATCGCCGGATCGGTGACGAGCGCCACGTGATCGACGGTTTCGCGGCAGATCGAATAGACGAGATCGCCCGTGTTCTTCGCGCCGAGCGAATCGGCCGCGACGGAATCGACCTCCACATCGACGGGACGCCCCGCTTCGAGCGCCGCATGGAGCGCCCGCGAGCCTTCGGGTTCGACGCCCACCACCTTGACGCGGCCGGCCCACCAGCTCGCCACGCCGCTGATGAGCCCGCCGCCGCCGACCGCCACGAGAACGGTGTCGAGAGTGGGTGCATCCTGCTCCCATTCGAGCGCCGCCGTGCCTTGGCCGATCACGGTGCTCTCGGCCCCGAAGGGATGGATGCGCAGGGCACCGCTCTCCTCCACGTAGAGGTCGCAGGCCGCTTGCGCATCCGCATAGCGCGCGCCGCCGATCACCACCTCGGCTCCGTGCGAGCGGATGACGGCAATTTTCGCCGGGCTCGAGATCTCCGGCACGAAGATGCGCGCCCTCACACCCAGTTGCTTCGCCGCATAGGCCACGGCCGCGCCGTGGTTGCCGCCGGATGCGGCTGCAACGCCGGCGGCCGGGACCTCCTTCGACAGGAGGGTGTTGAAGGCGCCCCGGGTCTTGAACGAGCCCGCATGCTGCAGGAATTCCAGCTTCAGGCTCACCGGCCCGTCATGACCGAAGGCCCTGTCCAGATTCAGGACCGGCGTGCGGCGGATATGGGGGGTGATGCGGGCATGAGCCGCTTCGATGTCGGCGCGGGTGATGGTCATGGTTGAACCTTGGGCTGCTTGCGGAGCGTCCAGATGGCGACCGGAAGCCCGTGCGCGTCACGGCCGGGCGGATCGGGAAAGGATTGTCCCCCACCTCTCGCGAGATCCAGCGCCACGGTCAACCCCGCGAGCGCATCGAGCAGATCGTCCGCAGCGGCGCCACGGGGAGGGGGAGCCTCGACGAGGGCATCAGGCAGGAGCCCGGATCGCTTGAGAAGTTCGCGACGAAGCGCCATGCCGGGCCCGTAGGGTGTTCCCTTCACCTTCTTCGGCAGGTCGAGCGCGCGGCCTCCGTTCAGCGCCCAGAAGGCGAGCTCGGGATGAACCTCATAGACGCGCGGCATCAGATCGGGCCGGGCGCGCAGCAGCGCGTCGATCTCGCGGATCTTCGGGAAAATGGCGAAGCCCTGCTGCGACACCTTTCGCGACGGATCGGAGGTGGCAGAAGCGATCGTACAGGCCTCCGCGTAATCCAGAGCTTCGACGGCGCGGCGGGAGGGAATGGCGAAGACGGAGGATTGCCGTTCACCCAACAGGGGACGAATCAGCTGCTCCGGCAGACGGCCCGATCCTTCAGTCCGCTCGGGCAGACCGATCGGCATGTCCACGGCGAGCACCGCCGGCTGCTCCGGCGCATCGGCGATGGCTTGAAGCGCCGGGGCGGTCACGATGCGATGGGCATTTGGATCATCTACCCGCATGAGCACCGCGATCCACCCGGCCCGGCAGCCATCGACCCCTGCGACCCACATTCCTTTCATGCCTCCACCGATGCCGTCTTTGTCATGGCCGGGCTCGTCCCGGCCATCCCGATCAGACGAGCGATGCGCTTCATTCTATCGGAATCACCGGCACGAGGCCGGTGATGACGTCGCGGCTGTTACTCTCCGCTGCGCGTCTTTACGGCAATGACACTGTTCTTCCCTTTGGACCAACACTAAAACCGATCTGCCGCCTGAGGAAAAAGTCATGACCCCGATTCGCCCGCGCCGCAGCGCCCTCTACATGCCCGGATCCAATGCCCGTGCGATCGAGAAGGCGAAGACGCTGGCGGCTGACGCGGTGATCTTCGACCTGGAGGATGCGGTCGCGCCTGATCTGAAGGCGCAGGCGCGCGAGCAGGTCTGCGCGGCCGTGCAGGACGGAGGCTACGGCCGGCGCGAATTGGTGATTCGCGTCAACACGCTCGACACGCCCTGGGGCGAGGCGGATCTCGCGGCCGCCATCGCGGCAGCGCCCGACGCGATCCTCGTGCCGAAGGTCTCCTCGGCGGAAACGCTTGCGGCGGTGGGGCTGCGCCTGCGCAAGCTCGGCGCCGCGGAGCGCACCAAAGTCTGGGCGATGATCGAGACGCCGCTCGCCATTCTTCGAGCGGAATCCATCGCGAGCGCGGCGCATGACGTCGACACGCGGCTTGCCTGTTTCGTCATGGGCACCAACGATCTCGCCAAGGACACCCGCGCCCGCCTGCTGCCGGGCCGTGCAGCGATGCTGCCATGGCTGATGACGGCGCTCGCAGCCGCGCGGGCCCACGGCATCGATATTCTCGACGGGGTCTACAACAACCTGTCCGATACGAGCGGCTTTCGCACCGAGTGCGAGCAGGGTCGCGATTGCGGCTTCGACGGCAAGACCCTGATTCATCCTGATCAGATCGCGGCCACCAATGAGATCTTTTCGCCGTCATCGGACGAGATCGAGAATGCCCGCGCCATCGTCGCGGCCTTCGAGCGGCCGGAGAATGCGGACAAGGGCGCGATCAGCCTCAATGGCCGCATGGTCGAGCGGTTGCACGCGGAGATGGCGAAGCGTGTGCTGGCACTGGTGGAGGCGATTGCGAACAGCGCGATGTGAATGTCATTCCGGACGAAGCGCAGCGGAGATCCGGGAGCGTTGGAGAACAGCGCAGGAACCCTCTCCCCC
>KI911965.1:855990-871915 GCA_000517005.1 Microvirga lupini
CCCGCGCTTTATTCTGTACCCGATCCCGGATCGGCTGACGCCGTCCGGGATGACGTTCAAGCAGGACGCTCAATCCGTCAATTGCCGCGCCTCTTCCGGCAGCATGATCGGGATGCCGTCGCGGATCGGGTAGGCGAGCTTGGCGCGGCGGCTGATCAGCTCCTGCCGGGCCGCGTCGTATTCGAGGGTTTCCTTGGTGAGCGGGCAGACGAGGAGCTCCAGGAGCTTGGGGTCGATCCGCGTCGCCTCCACGGGCGGGGGAGTCTCGCTTTGAGTCGTGTCCGGGACCATCGTGGTCATTCCTATTGCAGGGTCGAGTCGGAGCCGGCGCCGCCGCGGGCGAGCTCGATTTCGGTGAGCGCAATGAGCACCTCCGCGCGGCTCTTCAGATTGGGTGCTTCGAGCAGCGCCTGCTTCTCGCGCACGCCGAAGGGGCTCATCATGCAGAGCGCATTGACGAGGGCCTCGTTGGGCGCTTCCTCGATGCCGCGCCAGTCGACCTTCACATGCACCGCGTTGACGAAGTCCCGCAGAGCCTTGACCACCCCGGCGCGATCCACGTCGTTCTCGCCGGCGCGGGCGGTGAAGTCGTTGGCAAACGGCTCGAACGTCACGCGGCACTGGCGGAACAGGTTGATCGGCGGCAGCTCCTCCTCGATCCGGAAGCGCGCGATGCCGATGAGCGTGATGAGATACCGCCCGTCGCCGGTCTCGGCGAGCTGCGTGATGCGGCCGGCGCAGCCGACCCGATAGAGCTTCGGCACGTTCGCCAGGGGATCGTTGTCCGCGTCGGGCTGCACCATGCCGATGATGCGGTCGGTCTTCAGCGCCTCATCGACCATCGCGAGGTAACGCGGCTCGAAGATGTTGAGCGGCATCTGCCCGCGCGGCAGGAGAAGGGCGCCGGGGAGCGGGAAGACGGGGATGACCGACGGGCAATCCTCCGGCCCACGGTATACCGCGTTCATTCCCATTCCGATCTCCCAAACCGCTGGACGTCACGAGAACAGGAGCGAGGAGAGCCTCCGCCGCCCTGCCAGCGTCATCGCATCCGTCGGGCCCCAGGCCTCGAAGAACTGGACGAGCTGCTTGCGCGCGCCGTCATCGTTCCAATTGCGGTCGCGGCGGACGATTTCAAGGAGGTGATTGGCCGCTTCTTCGCGCCGTCCGCGGGCGTTCAGGCCCACGGCCAGATCGAATCGGGCCTGATGGTCCGTGGGATCGGCCTCGACCCTGCGCTGGAGATCCGCCAGGTCGCCGAGAGAGCCCGCCTGCTCGGCGAGTTCGATCGCCGCCCGCGCGCCGGCCAGAGCCGGATCATTGGCTTTCCCCTCCGGTGCCATGGCGAGGAAGCGCTTGGCACCTTCGAGATCGCTCACCTCCACATGCAGCTTCACGAGGGCGGCCAGGGCCGCGATGTTCTCCGGATCCTGGGCCAGGACGGCGGAATAGAGCTCGGCCGCCCCGCCGATATCGCCCTCGGCCAGGAGACGGTCAGCCTCGGCCATGATCTCCTCGGCCGCGCTGGGGCCGAGCGGTCCGACGAGGCGCTCGATGAAGCTCTTGATCTGGCTTTCTGGCAGGGCGCCCATGAAGCCGTCCACCGGCTGGCCGCGCTGGAAGGCGAAGACGGCGGGGATCGACTGCACGCCGAGCTGGCCCGCGATCTGCGGATGCTCGTCGATGTTCATCTTCACCAGCTTCACCTTGCCGCCGGCGGCCCGCACGGCTTTTTCCAGAATCGGGGTGAGCTGCTTGCAGGGGCCGCACCAGGGGGCCCAGAAATCGACCAGCACGGGCTGCTGCATGGATTCGGCGAGCACGTCCTGGCGGAAAGCCGCCGTGGTGGTGTCCTTCACGAGATCGTCGGAAGAGGTTCCGGGGACGGGGGTATCGGACAGCATGCGATCCTCGAAAGGTGAGAGTCGTGAGAAGGACGTCTTAGCGCATCGTGCGGAAAAGTGGGCCCACCTTTTGGGTCCGATGCTCTAAATGGGAGCTTAAGTATTGTCTGGCAATTCCGCCGGCGGCTCCGGCAGGCGCAGGATGAGCGGATCGTGTCCCGTGGCCCTTAAGAAAGCCACCAGATCCTCCCGCGAGACGCCGGTGGTCATGGAATTGACCAGGGGATGAAAGTTCACCCGCTCATGGTCCATGAGATTGGCGTCGAGCACCATCGTGACCTTGCCTTGCGTATCGTTCACCACCGCGAAGGCAGTGACCGAGCCGGGCTCGACCCCGAGCAGGGCGCGCAGCTGCTCGGCCGAGCCGAAGGACAGGCGGCCGGAGGCGCCGATGGCCTCATGGGTGCGCTTGAGATCGATGGCGGTATCGTGCTTGGCGGAGATCAGGAAGAAGCGGCCCTTCTTGTCCTTCACGAACAGGTTTTTGGAATGAGCTCCCGGGATCCGCTCCTTGACCGATTGCGATTCGGCCACCGTGAAGACGGGCTCGTGCTCCACTGTCTCGGTCTTGATGCCGAGCGAAGACAGACGTTCCAGGAGTTCCTGCGGGGACAGATGGGCCAAGACGATCCTCCAAACCTGTCCGGCTTCTAGCGACCGGATGAAGCAGGCTCAAGGGTTTGCCGGAAAAGTTCTGCAGGACCCACTTGCAATGCGCCGCGTTTTGGGGCACATCACGGGCCTCGCAACGATGCCACGGCATCGCGGAGCGCGGGTGTAGCTCAGGGGTAGAGCACAACCTTGCCAAGGTTGGGGTCGAGGGTTCGAATCCCTTCGCCCGCTCCAATTTCTCTCAGGATCGAGAGTTTCACGAAGGCCCGCCACATGGCGGGCTTTTCGTTTTCTCCGGCCCCTCCCAAAAGCCAATCCGATGCCGCAGGCTCAGGCCTCGCCTCCCAAAGGCTTCGGGCGTATATCTCGGCCGAACTGGGAGAAAATACATGGCGGACGCGCGGCACCTGAGCATCTTGAAGGAACTTGAGCGCAAGGTGCTCTGGCTGTCCACCTGGACGATCCATAACGCCAATCACCTGCGCGCGAACGAGGACGGGTTGAAGATCGGCGGGCACCAAGCCTCCTCGGCCTCGCTCTCCACGATCCTGACGGCGCTCTACTTCTCAGGCTTAAGGCCCGAGGATCGGGTGGCGGTGAAGCCCCATGCCAGCCCGATCTATCACGCCATTCAGTATCTCTTCGGCCGTCAGACCCGCGAGAAGCTGGAGAATTTCCGCGGCTACAAGGGGGCGCAATCCTATCCGTCCCGCACCAAGGACATCGACGATGTGGACTTCTCCACCGGCTCGGTGGGTCTCGGCGTCGCGCAGACGCTCTTTGCCAGCCTGGTGCAGGATTACGTGAAAGCCCATGGCTGGGCCAAGGACAGGCCCGAAGGCCGCATGATCTCCCTCGTGGGCGACGCCGAGATGGACGAGGGCAACATCTTCGAGGCGCTGCTCGAGGGCTGGAAGCACGGCATCCGCAACACGTGGTGGATCATCGACTACAACCGTCAGAGCCTCGATGCGGTGATCCGCGAGGGGTTGTGGGAGCGCTTCGAGGCGCTGTTCCGCAATTTCGGCTGGGACGTGGTGATCCTCAAGCACGGCTCCCTGATGCAGGCAGCATTCAAGGAGCCCGGTGGCGACCGCTTGAGGGCCTGGATCGATTCCTGCCCGAACCAGCTCTACTCGGCCCTGACCTATCAAGGCGGCGCCGCCTGGAGGAAGCGCCTCCTCGACGACCTCGGCGATCAGGGTCCGGTGACACGCCTCATCGAGAAGCGCTCGGACGAGGAGTTGGCGCAGCTCATGTCCAATCTCGGCGGGCACGACCTGCCGAGCCTGCTCGACGCCTTCGAGAAGGCGCGCCAACACGACCGCCCGGTCTGCTTCCTCGCCTATACGATCAAGGGTTTCGGGCTGCCGCTCGCCGGCCACAAGGACAACCATTCCGGCCTGCTGACTCCGACCCAGATGGAAGCCTGGAAGGCAACCCAAGGCGTGCGCGCCGGGCATGAATGGGACAAGTTCGAGGGCCTCAGGCTGCCGCAGGCCGAGATCGAGCGCTTCTTGAGCGAGGTCCCGTTCATCCAGAAGGGGACACGGCGTTACACCGCGCCTCAGGTGCCGGTGCCTGAGAAGCTCACCTTCCCGGCCAATCCATCCATGTCGACCCAGCAGGGTTTCGGGCTCATTCTCAACGAACTCGCCCGCTCCGACCATGCGCTGGCTTCCCGCGTCGTCACCACGGCGCCGGACGTGACGGTCTCGACCAATCTCGGCGCCTGGGTGAACCGGCGTGGGCTCTTCGCCCGCGAGAGTCTGGTCGATACCTTCAAGAAGGAGCGAATCCCATCGACCTACAACTGGGAATTCTCGCCGTCCGGCCAGCATATCGAACTCGGCATCGCCGAGATGAACCTCTTCATCGTGCTCTCGGCGCTTGGGCTGTCGCATTCCCTTTTCGGGGAGCGGATCCTGCCCATCGGCACCCTCTACGATCCGTTCATCTATCGCGGCGCCGATGCCCTCAACTATGCCTGCTATCAGGATGCCCGCTTCATGATCGTCGCCACGCCCTCCGGCGTGACGCTGGCGCCGGAGGGCGGCGCGCATCAATCCATCGGCACGCCCCTCGTCGGCATGGCGCAGGACGGCCTCGCTTCCTTCGAGCCGGCCTTCGTCGACGAGCTCGCGGTGATCATGCGCTGGGCCTTCGACTACATGCAGCGCAACGGCGAGGGCGAGGCGGACGAAAAGACTTGGCTGCGCGACGAGACCGGCGGCTCGGTTTACTTACGCCTCTCCACCCGCACCCTGGAACAGCCGCAGCGCGAGATGACGCCGGACTTGGCCGAGGAGGTCATGGCCGGCGCCTATTGGCTGCGAAAGCCAGGGCCGAATGCCCAGGTCGTCGTCGCCTATACGGGCGCGGTCGCGCCGGAGGCGATCGAGGCCGTGGGTCTCATGGCCGAGGACCGGCGCGACATCGGCCTGCTCGCCATCACGTCCGCCGATCGGCTCAATGCGGGCTGGACGGCGGCGCAGCGCGCCCGCGAGCGCGGCCTCGTCCATGCCCGGTCCCATGTGGAGCGCCTGCTGGCCGACGTGCCACCCCTTTGCGGGCTGATCACCGTCATCGACGGCCATCCAGCGACGCTCGCCTGGATGGGCTCCGTCATGGGCCACCGCACGCGCTCGTTGGGTGTCGAGCATTTCGGCCAGACCGGCACGATCAAGGACCTCTACCGCCATTTCGGCATCGACGCCCAGGGCATCATCTCCGCCGCCGAGATGATCGCGCCCGGCCGTCCGATCCGGCATCTGAAGGTGGTGTGAGGAAAGCGGAGCGCTAAGCCTGCCCCGCCCGCAATGCCACGGTCGCGACTCCGGTGCCGATCAGGAGGCTGCCGCCGGTTCGGTTGATCACGCGCATCGTCCGTGGGCTCTGGACGACGCGGCGCGCCCGCGATGCGATGAGGGCGTAGGTGATGACATTCGCGAAGGCGAGGGTCAGGAAGGTCGCCGCGAACACGCTGACCTGAGGCAGGAGCGCGAGCTTCGGGTCGATGAATTGCGGCAGGAAGGCGATGAAGAAGGTCAGGCCCTTCGGATTGAGCGCCGTCACGAGCCAGGCATGGCCCAGCATCTTGAGCGCGGACGCCGAATCGGTGCGCGGCCTCGCATCGAGCGCTCCGCCGGCCCGCCAGAGCTTGATGCCGAGCCAGACGAGATAGGCAGCGCCCGCCCACTTGAGGATCGTGAACAGCGTGGCCGAGGCGGCGAGCAGGGCCCCGAGCCCCAGGAGCGACAGGGTCATGGCGGTGAAATCGCCCAGGGCGACCCCGATGGCCATGGGCAGGGCGGTCCGCCAGCCTTGTCCGAGGGCATAGGACACGACCAGCAGGATGGTCGGACCCGGAATGACGAGCAGCACGGCGGAGGCGGCGGTGAAGGCGAGCCAGGTTTCGAAGGTCACGACAATATCCAATCCGATGGCATCGCCATGCAGCCACGGATTCGGGCCCCTGTCGAGAGGAGAGAAGGGCCGGTCCGAGAGCGGCAAAGCGGCGCTCGTGGAATTCCGGCCCCGCTTAAGATTTGCGGGCGAGGGGCTTTGCGTGCTAACCGCGAGCCCTACGGCACGAGAACCTTAAGACAGAAAATGGCCCGTAAAAGCCTTCTTCGGGGCGATACCCTTCCCTTGATCGGCCGCCTGTGGCGCGACTGGATGCGTCCGCACGCGAAGACGCTCGCCCTGGTGCTTCTGCTCGTGGCCCTGGTCTCGGGCGCGACGGGGCTCTACCCGGTTCTGATCAAGGCCGCCTTCGATGCCTTCGATGCCAAGGACGCGCAGGCCATCATGCTTGCACCGCTCTTCGTCATCGCGGTCACCTCCGTGAAGGGCTTCTCGCTTCTGGCCCTCACGATCCTCACCAACAAGGTGGTGACGCGGATCGAGGCCGACATGCAGACGGCGCTCTACGGCCACCTGATCGAGGCCGATCTCGCCCAGATCGGGCGCGAGAGCCCGTCGGCCCTGACCCAGCGCTTCACCACGGATTTCGCCTTCATCCGCGAGGCGCTCACCCGTCTCTCGACGGTGTTCCTGCGCGAGATCACGACGATCATCGCCCTGATCGCGGCGATGCTCTGGATCGATCCGGTCCTGACCCTGGTGGCGGCCGTCATCGCGCCCTTCTTCGCCTATCCCGTGAACAAGATCGGCCGCAAGCTGCGCCAGGTCGCCATCACGACCCAGGAGCAGACCGGCCTGATGGCAAGCCTCATCACCGAGAGCCTCGCCGGCACGCGAATCGCCAAGACCTATGGGCTCGAGCGCTATCTCAAGTCCAAGGCCGCCAGAACCTTCGACGATGTGCGCGACCTGAAGATGAAGGCCGCCAATGCCCGCGGGCGGATGGATCCGATTCTCGAGACCGGCGGCGGCCTCGCCGTCGCCGTCGTGCTCATGCTGATCGGCCACAGGATCCTGTCCGGCAACAGCACGGTCGGCGACTTCACCGGCTTCGTCAGCGCCCTCGTCATGGCGGCACAGCCGATCCGCGCGCTCGGCAACCTGAACGCCATCGTGCAGGAGGCGGCGGCGGCTCTTCACCGGACCTTCACCGTGATGGACGAGGAACCCCGGATCCAGGACAAGCCCGGGGCGAAGCCGCTCGCGCTCGAAGGCGGCGAGATCCGCTTCTCGAACCTCACTTTCTCCTACGACGGCGAGGCGGTTGCGCTCGATCACGTCGATCTGGTGGCCGAGGCCGGGCAGACCACGGCCCTGGTGGGCCGTTCGGGCTCGGGCAAATCGACCCTCCTGTCCCTCGTGCCGCGCCTCTACGACGTCAACCAGGGCGCCGTCCTGATCGACGGGGAGGACGTGCGGGACGTGACCCTGGCCAGCCTGCGCCGCGCCGTCGCGGTGGTGAGCCAGGACGTGATCCTCTTCGACGACACCATCCGGGCCAACATCGCCTTCGGACGCCCCAATGCATCGGACGAAGAGATCGTGGAGGCCGCCAAGGCGGCCGCGGCCCATGATTTCATTCTCAGGCAGGCGGACGGTTACAATACGACGGTCGGGCCCGGCGGCGGACGTCTGTCCGGCGGCGAGCGCCAGCGGATCTCGCTTGCCCGCGCCTTCCTGAAGAACGCCCCGATTCTGCTGCTCGACGAGGCGACCAGCGCCCTCGATTCCGAATCGGAGCGCCTGGTGCAGGATGCCATCCGTCGCCTCATGAAGGGCCGCACCACCCTGGTCATCGCCCACCGCCTCTCGACCGTGCGCAATGCGGAGAAGATCGTGGTGATGGAGAGCGGACGCATCGTCGAGACGGGTTCCCACGAGGCCCTGATGGCCAAGAGGGGCACCTATGCCCGCCTGCATCGCCTGCAGCTCTCCGATGACGAAGAGCCCAGCCTTGTGGCATTGCCGTAGTTTCGGAGAACGGTCCGGAAGCCTCTTTCTATTCGGCTCCCCTACAGCCCTCATCCTGAGGGCCATCGGAGGCGGCTTCTCAGGATGAGGGAAGAGAGAAAAAGAAACGGTTAAAGCCCGTGGCTGCGGCTTATTCGCGCCGCATGATCCTGTCGACCAGGAGACTCGACCAGAAGCTCGGGCGGAAGTTCCGCTCCAGGGCTTCGGCGTCGTATTGCGTCTCGATCCAGGTCAGGAACGGGATGCCCTTGGCCTCGCCCTCGCGGCGGTAGAGATCGAAGAACTCGTCGAGAATGCCCGTCTTCGAGAACCGGAAATGGCCGAAGCGCAGGGAGAGCTGGCGCTGGGCCTCGTCGATGGACTTGCCCTCATAGACCACGAGATAGAGGGTGGCGACGAAGCCCGCCCGGTCCGCGCCCGACTTGCAGTGCAGGACGGCCGGGTACTCGATCTTGTCGAAGAATTCCTTTGCGGAGAGCAGCGTTGCCCGGTCCGGCGCCCCGCGGGAGCGGACGACGAACTCCTCCAGATGGATGCCGAGCCGCTCGCAGGCCTCCTTCTGAAGCTGCCAGGAGCCGTGCTCGCGACCGCCGCGCAGGTTGATGATGGTGCGCACTCCCTCGGCTTTCAGGGCGGCAATCTGATGCGGGGCGGGCTGGGCCGAGCGCCACAGGCGGTCGGTGACCCGGTGCTTGTTCAGGTAGAAGAGGCGAAAGACCCCATGGTCGGCGACGAGCATATGGGCCCAGGCGCGCAGGCGCCCGGACAGCCCCTCGACGGGCCTGTCCCAGCGCGCGATGCGGGCCATGCGGCGGGCATAGCGGATTTCAGGCTTGAGGAACCTGTTGAACACGTCGATCCAAGCAATCTGTCTTGATGTAAGATCATTCGGTTTGCGACCGAAGGCGGCCCTTATCAACGATGCAGGCCGATTAATCAATCGTTTGATCCTCAAGTCGTTGCCGCAGGTAGGGTCCGACGTTACGGCAGCGACGGATCCTCGGAGCGCCCCGAAGGGCCGCGGCAGCGAAAAACAGGATCCACTTTTCACTAACCCTTCAGGTCCCACAATGCGCCAGAGATGCAACCAATCGGTTGCCGGTCCGCTGCCTGTCGTGTAAGGGGTGCGTTTCGAAACAACCCTCCTTGACGAAACGAGCGGCTGGACACCGGGCTAGACAAGGCTTGCCGGCGCTGGATCGTTGAGACCACCAAGCAGTTCAGGAGAGCGGCGTCATGTCGTCCACCTTCGAGACCGTCGCCGGCATCATTTCAGAGACCGCCGATATCCCGCGCGAGCAGATCACGCCCGAGAGCCATGCCATCGAGGATCTTGGCATCGACTCGCTCGCCTTCCTCGACATCGCCTTTGCGATCGACAAGGCCTTCGGGATCAAGCTGCCGCTGGAGCAGTGGACGCAGGAAGTGAACGAGGGCAAGGCTCCCGCCGAGGAATACTTCGTCCTGAAGAACCTCGTGGCGCGCATCGACGCACTCGTGGCCGCCAAGCAGGCCTGAAGACAAGATGAACCATCCCGGCGGGCCGGCCGATCGAGACCGGTTCGAAGAGGCGATCCATCAGCGCTCCGCCTCATGGATTCCCTTCCCATTGAACCTGCCGGGAGCATGAGGGTAAGAGAGCCGGATGCGCCTCGAATATTTTGAAATGATCGATCGGGTGACGAGCCTCGACCGCGAGACCAAGCGGATCGAGGTGTCCTCCACCGTGCCCATGGAAAGCCTGGTTTTCGAAGGGCACTTCCCCGGCCACCCTCTCGTTCCCGGCGTCCTTCTGACCGAAACCATGGCCCAGGCCTCCGGCTATCTGGTGCTCGGCCTCATGGGCTTCACCCATATGCCGTTCCTGATGGGCGTCGACAAGGCGCGCTTCCGCACCTTCGTCGGACCGGGTACGGTGCTCGCCGTCACGGCGCAGCTGGAGCATGAAGGTTCGGGCTATGCGGTGACCAAGGCCAGGATCACGGCCGAGGGCAAGCCGATCTGCGATGCGGAGCTGCGCTTCCGGATCATGCCCTTCCCGGAAGGCATGGACGGCCTGATGCGGGCTCAAGCCGAGCGCATCGGCCTCCTGGAGGAGAGTGTTTGATGCGGGATGTCGTCATTACGGGGATCGGCCTCGTCTCCAGCGCCGGAGAGGGCCTGGAGGCGCACCTGACGGCGCTTGCAGCCGGCGGCGCGCCGAACACGGATGCGGCCACTTTCGAACCTTTCCCCGTTCATCCCGTGGGCGCCCTGGAATGGGACCGGCAGATCCCGAAGAAGTCCGACCAGCGCCAGATGGAGGCGTGGCAGAAGCTCGGCTGCTATGCCGCGGGCCTCGCTCTCGACGCAGCGGGCGCGAAGGAGGACGCGGCTCTGAAAGGCCGCATGCAGCTCATCGTTGCCGCCGGCGGCGGCGAGCGCGATTATGCGGTCGACGGGCAGATCCTCACCGGGTTGCGGCAGGCCGAAAATCCGGGCGTCTTCCTCAACGAGCGCCTGATGGGCGACCTGCGTCCGACCCTGTTCCTGGCGCAGCTCTCCAATCTGCTCGCCGGCAATATTTCCATCGTCCACGGCGTCACCGGCGCGTCCCGCACCTTCATGGGCGAGGAATCGAGCGGCGTCGATGCGATCCGCATCGCCCGCGAGCGCATCGCCTCGGGCCAGGACGACATCTTCCTCGTCGGCGGCGCCTATAACGCGGAGCGGCCCGACGTGCTCCTCATCTACGAGATGGGCGGTTTCCTCTGGAAGAAGCCCTATGCCGCCGTCTGGGAGCGTCCCGCCGATGGCGGCGGCATGATCCTCGGATCCGGCGCCTGCTTCCTGGTGCTCGAATCCCGCGAGCACGCGGCCTCGCGCGGCGTGAAGCCGCTGGCGGCCATCGCGGGCATCGCCTCCGACCGCTCCCGCCGCAAGTCGGGCAGCGTCGAAGGATCGCTCCATGCCCTGTCGAAGCAGCTCGGCGCGAAACCCGACGTGGTACTGTCGGGCGCCACCGGCATCAGGGGCATCACGGAGGAAGAGCAGGCGGCGCTGAAGGACATCGCGCCGACTGCTGCCGTTCACGCTACCGGCGATCTCATCGGCCATACGATGGAAGCGCAGGCTCCCACGGGCGTGGCGCTCGCCGCAGGATTGATTGCTGACGGGAAGGCTAGCGAGGCGCTCGTCACCTCCATCGGCCATTGGCGCGGCGAAGGCGCCATCCGGCTCACCAAGGCTTGAGGAGAAGGCAATGGCGCTTCGCGACACACAGGGCCGCCCGCTCGTCGCTGTCACCGGCATGGGCGTGGTCACGTCCCTCGGCCAGGGCAAGGACGATACCTGGGCCGCTCTCACGGCCGGCAAATCCGGCATCCACCGGATCAATCGCTTCCCCACGGAGGGGCTGCGCACCACGATCGCCGGCACCATCGACTCGGTCGATGTGGAGCCCTTCTGCGCTCCCATGCTCTCCGAGCGTCTCGCCATGCTGGCGGCCGAGGAGGCCATCGGCCAGTCTGGTCTGAAGCAAGAGGACTTTCCGGGCGCGCTCTTCATGGCCGTGCCCCCCGTCGAGATGGAATGGCCGCAGCGCGAGGCGCTGGCCGAGGCCTCGGGCCAGACGCGTGAAGTCACCTACAAGGATCTTCTCAAGGCTGCGGCCACCGGCCGCTTCAAAGCCTGGCACGACCTCTTCATCTTCGGCACGGTGGCCGACAGGGTCGCCGACCGCTTCGGCACCAAGGGCTCGCCGATCTCGCTCTCCACCGCCTGCTCGTCCGGCGCCACCGCGATCCAGCTCGGCGTCGAGGCGATCCGCCGCGGCGAGACCGATGCGGCGCTCTGCATCGGTACCGACGGGTCCGTGAATCCGGAATCCCTCATCCGCTTCTCGCTGCTCTCGGCGCTCTCGACCCAGAACGAGAACCCGGAAGGGGCGTCAAAGCCCTTCTCCAAGAACCGCGACGGCTTCGTCATGGGAGAGGGCGGCGCCGCCCTGGTGCTCGAGAATGCGGACAGCGCGAAGGCGCGCGGCGCCACGATCCTGGGCTATGTGCTCGGCTGCGGCGAGAAGGGCGACGGCTTTCACCGCACCCGCTCCTCGCCGGACGGCATGCCGGCCATCACGGCGATCCGCCAGGCGCTCGATGATGCGGGCGTCTCGCCTGAGGAGATCGATTACATCAACGCCCACGGCACCTCGACGCCGGAGAACGACAAGATGGAGGCCATGAGCTGCACCGCCGTGTTCGGCGAGCGCATGGCACACCTTCCGATCTCCTCCAACAAGTCGATGATCGGCCACACGCTCACCGCCGCCGGCGCGGTCGAGGCGGTGATGTCCCTTCTGACCCTTGCCACGGGCCGCATCCCGCCGACGATCAACTATCAGGTGCCGGATCCCGCGATCCCGCTCGACGTGGTGCCGAACGTGGCGCGCGATGCGACGGTGAATTACGTGCTCTCGAACTCCTTCGGCTTCGGCGGCCAGAACACCTGCCTCGTCTTCGGGGCCGAGCCGAAGTAATGGCTGTAGGCCAAGCACCTCTTTTGATAAGCGCCAACCTGCCCTCTCCCCCCTTGTGGGGGAGAGTTGGAGAGGGGGGTGTAAGCGCCGCATTGGACCGGCAGAGCGCCGGCACCCCCCCCCTAGCCCCTCCCCACAAGGGGGAGGGGGATTTTTGGAGCTCGAACGATGACCCGCATTCTCGTGACAGGCGGCGGCAAGGGCGTGGGCGCCGCCATCGTGCGGGCGCTGGTGGCGACCGGTCACGATGTCGATTTCACCTATCGCTCCTCGGGCGAGGCCGCCAAGTCGCTCGCCGACGAGCTGATGCGGGCAAATCCCGGTCGAACCATCACGGCGCACGAAGTCGACCTCGCCGACAAGGCGGCTCTTGAGGCCTTCTGCGAGGCGATTGAGGGCGAGAGCTTCTTCGGCCTCGTGCACAATGCCGGCCAGCCCTATGATGCGCTCGCCGCCATGATGCAGCAGGACAAGGCCGAAGCCGCCATGCAGGTGAATTTCTGGTCGCTCACCCGCATCGCCAAGGCGCTCATGCGCGGCATGATCCGCGCCAAGGCCGGGCGCATCGTCGCCATCGGCTCGGTGGCGGCGCTTCAGGGCAACCCCGGCAACGCGGCCTATGCGGCGTCCAAGGGCGCGCTGATCTCCTATTGCCGCACGCTTTCCGTCGAGACCGCCAAGCGCGGCCTCACGGTCAACGTGATCGCCCCGGGCTTCATCGACACGGACATGATGGCGCCTTACGCGGCCCATCGCGAGACCATGGAAAAGCAGATCCCGGCCGGGCGCTTCGCCAAGCCGGAGGAGATCGCAGGCCTCGCCACCTTCCTCCTGTCCGAGCCCGCCGCCTACATCACCGGCGCGGTGCTGCCCATCGACGGCGGACTGACCTCGATGCTTGGGGTGCATCGGTAAAGATGAGCGTTATCCCGGACGATGCGCAGCGGGAGATCCGGGATCGCTTGACGAGAAGGGCACCTTTCCTGAACGCGATTCCAGATTGGCTTTCGCCGTCCAGGATGACACCCTCCTCGTCATCACCGGCCTTGTGCCGGTGATCCCGATTGGAAAGGCGCAGCGCTCAATAAGGTCGAGATGGCCGGGACAAGCCCGACCATGACGTGAATAGCGTCTACTCAGCAATCTCGGGATGCCCTCCTTAGATTGGCCGGACCTTGTCATCCGCCCCGCTGCCCTATAAGCCGCCGCAAACAGATTTCTCCGTTGCCGCTTCGCCTTAGCTGCTGGCAATGACGACGAACAGGATAGGCTTTCATGCGCTCCCTTCAGCTCTTCGGCGATCGTGACCTTCGCATCACCGAGATGGAGCCGCCTCCGCCACCGGCTCCCGGCGAAGTGCAGGTACGCGTGAAGGCGCTGGCCCTCAACTTCCTCGACGTGTGGGGTTTTCGCGGCATGGCCTTCGCCAAGCGCAAGATGCCCCAGGCCGTGGGCGTCGAGGCCTCGGGCGAGATCGCCGCGGTCGGCGAGGGCGTCACCCGGTTCAAGGCGGACGATCCGGTGACCATGTACGGGGCCGAGACCTGCGGGCATTGCAAGGCGTGCCAGAAGGGTTGGGACAATCTGTGCGAGAACGTCGCGGGCATCATGGGCTTCCATATCGACGGCTTCGCCCGCGAGCTGATCAACCGGCCGGAGCGTCTCGTCATTCCGGTGCCGAAAGGCGTGTCCTTCGAACAGGCGGCCTGCGCGCCCATCGGCTTCGGCACCGTGCAGCACATGCTCTTCGACAACGCCAAGCTGGAGCCGGGCGAGTCGATCCTCGTCCATGCGGGCGGTTCGGGTATCGGCACGGCGGCGATCAAGATGGCCAAGGCCATCGGCTGCACCGTCTACACGACGGTGGGCGACGACGCGAAGGGCGAGAAGGCGAAGGCGCTCGGCGCCGATTACGTCATCAACTATCGCACCGAGCGCTTCGAGGGCGAGGTGCGTCGCCTGACCAAGCGCAAGGGCGTCGATGTGGTGTTCGAGCATGTGGGCGCCGAGACCTGGAACGGCTCCTTGCTCTGTCTCAAGCGCGGCGGACGCCTCGTGACATGCGGCTCGACCTCGGGCGTGTCCACCACCATGAACCTGATGCAGCTCTTCCAGCAGCAATACCGGATCTTCGGCTCCTTCGGCTGCCGGATCGAGAACATCTCGCAGTCGCTGGAGAAGATGGCGGGCGGCATGAACCCAGTGATCGACTCGGTCTTTCCGCTCGACGAGTTCCATCAAGGGCTGGAGCGACTGGAAGGCCGGAAGGTCTTCGGCAAGGTGATCGTGACGTTCTGAGCCGGCAAGCCGGCCTCTGGAACAATGGGCCGCACGGGCACATATCCGTGTCAGATCTTGACGAAACGGGTTCCCCGCGAAAAAGACGCGGGGCCTTTTGTTTTCAACGCCGGCCCCGCCCCGGCTTTTCGTGTCAGGACTTAAAACCACGTGCAGCAGCCCCACCGCTCCCGCAACTTTGTCTCGCGTCTCATCGGAACGGTCATGGTCGGCGCTGTGCGCGGCGTCTTTGCTTTTGCGCGGGCGCTGGGCCCCGAGCGCTCCGGCGCCGTGGGAGCCGCGATCACGCGCACCTTCGGCCCGTGGCTCCGCGCCCATAAGACGGCGCTCGCCAATATCCGCGCCGCCTATCCGGAGAAGTCCGAGGCCGAGGTAAAGGCCCTGGCGCTCGCCGCCTGGGACAATCTCGGCCGCACGGCCGGCGAGTATCCCCATCTCGGCCGCCTGTTCGATTTCGATCCGGACAGCCCGGTTCCCGGCCGCACCGAGGTCGATGGCATCGACCACTTCCTGGCCCTTCGGGACGACGGCAAGCCGGGCCTGATCTTCTCCGCCCATCTCGCGAACTGGGAACTACCCGCCATCTGCGCTGCGCGCTTCGGGCTCGACACCACGGCGGTGTTCCGCGCGCCCAATGATCCGGCCATCGCCCGTGTCCTGCACGAGATCCGCAGCGAGACCATGGGCAATCTGGAAGCGGCCCGCCAGGGCGCGGCCTTCGCCATGCAGGGGGCGCTGGAGAAGGGCGGCCATCTCGGCATGCTCATCGACCAGCATTTTACCCGCGGCGTGATCGTGAACTTCATGGGCCGTCCGGCCCTGGTGAACCCGATCCTGGGAAAATTCGCCCGCCGGTTCGATTGTCCGGTGCACGGCGTGCGGGTGATCCGCCTCCCCGACCATCGCTTCCGTCTGCAGCTCACCCCGCCGCTCGACCTGCCGCGCGATCCCGACGGGCAGATCGACGTGCAGGGTGCCATGCAGGCCATGACCTCCGTGGTGGAGGAATGGGTGAGGGAATATCCCGAGCAATG
This sequence comes from Microvirga lupini, assembly GCA_000517005.1. Taxonomy (GTDB): domain Bacteria; phylum Pseudomonadota; class Alphaproteobacteria; order Rhizobiales; family Beijerinckiaceae; genus Microvirga; species Microvirga lupini. The sequence goes on from KI911965.1 coordinate 871,752, forward strand.
GCTGTGGATGCACCGCCGCTGGCGGGTTCCGGCTAGAGCATCGGACCCAAAAGTGGACACCACTTTTGGGATCTGATCCGATGCTCCACTCTTTGAAGAGCGCATCGTTGAAGAGCGCATCGTTCGGCGCGGAAAACCGGGTCCACTTTTCCGCACAATGCCTA
>KI911965.1:872015-879200 GCA_000517005.1 Microvirga lupini
TGTCAACGCGCTCTAGTGTTCAAAGTAACGTGAGTTTCCCTTGAGACCGATTTCGTGTTCGATAGCGGCACCATGGCGTTCCGTTTGACACTGACTCTGGCGGCTCTCGGTCTGACCGCCCTCCTTCAGCCTGCTCTGGCGGACCCGCCGCGTGCGGTCGTCGAGCTGTTCACGAGCCAGGGCTGCTCCTCCTGCCCGCCGGCCGATGAACTCCTTGTCGAGTATTCCCGCCAGCCGGACATCATCGCGTTGTCCCTGCCCGTCAATTACTGGGATTATCTCGGCTGGAAGGACACGCTCGCCCATGTGGCCTTCACCGAGCGCCAGAAGGCCTATGCCCATTCCCGCAAGGACCGGCAGGTCTTCACGCCGCAGATGATCGTCAACGGCAAGAAATCCTGCATCGGCTCCGACCGGGACCAGATCGAGAAGGCGATCCAGTATACCTCGAAAGGCCGCAAGACCCTGCCGGTGAACGTGACCGTGAATGAGCAGAACGGCAGGGTGACGATTGCCGTCGAGGAAACCCCGGACACCACGCAACGGGTGGCGGAATTGTGGGTGCTGCCCGTCCTGAAGACGCAGACGGTGCCGATCGAGCGCGGCGAGAATCGCGGCAAGACGATCACCTATGCCAACGTGGTGCGCGGCCTGACGCGCATCGGTGAATGGCTCGGCGGCTCGGCCCGTTTCGAGGTGCCGCTCGAGACCGCGCGCAGCGGCGGCGATGCCTATGTGGTGCTCCTGCAGAGCACCGATGCGGCAAGGCCCGGCGTCATCCTGGGGGCAGCGAAGGGTCCGGGACTATAATCAAAGCAGGATAATGACCTTGTTCGGCAGCTCGTCCACGTCGTCGAGACGGGGAGGGGCGTGCTCCGCCAGGATCGCGCCCGTGCGACGGATGGCCCCGATCAGGCCCTCCGTCATGCGCCCGTCTCTGATCGCAGCGGTCAGATCCGCGACGATGTCGGCCCAGATCCCCGCATCGACCCGGTCGGCGATTCCCGTGTCGGCCAGGATTTCGGCGTGGTGCTCGGCGAGCGCCAGATAGATCAGCACGCCCGTCTTCTCCCGGGTGCGGGTGAGCCCCCGGCGCAGGAACTCGCGCGAGGCGGCCTCATGGGCCTGAGCATGCTTGATCGAGCGCGGCACCAGGGCATAGCGCAGCTTGGGCCAGGAGAGGGCGAGGCTCAGAACGAGCGCCACCGCGAGCTGGATCAGAAAGATCCGCGACGTGCTGATCGATGTCAGCCAGATCAGCGGCCAAGGCGCGACCAGCGCCGCGAGAAGACCCCAGAGCAGCGGGATGGCGCGGTAATGGCCCGCCTGCTCGGCGATCACGAGCACCACCTCGCCGGAGGTTTCGTCCTCCACATCGCTGATCGCCTGGGCGAGGCGCGCCTGATCCTCCGTTGAAATCATCTACCAGCTCCCCGAAGCACCGCCGCCGCCCGACGAGCCGCCGCCTCCCGAGAAGCCGCCTCCTCCGGACCACCCTCCGCCACCGGACCATCCGCTTCCGCCCGACCAGCCGCCGGGCGTGACGATCCAGGGGCCGCGGCGTCCCCGCCTGACAGCTCGCCCGCGACCGGCTCCCATCATCCGCGAGATCAGGAAGAACAGGATCAGGAGAATGATGAAGGCAATGACCGGATCGATGCTCGTGGTGTTGTCCTCGCGCACCTCGGCCCGCCGGTGCCATTCCTCCGCGTCGCCGGTAAGGATCGACAGCATGGCATCCACGCCTGCATCGATGCCGCCGGCGAAATTACCCTTCTGAAACTGCGGCGCGATGGCCGTGGTGATGATGACCTTGGAGAGCGCATCCGTCAGCGCGCCTTCCAACCCGTAGCCGACCTCGATGCGCACCTTCCGCTCCTGCGGGGCGACGAGGAGGAGCGCGCCGTTGTCCTTGCCCTTCTGGCCGAGTTGCCAGTGCCGGAAGAGGCGGTTGGCGTAGTCCTCGATCGGATAGCCTTCGAGGGAGCGCAATGTGGCGACCACCACCTGATCGGTGGTCTTGTCCTCATGGGCCTTCAGCTTCGCTTCGAGCGCCGCCCGCTCCTCGGGCTTGAGGAGATTTGCCGCATCGACCACCCGGCCGGTGAGCTGGGGAAAGGTCTGGGCGAGGGCAGGCAGGGGGAAGAGGAGGATGAGGAGGGCGAGGAGAAGCGCGAGCATTCTTCCCTCCCCCCTTGCGGAGAGGGGCAGGGGTGGGGGTGGTGCGGCCGGGTGAGGGATTGCGGAGGTGGCGCGATCCTCCCTCTCCCGGATGGGAGAGGGTTGGGGTGAGGGCAGGCCGGTGCAGAATGAGGCGCCGCAATCTCCGCCGGACATTGGATTGAGGATGATGCTCTTCCTGGTAGCGCATTCCCTCACCCCTGCCCCTCTCCCATACGGGAGAGGGACGCCGGTGTAGCAATTTTGGCGCTTTCTGAATTGAGGTTAGCGCTTTGACTTTGCGACCTCCACCCTCCATCCCTCTCCGCAAGGGGGAGGGATGATCGCCTGCGTTTGTCATAGATCTAGAACTTCACCTCGGGCGGGCGATCGGAGCCGGCCGTGGCGGTGAACGTCTCCATCGGCTTGGCGTCAGGATAGACGATGGCGGTGATCCAGCGGCCGGGAATGGTGCGCAGTTCCGTATTGTAGGCCTGCACCGTCGCAATGTAATCGCGCCGCGCCACCGCGATGCGGTTCTCCGTGCCTTCGAGCTGGGATTGCAGGGCCAGGAAGTTGGCATTCGATTTCAGCTCCGGATAGCGCTCGACGGTGGCGAGCAGCCGGCCGAGAGCGCCGGAGAGCTGATTCTGCGCCTCCTGGAACTGCCGGAATTTCTCGGGGTCGGTAACGGTAGAGGCGTCGACCTGGATCTGGGTGGCCTTCGCCCGCGCTTCCGTCACCTGGGTCAGCACCTCGCGTTCCTGCTGGGCGAAGCCCTTCACGGTCTCGACGAGATTGGGGATGAGGTCGGCCCGGCGCTGGTACTGGTTCTGCACCTCGCTCCAGGCAGCCTTGGCCTGTTCCTGCAGGGTCGGAACGTTGTTGATGCCGCAGGCGGACAGGCTGAATGCCAGGATCATGCCAGTCAGCGCAACGTGCATCCTTGAGAGCAAAGCCTTCATCTTCGTCCTTCCCGCGATTCGGTTTTCTCGAACCTTTGCTGGGATCAACACATGGAGCAGGGGTGGTGTTTCAACAAGCCGGTTTTCCATAGCCGTGCACATGGGATTGAGGCATGATCCCGATGCTTCTCCTTACCGGATTCGACCGATGACCTTCCTGCCTGACGTCAGCACGTTGCTCACCTACACCCTCGCGGCGATCCTGCTCTTCATCACGCCGGGGCCGGACATGAGCCTGTTCCTGGCGAAAACCATGGCAGGCGGGCGGAAGGCCGGCATGGCCTCGATGCTCGGAGCGATGACGGGATGCGGCGTGCATACGCTGCTGGCAGCTTTGGGTCTCTCGGCTCTCCTGGCGGCTTCCGTTACGGCATTCACGGTGCTGAAAATCGTCGGCGCGCTTTATCTGCTCTGGATGGCCTTCGACGCAGTGCGCAATGGCTCGGCGCTGCATGTGAAAGAGGAAGGACGAGCGGAGATTCCGTTCTGGAAGACCTTCTTCATGGGGGTGGGAATCAACCTCACGAATCCGAAGGTCGTTCTGTTCTTCGTGACCTTCCTGCCGCAATTCGTCGACTCGGCGGATCCGCATGCGGCGGACAAGCTGGTGTTCTTGGGGCTTTACTTCATCGCCCTCACCGCACCCATGGGCGCGCTCATGATTCTGGGAGCCGACAAAGTCATCGCGCTCCTGCGGGGCCATCCGAAATTCATGCGTGGAATCGATTATTCCTTCGCCGGCCTGTTCTCGGTCTTCGCGATCAAGATCCTGACGACATCGACTCGCTAGGCTCGGGCCGTTTCGGCTCCCGGCCTCCGATGATCGCCCAATAGACGAGGCCGGCCACGGCGCCCGTCAGGCAGAGCACGAGGCTGACATGGAGCTCCGCCGGCGAGGCGACCCGCGCCGACCCGCGCAGGATGAAGGGCACGGCCGCCGTCAGGACGCCGGTGGCGAGCGCGTACCAGAGGAGGCTGCGCATGCCCAGCACCTCGCTGATGATCGCGATCATCAGCGGCGGGAAGATGAGCAGCGTGAAGATGATCCGGCCGACGGCCAGAAACGCGTCCTCCACGATGGGGCCGGGATCCTCCGCGGCAAACACCGCGTCCACCAGAGACCAGAAGCCGACGAAGAGCGTATCGCCCGTCAGCACCGCCATGACCGGATCAACGATGGTGGCGATGAGGAAGAAGGTGCCGCTCGCGCCGATGGCGATGAGGAGCGCGAAGGGGATCAGGATAAGCCAGCGGATCATGCCGGCGCATAGTGGCAAAGTTCGCATCGCCCCGCCAGCGCATCGTGCGGACCCGAAGGGCCGCGTCAGCGAAAAGTGGACCCGGTTTCCCTCACCGGATGCTGCGCTAGTTAAGGTCCCGGGCGGCGGGCATCCAGGCTGGAGGAGGCCCCCATGGCAACGTCGAGGCTGGACGAGCGGCGGCTCATGAGCGACGAGGAATACACCCTCGTCGAACAGACCCGGTATCCCGTGCTGGGCAAGCTGGAGGACGCGGCGCTCAAGGACCTGACCCAGCGCCTGCGGGAGCGGCGCGACCGGGCCCGGGATATCGCCCATCGCCAGCGCCGCGACGTCCGCGGCAAGGGCCGGCAGACGCAGACCTTCGAAAAGCAGGATGCCGGCAACCGTCAGAAGGCGCGCATCCTGGCCGAGGCGCTGACCCGGATCAACAGCGAACGCACGCGCCGGAAAGCGGAGGAGCTTCGCGCCAACGCCCGCCGGGCACTCGCCCTGCGACAGGACGCGGAGGCGTCGGCGCGGCCCGATTCCGGCAGGACGCCGCAGAAGGGCATGCGCAAGGTCGCAAGCAGCCGCCGTGACCGGATCGTCAATCCCATGGATGTCGGGCGTGTCTCTCAGGCGGGCAAACGCGCACAGGCGGTGCGGGACAACGCTTAGAGCCTAGTGAGGACCTTCAGGCCGCGCCGATCGATAAGGGCTTCAAATGTCCTCTCCCGTCATCACCGGTCTTGTGCCGGTGATCTCGATCCGAGTGGCGCAGAGCTCTTCAAAGCGGGATGACCGGGACAGGCCCGGCCATGACGTGGGAGAGGTTGTGAAGTTTTCTTAGCGCCGACCGGGGAGCCTTCGAGGCTACTCCCCATCGCCCAGAGCATAGACGCCTTCAGCCCCAATGCCCTGTTCGGCCATCATGCGGGCGCGGGCGCGCAGCTTTTCGGTCTCGCTCTTGAGCTGGCCGCAGGCGGCGAGGATGTCGCGGCCGCGCGGCGTGCGCACCGGCGAGGCATAGCCCGCGCGGTAGACGATCTCGGAGAAGCGTTCGATCCGCTCCCAGTCCGAGCACTCGTATTTCGAGCCGGGCCAGGGATTGAACGGGATCAGGTTGATCTTCGCCGGAATGCCCTTGAGCAGACGCACGAGCTCGCGGGCATCCGCATCGGAATCGTTCACACCTTTCAGCATCACGTACTCGAAGGTGATGCGGCGGGCATTCGACAGGCCCGGATAGGCGCGGCAGGCGTCGAGCAGCTGCTTGATGTCGTATTTGCGGTTGATCGGCACCAGCACGTCGCGCAGCTCATCGCGCACCGCGTGGAGCGAGATCGCCAGCATGGTGTTGGCTTCTGCGCCTAGACGCTCCATCTGCGGCACGACGCCGGAGGTGGAGACGGTGATGCGCCGGCGCGAGAGGCCGAGGCCCTCGTTGTCCGACATGACGCCGATGGCGGCGATCACGTCACCGATGTTGTAGAGCGGCTCGCCCATGCCCATGAACACGATGTTGGACACGAAGCGTCCGCCGTCGGTGGGAACGAAGGCGCCTTCCGGCGGGGTGGCATCGGGCCAGTCGCCGATGGAATCGCGGGCGACGATGAGCTGCGCCACGATCTCGGCCGAGGTCAGGTTGCGCACCAGCCGCTGGGTGCCCGTGTGGCAGAAGGAGCAGGTGAGCGTGCAGCCGACCTGACTCGACACGCAGAGCGTGCCGCGGTCGACCTCCGGAATGTACACGCACTCGATCTCCGCGCCCTTGTCCAGCGGGCCGGTGGAGGGCATGCGGATGAGCCATTTGCGGGTGCCGTCCTTCGAGACCTGCTCGGAGACCACCTGCGGGCGGGCGAGCGTGTAGTCGGCTGCCAGCCTGGCGCGCAGCTCCTTGCCCACATTGGTCATCTCGGCGAAGTCCTTCGCCCCGCGGAAATAGATCCAGTGCCAGAGCTGGGCGACGCGCATCTTGAGCTCGCGCTCCGGCACGCCGATGGCGGAAAGCGAATCCTTGAGCTGGTCGCGGGTGAGGCCGATCAGCGAAGCGCCGCCCGGAGCGGCCCCGGCCACGACGTTCAGCTCCGCCGTCTTTTCGATGAACCCGGCCGCGCGTGCGGCATCGCTCACGGCTACGGGAGCCGCATTGGGGTTATGCTTGGCGATGTCGAGCACCGTCGCCATGGGAAATCTTCAGCCTCGTTGTTGGGGTTGAAGCGGCCCTATAACACGATTGCGTCAGAAAGGTGAGCTTCAAAAGCAAAATTCCGGGTTTCAGGCCCGGAACATGCTCATCGGCGTGCCGATTTTCAACCGCTTGGGAAGCTTCTTTAGGACGCGCATTCCTTGCGGGCGTGCTCCAAAGCCTTGCTGAAGCCGTTCAGGGAATAGCGATCCGTCAGGCTCGAGCCGCGGGCCGACTGCGTCTTCACGGTCATGGTTCCGCTTCGTGCCATGGTGCTGATGGCTTGGCCTTCCTCGGCGGGGTTCTTGAGCCAGGCGTTCGTGGCCTTGGTGATCAGGGCATAGGACGCATTGCCGACAGCGGCCTCCGCCGGGCCGTTCTCCTTCGCCGCGAAGCCGAGGACCAGGGCGACCTCGTTCTTCACGTTCTCGGCCGGACGGAAGGACACGAAGAGATAGGCCGGATCCCGGTTCAGGTTCTTCGGCAGCCGGTCCTTGGGCTGGCTCAGAGCATAGCAGATCTTCGAGCGGCCGGTCTGAGCCGTGTAGACGCCCCAGTCACCATACGACGTGACGAGCGAAGCGCCGCCCGGGCCCGTTGCCGCCTGGGCCGGCTTGGCGGCAGCGGCTGC
>KI911965.1:879300-880551 GCA_000517005.1 Microvirga lupini
AGCGAGAGTTTCCTCAAACGGCAAACCCATCCTCGATGGCGCGCCAGTCCTGCGTCAGCGTGAACGAATCGCGGTCGATGACGATGAAGCAGCCGCCGCCGGGATGTTGGGGGCGGCTTTCCTGGCCGATCTCGACCTTCTGCAGATGGGCCGTGAGCAGGCATCCGACGGCGCCGTGGGAGACCACGACGATATCTCCGGAGGTCTCGTCCTCGCGCAGGATCCGGCTGATAGCGTTCACGATGCGCGTCTGCGCGTCGACGGCGCGCTCCCAGCCGCGGATGCTCTCGTGCGGGCGGCCGAAGAATTCGCACACCACGTCCCAGAATTCCGGCGGCGCGATGTACCCCGTCGCGGAACGGTCGTTCTCGCCCAAGTCCTCGTCGGTCTCGTAGGAGAGGCCGAGGCGCTCCGCCACGATGGCGGCGCCATCCATCGCTTTCCGCTCGGTGCTGGCATAGACGCCGGACACGTCCCTGTCCGCGAGCAGCCCGGCGAAACGCTCCATGCGGGCGCGCCCGGTGGCGTTCAGGGGCCATTCGGGGATGGGCTGGTCGGGGTCGATGACCACTTCGGGATGGGTGATGAAGATGAGCGAGGCCATTTGACGGATGTAACGGGCTTGCACTCGCCCGTCGAGCTAGCTCAAGGGATAGGCCGCCTCGACGATGTAGGGCCCGCCGCCCACGGAGTTCCGGGAGGAGTACAGAACGAAGCGATCGGCCGTGAAGGTGAGTTTCGGGAAATGGCCGCGGACCGCGATGTAGTCCGCCACGTCGATGGGCGAGACGTTGCGCAGGCGCGCCAGGGTCACATGCGGGGTGAACTTGCGCGTCTCCGGCGGCAGGCCGATCTGGCGCAGGAGGCGTTCCTGTTCCGCCTGCAGCTCGTTCAGCTCGCCGTTGCCGGAGGTGCGGGCGAAAACGGCGCGCGGCTTCCCGCCGCCGAAGGTGTCGAGACCGTCGATGGTGATGGTGAGAGGAGCGCGTTGGCGCCTCTCGCCGAGGATGGACGTGACGTCGTCTGCCATGCGGTCGTCGATATCGCCGATGAAGCGCAGGGTCAGGTGATAGTTCTCGGGATCGATCCAGCGCGCGCCCGGAAGGCCGCCGCGAAAGCTCGAAAGGGCGAGGCCGATCTCGGCCGGGATCTCGATGCCGGTGAACAGACGGGGCATGCGGCACCTCCCGAGGCTTGCTGATATCGGGTCAGACGATTGATGACGAGGTTTGTTCCAGCCACTTCTTGGCA
>KI911965.1:880651-884406 GCA_000517005.1 Microvirga lupini
GGCTTCGCCGCAGGCTTGGCAGGAGTCGATCGGGTCGATTGCTGCCCGCGTTGGGACTGAGCCAGAGCTGCAGGCCCGGTTCCGATGACGACGATAGCGGAAAGGATGCCCGCGGCGATGCCGCGCAGGAGAGATGCAGTAATCATGGGGCGGACCATACAGGCGGATGGTTAAGAACTCTTCACCATCTCCGTTAAGGCTGCGCCAAGGGATTGGCGATGCGTCGAAACGTGGCGGTGGTGATCAGGATGGCAGTTCGATCTGAACCGGAGCCCAATAAAAAGGGGCCGCCGAAGCGGCCCCGGAGGTGTTTTTGCAAAGCTTGTTCGTCTTTAAGAGCCGGAGGAAACGAAATGACATTTTTGCGAACGAGATATCCCTACAGTAACTATAGTAACATTGCAATAAGTCAATATTCTTTGTTCTGAATATGATCCTAAAAATGCGATACGGAGGCTGTAAAACACAACATTAAGGTTGTCCGGCCGTCTCGTTCAGGGCCTTGCGTGCCCTTTGCTTGTGCTCTTCCGTAATGGAGCCGGCCACCTGCGTGATCGCGGCGGCCAGGACCGCTGCGTCATCGGCAAAGCCGAACAGGGGCAGAAGGTCGGTGACGGCATCCGTGGGAAACACGAAATAGGCGATCGCTCCGAGGAGGATGAGCCTCACGCGGCTCGGGGTCGAGGGATCGGTCGCGCAGAAGAAGGCGGCCACGAGGTCCTCAGTGAACGGGATCTTGCCGGCAACCCGCTTGAGCTTGGCCCAGAACCGCCGCTTCAGGCCTTCCTCGTCGCGGGTCTCCTTGCGGATGGCCTCCATCTCGGCCTTGGTGAAAGGCTTCATGAAGGATTCACTCATTCAACCGGCTCCTGACTATCGTCTGGTTCCTGTGCGAAGGAGGATACCTTAAGACATCCCCGCACCTAAAGCATCGGATCTGATCCGATGCTCTACTCTTTGAAGAGCGCATCGTGCGGAAAACCGGATCCGCTTTTCACTGACGTGGCCTTCCGGGTCCGCACGATGCGCTAAGGGAGAAAAGCGATGAAGCTCGACAATTTGATGGCAGCCGTCGTCACCGGAGGCGCCTCGGGCCTCGGCGAGGCCACGGCCCGCATGCTCGCCTCCAACGGCGCAAAGGTCGCCATCCTGGATATGAACGCGGAGCGCGGCGAGGAGGTTGCCCGGGAAATCGGGGCGGTCTTCTGCAAGGCCGACGTGACGGACGAAGCGTCCATCGATTCGGCCCTCGCCGCGGCCCGCGCGGCCAACGGGATCGAGCGCATTCTCGTCAATTGCGCCGGCATCGCGCCGGGCAAGCGCACGGTTGCGAAAAAACGCGAAACCGGCGAGTTGATTCCCCATGATGTGGCGAGCTTTCGCCGCGCAGTCGAAATCAACCTAATCGGCACCTATGCCATGATCACGAAATGCGCCACGGCCATGGCCGGGCTCGATCCGGTCACGCCGGACGGCGGGCGCGGCGTCATCGTCAACACCTCGTCGGTGGCGGCGCAGGACGGCCAGATCGGGCAGGCCGCTTATGCCGCCTCCAAGGGCGGCGTGCTGGGCTTAACTCTTCCCGTGGCCCGCGACCTGTCCGGCTTCGGCATCCGGGTCATGACGATCATGCCGGGCCTGTTCCACACGCCTCTGTTCGAGGGCATCGCCGAGGATTACCGCAAGGCACTTGAAGCCAACGTGCCGTTCCCCTCGCGCCTCGGACGGCCGGAGGAATATGCCGCGCTGGTGAAGGCCATCATCGAGAACGACATGCTCAACGGCGAAGGCATCCGCCTCGACGGCGCGCTGCGCATGCAGCCGAAATAGGAAACGCTTACGAAGCTTTGCCCCGGTTCTCGGGAAAGCTCTCGAGATCCGGGGTGCGGAGCCAGTGCTCCCGGCGCTTGGCCCAGGCTTCATAGGTCGGCGTGAAAAGGTTAGGCTCATCGAAAGCGCCGAGCTTGATCTCGATCTCGGTGTCGGAGTCCCGGTCGAACACCTGCGAGCCGCAGGCTGGGCAGAAGCAGCGTTCGGATTCCGGCGTCGCGGACCAGCTCCGAAAGTCGCCTGAAATCGTCACCTGATCGATGGCGAAGATCACATAGGCATTGAACGGGGCGCCGCTGATCTTGCGGCAGGTCATGCAATGGCAGAGCCCCACGCGCTTCGGCTCACCCCTTGTCTTGAAGGTCAGCTGCCCGCAGGCACAGCCGCCCGTGCGGATGCACGTCTCGACCATGGCCTATCGCTTCAACAATCCTGCCGCCAATTGGTCCATGCGCTGCGCCAGCTCGATGTCGCGGCGCGTCAGGCCCTTGGCATCATGGGTCGCGAGCGTCACCTCGACCTTGTTGTAGCTGTTGCTCCAGTCGGGATGGTGATTCATGGCCTCGGCCACGAGGGCGACGCGGGTCATCCAGCCGAAGGCGGCATTGAAGTCGTCGAAGACGAAACGCTTGGTGATCGCGTCGCGGCCTTCGACGAGCGCCCAGCCGTCGAGGGCGGGCAGGAGTTCGGAACGTTCGGTTTCGGTCAGGCGGGGCATGAGCGCACTTCATCGTAAGGATGGATTGACGTTAGTGATGAAGCGCGGAGGCGCGGTTTCAAGGCCTCAGGCGATGTCGAGGAGCCGGATGAGCCCCAGGCTGATCGCGATCAGGACCAGGAGCGAGAGCGTCACGGCGAGCGTCACCCGTGCGCCGACGCTCCTGAGCACCTTGAGATCCACGCCGAGGCCCAGGGCCGCCATGGAGATGATGGTGAGGAGCGTTGCCGTCGGCCCTATGGCCTGCAAGACCGCGTCGGGAATGACCCCGAGGGAGCGCAGCAAGGCGAGGCTCAGGAATCCGATGATGAACCATGGCACGAGCCGGTTCCACGACAGGCTCGGCTTCGCGTTCTTCGTGCCACGGCCTGCGACGAGCGACAGGGCGATCACCACCGGCCCCAGCATCAGCACGCGCACGAGCTTCACCAGCGTGCCGAGCTGCGTGCTGACGAGGCTCACCGGCACGGTGGCGGCCAGCACCTGCGGCACCGCATAAACCGTAAGCCCCGCAAGCACGCCGTATTGGGTCGCCGACAGGCCGATGAGCGGCACCAGCAGGGGCAGGGCGAGCACGACGATCACGCCGAGGATGGCCGTAAACGCAATCGACGAGGCGACATCCTCCGGCTTCGCCCCGATCACGGGCGCCACGGCTGCAATCGCCGAATTGCCGCAGATCGAGTTGCCGCAAGCGACCAACATCGCCATGCGCTTCGGCAGCCCGAGCCAGCGGCCGAGCCCGTAGCTTGCCCCGATGGCGAGCGCCACCACGGCGGCAATGCCGAGGATGAGTCCCGGCCCCGCATCGAGAACGGCCTGAAAGCTGATCGAGGCGCCCAGAAGCATCACGGCGATCTCGAGCAGGGTTTTGGCGGAAAAGCCGATGCCGGGCACCCAGCGCCTGTCCGGCGTCCAGAGGGTTCTCACGAAGGTGCCGATGAGGATCGCAATGACGAGCGCCTCGAGCCACGGCCGCCCGGACCAATGTTCCTCCACCCATTGCAGGCCTATCGCCGCAAGCGCGATCGCCGCGCACAAGGCGGTGCCGGGCGCCAGCTGCGCGATGCGGTTGCGTGTCATGGGATCGTTTCAGTCTCGGGGTTCGTACGGGAGGGCTAGTCCCAAGGCCACGAGGATGCAAGGGCGAAACGCACCATTGTCATCCCCGGCGGCCCATAGGACCGGGAAGAGGATCCAATACTCT
>KI911965.1:884506-890871 GCA_000517005.1 Microvirga lupini
ATGTCGGCGCCCTGCTGGTTCCAGTTCGGCGCTCCACCCCCCTCTCCAACTCTCCCCCAAACTCTCCCCCACAAGGGGGGAGAGGGCAGGTTGGCGCGTTACTCGTCATACGATCCCGGATCTTCGCTGCGCTTCGTCCGGGATGACGCTGTGATCGTTACGGACAGGGGTTGCAGTGCTCGACATGGATCGCGTTGATGCGCTCCTCCAGCTCCGGCGTGATCGTCACATCGATCGAGCCGATGTCCGTCTTCAGCTGCTCCATCGAAGTCGCGCCGATGATGTTCGACGTGAGGAAGGGACGGGAATTGACGAAGGCGAGCGCCATCTGGGCCGGATCGAGGCCGAACTCCTTGGCGAGCGCGATATATTTGCGGATGGCGGCTTCGGCGGTCGGGTTCTCGTAGCGCTGGCCGCGGTTGAACAGAGTCGTGCGCGCGCCCGGCGGGCGGGCGCCGTCGAGGTACTTGCCGGTCAGGTATCCTTGCGCCAGCGGCGAATAGGCGAGCAGGCTGACATTCTCGCGCATGGAGACCTCCGCTAGCGCGATCTCGTAGGTGCGGTTGAGGAGGTTGTAGGCGTTCTGCACCGACTGCACCCGGGCTTGGCCCTTGGCGTCCGCGTGCTTGAGGAAGGTCATGGTGCCCCAGGCGCTCTCGTTGGAGAGGCCGAAATGGCGGATCTTCCCGGCCTTCACCAGGTCGGTCATGATCTCGACCGTCTCGGCGATGGGGTGGGATGGACCTTCCTGGAGGTGGAAGATCGTCGGGTTCGAGCCCCAGGGCATGGGGCGGTCGGGCCAGTGGATCTGGTAGAGATCGATGTAATCCGTCTGCAGCCGCTTCAGGCTCTTGTTCACCGCTTCCTCGATCTGGGCCCGCGAGAGCTCGCCCTTGGAGCCGTCGTCCCGATACCAGGTGCTGTCGGAGCGGCCGATCACCTTCGTGGCGAGGATCACCTTGTCGCGGCTGCTTCGCGCCTTGAACCAGGAGCCGATGATCCGCTCGGTGGACCCTTGAGTCTCCGGCCGGGGCGGGATCGAGTAGAGCTCGGCCGTGTCGAAGAAGTTGATGCCCTGGTCGAGGGCGTAGTCCATCTGGGCGTGGCCGTCGGCCTCGGTGTTCTGCTCGCCCCAGGTCATGGTGCCGAGGCAGATGAGGCTGACATTGAGATCCGTGCGGCCGAGGCGGCGGTATTCCATAAGTCAAGGCTCCTCGCGGGGACATGATCCGCCGCGTTCAGGCGAGAATGAGGCACTGACGACGATCAGCGCTGAGACAGACGGGCGAGAAAGTTCTCGACGCTGGGCAGGATGCGCTCGACGATGATCTCGACGCCCTTGGCCGTCGGGTGCATCCCGTCGGGCAGGTTGAGGGATCTTTCGCCGGCGACTCCGTCCAGGAAGAAGGGATAGAGCACAAGGTCGTGCTTCTTCGCAATGTCCGTGTAGATGGTGTCGAACTGTTCCGTGTAGGAGTGGCCCAGATTGCGCGAGGCGAGCATGCCGGCCAGCATCACCGGGATGTTGCGGCTTTTGAGCCGCTCCACGATGGTCTCCAGGTTCTTGCGGATCCCGGCCGGATCGAGGCCGCGCAGCATGTCGTTGGCGCCGAGTTCGAGGATGACCCCGTCGGTGCCGTCCGGCACGGACCAGTCGAGCCGGTCGAGGCCGCCCGAGGAGGTGTCGCCGGAGACGCCCGCATTGGCGACCTCCACGTTGTAGCCCTTCGCCTGCAGGGCGCGCTCCAGCACCGTCGGGAACACCGCCTCCTGCGGCAGGTTGTAGCCGGCGCTCAGGCTGTCGCCGAGCGCCACGAGACGGATCGGCTGGTCTTGTGCCTGGGCTGCGGGGAGGGGAGCGATCATGGCGGCAAGGGCCGCCGCACACGCAAAAATGATCGTCATGAATGGGCCGGATTGGCGCTTCATCGATAGGCTTCCCATCTCTACCGGACTAAACCGGGTGTCGTTAAGTTTCCAACAGATCGGGTGAATGGGCATGCAGGACAAGACCATCGCGCTGCACGATGTCGATTTGAGTCTCGGGCGCGGAGCCGCGCGGGTGCATATTCTCAAGGGAATTTCGCTCGAAGTCGACAGGGGCGAGGCGGTGGGCCTGATCGGTCCCTCGGGCTCGGGCAAGTCGACCCTGCTCATGACCATGGCAGGGCTCGAGCGTCCCGATTCCGGCAAGGTGATCGTCGACGGAACGGATCTGTCGGGCCTGGACGAGGATGCGCTGGCGCGCTTTCGCGGCCGGCGGATTGGCATCGTGTTCCAGTCCTTCCACCTCGTTCCCACCATGACGGCTTTGGAGAACGTGGCGCTGCCCCTGGAGCTCGCCGGCGAAAGCGATGCTTTCGAACGGGCTGAAGCCGAGTTGCAGGCGGTGGGCTTAGGGCAACGCCTGCACCATTATCCGGCGCAGCTCTCGGGCGGCGAGCAGCAGCGCGTGGCGATCGCCCGTGCCATCGTGCCCAATCCGGCGATTCTCGTGGCCGACGAGCCCACCGGCAATCTCGACGAGAACACGGGCGGCTCCATCATCGACCTGCTCTTTGCCCTCAAGCGCGACCGGGGCGCCACCCTCGTCCTGGTAACGCATGATCTCAATCTCGCCCGCCTCTGCGACCGCATGGTGCGCCTGCGCTCGGGGCAGGTGGAGGCCGGTGCGGCCTCGGCCGTGGCATGAGGATCTAAGTCATGCACGGCTCCCTTCCCGCCACGCCGCAGGGACGTCCCGCATCCGGGTCGCGCCTGCCCCTCCTGCTGCGCCTCGCCTTTCGTGAACTGCGTGGGGGCTTGCGAGGGTTCGGCATTTTTCTCGCCTGCATCGCGCTTGGCGTGGCGGCGATTGCCAGCGTCTCGTCTCTGTCCCGCTCCCTGACGGAAGGCATCTCCCGCGAAGGCCGCCGGATTCTCGGCGGCGACATGGCCTTCTCCCTGCTCCAGCGGGAGGCGGGGGCGCCCGAGCGGGCGTTCCTCGAGTCCAAAGGCCGGGTCAACGTCGTCGCCACCATGCGGGCCATGGCGCTGGCCGGCGACAAGGGGTCGGGCCTGGTGGAGATGAAGGCCGTCGATGGGGGCTATCCCAATGTCGGCGTGCTCGAAACCGATCCGCAGCTGTCGCCCGCGGAGGTGTTCGCCGAGCGCGACGGCGCCTTCGGGGCAGCAGTCGATCCGGCGCTTCTCGCCCGCCTCGACCTGAAGGTGGGGGACCGGGTGACGGTCGGCGCAGCCAACGTGGAATTGCGGGCGCGTCTCGTCTCCGAACCCGACAAGATCGCCGACGGCATCGGCTTCGGGCCGCGGCTCCTGCTCTCGCAGGAGGCCCTGAAGGCCACCGGCCTCGTCCAGCCCGGAAGCCTCGTGCGCTGGACCTACCGGCTCACCCTGCCGCCGGAGCAGTCGACTGAGGAGGGCCTGACTCGGATCGAGGCGGAGGCGAACCGCGTCCTGCCGGAGGCCGGCTGGAACATCCGCACCCGCCTCAACGCGGATCCGCGCTTTGCCCGCAACATCGAGCGCTTCACCCAGTTCCTCACCCTGGTCGGCTTGACCGCACTTCTCGTCGGCGGTGTCGGCGTCGCGAATGCGGTGCGCGGCTTCGTCGATCGCAAGCGCGCCTCCATTGCCACCTTCAAGAGCCTAGGCGCTCCCGGCGGGCAGGTGGTGCTGCTCTATCTCACGCAGGTGATGCTGATCGCGCTCCTCGGCATCGGCATCGGCCTGGCCTTCGGGGCTGTGCTGCCCTTCGTGATCAACGGGCTCTTCGGTCACCTCCTGCCGATTCCGATCCAGCCGACTCTGGCCTGGAGCGAACTCGGGATCGCGCTCCTCTACGGAATCCTCACGGCCCTGGTCTTCGCGCTGGCTCCCTTAGGACGGGCGCATGACGTGCCGGTTTCCGGCCTCTTCCGGGACCAGATCGACCCGGAGCGGCGCTGGCCGCGCAAGCGCTACCTGACGGCCCTCGTGCTGTCCGTCGCTGCCCTCGTCGGGCTGTCCCTGCTCGCGGCTTATGACCGGCGCATTGCGCTCATGTTCGTCGGCGCCGCTGCCGGGTCCTTCCTGCTCCTGCGGCTCGTGGCTCTCGGCATCATGGCGCTCGCCCGCCGCCTGCCGCGCCCTCGCAGGACGGCGCCGCGGCTTGCGCTCGCCAACATCCACCGGCCCGGCGCGCTCACCCCGTCGCTGGTGCTGTCGCTGGGTCTCGGCATCACGCTCCTCGTGACGCTTGCGCTCATCGACAGCAACCTGACCCGCCAGCTGACGCAGAGCCTGCCGGAGCGCGCGCCGAGCTTCTTCTTCCTCGACATCCCGAACCAGCAGGCAGATTCCTTCGAGGGTTTCCTGAAACAACAGGCCTCCGACGCCCATATCGAGCGCGTGCCGATGATGCGCGGGCGTCTCGTGACGCTCGGCGGGCGGCCCGTCGCCGAAGTCAAGGCGCCCGAGGACGTGTCCTGGGTGCTGGAGGGCGACCGTGGCATCACTTATGCCAAGGCGCCGCCGGAGGGCTCGAAGATCGTGCAGGGCGAGTGGTGGCCGGAGGATTACCGGGGCAGGCCGCTGGTCTCCTTCGACCGCAAGATCGCCGAAGGTCTCGGGCTGAAGATCGGCGACGAGATCACCGTCAACGTGCTCGGGCGCAACATCAGCGCCACCATCGCCAATTTGCGCGAGATCGAATGGCGCACCATGGGCATCAACTTCGTCATGGTGTTCTCGCCCAACGCCTTTGCCGGCGCGCCGCACACGCATCTCGCCACCGTGACCTTCCCGAACGGCTCGGATGCGGCGCTCGACGCCCGCATCTTGAGAAGCTCCGCGCAGGCCTATCCCATGGTCACGAGCGTGCGGGTGAAGGATGCCCTCGAGGCAGTGAACGACGTGGTTTCGCAGCTCGTCATGGCGATCCGCGGCGCAAGCTCCATCGCGCTGATCGCAAGCCTTCTGGTTCTGGCCGGCGCCCTGGCGGCCGGTCATCGGGCGCGCCTCTACGATGCGGTGGTGCTGAAGACCTTAGGCGCCACCCGGGCCCGGCTGATCTCGGCCTATGCGCTCGAATATGGATTGCTGGGCCTCGCCACGGCTTTGTTCGGCCTGCTGGCCGGAACGATCGCATCCTATTTCATCGTCACCCGAGTCATGTCCTTAAGCTTTACGCTAGATTTGTCGGGAGCCGTTCTGGCTTCAGCCTTGGCCGTTTTCGTGAGCGTGGGATTAGGCCTGATGGGAACGTGGCGAATCTTAAGTCAAAAGCCGGCTTCCTACTTAAGAAATCTTTAATCTCCCGGATCACGCCGGCGTTATAAAGGATCGCGCCGAATTCAACGAGGAACAGCATCAACTCTGCTCCTCGTTTTTCTTTTTCACGAAGGTTTGAAGCTTGGCCCTCCCTCTTGCGGAATGACGGCCGCCCTCTCATATTTCAGGTGCCGTCGAAAACTTGCGGCGGCCGAGGGCTGACTTCCCAGCCTTTCGAGGGAACACACGGGACACCGCGAGAAAGGACTCCGATGCAACCGTATGAGCAAAACCAACACGCCTATGGCACCGGCTTTGCCCGGACGGAGGCACAGGTCGACCAGGGCCTGCGCGCCTTCATGCTCGGCGTCTACAACAACATGGTCCTGGGCCTTGCCATCTCGGCCCTGGTCGCACTCGGCGTGAACATGCTCGCCACGACGAGCGATCCGGCTGCGGCCGTCGCCCGGATCGGCACGATCGGGCTCACCCAGTTCGGCGTGACCCTCTACACCACGCCGCTGATGTGGATCGTGGCGCTGGCGCCTCTGGCCTTCATCTTCTTCTTCTCGTTCCGCATGGACCGGATGTCGGCGGCTGCGGCCCGCGGCACCTTCTTCGCCTTCGCGGCGGTGATGGGCGCCTCGCTCTCGACGCTTCTCATCCGCTACACCGGCGCGAGCGTCGTGCAGGTGTTCTTCATCACGGCCGCGGCCTTTGGCTCGCTGTCGCTGTGGGGCTACACCACGAACCGCAGCCTGTCGGGCATGGGCTCGTTCCTGATCATGGGCCTCGTCGGCCTGATCCTGGCCTCGATCGTGAACATCTTCGTCGCGTCGAGCGCCCTGCAGTTCGGCATCTCCGTGATCGGCGTTCTGATCTTCGCGGGCCTGACGGCCTACGATACGCAGAAGCTGAAGGAGATGTACCTGTACGGCAACCTCGACTCCGAGGCTGCCGGCAAGGCCTCCGTGTTCGGCGCCCTGACGCTCTACCTGGACTTCATCAACATGTTCCAGTTCCTCCTCGCTCTCGTGGGCAACCGCAACGAGTAAGGACGGGCGGATCGAGCGATCGCGAAGCCCCGGCCAAAAGCCGGGGCTTTTCTTTGGGCG
>KI911965.1:890971-914215 GCA_000517005.1 Microvirga lupini
AGGATAGGCTTGACGAACCTTCATGCTCCCGGCGGGCGATACCTGACCGACTTCGCCTTCCCGAGGGCTTCCATCAGGTCCTCGACGCTGAGGAGGACGGTCGTCTCACAGGAGCGGAGCGCACCTCCCGCCCCGATGGCAAGCACAACGGCCGCCATCGATACGTTGTCCGGCGCCTCCCATAAATTCCAGCCATCGTGCTCGCCGAAGGCGTACCAAAACCCATGTAGCTTTCCGCCGACCGATTCGATGTAAGAACTCGCCGCCGCGCGTCGATCCTCCGGATTTTCGATCAGGCGTGCCCAGGTTTCGGGCGTGTAGCTGAAGCGCGTAAGATACATGGCCATGGCTCACCTCGTCCGTCAGAGTTTGGCCCCAGCAAATGCAGTTAACGCTCAAACCGGACAAACGACGAGTCATTTGCACAGGCGGGTTCGTCAAAGAGACAAACGCCAAAGGTAAATGGATCTACGCCTGCCCCGAGAGTGCCGAGCGGTAGCCGAAATACGCGCTCGCACCGGCCGCAGCGGCGCAGATCAGGGCTACCAGTCCGAACCCGCCGATCATGGCCGTGGCATAGAGCTCCTGAAGGGCGTCGGGCGGTGAGGCGGGGAACTATGCGGGATTGCGCCGAAGGTCGCCTGCCCGAAGAGATCCGCCAGTTCCGGGTTCGCCCATGCGGCGGCGCGCTGAAAGCCGAAGGTGGCGATGACGCCGAGCCCCGCGACGGCGATCAGTCCCGCGACGCGGGAGATCGCGTTGTTGACGCCGGAGGCCACGCCGATGCGCTCGTCCGGGGCGGCATTCATGACCGTCGTCGACAGCGGCGCGACCGTGATCCCCATGACGGCCATGACCGGCACGACCGCGAGCCAGTAGCCGCCGTGAAGGACGGCCGGGGCCAGGAGCGCGAAGCTTAAGCCCGTGATCAGAGGACCTATCGTAAGGAGCATGCGGGTGCCGAACCGGTCGGCCATCACGCCGCCGAGCCGGGAGAGCACGGCCATCAGGAGGGTGAAGGGCAGGAACACGGAGCCTGCCTTGGCGGCTGAATAGCCATGGGCCTCGATCAATGCCGTCGGCAGGAAGAACAGAGCGCCGCTCAGCGCGAAATAGAGCAGCAGGGTCAGCGCATTGACATTGGCGAAGGCCGGGACGCGAAACAGGTCGAGCGGCATCATCGGGGCGGCACAGCGCTTTTCGTGCAGGATGAAGAGGCCGAGAGCCGCCACCCCGGCGAGCGTCAGCAAGGCCGCGATACCCTTGTGGCTCTCCCGCTCACCGAGCGCCGTCAGCCCGTAGGCGAGGAGGCCCAGCGCCAGGACGGCGAGTCCGCCGCCCAGCCAGTCCATGGCAATCCGTCGTGCCACCGGGCTTTCCGGCACATGCCGCCAGCACAGCCAGAGGGCGAGAGCCGCAAGGGGGATGTTGATCCAGAAGATCGCCTGCCAGGGGCCGATATCGATGAGCCAGCCGCCGAGAATCGGCCCGAGCGCCGCGGCGATGCCCGAGGCTGCCGCCCAGGTGCCGATGGCCTTGCCCCGCGCATCTTTCGGGAAATGGGCGCTGATCAGGGCGAGGGACCCCGGTACCAGCAGGGCGCCGCCGATCCCCTGAAACGCCCGGGCCGCGATCAGCATCCCGGCCGACCCGGACAGGCCGCACCACAGGGAGGTCAGGCCGAAGCAGGCGATGCCGATCATGAAGATCCGTCTCAAGCCATAGGCATCCCCGGCCGCGCCGCCAAGGAGCAGGAACGCTGACAGCGTCAACACGTAGGCATTGGTGACCCATTGGATCTCGGCCAGGGAGGCCTGAAGGCTCTCGCGCATCTGCGGCATCGCGACGGTGACGATGGCACCGTCGGCAAAAACCATGCTGGAGGCCAGGATCGCGGTCCAGACCACGGCGGTCTGCGTTCTGGCGGCGGCGGGTGATTGCGGCTTGGTTGGGCTGAGCTCGTTCACGCGCAAGCCTTTCCGATGATGCCTCATGTTTAGGCAAAATGGTGATGAAAAGACAGTCTTCCCAGGCCGGAATGCTATTCCTTCTCGCTCTGAAAATGCTCTAGAAAAATCCCATGAGCATTCTCGTCCGCCCTTCGTCCGAATCCGATCTCGATGCCATCACGGCGATCTATGCCCATGCGGTGACGTATGGCACGGCCTCGTTCGAACTCGATTCTCCTGACAAGGCGGAGATGACGCGCCGCCGCGCCGCTATCCTGGAGGGCGGCTATCCTTATCTCGTCGCGGAGAAGGACGGCACGATCCTCGGCTATGCCTATGCGGGAGCCTACCGCACGCGGCCGGCCTATCGTTCGACGGTGGAGGATTCGATCTATGTCGCCCCGTCGGCGCAGGGGCAGGGCGTCGGGCGTCTGCTGCTCACCGCCCTGATCAAGGAATGCGAGAAGCGGGATTTCCGGCTCATGGTGGCCGTCATCGGCGACGAGGAATCGAAAGGCTCCATCAGCTTGCACAGAAGCCTCGGTTTCGAGCCCGCCGGAATCCTCAAGGGTATCGGCTACAAGCACGGACGCTGGCTCTCCACCGTGCTGATGCAGCGGCCCCTCGGCCGTGGCATGCAGGAACCGCCGACGCGTCCATTGCCCGTCGCTTAAGCCGACACGACCTTCGGCTTGTCGAGCACGCGCAGCACGCGGTCGAGTTCATGTCCGCGTTTCAGGATTAGGCCCGTCGAGACGATGACCGAATAGGCTCCCTGCTTCTTGGCAAGCTTCGGGTCCTTTTCGATCCGATAGAGGGGCATTTCGGATGTGCGTAGGAAGATGGAAAAGACGGCCTTTTCGGGCATGAAGTCGATCGCGTAATCGCGCCATTCGCCGGCCGCTACCATGCGGCCGTAGAGATTGAGAATGGCCTGCAACTCGGCACGATCGAAGGACACCTGTTTTGGCGCGGCGGGAAAAGGAACGATGTGGGCCGAACCCTGCATCGAGCCGCCGCGCAGCGGCTCTGCGATGTCACCTTCGCTCATGACGCCTCCCGTCACTCGAAAAAGATGCTCTGATGATGGGCTTCGGCGGCTAAGGGATCAACCCATGATGACACGATGAATCACGGGTTCTTTTGCAAATCTTATTCCTGCCTCATTCGCGCCGTGATGGAGCCGCACTGAATGCCGTTAATGCTCAAGTTGCCTCGACGGCCCGGCTCATCGAACGGCTTGGACACGTCAGCCCCCCAGCCCTCTGAGTCGCACGAAGGGCCGGGCCACCCTCGAGGCACAGGGCTGCCTTTCAAGGCAGCCTTTTCTCTTGTTTAAAGGGCTTTGCGATGGTCCAGATCGCAAAGCCCTCTTTTTGCCGGTTAACATTTGTTTAACGCGAGCCGCGATCGGTCCGCACAATACGCTCAGAGACAATTCACAACCGCCCCATGTCATGGCCGGGCTTGTTCCGGCCATTCCGATCAGGAAAAACGCCGCGCCGAATGAAGCGCTCCGTTGTCATCCCCGGCGCACACAGTGCGGGAAGGGGATCCACTCACGGGCGCTATGGATTCCCTTCACCTCCGCTGCGCTCCGGCCGGGAATGACACGGCGGCGCTTCAATCCATCGGGATCACCGGCACAAGGCCGGTGATGATGGGAGAGGGCTTCTAAAATCCCGACAGCACGAGCTTGCCCCGTGTGCGATTGCTTTCGATGAGAGCGTGCGCGCGCTTGAGATTGGCGGCGTTGATCGGCCCGATGATGTCGGCCAACGTCGTCCTGATCGTGCCCGCATCCACCAGACGCGACGCCTCGTTCAGGATCTCGTGCTGCCGCTCCATGTCGGCGGTCTGGAAGGTGGAGCGGGTGAACATGGATTCCCAATGAATCGAGACGCTCTTGCCCTTCAGGAGGCTGATGTCGAGCGGCGCCTTCGGATCGTCGATCAGGGCGAAACGGCCTTGCGGTGCAATGGTTTTCGCGATCTCGGCGAAATGCGCCTCCGTATGGGTGATCGAAAACACGAAGGCCGGCGCGCCGATTCCTAGAGCCTCCACCTGCGCGGCAAGCGGCTTGCTGTGATCGATCACGTGATGGGCGCCGAGCTCCTTCACCCACGCCTGCGTGTCCGATCGCGAGGCGGTGGCGATCACGGTCAGATCGCTGAGCCGGCGCGCAAGCTGGATCGCGATGGAGCCGACGCCGCCGGCGCCGCCCACGATCAGGATGGCATTGGCCGCGCCCTTCACCGGACGCTTGATGTCCAGCCGGTCGAACAGGGTCTCCCAGGCAGTCAGCGTGGTGAGCGGAAGGGCTGCGGCTTCCTCGAACTTGAGGGATTTCGGCTTCGCCCCCACCAGCCGCTCGTCGACCGCATGGAATTCCGCATTGGTGCCCTGGCGCGTGATGGCGCCGGCATAGAAGACCTCGTCGCCTTCCTTGAACAGGGAGACGTCCCTGCCCACCCCTCGGACGATGCCGGCCGCATCGAAGCCCAGAACCTTCACGCCGCCCGGCTCCGGTTGCGCCCGCATACGGACCTTCGCGTCGACCGGATTGAGGGATACCGCCTTGATCTCGACGAGCAGATCGCGCGGGCCGGGCTCCGGGCGGGGCAGGTCGACGTCGATGAGGGAGGCGTCCTGGTCGATGGGAAGGGATTGCTGGTATCCGACGGCGCGCATGGCATGTCTCCTGTTGACGGGAGCATAGTTGGGCATAGTGTTAGCGTCCGCAAGAACGCACAAAAACAGCCCATAGTGTCAAAAAGGATACCGTGATGTCGGGGATGTCACAGAAGGTGCAGAGGGTTCAGGGATGCGCTGTCGAGCGGACGATGAGCCTGATCGACGGCAAGTGGAAGATCATCGTTCTCTACAAGCTCCTGCGCGGAACCTTGCGTTTCAACGAATTGCGACGGCTCATTCCGTCCATCACGCAGCGCATGCTCACCCACCAGCTGCGCGAGCTGGAGGCCGACGGTCTCATCATCCGGACCGTTTATGCCCAGGTGCCACCCCGGGTCGAATATACGCTCTCGGTCCGCGGCCGCTCTCTGGAGCCGGTGCTCATGGCGATGAAGGAATGGGGAGACGCGAATCTGTCGTCGGAGGAGGCTCAGGCAGCGTAAAGTGCCTGTGCAGCGCAACAACTTTACCCTACTTTGTTCAGAACCTTATGCTTTTGTTGCGCAACCTGCCACACTGTGGCAACGCTCCCGCGACCAAATAGATTAAGAGGATGCGCGCATGAAGCTGGATACACCGACCAGCGGAAGCGAGTTGACGGCAGAAGCCGTCGCCGTGCTGGAATCCGGGCACAAAGCCATTCCGCCAACCTTCGTGCGCGATCTGTACGGGCGGGTTCCGCCCGAGGATCTGGTTCCCTATTCGCCGCAGACGCTGGCGGATCTCGCTGCGGAAGCTTTTGAGCATCTCAAGGCCTCCCGCACCACCGAGGGCGCGGATATCCGCCTGTTCGATTTCGAGATCGAGCGCGCAGGCCGGCGCCAGGACATCATGGTGCTCGAGATCGTCAACGACAACATGCCCTTCCTGCTCGATTCGACCCTCGCCGAGGTCGTGGACCAGGGCTATGAGCCGCTCCTTGTGGCTCACCCGATCCTGGCGGTGGAGCGGGATGCGGGCGGCGCTCTCGTGCGCCTCGTCGGCGAGGCCACCGCGGCCCTGCGGCTCGGCGTGAAGCGCGAAAGCTTCATCCATATCCACCTGCCCCGCATCGACGATCCGGAAACCCGCACCCGCCTGCTCGAGGCCATGCGCCTGGTGCACAGGGACGTCTCCGTGGCCGTGCACGACTGGCCGGGCATGCGCGCCCGGGTCGCCGAGATCGTGCACAATTACCGCCTCAATCCTCCGCCGCTGCCGGAGGACGAGGTGAAGGAAGCCATCGCCTTCCTCGATTGGATCTCGCGGGACAACTTCACGTTCTTGGGCCTGCGCGAATACCGCCTGCCCTCCGGCGACACGGCGGCCGATCCCGTCGAAGGCTCGGGCCTCGGCCTCTTGCGCGATCCGTCCGTGCGCGTGCTGCGCCGCGGTCGCGAACTGGTGGCGATGACGCCGGAAATCCGCGCCTTCCTGGCGCGTCCGCAGGCGCTGATCATCGCCAAGGCGAACGTGAAATCCCGCGTCCATCGCCGCGCCCATCTCGACTATATCGGCGTCAAGCTGTTCGACGAGAGCGGACATCTGCGGGGCGAGCTGCGCATCGTCGGCCTGTTCACGGCAAGCGCCTACACCAACACCACGGGCGAGGTGCCTTACCTGCGCCTCAAGGTGGCGAAGGTCGTCGCCCGCGCCGGCTTCGATCCGGCGAGCTATGCGGGCCGCGCGCTCCTCAACGTGCTCGAAAGCTATCCGCGCGATGAGCTGTTCCAGATCGACGAGGACACGCTCTACCGCTTCGCCATCGACATCATGAATCTGTCGGAGCGTCCGCGGGTGAGGGCGCTCGCCCGTGTCGACGAGTTCGATCGTTTCGTCTCGGTGCTCGTCTTCGTGCCCAAGGACCGTTACGACACCCAGGCGCGCCAGCGCATCGGCCAGTTCCTGGCCAGCATCTACGAGGGCCGGATCTCCGCCTCCTATCCGGATTATCCGGAAGGTCCGCTCGCCCGCACCCACTACATCATCGGTCGCGACGAGGGCCAGACCCCCGACGTGCCGCGCGAGACCCTGGAGAAGGGGATTTCCGCCATCGTCCGCACCTGGAGCGATGCGCTGCGCGACGCGCTCGACGCCAGCGTCGGCGGCGCCCGGGCGCGCGCCCTGGCGTCCCGCTATGCCGAAGCCTTCAACGCGGCCTACCGCGAGGCCTTCGGGGCCGAGCAGGCCATCGCCGACATCGCTCTCCTGGAGCAGCTCTCGGAGGCCCGCCCCCGCGCCGTCGATCTCTATCGCCGCGAAGGCGACGACGAGACCCGGGTAAACCTGAAGGTGTTCTCGCTCAATGTGGCGCTGCCCCTGTCGGAGCGGGTGCCGCTTCTGGAAAATCTCGGCTTCCGCGTCGTCAACGAGCGTACCTACCGGGTCGCCTTCAGCGCGACGGACCGGGTGTGGCTCCACGACATGACCCTGGAGCGCGCCTCCGGCGGCGTGATCAAGATCGACGAGATTCAGGCTCTGATCGAAGCGGCTTTGCTCGCGCTCTTCCGGGGACTTGCGGAATCGGACGGTTTCAACCGCCTCGTGCTCGAAGCGGGCCTCGGCTGGCGCGATGTCGCCATGGTGCGGGCGCTCGGCCGTTACCTGCGCCAGATCCAGGTCACCTACGCGCAGGATTACATCGCCGAGACGCTCGCCCGTCACGGCGCCATCGCGGCCGATCTCGTGAAGCTCTTCTATGCGCGCTTCGACCCGCGAAAAGGCGAGGGACGCGCGGCCGCCGAGGCGGCGATCCGCGAGCGGATCGAGGAGCAGCTGAAAGAGGTCACGAGCCTCGACGACGACCGGATCCTGCGCCGCTTCGTCAACCTGATCGAAGCGGCCATCCGTACCAACTTCTTCCAGCTCGAGGACAACGGCCTGCCGCGCCAGACCATCGCGTTCAAGTTCGAATGCGCCAAGGTGGAAGGACTGCCGCTGCCCAGGCCTCTCTACGAGATCTTCGTCTATTCGCCCCGCGTCGAAGGCGTGCATCTGCGCTTCGGCAAGGTGGCGCGCGGCGGTCTGCGCTGGTCCGACCGTCCGCAGGATTTCCGCACCGAGGTGCTGGGCCTCGTCAAGGCACAGCAGGTCAAGAATGCCGTGATCGTGCCGGTGGGCGCCAAGGGCGGCTTCGTGCCCAAGCACCTGCCGCCGGCGAGCGACCGGCAGGCCTGGCTGGCGGAGGGCACCGAGAGCTACCGCATCTTCGTGCGCACGCTCCTGCAGCTCACCGACAACATCGTCGGCGATCAGGTGGTCCCGCCGGCCGACACCGTGCGTCACGACGGCGACGATCCCTATCTCGTGGTCGCGGCCGACAAGGGCACGGCGACCTTCTCCGACATCGCCAATGCGCTCTCCATCGAGAAGGGACATTGGCTCGGCGATGCCTTCGCGTCCGGCGGCAGCCAGGGTTACGACCACAAGAAGATGGGCATCACGGCCCGCGGCGCCTGGGAGGCGGTGAAGCGCCACTTCCGCGAGATGGATATCGACATCCAGACCACGCCGGTGACGGTGGCGGGCGTCGGCGATATGTCGGGCGACGTGTTCGGCAACGGCATGCTCCTGTCGCGGGCCCTGAAGCTCGTGGCGGCCTTCGACCACCGCGACATCTTCATCGATCCGAACCCGGATCCGGAAACCGCTTTCCAGGCGCGCGAGCGGCTGTTCAATCTGCCCCGTTCGAGCTGGCAGGATTACGACAAGGGACTGATCTCGAAGGGCGGCGGCGTATTCCCGCGCAGCGCGAAATCGATCCCGCTCTCGGACGAGATGCGCGTGCTGCTCGACATCGACAAGCCGCAGGCCACGCCGGCCGAGGTGATGAACGCGATCCTCAAGGCCCGCGTCGACCTGCTCTGGTTTGGCGGAATCGGCACCTATATCCGCGCCTCCACCGAGACGGACGAGCAGGTCGGCGACCGCGCCAACGATGCGATCCGCATCAGCGGTCCGGAGGTGCGCGCCAAGATTGTCGGCGAGGGCGCCAATCTTGGCGTAACCCAGCGCGGGCGCATCGAGGCGGCGCAGAGCGGCGTTCGCCTCAACACGGATGCCATCGACAATTCCGCGGGCGTCAACACCTCCGACGTGGAGGTGAACATCAAGATCGCGCTCACGACACCGGAGCGCGACGGACGCCTGACACAGGACCAGCGCAACGAACTCCTGGCCGACATGACCGAGGATGTCGCCGCGCTCGTGCTGCGCAACAACTACCTGCAGACGCTGGCCATCTCGCTCTCCGAGCAGCTCGGCGTCGCCGAGCTCGGCTTCGCACGCCGGCTCATGCACATGCTGGAGGCGCAGGGGCGCCTCAACCGGACCGTCGAGTATCTGCCGGACGACAGCACGCTGGCCGAGCGCGGACGTCGCGGCGAGGCGCTGACGCGGCCGGAAACCGCGGTGCTCCTGGCCTATGCCAAGCTCTCCCTGCACGACGAACTGCTGGAGAGCCCGGTGCCGGACGATCCCTATCTCGGCAAGGAACTGGAGCGCTACTTCCCGGCGGAGATGCGCGAGCGCTTCCCGGACGCGATTGCAAGCCACCGCCTGCGCCGCGAGATCATCGCGACGCAGCTCGCCAACGCCATCATCAACCGGGGCGGACCGACCATAGTGGCCCGCCTCGTCGACCAGACCGGCGCCGATGCCCCGACGATTGCTGCGGCCTATGCGGCCACCCGCGATTCCTTCGGCCTCACCGAGATGAATCTCGCCATCGACGCGCTCGACGGGATCGTGTCCGGCAAGATGCAGCTGCATCTTTACGGCGAGCTGCAGGACCTCCTGATGAACCGGATCGTTTGGTTCATCCGCAACGTGGATTTCGTCAATCATTCCCTCGACGAGATCATCGGCACCTACCGGACCGGGGTTGCCGAGGTGGAGCGCAGCCTCATCGAGACGCTGTCGCCGGAGGCTCAGGCAGCCTGGGATGCACGCACCAAGACGCTCGTGGATGCGGGCACGCCGGAGGAATTGGCGCGCCGCATCGCGTCGCTGCCCGATCTCGTGGCGGCGCCCGATATCGTGCAGACGGCGCAGAAGACCGGCAAGCCCGTCATCGACATCGCCTGCACCCATTTCGCGCTCGAAGCCTCGTTCCGGCTCGGCGCGCTCATCGGGGCGGCGCAGCAGATCAATGTCAGCGACTATTTCGACCGCCTGGCGCTCGACCGAGCCATCGACAGCATCGCCTATGCGCATCGCGCCCTGACGGCGGAAGTGTCGTCCCAGGATCTGTCCGGCATCGAGGCCGTGCGCGCCTGGAGCGAGAAGCGCGGCGCCGACGTCAACCGCATCCGGAGCGCGGTCGACGGCATCGTCTCGTCGGGCCTGTCGCTGTCGAAGATCACCGTCGCGGCAAGCCTGCTCGGCGATCTCGCGCGGATGACCTGAGGCGCTTCGTTGAGGCAGGTTGAGAAGGCACGTTTCGACGATGGGTTTCAGGAACAACTGACCGAGCTGATGCGGTGGCGCCGGGATGTCCGGCGCTTCCGTGCCGATCCGGTCGATTCAGGGACGATCCGCTCCCTGATCGAGATTGCCGCCCTGTCTCCGTCCGTCGGAAACAGCCAGCCCTGGCGCTTCGTCCATGTTGCCTCGTCGGCGATGCGCGAGACGGTCATTGCGAGTTTCGAGCGGTGCAACGCCGAAGCTCTTCAGTCCTATGACCAGGAGAGGGCACGCCTTTATGCCCGTCTCAAGCTCGAAGGGCTGAGAGAGGCTCCTGTGCATCTTGCGGTGTTCTGTGATGAACAGACATCCGATGGGCATGGTTTGGGGCGGCGCACCATGCCGGAGATGCTGCGGTATTCCGTTGTCGCCGCCGTCCAGTCGTTCTGGCTGGCGGCGCGGGCCAGAGGCCTTGGGGTCGGTTGGGTGTCAATCCTCGATCCCGACGAAGTCAGGCACGCTCTCGAGGTTCCGTCGGCTTGGACGCTCATTGCTTATCTGTGTGTCGGCTATCCGATAGAAGCGCATCTCGATCCCGAACTCCAGAGGCATGGTTGGCAGGATCGCTTGCCTCTCGATTCAATCTTTGAGGAACGTCGATGAGGTCATCGCGCCCCGCCATTTTGGGATGGCTCCTGTTCGACTGGGCCTGTCAGCCCTTCTTCACCCTCGTCACCACCTTCGTCTTCGCGCCCTATTTCGCCTCCGCCCTCGCGCCTGATCCGGTGAGCGGGCAGAGCCTGTGGGGCTATGCCACGGCGGCGGCAGGCCTCGTGCTCGCCGTCCTCTCGCCGGTGCTCGGCTCCATTGCTGATGCGACGGGACCGAAGAAGCCCTGGATCGCGTCCTGCGGTCTCGTGCTGTTCATCGCCTCCTTCGCGCTGTGGTATGCGGCGCCGGGGCAACCTTATGCTATTGCGGTCGCTCTCATCGGCTTCGCCTTCGGAACGGTGGCGGTAGAGGTCGCGGCAGTGTTCAACAACGCCATGATCCCCCATCTCGTGCCGCCGGAACGCTATGGTCGACTCTCGGGCACGGGCTGGGCGATGGGTTATCTCGGGGGGCTCGTCTCGCTCGTGATCGTGCTCGGCTTTCTCGCCGCCGATCCGATGACGATGAAGACGGTCTTCGGCTTGAACCCGCTCTTCGGCCTCGATCCGGCAACCCGAGAGGGCGACCGCATCACGGGTCCGTTCTCGGCCCTGTGGTTCCTCGTCTTCGTCCTGCCGCTCTTCCTCTTCACGCCGGATGTGCCGCGCTCGGGGATGCGCCTGAAAGAGGCGGCGCGAAAGGGGATCGAGCAGGTGAAGAGCACCATTGCTGATGCCCGGCGGCACGAGAGCGTCGGCCGCTTCCTCCTCGCCAACATGGTCTACCAGGATGCGCTGGTGGCGCTCTTCGCCTTCGGCGGCATCTACGGCGCCGGCGTCTTCGGCTGGCAGGCCATCGAGCTCGGCATCTTCGGCATCCTACTCACCGTCACCGGCACAATCGGCGCGCTCGTCGGAGGGCGGCTCGATGATCGCATCGGCGCAAAGCCGGTGATCCTCGGATCGATCGTCATTCTCGCGCTCGTCTGCGTCGGCGTGCTCTCGCTCGGGCGGGATCACGTCTTCTTCGTGGTGCCGACCGCTCCGCCTGCGTCTGACGATGGCCTCTACGGCTCCGCGCCCGAAAAGCTGTTCGTACTGCTCGGCCTCGTCATCGGCTCCGTCGCGGGACCGTTGCAGGCCTCCTCGCGCAGCCTGCTCGCGCGGCTGGTTCCGGCGCAGGAAGCCGGGCGCTATTTCGGATTGCTGGCGCTGTCCGGAAAAGTCACGTCCTTCCTCGCCCCGCTCGCCGTCGCCGTCGCCACAGCAGTGTTTCAGACGCAGGCGGCAGGACCGGCGGTGCTGATCCTGTTCCTGCTCACTGGTTTCTGGCTGCTGAGCGGCGTGAGGCGGGTGTAAAGCGTCTTACTGTCATTCCGGGGCCGCGCAGCGGAGCCCGGGATCCATAACCGCTGACCGCGCGGAAGTGCGCCCCACGCGGATCGCCTCTTGCCGAGAGGTCGTGTTTATGGATCCCCGCCTTCGCGGGGATGACACGGGGAGGATCACTCCAGCGTCACCGCCGTGCCGCTGACCGAGACCATCATCATGCCCTCGTTCTTGCCGAGAGCGCCGTAATCGAGGTGAACTCCGACGATCGCATGGGCGCCGAGGCGCTGGGCTTCCTCGATCATTTCCTGGATAGCCGTGTCGCGTCCGTCGCGCAGCACGCGCTCGTAGGAGCCCGCCCGTCCGCCGACCACGTCGCGGATGGAGGCGAAGAAATCGCGGAACACGTTGGCGCCGAGGATCGCCTCGCCCGAAACGATGCCGCGATAGGACGCGATCCGGCGGCCTTCGATGGTGGGCGTGGTGGTGATGATCATCAGAATCTCCTTCTGCTCCGCTTCATATGGGGAGGGACAGGAGGAACGTCATCAGGGGGTGGTTTGACCGGGTGAGACCGTTTCGTCATGGCCGGGCTTGTCCCGGCCATCCCGATCAGAAGAGCGATCCGCTTCATTCGATCGGGATCACCGGCACAAGGCCGGTGATGACATAGGGTGAAGCGCGATGGACGGCGCCATTCTCAGTGCCGGAAATGCCGATGCCCTGTGAACACCATGGCGAGCCCGGCCTCGTCGGCGGCCTTGATGACCTCGTCGTCGCGCATGGAGCCGCCGGGCTGGATCACCGCGGTGGCGCCGGCCTCCGCTGCGGCGAGCAGGCCGTCCGCGAAGGGGAAGAAGGCGTCGGAGGCCACCACCGAGCCCCTGGCGAGGGTCTCAGGCAGGTTTGCGGCCTTCGCGGCCTCGGCGGCCTTCCAGGCGGCAATGCGGGAGGAATCGACGCGGCTCATCTGGCCAGCGCCGATGCCCACCGTCGCGAGATCCTTCGCATAGACGATGGCGTTCGACTTCACATGCTTGGCGACCCGGAAGGCGAAGCGCAGGTCCTCCAGCTCCCGGTCGGTGGGAGCGCGCTTCGTCACCACCTTGAGATCCATGGCGTCGACCACGGCGTTGTCCCGGTTCTGCGCCAGGAAGCCGCCGGCCACCGTGCGCAGGGTCAGGCCCTCCTGGCGCGGATCGGGCAGGCCGCCGGCCAGCAGCAGGCGCAGGTTCTTCTTGGCGGCCACGATGGCGATCGCCTCCTCGCTCGCATCGGGCGCGATGATCACCTCGGTGAAGATCTCGGTGATGGCCTTCGCGGCCTCCGCATCGAGCGGCCGGTTCATGGCCACGATGCCGCCGAAGGCCGAAACCGAATCGCAGCGCAGGGCCTTCACATAAGCCTCGCGCAGGGTCGTGCCCTCCGCCACGCCGCAGGGATTGGCGTGCTTGACGATCACGATGGCAGCCGAGCGCTCAGGTGCGAACTCGGCTACGGCCT
The DNA here is from genome assembly GCA_000517005.1 of Microvirga lupini. Taxonomy (GTDB): domain Bacteria; phylum Pseudomonadota; class Alphaproteobacteria; order Rhizobiales; family Beijerinckiaceae; genus Microvirga; species Microvirga lupini. The sequence continues at coordinate 904,479 of KI911965.1, forward strand.
CATAGGCCGCATCGGTGTCGTTGATGTTGTTGTAGGAGAGCTGCTTGCCCTGCACCTGCCGGGCGGTGGCAACGCCCGGGCGGTCCCCCGGCGTGCGGTAGAAGGCGGCGCTCTGGTGGGGGTTCTCGCCGTAGCGCATGACCTCCGCGATGGTGCCGCCAAGCGCCCGGAAGGGCGGGGTCTCCAGCCCAAGTTCGGTGGCGAACCAGTTGGAGATCGCCGCATCGTAGGCGGCCGTGCGGGCATAGGCCTTCTGGGCAAGGCGACGGCGCAGGGTGAGGGTGACCGAGCCGTCGTACGTGGCGAGGTCCTCCAGGACGGCGGCGTAATCGGCCCCGTCCACCACCACGGCCACGTCGCTGTGGTTCTTGGCCGCCGCGCGGATCATGGCCGGACCGCCGATATCGATGTTCTCGATGCAATCGTCATAGGGCTTGCCGGCGGCCACGGTCGCCTCGAACGGGTAGAGGTTCACTACCAGGAGATCGATGGGCTGGATGCCGTGGGCGAGCATCGCGGCCTGATGCTCCGGATTGGCCCGGATGCCGAGGAGGCCGCCATGGACGGCCGGGTGCAGGGTCTTCACGCGCCCGTCCATCATTTCGGGGAAGCCCGTGAGCTCGCTCACATCCTTCACGGGCAGGCCCGCCTCGCTCAGGGCCTTGTGCGTGCCGCCGGTGGAGACCAGCTCGATGCCGCGCTCGGAGAGCGCGCGGGCGAAGTCCACGAGACCCGTCTTGTCGGATACGGAAAGCAGAGCGCGGGACACGCGCTTCAGGTCGCTCGGCATGGCGGCCGCTCCATTCAAGGGTAAAGATGCGGGCGCGATACCACGGCGGGCCAAGGATGGGAACCTGTTGCGGCCGCAAGGGGCAAAGGCTCCGTCTGCATGGCCCTTCTTACTGCCGGTGCCACCCTTCGGGCACAACGCCACGACAGACCAAGGCCACGGCCGCGAAGGAGCGTGGACCGTCCGGCTCTCCGGCCTCGTAGGCGGCGCGCAACGCATTCTCGAAGGCCGTGCGCCGGTCGGCATCGAGCCCGGTCACATATTTCCCAAGCGGCCCTTCTCCCTCGGCGTAGGGTCTCCAGAAATCCTCGAAGTTCTGAAAGTCCATGCGGATCATGAGCGGGATCTCGGTGACGTCGGCGAGGCCGATTTCGGTCCAGAGCGCCCGCATCTCGCCGGGCCTGGTCAACGGCTTGAAATAGCTTTCGTGCCTGAGGGGCGCAGCGGAGGAATCGAGAGCTGCAGCCGTGTCCCAGAACATGCGTTGGTAAGGCATGCCGCCGTAACTGTCCCAGACGGCGGCGGCCACGATTCCGCCGGGCCGCGTCACCCGGCTCATCTCGCGCAGAGCCTGCTCCGATTCCGGAACGAAATGAAGGACGAGCAGGGCAAGGGCCCGGTCGAACGAGCGGTCCGGGAACGGAAGCGCGCAGGCATCGCCGCGAGTGATGGTGATCCGCGGGTCGGTGTTCCGCTGCCGGGCGGCTTCCACATAGGTCTCGGAATAGTCGATGCCCTCGACGTGGCCGATATCGGCCACCTGGGGAATGGTGAAGGTCAGGCTGCCCGTCCCGCAACCGACATCGAGCACCCGCTCGCCCGATTCCAACCCGGCGAAATCAAGGAACGGTCTGGCCAGTCTCCGGCTCCAGCGACCCATGAGCTGCTCGTAGGCCTCTGCACTTTTCGCATGGAACTTGGAGGACATGCTTCGCTCCAATTCTCATCGGGACCCGAACCAACGTTGCGGAATCCTAGCAGATTGGTGGGCTGGGGTGTCAGCCATCTTCGGAGATTCTCCGAAGCTGCCAGGATGACCTTACCTCCGATGCCCATTTGCGCGCAGAAATGCGGTCCGATCATGCTGCCGGGAAAGAGCCGTCATGCAGAGACAGGGGACAACGATGGGCGATCTCGAAAAGGGCATCACGCGGGTCGGCGAAGGATATCAGGGCAAGTCGTGGAATATCCTGGGCCAGCTCTATTTCCCGAAGGCCTCCTGCAGCTCCACCTTTGCTTTCGAAACCAACAGCGATCCAGGGCAATACGTGCCCGTTCATATCCATCCCTCACAGGACGAGTTCATCCTGGTGCTCGAAGGCGAACTCGACCTGAAGCTCGATGGTGTCTGGAGCAAGGCGAAGGCGGGCGACCTCGTGCGCATGCCACGGGGTGTCCCGCACGGTTATTTCAACAAGTCGGACGCGCCGGCCCGCGCCCTGTTCTGGGTCTCTCCCGCAGGCAGGCTGGAGGCGCTGTTCGATGCCCTGCACGATCTGAACGACATTCCGCGCGTGCTGCAGCTCTCAGCCGAGCACGAGGTGGATTTCCTGCCGCCCGAGGCGAACGAGTGAGGAGCTAAATCAACTCCGGAGCCTGATCCTGAGGATGATCCGGGCTGAAGGTGCGCGCCAGGCGCTCGAAGCGCCAGCGCACGGTCGGCGTTTCGCTCGGGCGAACGGTGAGCACGATCTGCTCCGTGCGGCGCATGCCCTCGGCGGTGGCCAGGAACACGCTGTCTTCGAGTTCCGCCTCGACCGGGACCGCCGAGAACTGCCAGGCCTCCCGGTTGGGCAGAACGAGCATGACCACGCGGCCGCCTTGCGCGCGGCTCGCCTTGATGCCGGGCGCGAGATGGAAGCGGATGATAGCCTGCACCGTCCCGGCTTGGCCGCCCTCGCTGAAGAAGTTGTCCTCGCCCTCCAGCACATTGCCCTTGGGCGCGAGCTGCCAGCGCCGCTCGTGGGTGATCCCGAAGCGGGCCTTGTATCCGTCGTGGCTGGCGCTGAGGATCTGGACGTGCTCGCGCTCGCTGCGCTCCGCCGTCACGCGCTCGGGCGCGCTGATGACGACGGGGCCGACACGGCGCAGGACCCAGGCGGAGATCCGGCGCTGCAGCCAGTTCCCCTTCTTGTCGACGATCTGGCAGGACGAGATGTCGTCGATGGAGGCGGTGGAATGCGCCACCGTCGAGCGCGAGGCCTGGATGATCGCATCGCCCGCGATATACGGCGTGCCGCAATTGACCACGATGCGCTGTGCGGCGCTCGAGAACTCGAAGGACAGGCAGCCGGCGCCGACATCCTGGGACAGGGAGCGCGGCGGGGGAGCGCCCACATCGGCCACGAGCAGCGTGCGCCCGGCCTCCAGCCGCTCGTAGCCCGAATGCGGCGCGTGGTGGATCGGCTGGCTGCGCATGTCGTCATAGGTGAGCAGCGTCGCCAGATGGTCGGCGGCAGTCACGCCCATGCCGTTGAAATGGGAGAGCGTGCCGTCCCCGTGTCGGAACAGGCGCACCATCGGCAGCATGCGGTCGACGGCATGGAGCAGGGCGTCGGGCGTATCGACCTCGCGGCTGGCGAACATCTGGCGCAGAGGCAAAAGATCGAACAGGAGATCGACCATGATGCGGGGATTGCGGCTCACATGGCCGCCATCGGCCAGGATCTGTCGTTCGAGCTCGCGGGCGAGCAGGCGGCTTGCGCGCCGCAAGTTGCGGTCGAGGCCCGCGCAGCACAGGCCCGCATAGCAGAGTGCAATGGCGGCCATGAGCTGCTGGAAGGGCAGGGCGCCCGAACGGACCTGGCGTTCGAGCTTGCGCACGTGCTGGCCGATGATCTTCAGGAAGCGCTGGTAGAAGGCGTGGTCGGCGCCTTCCAGGATCAGCGGCGACTGGCTGATGAAGGACATGAGCCGGCGCGCCGTGATCTCGGGACGGCAGGCGGTTCGCCTGTCGCCGAGCTTCGAGGTGACGAACTCGTCTACCAAGGAGCGGGCATTGGCCTGAGCGAGCGCCGTGCCGGCCGCCCGCAGGTGCCGCAGCCAGCCGAAGCCGTAGAGCGCCTCGGCCCAGGCGCGGCTCGGTGGCGTAAAGGCGAAAGGCGAGCGTCCGCCGGTGGTGACAGCGCGGCCGGAAAAGGCGAAGAAGCCGGAATAGATGTCGGTGGCGATGGTGGGATCCGCCGTGCGCAGATCCTGGGGGGCGAAGAGCAGCCGCGTGGGCAAAGGCGTGCCGGAGAGCCTGGACAGGCCCCAGACCGTGCTTTCGCGCATGGCGCGGCCTGCCTCGCGAGCGGCAAGCCTGTACAATCGCCAGCGATCCGGCCCGAAATCCACCCGTGGCGCTCCCCTTGTTCGCTTGAATCCCAGCCAACTTAGGTGAGGAGTTCCTGCTGACCGGTTAACAACAGGTAAGGGACGATTCACCTTGTTCACGATCCCTTGTGCACAAACCGTGCGACAAAGAAGCCATCGAGCCCGCTGCGGTCGTGTTCCGCAAGAGTGAGCTGGCTCGGCAGGGTGCGAAGATCGCCCTGTGGCGTGATGAACTCGACAAGGCCGCCGATTTCGTCGGGCGTCACGGGCTTGCGGGTGAATTCGGGATGGCGGGCGAGGAAGCTTTCCGCCTGAAGCTTGCCTTCCTCGGCCTCCAGCGAACAGGTGCAATAGACCAGCCGTCCGCCGGGTTTCAGCAGGCTCGCCGCCTTGTCGAGCAGCCGGGCCTGCAGGCCTGAGAGCTTGCGGATATCCTCCTCGCTCTTGGTCCAGGCCACGTCCGGATGGCGGCGGATGGTGCCGGTGGCCGAGCAGGGCGCATCGAGCAGGATGGCGTCGAAGGGCGGCGCCTCGAGCTTTTCCGCATCCAGCGCGCGGGTCTCGGCTTTCAGGTGCAGGCGGGCGAGGTTCTCTTCCAGGCGCTGCAGCCGCTTCGCCGAACGGTCGACCGCGAGCACGTCGGCACCGGCAGCCGCGAGCTGCGCGGTCTTGCCGCCGGGCGCGGCGCAGAGATCGGCGATGCGCTCGCCGGGCTTCGCCTGCAGCAGCCGGGCCGGGAGGGCTGCGGCCGCATCCTGCACCCACCATTCGCCTTCCTCGAAGCCGGGGAGCTCGCGGATGGCGGTGCGCTCCTTGAGGCGGATGCTGCCGGTGGGCAGGAGAATACCGCCGAGACGCTCGGCCCAGGCTTCAGGATCGCTCTTTACCGTTAGGTCGACGGACGCCATGGAGCGGTGCGCTTCGGCGATCCTGGTGGCGAGCGGCTCGCCGTATTGCGCGATCCAGCGCTCCTCCAGCCAGGTCGGCGTGTCGAGCCAGGGATCGCTTTCAGCGAGAATCTGGTCGCGCTCGCGGGCGACGCGGCGCAGGACGGCGTTGATGAAGCCGCCGGCGTGATGGAGCTTGGGATCGCTCTGCGCGAGCTCGACCGCGCTGTCGACGGCGGCATGGTCCGGTACGTCGAGGAACAGGATCTGCGCCGCCCCGATGGCGAGAAGATGCATCAGGCGCTCGTCCTTCGGCGGCTTGTTGAGCCGCTCGCTTAAAGCGCGGCCCAGGGTGCCGAGGCGCCGGAAGGTGACGATGGCGATGGCCCGTGCGAGGGCCTCGTCGCGGGCCGAGAGGTTTTCCGCGCGGGCCAGTTCTTCCATGACGTCGTCGAGCGGCACGCGCCGCTTCATGGTCTCGGTCACCGCCATCCAGGCAAGGCGGCGGGGCCCGAGGCCCGCCTGTTCGTTCGAATGATCCAAAATCTATCCCCAAGGCCCGCGGCGGGTGCCGGTCGGGCCCGTGACCGAGCCCCAAGGACTCGATGAGCTCTGCGTGAAGAAGCCGGGCTGCGCCGACGCGCCCATCTCCTGCGCCAAAGCATGCAGGGCCGCAATCCGGTTTTCCGTCGCGGGATGGGTCGAGAACCAGTTGTCCACGCCCTGGCCCGAGAGCGGGTTGATGATGAAGAGCGGCGCGGTCGCGGGACGGCGCTCCGCATCGGGATTGGGAATATGCGTCACGCCACCCGCGATGCGGGCAAGCGCCGAGGCGAGCGCCAGCGGCTGGCCGCAGATCTGCGCGCCCATCCGGTCGGCGTCGTATTCCCGCGAGCAGCTGATCGCCATCTGGATGATCATGGCGGCAATCGGCGCGAGAAGCGCGGTGGCCAGCATCACGATGGGATTCGGCCGATCGTCGCCCCGGCCGCCGAACAGGAAGCCGAACTGCGCCAGCGTCGCGATGGCGCCGGCAATGGTCGCGCTCACCGTCATGATCAGGGTGTCGCGGTTCTTGATATGGGCGAGCTCATGGGCCATCACGCCCGCCACCTCGTCATGGGAGAGCATATTGAGAAGGCCCGTGGTGGCAGCGACCGCCGCGTTCTCCGGGTTGCGCCCGGTGGCGAAGGCATTGGGCTGCGGATTGTCGATCAGATAGACCCGCGGCATGGGAAGGCCGGCGCGCTGGCTGAGATCGCGCACCATATGGACCAGCTCCGGCGCGGTGCGTTCGTCCACCTCGACCGCGTGATGGGCGGCGAGCGCCAGCCGGTCCGAGTTCCAATAGGCGAAGAGGTTCGTCGCAAGGCCAAAGCCCAGCGCGATCATCATGCCGGTCCCGCCGCCCAGGAAATAACCAACCACGCCGAACAGGGCCATCAGGCCCGCCAGCAGCATTCCGGTCTTGACGGTGTTCATCGGGGTCTCCACCTCGTGGTCAACGACAATTCATCCGCTGAACCCTATGTGGGAATGGTCCAGCTCCCTCCCAAGAGGAAGGAAGATCTGGCATAAGGCATCTCATGAGCACGAATGATACCACCAATTCGGATCGCCCTCTCGAAGGTGCGGCCTCCGGCAAAACCCTTTCGCCCGCCGCCCGGCGGGCCTTGGAAGAGGCCGCCCGGCGCCGCCTCGAAATCGATGCCCGCGCGGCCGAGATCGCTAGGCAGAAGGAACTCCAGGGCCGTGGCGGCCTCGAGCCCGTCCGCTACGAGGATTGGGAGGTGAAGGGCCTGGCGAGCGATTTCTAAAAATTTCGCGCCGGCATGTCACATTCGGCATTACCGTCTCGTCTTAGCATCGTCAGCAACACGACAGATTAAGGACTAAGACGATGAAAGCCCGGTTGATCCCCTTCGAAGTCGCCCCCGGCTCCCTGAAGCCGATGGTGGAGCTGGAAAAGACCCTGAAGAGCAGCGGTCTGGAGCACAGCCTGCTCGAGCTGGTGAAGATCCGCGCCTCTCAGATCAACGGCTGCGCCTATTGCATCCACATGCACACCAAGGATGCGCGCGCCAGCGGCGAGACCGAGGAGCGGCTCTATCTCCTCAGCGCCTGGCGGGAATCGCCGCTCTACAGCGACCGCGAGCGGGCCGCGCTCGCCTGGACCGAGGCCCTGACCCTGGTGTCCGAAACCCATGCTCCCGATGAGGATTATGCGGAGCTGAGCCGGCACTTCACGCCCGCCGAGCAGGTCAACCTGACGCTCATGGTCGGCGCCATCAACGCCTGGAACCGCCTGGCCATCGGCTTCCGGTCCATCCATCCGGTCGAGGCGAACCGTGCTGCCGCCTGATGGCAATGCAGCGGACCAGTTCCAGCCCCTCAGGCCGGGGCTGGTCCGCCTGGCCTATCGCATGCTCGGTTCCATCGCGGAAGCCGAGGATGTGGTGCAGGAGGCCTATATCCGCTGGCACCAGACGGACCGCTCCGTCATCCGCGAGCCGGGCGCTTTCCTGTCCAAGACCGTCACGCGCCTGTGCCTCGACATTCTCAAATCGGCGCGGGTCAAGCGCGAGACCTATATCGGGCCCTGGCTGCCCGAACCGGTTCTGGAAACAGGCGGGGAGGAGGACATGAGCGAGGATCTGTCGCTCACCCTGATGATGGCGCTGGAGCGGCTCTCGCCGCTGGAGCGTGCGGCCTTTCTCCTGCATGACGTGTTCGGTCTCGGCTTCGACGAGGTCGCCGCGACGCTCGACCGGGATCCCGCCGCCTGCCGCCAGCTCGCTGCGCGTGCGCGAAAGAACGTGCGCGCCGAGCGTCCCCGCTATCCCATCGACCGGGAGGAGGGCGAGCGCATGACCGATGCGTTCTTCGCCGCCTCGCGCAGCGGCGACGTGACGGCTTTGCGCAATCTCCTGGCGGAGAACGTGGTGGCCTATACGGATGGCGGCGGCATCCGCAACGCGGCGCTCAACCCGCTCTTCGGCCCCCGTCGCGTGGCGGGCCTGTTCCTGGGCGTGGCGCGCAAGACCGGACGTCAATTGCCTCCGGTCCTCTACAAGGGACTGATCAATGGATTGCCCGGCTTCGTCACCCTCGAACAGGACGGCATGGTGCAGACCACGAGCCTCGACATCGAGGACGGCCGCATCGTCGGGGTCTACATCATCCGAAACCCCGAAAAGCTAGGGCACCTCTCGGACTTGGCGAATTAGACGTTGAGGGAACGCGGGGAAGCGGACGCCCCTGTTGTTCCCTCGCCGGCCTGCCGCTACGCTGCCCCAAAAGGGAGGGCTCATGGCTGGGGCGGACGAGACAGCACGACTGAAGATGTTCCGGGATCTGTTGAGCGATGCCCATCGCGCGCTCGACCTTCAGTTCGGATTCGAGTTGTGGGACGGCTCGACGATCCCGGCGGACCTGCCGTCCTACGCCATGCGGCTCGTGATCAAGCGCGAGAGCGTGATCGCCGCTCTCCTGCGCCGCCCGAACCTGGATACGGCGCTCAATGCCTATGTGGCGGGGCTGCTCGATCTGAAAAACGGCACCATCTTCGATCTTGCCTCGCAGCGTCCGCAGAAGGCCGGCCGGCGCCTGAGAACCCTGAGCAAGCTGAAGGCCCTGAAGGTCGCCTATCATTTCCTGCGGGCGCCCGCCGCCATGCCGCGCCCCCTCGTCCGTCCGGCCGAGGACACCGGCACCCGCGACGGCAAGCCGTCTACCAACAAGGCCAACATCGCCTATCACTACGACGTGTCGAACGCCTTCTACCGGCTCTTCCTCGATCCGGAGATGGTCTATACCTGCGCCTACTTTCAGCCCGACTGGCACGACGATCTCGCCCGCGCGCAACGGGACAAGCTCGACATGATCTGCCGCAAGCTGCGGCTCAAACCCGGCGAGCGCCTGCTCGACATCGGCTGCGGCTGGGGCGCCCTCATCTGCCACGCGGCGCAGCATTATGGCGTCAAGGCCACCGGCGTGACGCTCGCGGAAGAGCAGGCGGCGCTGGCGCGGGAGAAGATCGCCCGGCTCGGCCTGCAGGACAGGGTCGAGGTCATCCTCAAGGACTTCACGCAGATGGAAGGCGAGTTCGACAAGATCTCCTCCATCGGAATGTTCGAGCATGTGGGAATCGCCAACCATCCGACCTACTTCCGGACCGTCCACCGCCTGCTCAAGCCGTGCGGGCTTTACCTCCATCACAGCATCGCCCGGCGCGCGAAACGTTCGGACAGGGCTTTCGGCCGCTTGCGGCCCGAAGCCAAGGCCATCATGCGCTACATCTTCCCAGGCGCGGAGCTCGACCACCTCGGCATGTCGGTGGCCAATCTGGAGCGCTTCGGCTTCGAGGTGCACGATGTCGAGGCCTGGCGCGAGCATTATCAGCGCACGACCCGTCTGTGGTGGGAGAACCTGAACGCGCGCCGGCAGGAGGCGGAAGCCGAGGTCGGCGCTGAAAAGACCCGCGCCTGGCTGCTCTACCTGTCGGGCGTGTCGCTGGGCTTCGAGCGCGGCGTCATCGGCGTGAACCAGACCCTCGCCTCCAAGCGCACCCGCGGACCGTCGGGTCTGCCGTCCACGCGGGCGGATTTGTACGCGTGAGAGATCGAACCAGAGCAACGGCGGTTCTGATTGAATCGGAGGTGATGCCGCATGTCATCCTCATGATTCACTCATCTCAATCCTCTTCTTCGGGGGAGATGAGCGATGACTAGCGCATCGTGCGGAAC
>KI911965.1:914315-919382 GCA_000517005.1 Microvirga lupini
CATCGGAATTGCCCCCAAAAGTGGGTCCATTTTCACGCCCGATGCTCTAGGTTGGCCTCATCGCCGAGAATGGGCTCAGGGCTAGCAGGGTACACGATCAGGCTGCCATCCTGCGGCAACTCTCAGCGCAGCGTCGACACGCGTCGACACACTCCTGCATGTCGCCGACCTGTTTGCAGGACTTGGCGCATTCCTCGCAGATCTCCGCGCACTCGCGGCAGGTGTGCTTGTGGTGGGGTGTGCCGATCAGCATGAAGTGGGCCGAGGTGCGGCAGATTTCCGCACAGGCCATCATGAGGCGAAAATGGCCAGGCTCGACATGCTTGCCCCCTGCTCCAGGCAGTGGGTCATCGCCGTGCCGAGGCAGGTCTGATAACAGCGCAGGCATTCGTCGATGCAGGATCGCATCTCGGCAGATATGTGATGCATGGTCGTCTCATTTCAGACGCAACGATCTTCGGACCCGCATGGGCACGGCGCCTGGCCCCTCGGCAGGCCGCCGGACATGACCGACCAGGACAAGCCTGCTTCGGCAGAAGGACGACCCACCGATGGAGCCGGCAGAATGGATGGGGCTACTCCGTCTCGGGCTCGGCGGGCCAGACATGGGGCAGTGGGTCTTTGGGTCCGTCCGGCAGATAGTCGGGTTCGGGGCTGATCGGGCCGGGCTGGTCCCGTTTCGGCTCATCGGCTTCCGGTCGCCGTGGGTCGCGCGGCGCCTCTTCCGTTTCGCGGGGGCGGTCGGGGCGCGGCCCCGCGGCCGGCTCCTCCCGCTCACGGGAAGCAGTGGATATCACCATAAGTTCGCTCCAGGCGCTGGCCGACTCAGCAGCATCGCGAGATCTCTGCTCCGGGCCCTGCATCGTTAGCGCTCATAAATGCCAACGAGTTCCGCCTCAGCAATGCTGTGCGGCTGCGCCTTGGCCCAGATGTCCTCGGCCCTGGCCGAAGCCACGACATCGAGCCGTGGTACGTCGAGGGCGGCCAGCCGGAAATGGTAATGGTGCGGCCCATGCCCCTTGGGAGGCTGGGGACCATCGTAGCGGGCATTGCCGAATCCGTTGACACCCTCCCCCGCCCCTCCAGAGCCCTGTGCCGATGCTCCCTCCTGCAGGCCGACTTCACTGGCGGGGATGTTGTACATTGCCCAATGCCGGAACGTTCCCGATGGCGCATCGGGATTCTCAACCAGAATGAGGAAGCTCTTGGTTTCAGGAGGAGCATCATGCCATTCCAGCGGCGGCGACACGTTCTCGCCGTCGCGAGTGTATTTGGTCGGAATGACTTCGCTTGGCTTGAATGCCGGGCTGGTGATCGTGAGCGCCATAGCCAAAGCTCCACTCCCTAGGTTGCGGCAGCGTCAGGATTGATCATCCGCTTGGCGAGCCCAGTCAGTAACTCGTCTGCTTGCTTCTCCTCGTCCAAGGAGCTGAGAAGCGCCTGCAGATCATTCTCTTGGCCAAGCAGCTTCGCCCAAGTCGCAAGCGAGCCGTAGACTGCGATCTCATAATGCTCGACCCGTTGTGCCGAGGCGATCAGGCCAGCATCGCGCAGGTCCTGATCCTGGACCATGCCAGCCCATTTCTCGGCCTCTTTCAGCATCGCCTGCATGGCCTGATCAACATGCTCGCGGGGCTCGGCACCGTGCCGATGCAGGATCGCATCAAGACGTGTTTGCTGCGAGCGGGTCTCCTCCAGGTGAGTTCGGATCGCCTGTTTGAGTTCTGCGTGGCTCGCAAACTCCGCCATCTTTGGCAGGGCATCGATAAGTTGGGCCTCAACGCTGCGCAGTTCCTGAAGTTCTGCGATGTACATCTCACGGAAGCTGTCGACGTTCATGAGGCATTCTCCCTGCTCCAGAGCCGGGCCTCGTCGAGAAGCGTGGTCACCTCCCGGTCCGAGGTTTGGCTGAAGTCGTCGAAGTGCTCGCCGACGGCGTAGAACGGCTCAGGCGTCATCAGGCAGATAACCTCGTCGGCTTCCGCCTTCAACCGCTCAATGGTGTCCCTTGGAGCAACTGGAACAGCCAGGATGAGGCGGGCAGGCCAGGCCCGGGACAGGCCTTTCAATGCCGCCCGCACGGTTCCGCCCGTGGCGATGCCATCATCCACCACGATGGCGATACGCCCTGCCACATCCACCGGCTGTCGCCCCGCCAGATAGTGTTGGCGCCGGCGCTCGATCTCCTTGAGCTGTCGCTGAGTCTCTTCTTCGATGTAGCCGGGAGGCACGTTGAGAAGGCTCAGAGCCTCCTCGTTGAGCACGACCTGCGGGTGGGCTCCATCCACGACGGCTCCTAATCCGTATTCGGCATGGCCGGGCGCCCCGATCTTGCGCACGAAGATCAGGTCAAGCGGTGCCCGCAACGCCTGTGCGACTTCGAACGCCACCGGTACGCCGCCGCGCGGGAGCGCCAGGACCACCGGGTTCTGTCCGGCATAGATCATCAGGCGGGGAACAAGCTGACGTCCTGCACCGGCCCGGTCGCGAAAGCTCAGATCATCAGGTTGCATGGTTTAGCCTCCTTGACGCAGGCGCGGAATAAACCAATCACGAGCGAGATTCACGATTTGGTCGAGCGTGCCCGGCTCCTCGAATAAGTGCCCGGCTCCGGGCACAATCGCCAGATGCTTCTCACAGGTGAGGTGAGCGAGCGCCTCCTCGTTGAGTTCGATCACCCCATGGTCGTCACCTCCAACGATCAGAAGGGTCGCTGCCCGGACCCGAGGAAGCGCAACTCCTGCCAAATCGGGGCGGCCACCTCGGGATACGACAGCGGCAATCTGATGGCGGGTCAGGGTCTCCGCCACCAGAGCGGCGCCCGCGCCCGTGCTCGCGCCGAAGTAGCCGATGGGGACATTCCGCAGCTCTCCGGAGCGAACCCAGTCTGTCGCGAGAACCAGCCGCTCGGCCAGCAGGCTGATGTCGAAGACGTTGCTGCGGTTGGCTGCCTCCTCCGGTTGGAGGAGATCGAACAGCAACGTACCGAGCCCGGAACGCTGCAGGTGCTCGGCCACGAGGCGGTTGCGCGGACTCAAGCGGCTGCTGCCGCTGCCGTGGGCAAACAGCACGACTCCCTGCTCGGCAGTCGGGCGGACCAGCGTGCCCGGCAGGCCGAGCGGTTCAATGGTGATCTCGACCTCAGGACGGTCATAGGCATGACGCAGCGGCTCTGGCTGGCTGTTCCTGTCCGCCATGACAGCCTCCTGGTTATCTCGGCGCCAGCAAGCTTCCGTGGCTCAGTGCCGTGCTCCACCGGTCTGGGAGTGCTGGCCGCCAGGCTGCGAGATTCCGCTCACCGCTTCCCCGGCAGGATGCGCACCCTCCGTCACGGCGAGGTCGCCCAAGGAAATGATGCCGACGAGGCGCTTGTCCCGGTTGACGACGGGCAGGCGCCGCACCTGGATCTCGGCCATGTTGCGGGCAACCGCATCCGTGTCCTCATCCTCGAAGCAGTACTTCACCTCCGGGCTCATGACCTCGCGCACCTGCGTCTGAGTCCCCTTGCCCTCGGCCACCGCCCGGACGGCGATGTCTCTGTCGGTGATCATACCGACGAGGCGGTCGCCCTCGCCGACCGGCATGATGCCGGCGTCAACGTCGGCCATCATCCGAGCCGCTTCCTGGATGCTCTGGTCGGGACGGGCCACTCGCATGTCGCGAGTCATGATTTCCTCTACACGCATGCTCTTCCTCCTTCAGTCCGATTGCAGTTGCCTGAACCGCAGCCGTACCATCGCGCCTGTGACGGCGAGGCCAACCGCGGCGAGACCGAGTGTTGTCATTTGCATCGTACGGCATCCCAAGGTGCGGATCGCCCTCAGGCACGCCTGCCGCCTGCCGCGACCTCGTCGCTCTGCGTGATGACCCGCTCCACCTCGACCTGTGTGTCGGGCGTGACCGGCAGCCAGATTGCCTGCACCTCGCCCGGAAGGGATTGCCTGACCTTATCGATCTGCCCTGGGTTCACATGACGTGACAGAACTCGGAACACCGCCTGGGTGGCGTTACAGGCGTTCATCGGGCGGATCTGGGCGAGCTGCTCGCTGATGGGCTCCAGGAACTCGTCGAGCGAGCGGGGCTTCTCGTCCATGCGGCCGGGAGCGTGCCACTGGTCGTAGTAGATGCCGCGTATCAGAAGCGGCAGCTGCGAGCCGAGATGCACGGCCAGCTCCAACGGGATGCGGTCGCGGATGGCCCGCAGGACTACCCCGAGCACACGCCAAGCGACCTGCCGGTCGAGACCGATTTCCGCCATCACTTCGTCGAGCCAGATATGGGTTGTTTGCAGCGTCTTGTCGAAGACGTCGAGGCCAGTCGCGCTCATGGGATACCTCCAGAGACTGCGATTGCTCACGAAGGGAACTCAGGGCGGTTTCGGAGGTTCCGGCGGCGGTGCCCTGCTGGACACATATAGATTGTTCTGCATGTGCACCACACCAGGATGGACTCGGCTATGTCCCCGCGTGGCCCTTCTCGAACCGGCTGCTCACCGTGCCGGTCAAGGGGACCTCACGGTCCGAGACCGAGATATCGGTCGATGTGCGGGTCGTCCGTGAGGCGATCATCGGACCGGGTATAGCCCTTCGGACCATGGCCGCGGTGATGTTGAGCACCCTGATCGCCTTGCATTGCACCGCGCTGGCACCGCCGCTATAGGTAATCGGAACTTTAATCCGAAATGATCTGGACCACCTTGCGGGTATTCGGGTCGACAACTGCGATGGTCTTGCCGGTGCGCAGAAATCGATAGCTTGTGGTCGCGGGCACTTCGGTGACGCTGTCCTGGGGTAGGCTCCACAGTTCCACGCTGTCCGGCACGATCATCCCCACCGTGATGGGGCCATCCGTCCGCGCCTCGGATGGTCTCTCTCGCTCCGCATGTTGCTTGACCGCAGCCTGTTTCTCCGGGGACAGCGGCACGGGCGGTGTCTCCACCGGCGTGCCGCCGGTCTGGGCGGCTGCTGCAAAAGCGGCGAGCGTGACCGCGAGCAGAACCACCCGCGCTTGGAGGATCATGGGCCGTGCCTGTCGTTCTCGCGCAGGCTATCCTTGATGCCGCCGACA
>KI911965.1:919482-946634 GCA_000517005.1 Microvirga lupini
CCTGGTCCATCCTGCCTTCGCTGCGCAGCTTGGCGTCGCCAAACATGCGCCCGAAGAATTCCTTCACGCGGCCACCAAGTGTCTTGGCGCCACCTTCAATGCGATCTTGGTCCATGGCTTCACTCCTGTAAAAAGAGGTCAGTTAGCAACGCCTTGTGATCACGACCGTTCCAGGTTCGGCCCTTGGGCATGGCCTCCTTCCTCTATGATCCACACTCCTGCCGCAGGAGGCCGCTAGGAAGGCTGGCCACCAGGGTAGGATCGAGGAGACCGATCAATGCGCGCTTACAATCTGTTCCGGCGCAGGGGCGAGGCCGAGCTGTTCTGCGCCGTGCCCCAGGACGTGCCCGTCCCAAGCTTCGTGACGTCGGACGATTGGGAGTACGCTCGTCCGCTCGACATTGAGACCCTGTCGGGGTTCGACGCCACGGCAGCGCAGGTGTCCGCCGCAGCCAACGGCTTTTATCTGTTCCACTCGGCATCCTGACCCGTCCCCGGCAAGATCACAGCATCCTGCCAGACGCCGGGGGCCAACTGCGCACGCTGCCGGTCAGGCGCGAACCGCGATGAAGGGTAGAACATCTGTCAATATTGGCATCAGCGTGGCCATTGGCGTCGTGATCGGAATCGCGCTCGACAACGTTGCGGCTGGGATCGGGATCGGCATCGCATTTGGAATTGCTTTGGGCTTGGCGGTCAAGAAGCCTGGCCACCGTAATTGAGATCCCGACCGCCGATGCCTGCATAATCCTTGGTGAGATCGCTCTGGCTCGGCTTTTCGGCGGAACGCCGCTGGGGACTTGTTCGGTCCAGAAACGAGGATGGCCGGTCCGTGTTACACGTTCTGCTACTCTGAGCAGCATCCCTCGCCAGAGCCAAAACGGGAGGCCGATTTGCGACTACGCATCCACCAGGTCATGAATCCCGGCCGCAGGACGCAGGCTCTTGTTGCTTCCAGCCTGTTGACCATCGCTCCCGCCTGCGGCTTCGCTCAACCAGTCACCGCTCCGGCCCAACCGAGGTGTACGGCTAGCGAGGCTCGGCTTTTTGCCGGGCAATCGTACTCGCCCGAGCTTGCCGAGAGAGCCCGCCGGGCAGCCGGTGCCCGCGAGGTTCGCAAGATTGAGCCGGGAGGTGCCTACACGACTGATCTCGATGCCGAGCGCCTGAACGTGGAGGTGGACCGCGCCGGTGTCGTGACGGGCCTGCGTTGCGGATGAGGCTCCTTGGTTGCCGCGGTAGTCGGCGGGATCGCCGGCGGCGAGAATGGCAGCACGCCGGTCGGCTCGTGGGGCGAGCGAGGACAACAGCACGGATGGTATGGAGTTCTGCAATCCGGTGCGACATACGCGGGTGCGCGAATGCTGCATCCGGTGGGCGAACCGGCCCCGGCACCCGGCGTTGGTTCACGAGACCCATGCAAACACAGGCCAAGGTCGTGATCTGCAGGAGTGTGCCGCCAGGATGAGACGTCCTTGCCAAGCGGCGGCAGGGCATGAAACCAGCCATCTCTACCTTTGAGCAGCAAGCAATCGAACGGAGGCAGCATGTTCTTTGTCGTGACCGGAAATGGGCGGAGCGGAACGGTGGCCGTCACCTGCGACAGTGCCGCCGCGGCCCTGGAGAAGGCTCATCAGTTCGACACGGACGGGGTCACCGACATCCTTATCACCGATGCCGACGGATTGCAGCATGCCCCGGCCGAGTTTTACCGGCTCTACGTCGCACAGGCCCCCTAGGGTCGCGTCCTGGGTGCCGCGCGAACAGGGCCATTTTGAGTAAGCTGCCGGTTGTGATGCTCGATCATGATCGTGAGATCGACGAGTCTTAACGCTATTGGCGTTGGAGGAATTCGCAATGATGCAGATCCTTCAGGTCGTGAGCATTGTGCTGGTGGCAGTCGGCGTGGCCCTGACGCTTGCCCATGCGCTGGAGTTCCCAGGTAAGCTGCGGCTGCCGCGGGAAACCTATCTCGCCGTGCAGGCGATCTACTATCCCGGCTTCACCATCGGGGGGGTGTTCGGCGAGATCGGTGCCATGCTGGCGACCCTGGCCCTGCTCATCGTCACCCCATTCGGCACGCCAGAGTTCTGGCTTACCCTGACGTCGCTCGTGCTGCTGCTGGTCATGCATGGTGTCTATTGGATCGTGACACATCCGGTGAACAAGATCTGGCTCAAAGATCAGGATCTGAAAGGCGCCGGGAAGACGTTCTTCGAGGCGGGCGGCGCCAGGCAAAAAGACCGCGATGGTACGGACTGGCAGACCTTACGGGACCGGTGGGAGTATTCCCACGTGGTGCGTGCGGTGCTGGCGCTGGCCAGCCTGATCGCAGTGGCATCCGCCGCTGTCCGCTAGCCGCCGCGCTGGCTTCCGCAGTTGTAGGGGGAAGGCGATGACACCAGACCTTTGCGAGGCGTTTCGTCGAAATTCCGACGGATCCTGGACCTGTACCAGGCCGAGCACGATCACGGTCGGTGCCGGGGGAACGATTATCATTGAGATCGATCAGACGGTGCGGCCGGGAGAACTCCTCGGTGACTATGATCTTGCGGCCTATCTGGAGCAGACCTGCACCCGGAACGGCAATGCCGGATGACGGGCTCGTCCAATCTTCACATGGCAGTGCTTACCGTCGCCGAGCCTCGTCTGGAGCACAGGTTTGCAGAAGTCCCTAGACTGCCGATTGGGCCGCAATGCTCAAACACCCGACGACACTGCCGCCTTCAGCAATGGCTTTGCTCATTCTCCTCGCCGGGGCACGGGTTCCGGGGGTGGAACGCGGCCGTATTCTGGTCGAAACCAATTGTGCAGGTTGCCATGCGGTCGGGCGAATCGGCGCCAGCCCGATGCCGGCTGCGCCACCTCTTCGCGATCTGCACCGGCACTATCCCGTCGAGTCCCTTGAGGAAGCGCTCGCGGAAGGGCTCACGACGGGAAATCCAGGCAAGCCTGTCTTCAGGTTCGAGTCGCAGGAGATCGAGAACATCATCGCCTACCTGAAGTCGCTTGAACATTGACGAACCGGCTTTCAGCCTTGGGGGAGGCAAGGATTGGGCTGGCGCCAAACTGCGTTGACGTTGTTGCCCGTCGCCAGGAGGACCTTATGTCACCGCGTCCCCTTGTTCTGATCACCGGATCCAGCGGCTTCCTGGGGCAGGCCATGGCCGCGCGCCTGGTGCGGCATTACCGGGTGGTCGGGCTTGATACGGTCCAGCCCAAGAAGCCTATGGAGGGCATCGAGACGGTTCTGGTCGACCTGACCTCCGATGACAACGTCCGCAATGCCCTGACGGAGATCCGCCGCCGGTTCGGCGCCCGGCTCGCTTCGGTGATCCACCTAGCGGCGTATTACGATCTCTCCGGTGAGCCCGATCCCAAATACAAGAGCGTGACGGTGGAGGGCACCCGCCGCCTTCTGCGAGCACTGCAGCGTGGGTTCGACCGGGTCGAGCAGTTCGTGTTCGCGAGCACAATGCTTGTCCACGCCCCCACACAGCCGGGACGGGCGATCACCGAGGACTGGCCGCTCGAACCCAAATGGGCCTACCCGCAATCGAAGGTCGAAACGGAACAGCTGGTCCTGGCCGAACACGGCCCGATCCCTGTCGTGATCCTGCGGCCGGCCGGCGTCTACGACGAGCGCTGCCGCTCCGCCTTCCTCGCCCAGCAGATCGCCCGCATCTATGAGCGTCAGCCCACAGGTTACCTGTTCGCCGGCGATCCGTCGCACGGCCAGCCTTCGCTGCATCTCGACGATCTCGTCGATGCGGTCGAGCGCGTAGTGAACCGGCGTGACAAACTGCCGGGCGAGATCACGTTCCTCCTCGGGGAGACCGAGACGCCAAGTTATAAAATCCTGCAGTGGCGCATCGGCGAACTCGTGCATGGCGAACCCTGGCCGGTGGTGGCGCTGCCGAAGCCCTTAGTCGAGGCGGGCGCCTGGGTGCAGGAGGAGGTGCTGGCGCACGATCCCTTCATCCGGCCCTGGATGGTCGAGATCGCCGACGACCATTATGAGCTCGACATCAGCCGGGCCCGCACGCTCCTGGGCTGGTCGCCGCGCCATTCTCTGCTGGCGACGCTGCCCACCATGATCGCGGCGCTCAAGGCCGATCCGACGGATTGGTACCAGGCTAACAAGCTCAATCCTGCTGTGGTCGCAGGTGCGGAGGAAGAGCTGCGGGACGTAGTCGAGCGGCAGCCGCCCGCCGACCATCCCGCGGTGCAGGCCGTGGACACCGAGCTTGCGCAGGAGCATGGGTCCGCGCTGTGGGCGCACGTCGCCAACATCGCTTTGGGTTCGTGGTTGCTGGCAAGCCCATTCGCCTACGGTCTGTTCGATCCCGCCGGCCCGCTGCCGCCCCCTCCCGCGGCTGGGCACGAACTCCCGCTGCCGGACCTGCGCAATGCGTGGCTCGCTTGGAGCGAGATTGCGAGCGGCCTTGCCGTGATCGGGCTGTCGTGTCTTGCCTTGGCCCGCGCGCGATCCTGGGTGCCATGGGTTATTGCGCTGGTAGGTGTCTGGCTGCTGTTCGCCCCGCTGGTACTCTGGACGACGAGCGCCGCGGCCTATGCTGTCGATACGCTGATCGGCACGCTCGTAATCGTGTTTGCGGTGATCGTGCCGCCGCAGCCCGGCATCAGCCGCGAGGCGCTGGCCTCGCCGGCGGACGTGCCGCTCGGCTGGTCCTACTCGCCCTCGTCCTATGTGCAGCGCGTGCCCATCGTGGCACTGGCCTTTGTCGGCCTGTTCGTCTCCCGTTACTTGAGCGCGTTTCAGCTCGGGCACATCGACAGCCTGTGGGATCCATTTTTCTCCGGCCACGGCGGTGGGCGCAACGGCACCGAGGCGGTCGTCACGTCGAGCGTGTCGAAAGGCTTTCCCATCGCCGACGCCGGGTTGGGAGCGGTCACCTACATCCTCGATGTTTTGACCGGCATTATCGGCGACCAGCGCCGTTGGCGCACGATGCCTTGGCTGGTGCTGCTGTTCGGACTGCTGGTCGTGCCGCTGGGGGTCGTGAGCGTCGGATTCATCATCATCCAGCCCACGATCATCGGCGCGCTCTGTACGCTCTGCCTCGTTCAGGCGGCGATCACGGTCCTGCTGATCCCGTACTCGGTCGACGAGGTGTTCGCAGCAGCCCAGTACCTCTGGCAGAGCCGGCGGGTTGGCCGCTCCGTCTGGCGCACCCTGTTCTGCGGAGGGCCTGTGCTCTCGGAGCAGCGCGACCCCGTGCAGAGCCTGGACATGCCGCTCAGCCGGATCCTCAAGGATTTCCTCAAGGGCGGCGCGACGTATCCTTGGAATCTTGTCGCGTGCACGCTGATCGGGGTCTATCTGCTTTGCACACGCCTTCTGTTTGGCGTCGAACCGCCCTTGTACTTCAGCGATCACACCGCCGGCTGCGTGGCGATTGTCATCGCCGTGACGGCCTGGGCCGAGGTGGTGCGGACAATTCGGCTTCTGAATGTGCCGCTCGGGTTGTGGGTCGCAGCCTCGCCGTTCCTGCTCGATGGCGGCGGCACCGTTGCCTTGGTCGCCAATCTGATCGCAGGCCTTGCCCTCGCCGGGCTCAGCCTGCCGCGCGGGGCGCGCAGCCGGGAGCACTATGGCGGCTGGGACCAGTACATCCTGTAGTCGCGCTTGGCCGTAAGTGGCGGGAGTTATGCTCGTAGAAGCCAAAAGGACATCGGCCGTCGCGAATTGCGATGATTTGGGCATCACTCCAGTTCCCGATGTTGGTCTCGTGGTCCGGAGTGATGTTGGGCACGACCGCCCGAAAGCCTCGTCCCGCGATCACGCGCCTGCCGGCAAGGTTCATACTGGGGGCGATTCGCCCTGGCTATCCCGGGTGGTGTGGCAGACGCCGCAAAAAGCGGCGATCTCCACCAGGTACCGGCTGCGTTCCAGCAGGTCAGGATCTTGTGTCTTCGCGAACGTCGGAAGGGCGCACGAGGTCGTCAAGAAGCCCGCAAGGCGGATGCTTCTGGTCATGGCGATCGCCCTTGCGGCATGCTCCGTCAGCCCACCGGCAGGGCAATACCTAACCGTGCATTCTCCTCCGGAGGGGCGTTCCAGTACCCATGCCGGTCCGCTGTTTCGAGAAAGTGCCGGATCGTTTCCTCTGACAGAGGTGTGGGTATGCCGGAGACGACCGGCCGGCCAACGTCCCGGAAGAATCGGCCCATGCGGCAGGTGCTGACCAGAATCATCGCCGTGGGCTCCTGCCCCTGGTTGCGGAAGGCGTGCTTGGCTCCGCCGGGCGCGTGAAACACATCGCCAGGCCGGATCCGTACCCAGTCGAAGCCGTCCTCCGCCTCGACCAAGGCCTCCACCTCGCCGGAGATCATGAGAAACGTCTCGGGATCGGCATGGCTGTGAAGCGGGACCGCGATCCCCGGCGGGATCGTGCCCCACATCAGGCAGGGGGCATCATCTCCCCCCTTCTAAGGGCGTCAGGAACTGGATCGTCGGTCCCAGGACATCGATGGTCTTCAGATGGCTTGCGTCAATACGCCGAGCAATCTGATCACCCACTCCAAGCTTCGTCATTGGATAACTCCTCCGCTTGCTGGTTCGAAGGCGGCAGGGGACCTGATAGGCCGACACTCCCGATCTCGTTCGCCCCCACAGCAATTCCTGACGCAGTCGGCATTGGGGCTCCACGAGGCTGGCGTCATTTCGGCTCGATGTTCTGGTCACCGCCCGACGTGCCCGGGGGCGGAATGACAGGCGTCGTCCCGGGATCCGGAACTGGCGGACGGACACTCATGTCGGGCGCGATGTTAGCGGGTGGACGGATCACGCCATCGGTGCGATCCAGCTTTTCGCTGAGTGGCTCGTTCGAGCGACTCACCGACCCGGTGGAGCGCGGATCCTGTGGCCCTGTATTCTCTGATTTGAGGGTCTCGGAGCTTTGAGGTTGGCCCTGGGCCAATGCCATGGGAATCGTGCCGGAGGCTCCACCAGCCATGACGACACTGACCAGCAGAAGCTCTCTTGGGTCGAGGCGCATGTATGGCCTCCCTTAACCTAGGTTAAGCTCTGCTCTCCAACGCAACTTCACGAGCGCCCGTTCCACCCTGATCCTCTGGCTTCTGATTGAGCAAGAGTTCGGCGTGAGTATGAAATCTGGTGTTTGGAGCCAGTACGGGCCTCGACGATCTCGCCGACGGCCCACTGCGTGGACTGCGCCGTCACAGTCCCTTTGGGTTTGTCCTTCTTGGACTTCTTCGCTTCGCGATTTCCATGCGTTCGCCAGTTCCATGCGTTTGCAAGCTTCCTGACCTATGGCCTCGGGATGCTTCGGCGCGATGTGGCGCTTCTGGACGCGCCCCGGCTAGGGGGCAGAAGCAATCGCCCAGCTGGAGCCTGGCGATGTCGTCATCTTTGTGAGCTGCTCACCCTACACGCGTAGCGTCGCGAGGGCTGCCGAAGTTGCTGCCAGCAAGGGTCTTGAGGTTGTAGCGATTACCGATACACGGGCGTCGCCCTTGGTTCCACCGGCCCGACATGCCTTCTTTGTGCCGCATGCGAGCAGCTTCTTCAGCAAAAGTATGGGCGCTTACATTGTGTTCTGTGAGGGCCTTCTGAAGCTCGTGGCGCAGGAATTAGGCAATGAGGCTGCTGCCCTTGCGAGCCGCGACCGGCTGCTCGAAGATCTGCAGATCGAGCTCTGTTAGGGCCGGCGGCAATCCCGCCCCATCCTTAATGACTACCGGAAGCAAGACCAAGTCTGGCGTAACATTTGGGCGTCAGCGAAAGCGCAGCCACATGCGGTGAGCGCGACAACGGCCTCCCGGACCAGTTCCGCGTTTGAGCCAGCCCTTGTGCCGTTGGGCAGGTCCAGGTTGTTCTCGAACCCGACCCGTATGCCCCCGCCAAGCAGGGCACCGGTGGTGACGCAAGCGGTCTCATGGCGGCCGAAGGCGCAGACCATCCAATCTCTGAAGGCCGGCATTCCGGGAGCAAGGAACGGGAGCAGATCGGCTGGGTGCGATGTTTGCGCTGCTGTATAACGGCCCAGTACGTAGAGCACGGGAATCGTATCGAACGGCACGAGCCCACGCCGCCGCATCTCTTCCAATCGGATCGCTTCCTCGGGTGTGTAGAGGATGATCTGCGGAACGATCCGCTCCTGCCGAAGCCAATGCAGGAACTCCGCAAAGGCAGGCTCGGATGCATCGTCTGGAACAAGCTCGCGCAGAGCCAGTGATACCGCCTCGGGCCGTGTGGCGCGCACCACAGCCATCTGCTCTTCGGGCTTGTAGATACCAAGCGCCTCGCTGGTGATCTGAATCACGAGACGTTCGCCGACGGCTTGGCGGATCGCCTTTGTCGTTTCCGTATAGGCATCCACATCGAGAAGATGTCCGCCCTGCCTGTCGCGCACATGCACGTGGATCATGCACGCGCCCGCATCAAGACATTCGGAAGCCGTGCGAGCCATCTCGTCCGGCGTAATGGGGATTGCAGGGTGATCGGCTTTGGTGCGGCGTCCGCCATTGGGGGCGACCGCTATCGCGATCCGCTGTCCTGCTTCCATTTGCTGCCCATTCATGTGCCGCTTCCGATCCATTTGTTTCAAATCATAGTCATAGAAAACAAATGTTGCACAAAGCCGAGAGCTGAGTCTATGGTTCGGCGATGGATACCGCGCCCTTAGCCGCAGCAATCGTCGAGACATTCCCGGGCCTGCCGGAGCAGCTCCAGGCGGCGGCCCGCTTCATTCTCGACCGGCCGAGGGATGTGGCACTTCTTTCCATGCGCGAACAGGCGAGGCAGGCCGGAGTCCAGCCTGCAACAATGACCCGGCTGGCCAAGAGGTTGGGCCTCGACGGTTATGACGCTATCCGCGATCTCTATGCCCAAGCCATCCGCAATGACGGCCTGAGCTTCTCAGGCAAGGCCGGAGCACAGGTGATGGCCCAGAAGGCCAGGGGCGAAAAGGCCCTGGCTGCGGAAATGGTCGCCTCTCTGACAAACCAGATCGGCCGGCTCGCCGAATCTGAGCAACTCGACCGGCTGGCGAGCGCCGCCGCCCTCCTGGCCTCTGCCGGGCGCGTCTTCTGTCTCGGCCTGCGCTCGTCGCACACGGTAGCGTGGCACATGAATTACGTGCTTTCGCTGATCGGCGAAAAGTCGGTTTTGCTCGATACTCACGCCGGCTTCGGGACGGACTCCATCCGGAATGCCACGCCGCAGGATGCTCTCTTCGCCGTGAGCGTCGCGCCCTATACCCGCGCGACCGTCGAAGTGGTGCAATATGCCCATGCCCAGAACGTGCCCAGTGTCGCCGTCACCGACAGCCTCGTGTCGCCTCTCGCTCAGGTTGCGCAATCCACTATTCTGGTCTCGACGGGTAGCCCCTCGTTCTTCCACAGCATGACGCCGGCCTTCGTCGTTGGAGAAATCCTGGCGGCGCTCGTCGCCGGACGCGGCGGAGAGACTTCGTTGGAGGCGCTCCGGCACACCGAGGATCAGCTCACTTCGTTCAACACCCATTGGTTGCCCAAAGACGGCAGGAGAACCTGATGACCCGCATTCTTCATCGTCAAATCCATGGTACCCTGCCGGTCGCCGCCGGGGGCAAGGGTGTCGAGATCTTCGATGCTCAAGGCAAGGCTTATATCGACGCCTCCGGCGGGGCGGCGGTCTCCTGCTTGGGCCATGGGCATCCCGACGTGACGGCGGCTATTCATGCGCAGGCCGACAAGCTGGCCTATGCGCATACGAGCTTCTTCACGACGGAGGCCGCGGAAACCCTGGCGGACCGATTGATCGAGGACGCGCCGGCCGGGCTGTCTCACGTCTACTTCGTCTCGGGTGGATCGGAGGCCATCGAGGCCGCGCTCAAGATGGCACGGCAGTATTTTGTCGAAACCGTGAAGCCTGAGCGCCGCAATGTCATCGCTCGCCGCCAGAGCTATCACGGCAACACGCTGGGCGCGCTCGCGACCGGTGGTAACGAGTGGCGTCGGGCGCAGTTCAGGCCGCTTCTCATTGAGACGCATCACATCGATCCGTGCTTCGCCTATCGCTACCAGCAGTCTGGCGAGAGCGACCAGGATTATGCGGCCCGCGCCGCGCAGGAGTTGGAGGACAAGATCCTCGAACTCGGTCCTGAGACGGTGATCGCCTTCGTTGCGGAGACCGTCGTCGGTGCGACCGCCGGCGCCGTGCCGCCCGTGGCGGATTACCTTAAGCGTATCCGTGCGATCTGCGACCGTTACGGCGTGCTGCTCATCCTCGATGAGGTGATGTGCGGCATGGGCCGCACGGGGACCCTCCATGCCTGCGAGCAGGATGGAATTTCACCGGACATCATGACCATCGCCAAAGGTCTGGGCGGCGGCTACCAACCCATCGGAGCCGTCCTGCTGGGGCAGCACATCTACGATGCCTTCGCCAAAGGCTCGGGGTTCTTCCAGCATGGCCACACCTATCTGGGTCATCCCATCGCCTGCGCGGCCGCCCTTGCCGTCCAGGAGGTGATCCGCCGCGACGGCCTCTTGGCTAACGTTGGGTCAATGGGCGCGCGCCTGCGGCAGCGCCTGGGAGACCGGTTCGGAAATCACCCTCATGTTGGGGATATCCGGGGGCGTGGGCTCTTCATGGGCATCGAGCTGGTGGAGGACCGCTCGACCAAGGCAACTTTTGATCCTAAAGAAAAGCTTCATGCGCGCATCAAGCGCGAGGCGATGGCCCGCGGCCTCATGGTCTATCCCATGGGCGGCACCATTGACGGGGCGCGAGGGGACCACGTTCTGCTTGCACCGCCTTTCATCGTCGACGAGGCCATTGTCGATACGATCGTCGAGCGACTGGGGGACGCCGTGGATGCGGCGCTTGCGGGCGTGAGACTGAAAGCCGCCTGATCCTCCCTGCAGAGGCAAAGGCAGCAACGGGGAAACCAATCCCTGGACTAATTTCAAGTCCGGCATAGAGTTGGACACAAGAAGAGGGAAGACGAATGAAAATGTTGAACAAGACCCTGCTCGGCGCAGCCGCAGCCACTTTGGCCTTCACGGCCCTCCCTGCGCAGGCGCAGCAGAATTTCGCCACCATCGGCACCGGCGGCGTCACCGGGGTGTACTACGCGGTCGGCGGCGCGATCTGCCGCTTGGTCAACAAGGACCGCAAGGCGCACGGCATCCGCTGCTCGGTCGAGTCCACCGGCGGATCGGCCTATAACGTCAATACCATCAAGGCGGGCGAACTCGATTTCGGCCTCACCCAGTCCGACGTGCAGTACAATTCCTTGAAAGGCGAAGGTCCGTTCAAGGAAGGCGGCGCATTCACCGATCTGCGCGCGGTGTTCTCCGTCCATCCGGAGCCCTTCACGGTGCTTGCCCGCAAGGAAGCGAACGCCAAGACCTTCGACGATCTCAAGGGCAAGCGCGTGAATGTCGGCAATCCGGGCTCGGGCACCCGCGCCTCCATGGAGGAGCTGCTCGCCGCCAAGGGCTGGAAGCTGTCGGACTTCTCGCTCGCCTCCGAACTGAAGGCCGACGAGCACGGCCCGGCGCTTTGCGACAACAAGATCGACGCGTTCTTCTACGGTGTCGGCCATCCGTCCGCGAATATCCAGGATCCGACCACGACCTGCGGCGCCAAGCTCGTCTCGATCACGGGATCGGCCGTCGACAAACTGGTCGCCGACAAGCCCTATTACGCCAAGGCGACGATTCCGGGTGGCCTTTACGCGAACAACCCGCAGCCGACCGAGACCTATGGCGTGCTCGCGACCGTTGTGACCTCGGCGAAGGTTCCGGAGGAGACCGTCTATCAGGTGACGAAAGCAGTGTTCGAGAACTTCAACGAGTTCATGTCCTTGCACCCGGCCTTCGCCAATCTCGATCCCGCCAAGATGGTGAAGGATGGGCTCTCCGCTCCGCTGCATCCGGGCGCTGCGAAGTACTACAAAGAAAAAGGCTGGCTGAAGTAAGCGCGGTCTCGAACCGAAACCAGCAAACGGGGGGCAGCGAAGGCTGCCCCTTTGCCGTCTCGTAAAGTCCGAGGACGCGACCATGTCGACCACTGAGAAAACCGCTCTCGCCCCCTCCGCCGAGCTGGAACAGCTTGTCGCCGAAGCCGATACGGGGGGGCGCAAGCCGACCGGTTTCACCGCCACCTTAATTACGGCAGTGGCCATCGCATGGTCCCTGTTCCAGCTCTGGTATGCGTCGCCGCTGCCGTTCGCCCTGGGCTTTGGCATCCTGAACGATACGGAGGCCCGCGCGATCCATCTCGGCCTCGGGCTCTTCCTTGCCTTCATGGCCTATCCGGCCTTCAAGTCCTCGCCGCGCTCCTACGTGCCTGCCCTCGACTGGGTGCTCGCGCTCGCGGGCGCCTTCGCAGGCGCGTATCTCTTCCTGTTCTATCGCGAACTCGCCACACGGCCGGGCCAGCCGATCATGCTGGATCTCGTAACGGCGGGCGTCGGAATTCTGCTTCTGCTCGAGGCTACCCGCCGCGCACTCGGCCTGCCGATGGTCATCGTCGCTCTGGTCTTCATCCTTTTCACGTTCGCCGGCCCCTACATGCCGGACGTGCTGCTGCACAAAGGCTCGTCGATCTCGAAATTCCTTCAGCATCAGTGGCTGACGACGGAAGGCGTGTTCGGCATCGCGCTTGGCGTATCCACGAGTTTCGTCTTCCTCTTCGTGCTGTTCGGCACGCTGCTCGAGAAGGCGGGCGCAGGCAACTGGATGATGCAGATCTCCATCGCGCTTCTGGGCCACCTGCGCGGTGGCCCGGCGAAGGTCGCCGTCGTGTCCTCCGCCCTCAACGGCGTCGTCTCCGGTTCCTCCGTATCGAACGTGGTATCAGGCGGCATCTTCACGATTCCGCTGATGAAGCGCACGGGCCTGTCCGGCGTGAAGGCCGGCGCCATCGAAGCCGCCTCCTCTATCAACGGGCAGATCATGCCCCCGGTGATGGGCGCGGCTGCCTTCCTCATGGTGGAATATGTCGGCATTCCCTATTCGGAAATCGTGACTCACGCCTTCCTGCCGGCTGTCGCATCCTACGTGGCGCTTCTCTACATCGTGCACCTTGAGGCGCTGAAGATCGGCGCAAAGCCGATCCCGCGCGAGGCCATGCCGGCCAGAACACGCTTCCTGCGCACGGGGCTCGGACTCTCGGGCTCCATCGTCGTGCTGGGCCTTCTCTACTACGGCGTTATCGGCGCGCAGGCGGCTTTCGGAGCCAGTGCTCCCTGGATTCTCGCGGCAGCAGGCGTCGTGGTTTATCTTGCCTCCGTTGCCTATGCAGCGCGCTTCCCCGATCTCGAACTCGACGATCCGAACACGCCCATCATCAGCTTGCCCCGCGCCTGGGACGTAACACGCACGGGCCTCGACTTCCTCATCCCTCTGGTTGTCCTGCTGTGGTGTCTCATGGTCGAGGAGATGTCCCCGGGGCTCTCCGCCTTCTGGGCGACCACGTCGATCATCGGCATCCTGGCCACCCGCCGCCCCCTGCTTGCCCTTTTCCGCAAGCAGTCGATTCCCGCGGCGGCACAAAGCGCGGTCGCCGATCTCCTGGATGGCTTCGCGCTCGGCGCGCGCAACATGATCGGCATCGCCATCGCCACGGCGACAGCCGGCATCGTCGTCGGCACGGTGACGCTCACCGGCCTCGGCCTCATGATGACCGAGTTCGTGGAGTTCATCTCCGGCGGCAACGTCATCGTCATGCTGGTGCTGATCGCACTCATCAGCCTCGTTCTCGGCATGGGGATCCCGACCACGGCAAATTACATCCTGGTCGCGACCCTGATGGCTCCGGTGGTGGTGGAGCTCGGAGCGCAAGCGGGCCTCGCGATTCCGCTGATCGCCGTCCACATGTTCGTGTTCTATTTCGGCATCATGGCTGACATCACGCCACCTGTGGGACTCGCGGCCTTCGCGGCTGCGGCGATCTCGCGCGAGGATCCCATCGCGACCGGCTTCCAGGGGGCGCTCTATTCGCTGCGCACCGCCGTGCTGCCCTTCGTGTTCATCTTCAATCCCGCCATGCTGCTCATCGGCGTGGATAGCTGGATGGATGCGGGGATCGTCATCGCCACCAACATGGCTGCGGTCCTGATCTTCTCGGCCGCAACCATGAACTACTTCGCGACCAGAAGCCGCCTGTGGGAGAGCGCGGTCCTGCTCGTCGTGTGCTTCGCCCTGTTCCGTCCTGATTGGTGGCTGAACCAAGTCTATCCGGCAACCGTGGAACTGCCCGCGAGCGAATTGATGAATCAGGTCGCCCGCGCGTCCGAGAATCATCGCTTGGCCTTCGTGGTGGATGGCATGACCATCGAGGGTGACGACGTGCGCAAGACGGTGAGCCTCGATCTCGGCGAGCAGAAGCCGACGCCGCAGGAGCGCCTGCGCACGTCCGGCCTCACGGTGACCGGGCTCGGTGATCAGATGACCATCAGCAACGTGGCCTTCGGGTCCTACGCCAAGCGCGTGGGCCTGGAGCCCGGCTTCAAGATCGTGAGCGTCATCCAGCCCGCGCCGGGACGGCCCTCGACCATGTGGGTCTACATTCCGGCGCTTGCGGTGGCGGGCCTGATCTGGTGGCTGCAGCGGCGGCGGGTGAAGGCTGCATCTCAAGGGCTCTCGCCGATAACTGTTTAGAAACGACGGTAAAATCGCTTGGGACTACGAAAGGGTGAGTCGCCGGCCTAGAGCATCGGACGTTCTCGACCATTGGTAGTGCACGTAGTCAAACGGTCTAGGCCGCCCCGGTTTTGCTGTCGAGGCGTTCCTGTACCTGCCGCCGCATGTTCACGATCGCCTCTATGCAGCTCTCTGCGAAGATGTCGAGAGAACGGGGGCTGCTCGTGCTCTGGTTTTTGTGCAGTCGCACCGTATAGGGAATTGAGAATGAAAGGCGGCGCATCTCCACGCCCTGGTCGAGGCAATGCATGGCGCTGATCGGATTGATGATCGACACCCCGACGCCTTGCGACACCAGTGAGCAGACGGCTGCCGCCGTGGACACTTCCATCCTTAGCCGGCGGGTGATCCCATGCTCCTGGAAAATGTTGTCCAGCTCGCGTCGATACATGTCCTCGGCCGAGAAATAGATGAAATCGATGCCTTCGAAGTCGGCTGGAGCAAGCACCTTCTTGCGGGTGAGAGGGTGTCCTTTAGCCGCGATGCAAACTTGCTCCCCGGCGTTGACGCTGGTCGAGGTCCATCCCGCAAACCCGAGATCGGCCTCGACGATGCAGAGGTCATAATGCTGCGCGGAAATGCCGGTGGCCATGACCGTATTGCCAAGCGCATAGATGCTCAGACGGATGGAATCGTTGCTCTGAAGGAAGTCCCGGCATAAGGGCGGCAGAAGGGTCGTGCTATAGGCGGGCATGCACACGATCTTGATGTGAGAGGATGCATTCGCACGAATGGCCTCGGCGGTTCGCCCGATCTCCTCCAGCCCGACAAAGGACCGGCGTACCTCCCGGTGCAGTGAAATCGCAGCCTCTGTCGGGACAAGGGATCTGCCTCTTCGGGCGAAGAGCCGAAAGCCAAGGGAATGCTCGAACTCCTTGAGCTCCCGGCTCACAGTCGGCTGTGAGGTGCGCAGCGCCATGGCGGCCTGTGTCACACTTCCGGACAACATGACGGCATGGAAAATCTCGATGTGCCGGAGGGATATTGTCACACTTGGTCGCGCCTCATATCAGAAATGAATGAATTGAACAGAAGTTGATATTTGAAGAAATCTTTTGCCTTTGTCACCATCCGTCGCAATTGGCCTCGTTAGACCCCCGGCAGAAGGGGCGATCAGACTTGATTGGCGAGGTTCGTCCGGGCCTATGGGGAGTGGGGCGAGATGGCAAAGCGGGTTCTTGTGGCTGAATTCATGCACGAGACGAACACGTTCAGTGTCCAGGTGACCGACGAGAACGCCTTCAGGAAGAGCAGCTACTATCTCGACAACGATATTCCCGATGCGTTCGCCGGCACGCGTACCTCGATAGGAGCTGCATTCGAGGCGGCCGAGAAGTTCGGCTGGAACTTGGTTCATCCCATAGTGACCTCGGCCAATCCGTCCGGCCGCGTGACGGATGCTTTCTTCGACACCGTATCGGAGCGGATTCTCAATGCCTGCGACGGGGTGGATGGGATTTTGCTGCATCTGCATGGAGCAATGTCGACGCAGACGCACGATGACGGCGAGGGGGAATTGCTTGCCCGCATCCGCTCACGGGTGGGCGTGGAAACACCGATCATGGCCGTGCTGGACCTACACGCGACGCTGACGCAGAAAATGGCCGACAATGCCAACGCGCTTATCTCCTATCGGACCTATCCGCATATCGACCAGTACGAGCGGACCTGGCAGGCCGCGGAGCTTCTCGAAAAGGCCATGTCGGGAGAGGTAACGCCGAAGGTCGCAGTGTCTCGCCGGCCGATCCTTTACGCGCTGGATGGTGGACGCACCAATTCGCCGCCTATGATGGAGCTTCTGCGTCGAGGTGACCGGATCGAGGCTGCCGGACAAGCCCTCGTGGTCAGTATCCAGGCCGGCTTCTCATCGGCTGATGTCCACGACATCGGTCCCTCCATCGCGGTAACGGGCAACGATCTGGCATCCGCGCAGTCCATCGCCGACGAACTGATGGATTATGTGTGGGATCAGCGGACGTTTTCATCGATTCACTTCACGTCATTGGACGATGCCATTGCGAAGGCCAAGGCGGGTGAAGGGACGGCCGATAAACCTCTCATCATCGCGGATTACTCGGATAATCCCGGTTCGGGCGCCTATGGCGATGCGACCCGGCTTCTCAAGGCTGTGCTCGACGCGGATCTGCAGAACGTTGGCTTCCATGCCATCTGCGATCCCGAAGCCGCTCTGCATGCTCAGGCGGCCGGGGTCGGTAACAGCGTCACTCTCAAGCTCGGGGGCAAGGTCGATCCTTCTATGGGCGGTGGGCCTATTGAGGTGACGGCTCATGTGGTGGCGCTGACAGACGGGAGTTTCATCGCCTATGGACCGATGGGCGGGGGCGCACGTCGCAATTATGGTTTGAGCGCATTGTTGCGAATAGGCGGCGTCGAAATTGTCGTAATCAGCTACAACGGCCAGGCGACGGATCTTGGACAGTTCACGTCGCTTGGGGTCGACCCTATCCGCAAGTCGACCATCATCGTCAAATCGATGCAGCATTTCCGCGCGGCCTTCGAGCCGATCGCCCGGGAGGTGATCGAGGTCGATACCGGAGCATTATCCACGCGAAACTTCATGGAACGGCCATACAAGAACATACGCCGCCCGATCTGGCCTCTCGATGCGGTGTGACCGACCCAACCACGCCTGTCCGAACGGAGCGCCGCTGTGGGCGGACAAGTATTCAGGGAAGCACTTAAGGAGGGCGCATCGTGTTGCCTAGGGCAGATGTTGTTTTGCAGAACGGTCCGATCTGGTGCGGACGAGAGGAAGGGATAGCCGAGGCCATCGCGATCTGGCAGGGGCGCGTTCTGGCTGTCGGACGTCAGAACGAGATTGCGCCGCTCGTCGGCCCGGCGACCCGTGTGATCGATCTCAATGGACGCCTGGCGACACCGGGTCTCAACGACTCACACCTGCATCTCGTTTCTCTCGGCTTCATGATGGACTGGGTCGACGCCACGCCTGCGGCGGCGCCCACCCTTGATGCGCTTCTTTCTGGAATTCGGGCGCGCGCCGTCAGGACCCGTCCAGGTGAGTGGATCCTCGCGCGCGGCTACGATCAGACCAAGCTCGACGTGAAGCGTCATCCTCACCGCACCGAGCTTGACGAGATCGCGCCGGACAACCCCGTCATGCTCGTGCGTACCTGCGGTCATATATCGATCTGTAACTCACGTGCCCTGCAGCTTGCGGGAATCGACGAGAGCTCTTCCGCGCCGACTGGCGGCCTGATCGAGCAGCGCAACGGCAGTCTCACCGGTCTCCTGGCCGAGAATGCCCGGGGGCCGGTCTGGTCCGTCATTCCGCCGCCGACGGAAGACGACCTTGTCGCCGCCATCGAGCGCGGTGGTCGCTATCTCCTGTCCTATGGAATTACGAGTTGCATGGATGCCGCGGTTGGTCAGCGCGGGGGCTTTGCGGAGATTGCAGCCTATCATCGCGCCAAGCGGGAAGGCCGGTTGCCGGTCAGAACCTGGTTGACCCTGCTGGGAGATCCTGATCGCACCATCGTGCCCCAATGCCATGAAGCCGGCCTGATTTCCGGCACAGGCGACGACATGCTGATGATCGGCGCGGTCAAGTATTTCCTCGATGGCTCTGCGGGCGGTCGTACGGCATGGATGTCGAAGCCCTATCTCGGTGAGGATCAGACCACCGGTATCAAGATCCTGACGGATGATGAGCTCAACGAGCTGGTCATGGATGCCCACGCCAAAGGCTACCAGCTCGCGTGCCACGCGATTGGCGACTCTGCCATCGAGCAGCTGATTACCGCTTATGAGCGCGCCCTTGCCGCAATCCCCGATCCGGATCGTCGCCACCGCATCGAGCATTCCGGATTCTCAACGCCCGAACAGCATCGGCGCATGCTCAAGGCCGGCATCTATCCCTGCCCGCAACAGGTTTTTATCTACGATTTCGGCGATGCCTACGTGTCGGTGCTCGGTGAGGAGAGGGCACTGAGCAGCTATCCCTTCAAGACATGGTTCGATCTTGGCCTGAAGCCCGCAACGGGAAGCGACGCGCCTGTGTGCGATCCCAATCCGTTTCCGAATTTCTACAGCATGCTCACGCGCAAGACGTGGAAGGGCACTATCATGGATGCGCGCGAGCGCGTCACGATCGAGGAGGCCCTTCAGGCTTACACGGAATTTGGAGCGTTCTCGCAGAAGCTCGAAAATACCAAAGGACGCCTTGTTGAAGGACAGATTGCCGATATCGCTGTGTTCTCAAGAAATCTTCTGGCGGCGACCCCCGAAGATATTCTTGACAACACATACTGCGATCTTACGATCCGAGGAGGTGCGATTATTCATGATCGTCTTGGCGTGACTTAAAAACAAAGAGGGACGCGCCCGGACACTTAATGGCACTCACGACGGGAATGCTTGAGACCAAGCGGTCCGGCTGCAGCCGGCGATGCCGCGAGGCTCTCTGCCATGGAGGATCAACCGTGTTGAAGAAGCTTATCGCAACAACAGCGCTTGCCCTGGTTATCGGCGGCGTCGCCGAAGCGCAGACACCGCGTCAGGGCGGTACGATCCGCTTTACGGCACCGTACGGCTCAAGTTTCGCAAATCTTGACATCCACACGTCGAACCGAGCCCAGGACGAGATCTGGGCGAAGGCCATTCACCGCGCACTCTACAACTGGGATGCAAATGCCAACAAGCCGGTTCTTGAACTGGCCAAGGAGGTCAAGGTCTCCGGCGACGGCCTTGTATACACGTTCAAGCTGCGCGACGACGCGTTTTTCCACAATGGCCGCAAGATGACGGCCGATGACGTCCTATGGACCTTTACGCGCCTGATGGATGGCGCGAAGGCTTACCCTGGCGCGCGCTATGTGCGCATCATCAAGGGGGCAATAGACGTAGAGAAAGGTCAGGCGAAGGAGATTTCCGGCCTGAAGAAGATTGACGATCAAACCCTTGAGATGACGCTGACCGAGAAAGTTGACCCAGGTTTCAACTTTTATCAGGCTATGACGTCGATCTATCCAGCGGATGAGGCATCGAAGGACAGTTTTGCGACAAAGCCGATCGGCCTCGGCCCCTACAAGTTCGTCGAATACGTACCAGAATCCCGTCTCGTCGCGGAGCGCTGGGAGAAGTTCTACAAGCCAGGCAAGCCCCATGCCGACCGGGTTGCGATCTCGATCATGGGCGAAGCCTCTGCTCGCGACGTCGCCTTCCGTAACAAGGAGATCGATGCCTCGATCCTAGGCCCGACGCAATACGTCGCCTACAAGGCCGATCCGGAATTGTCGAAGGGACTTCTTGAGGTCCCCGAGGTCTATACGCGTGTCATGGGCATGAATCCGAACTTCAAGCCCTTCTCGGACAAGCGTGTTCGCCAAGCCATCAACCACGCTATCGATGCCGATCTCATCATCAAGCGTCTCGTGAAGGACAAGGCCTACCGCGCAACCAGCTGGCTTCCGATCTCCTCACCCGCCTACGACAAGGACATGAAACCCTATGCCTATGATCCTGAGAAGGCGAA
Source organism: Microvirga lupini (assembly GCA_000517005.1). Lineage (GTDB taxonomy): Bacteria > Pseudomonadota > Alphaproteobacteria > Rhizobiales > Beijerinckiaceae > Microvirga > Microvirga lupini. Next base: position 939,677 of record KI911965.1, read on the forward strand.
GAAGCTCCTCGCCGAGGCAGGATATGCGGAAGGCTTCGAGTTCGAGTGGACCGCGACCTCCAATGAAAGCTGGGGCATTCCCATCGTCGAGGCGGTGATCCCGATGCTGGAGAAGGTGGGCATCAAGGTCAAGATCAAGCCTGTCGACGGAACCGTTCTGTCTGAAGTCGCGCGCAGCGGCAACTATCAGGCCTTCATCTGGTCGAACACTTCCGGGCCGGATCCGCTGACCTCGCTCAAGTGCTTCCACTCGGCGACACCACAGACGGCCTGCAACTACACGCAGTTCAAGAACGCCGAGTTCGACAAGCTACTCGATGAAGCCGCATCGACGGACGATCAGGCCAAAAGGCTCGATAATCTGAAGAAGGCGAATGCGATCCTCCGAGAGGAGGCGCCAATGTGGTGGTTCAACTATAACAAGGCCGTCATGTCCTACCAGCCCTGGCTGAAGGGGCTGCAGCCGAACGCGACGGAGCTGGCAATCCAAAACTATGAGGACATGTGGGTCGAGGCATCGTCGCCCGCTGCCAAGTAAGCTGCGCTTGAGCTGACGCTTACTCCTGAAATGCAGTTCCTGACGCTCCCCCGGATTCTCGTGGGGCGTCAGGTGGAGTTTTGAATGCTCTCCTTCATCGTGCGGCGTCTGCTGCAGACATTGCCCATCATTCTGGCCGTGGCGGCTCTCGTCTTCGTGATGTTCAGCGTCATTCCAGGAACCTTCGCGTCGAGCATGAGCGATGACGGCCGCAGTGTGCTGGATGCTGAAGTCATGGCGCGCATGAACAAGGAATTCGGCCTTGACGATCCGGTCCTTGTCCGGTTCGGCAAGTACGTTGCCCAACTCGCAACCTTTGACCTCGGCACTTCCTTCCGCACCCGGCAGCCCGTCGCGAGCGTCATTGCCGAACGTTTGTGGCCGACGGCGCAACTCGCCTTCGCCGCTATGCTGTTCGCCATGATCGTCGGTGTCCCCCTCGGCTTTATTGCGGCCTTACGACCAGGGAGCTGGATCGACACCATTTCCATGGTAGGGGCTGTGTCGGGCCTGTCGCTGCCAAAATTCTGGCTCGGCCTGATGCTGATGTATCTGTTCGCGCTGGTGCTGGGCTGGCTCCCGAGTTTCGGCTATGGCGGCGGCAACCCGCGCTACCTCGTCCTGCCGGCCATCGCCCTCGGTGTCGCGCCACTGGCGCTGTTGGCGCGAACGACCCGGGCGGCTGTGCTTGAGATCATGAACGCGGATTTCGTGCGCACGGCGCGTTCGAAGGGCATGAGCGAGAGTAAAGTCGTCCGCTGGCATTTGGCACGCAACGCACTCGTCATCATCCTTACGACTATCGGTCTGCAATTCGGCACCGTCATCGGCCAGGCCGTGGTGGTTGAGAAGCTGTTCTCGTGGCCAGGACTCGGGTCGCTCCTGGTCGACAGCGTGACCTTGCGTGATATTCCCGTTGTCCAGGGTTCGATCCTTGTAATCGTCCTGCTCTTTCTCCTGATCAATATGCTCGTCGATGTCCTCTGCGCTATCATCGACCCACGCATCAAGTATAGCTGAGGTGGCGACATGAAGATCAGAGCCAACCTCCTGATCGGTGGTATTCTTTTCTCGACAGTGGTGATCACGGGTCTTCTTGCTCCCTGGCTTGCCCATACTGATCCGGTCATGGATGCGAACCTGATGTATGCGGAGGAGCCTCCGGGATCGGAGTTCTGGTTCGGAACCGATGCGCAGGGCCGCGATATCTACAGCCGTGTCCTATACGGCGCCCGTATCTCGCTCACCGTCGGCATTGTCTCTCAGCTTATCAACACCGTCATCGGCGTATGTCTGGGGCTGTCCGCCGGCTATTGGGGCGGCTGGTGGGATGATTTCGTCAACGGCTTGACCAACATGATGTTGGCAATTCCGTCTCTGATCTTCGCCCTCGCCATCATGGCGATCCTCAATCCAGGTCTGACCAGCCTGCTGATCGCGTTAGGGCTTACGAACTGGTCGTTCACCTGCCGTCTCGCGCGGGCGTCGGCATTGTCCTTGAAGAGTCAGGGCTATGTGCAGGCGGCCAAGGTCCTCGGCTATAGCGATATCCGGATCATGCTGACGCAATTGCTGCCCAACATGCTCGGGCCGATCATCGTGATTGGGACGCTCGGCATGGGTGGAGCGGTTCTGGCCGAGGCGGCATTGTCTTTCCTGGGTCTCGGTATCCGCCCGCCTTTCCCAAGCTGGGGAAGCATGCTCTCCGATGCCCGCGATCAGATCACGACGGCTCCCTGGATCTCGATCTTTCCGGGGCTTGCAATCTTCGTCACGGTTCTGGGATTGAACTTGCTCGGGGATGGATTGCGGGACATCCTCGACCCTCAAGCGCGGACGCGACGCGCATGAGCGGGAAGCCTCTCCTCGAAGTCGAGAATCTCCGGATCGACCTGACGGTCGGCGACGCGAAATTTCCTGCCGTTCAGGATGTGTCCTTCACCATTGGGCAGGGCGAAACATTCGGTCTTGTCGGCGAATCCGGCTGTGGCAAGAGCATAACATCTCTTGCCCTGATCGGTCTTCTTCGCCATCCGCTCAGCATCGGGGGTGGAACGATCCGTTTCGATGGCCGGGAGATCCAGAATCTTTCGCCGGGAGAGATGCGCAAGCTTCGAGGCAACCGCATCTCGATGATCTTCCAGGAACCGATGACGGCGCTCAACCCGCTCTCGCCGGTCGGACGGCAGATTGCGGAAATGTTCGTGCTGCACAAGGGAGCCACCTGGACGGAGGCCGAGCGGTTGTCCGTCGAGGCTCTCGCGAACGTTCGGGTGCCTGCTCCGGAGCGACGTGTCAAGGACTACCCACATCAGCTGTCCGGGGGCATGCGACAGCGAGTCATGATCGCGATAGCCCTGGCGTGTAAACCTGATCTTCTGCTTGCCGACGAGCCTACGACAGCTCTCGACGTCACTGTTCAGGCCGAGATCCTAGATTTGATACGCGAACTCTCCGCCGCTCAGGGGACGGCCGTGCTCATGATCAGCCACGATCTCGGCTTGATTGCGAATATGTGCCGCCGGGTCGGAGTCATGTATGCCGGGCGTCTCGTGGAAGAGCGCTTTGCGGACGAGGTGTTTCAGAGTCCAAGCCATCCCTATACGAACGGGCTCGTCGCCTCTCTTCCGCTGCTCGGCGCCCGCTCAAAATATGGACGCAAGCGGCTCAAGGAGATCGCGGGTGTCGTTCCACCCGTGACTGCGTTCCCGTCCGGATGCCGTTTCAATCCTCGTTGCTATGCGGCCACCGATCTCTGCAGGATCGAAGATCCCGGTGTGACGCCACTTGCCACTGGCGGCCTCGTTCGGTGCCATCATCATGAGTAAACTGTCAGACGATACGATCCTGAAGGTCGAGAATCTCGCCATTCACTATCCCGTAGGGGGAGGCTTCCTGAGCAAGCCACGGCGTCATCTGCATGCGGTCGATGGGGTCGATCTTGAATTGAAGCGCGGCGAGTGTCTGGGCCTCGTGGGTGAGTCCGGCTGTGGAAAATCCACGTTGGCGCTTTCGATCCTCGGTCTGCAGCAGCCGACTCGCGGACAAGTCATCGTGGACGGCCACGAGGTCGGAGATGGACTCGACCGCATGGCCCGGGCCCGGATCACTCAAATGGTGTTTCAGGATCCTTACTCTTCCCTCAACCCACGCCAGACGGTTCGCAAGACGCTTGAAATGCCTCTTCGCGTTCACGGCATCAGGTCCGCGGGTGAGATCGGTGATCGTATCGGCGAGATGCTGAAACGGGTGGGACTGCGCCCGGAAGCCGCCGAGCGCTATCCACACGAGTTCTCGGGCGGACAGAGGCAGCGCATAGGCATCGCTCGCGCCCTCATCCTCGAACCCAAGATCGTGATTCTCGATGAACCGGTCTCTGCGCTCGACGTCTCCATCCGGGCGCAGATCATCAATCTGCTGCTTGAACTGAAGGAAACTCTGGGACTCTCGTATATCATGATCAGCCATGACCTCGGCGTCGTCGAGCATATGAGCGACCGGGTGGCGGTGATGTATCTCGGCCGCATCGTCGAGACCGGCTCTTGGGAGACGATCTTCAGCAATCCGGGACATCCCTATACCCGTGCCCTGATCGCCGCGATCCCAGATCCTTTCAAGCGAGCAAGCGGCACGAAGATCACGGGAGAAATTCCAAACCCGCTCGATCCGCCGACGGGATGCGGCTTCCATCCGCGTTGTCCAGAGATGCGCGATATCTGCCGCACGCCGCCGACGCCGGAGCTGGATGAGGTCGAGACAGGTCATTTCATCCGCTGCCGAAGAGTGGGTGAACTCTTCACTCCCAGACAAATATCAGAGCAACCCCAAGGACATTCTTCCAATGGCCCGCATCCCGACAGTTTCCGTCCGCGTCTCCCGATCGGGTGAGAGACCGTCGACCGGCATTCTCAGCATCGGCGACTGGAACATTCCGTGCACCGTCGGATCCGGGGGGCTGGTTCAGGCGACGTTCAAACGGGAGGGAGACAAGCGAACTCCGATGGGTATATTCCCTTTGCGCTACGGCTTCTTCAACGCCGCAGCGCTGCCTGATTTTCCGCGCGATCTCGCTTTCCCCTTCGTTCCCCTGACAGACGAGATGATCTGGGAGGAGGGAGGGCAAGACTACAATCGGCTCGTCTTTGCACGTGAGGACGAGCGCCTCGACGACAGACTTTCCCGTTCCCGAGACGAGCGCCTGTTCGATATCATCATCCCGATCGGCTTCAACGACGCTGCGCCGGAATTCGGACGCGGTAGCGCGTTGTTCATCCATGCGGCGCGAAGCGATATGGGAGGCACTGCCGGGTGCATCGGCATACCACAGGAGACGATGACGGAATTCATCCGCCATCTGAAACCCGGCATGGTCATCGATATCGGCTACACGCAAGAGGCGCGAGAGGAAATGCGAGATCCGGATGATCCGTTGGAAACGGTGCGGTTCATGGGGCTGCAGCCGGGGCCGAAATTGATCATCATGGGCGCCGTGCACGGGAATGAACCCTGTGGACCTCAGGCCATACTGCGAGCTCTCGCCGATTGTCGCGCCGGGCGCCTGAAGATCCGCCGAGGTGAAGTGACCTTTGTCCCGGTTGCAAACCTCAAGGCTTTTCGCCAACGCGCCCGCGAGGGAGACCGCAACCTCAACCGTGACCTGCGGGACAAACCGGTGCCGGAGAATTACGAGGACAGGATCGGCAACAGAATTTGCACCCTGCTCCGGGAGCACGACGTTCTGCTGGATATCCACTCTTTCCGTGGCGAGGGCGAGCCCTTCGTTTTTGCAGGCCCCTTAGACAACTTCGGCGTCATTGAACCGTTTCGGCATGCGAAATCCGAGGGTGAACTCGCTGTCCGGCTCGGCACCGAAACGGTCATCCATGGGTGGCTCGAGGTCTACGATCGTTTCCTCAAGAAGCGAGCGGGTCTCGGCTACGTCAATCCGAGCAACTCCGAAGGTGTCGGTTCCACGGAATACATGCGCTTCTCCGGAGGATATGGCGTCACTCTGGAATGTGGAGCGCATGATGATCCTGCCTCTGTCGAGGTTGGATACCAAGCCATCTTGAATGCACTTTCTCACTTAAGGTTGATCGATGCACCTGAGCCTCGTATTTCCGCACGCAAAGCCATTCAGATCATTGATGTTCTTGTTTGCGAGGCCGAGGGTGACCGACTTGCGGGCCGGTGGAAGACCGGCGATGCGGTTGAAGCTGGGCAAGCCCTGGTTTTGCGAGCCGACGGAGAAACTTTCGCGGCACCGCAGGCGGGCTACATTATTTTTCCAAATGAGAACGCAAGGCCCGGTGACGGGCTCTGTTACTTTGGGGTGACGAGTGAGCGTGTCTTCTAGAGCATCGGCCCCAAAAGTGGTTTCCACTTTTGGGGCCGATGCTTAAACTCTTAAATTGCGCATCGTTCGGCGCGGACCTCCGGGTCCGCACGATGCGCTAGGATTTTTCGTTAATCGTCATGGCCGGGCTTGTCCCGGCCATCCGTTTCAGAAGGGCGCTGCGCTTCATGCCACCTGGATCACCGGCACAAGGCCGGTGATCCAGGTGATTACGGCACCACCACCACCCGCGTGCCGACGCTCACCTGATCGTAGAGATCGACGATGTCCTCGTTGAGCATGCGGATGCAGCCGTAGGAGGCATAGGTGCCGATGGAACTCGGACGATTGGTGCCGTGAATGGCGTATTCGTCGAGATTAAGGGTGAGCGCCCGCGCGCCCATGGGATTGTTCGGTGCGCCGCCGGGGATCACGTCGGGCAGGCGCGGGTTGTCGCGCTTGACCTCCGCGGGCGGGGCCCAGGCGGGGCGGACATATTTGCCGTCGATCCGCGCCTCGCCGAACCATTGCTTGCCGGGCTTGCCCACCGCCACGCGGTAGAGAAGCGCCGTGCCGTCGCCGCGCACGTAATAGAGCCGCCGCTCGCCGGTCTTGATCACGATGGTCCCCGGCGAGACGCGCCCCTCGAAGGGCACGACTTCGCGGGCGGATGCCCCGGTGCTTGCAATGATGCCGATGACGGCGGCGATGGCGAAGGCGGCGCGGATGCTCATGTCTCGAACCCTCCAGCGGAATGGGTGAGGGTGAGACGCGGAAGGAAAGGCTACGGTTCCCGTGCGGTCGCAACACTGTCATCCCCGGAGGTCGGTGAGGACCGGGGAGGGGATCCACAAGCACGCTCGCAGTTTGGGGTCCCTTCCATCGCGGCGCTCGCCGGGAATGACACCCGCTCACGTCATCACCGGCCTTGTGCCGGCGATCCCGAAGAAGGAAAGCGCCGCGCCCTTCGAAACGAGATGGCCGGGACGAGCCCGGCCATGACGTGGGGAGTATTTGTCAAACACTCCCGGGCTCCGCTCGCGGCCCCCGGGACGCGTTCGTCGGATCACGCCGCCTGCGTGCGC
>KI911965.1:946734-947091 GCA_000517005.1 Microvirga lupini
CCTTGATGGTCTTCTCCTTAAGGGGAGGTTGGGATGGCGTCCCAAAGCCGGTCGCCGCATGCGCGGATCTTTGCTCAGGCCTGTGTCATCGGTTGCGGGCTTCTGGTGACGGGCGCCAGCCAAGCGATGGAGGGACGGCCGCCGCTCTCGGCCGCCTGTCGGGCCTGGGACAGCCACATTGCCGAGTTGATCGATCAGCACAGGACGGCTCATGAGCTGGACGATGATCAGATCGGCGACATCATCCGGCTCTTCTACGAGGCCCAGAGCACCTGTTCGGCCCTGCGCTTCGAGGAGGGACTGGCCATCTACGAGGCCATTCCCATCGGGCCGGTCGCGAGCCGCTTCCTCCGTTAG
>KI911965.1:947191-947392 GCA_000517005.1 Microvirga lupini
AAAGGCATGAATGGGCTTACGCGCAATTCGCGCGCGGGATGTTGTTGTTCCGGCTTGGCGGCAATGTTTCGGGCAAAACTAACATAGATCAAGGACGGGCATTCATATCGGTGCGAGAAGTCATTCATTATCGGCAACTGGCCTTGGGCGCCGATACCTGAGAGAGACGTGTGCTCCCGCCTGCAACAGGAGGAGCGCCGT
>KI911965.1:947492-948268 GCA_000517005.1 Microvirga lupini
TTGAGCATCGTCAGCCAGAACACCCGCCAGGCCAGGATGCAGAACAGCGCCAGCAGATTGACCAGCCGCTCGGCCGACCGGAGTTTCGCATCCTCAGCCCGGCAGCCCGATTTCAGGATTTTGTGGAACAGCTCGATCTTCCAGCGCAGGGCGTACCAGCCGATCTTCTCGATCGCCTCATCGACGCCCGTGACAGGCAAATCGGTGATGAGGCGCCAGTGGATCGGCTGGCGGTTGTCGGGTGTTCCTTGTTCATCAGCGCAGATCACGGTGAGCGCGAGCGCGGGACAGCGCTTCTGCTTGGCGACGGGCGGCAGCACCTGGAGGCGGTGGTACTTGATGGTGAGACGCGCCTGGCTGTCCTTGCCGGTGTCGTCACGCACCGCGATCAGGTGCTCACCTTGGCCAGGCTGCTGCTCCAGGGCTGCGATGATCGTCTGGGTGCCGTCATCGGCCCGCCGGTCAACGCAGCTGCGGACGAGAAAGTGCGTGCCGAGCTCGTGCGCCATGACGAATAGCTCATCGATGGCGCTCTCGCGGTCGCCGATGTGGATGCACCGTGCTGGATCAGCAACAAGCGCCGAGGACTGGCGCATGTTCTCGAGCCAGCGGAGGCTCTCCTTGTCCTCGATCGGCACGCGCGTCGGGTTGATATGCCGCTTGAGCTCGGTCGTGCCCTTGAAGGTGGCGCGCGTCCAGAACTTGATCGCGCACAGCCCCAGCGGCAGCCCATCCGGCGTGACGCCAAGGCTCGCGTGCATCAGAAGCCCGCAGAC
>KI911965.1:948368-949548 GCA_000517005.1 Microvirga lupini
ACTACCCAACGCCCTATGCGGCCGCACAGGCTGTGTTCGACAGCTGCCGCAAGGAAGAGGCGAAGCTACGAGCCCTTGGAGTTTCAGATGCAATACAGAACAAATTCAAGGAAATGATGACGAAGACTCACTTCGTTGACATCTGGAGAAAGTGAACCTTCTCGCCGCAGCAGATCACAATCTCTACTGCGGTTCCATAACGTCCTATTCTGCGAAAAGCCTAAAGCGGCCTTAGAGGCGGAGCCTCGCCATTGCGAGAGCATCGGCGTACACACCCGCCTTGAGAGCATACCCTCGATGGGTCCCTTCGGTCTCAAAGCCGAACCTTTGATATAGGCGAATGGCTCGATCGTTGTCGGTGTAAACGGTCAACTCAATTCGCCTGAGCCCCAGCCAATTGTCTGCAGCATCAATCAGCTCCCGCAACAGGGCCGTTCCGATGCCCTTGCCTTGGTAATCGTCATGCACACCCATCCCGAGTGTAGCCGCGTGAGAACGGCGGCCAGGATATCGGTGTAATCCCGCCGACCCGATGATCTCGCCGTTGTGTTCGGCCACGATGTTCAGTGAGTTAGGGGCCTGGCTTTCCAGCCATTTACGGGTCTGTTCCGGAGTTTGATAGGGCAAGCGCAGCGTCCCGGCGCGGACCCTTGGCAGGTTGTTGAGGTCAGCAATCCCTTCGGCATCACTGGCCCGCGCCGCCCGGATCACCAGGTCTTGTAGGGCAGGCGTTTGATCGTTGGATTGGGGAATATCGTTCATCAATGCTCTCCAGGTTTGTCATGAGGAGAGCAGAAGCACAGGACCCTACCCGCCTCGGGAGGGTCTGCAGAATGATCGCGCTACCGTCAGCGCAATGCTACTCCCGCACACCCTTTGAGGTGCGTGGTCATGTGCATCATCGTGACGGCGCGGTTGATCATTACAGCAATCCTAGCAACAAAGTTATTCGGAGCCAAGCTACCTAGGCATGAATTGGCATTTTCCCTGGGTCTCCGGGAGGGATACGGCTCAAAGCATTTTTGAGTATTCGGAACCACTTCAAGGGCCTTCTGAGTGGCAGTTAGACTGCGTTTCTACTCAGCACCCGTTTGCTCCGCCGCCCGATACTTCAGAACACTTCAAAAAGACACAATATCCGGTTCCATAAAGGCGCTTCCGCGCAGTTCTCGGCTCAGCT
>KI911965.1:949648-950662 GCA_000517005.1 Microvirga lupini
CTCTCTCTCTCTCTCTAGTGCAGGAAATCGGCCTGATCCAAGGGGATCGCAAAGAGGACGCATCCGGCGTCATCCGCCGCCGTAAGGGTCCAGCCGCTCCAATTGGCGTCATCCGCATCACGCAGCTCCTGAAGCGTCATCAGCGCTCCCAGAAACGCTTGGTCCAGGCTGTCGGCTTCGACGCCGCGCAAATCGCGCAGGCACTCGGTGTCGCTCATCAAATGAAAGTAATATCGCATGGGCATCGCATGAATGCGCACACTAGATGCCACCTTGCCTGAATATAGTGTGGCCGAGCCCCTTCTTTAACCTCGGGGCACCCCGATAGACCCAGGGGACTTAAAATCTCTTGCGTTCCGTAATTCCCGTTCCGCGAAATTAGACACGGACCCTTTGTCTCATCCAGCCAGGATGGCCCACATCCTTCTCTCAAGCTAAGTGGCTGTGACACAGGTCTTAGGCTTGTGAATATTCTTGTTTGAGGAACTGACCGTGGACATGCAGGCTCCGCAACCTAAGCCCACTTCACACTGGCGCATCATCCTGGCCTTCGTGCTCGATTTCTTCTCAGCCTTCCTCATCCTTGGGACAGTCATCTCAAGCGCAACAGGGAGCACAACGGATGGAGGTTTTACGCTGTCTGGCTGGCCCGCCTTGATCTTCATCATCGGCCTGATCGGCTACTTCGTGATATTCAATCGCTTCTTCGGCGGCACAATTTGGAAGCACGTGCTCGGCGTCAAAGCACGATAGTTCTTTTAAGTAATTCTTGGGCGAACAGGATCTGCCTAAAGGGCCGTTAGACTATCCCTATACACGGGCATGGCTGCCGGCCGGAAATTCATCTTCCGAATACGCTCAAAAGACACATTATCCGGTTCCATAAATGGAGTGGACAACGCCTGCCCTCGGCAGTGCCCTTCAGGTAGGGTGATTGCCTCAGCGCCAGACAGGGAGCCGCTCTAATGCATGTCACGACAGTAGGTCTCGATCTCGCCAAGCACGTCTTCTATT
>KI911966.1:0-1178 GCA_000517005.1 Microvirga lupini
CCCGTCAGCTTAACGGCTTCTTATCTCGCGGTGCCGAGGAATATCCTCTGTGGATCCATGTTGACTGCGATGCCTCAAGCCGCGTTCCTTGGCTGAGGTTCCTCCTCCCATTACCACGGGTTTGAGTAACGAGTGCGCTTAGCTTTGAATCGTTTGCTCAGAGTGTGAGGGATGGCGCCCTGTGCACCCTAGACATCTGATTCAAACATCAACGTACTCGTTGCGAAACCACGTGCAGGCGTTTCATGCATTCGGAAAGCCCGCTGCGGCGGCCGCTGGCAGGCTTCGGACGGCTTGAACAGGAATGATGCCCCGGGCGAGGACGGCCGTCAGCAGCCTCTTATTCCTCGCTAGCGGTGCAGCGCCGTCACCAACTTCGCCCCAATTTCGGTGCAGTCTGAGTGGCATGGCTCGACACAAGCACCGACCGGAGCCACCAGACGAGGCTCGGCAGCTGATGGCCACGAGGCGGCTGATCCACGTTATCGCGGCTCTCTCAGGATTAGTGTTTGGGCTTTTTCTGAAACAGCACGGGTTCTAGGCGACTTGGAACGCTCGACGGGCTCGTTCCCGGATCTCGTCCAGCTCGTCTTGGAAAGGGGAAGGGGGCGATTGCCCCCTTCCTGCTGGTTGTTAGGCGCGTTGGAAGGAGATGCCACAGCGCTTTTGAATGGATGCCTGTTCGATAGCCTCCATCTGGCCCTTCAGGTTGGCCACCTCAGCGCTTGTTGCTCCATCTCCCTTGATGAAGAACAGGGCGGGCCAGAAGACGACGACACCCACGGTTGTCGCCACAGCATCACCGGTGGCTTTGCTGTCCTGGGCTCCGGCAGCTTGGACAGCTCTGGTTGAGACGCGGCTTGCCTCTTCCCGGAGTTGAGGACAGGAGTAGCTCGCATATTGAACAGGCGAGACATAAGCAGCAGCGATATTTTCGGATCGTGACGCGCAGGCAGCAATAGACAGAGACGCAGCCAAGGCCGCGAAGGTCGATAGTTTCAAGGTAGCCCCCATAGTAAGACGGCAACCTTAGCAATTCTTAACAGCAAGTCGAGCGGGATGAGCCACTTAAGGCACTGACTAGCCTATACTTTTGGTGGGTGCACAGAACCGCATCCGCGTCAGCGGTAGGCGGGGTGTAGTACTTTCATTTACCCACATCTCCGGAGCGAGCGCCG
>KI911966.1:1278-3826 GCA_000517005.1 Microvirga lupini
CCGTACACGTCACGCATACACGGCCTTGCCTTGGAACCCTGCTCCCGCCCCGAGCGGGGTTTCTTTTTACTTTGTGCCGGGCTCCGGTTTGGCGAGGCTATGCTGACCAGGCAAATGAAAATCGGCAACGGAACTAACCTATGTTAAATGCATTCTCCTTTTGGGTTAACCCAAAAGGAGAATGGAGTTAAATGCCATAGACAAGGCTATCTCAGTTCAGAGTTCCAACGTTGATTTAGGGGGCACATTTCGCGACCATGCGAGACAAAGCGTTATCGGTGCTGCCAGCAAGTACTTCGGGCACCTTAATACCGCCTCCGTACACGTCACTCGGGAGGGCCCGCTCTTTCGATGCACGGTGAACATTCAGATGGGGACGCTCAAGATGATGAGTGCCGAAGCCCAGCACGACGATTGCTATGCTGCCTTCAAGAATGCTCTGAACAAAGTTGAGAAGCAGCTTCGACGCACCAAGCGCGAGCTGCGAGAAGATAAGCCAGTCCGCACCGACAAGGACATGATGCTCCGCGCCGGGCTGAACTCCTCTCCTGCTATGTGACCTCTCTACCGAGCTTCCACACACTATCGATCTAGGTTCCGGGACAGCGTTCCGGAGGCAGTAGCGTAGCGTATGCGTTCCCTCCTCATTTCACACGGGAAAGCACACTATGCTGAGACTTCCAATCTACGGATTTGCCAAGCGCGTAGATGATACTGTTGCCCGCGCTATGACCATTCTCCAGAACCGCGAAGACTACACCTCAACGAGGTCGTTACCAGTGTTCGCAGCTAAGCCAAAAAGCCAGCACATGGATCAGAAGCCGGAATAACTTCGCCTTCGCGTGCACGCTGGGTGGAGCGGCTGCGTTGTATCAAGCCTCCAAAGACAAAGCCCCGCCCGGGGTAGAGCCGAACGGGGCTTTGTCTTGGGCTCATGATTCTTGCGCCTCCATCTGGGAGCGGTACTTGGCCAGGGCATAAATCGTCAGAGCCGGTTGCCTCACTTGGGTGATACCTACTGCCTCAGCAGCCAGTCGAGCCAGATACCGAGACACTGTGATGCCTCCAAGATCCTGGTCCCCGAGAAACGTGTTGAGGGTTATTGGCATCGCTACTTTGCCGAGAGTAATCAAGGCCCGGACGACTTCGAAAATCCTCTGATGGAGATCCTCGATGAAATGCTCTGGTTCGAGGAATGATGCGACGTAATAAGCGTCATTTTTGACCATTATCGCGCCCAGCAGGCCTTGTTCAGCGCTGATGTCGAACGGGTCTCTGTTTGACTCCTGAGCCTCCTTAACCAGGGCGTCTACTTCACGCTGGAATCGGTTCTCTATCACGAATTGGTAATACGACTGCCTCGTTGAATGGTAATCCGAAACAAGGTCCATCAGGCGGGTGTTCCGATTGTTGATCCACCACATCGCCAAGCTTTGTTTGATGGCATCTTGGTGGAAGTCGTTCAGGACCAAGGACATGGTCTCATCATGCCCATAAGCGGCTTTTGCATTCAGAATTTTAATCATCGCCTTGGCGCGAAGCCGCTGCGCCCAAGTCACCTGCTTCTCTGTGCCTTCAAGCGGTGGAAGTAGCCAACTGACCTCATTGGCAATTTGGTTCTGTTGGTCTGTCCAGCAGGAGGGGCAGAGGCTTTCCGCCGCTTTTTCGCGGATCTTATCTATACGCGCTTTGGGGTGGTCCTCTTCATCTGAGTGCCCACAGACGTATTGGAGGGTGTACTTCGGCATGACGAGAACCCGCGCCCTTTCCTTCTGTGGCTTTTCGCACACCGTTTGCCCTATATGCGCTCGTGATGAAAATCTACTGGATGAAAACCTCTGAAGCGTTCCCCAATGACAGTTGGCTGGAGACGCAATTCACCTGCTTCGATGAGGACAAGCCGGATCGGGAGAGCGACAGCCGCTGGCATACCTACATCGGCAACGTCCATCAGGAACCTCATGGACCGCAGGCGGGGAAGTGGGCTTGGGGCGTGACGGCTACTTTTGCCGGGCCGAGGAACCCCTTTCCGAACTCAGGCCGAGAGTCCACCCGCAAGGAGGCCGGCCGGCAGGTCATGGAGACTTATGAGCGGATGTTGCGGTTTTACGGGAAGCTTTAGATATCGGGCTTCCCAACAGGGACCGCGAGTTAGGCGCGCGAAGCCCAGAGGTTGCGAACCCACGCAATAACCGTTCCCCAGAATGCGCCACCAACAACGCCGCTCACCAGGATTTCATAAAGGCCGAAGTGGGGATCTGATGCGGCAACGACCGCGAACGCGAGCCCTCCGCAAATCGCCCCGATAGCGGCCGCCCTGAATGAGCGGCACATCAAGACGTCCCGGGGCAAGGATTGGACGCCCACGCAGGTGATGCGGGTGCTGGGACGGGTGGCCCTGTGACGCGCTCAAAAAGAGAGCTCAGAGGATAGGGCATGAAAAGCCCCGTCGGGATCAAAAGCTCTAGCGTGGCCACAGCCGAGAATAGGTCTCTGCTTCAGGTTTTGCTATAATGCGACACGAGCAGGGCCAGCAGTGGCCCCTACT
>KI911966.1:3926-4361 GCA_000517005.1 Microvirga lupini
ACATCTTCCAATCAAACGGGCCCATTCCATTGATGGAAAAGGGCCCGCGGTGACTCGAAGTCACACGTCATTGACGTTCATCCGGGTAAACCGGTCAGTAATTCCAAATTGTCGAGCCGAGGGTGCCTCCGACGCTCAATGTATCGACGCGGAGGGGGCCTTCAGCCCAGGCGATATCGCGATGCTAGCCTCCATCCGTTCAAGCCGGGGCGGGTGCCCGGTTCATCGATGTTGCGGAGTTGGCTTTGGTCAGGAACCCGCTCGAACAAGCATGCCGCTCCGCTCTCTGCGACGGGCTTGTCTCCAGGAGTGAGATCGTAGCCCATCATGATCTAAAGATTCTCGACGAGCGCTTGTTTCAGCGTGGCGGAAAAGAAAATTGGCCCGGCTAACAATGGCCGGGCCTTTGCTTTTCCTGGATGCTAACGAGAGGTG
>KI911966.1:4461-5086 GCA_000517005.1 Microvirga lupini
TAGGCTTTCGCTTCTTCTTAACGTGCGCTGATAGAAAAGCCTCTGCTAGATCCGCCACGCTTGCTGCCGCTCGCTCTTTGGCCCTAGTGCCAGCAGGGTCCTCTCCCTTGGCCGCTGCCCCGAGGATTTCCCTAGCCTTCCGCCGCGCTTCATCAGGGGTTAAAGCCCCGTACCGCCCGATACTCACGAACCGTTTCGGAGCTGTCCTTCCGCCCGCGCCCGCTCTGTACCTGACAATGAATGACTTGATGCCAGATGGCTCGATCCGAAGGCCGAACCCCTTGAGTTCACTGTCCCATAATTCATAGCGAGTGGCTGTTGGCTGGGCTGCGTCAACCGTTCGCTTTGTTATCTTGATCGGGGTCTTCTCTTTCGTCATCGGTGGTCACTTTAG
This sequence comes from Microvirga lupini, assembly GCA_000517005.1. Taxonomy (GTDB): domain Bacteria; phylum Pseudomonadota; class Alphaproteobacteria; order Rhizobiales; family Beijerinckiaceae; genus Microvirga; species Microvirga lupini. The sequence goes on from KI911966.1 coordinate 4,856, forward strand.
CGTCCGGTGACCACCAGGTGACCACCAATGAGGGAAGTTGGCGGAAACGCCAGGACAGGCCAAACAATATCGCCCCTTATGAATCAAAGGAATAGGGGCGCCAGGGGAAACGTGAGGATACATCGGGAAATCGCCGCCCTCTCATTCGTAATGAGGGGGTCGGGGGTTCGAATCCCTCTTGCGGCACCATTCCACTCCTGACCGGTAATGTCAGGCTGGAAGGCATGGCAG
>KI911967.1:0-1332 GCA_000517005.1 Microvirga lupini
CGATCGCCCTCGCGCACCGGCATGATGCCGGCGTCCATCTCGGCCATGAGGCGCGATGCCTCGCGGATGGTCTGGGTCGGCTCACTCAAACGGACGTCTCGTGTCATAACCTCACTGATCTTCATGGGTGTCTCCTCTTGGATGTCCCCGGTCTTGGATGTCCCCGGTCCACTCTCTCCTTTTCCCCCGCCTCTCACCGGGCGGGGCTCCATGACGCCGCCAGTGCTCGCTCTATAGACCTCGTGGCGCCTGCATCCTCTCGATGATGTGCCGCACGAGGGTGGTGCCACGATAGGACTTCCGCACCAAGTGACCGTCGTCCGGGATCTCGGAGGCGGGCGGGCATGTTCCCATCGGTGAACATCACTTGCCCCTCGTCGGAGCGCGCCTCCAGTACGGTCAGGGCGGCATCGGCATTCGCAGCCTCCAGCACCTGAAAGCCGGCCTCCTCCAGCGCGTCGGCGGCGGTCATGCGCACCAACGGCTCGTGCTCGACGACGAGGACGGCAGGGCCCCTCGGCTCACTCGGCGTCATCTCCGTCGAACGGAACTAACCTAGGTTGGTTCCGCCTGCCCAGGCTCTTTGTTGCTGGCGAGGTTTTCTGCAGAGGCAGAAGCATTGATGAGCGCCGTAAGCCGGATGTTCCCCGCATGCGAGTCGGACCTGATAACGTTGGCTACTTGTCTCATAGTGATCGCCAGGAGCGCGGCCAAAGGTCCTGATCGTACTCAGGTTTAGAAGCTTCTCGATCAGATCTCCGTCGAGAAATTTCGGTTAAACGGGAAAGGCAGTTGTTCGGCATCGGATGCGGGATGTCATGTCTTGGCGGGAGGCTCCTCAGCATCGCGACTGGTTGCCGGCGTGAAGACCTGTACACCCCCCAAGCTGAAGTCCGCGATGAGGGCTTGGGCCTGCTCGGACAACAACCAGTCGTGCCAAGCGATCGCCTCCTCTGAGGCTCCCTGCCCCAAGGAGCTCGTGTAGTCGGTGCGCAGGACTGGATCCCCTGCCACCAGCACCTCGAGACCGCGCCGGTTCTCCTGGGCGGCCCAGGTCATGCGTTCGACCAGAACGTAGGCTCCCATGTTACCCGCTTGCCTGAGAACGCTTGCCTCATCGCCCTGGCCTTCAAGGTACCAGGTCGAGCGGGTCTGGACATTGACACCGATGCTCTTCCACAGGGATAGCTCCAACTCTCGAGTGCCCAGCGCGGAGCTGCTGGACATGTACGTTCCACGAGCCGAGGCGATCCAACGCAAGGCCGTCTTGATGTCCTTTAGACCCCGCACGCGGGCCATCTCGGCCCGCGAACCCACCAGAATGGCATCACC
>KI911967.1:1432-3510 GCA_000517005.1 Microvirga lupini
ATCACCTCGCGCTCGCGCTGAGTCAGGGTCTCGAAACAGGCCCGCAGGTCCGACAGCTGGTTCGCGGCCCGTCGCTGCTGACGATCACGCTCGAGCGCCATGGCGACTGCGTCCAGCATGTCCTGATCGCGAAACGGCTTGGGCAGGAAATCGACGGCTCCAGCCTTCATGGCTTGCACCGACATTGGAATGTCACCGTGGCCCGTCATGAATATGATAGGAATGTGAATATTTGCTTTGACCAGCTCCGCCTGAAGATCGAGGCCGCTCAGCCCTGGCAACCTGACGTCAAGCACCAAACAACTTTCCACGTCCGGAAAGGTGCTGCGCAGCAGTTCGGCGGCGGAACTGAACATCTCTACCTTGAGTCCAACGGAGCGAAACAAGCTTCCGAGTGCCTCGCGCAGGGACTCATCATCTTCAACGATGAAAATGATCGGCTCTGCGGCCGCCGCCGGCGGTGGAGCTGGACGATGTGTCATTAGATCCTTCTCCCGCTACCAGATGATAGCAGCTGAAATTATCACTCAAGGAGGGATTGCTAAAGGAAGCTCGGACGGCTTGAGACTACGCAAGCACGCGAGCGTGCGGCAGGTGGCAGGCTGGAGACTGAGCGGCTCAAAGCCAAGCCTGGCGCGAAGCTAGCGAGCAGCGGCAGGTTTTATGCTCTGCCGTGCCCGACGGGCAGTATGCATCTCGAACGGCTTTGCCGCATCAAGCAAGTAAAGGCCGTTTGGGTCGGGTGCAAATAGGCCTAAGCCATTGAAGATATACAATTTAGCCCCTGGTGGAAGGATAGTATAATCAAGTAAAACGAGTTGATGTGACAGAGCCACCAGATCAGCCGCATCTGGCCGATCTGCACTTCAACGAGATCGGCTTTCGCGGGTCGCAGTGGGTTGTTCCGGGCTAGCGCCACGCCGCACACGCACAGTTCATCAGGTGACCAAGTTCGTATGGGCGCTTGTCCCACCAGCATTGCTGCTCCCGGCCGAGTTCCGCGCGGCCGGCGGACGCGAGATGCGGCGGACCAAAGCGGATGGGATCAACCTCGTCTCGAAAGTCGCTATGTTTAGTTGCTAATGCCGGTTCGGTTTACCGAAGTTTATTGCACGAACCTTGCGTGCCTCTCTAATTGCCCTTTGAGTTTTCGCAATTTTGGTATGTTTCGCCGGTACTCTGCTGCCGTAGCTTTACCTGTAAGGTAGATCGAGACACAATATCAGCGGGCGAACGGGGTGACTGGCGGTGCGAGACAGCGGCTTGCGCCCGGTCAGTCTGGACCTGCTGGGAGCGCTGGCTTGCCAGCTTGACCTCACGACAAGGACCGGCCCGATCACGGCACCGGGACTACCGCCATGTCCCTGGCGAGGTGCAACATGCAGGCAGAGCAGACTCAAGCGCAAGATCATGCAGCGTCGCCGAATATAGTCCCGTCGCGTGCTCTTCCCGTCCTGAGCGCCGTCATCACTGCCGGGATCTTTGTTCTCGACACCATGACTCCCGCTGAGGTCGCCGTCGCCGTGCTGTACGTGAGCGTTGTGCTGCTCACGGCCAAGGTTCTTCAGGCGCGGGGTGTTGCGCTCGTGGCAGTGGGATGCATGGCGCTGACAATGCTCAGCTATGTGCTGGCGCAGCACGATGCATCGCCAAGCATCGCTCTTTCAAATCGCCTTCTCAGCCTTGCGGCGATCGGCGTGACGGCGTTCCTTGCCGTGCAAAGCCGATCGCGAGAAATGGTGCTATGCGAGCAGGCGGGTTTCCTCGACCTCACCCACGATACAATCTTCGTGGCCGACCTGAACGACGTCATCACCTACTGGAATCGCGGTGCCGAGGAGCTGTACGGGTGGAGCACAGGGGAAGCTGTCGGCCAGGTTTCACACCACCTCATGCAGACGATCTTTCCCATGCCGCTCGGCGAGATCACGGCCGAGCTGCTCCGCACCGGCCGTTGGGAAGGGGAACTCGTCCACACCAGGAAAGACGGCACGCAGGCGATCGTGGCGAGCCGGTGGTCTATACAGCGGGACGCACGGGGCCGTCCCGTGGCGATCCTGGAGACCAACAACGACATC
>KI911967.1:3610-32282 GCA_000517005.1 Microvirga lupini
TAGCGAGGTGGTCGGGCGCGCACGCGCCCTCCTCAAGAAGACACCTATCGTCAGGGAGCGAGTGGACATGAACGGCCTCATCCAGGATTCGGTCGCCCTCCTCCATGGTGAGATGCGCCGGCATCGGATCCTGCTGCAGACCGTGCTGACGCCAGACCTCCGCCCGTGACAGGTGATAGGGTGCAGTTGCAGCAGGTGATCCTGAACCTAGCGATGAACGCCATCGAAGCCATGAAGGAGATGGCAGAGCGGCCACGTGAGCTGCAGATCCAGTCCCTGCGAGACCCGTCCGGGGCAGTGTTGGTCGCCGTGCATGACACCGGTGTTGGGCTTGTTCGAGGCTTTTTATACGACAAAGATGGAGGGCCTAGGCATGGGCTTGGCCATCTGCCGCGCGATCATCGAGGCGCATGGCGGCCGGCTCTGGGCATCTGCGAACGAGCCGCGGGAGGGCATGTTTCAGTTCACCCTGCCGGCCGGCCGGGACGAGACCGCTCCCACTGAGCACGCCGGCTCAAGGCCGGATCTGTGGATGAGGCGACGGCGACGCCGCGCTCCTGCATCATCTCAGCCAGGTCGCGGTAGCTGATGCCGTACTTGCAGTACCAGCGCACACATAAAGAGATGATCTCGACAGGAAAGCGACGGCGCTTGAACTGAGACAGCAGGGCGGCTCCTCAGATTGTCGCCTGCCTCTAAACTGCCAAGGTTAATGCAACATGGGGTTATTCCGGGCCTGGTGCCCTTCGACGACAAACTGAGGTCTGATGCGATCAGGCCCAAACTGAAAGCCACCGGAGAGTATCCTCATGAAGCAGTATGTCGGGTTGGATGTATCGCTGGAGCAGACGGCAGTCTGCATTGTCGACGAGCATGGGAAGGCGCTCTGGCGTGGCAAATGCGCCTCAAAGCCCGAGGCCATTGCGGCAGCCGTCGAAGCGAGAGCCCCGCATGTCGTGCGGATTGGCCTGGAAAGCGGCCCGTTGTCGACATGGCATTGGCATGAGTTGAAGAAGCGCGGCTTGCCTGTGATTTGTCTGGACGCGCGCCATGCCAAGGCAGCGCTGTCGCTGCAGGTGAACACGACCGACCCCAATGATGCGCTTGGGCTGGCGCAGATTGTGCGCACGGGATGGTACCGGGAGGTCACCGTCAAGAGCCTCGACAGCCAGGTGATCCGCAGCTTCCTCAGCTCACGCGCTCGATTGGTCGAGGTGCGCGTGGACCTGATCAATCAGATCCGTGGTATGCTCAAGCCCTTCGGTCTGGTGGCCGGCACGGGAGGCCGTCAGCCCTTCATTGACCGTGTGCGCGAACTGGTCGCCGATGAGCCGCTCAAGGATGCGGTTGAGGCCCTCCTGACAGCCTGGCAGGAGGTCAGCCGGCAAATCGGCATCCTCTCCCGTCGCCTCATGGGACTGGCGCGCCAGGATCAGGCGGCCCGACGCCTGATGACGGCTCCCGGTGTCGGCTCTCTGGTCGCGTTGGCCTATATCAGTGTCATCGACGCACCAGACCGGTTCTCGAGCTCGTCCAGCGTAGGGGCTTACCTTGGCCTGACCCCACGACGGTATCAGTCAGGCGAGATCGACCGAAGCGGTCGCATCTCCAAGTGCGGCGATCCGTTGCTGCGCACGTATCTGTTTGAGGCGGCCGGGATCGTGCTGAACCGGGTCTCGCGCTGGTCTGCGCTCAAGGCCTGGGCACCCGGCTCGCCAAGAAGGTGGGCGGCAAGAAGGCGACCGTCGCGGTCGCGCGTAAGTTGGCGGTGATCCTACACCGGATGTGGCGTGACAACACGGACTTCCGGTGGTCGCGCCAGGAGGGGAAGCCCGCATGAGATAGACACCTTAAGAGATCCGCCAGGTTTGGCGGTACGATGTCCCTTGTCGGGACGAGGCAGCAGCCATCGCGTGGGCACCGTTGGGCCTGAAACCTGAACCTCAGGGAGCAGATTGACCGCGTATGCAACATGGCGAGGCTGAGGCTTCTGACCCCATCATGCGGCGGTGTCTGCCGACCGCGGAGAGAACCATGACCCAACAGGTGATATCAGCCGAACTGACGGAAAGGGCCGCTCAACGGGCTTGACCAGAATCCCCGGAATAAGAGAACGGTGCCGTTCAGGCTAACATATGTTAGACAGGGCAACTGCCGACACACGGGCTGATTTTAGCGTGGCGGCAGAAACAGCGCTTTCATGTCCGATGCAGGAACCCGGCGATAAACGGCGCCGGACGAACCATAAGCGTGACCATTGCGTTACCTCCTAAAGAGAAGCGAGGTCATGGTGCAGGCCCGACAGGGATTAGCCGCGATGGTTATGTTGTGGGGCAGCACCGTAGCGGCGCAGCCGGTGCCGCCCCTACCCCCGCCACGTCCAAGCGATGCTCCCGTTCCCGCACAGCCACCCGTCCCCCAAGCCGAGAGATCTGCAACACCCCACAGCGAGGTTGCGGCACCATCTCAGGCAGATCCCGGCACGTGCCTGACCGTACTCAAAGCTGCTGGCTTCGACATCGAGACAGCGGATCAGCCGTCGAGCTCAAATGATCGCTGCCGGATCGAAGCACCGGTCCGGCTGAAGGCGGTTCCGGTTCCATTCCGGCAGGGATCCACGGTTCGCCTGACGGACGAACCTGTGCTGGCCTGTCGCTTTGCCGGTCAGCTCGGCCACTGGATCGGAGATCTGGTCGCTCCCCTGGTGGCCGGCATCAAGGACACGGACCTGAAGGCCGTCCGGACCGGCCCTGGCTTCGAGTGCCGCAACCGGAACCGCGCCCCATCAGGAAAGCTCTCGGCCCACGCGGAAGGGCTTGCCATCGACATCGCTGGCTTCGAACTCGCCGACGGAGCGACCCTGCGCATCAAGAAGGAAACCGGCATCGCACCGGATCCGACGCTCGCGGCTCTGAGAACCGCGGCCTGCGGCTGGTTCACGACGATCCTGGGTCCGGGCTCGGACGAGGCGCATCACGACCATCTCCACGTCGATATCGAGCGGCACGGCTCGAGCGACCACTACCGGATCTGCCAGTAAGGGAAATCCATGCCCACGCAATTCCCGTCGCGCGGATTTCTGGAACGCGCACGGGAAGCTCGCGTTGATGCAAATCACAGGAAACGCCTGCATGAGTACAGCCGCGCCCCGCTTGATCGCAGCCGCCACCTTGTCGTGTGTCATCACCGCAGTCACCTGCAATCCCCTTCAAGCCGCTGAGACCGACTTTCTTGAGCGCTTCCGCGGCATCTGGTCCGGTTCCGGCAAGGTCCAACGCGAAGGGGCATCTCAGCCGCGGCAGGTGACTTGCTCCGTCACGGGACAGCCGCTCGAGAACCGGATCAGGGCGCAGGGCACTTGCCGCGCCGCCCTCATCTTCAGCCGCGTGATTGGCGTTGATCTCGCCTACGATCCCCGCTCCGGCACGTACCGTGGCACTTACACTGGGTCTCGGATCGGCCCTGCTCGGCTGATTGGCACCCGCAGCGGCGATGCCGTGAACCTCAGGATCGAGTGGCCGCGCCCGGTCAACGGCGACACGCAGGCCGCCATGGTCATCAGGAACGACGGCCAGGGCACATTGCGCATCACGGTTGCGGACAATCTCACGCCCGGCGGCCCCACCCAGCAAACCTCCGAGATCGTCCTGGCGCGTCGCTAGCCGGCACTGCACAGCCCGGCGGATGCGCGCGTTTGGCCTTACTGTTCGGTGAAGAAGGTGAGGACGACCTTGCCCTTGTCGCTGATGAGGCACACGACGCGGTTCGGTTTGTCACTCTGCTCACGCTTGAGATAGGCATCTCCCATAACCACCATGTGGATTGGCGTATCCTCGACCCGCGTGGCTGCCTTCGAGACCGCTAGTGATTCCATATCGAAGGTCAGATGCTCAAGAGAGGGCGATCGCTCCTTGAGGGCCGACAATCCCGACAGGCGGCACGTCTCGACCTCGGCGGGTACCTGAGCAATCGAAGGGGTGGCCAGAAGGAAGGTGCTGGCAAGAATGGCAAACGCAAAGCGCATGAATATTTCCTTTCGTCGATGAATGCGAACGGTCCACACCAAAGCGGATCCGAGGCTGATGGCTAGGGAAATGATCTCCCGTGCGCCGCACGATGCACTTCCTCGATCATCCGCGGCAGGCGGTAGGGCTTGGCGAGAAAGGCTGCTTCCGCTGGACTGCGATTTCCGTGACACCTCCGCGAGTGGCCCGAGTTTAGGATGACCGAAAGATCAGGTTGTGCCTCGAGCGCTCTATGAATGAGGTCACAGCCATCGCGCCGACCCAGAGTGATGTCCGTGAACAGGACGTCGATCATTGCTTGGCTGAGGATGACCGCGGCCTCTTCGGCGCTGGCGGCAACGAGAACCACAAATCCGGTGTCTTCCAAGGCCTCGGCTGCCGCAGCATCAACCATCAGATCATCCTCGACCACAAGAACGCGGGTGGCGTCTGTCTCTGCGAGTGCACTCCCAGCCTGGGAGGCTCGGCTCCAAAAAGGTGCGATCGGGATCATGCGGGTGCCCCTCCTTCAGGAGTTCGGTTGGCTAACCCCGAACCGGAAGGAGGTGTTCACAAGGAGAAGCGCTTTCCGTTCAGCATGGTGAGCAGTCCGTTAATACTCACTTGTCTCCACGCGTGTTTAGGGATCCGTTGATGCGCCACACGAGGCCAACTCTGTCTCGTCCATACACCTTCAGACGGAAGATCAAACTCGTGCTCTGGGATGTCTGATCGGGGTCAGGCAGTGAAATCCCTCCCACTTCCGGAAGGTCCGGTGAGGGCAGGATTGCTGCCGTTGGCCTTAGGTCTCGGGCGAGCCAACAATTGACCCTCCCAAGTTCCATGCGCAACAAAGTTCAAGGAGTTAGGAGCTGATGCGGGAGGCAGGGCCAGCATTGCCTTTCTACCGAGCGGCGACGCCAAACGGGAGCCTGTATCGCTGGTAAACAGCAGCTGAAGCGCTTTCGCAGACAAACCTGCGTTCAGCCACCGGCCCGGGGTACCTCTTGGGTGTAGGCGCAACGAGAGAAAGGCTTGTGCTACTGTCTTGCTCCGCCAACGGTTTAGGTGCCACGCACAGGAGGCCAGCATGGTTCCTGGTAGTGTTTCCCCTTCTGGGTAGGTGGACTGGCTGCCGTGCTTCTCCTGCTGACGGAGTTGATCCCGTCGCCGGTCCTGGCGCAAACCCCACATTCGACACCACCCGCCAAACAGGCCGCACCAGCCCGGGACCCGAACACAATCGGGATAGTCGCAGGAAGCCCTGAAGGGGGCACCCTTCCGCTGGTCAATGAGATCGCGAGAGTCATCGCAGGCGGGCAGGAGACCGGCCCGAAGGGAGAGCTGGCATTGCGCGTGCTCCCGATCGTCGGCCGCGGCGGAACCCACGACATTCAGGATGTTCTCGCGCTTCCCGGCGTCGACATGACAATCACACAGGAACACCTGCTCACGCGTTTGCAGGCAAGCAAGGAGCTCGGGGATCTCAAAAGCAAGCTGGTCTATATCACGAAGCTGTTCAACGAAGAGCTTCACCTGATCGCGCGGGAGGATATCCGGCAGGTCTCGGACCTTGCCGGCAAGCGCGTCAATTTCGGAGACTATGGCGGCAGTGTTGAGGACATCACACGCGACCTCTTCAGAACGCTTGGCATTGCGGTTTCGGAAGTCCACTTTGGATTGCCCGAGGCTATCGAAGAGATGCGGCAGGGCAGGATCGCCGCAACCGCCGTCCTGGCCTCGAAGCCGGCGACCATCGTGGAGCACCTCACACGCGACGGCGGGTTTCGTCTTGTTCCAATTCCGTTCCCAGCTCAAGCAACGCTCTATCTGCCCGCCGCGCTGCAGCACGAGGACTATCCAAGACTCATTCCAGCGGGACAGAGGGTAGAGACGATCGCCGTGGGGACGGTCCTCATTGCCTATAACTGGCCGGAGAAGAGCGGCCGCTACCAGCTGCTTGGCAATTTCGTCGAGGCCTTCTTCTCCCGCCTCTCCGAATTCCAGACTGCTCGGCGGCATCCCAGGTGGCAGGAGGTCAACATCGCGGCTGTCCTGCCGGACTGGAGACGGTTCAGGCCAGCCGAGCGCTGGCTTCAAACGTGGCAAGCGCGACAGGCAGGCGCCGCTTCCACAGGATCGGTACCACGATCCGGCACGCCTGGAAGGATGCTGCCGGAAGGCAGGGATCCCGAAACGGAACGTCTGTTTGAAGAATTTCTGCAATGGCGCGAACAGCGCAGAAAGCGCTGAAGAAGCCCCTGTTGTAGGGGCGCCCCGAGACTGAGGGATGGTGATCATGAAGAAGCAGTTAGCTGCGGCAAGCCTGTTGGCGATCTTGACGGCGTCGGCAGTTGAGGCCCAGACCTCTCTGGGGCCCCCACCCCGCGGCTTCAAGCGCGTCAGCGACCTCGTGAAGATCCCGCGCTTCCTGCCTGGGCTGGGCGTTCTTTACGTCCGGCCCGAGACGCTGCCGGCAGGCCCCTTCCTCGCCTACGACCGGCGAGGAAGGCGGGTGAGCACCATTTACATGATCCCGGTCGAGGATATCGGTAACCGAAAGAAGTTCGATCTGGCAGGCTTTGCGGGCCGGAACGACCATGTATCAATCTACTTCAACGAGGGCTATCCCGGTGTCGAGGTGCCTCATTACCATATCGTGATCTGGCATGTGAACAAGGCGGGTGAGGCGCGAGTCGCGAAGTAGGAATCCAGCTCGATAGTTCGGCGGGTGGGTACTTCCGTTGCGGGTTAGGCAGCGACTATCCCCTGCCCTTCCCGAACATCCGCTTACACCCTGCAAGCAGACCAACTCGCTACTTCCGAGTAGTGCCGATACTGTTGAAAAAATCCGCAACTACCGTTTTTCGCGAGGCCAGCATACAGGATGCTGAGCCTGATCTGGCACACTGACGCTAGTAATAGACCGACGAAGCAGCGCCCAAGAGTTTTTCAACAAAATCTGCCAGAAGCCGACATTATGAGGCTGTCGACATTATAATTGATCGCAAGGGAAGTAGCGGAGTCGCTATCTGATCCGATGGAATATATCGCAGGGTACTACATCAGATCTCGTACATGACCTTCGCCTTGCGCTGCAGGAAGTCGATCAGGACACGCGCGCCATCCTGCGGAGTTCGATCATTCACGATCATCAAATCGACCACGAGTGGGAGGATCTCCCGCGAGCGATCGAGCCGCGCACCGAGATCCGCATCATCGCCTCGGCCCCGCCGGGCTAAGCGTGCGGCAAGGACCTCGCGCGGCGCTGTAACTTCGACGACCGACACGCTGGGAAGCCGCTCCCGTGCTGCCTCGACCACTGTCCGTGAAACATTGCAGACGATGATCCGACCGTCAGCAGCCTCGCCGAGGCAGGCCCCCGGAATGGCGTAGCCATGGCCATGGGCTCGCCATGCGAGTGTAAACTCGCTATCGATCACGCCTCGCTCGAATGCAGCATGATCGATCGAGTCATGCTCTTCCCAGACGGACGAAGCGCGCGTCACCAGACGGCGGGGAAACACGAATTGCGGACAGGCCGCCAGTTCCCGCCTCGCCATCTGGAGAAGCGTATCCTTGCCGGCCCCGCTGGGGCCGACCACGAGAACGAAACCGCCTGTCATCGTCAGATGATCCGCTCGCCGCGGCGCCAGACCTGGCGAACGACCGGCGTGTCACTCTTGATATGCACGCGCACCAGATCCGCTCGCTTGCCAACCGAAATCTCGCCGCGATCCCGCAATCCCGTGGCTGAAGCGGGGCTCTTGGTCACCGTACGAATGGCGTCGGGCAGCGTCATCTCCGGGGCGCGGTGGGGCAGATCGAACGCTGCCATGAGAAGGCTCGCCGGCACGTAGTCCGAGGACAGGATGTCGAGCACGCCCTCCCGCGCCAGGGTCTCCGCCGCGACATTGCCGGAATGCGACCCGCCTCTGATGAGGTTCGGGGCTCCCATCATCACGGTGATGCCCTCGGCATGGCTCGCTTTGGCCGCTTCGAGCGTCGTGGGGAACTCGGCCAGGGCAACGCCTTCACGGATCGACTGCTCTACTTCCTCCAGCGTCGTGTCGTCGTGGCTCGCCAGAGGGATACTGCGGCTCTGCGCGATGGCGACGAGGGCGGGCCGATTGACCGCCGCGCGGTCGCCGTTCGAGCGCTGTTTCTCAGCGACCATGCTTTCGAACTCTGCCAGAGACTTCCCCATCTTGCCGCTGTAGTAGACCTGATATTTCGTCAGATCCCGGAACTGCCGCTGACCAGGCGTATGGTCCATAAGCGATATCAGTCCGACCGGATAGCAGGCCACGAAGTCCTCGACCATCTCGACAACGCCGGGCGACGGGATCTCGCAACGCAGATGCGTCAGGTGCTCGGCGCGGAGAAGGTTGTGGCGGCGCGCCTCATCGACGGCGCCAGCAAGCTCGATGAGCTCCGCGCCAAGGCCGCCACCGTCCACGTCGACGCCGGCGCGCAGGCTGTCGAAGACCGTCGTGATGCCGGAGGACGCGATCTGTGCATCGTAGGCGAGAACTGCTCCGAGCGGATGCCAGCGCACTTTCGGGCGCGGCACGTAATGGCTCTCCAGATGATCCGTGTGAAGCTCGATGAGCCCCGGGATCAGGTAGTCTCCCTCTAGGTCAAGGCCGCGTTCCGGCGGCCTCCCCTCACCTATGTCGACGATGCGGCCGTCTTCGACGGCTACCCAGCCATGCAGGATGTCGTCGGAGAGGATGATGGTTGCGTTCTGCAGAATAGTGATGCGGTCGGTCATCGATTCGGCCCCCTGTCAGGCCGCTTTAGCGGCGAAGTGCGTCACATCGACGACACGCGTCGCGACCCTGTCGCGGACATCCTCGTCGTGGAAGATCCCGATGATGGCAGTGCCGGCCTTCTTCTTGCGCTCGATCAGATCCACGACCACCGCCCGGTTGCGCGCGTCGAGAGATGCCGTCGGCTCGTCGAGGAGGAGCACCGGCCTGTCCGCGATGAGTCCCCGTGCGATGTTCACGCGCTGCTGCTCACCGCCGGAGAACGTGGCCGGCGGGAGCGGCCAGAGCCTTTCCGGAACATTCAACAAAGACAGATACTCCCGCGCCCGTTCGTGCGCAGTCCGGGGATCTAACCCGCCCTCCCGTCCGGTGGCAGCGACAATCTCGAGCGCGCCCACGCGCGGGATGACCCGCAGGAATTGGCTCACATAGCCCATCACAGTGCGGCGCAGCGCCAGAATCCGGCGTGGCTCGGCCGCTGCCACATCGACGTTGTTACCGCCGTCGCGGACCCAGATATGGCCGGCATCGCAGCTGTAATTGCCGTAGATGATCTTGAGGAGCGACGACTTGCCGGCGCCCGACGGGCCACCGAGCACGACGCATTCTCCAGGCGCCGCCGCGAAGGTGACGCCGGAGACGACATCGAGGCGTACGCCCTCGTGCAGGTGCAGGGTGAAGGCTTTCGAGACGCCGTCGAGCTGGACGAGAGGTTGCATGGTCAGGCTGCCAAGACAGAGGAGACGAGGAGCTGGGTGTAGGGTTCATGCGGATCGTCGAGCACACGGTCGGTTAGGCCCGTCTCGATCACACGGCCGCCTTTCATGACCATGATCCGGTGTGAGAGCAGCCTTGCGACGGCGAGGTCATGCGTGACGATGATGACGGCGAGCCCGAGTTCGCTGACAAGACTGCGGATCAGATCGAGCAGGCGCGCCTGAACCGAGACGTCGAGGCCCGAGGTCGGCTCGTCCATGAAGACGAGGCGCGGGTGGGTGACGAGATTGCGCGCGATCTGGAGGCGCTGCCGCATGCCGCCGGAGAACGCCTTTGGAATGTCGTCGATGCGGCTGCGGTCGATCTCCACGCGGCCGAGCCAATCCAGGGCCTCGCCGCGGATGTTCCCGTAATGGCGCGCCCCGACTGACATCAGCCGCTCGCCGATATTGCCGCCGGCGGAGACGCTCATGCGCAGGCCTTGCGTGGAATCCTGCCGCACGAAACCCCAGTCGGTGCGCAGCAGCAGGCGCCGTTCCGCCTCGGTCAGGGACGCCAAGTCGCGGGCGACACCGTCGCGCATCCGATAGCGGATCATACCGCTGCTGGCCTCTAGCTCCGTGGACAGAACGCTGAGCAGGGTCGACTTGCCTGAGCCCGACTCGCCGACGACGGCCAGAACCTCGCCCTCGTAGAGATCGAAGGAAACGCCAGCGCAGCCGATCCGCTCGCCGTAGTACTTGGTCAGGTTGCGCACGGACAGAAGCGGAGCGTCCGGGAGATCGTCATGCATGGGTGTTGTCTCCGGTCAGGGCCGCCGGTGCGTCGGCGAGCATGGTGCCGCGATGACCTTCCGCGCGACGCTCCTCGCAGAAATCGCTGTCCGAGCAGACGAACATGCGTCCGCCGCGATCGTTCATGATGACCTCATCGAGATAGACGCCCGAAGCCGCGCATAGGGCGCAGGGCTCCTTGAAAGTCTGGACACGGAAGGGGTGATCCTCAAAATCGAGGCTCTTCACCTCCGTGTACGGGGGGATGGCATAGATCCGCTTCTCACGCCCCGCTCCGAAGAGCTGCAAGGCTGCCATCCGATGCATCTTGGGATTGTCGAACTTCGGCGTCGGAGACGGGTCCATGATGTAGCGGCCCGCAACCTCGACCGGATAGGCATAGGTCGTGGCGATGTGTCCGTGGCGGGCAATGTCCTCGTAGAGCTTCACATGCATGAGGCCGTATTCGGCGAGGGCGTGGAGCTTGCGCGTTTCCGTCTCCCGCGGCTCTAGAAACCGAAGGGGCTCCGGGATTGGCACCTGATAGACGATCACCTGCCCTTCCTTCAAAGGCTCCTCCGGAATCCGGTGGCGGGTCTGGATGACCGTGGCTTTGCGCGTACGGGTCGTAGTCTGGACCCCGGCAGTCCGCTCGAAGAACTTGCGGATCGAGACCGCGTTCGTGGTGTCGTCCGAACCCTGGTCGATGACCTTCAGCACGTCGTTGCGGCCGAGGATCGAGGCCGTCACCTGAACGCCGCCCGTGCCCCAGCCATAGGGCATGGGCATCTCGCGCGAGGCGAAGGGCACCTGGTAGCCCGGGATAGCGATGGCCTTCAGGATCGCCCGGCGGATCATCCGCTTCGTCTGCTCGTCGAGATAGGCGAAGTTGTATCCGGCCTCTGGTGCGGCATCGTTCGGTACGTGGTTGCTCATTCGGCAGCCTCCGAGAAGGGTTCGGCTCGATTACGCTCGTGCTCGGCGCGCATGCGGCGCACGAGGTCGAGCTCAGCCTGGAAGTCGACGTAATGCGGCAGCTTCAGATGCTCGACGAAGCCCGTGGCCTGCAGGTTGTCCGCATGGGAGAGCACGAATTCCTCGTCTTGCGCAGGCGCCACAACGTCCTCGCCGAGTTCGCGGGCTCGGAGGCTGCGGTCGACGAGAGACATAGCCATGGCCTTGCGCTCGCTCTGGCCGAAGACGAGGCCGTAGCCGCGCGTGAATTGGGGCGGCACGGCGGCCGATCCCTTGAACTGGTTGACCATCTGGCATTCCGTCACAGTCAGACGGCCAAGCGGCACGGCGAAGCCGAGTTCTTCAGGTGTGAACTCCACCTCGACCTCTCCCACCCGGATTTCGCTGACGAAGGGATGGGTGCGGCCGTAGCCGCGCTGGGTGGAGTATCCGAGCGCCAGGACGAAGCCTTCGTCCCCCCTCGCAAGCGCCTGCAGACGCAGGTCGCGCTCTGCCGGAAAGCTCAGGGGCTCACGGGTGAGATCGCCGACGGGGACGTTGTCCTGCGGCGCGCTCGATGCCTCGATCAAACCTTTTGCATCGAGGAGATCGGTCACCCGCGGCGTGCCGCCTTCGCCCGGCTGCAGCTCGGCCTCGGCCGGAGCCGCCGGTGCCTCGCCGTTGGCGGCAAGCATGAAATCGAGAAGGCGATGCGTGTAATCGAAGGTCGGCCCCAGGACCTGTCCGCCGGGCAGATCCTTGTAGGTCGCCGAGATCCGGCGCCTGATCTCCATCCGGGCGGTGTCCACGGGCTCGGAATAACCGAAGCGCGGCAGCGTGGTGCGGAATGCGCGCACCAGGAACACCGCTTCGATCAGGTCGCCGCGGGCCTGCTTGAGAGCCAGCGCCGCAAGCTGAGGGTCATACAGAGAGCCTTCCGTCATCACCCGATCGACAAGCAGGCTCATCTGCTCGGATATCTGCTCGGTCGAAAGCTCCGGCACCGAAGGATCGCCGCGCCTTGCATGCGCGAGGAGGCGGTGGGCGTTTTCGATGGCGGCCTCGCCGCCCTTCACGGCCACGTACATGATCAGACCTCCTCGACGAGACGCGTGGTGCGTGGCAGGCCCGCGACGCAGCCCGGCGCAGCGAGCAGAACGTCCAGGCCGCGCGGAAAGAGCGAACGGTTCGCGTGCATGATTGCAGCGAGATCGCGCGGCCAGGGCGAGGCTTGGAACCTCTGGCGCTCAGGGATCCCAGGTCCTTCCAGAGCCCATCCTTCGCCTTCGGAGAGGCCGGAGGCGGCGAAGACGAGGGTCGTCGACCGGTCCGGATATTCCGCAGTGCCGAATGCGAAGCGCACCACGGGAAGGTGCGATGCTGCGTCAGAAACGAGCGCGAAGGCTGCCTCGGCCGGATCGCTCACGAGGGCTGCGCCCGTGTGGAAACGGAGGAATTCCGCGACGGCGGAAACGGCCGCGAGTTCCGCATCGATCCAGAGCGGCGCCTCGTGATCGGCCAAGGCCAAGGCGATGGCGGCAAGTTCCGGAGTCAGCGGGCGGGGCGGTTTGAGGTCACCGACCAGCCGCTGAAGGCGGCCGGGACGCGCAAGGGCGTTCATCACGGCCCCGAAAACCTGCTGCGACTCGGTTGCCGGATCGTTGAAGCCAAACGAGAGAGCCGTCATCAATCCTCTCCCCGCACCATGGTGAAGAAATTCACTCGCGTCGCCGCCGTCCGGCGCTCCCGCACCGTCTTTTCACCGGCGAGACCAAGTTCGATCGGCTTGAGCGCCTTCTGGACTTGCTCACTGTGATCGGAGGTTTGCAGCAGAGCATCAATCGTGGCGGCTAGGCGGGCCTTCTGCGCATCGCGGCCGAGCTGGTAGGCAAAGCCGACCTCTCCGCTTTCGAGCCTCACAGCAGCACGGGTAACGGTCGCCTCGCCGAAATTGAACGGAGCGCTGTCGCCGCCCATACGCCCTCGCACCATGACGAGGCCGGTTTCGGGACGGCGCAGGTCCTCCACGTTTCCATCGTAACGGAGGATGTCGAGAACACCTTCGAGGTCCGAGCGACCCGCATTGGCGCAGAGAGCCATCGCCCATTGCCGGCGGACGATCATGCGGCTTGGCATGTCATTGGGAGCTGCTGTCGATTGGGGAGTAACGGCCATGGGCGCATCTCTCATTGGCAAACTTGTTGTCTAGATGTATATACAACTCAACATGATGATCAAACGAAGTTTTGATGACAGATCCATCTCACTCCAACCGGAACCCGACCGCTTCTCTCGACCGCAACGCCGGGATGACGGCCTGGCGGCAGATTGCCGACCGCATCGAGGCCGACATCGCGGGGGGTGTCTTCCAGGCGGGACAGAAGCTCCCCGGAGAGATGCAGTTCGCGCAGCAATTCGGCGTCAATCGCCACACGGTGCGCCGAGCCCTGGCCGCTCTTGCCGCGCGCGGACTCGTGCGGGCCACCCAGGGCGGTGGCACCTTCGTGGAGGCCAAGCCCCTGCCCTACACGATCGGCCGCAGGACCCGCTTCTCCGAGCTCATGGCGAAAGCGGGACGCGAGCCGAAGGGCGAACTCATCCGCTCGGCAGAGATCACAGCCAAAGAGGACGTGGCCGAGGCGCTCGGGATCAAAGTCAGCTCTCCCGTTCTCGAACTCGTCACGCTGCACCGGGCAGACGAGGTTCCGATCTCGATGGCCCGGACCTGGCTCCCCCTGCCGCGTTTTGTCGGGCTCGATGCCACCTATCGCAAGTTAGGTTCCCTCACTCGCGCATTCGCGAGGCACGAAGTCTCGGATTACACTCGGTTGTCGACCCGCATCTCGGCCCGGATCGCCAGCGCCGAGGAAGCAGCCCATCTCGAGCTTGCGCCCGGGCGTGTTCTGCTCGTGATCGACAGCATCAATGTGAACCAATATGGGCATCGTATTCAGGCCACGCGTTCCCTGTTCAGCGCCGACCGCGTCGACCTCGTGATCGAGCAGTAGGATGCTTAGACGACCGGCTGTTGCGCCCGCCCGATGATCGCTGCGCGCAGCCGCACCGAAACCGCATCAATGACGGCCACCATGATGAGGATCATGATCACCAGGAAGGACACGGCCTGCCATTCGAGCGTGCGGATCTGCTCCGCCAGGTGAAGCCCGATGCCCCCTGCGCCGACAATCCCGATGATCGTGCCCGAGCGGGTGTTCGACTCGAAGAAGTAGAGAACCTGTCCGGCAAGCACCGGAAAGACCTGGGGCAGGATGCCGAAGCGGATCTGATGTGCCCGCGCACCGCCGGTCGAGGCGATCCCCTCGACGGGCTTCTTGTCCGCTGCCTCGATGGCCTCCGAGAACAGCTTGCCGAAGGTGCCGAGGTCGCTCGTCATGATGGCGAGCACGCCGGCAAACGGACCAAGGCCGACCACGTTGATCCACAGGAGCGCCCAGATCAGCGTATCGATCCCGCGAATGCCATCGAGAACCCGGCGCGATGCGAACTGGACCACGCGGTTGATCGTGGTGTTGCGTGCCGCGATGAGCCCGATGGGAAAGGCGATGAGCGCGGCGAGCAGGGTTCCGAGAAAGGCGATGGCGACTGTTTCGGCCAGCGCATGCAAGAAGGTGACGAACTTCGCCCAGCTTCCCGGGTTGGGAGGAATCATGAGCCAGAGGAGCGTTCCCAGCTGCCCGATTCCAGCCAGGACTTTCTCGAAGGAGAAGCCGAGCCGCCAGAAGCCGAAGACGAAGAGGCCAGCAAGAAACGCGATGGTTCCGATCACCGCCGCGCGATGCGCCCATGCAGGAGCGAAATGTTCGGGGTGACGCGCCCTCAGCGCCGGCAGGTCGGGACTGATCGCCCTGGATGAAGCCTTCATGGCCGTTCCTCGCGGCTGATGAGGGCATGGCGCAGACGCTCGGTGCCCAGATCGATCACCGTAACGGTGAGAATGATAAGGAGAAGAAGAGCCGAAACGTCGGCATAGTAGAACTTGCGGATCGCCTCGATCAGGTCCTGCCCGATGCCGCCCGCGCCGACGAAGCCCATGACGGACGCGCCACGCACGTTAATCTCGAAGCGCAGCAGCGTATAGCTCGCGAAGTTCGACAGAACCTGAGGCATCGCAGCGAAGCGAATCGTCTGGCTGAAGCTGGCACCGGTCGCGATGGAGCCTTCGACGGGTTTCATGTCGATGTTCTCGACAACCTCGGAGAACAGCTTCCCAAGTGCGCCCATGGTGTGGATGGCAATGGCCAGAACGCCGGGAATGGGACCGAGTCCGAAAGCGATAATGAACACCAGCGCGAAGACGATTTCAGGAACGGTGCGACAGAATTCGAGCAGACGCTTCACGCCGTTGCGCAGCCACGGGTTCGGCATCAAGTTGGCGGCGGCAGAAAAGCAGAGCAGAAAAGCCCCGGTGGCGCCAAGCGCTGTGCCGAGATAGGCGATCAGGATGGTGTCGGCGAGGAGAAGGGACCATTTCTTGAGACCCCAGAACCATTCGACAGGATCGGTCCAGACCCGCCGCCCGACCATGGCCCCGCTATCGAAGGTCATGATCCGGTCGAAATAGCTGAAGAAATTTCCGAAATTCGCAAACAGCTTGGGCAGGTCGACCTGAGCGACCCAGCCCGACAGAAGCATCAAGCCGAGTGTGATGCCGATGAAGGTCAAGGAACGGGCACGCTTCGCCCGGACAGCATCATGATAGGCCTGCGTCAGGACGGCAAGCCGGTCGTCGGTCAGGCGGGGAAGTGACGTGGCCATGGCAACCAAAGCAAAGGGGCAGTCCGCTCTACCGAGAGCGGACTGCCATGAGAGTGATGAGGATCAGGACTTCTTGCGCAGTGAGTCGACGAAGGCGTTGAGCTCGACGATGGGCTCATAGGCCTTGTGGTCGACCTGCTGCCAGGGACCCTGCTTGCCGTCATAGATCTTCTTGAAGGCCTCGGGATCCTTTTTCGGCATCTCGAGAACCGCCTGCTTGATCTTGGCCTTCAGATCGGCCGGCATATCAGTGAGATAGGCGAACGGCGAATTCACGATCTGATCGGACTTGAAGATCATGCGGAAGTCATCGACCTTCACCATGTTCTTTGCAGCCATGCGCAGAAGGTTCGATTCCTGCTCGTCGTTCCACCAGTTGAAGCCTGCATCGCAGGTGCCCTGCTGGACGCCGAGCACGGCATTCTCATGGCTGCCGGCATACACGACCTTGCCGAAGAACTGTTCGGGAACGATGTTCATCTTGTTCATGGCAAAGCGCGGCACGTTGTTGCCCGAGGTCGAGTTGGGGTCGACGAGGCAGAGGTTCTTGCCCTTGAGATCCTCAATCGTCTTGTAAGGCGAATTCGCCTTCACCCACAGGACCGAGTAATAGCCCTTGGTGCCGTCGAGATTGCTCTCGATGGCGAACGGCTCGATCTTCGCGCCGGTGGTGTACGCACGCGCGTAGGACGAAGGTCCATACTGTGCAATATGGATATTGCCGGAGCGCTGGCCCTCGATGACCGCTGCATAGTCGTTGGCGATGCGCAGCGTAACCTTCGTGCCGAGCTCCTTCGACAGGTAGTTTACGAAAGGCGTCCAGCGGTCGGTTACGCCTGACGCGTTTTCTGCCGGAATGATGGCATAAACGAGTTCCGGGTACTTCGATTTCCAGTCCTGCGCCTGGGCAGTGCCCATCAGGGCAAGCGCGGCGGACGCGCCTAGGAGGAGGCGACGGGTAAACATGCTGATAGTCTCCATAGTATGACAGATGAAAAAGACGCGAACGGCCGCCCTTGAGCGGCACCATCCTCAAGCCGCATAAACGGCCGGAGTGTTGAACCTGTTTTCCTCGACGCGCTCACCTTCGACGACATCGCCGGCCTCAAGGCCATAGAGCTCGCGGCTCACGTCATCATTCAAGTCGAGAGGACCTCCGTCGAACACGACCCGTCCGGCGGACATGCCGACGAGGCGATTGCAATAGGCACGCGCCAAGTCGAGGGAATGAAGATTGCACAGAACTGTGATGCCGTAGTCCCGATTGATCTTCGCCAACGCATCCATGACGAGCTTCGTGTTGCGCGGATCGAGCGATGCGATTGGCTCATCGGCCAGGATGATGTCCGGCTGTTGCACCAGAGCCCGGGCGATGGCGACACGCTGCTGCTGGCCGCCGGAGAGCTGCTCGGTACGCTGGGCAGCAAACCCTGCCATATCGAATTGCTCGAGAGCAGACAGAGCCATTGCTTTGTCCTCGGCACTCCACAGCTTCAGGAGCGAGCGATGACCGGGTGTCTGACTCAGACGCCCCATCAGGACATTGGTCATGACATCGAGGCGGCCGACCAGATTGAATTGCTGGAAGATCATGGCGCAGCGCGCACGCCAATCCCTCAGGGCTTTGCCGCGAAGATGCGTAATATCTACACCGTCGTACACGACCCGACCGGCAGACGGATCGACGAGCCGGTTGAGGAGCCTCAGAAGCGTCGATTTGCCGGCGCCGGAGCGACCGATCACACCGACGAAAGAACCGCGCTCGATGGTCAGAGAAACACGTTCGACAGCGCTCTTCTGACCAAATCGTCGCGATAGGTCTTCGATGACAAGCATGGGCTCTCCTCACGTTCTGACGCTCGATTAGCCCTGCCCGGTGAAGCTGAAATGACCTTTGCAAGACGGTTAGATGACAAACGTTAGACAGTAGCTGCCAAGCACTTCGTATGAAATGTCGCGCGCAGTGTTGAGAGAAGCGCCCTTTTTCAGAGACTGGCTAATAGAGGGTGTCGCGGGTGTTTCCCTCCTCCTTGCGGGGGGAAGAGCAGGGCAGCGCTCTTTTCGAGCCAGGCTCCCTTGACATCACGCTCACCCGATCGGACATCAAGGCGCCTCGTGACACTCAAGAAAATCTTCGACTGAGAGATTGCGAAAGTCTGGTAGAGCCCGTCGAATCCGCTCGTGCTCCCAGTCCCACCAGGCCAAGGCCTGAAGCCTTTCCGCCGTGGTCTCGCCGAAGCGCCGCCTGATTAGTCGGGCGGGATTTCCGGCCACGATGGTATAGGGTGCGACATTCCGGGTCACGATGGATCCTGCGCCGACGACAGCGCCGGTACCGATGGTCCGCCCCGGCAGGATGACGGCGCCATGACCGATCCAGACATCGTGCCCGATCGTGACCGGATGAGCGCGGCGCCAGTCGAAGAAGGCTTCGTCATCCGCCTCTTCAGGCCAGTACTGGCGCGCGCGATAGGTGAAATGCGCCTGGCTCGCCCGATCCATCGGATGGTTGCCGAGATTGATGTGCACGTGAGAGGCGATCGAGCAGAACTTGCCGATGGTTGTGCCGGCGACTTCCCCGTCGTACATGATATACGAATAATCATCCAAAGTCGTTTCGGTCAGGGATGTCCTGGCGCCGACCTCGGTGTAGCGGCCGAGGCGGCAATCATTGATCTTTGCCGAAGGATCGACGGCAGGCGTCTCGCTGAGACGTTTCGTGCTCATCGCCGGCCCTCCAACGCGTACCGTGCGATGACCCGAAACTGAGCATCAGGACTTGCCTGTTCCAGCAGCGTCAGTGCATCGATGACCAGAGGCTGAGCGCCGGCATGTCGCTCTAAGCTCTCGATCCAGGAACTGATGCGTTCCTCCGGCAAGGAGCCTGTCAAGGTCATGTGGAAGCGGAACTGATCGAAGACATAAGGATATCCCCAACGTTCCAGCAATGCCTGCTGGCGCGGAGACAGATTATGCGTTGCGCGGCGTTGCCGGTCCTTATCGCTCAGAGGCGCGCGGAACCGATCGAAGGCTGCAACGCATTCCGCGGCGAAGAGCAACAGATCTGAGGACGGATCATCAGGCGTGAACGCTATGAAGCGACCAAGACGGCGCGGCGAGATGGTCCCCACCTCAAATGCAGGCCATTCGGCCGCGAACTCACCAATTGCGCGCTTGAGTTCACCGACGGAGCATCCCCCGCGTATCGCAAATGGCGCCTTGAGCGTGCCATGGAACCCATAACGGCGTGGTTCCGCCGTGCCGGAGAAGAGGTCGTCGGACGCAATCCCCGGCAGAAGCGGCTGATCCACCGCAACGCCCGTATAGCAATCATAACCAAGCATTGCAGCGCCGAGCCGAGCTAGATCAGAACCGGCCGGAGGCGTGAAATAGAGGGCGTATCGAGGACGTGACATAGGAAGTACGTTGAACCAAGCGGAGGAAGCAAACAGATTGCGCCGCGACATACCGGCCGCGGCAGTTTCAATCTTATGGCCTAGGACAGGAAATGTCAGGCTGCTACTGCCAGAGCAGTTCGGGCCTTTGCCGCAAGAGCCTTCGTGGCGTCCACGCAGTCCTGGCCGATATGCCAGTACCGATCCTGCAGCTCGATATTGAAGACCACGTCCTGCGGGAAGATGCAGGAGGCCATCAGGGTGTCCCACGGGATGTCGCCCCACCCGACCGGCAGATGCAGGTCGCCATGGCCATAGGCCAGCCGCTCGCCCTGCGTGAACATCCAGATATCGTCCTGGCGGCCGAAGGAATCATGCACGTGCAGATGCTTGGCGAACGGGGCGAGCGCCGCGCATTCGGACACGAGATCTCCCCCGGTAAAGGAGAGGTTCAGATAGGCGTGGCTGAAGTCGAGGGTGGCCATGACATGGCTGTGTCCGACGGCGGCGAGCTCGCGGGCGAGGCGCGAGGGGCTCGCGGCGTGGACCTTGCCTTCGTAGCCGCCGAAGAGGTTCTCCACACACAAGAGGATGTTGTGCTGCTTGGCGAAATCGCCGGCACGCGCCAGCCATTCCCGCTGCCGGTCATAGGCCTCCTCGAGGCCGTCATGCTGCGTCACCCCGATCAGGCCGGAATGCATGACATAGTGAATGGCGCCGAGTTCGGCCGCGACCTCCACGGAGGCCTGCATGACTTCGAAATGACGCTGGTTGCGGTAGGGCGCATCGAAGAAGTTGATCGCCAGAGGCCCATGCACCGTATAGATCACGTCACGGTTGGCGCAGATATCCTTCAGCGCGGCGAGCTGATCCCTGCAGATCCGGCCGCCCACCACGAGGTCGAGATCATAGGTCGGCAGCTCGATGGTCTCCACGCCGAAGCCCTGAACCTGATCGAGATTGCGGGCGAATTCGCTGAGGTCCGGCTTGCCGGGCTTAGCCGAGATGCCGGTACCGAGAACATGCTGTGTCATCGAGGGAAACTCCTTTGAGGCGTGGGCCGAGGCAGCGGCCCGAGACGATTTCGATGAAGCGGATCAAGCTTCCATGCCTTCCCGCTGCCCGCACCTTTTGGTCATTGTCGTCCTGCCGTAGGAGAAGTGCGTGACGGCAGGATGAAGCTTGCACGAAACGTACATAACATTCGGCAATGTTGGCTCCACATTCGACCGGTATCCGATCAACGCTACGGGTCATGCAGCCGCAGCAACGCAAGATGCGGACCTACCGCCTTTCTCAAGAGGCATTCCGACATCACCTGTCTGCCTCCTTCTCGAAGGTGAAGCTTTCCTCATGCAGGTGCAGGTCGAGAATGATGTCGTACAATTCGCCGGCGCCACAGGCGATATAATCTGCACCTGCACTCAGAAGAACGTCTGCGCGCCCGGCGCGCGGGTCGTTCGGCGCGATGAATCCGACTGCCCGTACTCCGGCCGTTTTGGCCGCCATGATCCCGTGAGGGCTATCATCAATGAACAAGGCATGCTCCGGATCTACGCCGCAGCGCTCAAGGCACAGGAGCGGAAGGTCGGGAGCCGGCTTGCCGCAAGCCACCATGTCGGCGCCATAGACATGCGGCGCGAAGTGCCGCCAGATCTGCAGGATGCCTAGACTGTTGACGAGCCGCTCCAATCGGCTGTTAGAGGCAACGCATTTACGAATATGAAGAGCATCGAGCACCTGCGGGATGCCGACCATCTCCGTCAAGTGGCGGTGGAATTGAGGAAAAAGGTGTGCGTCATAATCGGCCAATACCGCAGCCGGATTATTGATGCCGTAACGCTCGCGCATGATCCTTTGCGTATCGTCCGCACTAGAGCCGGTAAATGCGATCAATGCCTCGCGCGGGCTGATGTCAATACCCGTTACGCGATAGATGGAATCCGCCAGGACACGCGAGGCGAGCAGTTCGCTGTCAATCAGAACGCCGTCACAATCGAATATCAATAAATCAAGTTGAGACATTCAATGAGCCTCATTGCAGATGTGAAGTATTCGTCTGGAAACCTTTTAGCATGTTGGTTTCGACCTCTGCCGACTAAGCAGCCTGCACTCTTAAAGCCAGATCAGGGCTATCCGTCGTCAGATAACCGAGCCCATTGCCAAGCCAGTGCCGCAATCCCTGCTCGTCATTGACGGTCCAGACGCACAGCTTTTCCTTGGGATGCATGGCAACGATCCGACTCCATTCAGCCGCCATCAACTCGTGATGAACGGCGATGATATCGACCAGCGGCCTCGCCTTAGTCAGGAACGCCTCCACCCCGCCTGCCCTGTCGGCCCAATCGGCATTGACCGATACGAGACGCCTGATCTCTGGCGCCTCCTGACCGCACGTTTCCAGAACCGTCATATCGAAGCAGGTCAACCAAGCGCGATCCGCAAGCTTGTAGTGGCGGAGCATGTCCGCAGCTTTCTCGGCAAGACCAGGATAAGGTCGCCCGTTCTCGTCGTGCTTGATCTCGACATGCAGTTGCACGTCATGAGCGGCAAGAACCTCAAGCACCTCTTCAAGAATGGGAATATGATCTTCCGTCAGGCCTTCTGGACCTCTCAGCCGCACCGCACTGCGCGCATCGGGGCTCAGGGCTCTGACAGGGCCATTTCGATCGGTCGCTCGGTCCAGAGTGGCATCATGAATGACCAGAACTTCCCCCGCATTACTGAGATGCAGATCCAACTCTACCGCTTTGACACCAAGTTCCAGCACATTGCGGAACCCGGTGAGCGAGTTCTCCGCCCAGATATTACGCGCCCCACGATGGCCGATAATCATTGTCATCGTTCAGTATCCCTTTTGAAGGGTTCAGCTGTCGCTGAAGAAAACTCAGCGCACGGTCGGATCGAGCCTGTCGCGCAGCCAGTCGCCTACCAGAGAGATCGAAAGCGTCGTCAGCATGATGACGAGTGCTGGGGCCAGCATGATCCAGGGCGCCCGTGTGAGATACTCACGGCCGAAACCCACCATGTTGCCCAGCGAAGTCTCCGGCGGCTGCACGCCGAGGCCCAAGAAGGAAAGGCCGCTTTCCATCAGGATGATCTCTGGAAAGGTCAGGGTCATCGAAACGATCAGCGTTGAGGCCACGTTCGGCAGGATGTGCTTGAGATAGACCCGCGCGGGCGTGGCGCCGAGTTGAACGACCGGGGCGGCATAACCCTGGGCGCCCGCGGAAATGGCAAGTCCACGCGCGATGCGGGCATATCGCTCCCATCCATAGAAGCCCATCAGGCAGACCAGAAGCGTCATCGACGACCCGAAGAAGGCCAACACGGACAGAGACAGGATCATGAATGGAAGGGCAGCCTGAAAGTCCGCCAGTGTCAGAACCACATGCTCCACGATGCCGCGGAACCGTGAGGCCAGAAATCCCAAGGTCGTGCCGAACACTGCTGACAGCAACGTAGCTCCAAACGCGATGACGAGTGAAACCCGAATGGATTGCAGCAAGCGGGAGAGAACATCTCGCCCGAGTTCATCCGTCCCCAGCCAATGGCCCGGTGTGCCCGGGGCAGCCAACCGGGCTGAAAGATCCATTTTCGTGATGGGGTAAGGCCGCATCCAATCAGTCAAGATAGCGATCAGGATCATCAGAACGAGCCAAAGAAGGCCGCCGACGACGAGAAGGGGCACCTTGTTCCGGATACGAGGCAGAAACCCTGGACGCGCAACATGAGCTGCTGCATTTGCGACGAAGTCGGTCATGATCGCATCTCCTTAATGTGCGCCCGATTTGCTGCGCAGGCGAGGATCCAGCCAGCCATACAGAATATCTACTGCGAGATTGGCCAGGACCATCGTGCCGGCAATCAGCAGAAGCAGGCATTGCACGACGGCGAGATCACGGTTGGAGACCGATACGACCAGCAAGCGTCCAATGCCGGGCCAGGCAAATATCGTCTCGACGACCACGGCCCCGGCGATCAGAGATCCGATCATGAAGCCGACAATGGTGACGATCGGCACCGAGGCATTGGGAAGGGCATGTTTCCAGACCACATCGCGCCAGTTGACGCCTTTGGCGGAAGCGGTCCGGATATAGGGCTGGCCCAGGACTTCGATCATGGCGGAACGGGAGAACCTCGCCAGAATGCCGATGCCGCCGATGCTCATGGTCAGGGTCGGCAGGATTCCATGAAGCCAGCTGTCCTGACCGCCGGATGGCAGCCAGCCGAGCGTCACCGAGAAGATCAGCACGAGCAGCAACCCGATCACAAATGACGGCATGGTAAAGCCGAACACGGCCAGCATAATCACACCACGATCGGCGATGCTTTCCCGATGGAGCGCCGCGTAGACGCCGGCCGGAATGCCGATGCCGAGCTTCAGAAGCAATGCCGGAATCGTCAACTGAAGCGTCGTAGGGATGCGTTCCAAAACCAGTTGCAGCGCCGGCGACTTATCGCGCATCGAAACGCCGAAATCGAGCGACAGGAGTGATTTCAGATACGCCCAATACTGCACGATGATGGGGTCATTCAGTCCCCAACGCTCTCGGAACGCGTCGATTGCCTCCTGCGGAGCATCAGGTCCGAGCAGAATCTGGGCCGGATCACCGGAGAGGCGCAATACGCAAAAGGCAAAGGTCATGACCAGCAGCACGGTCATCGAAGCGCGCAGCAGGCGTGAAAGAATGAACGAAAGCATGAGACAATTTCCTTAGGCGAAGCTCACGCCACAAGGGGAACCTCAGACAGATCGAGGAGATGACAGGCCGCCATGCGCTTGCCCTCAAGCATCTTGAGCGCGGGAACGGAGCTTCGGCAGGAAGCTTGAGCCATTGGGCAGCGCGGGTGGAATGCGCATCCGGTCGGTCGCTTGGCCGGATTAGGCGGTTCGCCCTGCAAGATGATGCGACTTTCGAGTTTCCGTCCAGGGATCGGCACCGACGAAACCAGCGCTCGCGTATAGGGGTGCAGCGGCCTGGCGAAGATTTCGTCGGAGGAGGCCTCCTCGACGATCGAACCCAGGTACATCACTGCCACACGGTCCGCGATATTCCGCACGACCTTCAGGTCATGGCTGATGAACACCATGGCGATGCCGTGCTTTTCCTGCAAATCGCGCAGCAGGTTCACCACCTGGGCCTGAATGGAGACGTCGAGAGCCGAGACCGGTTCATCACACACCAGCAGTCTCGGTTCAGTTGCGAGAGCGCGAGCGATGATGACGCGCTGGCGCTGACCGCCGGAAAGCTCATGGGGATAGCGTCCTGCCTGATCGCGTCGGAGCCCGACAGCAGCCATCAGTTCCAAGACGCGCTCCGTCACGTCCGCTTTGGCGACGAGGCCATGGATCACGAGAGGCTCGCCAATCTGCTCGGCAATCGGCAAGCGGCGATCGAGGGCGGCCAATGGATCTTGAAAGACCAGTTGCATCTGTGCCCG
Source organism: Microvirga lupini (assembly GCA_000517005.1). GTDB lineage: Bacteria > Pseudomonadota > Alphaproteobacteria > Rhizobiales > Beijerinckiaceae > Microvirga > Microvirga lupini. Next base: position 28,447 of record KI911967.1, read on the forward strand.
GAGCCTGCGCCAGGCGAGCGTCCCCAGGGCCGGCATCGGCTTGCCATCGAACAGCACCTGCCCTTCAGTCGCGGGATCGATCCCTAAGAGCACTCGGCCGAGGGTGGATTTTCCGGAGCCGCTCTCTCCAACAATTCCCAGCGTTTCGCCTGCCGAAACCTTCAGGCTGACACCGTCGACGGCGCGCACGGGAGTGGGCTTTGACCAAAGCCCGTGTCGGGCTTCATAGACCCGCACGAGCTGCTTGGCTTCCAGGAGAACCGTCATGCCGCGACACTCTCGCGACAATCGGGGACCTGCAGACGCTGACCACTTCCGGACACCGGGTGAAAGCAGGAGAGTTGGCGACCATCCGGCTGAAGCTTCAAAACGGGCAGCTTGTCATGGCAAAAACCCGTCGCCCGAGGACAGCGAGGGGAGAAGGCACAACCCTGCGGCAAGTTCTTCGGATCCGGTACGGTGCCATGGATCGGGATGAGCCTTTCGCGCCCGCCATCGAGTTGGGGAATGGCGTCGAACAGCCCACGCGTATAGGGATGGCGTGGATTGTCAAAGAGGATTCCGATCGATCCTTCCTCGACGATGCGGCCGGCATACATGACACAGATCCGCTCGCAAACTTGGCTGACGGCACCGAGATCATGGGAAATGAACACCATGGCCATGCCGGTTTCAGCTCGTATGGTACCTAGGAGGTCGAGAATCTGCGCCTGAATAGTGGCGTCCAATGCCGTCGTCGGTTCGTCAGCAATCAACAGCTCCGGCTCTCCAGCAAGCGCCATGGCGATCATCAGGCGCTGACACTGACCGCCTGAGAATTCATGCGGATAGGCGTCGAACCGGCCTCGGGCATCGGGAATGCCCACCATGTCCATCAGGCGGATGGCTTCGTTGCGAGCGGCGTCGCCCTCCAGCTCGCGGTGAATGCGGAGCGCCTCGGTGATCTGGCGTCCCACGCGGACAACGGGATTCAAGGAAGACGAGGGATCCTGAAAGATCATGGCGATGCGCCCCCCTCGAATACCCTCCAAGGTCGAGCGGGTGGCTCCGCAAAGCTCCTGTCCATCGATCGTCACCGAACCCATGACGCGGGCCTTGCCCGGCAGCAACCCGAGGGCTGCGAGCCAAGTCACGGATTTACCGCATCCGGATTCTCCGACCAGTCCGACGGATTCTCCCTTCGCGACATCGAGATCGACGCCGTGGAGGACCTGAATGCCATCAAAGGCGACCCGCAAGTCACGTATCTCGATGAGGGACATGGCAGACCTTTCGTTGTTTGATGGGCCGCATTGGGTCATGCGGCTCAAGGTTCACACGGCAGGACGACATGGAGCTTGGCCCCGGCAATGACGGTTGCCGGGGCCAGTCAACTCAGAGGGACCAGTTCTCTTTGCGGAAATCCATCGCGAAGGCCGGAGCAGCCTTCCACTTCAGGGACGACTTCACGCCCGTGAACACCGCGTTCTGATGAATGATCTGGTAGGCGGGATCCTCGCGTTCGCAGATCTCCAGCATACGGGCGAAGGCCTTCTTACGGGCTGCGCGATCCGTCGACTTCTGGATGATCTCAGCCATCCTGTTGGCCTCTTCGTTGGTCCAGTCCTTCTTCTGCTGAACCTCGCCGTTCGGCCCGAACTGGTTGACAATCGTTGCAACTGGATCGTTGAAAGCTGCACCGGCCGACCAGTCGCGCACGCCACGCGGCGCAGAGGCGTCATGGATCTGGGCCCAGTTTTCCTTCATCTGAATTTCAACGTTCAGACCGACCTGCTTCCACATCTCAACCATGATCTGCGCATTGGGGACCTGGTTGGTGTAGTAGTTGTTCAGCACGCGGAAGGGGATCGGATCGCCCTTGTAGCCGGCTTCCTTCAGCAGAGTCTGCGCGAGCTTCGGATCATAGGCCGGCACGCCCCAGCCATTAGCGAACATGTCGCCGTAGAACTCGAACTGAAGTCCCTTCGGGATATTGGTCTTGCCGGCCCACAGAGCTTCGACGATCGCCTGACGGTCGATCGCGTGGGTCATGGCACGACGGACCAGCGGATTCTCCAGGACCGGATGGTACTTGTTGAAGGTCGAGATGCGGTGGTTCAGGATGGGAGAACCCTGCACTTCGAAACCGCTGGCCTTCTCCACAGCCCCGACCTGGTCTGGCGGAAGGTCACAGGCGAAGTCGTACTCGCCCGAGAGCAGGCCGTTGACGCGCGAAGATACTTCCGGCACCTCGACGAAGCGAATCTGCTGCAGCGGAGGACGGCCACCCCAGTAGTCGTCGTGAGCCTCCAGCACGAGCGAGACGTCGGGCTTGTACTCGACGACTTTGTAGGGGCCGGTGGTGATGGGTTTGCGCGCCCACTCCGTATAGGACTTGGCATCGTGCCAGGCGCGTCGGCTGGTGATCTGACTGCCGAAGGCGAACAGACGCCCTTCCAGCGTCACGTCGGGTGACGCATTGTGGAACCGAACCGTGTATTTATCGACAGCCTCAACGCCGCGCAGGGCCGGCCATATGCGGCGGGCGACGCCAGGGACGGAAGCGGGAAGCTCCTTATCGGTCTTGGGCTTGTAGTTTTCCTCATAGATGGTCTTGCCGCCGTCGGGCTGCGTGTTCGCGAACATCCGCTCCGCGGAGAAGGAGAACACCACGTCATCGGCGGTCATCTCATTGCCGTTGTGGAACTTGACGCCCTGGCGCAACTTGAGTTCGATGGTCTTGTCGTCGAGACGCTTCCATTCCGTGGCAAGTCCAGGAACCGGACCCTGATTGCCCATCCAGTTCCGCAGAATCAAGCCCTCCCAAAGGTTCGGGAAGAACACGCGCTCACCGACGTTGGACTGTTCGTACCAGACGTCGAGGGTGCCGTTGATGGTGATTTTCTGCACCGCAATGGTGATTGAAGGACGTGCGCTCTGCCCGTTAGCAAAGCGCGGTAGGATCAGGGTGCCGCCGGCTGCACCGAGAAGTCCAAGCGCCTGACGGCGGTTCATCTTCAACATTCAATTCCCCTTGGCTAAGCAGTCAAGCATGAGCCGATCGCACGTCTTAGACACGACTCAAAAAGGCAGCGGGAGGTACGAAACGACGCCACCCAGTTGCGATGGTTCAGGCCATATTGGGAATGTGCAAAGGTTGGATGATGTTTTCGTGATGGTTTGATGACGCTTGCGCTTACTGCGCGACTCTATCGAGAAGGAGGGATTGGTGCGAAGGTCGCGATATGCACGCTCACGGCAGCGGTGCCATGGTCAAAACCGTCAATCAGCTCCTCTGCGGCGTGCATATCGCCGTGGTCGCGGAAGCTTTCGCGCTGGCCACCAAGGTTGGCGTCGTTCTCAAGATCCTGCTCGAGATCATGAGTGGGTCAGCCGCCTCGAGCTGGATGCTGAAGGATCGTGGACCGCGCATGCTCGAGGCAGAGCCCGAGGTGACGAGCGCAGTCGACATTTTCGTCTAGGATCTCGGGATCGTTCTTGATACCGGCCGCGACACGAAAGCAGCACTTCCTTTGGCTGCGGCAGCTCATCAGATGTTCCTTGCCGCTTCCGGACGCGGAGACGGAGCCGCAGACGATAGTCAGGTGATCCGTTCTTACTTTACCTTGAATGGCAACAAATGACCGACATCGCCGTTCAAGCTCTGTTGAGGGAAGCTTTCTCTTTACGCTTTTGCTGGTTGACGCCCCGTCTGGATGTCTGCTTCGGGCCAGACTCTGAGATTCCCCTGCCCTTCACGAACATCCGGTATTCGCGCGCCAAGCGGACATGCGGTCTACTTCCGCCTCGTGCCATGAGCTGACACTATTGGGTTCTGTTAGCGCTTGAGCCAGTCG
>KI911967.1:32382-32570 GCA_000517005.1 Microvirga lupini
TCGTCCGCGGCAAGCGGGATTATGGTGCGGCTGCGTGCGAGCAGCGACCGCATGTGAGTTGGAGCTGGCGCTGGACACGGGCCAGATCATGCAACGGGCTCAGACCTTGGATGTCAAACATCAGCCGGAGATCTGATCGGTGTTCCTGAACCAGTATCTTGACGGACCAATTCCCATGTGAGTTGCAC
>KI911967.1:32670-35059 GCA_000517005.1 Microvirga lupini
CTAGCCGCAATGAATGAATCGTATTCGGATCAGCTTCTCAATTAGAGGATATTCAGTGCCAAGCACAAAGGTCAGCCAACCTGTCTTTCTTTGCGCAATCGCGTAATCATCTCGCACATGCAGCAGAATCGGCACGAATACTAAGGCAAAGCTTGGATTTTGAGAATAGATTGCCAGTCATAGCTGGCCAGCAAAAAATCTCAGTTGCGTCGCCCCTGCACGACCAGAGAGCATTCTGCTTACGCCGCAGGCAAACCGGCGAGCAGGAGGAATGGAATGAAGGCCGTTTACAATGCGATCTTTCTGACAGGGGCACTTCTCCTTACGGCGCCGGTAGGCGCACAGGAGACAGCGAAAAAGGTGATTTCCTCTGCGTCTGCTCCCGAAGCGATCGGCCCGTACTCACAGGCGATCCGCGCCGGAAATACGGTCTTTCTGGCCGGGCAGATCCCGATCGATCCTCAAACCAAGCAACTCATGAAGGATGCCAGCATCGAGGATCAAACACGCCTCGTTCTCAACAACCTCAAAGCCGTTCTTGAGGCCGATGGCCTGTCGATGGACCACATCGTGTCCACCACCGTGTACATGAAGGATCTCAACGAGTTCGGGAAGATGAACGAGGTCTATGGCACGTTCTTCAAAACGGCCCCGCCCGCCCGTGCGACCGTTGAGGTGGCTCGACTGCCGCGTGACGTGAAAGTCGAGATCGGCGCGATTGCGGTTCGCCCCTGATGTTAAGAACGCCTCCCGGCAGGCATCTTGCAAAAGAAAATTCGTGTCTTCGGGGGCTTTCATTGAGGTGCAATGATGCAAGTTGATCGGTCGCTTGAGTTCGATCCGAACCGTCGCTCTTTTCTCAGTGCTCTTGCTGCATCAGCAGCGTTTGCCGGTCCTCTGAGTGGATTGGCCGCCTCAACCGCCTCAGCGCAAGCCACAGCGGCATCCGCCTTGAAGGACGATGCTGCCTTCTGGGGCGAGGTCCGTGGGCTCTTTGCGCAGAAGCCCGGAGTCCGGTACATGAATATCGGAACCGCAGGCTCCATGCCGGTGGAAACCCTGGACGCGCTCGATGCCGAGAACCGTCGCATGGCACGGGAGTCGATGAGCGGCTACAGCAACTTCCTTGAACAGCGGAAAACATTGGCCCGCAGCTTTGGATGCGACCCGGACGAAATCGTCATGTCCGGCAACACGTCCGATGGCATGTGCCACTCGCTTCTCGGGCTCGTCTGGATGCCCGGAGACGAGATCGTCACGACCAATCACGAACATGGCGGCGGCAATGTTCCCATGGCGATCCTGCAGGATCGGTATGGAGTGGTTATTAAGAGGGTGACGCTGCCCGTCGGGAACAAGCAGACCGCGGAAGACTACGTCGAGCTTTTCTCGAAGGCGATCGGCCCGCGGACGAAGGCGATGGTTTTCTCCGCGCCAACCTACAAGACCGGCACCATGCTGCCGATCAAGATGCTGGCTAAGCTCGCGCAGGAAAAAGGAATCGTGAGCATCTGCGACGGCGCCCATGTGCCTGGCATGTTCGCGGCAAACTTCCATGACCTGGGCGTCGACTTCCTCGCAGGGGCAGGGCACAAGTGGCAGTGCGGCCCGCTAGGAACCGGCATCCTGTACGTGCGCAACAAGGTCTTGCCACAGTATAATCCCCGGCCGCTGCCAGCTTATTACCTGGTTGTCACCAGCAGCTACCCGCTTACGGGCGGATTGCCGCCGCGGACGACGAACGAGAAGGAAACGGACGACATAGCTGCCCGCATCCAGAGCACCGGCAGCCGCAATGCGCCCGTCTACATGGGGTTGGTCAAATCCTGTGAAACCTGGGATCGCATCGGACGGGAGAAGATCCAAGCCTATACCATCGGCATGTCGCAGCACCTAAAGGAGAAAATCGCAGAGAAGTGGGGCGTCGATGCACTCTACTCGCCGAAAGACGATCCCCGTCTGGTTTGCGCCCTGACAGCGTTCAACCCGTTCCAGAACCCCGAACACGTGAAGGAAAAGGCACGGTCGGATGCCTTTGTCAAAAGGATGCTGGACGAATACGGGTTCGTCATCCGCAACGTGAACTTCCCAGTGCCCGGTTCGCAGCAGGATCACTACGGCGTACGCGTGTCGACCCATCTCTGGAGCAACATGGATGACGTGAACCAACTCGTCGATGCCATGTGGGATCTCTCCGGGAAGATGAATTCGGTATAAGATCCCTCCTAAAGTCCTGCTCCGGAGGCTGGCGTTCGTAGCGCCAGCCTTCATCTTTTAGCGATATCTCTTCGGAGAAAATCCGACACCTAGATCGGGGACTCACCTGCCTTTGAACCTGCAGTTCAACGTGGCTATGGTGCTCATTGCAGAGCCGAGGAAGGTCGGCTGT
>KI911967.1:35159-37624 GCA_000517005.1 Microvirga lupini
CGGCAGCGGTGCGACGGTCGGATGCCGGATAAAGCAGGCTGCGCTGGTTGAAGAACAGCCCAGCGAGAGCGCAGGCATACAGAACCAGCACAGCGACAGCAACAAGGCGAAAGCAACGGGCCATGGGAGGGCTGACATCTGCTGATATGCTGGCGGAGTATGTGGTCACAGATAGCAGCGCATCACGCTCAGACGATGCTCCAGCGCAGTAGTGGGTCTGGATCGGTTTCGGCAGCTTGGAGGCGCCACAGTATCGCCTCAGGACGACCGGCTCGGGTCGGTGAGTGGGTCGGTCAAATCGTGGACACGGGTTCCCAGATCCGGCCCCGGCCCGCCGGTCTGGCGCTCGATCATGCGGCGGACGCGCGGCCGGTCCGGCCCCTGATGCAGCGCTCTGAGCCGTTCGCCCACGGCGGCGTCAGCCTGCGTGATGCGCTGGTTGTGCCGCACGTAGTCGAGCCAAGTCGGATTATGGTAGCGCTCGATCCAGATCTCGGGGTTTTCCAGGTCCCGCAACAGCGTCCAATGGCGTGCCCCATCCCGGCGACGAATGCGCCGCCGTTCCGCCATCACGGCGAGGAAGGCCACTACGTCCGCTTCCCGGATCCTGTACTCGATCGTGATCACGACCGGGCCGCTGCGCGGCAGAATGTCGACGGCAAGATCAGGCTCAGTCCACCGGTTCAGGGGATCAAGGTTCAGCGCCTTCAGCCCGGGCAAAGGCAGCCGCAGGCCGAGGGCGGCCCCGGCCACCAGCATCCCTGCCGCGATCAGAAGAGCATCCGCGGTCCCAAACCGCTCGGCCGCCACGCCCCAGATCCAGCTGCCGAAGGCCATGCCGCCGAAGGTCGCCATCTGGTAGAGCGCCAGAGCACGACCCACCACCCAGCGGGGCGACGACAGCTGCACGGTGGCATTGAAGCTCGAGAGCGCCAGCACCCAGCTGGCTCCGCCCAGAGCCATGGCAGCGATGCTCAGGGCCGCAAGGTTGCTCAGCCCCGCACCAGCGGCGCAGATGGCAAAGCTGATAAAGGCAATGCGGACGAGAGCCTCGAGCGACAGGGCCTGCCGCAGATGGGCACTGAGAAGAGCCCCGGCAACAGCGCCCGCGCCAAAGGCTCCGAGCAGGAGGCCATAGGTGAGCGGGCCGCCCTGGATCAGGTCTCGCGCAATCAGTGGCATCAGCGCCTGGACGGCAATGGCGGCGAGACCGAACACCGCTCCCCGCAACAGCACCACGGCAAGATTGGGCGACATGGCCACATAGCGGATCCCGGCGGCCATGGCGCTGCCCAGGGATTCCGGCGGCAAGGTTCTGGGCGGCCGAACCGGCTGCCAGCGGGCCAGCACGGCAATCAACCCGAGATAACTGATTGCGTTGAGCGCAAACGCAGCGAAGGCCCCGATCGTTGCGACGACGAGGCCGCCGAGCGCCGGGCCGACGCTGCGTGCGATGTTGAAGCCCATGCTGTTGAGGGCGATCGCAGCCGGCAGGTCGGAGCGAGGCACCATCTCGCCGACCAGCGACTGCCAGGCCGGCCCGTTGAAGGCGGTGCCGCAGCCGACCAGGAAGGTGAAGGTGAGCAGGAGCCAGGGCGTCACCAGCTCAAGATAAGCGCACACCGTCAGGACCACTGACACGGCCAGCAGGAAGATCTGCGCGGCGAGCATCAGCTTGCGCCGGTCGAAGTTGTCGGCGATGGCGCCGGCCATGAGCGAGAACAGCATGATCGGCAACGTCGTCGAGGCCTGCACCAGGGCGATGAGATCCGCTGAGGCCCCGATCGACGTCATCAGCCAGGCCGCGCCAACCGATTGGATTAGCCCGCCGAAGTTGGAGGCGAGGCTGGCACTCCAAACAGCCAAGAAGATGCGGTGCCGGAAAGGGGACAAAGCGGATCTCTGCCTGTCCGATACTTCAGCGTCTTGTGTTGGCATGGAAGACTCGATGTGAGATCAGGGCTAGAGCCAGCCCAAGGGCGACTAGGTAGGGCCGATGGCATGGCCTGCTAGGACGCCCAATTCACTAGACATGACTGGCACGCTGGAATGGACCTCACACGTTCCCGCCTCAGAAATCTGAGGAACTCTGCCCGTCAGGCGACTGCGGTGTCAATGGACGAGGCCCACCGCCCACACCAGGTGGCTGATAGAGTCTCGCGTTCTGGGTCCGCTGCTCCACAATCCGGTGCATGCGAGCCAGCGCCTCCTGAACCTCGGCACGAACAGATACATCCCTGGCGGAGAACTCGTGCCGGCACAGCCGGCAGACAAGATCGGCTCCGAATTGTAGCTTGCGCAGCCGGACCTTGAAGGTCTGCCGGCAGTGCGGACAGGCCAGATCGATCCGGGTGCTGCCGTGATCCTCGAACAAGCGATCCTCTCCGGTTAAGGTTCGTCCAGGAGCCCTGAACCATGGCAGTAAGGCGACAAAGAGGCGTTACCTGTCTGGTCGGATGAACTCT
>KI911967.1:37724-38064 GCA_000517005.1 Microvirga lupini
CGATACCCCAGGCGCGGTAGCGGGTGCGGCCGGTGAGCTCGCGCGGCAGCGCCCCGCCGAGCTGCGCCAGCATGAGGTCGACGGCCTTCGGCGTGACCTGCAGTAGCTTGGCCGCAAGCGGCACCGTCACCAGCGGGCGCGACAGAAACAGCTCGACCAGCCCCGGTAGCCTGGAGTTGGAGCGGCATTTGGCCGTGGCGCGCGTCATGAGTTCGCGCGCCAGGACCAGCCGGTCGAGATCCCTGTTGGCGATGGACAATGCCTCCTCCAGCACTTGGCAGAAGCCGTCCAGCTTCGCCGCCGCCCCTTCCCGGCCCTGCGGCCGGAACTTCGACTGCTT
>KI911967.1:38164-42932 GCA_000517005.1 Microvirga lupini
ATGTTGGACTCCGAGTCCGCCATTGCCGGACTGGTAGAAAGCTTCTTCAGCCAAGGTTCTTAAGTCCTGCCAATCCTTCAGCAGACCGACCGGAAGCTCTGCCGTTGAGCGGGCTGGCGTTTGGTTTAGAAGCCCATTGTAACGGACTTTAATGTCCGAGCGATCAAGCGCCGAGTAATGCAGTGCCAAGGCATTGAGAGCCTCTTCGGTGGCTCTGCGGGCTACTGTGATCCCATCGTAAGCCCGCTTGCGGGCCTCGCGCATAACCTTCTGCTCGGCCAGCATCGCGGTCCACTCTCCTCGCCTCACATAGATCGGTGTGAGGTCGAAGCCGTAGGCATCGATGATGTCGCCGGCCGAATTCCGGATAGCGAACCGCTTGCCGTTAGGCGAGTCCTTCGCGATGAGTAGCTTGAGGTCCGTGAGTTGAACGATGATGCGCCGGATCGAGCGGGCATTGAGCCCCGTGCGGCTCTCCAAGTGGTCGTTAGATGGCCACACCAGCAGCTTCTCCCATTCCTGCTCACCCCAGCAGGCAACTAGCTCAGATAGAACTAGGCGCTGTGCAGGACGCAACCCAAGCGCCTTCTCCGCGTCTCGGGCTGCGGCCGAGAGCTCTTTGCGTTTAACAGTGCGGCCCGCCTCTATGGCAAGCTTCTCGGCGGCCAAAGCAGCATAGCTTAGCCGCCGGCCTCCTGTCGATGCGATCTGCACCCTACCCTCCTTTTCAAGGGCAAAGCGAGAGCACTCACCGAATCGGTACCTTGACCGTGATTCTCGGGGATGGCATAAGGAGTGCGTGACTACTGCCTTGCCACCCTGGTGAGGTTCTAAAGACCCTCGAAGTTAGCGCTTCGAGGGTCTTTTGCTTTGCCGCGACTACATGGCTACATGTCCTCCTTCCTCGCCTTTGAAAATTCGTCTGCGAGGATTGGAAGTTTGGAGACAAGAAATTCGACGAATGCTGTGTCGAACTTCTTGTCGATCGAGATCTTCAGGTCGCGCCCGGAACGTGAAACCTGGCCGACCTTCTGACCTGAAGCCGCAACAACGGCCTCAACCTTCGCGCGCTCTGATCGCGGCTCCTGCAGAGCCTTCTCGATGATCTCGAAGCGTCGGTTTGTTTCGATATCTCCGAAATCAGGCGAACAAATCGCACTGCGCGCAACGAGGATAGCCTGATCGTCGCTATCGAACTTCTGGGCCAGCGCGACCCAACGGTTACGACCTATCCCAGGCGCAGGTCCAATGGCCTCGATGATATTCATTGGGATCTTCGCGACCGAGGAGATCAGTTTGGAGAGCTGCGTCTTGTCAACGGCTAGTGCCGCCATCAGGGTCTCGCGGCTATAGCCAGCCTTCTCGAGCCGTGAGGCGTACAGTGCTCTCTCGATGTAACTGAGATCACGGCGGGCATTGTTCTCTTGACCCTGGGCGACTACGAGTTCCTCATCCGTCAGTTGGCGGACGACGGCTCTGACCGGGCGCCCAATTTCCGCGAGGGCCCGGGCGCGGCGATGGCCGTAGGCGATCTGATAGCGTCCTTGCGCCGCCGGGTGCGGCCGGACCAGGATCGGGACTTGTTGGCCGGACACCTTGATTGACTCCAGCAGTTCTCTGACGTCATGTCCGTTCAAACGGTCGGCGATTGGTGACGAATCGAGCAGCCGCGGATCGAGTTCAACGACCGCATCACCTGACGTCAGTTGTGCGCGCAACCTCTCGGCATCGGACGCCGCGTTCGTCAATCCGGCGATAGAGCGGGAGATTGCCCCGATCGCTCCGCGCGTCCCTGCGGCACCCTGAAACGGTGGTGCAGTTGGGGTCTGCTTGTCGACTCCGCCCCCCCCATCATCATCATCCGAGTTGCCCGTGGGCAACTTTTTCTCGATCAGGTCTGCGAGGACACCTTTACGAGCCATTACGCCCTCCCCCATGCTTGCTTAATCAGGCTTTCAATTTCCCCATTTACGTTGTTGAGTGCCTCCATAGCGCGATCGTAAGTTGATCGGCTAAAGTTCTCTCGGCCAACTTCATAAAGCGTCTGCTTCGTGAGACCTGCATCCGAAATCGCGGTGCTCTTCAGCATAGGATAATTCAGGACATGCTCCTCGAACATTGACCGCATGAACGAGACCATCTGGTTCTGTGGCCCGTCGCCTGGTTCGTACCGCGTTACGAGGTAGCGCATCCAGTCGTAGCCTGTGTTGCCGCCGGCGTTCGCTACGACTTCAAGCAGCTCCGATGTCATGATGAGAAACTGGCACATGGACATGACGTCAAGCATCTGGGGATGGACGGTTACAAGGACAGCCGTTGCCGCGCACATCGCCGTCATGGTCAGAAATCCCAGCTGGGGCGGACAGTCGACCACGATCACGTCGTACCGGTCTTGCACCTCTGACAAAGCGCTATCGAGTCGTGTAAAGAACAGCCCCTGCCCCGGGTTATCAGCGAGCGCCTTAGGCGTATCGTGCTCATACTCCATGAGCTCGATGTTGCCCGGAATGAGATCAAGATTCGGGAAGTAAGTTTGCTGAATGATCTCTGAGATTGGCCGCTTCTGATCGTCGTAGCGGATCGCGCCATAGAGGGTTTGGTTCTCGCCGACATCAAACTCGGGCTGATAACCGTGAAGCGCGGACAACGAGGCCTGTGGATCGAGATCGATCGCGAGGGTACGATAGCCGTGGAGGGCGAGATGCTGTGCCAAATGAGCGGTAGTCGTTGTCTTCCCCGAGCCGCCTTTGAAATTCACGACGCAGATGACTTGAAGATGCTCGCCAGCGCGACGATGAGGAAGGTAGCGGCGGCTGCCCTTTGCACCCTCATCTAAAAATGCACGCAACGCTGCAAGATCTTCGACTGTGTATAGACGGCGGCCACCGCCAGTCACCTCCGGTTGCGGGCCCTTACCTTCAAGGTTGATGCGTCGAAGATAGCCGGGGTCGACGCCAAGCAGGTCCGCGACCTCACTCGACGTGAACCTCCTGACTGTCTTCTTGGCGGTCGGCGGGAACAGCCTTAGCCGATGAGCTTGCAGCTTCTCAGACAGCTCGCGAGCATGTGCGCCAACGAGCTTTTGGATGGCGCTGTTCGGGCTAATTTTTTGAGCGTTGCGAGTGATGTCACGATGGCGGTCCGTTGATACGCTTCTAGCTCATATTAACGTTAAGTTTCGTGACTTTTACCCGATTCTTTCTGATGAGCAAGAACTTAAGGGTAAACGAATCCTTACCGGTATGAGACCATTGGGTATCGTTATCACAGTGACTTGGATAGCTGCAGAGTTGCCCGCGGGCAACTTACTCATGTGGGGAGTTCATTGAGAATAAACTTCCTGCGCCTTGCGGTCACCGCAACGTGGGCCACCATGCGCGCACGATTGCACTATCGTTCTGCGCCACTTCGTCGAGGGTTTCGTAACTAGAATGGGGACCTGCCCTCGCTGCATGTCCGGTGAAGCACTTGTTCTTCAACCGACAACGTTCTGCCTATTAGTTCGCGAAGCGTCCCAAGCCATGGATTCATCAAGGTTGTGAATTCCTAAGTCCACACTGATTCCACCTTTGAATTGAATCACTGTGCACGTGCGCGAGATAGAGGGGATGACCGGCGACAAGATCGAACATCTCGTGCTTGACCGCCGCGGCCGTGACCCCAACATGGCGCGGTTCTATGTCCTCGCCCACTCGAGCCTAGAACGCGAAGTCGTGATGAAACATAGAGCCTTCACCCAATCCATCCTGGCTCTGTCGGCTGCCCCGCTCCTCGCCTACCCAGACAGAGCATCAGCCGCAGCCGAGCCAGCCGGTCGGCCCCTCCTGGGAGGCGCCATCACCGATGTGCCTGGGATCAAGGTCAGCCATCACACCATTGCCCGCCGGCCTACAGGCTGCGCCGTCATCCTGTGCGAGGACGGCGCTGTGGGTGGCGTCGATGTGCGCGGCACCGCCCCAGGGACCCGTGAGACCGACCTGCTCGACCCCACCAATGCCGTTCTGATGGACCTCGGCATCGGCGACTTCACCATCTGACCGGACGCCGAGGCCGGATACCAAGCTTGCCTCGCTGCAGCCTCAGGCCCAGTCCGAGAGGGCAATGTCGGGGCAGGAGCGGGAGCAACGGTGGGTAAGATGTTCGGTTCGGCCTACGCCATGAAGGGTGGTCTCGGAATGGCCGGCCATCGGGTTCTTGGCACGGATGTCGTGGTTGGCACCATTGCGGCCGTGAACGCCGTCGGCGATGTCTCCCATCCTGACACTCGCCAGATCATTGCGGGATCTAGGCGAGAGGAGGGGCGGGATTTCGGGATACCATGGCAGCTATCATGGTCGGCTACCGTGTTGTCACCTCGACTGGCAGCAACACGATGATCGGGGCAGTGGCCACCAATGTTCCGTTCAGCAAGGCCGAGATGAACAAGATCGCTCAGATGGCCCACGACGGCTTCGCCCGCAACATCAATCCGACTCACACGATGTCGGACGGCGACACAATCTTTGCATTGTCCACGGGCAAGGCCTCATCAGTTGGGGCCGATGTGTCCGCAATCGGCGCAATGGCCGCCACCGTGATGGCCCATGCTGTGGCTCGTACGGTGCTGCAAGCCAAAAGCCTGTGCGAGCATCAGCTCCCAGCACATCGCGACTACCTGAAGGGGTGAATCGCCCCTAGGTCCGATCGCAGAACGCCGGGAGGGGAGCCCGCTTCCCTCGCCTTGGCCTCCATCTCTCAGAGAGACGTCTGGACGATGTCCTAGACGGGC
>KI911967.1:43032-43248 GCA_000517005.1 Microvirga lupini
CGGCGCAAGGACGACCTGCTGCGGGTGCTCGAGCGTCCCGAGATCCCGCTGCACACCAATGCGTCCGAGAACGACCTGCGCGCCTGCGTGATCAAGCGCAAGATCTCCGGCGGCACGATGAGCGCCGATGGCCGCCTGGCACGGGATGTGCTGCTGGGGCTTTTGAAGACCTGCCGCAAGCTCGGGCTGTCGTTCTTCGCCTATCTCGGGGACCGG
>KI911967.1:43348-45936 GCA_000517005.1 Microvirga lupini
CTGGGACTGAATGGGGATCAGCCGAAGATCCCGCCGCTCGCCAACCTCGTCATCCGGTCAGCCTGAGGCTTGGCCCCCCAAACTGCCCCGATTACGCTTTCGATATCAGGGGAGGGGAGTTTGATGACGAGGAGCGACTGGTCCCCCGCTCTACGATCTGCCAGACTTGCCGTGGGAGACCCTCGCCGGCCGGCTGGAGGCGATCACGATCGGCATCACCACGCCGGATGCAGGAATCCAGCCGCTCATCCGGCTCCGTGTGAGCGGGCGACCTGGATCACTTCAGTGACATGTCCCCGCCGCAGGGCCTCAATCGGCGACGCACCACCGAGAGCAGGATCTGCGGTGAGCAGCCACTCGAGGCGCATCCACGGCGAGCGGATTGGCATGGACCGGAGCGCGTCCGACAGGCCCGGCACCATACCGCCGATCTCAAGCTGACACGCCGGATAGGCAGTACCGCCCGGGAGCGGCAGGGCAATGACCGCGCCCTCGGCGGCCAGTTCCTGCAGTGTGACGACATCCGTGCCGAGCATGCGGGCGGCATCGGGCGCGCTGAGGGTGCCACCTGCTCTGCGGAGAAGGTCGGCTTTGATGTCTTCCATCCTCAAGCTTGTGCTCCGAACTGACGATGGCGAGGATACCACGAGCAAGGCAGCATGAAGAATTGGGGTGGCTGTCCGCTGACATCTCGGTGTGAGACGTCGTGGTGAGCGATTTCAGGCACTTAGCTTTGAGCATCTCATTTGAGAATATGCATTTGAATTGAGAAATTGCATGGCTTTGTACATTTCGTTTGAGACGGCTGCCAACCAACATTGGTCTCGGGTTTGGGAGGCGGGATTGGCGACTGCGTAGGGGCACCGCATTAGAATTGGCACCTAAAGTGAGAAGCCAAACGGCCCATTTGTCTCATTATTGATGTCCAAAGCTGCCAGAAACCCGATATTCTCATTCCAAGATGTCAGCTGACACTAGTGCCGAAAGGCCGCAATGGGGACGGCGTCAATTTCTCAATGCAGTGGCTACACCGGCACGACGAGTACGGCAGACGGTGAGCCGGATCGGGTGATCGGGACAAGTTCCAGCCGCGCGCGCCTCCTCCGCCTTGGGCGGCAGGCCATCGCAAACCATGGGGAAGACCGATGCAAGAGGCTCTCGCCGTCCACCGTGAGACGCACATCCCGGCGCCGCCCGCCGCGGTATTCGCCCTCCTGACTGATCCAGACAAAATCCTGCGCTGGATGGGAACGGAGGCACAGGTCGAGCCACGGCCCGGCGGGCTCTATCTGGTCAATGTCACCGGGGCCCGCTGCGCCCGCGGCTCCTTCCGCGAGGTGGTGCCGGTGCACCGCCTTGCCTACAGCTTCGGCTGGGACGGCAGCGAGGTGGTGCCGCCGGGGTCGAGCCTGGTCGAGATCGACCTGATCGAGCAGCCGGACGGAACGCTGCTGCGCCTGACCCATACCGGCCTGCCCAACGCCGAGCAATGCGCCGGCCATGCGGAAGGCTGGACCCACTACCTCGGCCGTCTGGCCGAGGTTGCAGCCGGGCGCGATCTGGGCCCGGACCCCTGGCATGGCCGCACTGGCAGCGAGTGACTGCTTTGCGCTCTCGATCTCACCGCACTTTCACACTTCCATGCGGCCGCAGGGCCGCAGGTATGTCAAAGGTTGAGCGCGCCCGTTATCAGGACGACTGCACGGACTTCGATCGAATGGCACGCCAGCGCAGGCAGCGGCATCTCGATCGCCGCTCGCGCGGTATCGCCCCGGGATAGACCGGCAAGGCCGGCGGTGCGGTTCCCGCGGGGCAGATGACAGGTCAGGGCCGTATCGGCATGATCGTGGCATGGATTTGCCCGCGCCCCTCAGCTGGCTGGTGGACGAGGCTGGCGCCTCGCCCAGCCCGGATCGATTTCTGGTCGAACTCGGTGGCCGGCTGCTGGCCGACGGGCTGCCGCTGACCGGTGGTGCCCTGACGCTCGCGGTGCCGCACCCGATCATCGCCCGCCGCTTTGTTGCACGGATCGGATTATGCACGTGTTGAAGGCCCACGAGTCCGCTTTCAGGCGATACGGATGGACTTCGGGCGTCCAAGCCCAAACATGCGGTTCAAGGCATGAACCGCGACGGCGACCTCGGTCCTGCGGCGGTGATCTGTCCGCGAACGTAAGCCATCCCCGATCACTCGTTTGAAGCGGCTTACTACGGTCTCCACCAAAGCACGGCGAGTGTATCCGAACTGCTTCTGCCAGCCTCTGCGCCCATGCTCAGCGATGCTTTGAAGATGCCGATCGCGCTGGGTTGGAGTGGTCTCCACATTCTTGGTCGGCACTGCCGTTGATCGTGGTGGAACGATCACGTCAGCATCAGGATGATGTTGGGCGACAGTACTGTAGATGTCCTCCTGATCGTAGGCGCCATCGCCTGTAAAGGAGGCGAGTGGACCGGTGATCTGGTTGAGCAAGGGTCCAACCTGCGAGCCATCATCGACTCATGGGCCGTCAGCTCTGATGTGAGGATCTGCCCAGTCTCCGCGTCGATCCCGACGTGCAGCTTGCGCCAGGATCGGCGTCTGCGGGTCCC
>KI911967.1:46036-46294 GCA_000517005.1 Microvirga lupini
CAATGCCCTGGCGGAAACCGTCATCGGCCTGTTCAAGACCGAGGTGATCCATCGGCGCGGGCCGTGGCGTTCGGTTGAGAGCGTCGAGTTCGCCACTCTCGAATGGGTCGATTGGTTCAACAACCGGCGCCTGCTCGAGCCCATCGGCAGCATCCCGCCCGCCGAGGCGGAAGCCGCTTACTACGCTCAGCTTGAGGTCATGCCGATGGCCGCGTAAAATCCAAGCCAATCAGCCTCCGGAAAACTCGGCGCGGTTCA
>KI911967.1:46394-46511 GCA_000517005.1 Microvirga lupini
AGCAGGTTCTCCTTGAGCGTGCGGATGAAGCGCTCCGCACAGCCATTCCCTTCCGGCGCCCGCACGAAAGCAGGTGAGTCTCAATCCCGAGAAAGCGCAGCTCATCCTGGAATGCCC
>KI911967.1:46611-46976 GCA_000517005.1 Microvirga lupini
GTGACATGTACTGGCTGCCATGATCGTGCCGGACCGACAGGCCTGAAGCAATCCCTTTGCTAAAGCCGCCAAAGTGCTCGCGCACACCTTGGCGCAGTGGCTCGAGAGCCTCGAAGCGCGTGCCCTGACGGCTGGCATGAATCCCGACGCACTCGGCACTGTAGTGATCGACCGCCACGAACCCGGCGGCTGGCCCTTCGCTGGTCCAAGCGGTGGTCATGTCGGTACCCCACAGGGTGTCGATGGTCTCCGGAATGATCGTGCCGTCGTGGTTGCGTGGACCACGTGGCGGCCCTGTCCGGGACGGCGCCAGCAGGGTGTGCTCGCGCATCAGCCGCAACACCCGCCGCAGCGAGGTGCGGATG
>KI911968.1:0-1440 GCA_000517005.1 Microvirga lupini
TCGGCAAGTCCAAGGCGAAGCTTTTGACGGAGGCGCATGGCCGCGTCACCTTCGACGATGTCGCCGGCATCGACGAGGCCAAGGAAGACCTGCAGGAGGTCGTCGAGTTCCTGCGCGACCCGCAGAAGTTTCAACGTCTCGGCGGCCGCATTCCGCGCGGCGTGCTGCTCGTCGGCCCGCCCGGCACCGGTAAGACCCTGACCGCCCGGGCGGTCGCCGGCGAAGCCAACGTGCCGTTCTTCACCATCTCGGGCTCCGACTTCGTCGAGATGTTCGTCGGCGTCGGCGCCTCCCGCGTGCGCGACATGTTCGAGCAGGCGAAGAAGAACGCGCCCTGCATCATCTTCATCGACGAGATCGACGCGGTCGGCCGCCATCGCGGCGCCGGCCTCGGCGGCGGCAACGACGAGCGCGAGCAGACCCTCAACCAGCTCCTCGTGGAGATGGACGGCTTCGAGGCCAACGAGGGCGTGATCATCATCGCGGCCACCAACCGCCCCGACGTGCTCGATCCGGCGCTGCTGCGCCCGGGCCGCTTCGACCGCCAGATCGTCGTCCCGAACCCGGACGTGGTCGGCCGCGAGAAGATCCTGCGCGTCCATGTGCGCAAGGTGCCGCTGGCGCCCGACGTGGATCTGAAGATCATCGCCCGCGGCACCCCCGGCTTCTCGGGTGCGGACCTGATGAACCTGGTCAACGAGGCGGCGCTGCTCGCCGCCCGGCGCGGCAAGCGCATCGTCACCATGCGCGAGTTCGAGGACGCCAAGGACAAGGTGATGATGGGCGCCGAGCGCCGCACCCTCGTCATGACCGACGACGAGAAGCGCCTGACCGCCTATCACGAGGCCGGTCACGCCGTCGTAGCGCTCAACGTTCCGGCGACCGACCCGGTGCACAAGGCGACCATCATCCCACGTGGCCGTGCGCTCGGCATGGTCATGCAGCTGCCTGAGCGCGACAAGCTGTCGATGAGCTATGAGCAGATGACCTCGCGTCTGGCCATCATGATGGGCGGCCGCATCGCCGAGGAGATGATCTTCGGCAAGGAGAAGGTCACCTCCGGCGCCCAGTCGGACATCGAGCAGGCGACGCGTCTGGCCCGCATGATGGTCACCAAGTGGGGCTTCTCGCCCGAACTCGGCACGGTGGCCTATGGCGAGAACCAGGACGAGGTCTTCCTCGGCATGCAGATGGGCCGGCAGCAGAACGTGTCCGAGGCGACCGCCCAGAAGATCGACTCCGAGGTCCGCCGCTTGGTCGAGGACGGGCTCAACGATGCCCGGCGGATCCTGACCGAGAAGGCGCACGAGCTCGAGGCTCTGGCCCGCGGCCTGCTCGAATACGAGACCCTGACCGGCGAGGAGATCCGCAACCTCCTCGACGGCCAGCCCCCGGTGCGCGACACCGGCGAGGCCATCACGCCCAGCCGCGGCTCCGCCG
>KI911968.1:1540-3868 GCA_000517005.1 Microvirga lupini
GAGGTCATCGACTTGGACGGACGCCGGATCGACAAGGTCCTGGCGAGGCGGGTCGCAAGCCAAGAGGCCGCTTGACCATGCGCAAACGCATCGCTCTCCTCATGGCAGGGCTGACCCTGTCTCCGGTTATGGCCGAGGCAGCAGCCTGTAGACTCGACCAGGCTACCTTCCGGCCGAAACTTGCGCAGGAAGCTTATGTTCTGAGAAGCAGCCGCAATGGCGACGTTTTCAAGTTCGATCTCAGCATCCAGAGAACGAGCGAAACGTTCCGCTTCCATGTCGAGATCGATGAGCGCACGGGCGAAGGCACGATCATCTCGGTTTCCGATGGGGCAGGACGCGATCCCAGGATCAAGACAGGCTTCAGGCTGCTGAACGCCAACGGCCGGAAGACCACGCCGCAGGGTGAAATCGGTCAGATCTCCTTTCTCGACCTCGGACGGGGGTTCATTGATTTCCGCCTCCGCGAACGCCCGCAACCGGAGCCCTACACCGCCCCGCCGTCAGGGCTGTGGAAGGTGACAGAGTGTCAGGCGACGTAGCTCCCTCCCGGAGCAGCCGGCAGAAGATATCCCCTGAACGCAGGACTAAAAGGAACCCTCGAATGGACTTTGCTTGGATTTCCGATCCAACGGCTCTGGTAGCATTGGCGACCCTGATCGTAATGGAGGTGGTGCTCGGCATCGACAACCTGATCTTCATCTCGATCCTGACCAACAAGCTGCCTGAGCACCAGCGCTCGAAGGCCCGCCACATCGGCATCGGCCTGGCGCTGATCCTGCGCCTGGGGCTTCTGGGTACCATCGCGATCATCGTCACCCTGACGGAGCCAAACTTTACACTGTTCGGGCATGGTTTCTCCTGGCGCGACCTGATCCTGATCGGCGGCGGCCTCTTCCTGATCTGGAAGGCCACGAAGGAGATCCATCACAACGTGGATCCCACACCATCCGACGACATCTTCGACACGGCAAAGGCGACCATGACCTTTGGGTCTGCGATCACCCAGATTCTGCTGCTCGACCTTGTCTTCTCCCTGGACAGCATTATCACGGCGGTCGGCATGACGGACCATGTCGCCATTATGGTGATCGCGGTCATTGTCGCGGTGACGACGATGCTGCTGGCCGCCAATCCACTTGCCAACTTCATCAACAACAACCCGACAGTGGTGATGCTGGCGCTCGGATTCCTGATGATGATCGGCATGACCCTGATTGCGGAGGGCTTCGGTGCTCACGTGCCAAAGGGCTACATCTATGCCGCCATGGCTTTCTCAGCCCTCACCGAGGGCCTCAACATGCTCTCCAGACGGGCCGCCCGGCGCAAAATCGCAGGTGCTCCGCCGTCCGCTTCCCCTAAGCAATGATCAAATGCGGGAAGGCTTCCAGCGCCGCCCCACCTTCACAAATCAGCGCCTTCCGAAAGGAGCCAACGAATGCCCGATATCAAGTGTCCTGCCACAGCAACCGCTGTCCTCGCTTGCACCTTTGTTCTGTCTGGAACTGGCGCCTTGGCGCAGGGGAATAACGCCTATCGGGGCATCGATACCGTCGCTGGCAAATCGCATCGCCTGGGAGTCTGCGGCAACGTGCAAAAGGATTGCACGTCAGGGCCTCCGCCCGCAATCCGGGTGGTGGTTCCGCCCAAGCATGGCGAACTGAACGTACGGAGTGGGAACCTCAAGGCCGGCCGGATCACCCGTTGCCCGAACCTGCGAGCAACAGCGCAAGGAGTCTTCTATCAGAGCAAGCCGAAATACAGTGGAACGGACGAGGTCAGCTACGAGGTCACATCCGCTAGTGGCAAGGTGGAAACTCACATCGTCAGGATTACCGTAAAGGAAGGGCAGCCCGGTGATCAAAAGCCGGGCCAAGATGCGGATCCCGATTTGTAAGGGCAAGCCGAATAGTGCAAGGGCAGTCTTCCCTACAGCTATCGGCTGTGTCTCTCTTGGCAGGAGGGCCGCGTGATGCGGCCCTTTGTTGTTCCTAAGGATCAACAGCGACCGCCAATCGCGTCCCGACAGCCTCCAGGATCATACGGTGGGCTCGCTCGACAATCTCATCCAGGGAACGGGTCTTGACGAACATGCTTGAAGCTCGCGCTCCAATCTCGTCTCGGGTTGGAAGATGGGGAAGATGCACATGGGCCAGCACGTCGTGGGCCTTGTGCTGCGCGGCCGCGATCTTCGCCCGAAGATCCGCGAGACCTGGCGTGGTTTCCAGCGCATGGTTGAGCTTGGCAGACATGGTCTCGATGTTGAAAGTTGCAACCAGCTCTTTCGCAGCCCGGTCAATCACCCGGGAACCAAGCCGCTGCTCATTC
>KI911968.1:3968-5597 GCA_000517005.1 Microvirga lupini
TGCTAGTGGCCGTGACGGCATCGTTTTGTGGTGTCTACCTCAGCTTCTTTGTCGACAGCGCTCCCGCCCCGACCATCGTTCTGGTCATGACCGGTGGCTTCCTTGTGGCATTCGTCAGTCGGTCTCGATTCGGCGTCCGTGGCCGTGTCCACACTACGGAATGAGGGCCGCACCGCGGGCCTCAAGTGACTGCTCGAGGTCAGATCAAGAGAGGGTACGCCCGTCACAGCCGAACAACGGACTGTCGGTTAGTCAGCTACCAACTAGCTTATGAGCCTTGCTTAACACTTTGCTCACGCCCTTATGAACGCGGTTAAATTGGTCCCCGACTCGACCAGTCCCACGCTCGCATCCTCTTCAACCAGCTTCCTAAGCCGTGCGATGATCGGATGGGTTTTCGCGACCGCGTCCGCCTGGTTCGGCAGCGTCTGAGGCTGCCGGTTGCGTTAAGGCCGGGAGATCGAGACTGAAACTCTCCTCTACATCTCTACATCTATGCCTTCCGCCGATGTGGAGCCTTCATGGCCCGTTGGTGGGCTGGGTATTGCTTCAGTCTCTTAGACGAAGAAGAAGTCTTTATAGGAGAGGGTTGATCCCTCACCTTTCTGCAGTTTGAGCGTGGCTATTTCAACCATCGCCTTTGAACCAGATCCATCTTCATCCCAGTACAGCTTCTTAGTCTTCGGATTCCAAACGAAAAAGTCGTCCTTATTCGGGGCTTTGTCCCCTGTCCGAAAGAAGGCCGCCTTCATCTTGATAGGCGTTGTGACTGAGGGAGCCTTATCCTTAAGGAAGTTCGCAATTGTCTTGTTCGTGAAGGATGCATCGTCGAACCACAGCGCATCGTATTTGGGTCCGAAATCGTAGATGATGTCTTTATGTTTATTCGCAATAGTCTTGGAAGTTAGCTTGGTGTCAAACACGAAAGCATCTTGGCTCGCCCGTCCTTTGCCGCCATAAAGCTTGTCCTGCCCCCAGTTGCCTGAGAGAATGTCATTCCCCCCTGTCCCCTCAGGGTGTCATTCCCTGCCTCTCCGAAGAGTTGATCGTTGTCACTCGCCCCAAATACTCGGTCGGTCTTAGCGGTCCCGATGAGGTGGTTCTGATCTAAGATACCTTTGATAGCACCACCTTCGACGATGTGGTCCGCAAGTAGTCCATTAAGTTCGGCAAAGACCCGCCCAACAGGGGTGAGTTCGTTATTGGACTCAAATAGGCTGCTGTTCGGTTTTGTCGCAAACTTGGAAAAGAGACGCGAAACGGACAACTAGTCGATAGCAAGCTCAGGCAGCGAGCCGCTCGAACTGGTCAGCGAGGGATAGCGGCCGATTGCAGGCATACTTCGCCTGC
Organism: Microvirga lupini; assembly: GCA_000517005.1. Classification (GTDB taxonomy): domain Bacteria; phylum Pseudomonadota; class Alphaproteobacteria; order Rhizobiales; family Beijerinckiaceae; genus Microvirga; species Microvirga lupini. Next base: position 5,319 of record KI911968.1, read on the forward strand.
TGTTTGCGCATCATGTGGATCATCTCGATCCCGCCCAAGATCGCACGTGCGCTGTCCATCGCCTTGAAGCCGAGTATCGGCCGCACTCGCTTCTTGATGGCACGATGATCCTGCTCGATGCAATTATTGAGATAGCGACTTTGGCGAACCTGGATCGGCTTTTGCTTTCGTCTCAATCTGTCCCGTAGTCGGTCTTCCGCGTCGCAGGATGCGATCGCTTCTCAAGATTTCGCAGGCTGAGATTGTAAGCCAGGTACCACCGCACGCACAGCAGGATCA
>KI911969.1:0-3319 GCA_000517005.1 Microvirga lupini
GGTCGCCCGGTTGACCAAGCTCCAGGGCCAAGTGTTCTGCTCGGATCTGGACTGGCTGGAGCATCTTGCACGGTGCTCGATCCGCCATCACGGGCTGATGGCAGACACCGTCGTGGTCTCCGACGATGCCGGGCAGTTCCGCGTTGCCCAGCATGCGCTGTGCTGGGTTCACGCAGAGCGCCACCTGCAGAAGCTGATGCCGGCCTCACTGAAGCAGGCCAAGGCGGTGGAACTGGTCCGGAAGACCATCTGGTGTTTTTACCGCGGTCTGAAGCTGTGGAAGCAAAGCCCCTCACCGGGCGCCGAGGCGTTATTCCGGCGCCAGTTCAACCGGATCTTCGGCCAGCGCACGGGCTACAAGGAACTCGACGAATTGCTGGCTCGCCTGGCGCGGAGGAAGAACGAATTGCTGCGGGTCCTCGAACGTCCGGAGATCCCGCTGCACACCAATGCCTCCGAGAACGACCTGCGCGCCTGGGTGATCAAGCGGAAGGTCTCCGGCGGCACGATGAGCGTGGATGGCCGTGTCGCACGGGATGTGATGCTGGGCCTATCGAAGACCTGCCGCAAGCTCGGGCTGTCGTTCTTCGCCTATCTTGGAGACCGGCTCGGCCTGAATGGGGATCAGCCGAGGATCCCACCGCTCGCTGACCTCGTCATCCGGTAAACCTAAGGCCGCGCCCCCCAATCTGCCCCAGTTACCTCAAGGACACGGGTAGGGGCAGTTTGATGACGTTTACTGACCTGGGGGGTGTGGAAGCGCCCTCTCTTCCGGTTCCGGAGTTGCCGTGGGAGAGTATCGCCGGTCGTCTCGAGCAGCTGACGATCACCATTCTCCGCTTCGATGCACGGCTGGAGGCCTCTGGTCTCGCCGCCGGGTGGCAGTCGCGTTGCGACATGACCGAGGCCGTCCGGGCGCTGATCCTCGACGGTCATCTCGTTGATGTCGGCGACCTGGTGCTGCACGACGCCGGGATGGATGTACGTCACCCCACCCATGAACTCACCCGGGCCGCCGCGGCGCTGAAGTCCCGGCGAACGGCGATGGCGCGCAAAGCCCCGTGGCCACTGTCGATCGATGGATTATCCGCCCTGAGGGGCATCGGCGGCGTTGTAGATGAGACGTCGCGGCCATCCAAGGTGCGGCGGCCCGATCCTGACGATGACGAGGCTTATCCGCCGCATGCCAACGATGCCGACCCCTGGAAGGCGCACTTCGCCGAGATCGACGCGCTCCTCGATCGGACAAGCAAGGTGCTCGCCGGCGAGACCCCGTTGCGCAGAAGCCGCTCTCATCTGGTCTACGATCCCGATCAGGATGAGGCCGAAAACGAAGATCTGTGGCTCGATCTGGTCAAACGCACCGACCACTGGCCGGCGGTCGCGGGAGCGGCCGTGGCCTGGAATGCCTGGCTCGATCTCAACCTCTACACCCGTCAGCCCTGGCTCGGCCTCACGATGGCCGCCGCCATTCTGCGGGCACGGGGGCTCACCAGCCATCTGCTGCCGCTGGCCGCCGGCTTCAAGCAGTCGAAATTCCGGCCGCAGGGCCGGGAAGGGTCGAGGGAGAAGCTGGACGGCTTCTGCCAAGTCATCGAGGAGGCAGTGGTGATCGCCAACAAGGATCTCGACCGGTTGATCCTCGCCCGCGAGCTGATGGGACGGGTGACCGCCAAGACCCGATCCAACTCCAAGCTGCCGGAACTGGTCGAGCTCTTTCTCTCGCGTCCGCTCGTGACGGTGCCGCTCGCGGCCAAACTGCTGAAGGTGACCCCTAAGGCTGTGGACCCCATGCTGCAGCAGCTGGGCGGAGCCTTGCCGCGGGAGCTGACCGGTCGCACCCGCTATCGTGCGTGGGGCATCGTGTAGATGCGGTGGGGTCTCAAACGGAAACCCCGGCTCGAAGCCGGGGCAAAGGCAAGCAAAACCTGAAGCCGGCGAAGCTTAGCCATGCTTGGACAGGTTACGGGACTGGTGTTTGCTTGTCTGGCGAGACCAGACGAGTGCAATGATGCCCATCAGCAGTGCGGAGGCAGGAGCGATCATCTGAAGCCAGAACTCCGGGCTCTTCAGGAATTCAATGGTTGTCATTTGAGGCTCCTAAGCACGGATCTTGCTAAGAAATGTAACAACGCGCTGCTGATTATGCAAACCGCAACGACGATCGCAGTTCCACCTGCTGACGGCGAGTTTGATGCCCCATTCATCAAAGTAACTGTTGGGGCAATGGCGCCGACAGCAAACAAAGCGATTGCAACACCATTCAGGTAAGTGGCTGTCAGCTTGGCCTGTTCGTTTGGGATCAACGGGTTACTGGGCGGGCCAGATGGCGGGCCACCCCCCTTTGTCCGGTTGTCATGGACAAGCCGGAGCCGGCTGGTGCCATAATGAGGCTGGGTCGGTCGGGCTCCGTTGCCTTCGTTCAGCGCGTTCACCTGGTGCTCTCATGCAGGTCTGAGGTTTCTCTATAAAGCTTGGCTATAGGCTTTAGGAAGAGAGGCAGGATCGTTTTGCAAACAGGCAACCAGGAGATGCTTGCTTTCCTAGGTAGGACTGGCGGCACTAAGACGGACTGAGGACTGTCTGCAGAGAGAAAACGGCGGTGAGCAGGGCGGCTAGGAGGACAAACGCGATCAGCGTTCGCTGATTCTGAGTGAACAGATCCTGCGGTCGGCCGCAATGGGGGCACACATCCAGGTTGTCGGGGAGCTCGTGTCCGCAGGTTGAGCAAGGCATCGGTGACAACGATCTGAGTGGTTCCGGCGCGGTCAAAACGAAAAGGCCCGACAGATGCCGGGCCTTGGCAATCACCGCGGGGCCACAAAGGACCAGGCGGGATGCACCTACTCTGAATTCCGTGGGTTGGCCGTGCGAATAACGCCGATGGCAGCCAACCGTTCCGCTTTCGGCAAAGGGCAGTAACCGAGCCTTCACGGCTGTCTCAGGGCTATACAGCCACGCTGAAAACCGGCCCTGAGAACGTGAGTTGCCTCTTCACATAGGTTAATCAGGGGCAATGCAGGGCGCAGCCATGAGAACGATGCCATGCAGCAGAATAACACTCGGGATTGGTCGCGAGCCATCCCCAGCAGCTTGAACTTTTCCCAGGAGCAGGTGGTCTTCTTTATCGGGCACTCCCTGAGGAGCCTGTACGACGATGTCCTTGCGGCCGACATGCCGGAGCACCTGAAAGCTCTTGTGCTCAAGCTTGAGGAGAAATATCCCCCGTAGACCGCGCCCTGTGTGAGGGCATCGGCAGACTATGGAATTTTGGATGACCAGCAAGAACGTGACCCGTGCTAACCTTGCGCAAGCCGTA
>KI911969.1:3419-4249 GCA_000517005.1 Microvirga lupini
CCCTTTTCCGAGGTACAGTGCCAGCGCCGTGAGTTTCTGGCAATTCCTCGCGCCGAACACCGATGAGTTTGTGAAGCCGGAAAAGGTGGCAATCACCCCTCACGGCTTAGCCGTGGACGCCTCTGAAGCTGGGCTGATCCCCAGTGGCGGCTGGACCCGATCTCTATTCCCGGTCAATCAGGTGCGCGGATACAGCTGTCGACGAGTGGAAGGTAGTGACGGTGGCACTCGACCATGGCTCGGGCTGCGTCACCCCTGTTGTCGACCGTTCCGGACCTTGTGATTGATCACTTGCTTGGCCGCTTCGTGCAGTCATCCAGTATGTCGCTCATCGGCCCGCTCCTGGCAGACCCTCTCCCCATTCAACGAAACGCCACAACTCGCCCATGGCCTCTTGGATCAGCGGGTAAAGGTGCGCGGGGAGATCTGGGTAGGCCTGTCGGATTACATCGAGCACCTCTGGATCGTCGGGGTGGATCTGATGCTGGACAAGGAGGTAAAGGCCCGCAGCCCTGACGTTGAACTTCCCGTTCGGGAGCCATCCAGGCTGTTTATCTTCTGTCATATCGTCTGTTCTTTCTCAGTCCGCCGCTGTTCGGATAGACGTCGCTCGTCCGCATCCAGTAGATCGCGCTCGCTTGCGCCCCGCTGCCTTTTTGCGGAGCATCTGCCCAGCCAGCTTCAGCGCCCGCTCCTATTCCCACCCCAAGCCCTACACCAGCATCATACAGTGCACGTTCGATGTTGGCGTGCCACGTCCTGAGCCAGGACATCTGGTCGTCCAGACGCTTGTAGTAATCCCTGGCGATGGTGATCTCGAGAGGGGAGAT
>KI911970.1:0-1952 GCA_000517005.1 Microvirga lupini
GACATCTTCAATGTCTCGTCGCGTGCAATGGAGAGAAGGGGAGGGCGCCTTGGTTCTCAAGCAATATGGGGAGTGTGTCCACGTTTTTGAAGGCCTCTGAGCAATATGCCTTGCTGGGGACAAATGTGGGCAGCTTGGTCCTGTGTCCGCGTCCTAATCCTCTTTTTACCTTTGGCAGGCGTAATCGGAACGAACCTCCTCCCGGGCTGACCGGTTCAGCCCCAACACCATAACAGACAATGCATTTCAAACGACGGTCTCCATCTTCCGCCGCCCATGGTTATGGCTCTCTCACGCGGGAAGATGACAACCATCCCGGATTCGACGGTCACGGAGAGAGTGACCCATCTGTAAGGCCTCCACAGACTTCCGCAGCGGGAGCGCGTCAGGCCTCGTCCTTCGAACCGCATCGGGAGATCGGTAGAGGATCCATGGACGCTGCCGATCGCGGACATGGTCTGTCGCGCCCGAAAACGGCTGACGATCGTTCGCGCTCCCGGGACATCATTGCGGATCGGTCCCTGCGGGACAGGGGCCCCAATGGTGCTCCCCGTGGAGAGGTCTGGGAGCAGTCATTCTCTATCGCTCCGGATGTCCGTTTCACGCGTACGCCCGAACGCGTTCTGAAAGAGCGCAGGATGCAGACGACACCTCAATCGGGGGCTGATGCTGCGGAAAGGCAGGCGAAAGAGATCGCGTCTGTCCGAGCGGCCGATCCAGCACCTGCCGTTCAGGAGAGGCTGCTGGCGCTCCAGAGCAAAGCGGCTTCGCAGGAGGCTGAGAGTGGTGCGGCACGCGCTTTCACCCGCACGCCGTCTCATGCACCCGATCAGGTCAAGCGGACCGTTCCTGTGAGAACACGAGGGGAGACACCTCACAGAAGCGCACCAGCTGCTCCTGCTGCCGAAGCTGCCTCGGCTCCGAAGGCGACCGAGCCGCCGGCAGCGCCTCCCGCAAAGAGCAGCCCCATTGCCTATGAGCTTCCTGCCGTTCAGCAGTCCTATAGCTTCATGTGGCAGCCCGGCACTTATTTGCTGGATCCAACGTTGCCGACACCGCCGATGCCAGCCCCTGCGACCGCGCCCGTTCAAGCCAAGCGGGAGGAGGCTCCGCCCGTGAAGAAGGCAGCGCCTCCGGTCCAGGCTCAAACGCGCGTTCCGCCGCCACCTCCACCGCTGGCAGAGCCCGAAGTATTGCCATGGGACGACGACGAGGATGGTGACGATCTCATGGATGATGGGGATGTCATCGAGGTTCCGCCGCGCCGCGCCGCCATCGTGACGCCGCCGCGCGCCAACAAGGGTCCGATCGTTCCGGTCCCTGCCAATGACAGCTTCCGTCGTGACGGCCGCGACAACTATGCATCGGTGTCGGTCGGGGTCTCTGCGCCTGTGGGAGCTTCGTTCGAGTTCGAGCTTCCGGACCTGGAGCTTCTGGCAGAGCCGAAAATCTGGGACAGCGCGGAAGTGCCGGTCGAAGTGTTGCAGGAGAATGCTGCGACTCTCGAGAACGTGCTGTGGGACTTCAACGTCAAGGGCGAGATCATCAACGTCCGTCCCGGCCCTGTAGTGACGCTGTATGAGCTTGAGCCTGCGCCGGGGACGAAGTCGTCGCGGGTGATCTCGCTGGCCGACGACATCGCCCGCTCGATGAGCGCGGTCTCGGCCCGCGTCGCGGTGGTGCAGGGCCGCAACGCCATCGGCATCGAGCTGCCCAACCACAAGCGCGAGACCGTCTACCTGCGCGAGCTGCTCGCCTCCCAGGACTTCGAGACCTCGAAGCAGAAGCTGGCGCTGTGCCTCGGCAAGACCATCGGCGGCGAACCGGTGATCGCCGATCTCGCCCGCATGCCGCACCTCTTGGTCGCCGGCACCACCGGCTCGGGCAAGTCGGTGGCGATCAACACCATGATCCTCTCCCTGGTCTACCGGCTGACGCCTTCCGAGTGCCGC
>KI911970.1:2052-21632 GCA_000517005.1 Microvirga lupini
GTGGAAATGGGTAATGAACGAAAGGCGGCTCTTGCGAGCCGCCTTTCTGTTATGCGGGTAGGTTTCGGATTACTGGATGACCTGCACGACCGTCCGGGTTTGTGGATCGACCAGCACGGTTCGATCGTTCACTATGGTGTAGCTGTATTGATTCCGAAGGCCGACGCTCGGGGGAACGTCGTAGAGCCTCACGCGCGGCGGCACCGGCTGGCCGACGACGATTTCTTCGGAGACACGCATCGTGGGACGGCGCTGCGCGACCACATAGCTGCGAACGCGGGTCGATTCCTCGGCCGTGAGAACACCACCGGCAGCGGCGCCCGCAACGCCGCCGACCACGGCCCCGACTGGGCCGCCAATGACGGCGCCTGCCACGGCGCCACCCGCAGCGCCAGTGGCTGCGCCGGTTTCAGTGCTGCTCTGGCAGGCGGCAAGGGGAAGAGCCAGGAGGGTCAGGAGGGCAGCAGAACTCAGGACGTGATTGCGCATGACGGATTCCTTTCCGATTTGCATCATGCGAACGCGGGAAAGCTTGGCCGGTTCCCTGTGCCACTCATTAGATAAGTTCATCTATTGAAAGATGTGGGCAGGTGGGCCTTTCGTCCTTGCCGTTCGTGGCTTCGAATGCATCTCTCATGGCAGGCATAAACGTGGGTTGGGAGAATACGATGGCGGAACGTTCCAAGGTTGCGGTCGTGACCGGGGCCGGAACCGGGGTGGGCAAGGCGATCAGTCAGGGCCTCCTGAATGCCGGCTACAGCGTCGTCATGGCCGGGCGGCGGCGGGACGCTCTGGAGGCCGCGGAGCGGGAGATTGCGGAAGACGGCGCCACGACCCTGCTCGTGCCGACCGATGTGACGGATCCTGCCTCCGTCGCGGCCCTGTTCGCGGCCGTGAAGCAGGCTTTCGGGAGGCTCGACCTTCTCGTCAACAATGCCGGGATGGGTTCTCCGGCCGTTCCGTTCGAGGACATTCCGTTCGAGCAGTGGCAGAAGGTGGTCGATACCAATCTGACCGGGACGTTCCTGTGCACGCAGGAGGCCTTCCGGATCATGAAGGACCAGAACCCGAGGGGCGGGCGGATCATCAATAACGGTTCCGTCTCGGCCTATGCCCCGCGCCCGTTGTCGGCTCCCTATACGGCGACCAAACATGCCGTTCTGGGGCTGACGAAGTCGACCTCTCTCGACGGCCGTGCCTATGATATCGCCTGCGGGCAGATCGATATCGGCAACGCCGCCACCGACATGACCGCCAGGATGACGGAAGGCGTCCTGCAGCCCAACGGCACGCTCGCTCCCGAGCCCCGGATCGATCCCAAGCATGTGGCGGATGCGGTCGTCTACATGGCCGGACTGCCGCTCGATGCGAATGTTCTCACCATGACGGTCATGGCGACGAAGATGCCGTTCGTCGGGCGGGGGTGAGACACATTGCCGTGAAAGAGGCATTTTCACCTGGATTTCCACCTGGGAAGTAAGCTGGACTGCCCCATCTCACCGGAATGGCAGTCCTAAATCAGCCGCGATGTACGGTTTCTATTCAGCTTGTCCCAGGCAGGATTCAAGCTGCTGTCAGGGCACGCCCTGAATATGCGTGCCGATCACCTTCCCATGGAGTGTCATTTTCGATGACGTCGACGGAATGAGCGCGATCCTCGTCAAGATTTTTGCAACCGCCCTGACTCTGAGCCAAGTCCTCGTCGATCCGGACACCGTCAAGACGAGTTTCGATCCTGTCCGGGATCAGGAGCAGGTTACGCAGATCCTCAAAAGCGGCTGCACCCATATGCGGCGCGCCTTCGATATCGAGGACATCAATCTCGACGATCTCATTGCCACGGCCATGGATGACCCGCAGGCCATCGCCGGCGATCTGAAGGTGCTGCAGGGCTTAAGCTTCAACGATCTGCACGCGAGCTACCGCCAGTTCTGCAAGGGCGAGACGGTGGAGCCGTCGCCGGTCGATCTCGGCGAGGTGATCTCGTACTACAATGCCGCCGTCGCAGGACTTCCCGATGCCGGAAAGCTGAAGGGCCTCAAGCTTCCGGGCGTCAGCATCCTTCTCGACGGAAACGGCAAGCGCTTCGCGGAGGTCTATGAGCCCGATCATCGGCGCATCTGGGTTCCCCTGTCGGGCATCCCGACAAGCGTGCAGCAGGCCTTCGTTTCGGCGGAAGACAAACGCTTCTACCAGCACAGGGGCGTCGATGAGCGTGGGGTGATCCGGGCCTTCGTGGGCAATCTCGCCAATCCGGGGCGACCTGCGGGCGGCTCCACGATCACGCAGCAGGTGGCGAAAAACCTGCTCGTCGGCGACGACGTGACCTATGATCGCAAGATGCGGGAAATGATTGTCGCCTCGCGGATCGAACGCGTGCTCAGCAAGGCGGAAATCCTCGAAATCTATCTCAATTCGATCTATCTCGGCCGCTCCTCCTGGGGAATCGAGATGGCGGCTCGGAGCTATTTCGGGAAGGGCGCCAAGGCACTGTCGGTCTCCGAAGGCGCATTGCTCGCGGGACTGGCGAAGGGCCCCAACTATTACAATCCCGATACGAAGCCGGAGCGCGCTCAGGAACGCATGGCCTATGTGCTGAGCCGCATGCAGGACGACGGCTTCCTCAAGCCCGATCAGGTGCAGCAGGCAATTGCCTCCCTGCCGCCGAGGGTACCGTTCGAGCGTACCCGACGCACCACCGGCTTCCACTTCGTCGAACACGTGAGCCGGGACGCCCGGACCCTTGGTGATATCGAGAGCCTGAGTGCAGGCGGCTACACGGTGCGAACCACCATCAATCCCGCTTTGCAAGAGGCAACCGAGGCTGCCCTGCAGGAGGGGCTGGCTCGCTATGAACTGAGCATTGGGCGACAACGCTATCAGGGTGCCGAGGCCAATCTTACGGAAGCGATTAAGGCGCTCGAAGGCACGAAGGATGCCGCGCCGGTTTGGAAGCGGGCATTGGAGGCCGTGCGACTGCCTCTCTATGACGTGCACTGGCCGGCGGCTGTCGTGATCGAGAAGGGGAAGGATCGAAAGACCGGCGCTAATGTCCTGCGGGTCGGCCTCGCGGACGGGCGCGTTCTGCCATTGAATGCCTGGGAAGCGGCACGTCGGGATCTCAAGCTCTACGACGTGGTGCGCGTCCATGTCATCGAACAGAAGGGCAAGGGCGCGTTACGTGCTGATTTGAGAACGCCCCCTTCTGTGCAAGGCGGGGCGGTCGTTCTGGAGAACAAGACTGGTCGTATCCTCGCCATGACGGGTGGGTTCTCCTATCCCTTGAGCCAGCTCAACCGGGCGACGCAGGCTCACCGGCAGCCGGGCTCCGCCTTCAAGCCGCTGACCTATCTTGCTGCCCTATCGAAGGGATTGCAGCCCAATACATTGATCTGGGATGCGCCGGTGACGCTGCCGCCAGTGGGCGGCGAGGCCAATGCGAGGGCCGGCGATTATTGGAGCCCGAAGAATTTCGACGGAGGGCGCTCCGGGATCATGACCCTGCGCCGGGCGCTCGAAAATTCGAAGAATTTGGTGACGGCACGCCTGCTCGACGGCGGCATCGAACCTTCTCCGGAGCAGAGCTTGAAACGGGTATGCGAACTCGCGCTCGAGGCGCAGCTCTATCTCGAATGCACACCTCATTATCCGTTCGTTCTCGGTGCGCAACCAGTGCGGATCCTTGATCTGGCTGCTTTCTATGCTGCGGTGGCCAATGAGGGCGCCATGCCGGTGCCTCATGCCATTGAGACCGTGGAAGAGAATGGGCGCACCATCTACAGCCGGAAAGCCAATTCGCTGGTTCGGCTCGGCTCCGCCGATGCGGCTGCCTTCTATCAGCTGAAATCCATGCTGCAGGGTGTGCTGGAGCGCGGGACGGCCCGTTCCTTGAAGGCGCTTGCGCCCTATGTCGCGGGCAAGACCGGCACCTCGGACAACGAGAACGATGCCTGGTTCGTGGGCTTCACCAACGACGTTACCATTGCTGTCTGGGTGGGGCATGACAATGCCGACGGCAAGCGCCGGACGCTCGGACGCGGGCAGACCGGCGGCAAGGTGGCAGCTCCGATCTTTCAATCCATCCTTCAGGCCGCATGGGAGCATCATGCGCCGAAATCACCCCTCAGCCCGCCATCGCCTCAGGCGGCCAAGCAGCTCATCGCTCTGCCGATCGATCTGAACACCGGTGATCGGCTGACGGAAGGCGAGCGGAAGGGCTTTACGGAGTATTTCCGCCTGAGCTGGTTCGGCCGATTGAGCGAGACGCAATTCCGTCTCGTGCCGCAATCGGAAGTGTACGCGTTCCGTAATCCGGATCCGTGGAGCGATGGCGAGGAGAGGGGCGGGCCCGACTACTACGAGGACGGTCCTTATGCGCAGGGGCCGGGCTGGCTCGACAGCCTGCGCCAGAACACTCCTCCGTCACGCCGTCAGGCCGAGCCCGAGCGAGGCTTCCGCTGGTGGTGGGAGGACGATGCCCCCCGCCGGCCTCGGCGGATCGATCCGGACTACTTTTGGCGCAACGGACAGGTTTACTGATGACATCGAAGACGTTTTTGAGACAGGCATTGGCCGTCCTGGCTGGTCTTTTTGTCTCTGCTGGAGCGCTTGAGGCTCAGGAGTTCAAGATCGACGAGGTGCCGTCCGTGACAGCCGTGGCGCCGGCAAAGCTGAAGCCGAAGACGATCGTCTTCAGCGATCACAGGGACGACAAGCTGGCCGATATGGGCACGGGCCTGATCCGGTTCGAGGATTGGGCGCGCGAGAGGCCTCTGCAGAAGCAGCTCTTGAGCCCTTTTCCGGACTATGTTGAACCGACCATCAAGGTCTCGGTCCATGGCATCCCGAAATCCTATACCGAGAAGCTCCACATGTATGTGGTGGAGGCGCGGTTTTTGATCGGCAAGGCGCCCGGTGCCATCGATCTCGGGCGCTACACCCGGCTCGAGGTGCTCGAAAAGATAGATCCTTCCATCAAGCATCGCCGCATCACCGCGGAGCAGGCAGCACCGCAGGTGGATCCTCAGAGCGCCCACAACCGGCATCCGAACCGGCGCTGGTGTGAGGCGGAAGGCAGCCTCTGCATCGAATCCCGCTATCCGCTGGAAGGCAAGCTGCCGGTCGGCATCCGGCTTGCCAATAAGCTGGAGGAGGGTGGCAAGAAGATCTCGGAGTCCATGGACTTCCAGACTGAGATCAGGATTCTGCCGCTTGAAGAGATCGAACGCGCCGGCTTCGCCAAGCTCACCGGCCTCGATGCCCCCGTTGCCGGAGTGCTGGAACAGACGATCTTCCATGTCAATCAGGTAATGCAGTTCGGAAAACTGCTGGCCATTCTCCAGCCATATCCTGGTGATGCCGGCAAGACGGTGGCGACCGTGTTCATGGCCCTTGCGGTCGAGACCGATGTTCTGGAGCGCAAGAAGGAGTTCGAGAGCGTTCCCGTGTTGAGGAACCTCATTCCGGCCCAGGTTCTGATGGGCAAAAGCTCGTTCAACTCGGGACGCTCCATCAGCGCCGGGCTCCCCGATTACGTCCGCAACCGCATCCGCGCCATAGCCGGGCAGTTCGAGCAATAGCCGAATGGCTGGGCCGGACCGACGAAAAAGCCCCGTTCCAGTTAGGCCGAACGGGGCTGCAGAGTGTGCGGAGGCGACAAGGGGTTGCGGGGAATGGTGCCTCCGTGCCAAGTCAAGCGTTCAGCTTGATCAATGTTCCTTGGGAAATGCCATTCTCGAACCTTGGCGGGCATCAATTTTCCTTGATTGCGCCATGATCGCAGCTCTCACTGGCTTTTTGGATTACTGACAAAAAGTGTGGTGGAACGCCACATGCGGGTAACAATCCCGCTCCGGAGATGTTGGGGCCGAGCTGTCAGCGTTTCTTCCTCCCGAACTTGCCTCCCTTGGTTCCAGCCGAGGGAGGCTTTTTGTTTGGCTCAAGTGTTGCAGGCATCTTAGCGGTCAAGCTTTGGCAGCCTTCCGTTCTCTTCTGCCCGCTGCTATTGCCCGAGGGCAGTTTTGACACGGCCACGCTCCGCCGAGTTCGGCAGGGCAACCGATAAGAAAGGTGGTTCTCCATGGCCAAGGCCATTCATTCCATGATCCGGGTGCTCGACGAGGAGCGCTCGCTGGCCTTCTATGACAAGGCTTTCGGATTGAAAGTGGCAGAACGCCTGGCATTCGACGGCTTCACCCTCGTCTATCTCAGCAATGGGAACAGCGAGTTCGAGCTGGAATTGACGATCAATCACGGCCGGACGGAGCCCTATGCACTCGGCGACGGATATGGGCACCTGGCCTTCTCCGTGGACGATCTCGAGGCAGAGCATTCCCGATTCGAGACGCTCGGTCTCAACCCTACGCCGCTCAAAGAACTCAAGCTCCCGAGCAAGCCTCCCGCGCGCTTCTTCTTCGTGCAGGATCCGGATGGCTACAAGATCGAGATGCTTCAGCGCGGTGGGCGTTACAAGTAGTCTGAATTCGCAGATCTGCCGCCGTTTCTTCCATCCAAGAGAGGTCCCGTGGCCATCCGTCCGATCGTCCGCTTTCCCGATCCTCGTCTGCGCCAGAAGGCGGCGGCGGTGGGCGATATCGATGAGGATGTGCGGGCACTCGCCCGTGATCTGACGGAGACGATGCATGCCGCACCCGGGATCGGAATCACGGCGCCGCATGTCGGAGTTCTCAGACGGCTCGTGGTGATCCAGTTGGAATCCGACCTCGCGCCGCACATCTATATCGATCCCGAGATCGTCTGGGCCTCCTCCGAGAGGATCCGGCACGTGGAGGGAAGCGTCTCCATGCCGGGCGTGACCGACGAGCTTGAGCGTTACGCTCAGGTTTGGGTGCGCTACAAGGGGCTCGATGGCGTGGAGCGCGAGGAGAAGGCGGAAGGTCTGATGGCCGTCTGCCTTCAGCATGAGATCGACCAGCTCGATGGCATCTTCTGGATCGATCGTCTGTCGAAATTGAAGCGGGATCGCCTGATCAAGCGGTTCGAAAAGACTCCAGCGCATCAGGGCCTGATGGTGGAGTTGCTCTGATAGTGGAGTGTGGAAGTCGTGTTCGAGATCTACCGTATTGAAACCGTGGCCTCGGAAGAGGCGGGCGGCGGAATCATCCGCCGGATCATGGTTCGCACCGATTCCCTCGAGAAAGCGAAGGAGCGGGCCCTGAAGGTCTTCTCCCTGGCCCGCCGCCCGCAATCCCGCGATCCGGAGATCGAGGCTGTGCGTGTTCTGAATGGTGCCGGCCACGAGGTCTTCTCGATCAGCACGAGAGATTAGTGTCCTTTAGAGGATCAGGTTCCTGCCGTTCGCCCAGGAACACCTGGGGATAATCCAAACACCATTTGACAGCGTGCTCATTCACCGGTACTTGCGCGCCTCCATCGCGAAACGGTCCTTCGACTAGGCGATGCGAGGACATGCGCGGGCGTAGCTCAGTCGGTTAGAGTGCCGGCCTGTCACGCCGGAGGTCGCGGGTTCGAGCCCCGTCGCCCGCGCCACTCTCCTCCGCTGCGACCGCACTCGGCGATCTCCAGAAATTGATGAATGTCCGTAAGAGACGGGCATCTGTGCGCATCAAAAACAAAGGAGCCCATTGCGGCTCCTTTGCTGACTTGATCATGTGAGTCTTGCTTAAACCATCAGGCGATCTTGCCGCCGCCCTGCTTGGTGATGACGAGCACTGAAGGACGGGTCGGCAGGTTGTCCTTGAAGTCCGGCCAACGGGTGATCGGATTCTCGAAGGTCGATGTCGCACCTTCTTCCGCTTCGCCGGGATGCTGCACGGCGAGGAACAGCGACTCGTCGTCCGGAGTGAAGAAGGGGCCGCACAATTCGCCGCCGACCGGCACCCGGAAGAAGTGCTTGGACGTGCCGCGCATCTCGCCCTCGGTTTCCATGGCCCACAAGCCGTCCGCACGGCCGGTCGCCTTGGCGTTGTTGCCGTCGGTGGAGATCCAGAGCCGGCCCTGGCTGTCGATGGCGCAGTTGTCGGGCATGCCGAACCAGCCGTTCTTGGTGGTCTCCGACGAGAAGGTCGCGCCGACCGAAGCGACGGACGGGTCGCCGCATTTCACCAGAACCTCCCAGGTAAAGTCGGTCGCGGCGTGGTTTCCGCCCTCCGGCATCATCTCGACAATGTGGCCGAAGGCGTTGTTTGCACGCGGGTTGGCCGCATCCACCTGATCTTCCTTGCGGCGCGTGTTGTTCGTCAGCATGACGTAGACGCGATTGGTCTGAGGATTGGCCTCGATGTCCTCGGGGCGGTCCATCTTGGTCGCGCCGAGAAGGTCCGCAGCGCGGCGGGTCTCGATCAGCACGTCGGCTTGGCTCTTGAAGCCGTTGGCTTCCGTGAGAGGGCCCTGACCATGCACCAGCGGCAGCCAAGTGCCCTTGCCGTCCGGATTGTACTTGGCAACGTAGAGGGTGCCTTCGTCGAGCAGACCGAAATTCGCGGCCCGGTTCTGGGTGTCGACTTTGCCGGCGGTGACGAACTTGTAGACATAGTCGAAGCGCTCGTCGTCGCCGAGATAGACCACGTAGCGGCCGTCGCTGTTGGTGATGCCGGCAGCGCCTTCGTGCTTGGTGCGGCCGAGAGCGGTGCGCTTCTTCGGCACGAAGTTCGGGTCGAAAGGATCAATCTCGACCACCCAGCCGAAGCGGTTCGCCTCATTGGGTTCTTTGGTCAGGTCGAAGCGGTCGTAATACTTGCCCCAGGCATAGGCAGGCGTGCCGATACCGTAGCGCTTGTAGTTCTTGGCTTCGGCATGATCCTCGCCGAGCTTGCCCCAGAAGTAGCCGTTGAAGTTCTCTTCGCAGCTCAGCCAGGTGCCCCAAGGGGTCACGCCGCCGGCGCAGTTGTTAATCATGCCGTTCACCTTGCGGCCGGTGGCATCGGCCGAGGTCTTCATGCGGTCGTGGCCGGCGGCGGGGCCGGTAATCTCCATCGGGGTCGCGGCGGTGATGCGGCGGTTGTACTTGGAATCCTTGACCACCTGCCACTTGCCGTCGACGCGCCGGATCTCGACGACGGCACCGCCATGGGCGGCGATTTCGATATCGACCAATTCCTTGGTCATCTTCGAGAAATTGGCGTCCTTGGTGTCCTGAATGCCAGCGCCGGGGAACATCAATTCCTCGTTGGTGTATTCATGGTTGGCCACAAGCAGCCCATGGTCGGCCGAACCGTTGAGCGGGATGAAGCCGATGAAATCGGTATTGTAGCCGAACTGACGCGCCTGCTTTTCGGCGGTCTGGTCCATGGGATCGAACTCGGGAGCATCGGCGAAGATCGGGTCGCCCCAGCGCAGCAGCACCTGGACATCGTAGCCCTCGGCGACATGGTGTGTCTGGTCGACGCCGGCCTCGATTTCCTTGAAGTCGAAGGAGGCACCGTTAGCCTTCTTGGCCGGCTGCTCGTTGGCTGCCAGGGCGCGGGTGCCGACGGTCGCCGAGATGGCAGCGACGGCCAGCGAGCCGCGCAGAACGTCGCGCCGGTTGAAGCGTGTGGCGATGATCTCGCCCACGGTGAGGTTTTCTGTCGGATTGATTCCGACATCGCCAGAATCTTCCAACTCGCTTGCGCGAATGCGGCCCTTTTGCTCGTCCATATCGGCTTCTCCGTCTCTTGGGGGACGGGGTCGGATTAGAACGGTTCTATGTAAGCTTGGTGACAGCGCGGTGAAAACCAAGCCAGCGTGCCGGGACATCCCGAGACGGATCGTGTAAGGTTGGATGATGAGCAACGATATTTCTGAACTTCGAGAGCAATTGTCAGATCAATGGCAGAAGGTCGCCATTGATCTGATCCGCAAGGGCATCCCGGCCGACATGGTGTTCGAGTCTCTGCTGACAGTTGGGTTGGCCGGCCATGTCGAACTCCATGGCAAGGACCTGACGGCCGGCAAGCTCGTGGCGATCGCCGAGCAGTTGTCCGAACAGGTCAGGCGAGAGAAGGAGGCGCTGCAGAAGGCCTCCGGCGCGACGAAGAACTAGCCGTCCATCGCGGCCCATTCGACTTACGGCTAAAGCGTCGCCAAAATTGCACTTGAGGCATTTCCCGGGTGCAACATCTGGAGTTATTGTCGCGTTAGCTTGGCGGAGTCCATCGAAGCGGCTTTGGCTGCTTCTTCGCCCAACAGACATAATGGGGTCATGCCCTCATGCAGTCGGCGTTCGATAGCAACACCCTAGACCGCTTGATCTCCCTCGGACGCAAGCAGGGCCATCTCACGAACCAGGACCTCGAAGCCAATCTGCCGATCGCGTCCATGAGCGCGGAGGAAATAGCCCTCATCGTCGTTCATCTGGAAGAAACCGGCGTTCCGGTCGAGCTGGAAGACAGCCTCATTTCACCGAATGCGAAGCCCAATCCGGCACCTGCCAGGAGCGCCGAGATCATTCCTTTCCCGGATCGCGCCGCCGCAGCGCGGATGAGGCGGCGAACGGCTCCCCTTCAGAAGGGGCAGGCATCCCAGCCTGAAACCGCCCAATCGGCACAGCAGGAGAAGCGAACTGCGCATTGGGCGGTTGCCGTATCGGGTCTGCTGGTTCTGCTGCTGCTGGTCGGCCTCATCATGATGCTGGGCGTCTGAGGTCCGCATCTCTCAGCGACACAGCCTGAGCCTCGCCTATGACCGGAAGCGGTTTGACGGCCGGTCCGCTGAACTTCGTGGCGCTGAGCTCGTGCTTGGCGTGGGAGGTGAAGCCCAGATCGAGGTACGCAGTCCTTGGATCGAAGAGAGCCTTCGCCGCGGCCGTTTCATCATAGCCAAGAACAGCGTCAAGCTCGGGAGCGATGCTCGGAGTCGGGGCCGAGACGATTGCCGCGAGAGTATCCGATTCTGCATCCGGCATGACTGCCGCTGCGAGCTTGATCTCCGGCGGACGCTGCGGCGGAAGAGGAACCGCCGCGACGATCTCCTTGACGCTCTCCGGATCGGCTGACGCAACCATCGTCGCCGTGCTCGGGGCAGGGGATTCCGCCTGCGGCGCCGGTGCGGCGTTCTTGCGGCCAAAGAGATCGGCAAACAGATTGCCGATGGATGGGCCGGAGCTGGTCGAGGCCTGCGTGGCGAGGGAAGCATTGCGCGACAGGATCTCGGCTTTTGCCAGCTCGTAACCTGCAAGCGGCTTGCCGTTGGAGGGAAGGTGCAGAGTCTTTCCGTCAGGGAAAAGCTGCACGAGCTGCTGCTGGGTCATGCGCGGCCAGGCTCGCACGTTGCCGGTATCCACATGCACGAAGGCGGAGGATGCGTAATAACCGACGCCGCCATATTGCAGCTTCATGGCGATGGTGCGCAGACGCGCCGTATCCACGTCCGGTAGGCGGATATCCATGGCCTTGCCGAGCATGTGCTGACTGTGCTCGGCTACCCCGCTCGACCGGCGGCGCAAGGCGCCGTTGGTTTCGGGCGAACGATAGGCGGAGATAATGTTGATGGGCTGCGACGAGCCGGACTCCCGGTAGACTTCCCAGAGGATGTCGAACAGGCGAGGGTCCATCTGGGCCGGTTTCTCGACGCGCCAGTCCCGCAGGAACCAATTGAGCTGCTGCAGGGCACCCGAGTCATATTGTCCATTGCGGCGGAAGGTAACGGTCAAGCTTTCACGGGTATGGGTGTGATAGAAGGTGAGGGTGCGCGTCTCTCCGAAGGCGGCGGCGTCCTGAATGCGAGTCGTCGCCATCAGCAGACAAGAACCCGCAACCAAGAGGCTGAAGGCCAGATATGAAGCGCCCTTCCTGCCGGGCAGGTAGCTGCGTTCGGACGCAGATACCGACCTGCATCCGCCAACCGATCGCTCGGATCGGGCGAAAATTCGCGCCATGGTTCGTTAGTTCCCGCGTCCCTTACGTGACGTGTGATCATTAACCATGGCAAAAATAGGCGCGAACCGTACCTTTTTGCTTAATCAGGAGCGGGCAGCGGTCTGATTTCGCTTGGTGCGGCCAGAAAGCACCACCACCTTCGTGCCTATGGGAGTGTGATTGTAGAGATCGATCACGTCCTGGTTGATCATGCGGATGCAGCCGGACGAAACATTGGTGCCGATAGTCCAGGGCTCGAAGGTGCCGTGGATGCGATAGAGTGTATCTTTGTTGCCCTGCCAGAGATAAAGCGCGCGGGCGCCGAGCGGATTGCCGGGCCCGCCGGGCATGCCGGGGCCGCCGGGCAGCTCGCCCATCTGCTCCATGAGTTCGGGTTGCCGGCCGAACATCTCCTTCGGCGGATACCAGTCCGGCCATTCCTGCTTGTCCTTGATGGTGGCGGTTCCGGACCAGCTGAAGCCCGACCGGCCGACACCGACCCCGTAGCGCACGGCCATGCCGTCGCGCATGACGAGGTAGAGATAACGCGACCGGGGATCGATCACGATGGTTCCCGGCGTCTCAGTCGTGTCGTATTGAACCACCTTGCGCAGATAAGCCGAGTTGATCCTGGAGAGATCGATGCCTGGCACGGGGAAGATATCGTCGTCGATGGGGGCGTACATGCGCTGATAGGCGGACATGTCCCGCATCGGCTGGGCGATGCTGCGGCGGATTGGCAGGCCGGTTCCGACGGCAGCGACTGAGGCCCCAAGCAGGAAGGTTCGGCGGCTGAAGTCCATTGTGCTCTCCCCGGCAAACTTAACTCGACAATAAGAAGACGCAGGACCATGCGTCTCGGTTTCATGCTAGCTGCTATGCTTCAGGGGCAGAGAAGGCCTGACCGTTCACATTCGGGCGAGCGCAGGGCAGGGGCAGCTTGTTATGGTGATTGAAAATCTCTCGTGGTCGTGGCTCGCAGGGGTGGGCCTGCTCGGCATCCTGTTCATTCTGGTTCTCTTCTGGACCCGCAAGCCGCGCTATCGACGCCACTCGATCATGACGGAAAACGAGCGCGAGTTTTACCAGCGCCTTCTCGCGGCATGCCCGGATTGCCAGATCTGGCCCCAGGTTCCCATCTTGGCGCTCGTCCGGCCCGACGCCAAGGAAGGTAGCCGTGCCTTCTGGATCGCCTTCAAGAAGATTTCGAACACGCGCGTCGATTGGGTTGTGGTTCGGGACATGGATGTGATCGCCGTCGTCGAGCTCGATGATCGCTCTCACGATGCCCGGAAGGATGCGCAGCGCGACAAGGTTCTGAAATCGTGCGGCTATCGTGCCATCCGGTTCAGCTCCAACCGCAGGCCCGATCCGCGACAGATCCATGAGGCGATCTTCCAGTCCCAATAGAGGCTCAGGCAGGCATCACTTCCCGGTCGGTCGCGCGGAAGCTCTCGAACAGCTCCTCCCGCAGGACATCCGGTTCCGACAGGTAGCGAGCCGAATGATGGAACGGCGTGACAAATTTGACCCCGGCTTCATGGGCGATGGACCCTGCTTCCCGTGCCGTTAGGTGAAGGGAGGCGAGAGCCAGGGGGCGGTCGCGCTCCAGAAAGACGGCCTCGATGAAGAGCTGATCGGCCTCGCGGGCGAGCTGAAGGATTTTTGCGCGGTTCTCCGGAACCGGCGCTGCATCCGTCACATAGGCGACCGCTTGACCGGGAGCGATGCGCAATGCACTCCCTTTTAGATCGCCGAGGCGAATCCTTGTCCTTCCAGGAATATCGACCGGGTGGTCGTCGGGCAGTCCGAGGCGAACAGCCCGCTTGGCCTCGTTGAGCCAGGGGCCGGGCGGAAGATCCAGCTCGTTCAGCACGCCCCGCCACACATTGACCTGGAGTACCTCCCTCAGAGCGAAGGCAAGAGAGGGAATGCCATGGTCGAGGGCAACGGCCTCAATCCGGAACTCATCCTCCATCCAGGCAAGGCCTTCTGGAAAGACAGGCGGCTCGATCTCGCGCCGGGCGAAAGCTTGACGTGCATGAAACTCGGCAGCCTTTGCCAGGCGAGTGCCATCATAGTCCATGGCCCGCAAGCAAAAATCGACTGAGTTCTCATCCAGAAGGTTCCATGTGAAGCCTCGGATCCGATGCTCTACCTGCGCCGCAAAGCCCGGTGGCCCGATGAGGGTCAGCGGATAGGGACGATGGAGGCAGAGGCGAAACAGCCGGTCGAAGCCGGTCATGTGATCCACATGGGTGTGCGAGACGAACACGTGGCTCACCCGCAGCAGCTCGCGCGAGGAGAGCGCGTTGACGTCGCCCAAGTCGAAGAGAATGGCCCGACGACCATAGCGAAAATCGAGATAGACGCCTGGATCACTGAAAGGATCGTTCACGAGGCGGGGTTGAACAAGCCAACTCATGCGGCGCCAACGGCGCTAACCTGTTCGGTGTTCCCCATCGAACTGCCGAGCCCGGTTCCTCCGGGCTCGGCCTTGTTTCATTTGTTCTTCGAGCGTGTTCCTTGGAGGCTATTCCTCAGCCTTCGTCGCCTTCGTCAGGATCGGTCACGTCGACCAGGAACATGATGTAAGGACCTTCTTCCCCATCATCGTCATCATCGTCATCGTCGAAATCCGCGTTCTCGAATTCGGTCTTTTCCTCTTCCGTTGCGGGCCTGACATTGAGGGTTGCAAAGCCGTCCCATAAGGGGGCGCCTTCGCTCTCCAGAACCTTCAGATCGTCCTTGAAATCCTCGCTCATGAGGAGCTCGCGGGCCTCGTCCTCATCGGCATTGGTGATGGCAACCGGCTTGTCGCTGATCGTAAGCGTGAACATGATTCGTCCTTTCCATTCGCCCGCAAGGGATATCCACTAACGCTCGACCCTGCACGTTCGTGGCAGAGGTTGTGCACATCAGGCGATATGAAAATGGCCGGACATGGGCCCGGCCATGGATGGAGCAAGCTCCGCTACTGAACGCCCTTCTTCTTCAGCCAAGCCTGCATCTCGGCGATTTCGCGCTCCTGCCCGCGGATCACGTCGGTGGCCCATTTTCGGATCTGCTCGTCCTTGGTGTGTTGGAGCGCCACCTTCGCCATGTCGATGGCACCCTGGTGATGGGGGATCATGCTGCGCACGAAATCCACATCCGAATCGCCGCTGAATGCGATGTCCATGTTCCGATGCATCGTCTCGTTGGCTTGGCGGTAGCTCTGTGTGGAAGGCGCCTCGGGTGTCTGCGCCGTTTGTGCCGGCATGGAATGTCCTGAATGACCGCCATGCGTGCCTTGTGCAAGAGCAAGGCTGGGAAGGGTAATCAGGCCAGCGGCAAGAACAAGGAAGCGGATCTTCATAAATGATCTCCTGAAGGTGAGGAAGTGAGGCGAGGTCAGTGCTTGTGAAAGGCATGCACGACGGCATGGCCCTGTCCGCGAGCGATCAGCCAGCGGTTGACCGGAAAGGCGACGGCACCGGCGACGAGGAGGGAGATTGCCAGGCTCCCCCAGAAGAGAAGGCTCGTGAGCCCGGCGTCCATGGCCCCGGGGATCATCAGCATGATCAGGTTGTCCACGAGTTCCATGATGGCAATTGAGGCCGTGTCGGATGCCAGGGCCAAACCCAAGGCGGTGCCAAAGGGTAAGCCGCTCCGAAGCAGCGGCAGCATGGTCAGTCCATAGCCGAACAAGAAGGCAAGGACGACGGCTAGAACGATGGTCGAGGCCGTGCCCCAGCCGAGGGCCGTGCCAATGGCGAGGCCCAGCACCTCGCCGATGGCGCAGCCGGTTAAGCAATGCACGGTTGCACTGAAGGCGAGACGATCCAGACCGGCCCGTGGCGAGGGACGCACGTCGTGATGGGAATGAGTGTCGGCTCCCATAACAGCCTCCTCATCAATCCCGCTGCCTATGGGCCTGCGCCGAATATCCCGCCTCGGCCAAAGCAGTCAGCAGTGGCGCTTCGGCCTTGGCCGAAACGACAATGATAACGCGGTTGTTCAGATCGCCTTCTACCTGGGCTTGCGGATCGACATTCTGAATGGCCTGGCTGACGGTTCTCAGGCAGCCGCCGCAGCTCATCTTTGGCACATGAAAACGATGCATGGTCGGGATCCTTTCTCAAGATCCCAAAGGTTCTAGACCTTTCCACGATGGGAAGGTCAAGCGCAACAGGGGGAGGTTATTCCGGCTATCTGCTCGTCAGCATAAAGGATGTGATTGCCGCGGCTTATCTTCTTCGAGTAGCTCTGTTATCGCGGATAAAGATACAGAACATGTTCAGGAGCAGCCGACCGTGGTCGGGACGAACGGGATGAAGATTGTAACCCATAGCGGCACATTCCATGCCGACGATGTCTTTGCCTTCTCTATCCTACGGGAAGCTTTGGGCGCTTTCGATTTCACCCGCACCCGCGACACCGCCCTGATCGAGGCGGCCGATCTCGTTTTCGACGTGGGTGGCATCTATGATGTCGCGCGAGGCCGCTATGATCACCACATGCGGGATCTCCCCCGTCGACCCGATGGCACACCCTACAGCTCGGTCGGTCTGATCTGGCGCGATTTCGGGCGCAGAGCCCTACCCAATCTCGTTTCGGGAATTGACGAGGACCTGCTGGATCCCGTCTGGCAGGATATCGATACCGGCTTCATCCTCGCCATCGACCAGGCCGACAACGGCGTCGCCTCCGTCAACCAAGGGCACCTTTCGCTCCTGATCGAGGCCTTCAATCCCACATGGATCAGCGATCAGTCCTATGACGATGCGTTCCTTGAGGCGGCCGATTTTGCCAGAGGCATTCTGGTTCGGGCCTGTCGGCAGGCCCACGCGGAAGCCCAGGCCCAGTCATCCGTATTGGCTGCTGCCAGAAAGGCGCGGGACCCACGGGTCATCGTTCTCAATCATAAACTCCCCTGGGAAAAGGCGGTCTTCGAGGGTGGATTGCGCGATCTTCTCTTCATCATCTACCCGAATGAGGATTCGACCTCCTGGTATTGCCGAACCGTGCCACCTGAGCCCAGCTCCTTCGGCCAGAGGCTGGCCTTGCCGGAGGCGTGGCGCGGCTTGCAGGAGGAGGAATTTTCCCGGGCCGCCGGAATCGCGGATGGCGTCTTCTGCCATCCAAGCGGGTTCATCTGCGGGGCGCGGTCACAGGAATCCGCGATCCGGCTGGCCGAGAAGGCGATTGCCGCCGGGCAGTAGAGCATCGGACCCGAATGTAGACTCCACTTTTGGGATTCATCCGATGCTCCATTTCTTGGCTGGCGCATCGTTTGGCGCGGAAAACCGGATCCCGCTTTTCCGCACGATGCGCAAGACGAGGCTTCAACCGCAAGGGGTGAGACATGAAGCAGGTGCCGATCGTTTCTCATCCCGCCTATGAAGCTGTTCTGCCGGACGGCCATCGCTTCCCCATGCGAAAATACGGACGCTTGGCTGAGGTGGTTGCGGAAAAGGGGCTTGCCTCCAACGGCTTCGCGAGGCCGGGGGAGGCCTCGTCCGAGCTGATCGCGCTGGCTCATGACCGCGCTTACGTGGATCAGGTCTTCGCCTGTTCCGTCCCCCACGAGATCGAGCGGCGGATCGGCCTCCCCGTGAGCGAGAGCGTGGTGCGCCGCGCACGGACATCTGCCGCCGGGACATTGCTGGTGGCGCGACTGGCACTCCAGCATGGTCTTGCAGGCAGCACGGCCGGTGGCAGCCATCACGGGCAGCGGGAAACAGGAGCGGGATTCTGCGTCTTCAACGATGTGGCCATTGCCGCAAAGGCGCTTCGTGCCGAGGGCGCAATCCAACATGCGCTCATCGTCGATCTCGACGTGCATCAGGGCGACGGCACTGCCGATTGCCTGCGCGATGAACCGGATCTTTTTACCTTCTCGATGCATGCGGAGAAGAATTATCCTGTCCGCAAGATCCCGAGCGATCTCGATATCGGGCTGCCGGATTCCATGGAGGACGACGCCTATCTTGAGGCTCTCCGCGCTCACCTGCCGCGCCTTCTCGATGCTATCAAGCCAGATCTCGTGTTCTTCAATGCGGGTGTCGATCCGCACCGGGACGACAAGCTCGGACGGCTCTGCCTCTCCGACGAGGGCCTCCGTCAGCGGGATGATTATGTGATCGAGCAGGCGCGCAGCCGCCAGATCCCGCTGGTCGCCGTGATCGGCGGAGGCTATTCCGCCGATATCGAGGCCCTTGCCCGGCGGCATGCCATCGTTTTCGAGGCAATGGCCGCCTGGGGCGAAAAAGAGTAGGGCGCTTAGTCCGTCAGAGCTGCGGCAAGCTGCGCGGCCAGCGCGGCGTTGTTCTTCACCAGGGCGATGTTGGTGGCAAGGCTTCGCCCGCCTGTCTTCTCGAACAGATGGGATAGCAGGAAGGGCGTCACGGCTTTGCCAACGATGCCACGGGCCTTCGCCTCGGCCACGGCCGCGTCGATAAAGGTCTTCATCTCGCTCGCAGGGATTTCATCGGCATTCGGAACGGGATTGGCAACGAGGACGCCGCCGTCGAGCCCCAGCGCCTCCTTGGTCCGGATGAGATCCGCCATCGCATCCGGACTGTCGAGACGCAGGGGAACGGGCAGTTCGCTCGTCCGGCTCCAGAAGGCGGGAAAGCGATCGGTCCGGTAGCCGACCACGGGTACGCCGCGGGTTTCCAGATATTCGAGGGTTCGCGGCAGATCGAGGATGGCCTTCGCCCCGGCGCAGATCACCGCCACGGGCGTGCGGGCAAGCTCGTCGAGATCGGCCGAGATGTCCATGCTGTCCTCAACCCCCTGGTGGACGCCGCCGATGCCGCCGGTGGCGAAGACGCGGATGCCGGCCAGATGGGCGCAGATCATGGTGGCGGCCACCGTCGTTGCGCCGTGCCGTCGGGAGGCCACCGCATAGGGCAGGTCGGCGCGGCTCAGCTTCATTACGTCCTTGGCGGTGCCGAGCCAGTCGAGTTCCGCGTCCGAAAGTCCGATCTTGATACGCCCTTCGATGATCGCAATCGTCGCCGGAACGGCGCCGTTTCCACGCACTACCGCCTCCACCTCGCGGGCTGTCGCCACATTCTGCGGATGGGGCATGCCATGGGTGATGATGGTGGATTCGAGCGCGACGACTGCGCCGCCTGCGGCGAGCGTGGCCTGTACCTCGGGAGCGATGTCGAGGAAATGGCTGGCAATGTCGTGCTTCATGAGGACTCCCGTTCAACAGTTGGACCCGCTCTACGGGACAAGGTGGATTCCAGCAAGGCGAGCGACAGATCGGGCCGCACGCTCACCGGGCTCTCCACCGTCAGGGCCGCCGCGACGGTACCGAGCCTGGCTGCGGTGGACAAAGTGGCGTCCCTCAGCATAGCCACGAGAGTGGCGGCAATCAGGGCATCCCCTGCGCCGGTCGCATCGACGATCTCGGCCTTGATCGCACCGATCTTCACGATCCCGGAAGGGTTCGCCGCGACAAGCCCCTTGTCGCCCAGCGTCAGGACGACCTGTTCCGCCCCACGAGCGAGCAGGGCATTTGCGGCTGCCTCCGGCGACATCTCGGGGCGGTCGAGATAGGCTCGGGCCTCGTCGAGGTTGAGGAAGAACACGCCGAGGTCTCTCAGATCCTGCGGCAGGCGCATCACTTTCGGGGTCGAAACCGCATCGATCGCGAGCATCAGGGCTCGTTGCCGGGCAAAGTCGATCAAATCGTGCAGGGTGTCGGACGGCAGGTTGCAATCGGCGAAGATCCATGCCGATCCGAAATCAGGTTCCATCCTGCGCAGC
>KI911970.1:21732-62295 GCA_000517005.1 Microvirga lupini
AGGGCAGGGGTGATCCCCTCGAAAGGGTCTCGTTAGCCTCTCCCTCCACCTAACCACCTCACGCCAAACGCCTTTTCTGCAAGGGCTTCCGAAGTTTCCAAGGGGTCTCGTTTAGTGAACCCTAGGTCACTTCTGGGCGCCCTAGAGGGGAGGGCGTTTGACAAACAGTCCAGCCATTCGAACCCTCTAAAAACAAAATCCCCCTTTTTGTGACTTTCCAAAGCGTCACCTTGCAGAGTGGGAATAAGACCCCCCGCCCCCGTTCAGATATATCTCTAGGAGTTGCCACCGATGAGCACCTACGAAATCACCGCCGAACTTCTCGATGCCCAGATGAAGCTCGAAGAGGAGAGCGTGAACAATGGCGTTGATGCTGCCAAGAAGAAGCACCTCGCCACCGTCCAGAACGAGGAGCAGAGCAAGACCCAATACGGCATGACCATCCTGCGCCTGGCCACCGCGAAGGTCGCCGAGGCAATCCAGCAGGTGGTCGTCGAGAGCAAGCTGGCTGGCCGGGGTCGCCGGGGCGCCTACATCCCGTACCTCGAAGAGATCAAGGACAAGGAAGGCAAGCCCGACTTCTTCACGACCGCTTGGCTGGCCCTCTCGGCGGTCATCGACGGCCTCTCGAAGGCTCGCCCCCAGGATCAGGTAGCCGTGGACATCGGCACCCGTATCAACAACGAGGCCTGGATGCGGGTCTACAAGGAGAGCAAGGCGAAGGAGTACGAGCGCACCCTGAAGACCATCAAGGAGCGCACCGACCAGCGCGGCAAGGACGTCATCGCGAAGCTCATGGCCCGTCGCAACGGTGTCGACCGGGCGTGGCCCGAGACTGTCCGTGGTCAGGTGGGGCACGTCCTCATCGACCTGCTGGAGCCGATGGGTCTGTTCACCATCGAGCGCCGGAACGTGTCGGCTGGCAACAACCCCAACTTCCTGATCGCCACCGAAGACTTCAACAAGCGGATGGATGCGGCCAATGCCGAGGTGTTCCTGGCGACCCCTCAGTACATGCCGACGATCATCCCTCCGAAGCCCTGGACCGCATTCGATGATGGCGGCTATTGGTCTGGTTACTTCGATCTACCCTTCGTCATCAAGAGTGATGGCCGGGTGGTCAAGGATTACGACCTGACCAACATCTATGATGCCATCAACCTAATTCAGGAGACCCCCTGGCGGGTCAACACGGACGTCCTGACGGTACTCGATGCCTGCCTGGACGATCCCCTGAAGCGTCCCTTCAAGGGTCTCCCTGCGCTTAATAAGAAGCAGCAGCAGGAGATGCCTTCAGGTCTAACCGAGGAGGAACGAGTGAACTGGAAACGTGAACAGAGGAACGAGTGGAAGGAAGACGGACGGCAGGGTTCCAAGCGTGGGCAGATGTTCAAGGTTCGTTCCATCGCCCATAAGTTCAAGGATCACGAGCGGATCTTCTTCCCACACCGGCTGGACTATCGGGGCCGCGCATATGCCATCCCCATGTACCTCAACCCGCAAGGCGATAGCCTGACCAAGTCCCTCCTGCGCTTCGCAGACACCAAGCCGATCACCAATGAGGTTGCGGCAGGGTACCTAGCGATGCACGGGGCGAACGAGTACGGCCTCGATAAGAAACCCATGGACGAGCGCATCGCCTGGGCCTTCGACGAGATCGAGAACATCCGCATGGTCGTGGCCGATCCGTTAGGGGAGGGGTTCCAGTTCTGGCAAGACGCAGACAAGCCGTGGACCTTCCTGGCCTGGGCTTATGATTGGGTGGGCTTCATGAACCAAGGCTATGGCTATGAGAGCCACACCGGAGTTGCGTTTGATGGGGCCTGCAATGGCATCCAGCACTACTCGGCAGCACTCCTCGATCCCGAGGGTGCCAAGCAAGTGAACCTCGTGCCGTCCACCTCAAAGGATCACCCGGCAGACATCTACATGGCAGTCGCGAAGGCCTCCGAGCGGCTCCTCAGGGTATTGCTTTGCCTTGAGGGTCCAGCAAACGCGACCGTTGCCTCCTTCTGTAAGGAACAGGTGACCGCCTGGGAGAAGACCAAGACGGACGAGGAGGGTAACCCCCTGCCTCCGATGGATTGGAAGCTCATGGCTGGCAAGTGGCTGCAACTCGGGGTCTCCCGCGACGTGGCCAAGCGCCCGACCATGACGACGCAGTACGGCGGCAAGGCGACGAGCCAGCGCGAGTATATCCAAGAGAAGCTGAAGGATCCCGAGGGCCTCTTCCGCATCTCCGCGAACCTCGACGGGCGCTTCCGTGCGGCCACCTTCCTCCAACCCATCATGAACCAAGCCATCGCCGACGCGGTGCCTGCGGCTCGCCGTGCCATGACCTATCTGCAGGACATGTGCCGCCTCGTTACGGCATCCGGTAAGACGCCGTTCTGGGTCACTCCTGATGGGTTCCCGGTGGCTCAGCGGTATATGATCGGTAAGGGTGTCGAGATCAAAACGACCCTCCGGGGGAAGCAGCGCGTCCTCACCCTTCGCGAAGATACCAACAAGGTAGACCGCATGGGCCACGCTGATGGCATCGCGCCCAACTGGGTTCATAGCCTCGACGCTACGGCCCTCCGCACGACAACAATCATGGCTCATAACAACGGGGTGACCCACTTCGCGATGATCCACGACAGCTTCGGTACCCACGCGGCTGACGCTGCGACCTTACTGACGTGCACCAAGGAAGCGTTCATCAAACTTTATACTGACAACGATCCCCTGGCGGACTTCCATGCCCGTCATATCGGTCTCATCGATCCGAAGGTGGTCGAGAAGAGCAAGAAGAAGATCACCCCCGAGCTGCCCCAGAAAGGCGACCTTCACACTGGCGAGCTGCTGGATCTCTCCGGCATCCGCGACAGCGAATATTTTTTCGCTTAGAGGGTCCATTTCAGTGGACCCTTATAATCCAAAAGGAAACAACATGAAGACCAAGCCTACACCCGAGCGGCTCCGCGAGCTGTTCTCCTACGACCCAGATACTGGGGCCGTCACCCGCCGTTCTACTGGAGGGACCGGTACGCTGAATGATCGTGGATACCTGTGCTTCAAAGTCGATGGGGCACTGATCCGCGCCCACCGCATCGCATGGGTACTTGCGTATGGCGCCTGGCCAGACCTCCCGGTGGACCACCGCGATATGAACAAGCAGAACAATCGCCTCGACAACTTACGCCTCGCCACGTGCTCCCAGAACAACGCTAACCGCCCCGCATTACGGAACAACAAGCTCGGGATCAAAGGTGTGGACCTCCACAAGGGGCGGTTCAGGGCAAAGATAAATGTGAACAACAAGTTGATCCACCTCGGCTGCTTCGACACCCCCGAGGAAGCCTCCGCTGCCTATCTCGCAGCCGCCCAGAAGTACTTCGGCGAGTTCGCTCGGGCCGCCTAGTCCCCCGGTTTGTGACTTTCCAAAGTGGCACCTTGCTGGCCAACGGTTTGCTCCCCCTCCCTCATCATCTCGAAAGCGAACATTATGAACGATCTTATTCTCTCTACCATCAACAACGAGCCTCGCGTCCTTGACACAGATCTCGCTGAGCGACTGGGCTTCTCCGCTCCTCGCCAGATCCGCGAGATCATCCGGCGAAACCTCTCGGAACTTGAGGGGTACGGGGGTGTCGTAACTTACGACGCCCTGGTCTGGGGCAACCCGGTCTCTCAGTTCTACCTCAACGAAGAGCAGGCTCTCCTGATCTGCATGTTCTCCCGCACAGAGAACGCCAAGCAGGTCCGCGCCATGCTCATCAGGGTCTTCCAGGCGTATCGCAAGGGTCAGCTTACCGAAGCCCCTCCTGCTCTCCCTCAGACCTACGCCGAGGCCCTCCGTGCCCTAGCCGACGAAGCTGAGAGGACCGAGCGCCTGGCCGTTGAGAACAAGGCGATGAAGGTGGTGTTCTCGGAACACGACCACACCCTCGGCCGGTTCGCTCGGACACTCGATGGCGTCAACACCCAGAAGGTCAAGAAGTCCCTGTTGGATCTCGGCTACCTCTACCAAATGCGTGGGGTCTACCGGGTCTATGCGCAGTACAAGCATCTCTTCGTTGAGCGCATGGTCGAGGCCTACGGGTCCATCGACATCATCCCCACCGAGGACGGCAAGGTCCTCCTCACGAAACTCCACGCAGAACGCAAGCTCGCCCGTGTGAAGGGTCGCTAGTCCCCTTTTTGTGACCGCCAATAGCGGCACCTTGCAGACCAACGTCTTGCCCACTCCTCCTACCCAAGGGATCATCCCAATGAAGATCACCATTCGCATCGGCGCTTCCCATGACGAGGTCGCCATCCGCCTCCATGGCGAGACCCATACCTTCGACCGGTCGAAGCTGCGTGGCTACCAACGACATCTCTTCAATCGCCATATCGTCGCTATGTTCAAGATGCGCCGCATCCAGGAGGGCCTCAATGCGCTCTAAGGATCTCTATCAGCGTATGGTGAATGCACCCCGCCAGGAGACAGCCAACACTGCCCTGCACGTCATCACCGCAGCCCAGAACAACGCACGGTCCGAGGCTCAGATCCCCGCGCTATGTGCCGCCTTCCTCCTCATGTGTGAGGCAAAGGGTATCCCCGCCCAGGACGCATTCACGGTCACCAAGAACCTCATCAACAGCCACGACACGCACCTCGGTACCGACTTCGAGGCGATCCGGCTCTATGTCAGGAACGAACTCTAATGATCACCATCCTCACCATCCTCGTGATGTTCCTAGGTCAGCCTGTAGTGGTCTCGAAGGTAGTCCCCACGGACGCCTGTGCGGTCACCGCCGAGGAACTCATCCCTGACATCATCGAGACCCCTGGCGTCACCTCCCTCAACTGGCAGTGCGTCAACGTCGAGATCCCCGGAAGACCCGCTTGATCCCGGAGTACCCCCTTCAGCCACTCACCCAGTCACAAGGACAATCACAATGCGCATCACCTACAAGTATGCCACCGGCGACTACGTTCACATCGCCTCGGGTGACTCCACCCTGTGCCTCGTCGTAAGCCGTAAGTATTCCAACAAGACGGGACGCATCTTCTATATCCTCGAGATCGTCGAGGGTCCGTTCACCGGCCATCTGGTCACGGCTAACGAGGTGGAACTGGAGGCCGCCGCATGATCGACCCAAACGAACTCACCAACGCAGCCTACGAGGAAGCAATAGGGCCCCGCTTCTGGGTCTCCGTAACCATCTCATTCATCGCCTACCTCATCATCCTCGCCGCGATCATCGGCGCTGTAT
Organism: Microvirga lupini; assembly: GCA_000517005.1. Taxonomy (GTDB): domain Bacteria; phylum Pseudomonadota; class Alphaproteobacteria; order Rhizobiales; family Beijerinckiaceae; genus Microvirga; species Microvirga lupini. Next base: position 26,977 of record KI911970.1, read on the forward strand.
ATTAGGACCATCCCCATGTCACAGTATGAAAGCATCCTCTCCCAGGCCATCGCCATCTGGCAGTCCGGTCGACGCATCTCCATGGTGCTCGCCGTGAAGCTCATGGAAGAGGGCTACGATGTTCCCGCACTGGAACGCGCATACACCAAGAAGCGCATAGGCATGCGTCAAGGGTCCATTGAGGTGGACGCATGAGCGGCTTCATTCCCTTCAACATCAACTGACCAACGCGCCCTGCCTCACCCGAGGCGGGGCTTTCTTTATTTCAAGCACAGGAAATCCAGCACATGGCTGACAAGAAGTTCGACAAACTCCCAATCCACCAGTCCCCTGAGGGCACGGCTATCTTCCCGCACCTGAACACCCCCGACACCAAGTTCAAGAAGGAAGGCGAGTTCAAGGTGAAGCTCTCGATGGACGGCACGGAAGCGCGGGGTCTCAAGAAGATCGTCGATGAGCAGATGAAGGTCGCCGAGGAGGAGGCCATCGAGAAAGCGAAGGAAGCCACCAAGAAGACCAAGAAGAAGGTCGAGGCGAAGGCCGCTGACCTCCCGTACTTCGACGAGGTTGACGACGAGGGTGACGAGACAGGCCGCGTGTCGGCTAACTTCAAGTCCACCGCCTCGGGTATCTCGAAGAAGACCGGCAAGCCGTGGAAGCGGCAGATCCCGCTGTATGACGCCAAGGGTAACGCCATGCGTAAGCTCGTGTACGGCGGCTCAACGATCATTGTGGCCTACACCGCGAAGCCTTGGGTCAATCCGAAAAATGAGTACGGGGTGCGCTTGCAAATCGAAGCCGTACAGGTGGTCGAGTTGGTCTCTGAAGGTGGCTCGTCGCAGCGTCAGGCTGGGGCCTTCGGCTTCGGTGCTCGCGATGGCTACACGGATGACGGCCAGGATCCCACGAAGGATTCCATCTCGGTTGACGAGGACGGTGACGACCAGACGGACGGTACCGTCTTGGGCGACGATGAAGAATCCGATAAATTTTAAATAAAGTTACATCCTAGTCGTGCCAACAGTACGCAAGGGGGCCGCTCGCAAGGCGGCTCCCATCGACCCCGGTATTCTCCACGGTTTCCGCTCAGGCCTGGAGGAAAAGATCTGCCAGGAGCTTCGTGCTCTTGGTGTTGATTACGAATACGAGACACACCGGCTCCCCTACACCAAACCGGTAAAGGTTCAACACTACATGCCAGATATCATTCTCCCCAACGGGATTGTGGTAGAACTAAAAGGTCGCTGGGTGACAGCCGACCGCCAGAAACATATCGCCGTTAAGGCTGCTCACCCTGACGTAGATATCCGCTTCATCTTCTCCCGCAGTAAGTCACCCATCTCGAAGGGCTCGAAGACCACCTACGCTGACTATTGCCGGAAGCATGGGTGGCTTTACGCCGACGCAGTGATCCCCCGTGAATGGATCAACGAGCCGGTAAACGAGAAGTCCCGTGCGGCTCTGTGTAGCCTGCGGAAGTGAGAAGGAGGAGCGTGAGTTCTACCAGCGTAAGCAGGGAAAGAACCGCCGCTGTAAGCCCTGCCACGAAGCGCGACGACGTGAAGTAGATCCGTACTTAAACATCAAGGCTTCGCTAGGGCAACGCAGGCGTGACGCCCTACGGCGCGGCCTGCCCTTCGCGATCACTCTCGCCAATCTACTGCCACTACCGGATTCGTGCCCTGTCCTGGGTATCCCCTTGTTTGTGGGCCCGTCCGGTGGCGGAGACAACTCCCCATCCATCGACCGCATCATTCCCGCCGAGGGCTACGTCCCTGGCAACGTGATCGTGGTCTCCCTCAAAGCAAACCGTATCAAGAACGACGCGACCGTGGATGAACTCCGCAAGGTCGTCGAGTTCTATGAAAGGATCACATGAAGTATGACCGCAAGGAATTCTTCGATGCAGTCCGTCCGCATTTCGGTTCGGGCAGGCTCACCTCCGAACAGGTCACTGGCCTGGACTTCATCCTGTCCGTCTATGAGCGCATCCACCCGAGCGGATCCATGAAGTACCTAGCGTACATGCTGGCGACCACATTCTGGGAGACTGCTCAAACGATGCAGCCCATCGAAGAGTATGGCCGTGGCAAGGGCCGCAGGTACCACGCCTCTGGTTTCTGGGGTCGTGGCTACGTCCAGCTGACATGGGACTACAACTACACCAAGGCCACCACCGAACTTCGAAAGCTCGGACTCATAGACGAGACGGTGTCGTTCACCCAGAAGCCTGACCTCGTGATGAAGCCCGAGTACGCCGTGATGATCCTCATCGTGGGCATGGAGCAAGGCTGGTTCACCGGACATAAGCTGGAGACCTTCTTCGGTGGGACCAAGGCTGACCCGGTCAACGCCCGTCGTATCATCAACGGGAACGACAAGGCCTTGCAGATCGCCGGGATCTACCGCTGGTTCCTCGCCGCGCTGCTCCATTCTCAGCAGCCCTAATCCACTCAATGTAACCGCCAGCAATGGCACCTAGCATATCAACGCCCTCAGGTCATCCAGGCCTGGGGGCTTTCTCATTCCAGCGTCTCAACGCACTTCCACAAGGATTAAGGAAATGACCCACGCACAGTTCACCCACATTCTCTCCCTGTCCCCGCAACAGCGCCTCATCCTGGTCCACATCAAGGAGGCCGGTTCGATCTCCGCCCGTGAGGCTATGGCTGACTATGGTATCACCTCGGCCACCCTGGCTCGCCGCATCTGTGACCTCGAAGCAGAGGGCTACAAGATCAAGCGCGAGAAGAAGCTCCATCCGATCTTCAAGCGGGAATACACCCGGTACTCCCTGGTCGCTGCCTAAGGAGGGCACCATGAAACTCTACACAAAGAACGCAATGCTCGGTCGGTTCTTCCTCGTGAAGTTCGATACGAACGGTGAGCGATCCGCGATGACCACCTCGGTGGCTCCTGGCGGGTTCGATAAGTACGAGGATGCCGAGGCTGCTCTCCAGCGTGTCGGGGTGAAATCCGGTGAGGTCTACCTGATCGTTCAGGTCTCTGGTGAGTTCAAGACCAAGGCGCAGATCGTCGAGGTTCACCCAGCGTGAGCCTCAAGAAACATGAGGAGGTCGAGAGTGAGTTCATTCAGCACCAACCCTGCGACAACTGCGGGTCGTCGGATGCCAACTCCCTCTACTCAGACGGCCACCAGTTCTGCCACAAGTGCGACCACTACGTTCCACCTCCGAGAGATGGGGAAGAACGTGAAGTACCAGATCGTGCCCCCCGAGATGCTAAGTTTCTCGAAGGACGGTACGATGACCTTGAGCCCCGAGGCCTCCGAGAAGCTACCCTACGTAAGTTCGGGTACCGCATTGGTGCCCAGTACAACGGAGAGAGAGTCCACGTAGGGGATCTCTACGATACCAAGGGTGACACCCTGGTCGCTCAGCAGCTCCGGTACCGCGACAAGGACAAGGGCTTCCCCATCGTAGGCAACATCAAGCAGGCTGGCCTCTTCGGTCAGCAGGCTTGGCGTACTGGCGGCAAGATGGTCGTCATCACCGAGGGATACTTCGATGCAATGTCAGGTGCCCAGGTGCAGGACCTCAAGTGGCCGTGGGTCTCCGTGACGAACGGGGCCAAGGCCGCGAAGAAGTCCATCGCCCGAGCAATCGAGTGGTTGCTCACATTTGAAACCATCATCCTGTTCTTTGATAACGACGAGGACGGCATAGCGGCAGCGCAGGAGTGCGCCATGCTGTTCCCTGCTGGCCGCGTCAAGATCGCCAGGATGGACGAATACAAGGATTGCAATGAAGCCCTCGTCGCAGGAGACGGGCGGAAGATCATCGATGCCGTCTGGGGAGCCCGAGCGTTCCGTCCTGACGGTGTGCTGCGGGTATCGGACGTTAAGGCCCGAGCCCTTACTGATCCTGAAATCGGATACCCATGGTTCGACGAGCGCCTCACCGCGCTCACCTATGGACGACGGGCTGGTGTCTATTGCTTTGGCGCGGGCACAGGCTGCGGTAAAACTGACTTCCTTATCCAGCAGGTCCAGTACGACGTCGACGTCCTCAACGAGAAGGTCGGTGTCTTCTTCCTTGAGCAGCCACCCGACGAAACCCTCAAGCGGGTCGCAGGGAAGTTCGCAGGGAAGTCCTTCCACGTACCGGACGGAAGCTGGACCAAGGAGGAACTCGGGAGTGCCCTTGATCGCCTTGAAGCGGACGACCGGATCCTGTTCTACGACAGCTTCGGGTCAACCGAGTGGGATACCGTAGGGGCAACCATACGGTTCCTCGCCCATAGCGAAGGCATCAAGCTCTTCTACGTCGATAACCTCACTGCGTTGGCTGCTGCTTCCCCTCTGTCTGAGAAGGAAGCGCTTGAAGAGATGATGGAGAAGATCGCCACCCTGGCCAAAGAGCTGGACGTGATCATCCATCTGGTGACCCACCTGTCCCGCCCTGAGGGTAAACCTCACGAAGAGGGTGGCCGGGTCATGCTCCGTCATTTCAAAGGATCATCGGCCATCGGCTTCTGGGTAAACTTCGCCTTCGGGATCGAGCGTGATCAGCAGAACGAAGACCCGGTGCTCGCCACCCTAATGACCTTCCGTATCATCAAGGATCGCCTCTCGGGGCGGTCCACAGGCAAAACGATCCACTTTGGATACGACCCTGCCGCCTCCCGCCTGATCGCCGCTGACGCCCCTCCTGAGGGCTCCAAGCACGGCTTCCAGAACCGAGAGGACGACAGTCCATTTTAACCAGAGGGTCCACCAAGCGGGACCGAAAGGAAATCCATGAGAGTTCTAGTAGCTTGTGAATACTCCGGTCGGGTCCGTGATGCGTTCATCCGGCGAGGCCACGACGCGATGTCCTGTGATCTCCTCCCCACGGAGGTCGATGGGCCGCACTATCAGGGCTCCGTGGTGGATGTCCTGAATGATGGGTGGGATCTCATGGTCTGCCACCCACCTTGCACAGACCTGGCGGTATCGGGGGCCAGACACTTCGCGGCGAAGATCGCGGACGGACGACAACAGAGGGCGCTCGACTTTGTGTCCCTCCTGCTCGACGCCCCCATCCCCCGTATCGCCCTAGAGAACCCCATCTCGGTGATCTCCTCGAAGATCCGCAGGCCAGACCAGATCATCCACCCATGGATGTTTGGTCATGGCGAGACGAAGGCGACGTGCCTCTGGCTCAAGAACCTCCCACCGCTGGTTCCTACCGACGTTGTCGATGGGAGGTCTGACCGTATCCACAAGATGGGCCAATCCAAGAACCGCTGGAAGGAACGCTCCCGCACATACCTCGGCATCGCGGAAGCCATAGCCGACCAGTGGGGAAGCATTTCGATTTAACCAGAGGGTCCATTTCGGTGGACCCTTTGTTCATCCACACGCTAGTCGAAAGGGACAGCGCATGAACTGTAAGAACCACTACTGGCGCTACACGAGTGCCAACCACCGATACTGCCCCTCCTGCCGTAAGGAAGAGCACCGCTACTGGTGCAACGGCTACACGATCCGCGCATGGGTGGCCGTCTGATGCGGCGCTTGGTTTGGGATATAGAAACGGACGGACTCCTCCCGGAGGTCACCAAGCTGCACTGCATAACCATCTTAGACATCGATACCGACGAGAAGATCATCGCCACGGACAACCCGTACATCCCGGCGGATGACGTCAAGCTCATAACCATCGCGGATGGTCTAGCCTTACTGTCGTCGGCAGAGTTACTCATAGGACACAATACGCTATCCTATGACATCCCTGTCATCCGTAAGCTATACCCGAGGTTCTCCTTCAAAGGCGCCCACCGCGACACGATTGTCATGGCCCGTGTGGTCTGGCCGAAGGATCATCTCCGAGAGAAAGACTTTACGCTCCACAAGAAGGAGCGGATCCCCGGCAACCTGATCGGATCCTACTCACTCCAGGCGTTTGGCTACCGGCTCATGGAGTACAAGGGCGACTTCAAGGGAGAGTGGCACACGTTCACTCAGGAGATGGGCGACTACGCCGTGCAGGACGTAGTGGTCACTCGGAACCTATGGCAGCGCCTCCAGAAGGAGGAGTGGCCCGAGGAAAGCTACGAGCTGGAGCACATCGTCCAGGAGATCATCTTCCGCCAGGAGATGTATGGCTTCAAGTTCGACGAGGATCTCGCCCGGTCACTCATCGCGGAAATCCAGGGATACAAGTATGAACTCGAACAAGAACTCCAGAAGCTCGTCCCTCCGTGGGAAGTCCGCACAACACACATCGCAGGCGCTAACAACAAGAAGCTCGGGCGGATCAAAGGTCAAGCATACGAGAAGGTCAAGGTCGTTACGTTCAACCCTGGAAGTCGGCTGCACATCGCTCATGTTCTTCGGACCAAGTACGGGTGGGTGCCGACGAAGTTCACGCCAGACGGACGTGCACAGGTGGACGAGAGCGTCCTTGATCAACTCCCGTATCCCGAAGCTAAGTTGCTCTCTGAGTATCTTATGGTCACCAAACGGCTCGGCCAGATCTCGGACGGCAAGGAAGCGTGGATTAAAACGGTCGGTTCCGATGGTCGGATCCATGGCCGGGTAACAACCAACGGAGCAGTCACGGGTCGCATGACCCACAGCAAGCCCAACATGGCCCAGGTGCCAGGGGTCAAGAAGGATAAGCAAGACAATGTCATCTATGGCAAGGCTGGTGGATGGGGCGCTGAGTGCCGCAAGCTATTCACTGTGGCCAAGGGTAAGGTACTGGTTGGCTGTGATGCTGCTGCGTTGGAGCTTAGATGTCTCGCAGCCTATATGGGCGACCCGGCGTACATCGACACGGCCATCAATGGCACTTCTGCGGCTGGGACGGACGTTCACTCTGTCAACTCGAAGGCTCTCGGCCTCACTCGTGGCGAAGCCAAGACGTGGTTCTATGCGTTCCTCTACGGGGCTGGTGACGCAAATCTAGGTAACGGTGACGTCAACCGAGGAAGAAGCCTCCGTGCCCGATTCATGAAGAACCTCCCGGCCCTCGGGAAGCTCGTCGAGAGCGTCAAGGCGAGGGTCGATGGGCGTATCGCCAAGATCGACGGCAAGACCCGTATCTTCAGGACTATCGCCGACACGAAGGCTGCGATCAGTCGAGCCAGGAAGGAAGGCAAGGATATCGTCATCCCGCCGCAGTGGCTCCGTGGTCTCGACGGTAGACGCCTTCAGTGCCGCAGTTCTCACTCAGCTCTCAACACGCTCCTGCAGTCGGCAGGCGCAGTCATCATGAAGAAAGCACAGGCAATCCTAGATCACGACCTTCAGGAACTCGGTCTTGTGCCGGGGGTGAACTACGAGTTTGTCGCGACGGTTCATGATGAATGGGAACTTGAAGTCGACGAAGACAAGGGAGACCTTGTCGGACGAGTAGCTAAGGAGGCCATTAAGAAGGCAGGCGAGGTGTACAACTTCGCGTGTCCGCTAGAAGGCGAGTACAAGATCGGCTCGTCCTGGTTTGCTACCCATTGATATGAAGTCCTGCCGCAAATGCGGTGAGGATAAGCCGGAAGATGCCTTCACTAAATCATGGTGGAGGGATCAGGCGGGCAACAGGAAGTACACCCTGCGCCTCGACTGCAAGCCCTGCGAGAACTCCAAGAAGGATCGCAAGGCCATCTATAGGGCTCTCACGATTGAGGCCCGCCTAATCTACGGCTCCCGCAACCGCGCACAGCAAACGGGTATCCCCCACAATCTAACCGCTGAGGACATCATCATCCCCGATGTATGCCCTGCCCTTGGCATCCCCTTGATCGACACGCCAGGAACCCGGACGGACAACTCCCCATCCCTGGACAAGATCATCCCATCTCTCGGCTACGTCCGAGGCAATGTCGCTGTCATCTCGTGGCGGGCCAATCGCCTCAAGAACGACGCCTCACCCTTGGAGTTAGAACGCCTTGCCGCGTACTGTAAAACACCGCCTCAGTGAAGAACAGCAGGAAGTCCTAGTGACATGCTGGACCAACCCTCCGTCGGTTAAATCAGACCTCGCTCGGGCCCTCGCTGCTGAAGTGGCGTGGGCCTCCTCATCCAACCTCATCACCACTCGTGTGGCTCCCGGTAAGTTCGGCCGCAAATGGCTGATCACGGCCAGGGGCCTCGAAGTCTTAAGGAAGTCCTATGCTTGACATCACGAAACTCACCCGCATCCAGCTCGCGGCATGGATGACCTTCCACCTGTTCTGGGCTGACGCTGTGAAGGCGCTCGCGGAGGACTGATGGAAGACGACTACCTCCCGCCGTACCTCCACATCGACGTCCATACGGGACGGCTCCAGACACCAATCGGTTTCCTCTGGCACATCCATACTGCCCCGAAGCCCAAGAGCCGCCCCAAGAACCCCATCACACAGCTCGCAAAGAAAGGCCAGCTATGGCAAACGAACAAGAGCCGCTAGTTTACGTACAGGCCCCCGAGAAGGTGGTCTCCACCGGCTTCATCCAGCACGACCTGACGACATGCTCTGCACTCCTCGTGTTCCGCCCAGGCGCGGACATTGAAGCGATCCTCGTCGAGGCTCTCGCCTACTTTCAACAGGACGTGGTCCAACAGGCGGTCGATCTGATTGCCGAGAGAAATCCCGACGACACCAAGAGGACCCTCAACTGATGTGGCAAGCACTCAAGCGCCATATCATCCTGGCGGCCCCCCACTGCATCCTCTGGCGGTGGGACTGGGACCGCCTCGCGTGGGTCTTCCGGCCCTACCCGAAGTGGCACATCACGAAGGCTGACTACGTCATCGAGATGTGGCGCGGCACTCAGCGGGAGTACTTCGAGACCATCACCCGTGGCGGCACCTTCGAGGCCGCTGGGATCAACTCGGAGATCCGCTCGTGATCGGTATCGAAATCGCCTGCCTGATCCTCCTTGGCGCCGCCTTTGTCCTATCCATGCTCAGCCTCTGCGCCCTCGTGTTGGGGTGGACCTGATGAGCCGTACTCTCCTCATCGACGCTGACGTGGTGGCCTACGAGGCCGCCTTCTCTAACGAGCAAGCCTTTGAGTTCGAGCCTGGCTGGTGGACATGGCAGGTGAAATGGGACGACGTGCTGGAGAGCTTCGACGCGACCGTCCAGACAATGATGGATACCCTCCAGGCGGATGACTTCAAGCTGTGCCTCACGGACAGCGAGGGGAACTTCCGCTTCGGGATCCACCGGGACTACAAGGGCGGGCGTAAGTCCGTCAGGAAGCCAATCATCCTCAAGCACTTCAAGCAGTTCCTCATCGACGAGCGTAAGGCATTCTTCAAGCCGGGTCTCGAAGGCGACGACTGCATGGGAATCCTGGCGACCCACCCCAAGCTGATCCCTGGCGAGAAGATCATCGTGTCGATTGACAAAGACATGAGGACCATCCCTGGCAAGTTCATCCGGTGGGGCACCGAGGAAGGCTGTGTGATCGAGGAGATCAGCCCGTCGCGAGCCTTCTATAATCATATGAAGCAGACCCTCACAGGCGACACAACGGACGGCTACAAGGGTCTCCCTGGGTGTGGACCTAAGAAGGCCGAAACCATCCTCAACATGGACCCGAGCGAAAGCCCCGATCTCTCACCGGAGACTGCGGGTATCGTCTGGCGTTCCGTGGTCGCTGCCTACGAGAAGGCTGGCCTCACCGAAGACGACGCTGTTGTACAGGCACGGATGGCTAAGATCCTCGACGCCAAACATTATGACTTCAAAGCACAGAGAGAGATACTATGGAATCCCCCTTCGTAATCTTCACGACTGACCAGGGCCGTAAGGTCGCTATTGATGCTCGCAAGGTCTTCAGCATCGTCGAAGAAGCTGACCATACCCGCATCGACTTCGATGACGACGTCCACTTCGAGCAGGTCAAGGAGTCAGTCTACGACGTCATGTGCTGCATCAACCGCGCATTCAAGAGGCAATCATGAACACCAAGCTCCTGGCCTTCAGAGGCCTCTACACAAGCTACCGCGATTGGTACTTCACCGTCCACTCCCCGCGCCTCAAGAAGACCCTCCTCGTGATCGACGTCTGGCCTGACCTCCTGCGTGATAAGACAAGCTATTACATCCGCCTCGGACAGCGGACGGTGAGACGCAACTATGTCTAAGCCCGTCGTCATCGGACTGTACTCACCTCGTCCTCAGAGCGGTAAGTCCACCTTCGCTGATCACCTCGTCGAGAAGCACGGCTTCGTCCGTGTGAAGTTCGCTGGTCCCTTAAAGAAGATGGCCCGTTGTTTACTCCAGGCTGCTGGCATCAGCACCTCGGACATCGAGAGTATGATTGAGGGGGACCTGAAGGAACAGATCATACCCGGCTTCGAGTTCACTCCGCGACAGCTCATGATCAAGATCGGGGATGACATGCGAGCCCTCCAGGGTGACCTGTGGGTCCGCATCACGACAACGTGGGTGAACCACTGGACCTCTCAGGGGCGTAGCGTGGTCATCGACGACGTACGCTATAGGAACGAGGCAGAGGCCGTCAGGACGGCTTTAGGCGGCTCCCTGGTGCGTGTGTACCGGCTCCTCGGTGCAGGCCCCCAGACGGTCTCTGAGGGGCTCCTAGAGGATCTATTGTTTGACCACTATGCGTTCAACAATGGGACCATTGAGGATCTTCACGATCAGGCCGACCTGATGGTTACCCGGCTTGCCGCGTAAACTCTTCGGCTCGGGGGTGAACAACCCTCGGGCCACCATCACGGAAGACCAAGTGCGAGCCTTCAAGGGGTTCCGGCGTCAGGGCTACTCAGTCCCCGCCGCGTCCCGCGAGGCTGGCATCTCGGTCGACCAAGGGAAGAAGATATCCTACCGCAATGCGTGGAAACACGTTGATTGACCGTGGCACTCAATAAAGAGGCACCTTGCAGACAAATGTCTGAACTCCCCAAAATTCCCCCATTAGACACCTCCTTGATTGAGGCCCTCGATAAGAGGTTCCCAGAGCGTAGCCCTGATCCCGACTGGTCCGACCGTAAGATCTGGATTGAGGTGGGCAAGCGCGAGGTGATCCGCTTCCTGTTGGCTGAATTCAAGAAGCAGTCTAACAACATTCTGGAAGTGAAAAGATAATGGGATTTCTCTCATCCCTCGGCGGTGGCATGTCCAAGCGCAAGATTGCAGCCATGCAGGCCGAGACAAATGCAAAGATGGCAGAGCAGACCGCTCTGATGAAGAAGAACTCCAACCGACAGGCGAGCCTTGCCAAGAAGGAACTGAAGCTCAAGAAGCAGGAGCTCAAGGATCAGAAGGCGCAGAACGCAGCCATCATGGAGCAGCTTGAGGCCGCCAACGCGATTGCCTCCCGGCCTGACGCGGTGATCCCTCAAGACGACGGCACGATTGTCACTGGCGGCTCCTCCATGGACGAAGCACTCGACACTGAGAAGAAGAAGGTCGGTCGTGGCCGGGCATCCCTTCGGATTGACCTGGCGACATCTACTGGTCCCGCAACGGGCATCAACGCGCCCCGAGGCTGATGCGCGGTCAACCCGCGTCGACGGCTAAGGGACGGTACTCTGAGCTTTCGTCAGGCCGCTCCCCCTTCTTAATGAGGGCGCAGGACTGTTCGGAACTCACGATCCCAAGTCTTCTACCGCGATCAAATATCTCCACGTCCTCAAACCTCCCCACCCCGTACCAGGGCATGGGAGCACGAGGCGTCAACAACCTAGCTTCTAAGCTGCTTCTGGCCCTCCTCCCGCCCAACCAATCGTTCTTCCGCTTCAGGATGGACGACCAGACCCTCGCCGAACTCGGCGCGTCTGACCGTGCGACTGCGGAGGAGGGCCTCGCCAAGATGGAGCGCGAGGTCCAGATGGAAGCTGAGAGTACCGCAACCCGGTCGCCTCTCTTCGAAGCCCTCAAGCAACTCCTGGTGACCGGCAACGTGCTGGTCTACCTCCAGCCTCAAGGTGGCCTCAAGGTCTACCGCATGGACAAGTACGTCGTGAAGCGTGATCCCGCAGGTAACCTGATGGAGATCGTTGTCCACGAATGCGTCCACCCCGAGGCGCTCCCAGAGAAGATCCAGAAGACCGTCAAGGAGACCATGAAGGGTCAACAGCGGATGGCGGATCTCTACACATGGGTTAAGCGCGTGGGCGGTATGTATCACGTCCATCAGGAAGTGTCCGACGCTGTGGTCCCTGGCTCCAAAGGCAAGTGGCCTCTCGATAAGCTCCCCTTGTTCGCCCTTCGGTGGGCCCAGGTGGACGGCGAGGACTATGGCCGTGGTCACGTTGAGGAATACATGGGCGATCTTCGCTCCCTCGAAGGTCTCATGGCCGCAATCGTCGAAGGCTCCGCAGCCGCCGCCAAAGTGCTGTTCCTCGTGAACCCCAACGGTGTCACGCAGGAGACGACGATCTCCAACTCGCCGAACCTTGCGGTCCGCTCTGGCCTCGCCACGGACGTCACAGTGCTTCGCCTGGAGAAGGCCAACGACTTCCGTGTGGCACTGGAAACGGTGACCACCCTCGAAGCTCGTCTCGCCCAAGCCTTCCTTCTCACGTCCTCGATCCAGCGCAACGCTGAGCGTGTGACGGCTGAAGAGATCCGCCTCATGGCCTCGGAACTGGAAGATGCCCTCGGCGGTGTCTATTCGATCTTGAGCCAGGAGTTCCAGCTTCCCTACGTCCGCCGCATGGTCCACCAACTGACTATGCAGGGCAGGCTTCCACAGCTTCCCGATGGAACGGTTAAGCCCACCATCGTGACTGGCATGGATGCCCTAGGACGCGGCCACGATCTCCAGAACCTCATGTCGTGGTCCCAGGCGATTACTCAGGTGCTAGGCCCAGAGGCTCTCCTCCAAGAGGTGAACCCCCAGGCCATCATCAAGATGATCTCCTCGGCCCTCTCGGTTGACAGCAAGGAACTCCTCAAGAGCGAGGAACAGAAGGCGCAGGAAGCACAGGCTCGTAAGCAGCAAGAGCTTCTCACCCAACTCGGACCTGAAGCCATGAAGATGGCCACAGCCCAGAAAGCACAAGGAGCCCCAAGTGGCCAAGCAGCCCCGCAAGGCTAAGCAAACAGAGACCCCGGTGGTGGACCAGCAGATGCCTGAACTGGCTGATGTGGTCTCCACCGTGGAGCCGACCGAACAGCCCAAGTCCATGGAAATGGAATGGGCCTCTGACAAAACGCCCCGTGGTCCCATCGTTGAGGATCTCGGCGGTATCACAAGGATCACCTACTGATGACAGTTATGTCAGTCGCCGCAGCGCCTGAGGCTGGAGCCGAGGCACCCGTACAGGGAGCCCAACCGAACTCCAGTTCCGCCGCTGCTAACTCGCTGCCCACCCCCATGGCGGCAGTTCAGAATACCCCCGAGCAGAATGCCAGCCGTCCCGAAGGTCTCCCACAGGAGTTCGCTTCGATGGCTGATTTCACGGCGGCGTACAATGCCCTGAAGACAGGCCAGACCTCCGAGACCCCGACGGATGAGGGTGGAGATCTGAACGAGCAGGTTGAGACCGCTGGTGTTGACCTCGAAGCCCTGACGCAGGAGTGGCTCACCAACGGCTCGAAGCTGTCGGAAGCCAAGTACGCTGCGCTTGCCAAGGCGGGTATCTCGCGAGACTTCGTTGACGCCGCCTTGAGCGGTCGAGAGGCCGCGTATCAAGCTGAACTGACGGACATCAAGTCCGTGGTGGGCGGCGACGAAGGCCTCAAGCGTCTTCAGGAATGGGGCACCGCAAACCTCCCGCAGAGCGAGCGGGATGCCCTGAACAGCGTGATCGACACGGCACCCGCCGAGGTCGTGAAGCTGACGCTCCTGGGCCTCCAGGCGAAGTTCGATGCTGCCAATGGATCCGAGCCGAACCTCGTGGGTGGTGGATCTGCAACCAGTGTCGTGCCCTTCGCCAGCACTTTCCAGGTGACCCAGGCCATGAGCGATCCGCGCTATGCCCAAGACCCGTCCTACCGTGATGAGGTCGCCCGGCGTCTCGCAGTCTCCAGCGTCCTCTAACAAGGAAGTCCAATGGAAACACTCGTAGCCATCACTGCGTTCGTCGTCACGAATTGGGACAGCATCATCATCGTTGCTGCCTCGGTCCTGGCGCTGGTCGCGGTGATCGCCAAGCGCACCTCCAACACCGTCGACGATGAGATCGTTGAGGCTGCTAAAGAGGTACTCGACGTGGCCCGCAAGGTGCCCGTCAAAACAAAACCAACTACCCCGCCGAGTGCAACGCTCGGTAAGGTCGTGGATGTTCTCGATGAGGTCGGTGATCTCGTTAAGGCTGTCCGCAAGTAACTGACTTGGCCTCACCCTCTGCCTTACGCTTCCGTTCTCAAAGACGGCGGATACCTCTTGGGCACGGTGAGGCCCTCTCATCCTGTGGGTGCATAGCACTGTCTCTTCTTAGAGAGGCGCTTCAGGCCATCCGGCCATTCTCACACACAGGATAGATAGACTATGGCAAATGCCACTCCCTCCCGCCTTGGTATGATCAACGGCACGGGTGCTGACGATGCTCTGTTCCTCAAGGTGTTCTCGGGTGAAGTCCTCACGGCCTTCGCTGAGACCAACGTGATGCAGGGTCGTCACCTCGTTCGCACGATCTCCAACGGCAAGTCCGCTTCCTTCCCGGCTACGTGGAAGGTGGACAGCTACTACCACGTTCCCGGCCAGGAAATCACCGGCAACACCATCAAGCACGGCGAGCGCATCATCACCATTGATGACCTCCTGATCGCTCCGGTGTTCATCGCCGCCATCGACGAGGCCAAGAACCACTACGACGTCCGCTCGATCTACACGAAGGAGACCGGCAACAGCCTGTCCAACACCTTCGACAAGAACGTCCTCCAGACGGCTGTCCTGGCTGCTCGTGCGGCTGCGACCATCGACGTGGGCTTCGGCGGCTCCAAGCTGAACCTCGGCGCTGACGCTGTCACCAATGCCAACTCGGCACTCGTGAACGGCCTCTACGCTGCCGCCCAGACCCTCGACGAGAAGGACGTACAGGAGCAGGGCCGCTTCTCGGTCTTCAAGCCTGCGCAGTATTACAAGCTCGTGCTGGATGAGAAGGTCATTAATCGTGACTTCAACGACAACAACGGCTCCATTGCGAAGGGTCAGGTCTTCGAGGTCGCCGGTATCCAGATCGTTAAGTCCAACCACCTGCCGACCACGAACATCACCACCGGTAACACCAAGTACCAGGGTAACTTCGCGGACACGGTGGGTCTGGTCATGCACCAGAATGCTGTTGGCACGGTGAAGCTGCTCGATCTGGCAACGGAAGGGGAGTACGACATCCGCAGGCAAGGTACGCTGATCGTGTCCAAGTACGCGGTCGGGCACGGTATCCTTCGCCCTGAGGCTGCTGTCGAACTCTCGAAGGCCGTCGCCGCCTAATCACTAACCCATGGGGGCCTCTTCATCATACCGATGTGGGGGCCCCCCTTTTTTCGGCGACTAGAACATCATAAGGAGTAACCCGTGGCGCTCGCTTTGACCACAACGCTCGATGCCGTGAATACCTGCTTGGCGGTCATCGGCGAAACCCCTGTCAACTCCCTGTCTACCGGCTTGGTGGACGCGGTGTTGGCCAAGCAGACCCTCGACGAAACCATGCGTGAAGTCCAAATGATAGGCTGGCATTGGAACACAGATCCCAACGTCACCCTCTCGCCTACCTTCCCGCTCCCTGGCGACATATACGTCCCCGCCAACACCCTCTCGCTCGACGCAGTGGATCCCTCAGTGGACGTGGTGGTTCGCGGCGTGAAGCTGTGGGACCGGGCCAACCAGACCTTCAAGTTCACCCAAGGTGTCAAGGTCACCATCAAGCGCTTATTAGAGTTTGAGGAAATCCCCCAAGTCGCGAGGCATTACATAATGATCAGGACGGCCAGGAAGTTTCAGGACCGCGTGGTCGGCTCCCAGACCCTCTCGGGGTTCTCTGGTACTGACGAGGTCCGTGCCCTGGTGACCCTCCGCAACGACGAGGCTGAGAACGCCGACTACACGATCTTCAACAACGTCGACACCCTCCGTATCCTTGGAGGCTACCCGGCGAAGCCCTGGGGAGGTCGTTACTGATGGCCACCCAATCGGCAACTCAGCTTGTCTCGGGGAACATCCCGAACCTGAACAACGGTGTGAGCCAGCAGCCCTTCCCGCTGCGTCTCGCCTCGCAGGCCAAGGAGTGTGTCAACGGGTGGCCCACGGTGGCCGAGGGTCTCAAGAAGAGGCCCCCAACGAAGTTCGTGGCGAAGCTCCTGGCGAGCGTCCCTGACACCGCTAACATCCATGTGATCGAGCGGGGGGATGCTGAGCGGTACATCGTCGTGATGATGCCGGGGCAGCTCCCTCAGGTGTTCGACTTCGATGGCATCCCCAGGACGGTCGCTGCTCCAAACGGGATCGGCTACATGTCCGCTGGTGGGAAGTTTGAGGCTACCACCGTGGCCGACTACACGTTCATCCTGAACACCGCAATGGTGCCACAACTGAGCGCAGCCCTAGGACCGGGCCAGTACCCGAGCGCCCTCGTGTGGATCAAGGCAGGCAACTACCTTACCTCCTACACAATCGTCATCGACGGCGTCCATAGCTTTACCTATACGACCCATCAGACGGAACCGGCCACGATCAACACGGCCCACATAGCGGGTCAGTTGGTCTCCCAGATCAACGCCCACGGACACATCCAGGCGTGGCAGATCGGCTCAGTGATCCACCTTATCCGGTCGAACGCTGGCTACCCTCAGTTCACGGTTCGCACTGAGGACACCATGGGTAATAGCGCCATGGGTGTCATTAAGGACCGCGTCAACTCCGCAGCTGATCTCCCGAAGTATGCCACCAGCGGCTTCGAGGTGGAGATCACCGGGATGCAGGGGAACGCCCACGACAACTACTACGTCCGCTTCACGCAGACGGCAGGGTCCGACGATAATGCCCTAGGCGGTGTCTGGCAGGAGTGTGCGAAGCCCTACAGGCAGACCTCACTCAACCCGGCCACCATGCCCCACATGCTGGTCCGCGAGGCCAACGGCACGTTCACCTTCAAGCAGGCCCCTTGGGTCGATTGCCGAGCGGGTGACGAGACGACGAACCCCACGCCCTCGTTCGTTGGAAAGAAGGTCAACGACATCTTCTTCTACAAGAACCGACTGGGGATGATCGCTGACGAGAGTGTGATCCTGTCCAAGACGGGAGAGTACTTCAACTACTGGCGAGACACGGCCACGACGCTCCTTGACACGGACCCCATCGACATCACCGTGGCTCACGTCAAGGTCTCGATCCTGAAGTATGCGATCCCGTTCAATGAGGCGCTGCTTCTGTTCGCGGACAAGACGCAGTTCGAACTGAAGGGGGAGGGCATACTCTCGCCGAACACCGTCAGTGTCTCTCAGATGACCGAGTTCGAGACAGCCAACACCGTGCGTCCTGTGGGCGCTGGCCGCTATGTATTCTTCTCGACCAAGAAGGGCAACTACGCGGGTCTCCGCGAGTACTTCGTGGTGGACGGGCAGTCCCAGGCGAACGACGCGAACGACGTCACGTCTCATGTCCCGAGCTACATCAAGGGCGACGTCACGATCATGTCGGGCTCGACCAATGAGGACTGCGTGGTCTGCGTGACGGAGGAAGAACCAAACACGATCTACCTCTACAAGTACTACTGGATCGGTCAGGAGAAGGTTCAGTCCTCGTGGACCAAGTGGACCTTCGACAGCAACGTCACGTTCATCGATCTGGCGTTCAATAAGTCCACCCTGTGGATTGTGAGCCGACGTGATGACGGGTCGCTCACCTTGAGCCGACTGGACCTCGCGTGGGGCGAGACGGAGATGCATCTCGACTACATCGTCCACCTCGACGAGCAGTTCACCAAGACCACGCCCGGTATCGTCAGGACCGTCAACACGGACAGCAAGGGGATCAAGACGACCACCATCACGATCCCAACGCCCCTCGACGATCTCCAAGTGGTGGCCCTGCAAGGGGACGCGACCTACAAGACAGGCTCTCCGATCCCTGCGGCGACACCCTACAATCCCGCCACGAGAACCATCATCCTCAAGGGTGAGGTCACCGAGTGGCTCGCCGGGGCTCCCTACAGCCTGAAGTACACGTTCTCCCCGCTGATGATGCGTAAGGCCGCCCCGCAAGGAGGCCTCGTCGCGGTCACCTCGGGACGCACTCAGCTTCGGCGCATGTCGCTGAACTTTGCGGACACCGGGTACTTCCGCGCGGAGGTCACGGCACAAGGACGGGACACGTACACGAACGTCTTCACCGGGCGAATCCTAGGGTCGATCAACAACCGCATTGGCGTTCCTGCCATCGAGACGGGTACCTACCGGTTCCCCATCATGGGCAACAATATGAACCTCGATATTAAACTCATCAACGACACTCCATTCCCCTCCACGTTCCTCAACGCGGATTGGGAGGCGCTCTATACGGTGCGCTCAGTGGATGTCGGCTAAGGAGATCCGAACATGATCATGGGATTGGGTGCTATCCTTGGGACTGGCACCTCCATCCTCTCCTCCATCATGGGCTTCAATGCTCAGAAGCAGCAGGCGAAGCTCAACAATATCTACAAGCTGCAAGACCAAGCGTACCAGATGGAGGTGCGTAACGAGCAGCATAAGTACCAGAACATCGTCTACGACAACGACATCAAGTATCGCAAAGAGGTCTTGGACTTCCGCCGCGATGAGTTCGAACGTCAGACCGAGTTCGTCAAGGAATCCACCGAGAACCTCGAAGAGAACTACCTCACGAAGGTCGGCCAGATGCTCACTCGGGTAATCGAGGAGAACATGGCCTCTACGTTCCAAGACTTGGAGATCCAGAAGCAGGGCACCACTGTCCGCGCTTCGGTCAAGGCCACAGTCTCCGAGCGTGGCTTCGAGGGGAACACCGCAGATGCTCTTGTGGGAGAGGTCTACCGTCAGGAAGGTGAGAGCCTCAACATGAGTGCCCTCAATGACATCTCCCGTCAGCGCCAGTCGCAGTGGGATATGAAAGGTCTCAAGGCCGAGCACGACACCAAGATCGGCTCGCTTCAGATCCAGGCTGACGCACCGCTCGCTCCAATCAACCAACCGGGACCGCTCCAGCCCATCCGCCCCGCGCAGATGGAGAGTGGCCCATCCGCAGGAACCCTTGGCGTCCAGATCGCCTCCGCTGCCCTCTCGGGCCTCGCGGGGTATCGACAGGCCAACGGGCTCAAGTTCTAAGGAAACCAAATGTCAGGTGGTATCACCCCCATCAAGTTCACCCCTCAGGCTCGTCCTGTAGATACCGTGGGGGTGGACACCTCGTTTCAGCGCATGGCCGCACCTGTGGAGAGGCACGTCAACCCTCTCCGCAATCCCCCGGCCTTCGCGCCTACTCCCCCAGAGAACACCACGGGACGGACGCAGGCGCTCGTCGAGGCTCTCGCTGGGTTCACCCGGTCAGCTAGCCAGATCGGTAGTCAGTATGATCAAGAGCAGGCTGAGAAGCTAAGGCTCGAAGCTGAGTTCGACGCTGTGAAGATGCAGGCCCTCTCCTGGGAGCAGGCCGTCAAGCAGAACCCGGCGCTCGCTGATAAGTCCCCGTTCTATCGTGAGGTCTTCACCGCGAGGATCGCTGAGAACGCCGCCATCGCCAAGATGCGGGAACTTGATAACGAATACGTCAACTCTCCCCTGGTCAACTCCACGAACCCGGCAGACGGCCAGAAGTGGCTCACGGAGAAGATGGACGGATGGATCGACCAGTTCACCGATCCGTCTGCCCGAGCCGCTGCGATCAAGGTCCTGAACCAGAGGGCACAGACGTTCCTCTCGGATCACGCCACGAACGCACGAACGAACCTCATCAAGAAGAACCAGCAGGGGTTCGCTGTGGCTACGGGTACGGCCATCGACGACGAAGCTGCAATGTCTGTGGCGCAGCCTTACGATAGCGGTCCTCCGACCGGCGTGGACGAAGCGATCCAGAAGGCAGGTCTCCCTCCCGAAGCCCGAGCGTTTATCCATGCGCTCATGCCCGGAGAGAACGCAGGCGGTCAGTTCAATATCACCTACGGGGGCCACAAGTTCGATATCAACGGTCCTCACCCAAATATGAAGATCCCCATCGAGAGCGGCCCCAACAAGGGCCAGACGTCCTCGGCGGCGGGTCTCGGTCAGTTCATCTACGGGACGTGGCTGGATGTATGGGGCGGCGAGAACCGTGCCATGACCCCAGAGAACCAAGTGATGGCGATCTGGATCAACGCCCAGAAGAACTACAAGGGCAACCTCCTCGAAGACCTGAAGAAGAATGGTCTCACCGTCCCCATGATGCGCCAGCTAGGTGGTCAGTGGGAGGCATGGCGATCCTACAGGTCTGGTCCAGAGAAGCTGGCCCGCTATGCGGCCACATACCGGAAGGCTCTGGGTGACGCTGGCGTGGAAGCGCCGGGTGACTCTCGCGAGCCGAACCTCCAGGCGATCACCGAGAACATCTATGCGGATGCCGATAGGCAGCGCAGCATCGGTGTCACGGATGATGTGGTGGACAACACCATCGTCAACACGGTCATCACAAAGGCCTACCAGTACCGCGACCCGACATACCTCAACATCCTGAAGTACAGCCGGAATGGACAGAAGTCCCTCTACGACCGCCCTGAGGTGGCCGAGAAGGTTCACGCTGCCGTCGACCGGATCCAGGCCAGGGTGATGCAGGATGATAACCAGCGAGCCGCGTCTCAGCAGGCCGCCCGTGCTGCTGCCATCGCGTCCAAGCGTGACGAGCTTTACTCGGGAGCCCTGGCGGCTATGCGTTCGGGAGAGGATCCGTCCTTCTCCACTGAGCAGATCCTGACCGCAGAGAAGGTCTCCAGGGAACTCGGCGAAGACCTGAGGCGCATCAACAAGTCCTACGAGGAGGGCCGCACGGTTAAAGCCTCGGACGAGAGCGTAAATGAGGTCTGGCGTGAGATCTACGACGGCAAGCTGAACATGGAGGGCCTCTTCAAGGCGCTTGGCGACAAGCGCATCACGGACCCCCAGGTGTTCAAGTCGATGGCCGATGAGATCCAGCAGAACAAGGCCAAGCACTGGCTGACCGGTGAGGTCTTCAAGAGCCAGCTTAGAACACTCGACGACTACTTCAGGAACGACCTTGAGGACCGACCGGACCTCGCGGCCCGGAAGGACACCGTCGCTTCAGAGCTTCGTAGGAACTTCTCTTCATGGATGGAGCGTAACCCCGACAAGGTCGATGACCTCGAAGCCCAGACGAACTTCCTTGAGAAGACCCGCTTCGCACTCCTGAGGGCACACATCCCACAGTTCAAGGATGCGGTCCAGAGCGGCAACACCGAGGCCCCCGTACCGAAGTCAGCCTTCGAGGACGGAGCCAAGCCCACCACTCCGGTGGAGGCACCTGCCACAGCCGCCCCTGGTCAACAGGCGTGGCGAGAGAAGCCCGTCGTCAAGGACTTCAACACACTCAGGCAGATGGTCGCCGAGTACGCTCAATCGGGCGGCAAGGCGGGGCAGCTTATCAAGATCTTCGAGATCCACGGTATCCGCTCCGAGGCCGACCAGAACGAATTCATTCGGGCGCAGAAGATCCTCCTCCAGAGGTCCGCGCCATAACCAAGCAAAGGTAAGACATGGAAGAAGAGAACCTCCAGCAGGCCTCGATCCCGGCCGATGGCCAGCCACTCCCTGAGGGGGACGGCGGCGTCGATCAGGCTCAGAAGCTTCTGGACATACTCAACTCTCCTGAGGAAGAGGGGGCGGCTCCGGCTGCTCCCACTCCCACGGAGACGCCTAAGGAAGGCGGGAGGGGCTACATCGCGGACATCGGTGCGGGTATCGCGCAGGGTGCCATGAAGGCCGTGAACGCCACCTACGACGCCGCACAGCAGGCTGACCAGTGGCTTAACGACAAGGCCGTGGACGTGGTCCGCAAGGTCGGTGGCGAAGAAGCCGCCAAGACCGCTGAAAGCTGGTTGTCGTGGGTCCCATCTGCGGATTGGATCTTCGGCAAGGACGAACTGGTCCCGAACAAGTACATCCCCGAAACCGAGACGCTCCCTGGCGATCTCACCTCGGGCTTCGCTCAGTTGGGCGTGGGCCTGATCGGTGTTGGCAAGCTCGTGAAGCTGAAGCAGGCCGCGACCATCGGCGGGTCAATCGTGCAGGGCGCCTTCAAGGGTGCCATCGCGGACTTCACGGTCTTCGATGGGAACGACGAGCGGCTGTCAAACCTGGCTGTCAAATACGACTGGTTCAACAACGGCCTCACGCAGTATCTCGCTGCGGATGAGGATGACGGTGAGTTCGAAGGCCGCTTCAAGAACGTGCTGGAAGGCGCGGGTATTGGCGGGGCCATCGATGCTGTCATGACCTCAGCGAAGGTCGCCAGGGCTCGCATGAAGGGTTGGCTTGGTAAGGGCGATGGTCCTGTAGGTCAGACCGTGGAGGAAGTCCTCGACGATCTCGATACACAGGCTGACGCTGCCCGCGCACAACCTGAGGCACCCGTCCAGGCCCCTAAGGAGCCCGCACAGGGCGATCTCTTCGGGAACGCACCGACTACACCCAAGGCACCCGAGATGCCCGCCAGCGAGGCTCCTACGGCCCTCCAGGCGAAGCCGCAGTTCGAAGCTGACGAGACCGGGCAGCTCGACATGGGCCTCGGCGAGAAGTCCGTGGAGCAGGCTGTCAAGGAGACGAACCCCCCGAGCGTGGCTCCCGCCGCGAAGCCGATCTCCCGACTGGTCAACCTCGACGACCCGACCTTCAACAAGATCCTCGAAGAGCGCGACTGGCAGGGTGGCCTGTTGGGTGATGATAAGATCCACGGTCTGAACCTCGATAACATCACGAACGCTGACGAACTTGCGGTCGAACTCCGCACGGTCGCCTCGGTGTACGAGGACAAGATGGTCAAGGCCATGGGCGGGGACGCTAACGGTGTCCGCTCCTGGGAGGCCACCAAGGCCAACGCTGACCGTCTCGCTGACATCCTCGGGGATGACCCGTTCATGCTCATGCAGCGGTTACGGATGACCCAGATCCGCTCCACTCAGCTTGATGCCGAGATGCTGGTCTACCGGGACTTCCTCAACACCGCAGCCTCCAAGGTCCACGAACTCAGCGAACTCGTCGCGAACCCCTCGGTCCTGCCTCCGAAGTACCCGAACCGGGAAGCCCTCCTGGTTGACTTCAAGAAGCACTACGAGATGCTCGCGGAGATCCAGCTCAACATGAAGGGCATCCAGACCAACGTTGCCCGGTCCATGAACGCCATGAAGATCTCCTCGAAGATCCGCGATGGCTTCAAGGACATCACCCCCGATGACCTCTGGGCTTCCCCTGAGAGCATCGAGAAGCTGGCCCGCCGTGTCGCCTCCACCGGAGGAGATCCCAAGGCCATCGTCAGGGGCGCTCAAGGGGCCAAGTTCGGTCTGCCTGGGCGTGTCGTTGGTGAGTTCTTCATCAACAACATCCTGGCCTCCCCGAAGACACTCGTGGTCAACACCGTGTCGTCTCTCGGCAACGCGGCCTGGATGACCAACGAGCGTATCCTGGCCGGGGCTCTCCGCTACGGCACCGAGAGTGGACGGCAGGAGTTCCGTGAGGGTCTCCTCCAGTACCGGGCTCTGGGTGCTGCGTTCCAGGACGCATGGCGTCTGGCGGGTAACGCCTTCCGTGACGAGCGAGCGATCCTCGATCCGAGCGGTATGGGCGTTGAGGATGCCAAGGCTATCACGGCTGCGGCGTTCAACATGGACAAGGACAGTGTGGGTGCCGGGATCGTCAACGCCATCGGTGTGGCTGTGCGTGTCCCCACGCGGCTCATGGCGACCTCCGATGAGTTTGTCAAGCAGACGGTCTTCCGGTCTCACGTTCGGGCTCGCGCAATGCGTGAAGCACAGGACCAAGGCTTGAGGGGCGCTGACTTCGACAACTTCATCCAGGCGAGGCTCGACAACTCCGTCACCTCAGACGGCATGGCGAATACGAAGGAGGCTCACTATGAGCAGGCCCTTGAGGCAGCACGGAAGGCGACCTTTTCGAATAGCCTGAAGCCCTCCTCGACGGTGGGAGGTTTACGCTCCTTCGGCGAGATCGCCCAGGAGACCGCTGCGTCTCACCCGGCGCTGCGTATCATTCTCCCGTTCGTCCGTACCCCTACCAACATCATGCGTTGGTTCTGGGATCGCTCCCCGATCCTTAACATGGTTCGTAAGGAGAACTGGGATGACATGCTTGGGAAGAACGGCGAGAGGGCCCAGGGGGCATTCCGTGCCCGACAGGTCACTGGCATCGCCATCTGGGGAACCGCCATCATGGCCGCGATGAACGGCATGATCACTGGCGGCGGACCTACGGACCCCGAGCAGCGCAAGAACCTAGAGATGACCGGGTGGAAGCCCTATCACCTCTTCGTTCCCATGCCTGACGGATCCACCAAGGCCATCGACTTCAGGCGCTTGGATCCCTTCGCAACCTTCCTGGGTCTCGTTGGAGACTTCGCGGACATCGCTGGACAGGCGAACGATCAGGAACGCGACACGATGGCTGCGATGGCGATCACCTCGATGGCCAAGCAGCTCCAGAACAAGACGTACCTCCAGGGTATCACCAACTTCATGAAGTTCCTCTCGGACCCCGTGAAGAACCACAAGCAGTGGGTCGGTACCACGCTATCCAGCTTCGTGCCCTACTCAGGTCTCTCAAGGGATCTGGCAGTAGCTGCGGATGACGGCACGGCGAAGGAGATGCGGACCTATCTGGACTACGTGCGCTCGCGTATCCCGGGCTTCTCCGACAACATGGACGTACAGCGTAACATCCTCGGCGAGAAGGTACTGGCACCCAGGGGCTTTGGCTCTGAGTGGATGTCACCCTTCCTGTCAGGCGTCAACGACTTCTTCCAACCCATCAAGGAGGGAGGAAGGATCAAGGCGGGGCAGGACATACCGAACTCGGAAGAGTGGCGTAACACCGTCCAGCAGGATTGGCGTCAGGAGCTTATCCGCCAAGGAACGATCAACGGTAAGGAGTTCTTCAACGCCCCGAGCACCATCGGGAACGTGGACCTTCTTGACGAGGCCTACAGGGTCTCTCCGAACCAGACCGCCATGGGTCGCTACGAGGAACTCATTGGCACCGTGAAGAGGGGCGGCAAGACGCTCGCCCAGGCACTCGAAGCGAAGATCAAGGGCTACAACTACCAGAACCGCATGGGGGATGGTGACCACGAGGGATCCGCTGATTACGAGGGGTCGCGTGTGTTGCAGCTCCAGAAGATCTTCGGGAAGTATCGGGAGCAGGCCAAGCGGCAGCTCTTCAAGGAACTCCCCGCTCTCGGCGCGGCAGTCGAAATGGACCGCAAACTGGCTAACCAAGCCAAGAAGCCTGAACAGCAGGCTGCGGACCTCCTCAAGCTACTCGAAGACTAACCATAAGGCTCCCGCTTCATAGGCGGGGGCCTACCACCATTCAAGGGATTATAAATGGCACTTACCTATGTGCAGTTCACCGGAGACGGAACCACCGACACGTTCGGCATTCCGTTTCCCTACTTAACTAAGGACAGCATCCTCGCCTCCATCGATGGTGTCTCTACCGACTATACATGGAATGACGTACAGACCATCAAGCTCGCTGCGGTCCCCGCGAACGGCGCTGTCATCGACATCCGTCGCTCGACCCCCCGCGAAACCCGTATGGTCGACTTCGTGGACGGCTCGGTGCTCACTGAGAACGACCTCGACACGGCAGACTTGCAGGTGTTCTACATCGTGCAGGAAGCCATCGACATTGCAGGCGGCACCCTGGAACTCAAGCCGGATGGCTCCTACGGCGCAGGCCTGAGGCGCATCACCGAGGTAGCTCCCCCGGTCGACGAGTTCGATGCGGTCAACAAGGGCTACTACGAGAGCACCTTCCTACCTCAGATGCAGGCGTTGCTCGACCAGACGACCACCCTCAAGAACGCTACGGACACCAACAAGACCGCGACGGACACCGCCCTGGCTGCGGCTGTGGCGGCTCGAGATCTCGCTCAGCAGTACCGCGACACGACCAAGGGGTATCGCGATGAGGTCCAGGGGTGGAACACCAACGTCAACGCCAAGTCGGCGAACGTGGACGCGAAGTCAGCCAATGTGGACACCAAGTCCGCGAACGTCGACACGAAGGCGGCCCAGGTTGACGCGGACATGGCGACGACCCTCGGGTATCGTAATGAGGCCGAAGGGTTCAAGAATGATGCGGCTGCATCTGCGGCTGCGGCTCAGACGTGGGACCCCACTAACTACATCCCCAAGACCGGAGAGGGCTTCGGACAGTTCGGGTTCCGTAACAGGATCATCAACGGAACCGGACGGATCAACCAGCGTGGTTATGGCTATGTCAACACGTTCGGCGCTTACCATGCAGACCGCTGGTTTCTGGGAATAAGCGGCGTGGCCGGATTGACAGGTACCTCCGATGGAGCGGTGAGTAATAACGGCTCTACCCACCTCTCCCTTATTAGTGAGGCCGTAAAGGCCTCCCCGGCGGCTGGCGACTTCCTGTTCATGTCGCAGCGGATCGAGGGAGTTAATGTCGCCGATCTCAAATGGGGTACGGCTAGTGCGAAGCCCATCACAGTATCGTTCCGCGCAGAGGCGAGCGTTGGGTCAACCACCATTGCTGTGTCCGTCCGGAACGCTGATGCTTCCCTTTCCTATGTAGCGCTGGTCACAATCGCTAACACTCCCACGAATTATACAATCGTCATCCCGGGATGCACCACTGGTACCTGGGACAAAGGGACCTACATCGGTATAGAGCTAGCGTTCTGCGGGGTTGCGGGAGCTAACTTCCAGGCTCCCAGTCCGAACACATGGGCGTCCGGTAACTACGTTGGTGCTGCCGGAATGTCCAATCTGGTGGACACGTATGGCAGGTTCATCAATATCACCGATGTCCAACTTGAAGCTGGATCGGTTGCGACCCCATACGAGGTGCGTCCCTACTCCCTCGAATTGGCCCTGTGCCAGCGGTACTACTGGCGTGGTCTCCCTCTTACGGATGTCAACTATCCCGCATATATACCGGGTGCCGTTATGTCGTGGGCTATAATGTTCCCTCAGACAATGAGGATTGTCCCATCGCTGTCAATCTCCTTCAGCGGTGTACTCTCCTCGTCTCAAGCACCGGCGGTAGGATCCCCGACCAAGGACGGATGCCGACTCCTCTGCATTGCCACTGCCGCAACGAGCAACGCCTCGGTCGCTTTCGCTGCCAACGACTTCATCGCGGCGTCGGCTGAACTCTAAATGACCACCTCCGACCCGCAACTCTATGCGGCGGTGGGACGGCTGGAGGGGAAGATTGACGTCCTCCTCTCCAACCAGTCTCGCTTCGATAAGCGCCTGGATGACCAGGACAACCGCATCACTGCACTAGAAACCAACCAGACGAAGCAGGGAGGCATCCTCCAGGGTGCCCACCTGATCGCCGCTGGTATCGCCTCTGTTGTCGCATTCGTTCTCCCATACCTGAAAGGATTTATCGGCCTATGAGCAAGGCATCTCAAGACACCCTCTTCGATCTCCACGCGTCCCTCGCTAGGGCGATGCAGGAGAAACTCGACGACGGGACTGCAACGGCGGCTGATCTTTCAGCCATCGCCAAGTTCCTCAAGGACAACAACATCAGCGTGGACGCACAGAACGCCAACAGCCCCCTGGCGGGTCTCCTCGCGTCTCTCCCGTTCAACACTCAGGAAGCTCGTAACTAGCTCACTGACGGCAATCCAGGGCCTTCCGGTACTCACCCTACCGGGAGGCTCTCCGTGGCCGCCTATGACCCCTTAGAACGCAAAGAAAGGAACATGACACCTACGAACCCTAATGTACCCCCGGCTCTGCAAGATTTCCGCAACTATCTTTACATCTGCTGGCTCCACCTGAACCTGCCAGAGCCCACCGACGTTCAATTCGACCTAGCTCACTACCTCCAACACGGTCCCAGGCGATGCATCATCGAGGCCTTCCGAGGCGTCGGTAAGAGTTGGATCACTTCGGCCTATGTCACTTGGCTCCTGCTCATGGACCCCGACCACAAGATCCTCGTGGTGTCCGCCTCCAAGGACCGTGCAGACGCCTTCTCGACCTTCACCATGCGTCTCATCAAGGAGATGCCTGTCCTGGCCCACCTGATCCCCGGCAAGGGGCAGCGGGACAGCATGGTGGCCTTCGACGTGGGACCGGCTCGTGCCGCTCACGCCCCCTCCGTGAAGTCCGTGGGTATCACCGGGCAGCTCACCGGCTCCCGCGCCAACACGATCATCGCGGACGACATCGAGGTCCCAAACAACAGCGCCACGCAGATGATGCGGGACAAGCTCTCGGAGACCGTGAAGGAGTTCGACGCGCTGCTGTCTCCTGGTGGTCGCGTCGTGTACCTAGGCACCCCCCAGTGTGAGATGAGCCTCTACAACGAACTCACCAACCGTGGATACGAGATGAGGGTCTGGCCTGCCCGTATCCCTGACAACAAGGCAATCGAAGGTTACGGCAGTCGTCTGGCCCCATACATCATGGACCTCATGGCCCAAGGATGGAAGGAGCGCCAACCCACCGATCCCAAGCGGTTCTCCGACATGGACCTCATCGAGCGCGAGGCATCCTATGGCCGGGGTGGCTTCGCCCTCCAGTTCATGCTGGACACCCGCCTGAGTGACGCTGATAGATACCCGCTGAAGCTCTCCGATCTGATCATAATGTCCTGCCGCTCCGACGTAGCCCCTGTAAAGCTCTCCTGGGCCTCAGGAAGCCAATACGAGCTCCAAGGGCTACCTATGGTCGGCTTCAACGGAGATCGCTTCCACGGGCCTGCATTCGTGTCTAATGAGTATGCTGAGTTCACTGGCTCCGTCATGGCTATCGACCCCTCGGGCCGAGGCACCGACGAGACCACCTATGCCGTCGTGAAGTTCCTCAACGGCCACCCCTATCTGGCGGCGGCTGGTGGTCACATGGACGGCTACTCGGATGAGACCCTGGAGCGCCTTGCGAAGCTCGCCAAGAACCATGCAGTGAACCATGTGATCATCGAAGCGAACTTCGGTGACGGTATGTTCACCAAGCTGATCCAGCCGGTGTTCCATAGGATCCACCGCTGCCTGATCGAGGAGGTCAAACACTCCAAGCAGAAGGAAGCCCGGATCATTGATACCCTGGAACCCGTAATGATGCGCCACAAGCTCATTGTGGATCCCCTGGTGATCAAGGAGGATCTCGCCTCTATCCAGTCCTACCCGGCAGATAAGGCCATGAACTACTCCCTGTTCTACCAGATGACCCGCATCACGAAGGACCGGGGCTCCCTGGCCAAGGATGATCGCCTGGATGCCGTGGCTATGGCCGTGGCCTACTGGACGGAGCATATGGCACGGGATGCCGACAAGGCTCACGAGCAGCACATGGAGAAGCTCCGCGAGGAGGAACTCAGGAAGTTCATGTCGAACTTCGGCAAGGACCGGAACAGGGATAACCTCTGGGTCAGGGTCTAAGCTTCGGCTGAAGCCTCTAGCTGACCGTGGCACTTTATATAGCGGCACCTTGCAGAGGGATAAAATAAGACCCCCGCTTTGTGTATATATAGGTGTATCTTTAGGTATATCTTTAGGAGACTCTTTAGGTATATCTTTAGGAGACTCTTTAGGAGGCTCTTTAGGAGACCTGGGAGAGTGATGCTAGGGATGATGATGCTTATGCATCCTCCTTAGTCTCACCTCTCTAGGTCTTCGTTAGGGTGTCCTGGGTATCCTGTCTAGGCTTTGCCTATCCACTCAACCCAGGACTCTATAGGAGTTTCTCTAGGAGACCCCCTAGGTTTTGTTACAAAATTGTTAAAGCCAGTATCTAAGGCGAGAGCGGATCGCTTCCCCCCGGTACCCCTTCCTGCGTGTGCAGGCGGTATCGGGCGTGTGTCGTCGCGGGTGTGATACCGGGTGCATGATACCACGTGGGTGACGTCACCCGGGCGATACCGTGCGTTCATTATCCGCTCAAATGGGGGTCTTGTAGAGCTCTTATCGAGGTCTTTGTGACCATCGCCTAGGGAAACCGAGGGGATGCTGTATCCCTTTCCTGTGACGTAAGCAGTTCTTCACTGCGTTCAGAGGGTCTAGCGGGGCGTACCGTGAGCCATCGCCAGGACATCGGCACGACCACGCCAGGGACACGCCAGGACACCGCCAAGGGTCGGGGCTTGTCGCCGTGTTTGCCTTGTGCATCGCTGATTTATCGTTTTGCCTCACCTAGCGTCCACCTAGCGAAGCACCACAAGAGCCCTACGCAGCCTCTAGGCGAGGCTTAGGCCAAATCACACCGCAAGAGGGCCCAACGCAGTGCTGAAAGGGTCTCGCAATGAGTACCGCAAGACACCTCCAAGGCCTCTCCACGTCACAAAACTCGCCAGGAAAACCCAACGAAAACAAGCATTTATCATTTTTTTGTTCTTTTTTGAAAATAGGGGATTGACGGTCCAATACGCTGTACCCTATGTTTATCTCACACCGCAGCGACATGCGGTGCCGGTCCAGCCCGGTGCAAGGCTCCTTCGAGGCCTGAGAGACAAGCTCCAAGAGCGGAGCGGTAAACATCGAAGCGCCAGGGTGGATACTCGGGGCGGCTCGGCAGCGGCATGACGGATAGTGATGTGAACGCGAGGGCCTCAACCGACCGGACATCAGGGTAAGTAAGCGGGTAGATCCCGGAGAAGTTGGTCTAGGGGTGACGCTCCCCTACTGACGAGCCTAGCGTTGCTAAACGCAACCAGAGCAGGGCGAAACCAACTCTCTAGGAGAACACCTAATGACACGAGAACAAGCCCTATGGGCCTCCAAGCACGATTGGTGGCTCTGCACCATCATAGGAAGCACAGGTGAATGTGTGGTCGTCGTAAGAGACTGGGACGATGGCGGTAAGGAGATCGAGATCGGTTTCCGCGACTACCGCAAGCTCAGGGCATGGGCAGGGTACTGAGTACCACGCTTTTGTGATGGTCCAAGGGTCCACTACGGTGGATCCTTCAGCGATCACAGGATCGATAGATCCCGCAAGGATCGACACGCAACCCTCAACACTGGAGAACACCAATGCTTCTCAATTCCCTCTCGATTGCCCTGTGTGTCGCTCGGCAGCATCGTTTCGGCGCAGGGCGCGGCTACACCTACCGAGCCTCGCGGAGCCCATTCCATCCCGGTTACTTTAGCGTTGTCGTCTACCGCTATGGCCAGCCCGTGACCTACCTGTGACCTAACGGTCCACCATACTCAACCATCAAGGCGAAACCTAGGGTCCTCTCAAGGGGGCCCGATGGTCGACCGCTAGGGGCGGTCCTGATGAGCCTACTGACTGTCAGCCTTCATGTGGAGAATGACCATGGAAACCTTCAAAAGCTCTAAAGCCTACATCGCTGCCCTTCGAGGTCGCGGCTTCAAGGTCATTGGGATGGGGTTCTTCTCGATGGTCTTAGGGAAACCAGGGTGCTCCCAGGTGGTCAAGGTGTGTCGTGATAGGGACGATGTGTGGCCTCTCTATGCGGAGTGGGCCTTCCATAATCCAGGCCCGTTAGTTCCTCGGATCCTCTCGCTGAAGTGGCATGGCGAGGGTCAGGACGCATTCTTCGTGGCAGTGCTCGACCGCATGGATGAGACGGTCCACGACCGCAGGTTCAATATGACCGTGAGACAGGATCTTCGCGACGATGCCGAACTGTTCTGCGATGCTCTGGCCCGGAACAGTACCGGCCTCTCGCACTGCCTCAAGGCGCTTGACCGCAAGGGCTTTGGTGAGGTCGCCGATCTCCTGCGCAGGCTGCGGGAGGTCTTCCCCTACGCTTACTTCGATATCCACGCGGCCAACTGGATGTATGACGCCTCAGGCGCTCTCATCCTTACGGACCCCTTCTCTGAAGACAAGATGAAGGTCGAGCCCAAGCGCCTCAAGCATAGCCGTTCCACCGCCCCTGCCTCTCTTGCTGCCTAAACGGTCCACCATAGGAGACCCATCATGACCTTCCACATATTCCGCCGCAAGGGTCGCTGGACAGTGACCCAGGAGGCCTCTGGGCTGTCCCATGAGTGGATCACCCTGCCTGTCGTCGTGGCCTCTGGGCTGGCCTCCAAGCGTAAAGCTCAGGCACTCGCTAAGGCTCTGGGTGGACGCTCCGCAGTCATCCGCATGGAGACCGTATGATGCTCCCTTATTACACCATCGCCGTGCTGAGCTTCTGTGCCGGTATCACCCTAGCTTGGGCGGTAGTTCATAGGTAAACTAAACCGTTGTTCATGAAGGACGAAACCGCAGGGGGTGCGCTCTGCGGTCGCAGGGTTAGGCCCTGCCTGATGAGTCCACGTGGAGATCTTAAGGGGACACATTGGTGAACCGACATGTAAAGCCCAAAATTGCGGGCTCTACTTAGTCATTCTGCCGCATTGCGGTAATGATTCGTTAACGATTACGTGCGGGTCACGGGCCTCCTAGGAACCGGCTCGGACTTCCCACAACAGGCACTTCTCGTTAGCGGCCACCGGCGTGTAATCGCTCGGGGCAATAGGGGTTATTATGCACACCATTTGGTTTAGTCTCCCTCATATTGAGGTATACGCAGAGTACAATCCGCTTGCCCCTTCAACATGGGCCGTTGTACGCGACGAGGGGGGCACAGAGCTTTTCTTCTGGCGCTTTCGACTATCGGTCTCGTCTAATAAAACCACAGGGAAGTCTTATGGCATCGAAGAATGCACTTACTCGCGCCCTCCTCCTAGTGGAGGAGTTTCGGAAGGTTTATCCCGAGTTCCCGCCGCTCGCGATGTCCTGCCTTTTGCTGATAGCAGACAAGCCGCGTATTTCCCTGAAAGAACTCGGGGACCGGACAGGGGCAGGCAAGTCTACCATTAACCGTACAGCCGCCATGCTGGCAGGGGGGTGGGGAACTCCTCTGATCCAGTACGGCAGAGATCCGCTCGACGCTCGGAACAACGTCGCGTGGATGACGCCCCAAGGGGAGCGTCTTATTCGTTCCGTCCTTCACTACATGGAGCCGTGAGTATGGCGATTAGACAACGCGGTAATAGCTGGCAGTGGGACCGCATGTTCAACGGTGAGCGCAAGCGCGAGACGTTCGTGTCCAAGGCCATCGCCGAGCTTTGGGAAGAGGAGGTGGTCAACGCACTTACCAACTACGAGCCCTACCCCGACATCGAGGCCTTCAAGAAACGCCTCACGGCACCCAAGGAAGCCCGCCGCGACACCCTGCGGTGGTGGGCTGAGGAATGCTTCCGTAAGGTCTGGAGCCAGGGCAAGGACCAACGCAAGGTCCGCATCAACATTGACGTGATGGTCCGTTACTTCGGGGAGACCAAGCTGCTCCGCGAGGTCACCACAGACGACATCGACGAGTGGATCGAGGCGATGGAGGCGAGTGGCAACAGCAACGGAACGATCAACCGTAAGCTGGCCGTGCTCTCCCGTATCTTCCGCCATGCTCTGGAACGTGGTGGCCTGAACAAGCGCCCCATCATCGCTCGTCGTCGCGAGACCGGCGGACGCATCCGCTGGCTGACTGAGGAGGAAGAGACCAACATCCTGGCGACCCTCCGCACATGGGGCAAGGATGACCACGCGGACGTCATAGCGGTTCTCCTCGATACCGGGATGCGTCCGTCCGAACTCTACGCCCTGACCAAGCAGGACGTGGACCTGAAGACGGGCATGCTCACCATTTGGGACAGCAAGACCGGCCAGCCTCGTTCGGTGGGCATGACGACCCGCGTCAGGGAGATCGTAGCGGCTCGCAAGGGGCCCAAGCCGTTCCCCTATGACACCGAGTGGATGCGCTACTTCTGGGACAAGGCCCGCTCCCACCTGGGGTATACTGCGGATGAACACTTCGTACCCTACATCTGCCGCCACACCTGCGCCTCTCGTCTGGCACAGCGTGGGGTCCGGTTGCAGGTGATCAAGGAATGGATGGGACACAAGACCATGGACATGACCATGCGATACGCCCACCTGTCCCCTTCGAACCTCGGCGAGGCTGTTTTAGTGCTCGAAGGGTCCAGCAAGCCGAACCATGAGGCAGGGGCATGACTACCAACCAAAATTGTACTTATCGGAATCCAGGCAGGAGATAACATGGCAGATTACAGTAATTGGCCGACCGATGCGCTAGAGGAAGTCCACCGCAAGAACCAAGAGATCTTCCGCCTTCGCGCCGCGCTGACGGATGCCAAGGAGGCGGTTCAATCCTGGGGCGCCTATGCCGATGCCTACTTTCAGCAGAAGTGGGACCTCGCCGGGGACATCAAGGCGATTGATGCAGAGGAAAAGGACCGCAGGTCATCCTACAGCCATCCTTGGGGTGAACCAGCCGATGACTGAGAAAGAGGTAAATGAAATGATTACTTGGCAGAAGCCACTTGTAGACCGGTTGTTGGACAGCGCGGACTATCACGACAACGGCGGCGTTGCGGAACTCCAGATGTCCGACGAGGGCGCTCTACTGAGAGAGGCGGCTGACGAGATTAAACGCCTGCGGGCTGCGCTCCTCAAGGAGGTTATGACCCCGGAACCTCTCTATAGGATCTATAGAAAGAAACCGGGGTGATAACTCCAAGACCTCCTTCAGCAGATGACCAAATAGACCAACAATCCCCCCTAACCAAGGAACACCAAATGAAACTGACTTTCACTGCCCCCACCGATATGGACTTCTTTGACTTCGACCTCCTCCAGGACAGCGACACCCTGGTCGGGAGCATGAAGAACGATAGGTTACGCGGCGAGGCCGGGGACGATGCCCTCTATGGACGCGCTGGCAGGGACGTCCTGCTTGGCGGCGAGGGAGCTGATCGCTTCGTCTTCAAGTCCACCCTGGATAGCTACGCGTTCTCCAACACGACCAAGATGGATGTCATCCTGGACTTCAACCGGGGCCAGGGCGACAAGCTCGACCTCTTCGGGATCGACGCAGTCAAGGGCCGTGCAGGTAACCAAGCGTTCTCCTATATCGGCACCAAGGACTTCACCGGGAAGGCCGGTCAGGTCGCCTGGGAGAAGGCCAAGGGTGGTGTCTACGTGGGCGCTGATACCGATGGCGACGAGATACCTGACTTCATGGTTTTCCTGAAGGGCGTCGCCTCGCTGACCAAGGGTGACTTCTACCTCTAAGCCTCTGCTGTTCTTTGTGACGCTAGGGTCCACCTCGGTGTCACAAAGCCCGTCACGCCTGTGACAACCCAGTGACATCCAGTGCCGAACCGTCACAAGCCCTGTGACATTCCCCCTAAGACGACGGGGGACGCG
>KI911970.1:62395-71440 GCA_000517005.1 Microvirga lupini
ATCGGAAATGGTCACCGGTCGAGTGTCGATGCCGAGACGTTTCAGGTCGTCGAGCAGCGCACGGCCATTGTCGTCATCTCCTACGATCGACACCAGGGAGGCTTGAACTCCGAGCCGTGTGACGTTCTCCGCCACATTGCGGGCGACCCCCCGAACGAGCGTTCTGAGACGACAGGATTGGAGGTTCCCGGCCGGATCGTCGCCAAGGCGCGGTATTTGCGGTCGATGGCGGCTCCGCCGATGCAGACTACCCGGTTCATTCCCGGTTCCATAGCTTAGACCCACCTTTCGACCACAATGTGCAGCAGACGGTATGCCGAAAGACCGGTCATGCCGCAACGGGCCGGGCCATTGTCATCCTCACCCAGGCGCATGCGGCAAAATCCGTCCTTAATTTGCGCTGGATCAATGCCGGGACCACCCGGCCCTGTAGGCTCACCTGAAAACATGGAGGCGACCACCTGAAAACATGGAGGCGACCATGGGTTTAGGAACGGCGATCAAACAGTGGCAACTGAACTGGATGCGGAGGCATGAGCTCGATTTCCTCGATCAGGATCAGAGGGGCGCGCTAGCCCGAGACATCGGGGTTCCCGCAGAAATGCTGCCTATCCTCGTCGCGCGAGGCCCGGACGCCGCGGAAGAACTGCCGCGTCTCATGAATGCGCTTTCACTCGATGCCGACCAGATCAGGCAAATCCACGCAACGCTGATGCGTGACATGAGCTTGACCTGCTCGGGATGCACGGCGGCCATCCGCTGCCGACACGATCTCGATCAGGGGGAAGCGCCCGCTCATTACGCTGAGTACTGCCCCAATGCCGAGACACTGCAGGAGTTGCAGGGCGAGACCGCTTCAAATTCTACGCACGCCTGAGATCGAGGGGGAGAAGCCCTGATGCCACCATCGTGATGGGCCGCACTTCACACCGGCAGTCGTGGCTCTGAATGCATGACAAAAGAGCGGCAAAGGGAAGTCATTCGTCCGATGGGTAATCGTCCGGGCGGTTTTCAGGGTTTTCCCCGGGTCCTGCTGTCGAGCTTTTAGGCTATAAGGATCTATTGCGGGGAGGGCGCATTCTGCCATGACGCGCATCCTGATAGCCGACGATCATGAGGTGGTTCGCTCCGGACTCAACGCCATCCTGAGCAGCCAATCCGGATGGGAGGTCGTTGCCGAAGCTGAGGATGGCCGCAGGGCTGTCGAGCTGGTGGCCGAGACCAAACCGGACGTCGCCATTCTCGATTATCAGCTTCCCTCCCTCAACGGTGTCGATGCGACACGGGAAATCCGCACGATCTGGCCACAGACCGAAGTTCTGATCTTCACCATACATGAAAGCGAATTGCTGTTACGCGAAGCTCTCGAGGCCGGAGTGCGTGGGTATCTTCTGAAATCCGATGCCCGGAAGTTCCTCATTGCGGCGGTCGAATCGCTGTCGCAGCACAAGCCGTTCTTTACCGGACGTGTCTCCGAGGCCCTTCTGAACGCCTTTCTGTTACAGGGACATGCCGCCGATGGCGTGCTGACCGCCCGGGAGAGGGGCGTGGTTCAGCTCATTGCGGAAGGCCACAGCAACAAGGAGGTGGCCCAAATTCTCGGTCTCAATCTGAAAACCGTCGAAAGCCATCGAGCTTCGGCCATGCGCAAGGTCAACGTCAACTCGACGGCAACCCTGGTGCGCTACGCGATCCGCAACAAGCTGGTCGATCCTTGACATAACCCGTCCGATGGAAGCCTTCATCCTCCTTGCATCCGGGATTGACAATCATTGGGAAGGGAACACCGTCTTCCAGTCCCGCCGCATGTCGACGACGGTCCAGCCCCTAGCGTTTGCCTCGTCGAGGGCTTTATCGAGCTTGCCGACGTGAGACTGGCGATCATAGGCCCATTCTCGTTCGGCATCGATGTGGTGGACGATGCCCTTGAAGCGCCGACCATCGCCGGCTGCCGTCCATTGCAGCATCTGGAGGTCGCCGTCCGAGTTGCCGAAGGCGAAGATCGGGCGCCTCCCGATGAAGCGGTTGATCCCGGCAGGCTTACCCGGTCCGTCGTCGATGAACTCGACCTTCGGTTCCTTCATGAGCACGGGCCTGCCGTCAGCCCCAATCTCGAATTTCGTGACGCCGGAGGAGCCCACCACCTGCTCGGGCGGGATGCCATAGGCCTTGTCGGCGAAGACGCGCATGAACTCGATCCCGCCACCCGAGACGATAAAGGTCTTGAAGCCGTTGGCGCGCAGATACGCGAGCAATTCCAGCATGGGCTGATAGACCAGCTTCGTGTAAGGGCGGTCCTTCGTCGGGTGTCGCGCCGTTGCGAACCAGTCCGCTACGGCCTTGGTGAATTCGGTGGTGGTCATTCCGGAATGCGTAATCGCCAGGATCTCCAGCAGGGCCTTCTCGCCTGCCGCCATGAGACCATGCATGTCTCCTGCGATGACCGACCGGAACGGTTCCCTGTCCGTCCATTCCGGATGCTGCGGCGCCAATCGCTTGATCTCGTCGAGCGCGAAGGCGAGCTGGAAATAGACAGGCTGCTCGGCCCAGAGGGTGCCATCATTGTCGAAGGTGGCGATGCGCTCAGGCGGCGCCACGAAGTCGGGCCCGCCTTCTCGGGTCACGCGGTCGACGAAGTCGACGATGGCCTGCTTGGCCGCGCCATCGTTCCAAGAGGGCAGCGGGTCGGGTACGGGGGCTTGCGCTCGAGGCGCTGCGAGCGGTTGCCAGAGGGCGAGCAGGCCAGCCGCGAGGAAGGCGATCAATTGGCGACGGTTCATCCTAAACTCCTCTCGATGCCTTGGTCCGGCCCTCAGCACTCTCGTGCTGCCGCTCGCGGATCTCGGTCAGATCGCGCTCCAGGAAAAAGTTGAGGAAAGTCCGGATCACCGCGATGGCGCCGAGCCTCGCGACGGATTCCCAACCGATCGTGATCGACGTTTCGATGATGTCCGCTCCAAGCTGGAAGGTCAGCCCGGCGACCAGC
The DNA here is from genome assembly GCA_000517005.1 of Microvirga lupini. Lineage (GTDB taxonomy): Bacteria > Pseudomonadota > Alphaproteobacteria > Rhizobiales > Beijerinckiaceae > Microvirga > Microvirga lupini. The sequence continues at coordinate 65,382 of KI911970.1, forward strand.
ACGCGGGCATAGCGCAGCCAGACCTCGCGCCGCATGGCATTCGTCATCGTTCCGGCAAGCATCAGGCGCAGGCCCGAGATGAAGGCTTCCACCGTTCCGAAGAGGACGATGACGAGGGCCATCGCGTCGATGGCGATAATGGCGTATTCCGTGACGGCGATCAGCCATTCCTTCATGGCACCTCCGGTTGGTTCATGAAGAGGTCCGATTCTCTGCCGCGGTCGCAGGGGCATTCGGGAAAACGGTTTTCCAGGCTTCCTTCATGCTGACCAACGTGATCCCGTACTCGTCCGCCTTGTCGAGCGCCTCGATCAGCGGACTGAGGCGGAACTCCCGGTCGTAGGCGAACTCCCGTTCGGCATCGTCATGGTGCAGCAGCAGGGCGAGCTGCGCTCCCTTGCCCGCCAGCATGTAGCGCAGCATGGCGAGATCCCCGTCGGAATTGCCGAAGGCGAGGATGGGGCGGCGCCCGATATGCAGGGCGATGTTTGCCGGCTTCACCTCGCGGTCGTCGAAGCTGTTGAGCTCGGACAGGCGCATCAGATCCACCTGGCCACCGCTGGTCTCGAAGCGCAGCTTGACGCTCGACCCGATGACCTGCTCGGGCGGGATGCCGTAATTCTCCTCCGCGAAAGCCCGGATGAGGTCGATGCCACCGCCCGAGACGATGAAGGTCTTGAAGCCGTTGGCCCGCAGAAAGCTGAGAAGCTCGATCTGGGGCCGGTAGATGCATTGGGCGTACGGGATGCCGAGTTTGAGATGCCGGGCCGAGGCGAACCATTCCTTTGCAATTCCGGCAAACTCGTCCGCCGTCATGCCCGCATGGGTGGAGAAGGCGAGTTCGAAGGCGGCCTGCTTGCCGAGAGCATGGATGGTCGCGAGGTCGCGTTCCAGGAAGGCCTTGAACGGCTGGCGCTCGCGTAGGGAAGGATCCTTCGCTGCGAGGGCCTCCAGCCGGTCGAAGGCGAAGAAGAACTGGTTCTGCAGGGGTTGTTCGCACCACAGGGTGCCGTCATTGTCGAAGGTGGCGATACGCTCTGAGGGCGGAACGAAGTCCGGCCCGCCCTCTTTCGTCACACGCGCCACGAAGTCGAGAATGGCGGACCTCACCGGGCCATCGTTCCAGGATGGAAGCACTTGATCCGCCATATTCCAACCTCGCCTTTCGTTGTTGGTCGGGCGGCAGGATTGCCGCCCGACCGGCTTTGTTCAGTCTCCGCTTGCTCCCTCGGACATCTTCGCCATGGCATCGTCGATGGTGAAGGTGTTCGGCTTCTGAACCGCTGGGAACTCCTTGAACGTGTCGGCGAACTTCGCCGCGGCGGCCTGCGCCGCATAAACGAAGAAGGCATTGTGGAGCATCCAGTCGTAGTAGGTGTTCGAGGTGATTGGAGCAAACTCGTAGGGATCGGTACGGAGATTGAAGATCTTGGGCAGCCGCAACCGTACGAAAGGCTCTGCCCACACGCCCAGCGTCCCTTGCATGCGCTGCTCCATGAACACGAGCTTCCAGTTGTCGTAGCGCAGAGCAAGGACGTCGCCATCGTCGCTGAAGTAGAAGAAGAAGTTTCGAGGGCTCTCCTTGGTCGCGCCGGTCAGGTAAGGCAGCAGGTTGAAGCCGTCGATATGGTTCTTATAGGTTCGCCCAATGGCCTGATAACCGCTCTTCAGTTTCTCCACGATGTCCGGGGCGCCGGCCATGGCCAGGAACGTCGGCAGCCAGTCGTGGTGCTGCACGATGCCGTTGGCGATCGAGCCGGCCTCGATCCTACCGGGCCAGCGCACGATCAGCGGCACGCGGAAGGCACCTTCCCAGTTGGTATTCTTCTCGCTCCGGAACGGCGTGGTCGCACCGTCCGGCCAGGTGTTCCGGTGCGGGCCGTTGTCGGTCGAATACATAACGAAGGTGTCGTCGGCAATGCCGAGTTCGTCGAGATAGTCAAGAACGTCGCCTACGAGCTTGTCGTGGTCAACCATGGTGTCGTGATAGGGCGATTGCCAGCGTCCGGCTTGCCCCTTGCTCTCCGGTTTGGGGTGCGTGAACAGATGCATATGGGTGGTATTGAGCCAGACGAAGAACGGCTTGCCCGCATCGTTCTGGCGCTTCATAAAATCCTTGGCCGCCGCTGCGAATTCATCGTCACATGTCTCCATGCGCTTCTTGTTCAGTGGGCCGGTATCCTCGATCTTCTGCTTGCCGACTTTGCCCCAGCGCGGCATCTCGGTTGGGTCATCCTTGTCCGTCGCCCAGGAATGAATGACCCCGCGTGGCCCGAAGGTCTTGCGGAAGTTGGGGAAGTCCTTTTCGGACGGATAGTTGTCCATCTCCGGCTCTTCCTCGGCATTGAGGTGATAGAGGTTGCCGAAGAATTCATCGAAGCCGTGATTGGTCGGCAGCATGTGGTTCAGGTCGCCGAGATGGTTCTTGCCGAACTGTCCCGTGGCGTAGCCCTGTTCCTTGAGCAGGGCCGCGATGGTGACGATCTTCTCGTTCATGCCGATAGGCGCGGCCGGAATGCCGACTTTCGACAGGCCGGTGCGGTAGACGCTCTGCCCGGTGATGAAGGAGGAGCGGCCGGCGGTACAGGACTGCTCGCCGTAGGAGTCGGTGAACATCATGCCTTCTTTCACAAGACGGTCGATATTGGGTGTCTGGTAGCCCATCAGTCCGTGGCTGTAACAACTCAGGTTCGAGATGCCGATGTCGTCGCCCCAGATGACGAGGACGTTCGGCTTGCCGTTCTGCTTCTTAGGCTGCTTTGCCATAATCGGCTCCCTGGATGTGGAGGTGTTGCAAGGGGACGGGCTGGTGCCTCCTCAACCAAAGGGCCCGACCTGGAAGACCATGCTGATGACGGCGAAGACGCCGATCAGCAGGAGGACAATTGCGGTGAGCAATGTCATCGACGGCGGGAAGACGCTCTCCGCATGCACGAGCCCCGCTGCGGCCATGGCCCGGCGCTCGTGGCGCAGGCCGAGCATGAACTGCACGTGATAGGCGATGCCGATGATGAGCATCGCGATCCCGAGCAGGACCAGCGCGATACCGAAATTGCGGGGCGCTGCGGCATGCGTGAGGGTTCCAGCCTCCCTGAGCTTCTCGAAAAATTGGTAGATCGTGAATCCGAATCCAATCAGCGACAGGGAGGTGCGGATCACCGACATGAGCGTACGGTCGGCGCTCATCCGGGTGCGCTGGAACGACATGCCTGTCCGGCGCATCGACATCTCGGTTCGGTCCGTGGAGAGGGTCGTCCGGTATGTCGACAGGTCGGTGCGGTATTCGGACAGCGATGTGCGGTGCTCGGACAGGCCGGTGCGATGCGTGGAAAGCTTCGTGCGGAAATGCGAGTACTGGACCGAGGCTTGGTCGGTTTTCGTCTCGTCGACGACCGGGATCGGAGGTACCGGCTGCTCGGTCGTCCGCCTGGGCCTCTCCGGCAAAGTCTTCGTCATGTCGTCGGGCATGGTGCTTACCTTCCGCTTGGTGTGGGGCCGCGCGGTGTGCGGGCTGATTTGCGCTTGTCCCACCAAGCGACGAGGCGGGCGAACGGCCCGCGCAGCAGCACGTAAGGGAGAAAGGCGAGCAGGAGCGCGATGAGCACCATCTCGCCCGGATAGAAGGTCTTGAGCACGAATGCCTGGTAGACCCCGTCCATACCGAGGCCGAGCAGGATGATCCGCGCGGTCGCGATCAGGCCTTCACGCAGGCGTCCGGCACTTTCATCCGAGCGGCTCAGGAGCGACCACAGATACGGCGAGCGGCCGAGGTGGGCATCCTTGGCACCATCGTGGAAGGCGGCGAGGGCTGCCATGCAGGGCTGGAGGATGAAGCGGAAGGTCATCGGCCCGCCGGGACGTTCCGCGATGTCACGCCAGATCCGTTCGTGCACGTCGGCGGAGAAGCCGTACCAGAAGAAGCCGAGCACGACGAGGATCGCCGCCACGATGACTACCAGACGGGCCAGCAGCAACTGGGTGGGTGTGACGGTGTCGGCCATCACATGGCTCCTCGTTCCCGCACCACGCACCGGAAGCCGATATGGCTCGTCGAGGTGTCGACGGGCTGCGCATGCCGGGCCGCTGGGCGGTAGCGGCGGCAATAGCTTGGGGCGCACAGATGCGAGCCGCCTTTCAGCACCTTGCGTGGGATGCGGATCTGCGGCTGGCACGGATCGTAGCTGTCAGCCTCGCGGCCACCGCGCGGGTTCTCCGGGATGCAGCAGGCCTTCGGAGCATCGGCCGAATGCTTCGGCGTGTACCAATCCGAGGTCCATTCCCAGACATTGCCGATCATGTCGTACAGGCCATAAGCATTCGGCGGGAAGGCGGTGACGGGCGAGGTGCGCTCGTAGCCGTCCTCGCGCTTGTTCTGGAACGGGAAGGCGCCTTGCCAGGTGTTCGCCATCTGCCGCCTTTCGGGCGTGAACTCGTCGCCCCAGGCGAATTCGGCGCCATCGAGCCCGCCACGGGCGGCGAACTCCCACTCGGCTTCCGTCGGCAGGCTCTTGCCGGCCCAGGCGGCGTAGGCCTCGGCATCGGCGTAGGCGACATGGACCACCAGATGATCGTCGAGACCCTTGATCGAGGACTTCGGTCCGTAAGGGCGGCGCCAGGTCGCCCCGAAGGTGAAGGCCCACCATTGACTCCAATCCCGCAGATCGACGGGATAGTCCGGCGGCGTGAAAACGAGGGAGCCGGCCTTCAGCATTTCCGGCAGCGCCCCGGGATAATCCTTCGGATCGGGCTTGCGCTCTGCGATGGTGACATGGCCGGTTGCCTCGACGAAGCGCCGGAATTCCCGGTTGGTGACCGGCGCCCGGTCGATCCAGAAACCATCGACGGTGACCCGGTGCACCGGCGCTTCTTCGGGATAGTGCTTGTCCGAACCCATGCGGAACGTGCCGCCGGGAATCCAGACCATGTTCGGATCATGCTGTTGGGCATGGGTGTGCACATGTTCGAGAATGGCTGTCATGTTCTCAGTCCCTCATGCCGTACGGTTCCATGCTCTTGCCCCATCAGAATGGGTTGACGTAGTTCAGGATGGCGGTCTGCCGCAGCACGACTTTGCGGATGACGTGGGCTGCTTTGACGTGCTCGGTGAAGATTGCCGCCACTCCCGTGCTTCCGGCCGGCAGGCGCCCGGCGACCGACGGATCGTCGAGAGTGAACCGGACCACGAAGGGCGCCGCCTGAACGCCCTGTGGGGCGACGGCCAAGCCGCCGGGCTGGGACTGCCCTGTCGCGATCGCCTGCAGGACCGTCTCCACCTTTCCCGTGAAGACCTGGCCTGGGGCCGCCTTGAACGTGACCTCTACCGGCTGGCCGACCTCGATATAGCGGGCGTAGATCTGGGGGATCTCGGCGCCGAAGATCGTCTCCGACGTGTCGATGAAAGCCATGACTGGGGACTGCCCGGTCACACGCGCGCCCTTGCGCAGCGCGAGGTTGGTCACGTAGCCGTCGGCCGGTGCGCGTACCGTGGTCCGGTCGAGGCTCCACCTGGCGCTATCGAGTTGGGCCCGCAATTGCGCGACCTCGGACTCCCGCTCCTGCACATCGAAGGCTCGCCCAGTGTCGCGGCGCTGCAACTCGGAGAACTGGCCCAAGCGCAATTCGGCAAATTTGAGCTGCGCCTCGATGGCCTGGACCTGCGCCTGATAGGAGGTCGGATCGATGCGAAACAGGACATCGCCTGCTTTGAGTGGCGTATTGGCTGCGACCGGTACGTCGGTGACCTCACCGGACACCGAGGGAACGATCTGCACCGAATTGCGCAAGACGGCCGCGGGCCCGGACGGCGCACCCCAGCCCATGGGAATGAACAGGCCGATCAGGAGGGCGAGCAGGACGATGACCGGAGAGATCTTCCAGAACGTATTGAACGGAATGAACCGCAGCCAGACGAACAGGGCGAGTAGCGCGATGTAGGCATTGAGCAGAACGACGATCACTTGGAGGTCTCCCGCCGTTCCGGCACGTCCACATAGGCCCAGATCAGCACGAGCGGCCAGAACACGAAGCCGAAGATCAGTGTCGCCCAGCTCCCGACCGTC
>KI911970.1:71540-93231 GCA_000517005.1 Microvirga lupini
TGTCGATGAAGGACATGGCCTCAGGTCTCCCTGTTTTCCCGAAGGTGTCGTTCAGTTCATGGGCCGCGCTTCTGGGAGATTCCACGTGCCGTTCAGGATCTCGGCGCGTGGCCGGTAGAGCCGCACTGTGTAGTTCCAGCCCTTCACAATCGGCAGACAGTTCGGGACGTTGCCGTCGCAGCCGCCGAACTGGACCGCAATCGCCCCATCGGCCTCCTTCGCGGTCAGATTGTTGAGCGAATAGGCCTTCTGCGGGTTGGGCTGGAAGTAGCCGTCCGCATTGTAGACGCTGACGGACCAGAAGGCGTCGACCGGGACGTCCTTCACATTCAGCCTGTAGATTGTCGTGCCATCGTTCCTGGCAGGCGTGATGTTGAGGTAGGTGGCGTCCTTGTCGGGATTGCCGCCCCAGGCCGCCGCCGTGCCGATCAGGTGCCGGACAGGGTCAATCTGGTCCTTGGCGCCGAACGCCCGCTTAAAGTCGGGAAGGGTCGAGGCGAGCACCAGCAATGCATCGCGCACCTTCTTCTGGCTGGCCTGGTCCCAGTTCGGCGCCTCGAAGCGGCCGGCGCTTGCCTGGCCGATCCTGACCGCATCCTGCAAGGTATGGACCTGCTCGATGTCCTTCGGGTTCTCGGGGTTCACAAGCGTGCGCAGGCCGATCATCACATAGCGGGTGCCTGCCCGTTCCTTGTCGTATCTGTAGCTGCCAGGGCGATACACGACGTCGCCGACCACGTAGTGATCCTGGTTGATCACAATCATGGACATGAAGCGCTCGCCCGCGTCAGGCAGCGTGACCGTCACCGGTCCCGCATCAAGGTCGATCAGCGCCGCCGAATACAGCGTGTCGCGGTTGGCCCGCACGACGGTCTGGTGATCGATCTGCATCGGTTCGCGGTAATGGAAGAACTTGCCGGTACCCCCGGCCTGCTCGACCGGAGTGGCGAAGTAGAGGTCCGTCTCCGCCCGAATGAAATTGTCGACCGTGACCGGAATGGAACCCTGGGCGAAAGCGCTGCTCGCCATTGCGAACGAAACGACGCTCCAGACGAGGGCACTGGCAAATCTCATGGCTTTCTCCCGATCATTGCGCCGCGACGCGTTCAACATCCGGCAGCACCCAGGCCTTGTCGAAGAACTCCTTCCTCGGTCCATAGACGCGAAGCATCAGCTCGAAGCCGCGCTGCGGATCGGTTGGCACCCAGTTTGCCTCCTGCCTGGCTGGCGCCTTGGGCCCGAAGGAGATGTCCACCGAACCGTCAGGGTTCTTCCGCACGCCGGCGGCATTGGACGCGACGCTCGCGCGTGGCATGTTCCGGATCAGCGCGTGCGTCTGCCGGTCATAGGCGGTCACCGACCAGTACAGGTCGACAGGAGGATTCGCCGGCACGCGCAGGACGTACGAGTTGGCACCGTTGAGTGGCTGACCGTCCTTGTCCTTGATCGTGAGGAGGTAGAACTGGCCAGCCCCGAGGTGCCTGGCACTGAAAAACCCCATTGAATACGTCACGCCCCGTGCATCGATGGGATAGGACCCGGGTTGGGCGTAGTTCGTCTGCAAGCCTTCGATCACGTCAGGCGCAACTGGCAAGGCCCAGTGCTGGCCTTTGAAGAACGGCGGAACGAACATCGACTCGTATTTGGCATCGATCCAGGCCCGGGCCTCGCCGATGGCATTGTCCAGAATTGGTCGCGTGCTCTCATCGGGACTGAACGGCTTGCCCTTCTCGATGCCGATTGTCTTGAGCATGTCGATCATCACCCTATCCCGCTCCAGCCATGGCTCGGACTGGACGATCCGATCGAGGGACTCGAAAAAGCCGAGGTCGGACGGGATCGTTGCGTCGTAGACCCTGTCCATCACATCGACGAACGTCGTGGCCGGCGGATTGCCTGCCTGTGAGAGTGGATACACCTTGACCCGCTTGCCATAGGCGACCGCCTTCGCGATCTCGGCATCGCTGCGGCCGCTGAAGTTCGAGCGCAGCAGGGCAAAGCTCTGATAGGTGCTGGACGGCAGCGGGATATAGCCGTCGGGAACAGCCTCCCTGTAACCCGGCGGCAGAACGAGATACTTGCCGCCCTTGCCCTTGTCGGTGCTTGCCGGCCCCACATCTCCGAGCGCCGTCTGCCAGGCGTCATCCACGCTGCCGGTGATGGAGCCCCCGTCGGCGGGCGGGATCTCCAGGACGACTGGCCCGGCCTCCTTCGTGTTGAAGAACGGCATGAGATAGATCGTGTCGGGATTGGGGGGTCAGCGTCTGGTTCTTCCAGTCGGACGGGCGCGACCAGTAGACCACCTGGTTCCATCCACCGCCGGCCTTGAGCAGCGCCTGGACCATGAGATCATAGTTGACCGCCGGCATGCCCCAGATCACAGCCTCGACGGCACGGCGGTGGATCTGGCGGATTGCGATTTCATCGGAAGAGACGTTTTGCGCGTGGGTCGACATGCCTGCCCCCATCAATGCGAGCGTTGCAAGAATGGCTCCAAGCATCGCGCTCCTCACTTGCCTCTGGTGAGCCATTCGGATCGGCCTCACTCGGCCGGAGCCGGCGGCGTGACGCCTGTCACCTGTGCGGATGGCTCTTCGCTGAGCCAGCGATAGAGGATGCCGCCGAGGACCCCGCCGATCAGCGGCGCGACCCAGAACAGCCAGAGCTGCGCCAGCGCCCAGCCGCCGACGAACAGGGCAGGGCCCGTGCTGCGGGCTGGGTTCACCGAGGTGTTGGTGATCGGGATGCCGACGAGGTGGATCAGCGTCAGCGCCAGCCCGATGGCGATGGGGGCGAACCCGACCGGCGCCTTGCCGTGGGTCGCGCCCATGATAACGAATAGGAACATCATGGTCAGCACGACCTCGGCCACGAAGCCGGAGATCAGGCTGTACTGGCCAGGCGAATGCGCGCCGTAGCCGTTGGCGGCAAAGCCCTTGGACAGGTCGAACCCGGGAGCGCCCGAAGCGATCAGGTAGAGCACGAAAGCCGCGATGATGGCGCCGATCACCTGGGACACGACGTAAGGCGCGATGTCCTGTTTTGGGAAGTGTCCGCCCGCTGCGAGGCCGATCGTCACGGCCGGATTGAGATGGCAGCCCGAGATGTGGCCGATGGCATAGGCCATGGTGAGCACCGTGAGGCCGAAGGCGAGCGAGACACCGAGCAGGCCGATGCCGACTTGCGGAAAGCTCGCGGCAATCACCGCGCTGCCGCAGCCGCCGAAGGTGAGCCAGAAGGTGCCGATACCCTCGGCGACGCATTTGTGGATGTTGTGGCTGTTGTGGAGATCCATGATGTCCTCCTGTGTGTCAGCGGGGGCAGACGTCCCAGAAACCCTGCGTGCGTTGGGGGTTGGTGTAGTACCAGCAATAGCCGGGTGCCGGCGGCTGACCGGCATAGGCCGTGGCTGCGGCAGCCGTGACGAAACCGAGTGCCGCTCCGGCGGCGACCGCCGCGCCGGGGCGCCACCAGTAGGCGGCGGGTCGGCGCCAGCCCGGCCTGACGACCACGGGCCTAGGCAGCGGGCGGACTGGGCGATAGCCGGGGCGCACAACGGTGCCTCGTCCGGCCACGACACCGCCGCGCGGTCCCCTGGCGACGTAGCCTCGGCGCGCGGCTCCGCCGCGCCGATGCTGAACCGTCTCGATGAGGTCTGGAGCCGCCTGCGCGATCGAGCCGAGGCCCGGCATGGGGGCGGCGTCGGCGGGCGTCAGGACGACGAACGATGCGGCGGCGAGAACGGCGGTCAACACAGTCAGCTTCATGACGGCTCTCCCTCCATGGGCAGCCCGTGACGCTAACGTGGCTTCACCCGGAATCCGGTCCCATGAGAGAGGTTAGGGTGGCTGCGCAAAAGCGGAATTAGGGGAACACCTGAATCGCGGTCAGGAAAACACCGAGCACGGGTTCTCTTCGGGAGAGGGAGAAAGTGTTCGGGTCAGCTGTTTCGGAAAGTCCTGTGCTCTTTCGCGGGGGATGCTCGCCTTGTCTGAGCGGCGCATCGAACAGAACTGGAAGCAGGGCCTGCTTTTCCCGATGCGAACCCTCATTCCACACGACGCGCTATCGCCGCCATCCTGCCTCGGCCGTTGCATTCGACTCGCATTCCGGCAATCGTCGTCGGATCGTTGCCCCTATCGAGCGAGCCATCCAGCGAGGAGAAAGAGGATTGCCCACCTCATTCTCGTCCCGCGATCCGGATCGTCGCTCGCACCCCGTTCGGGATGACGTTTCCGCTTGCCATCACCGGCCATGTGCCGGTGATCCCGATTGGAGATGCAGCATCCTTCTAAAGCGAGATGGCCGGGACGAGCCCGGCCATGACGCCGATAGGGGGATGCAGCTCTGTCATTCCCTTCCCCTCCGCTGCGCCTTCTCCGGCCGGGAATGACACGGAAAGTAGCTTACGCTGCCGTTCCCAAGCCTCAGCCCTTCGGGTGAAAATAGGATTGCCGCCGCGTGACGGCCTCGCCGAACAGGCCGAAAGCCTGGATCACATGTCCCTGCGGCACCTCGATCCCGCGTGCGATGCCTGAACCCTTCAGAACACCGCCACGCTCGTCCGGCTCGGGATCGCGATAGGTCCCGCCATCGCTCAGGCGGCAGTTCTGGCAGCGGATAGGCCCGAGGATCTGAGCGCCGCGGCCGATTCGGTTCGACAGGGTGAGCGATCCTCCGCCGAGGAGACGGGCACCGTCCCCGATACCGATGGTCTCGCCCGCACCGGCCCTGATGGTGAAACCTCCTTCCTCGCCGATCTCCGTTCCGGCGCCGATCGTGACCGATCCGCCAGCTGCGACGATCCGGGTTCCGGGGAAAAGGTTCGTTCCCCGGGCGATGGTGAGGCTCCCGCCTTCCGAGATCTGGAGAATGACGTTGGGCCAGAGGACGACGTCCTCCGCGAGCCGCACGTCAGCTGAGATCAGTACTGAGCTCGGATCCGGCAGCAGAGCACCATGGCGGGCGAGGGCGATCGTCCCGTCCTGCGAGAGGAAACCGAGGCGTTTCCGGGCTTCGTCCATGAGGTTCCTGCATTCTTTCCCGCAGCATCGTGAAGCCAAGCTTATCAACTGGCATCCAAAGTGCCATCTTTCCCGGCTTGCCCTTTTTCCATCATGGTTCGCGTGTTATCGCGTTGCCGGGACAAGGGTGCGGCCGGACTGGCCGGACAGGAACCGCCAATCGAACTTGGCTTGGATCATATGATGAAACTCGGATGGACGCGGGCAGCTTTCGTGCTCGCAGCGGTAATCGGCAGCCTCAGCGCGGCTCATGCGGACCGGATTAAGAATCCGACGGCGGTCTTCTCGGGGCTCGACAAGATCACCGGGCGCATCGTGTCGTTCGAGGTCGGGATCGACGAGACCGTCCAGTTCGGCGCCCTGCAGATGACGCCGCGGGTCTGCTTCACCAAGCCGCCGACGGAAACGCCGAACACCACCTCGTTCATCGAAGTGGACGAGCCCGGAACCGACGGAAAGACCAAACGGGTCTTTTCGGGCTGGCTTTTTGCCGCCAGCCCCGGTCTGCACGGCCTGGAGCATCCGGTCTACGACATCTGGCTCGTCGACTGCAAAGGCGGCACCGAGATCATCGCCGAGCCGAAGGAGACGCCCGAGGAATTGCCGCCGATCCAGGATACGGCCCGCGCCCCAGGCGAGACTGGGCGTCCCGGCGACATCATGGCGCCCGGCGGCACCACAGCACCGCGCCCGCCTGCCGTCGAGACGGCGCCTCTTCGGCAGCCGGCACCGCAGCAGCGGCAGCCTGCTCGGCGTCAGGCTCCCGCGGCGCCGATCATCAACACGGATCGCTGACCTCAGGCAGCGATGGCCGCGAGGGCTTCCTCGCCGCCGACGATCTTGTCCCGCGGCCAGGAATCCCAATCGGCGCCATGCTCCATGGCATTGCGCAGCATCTGCTTGTAGGTGCGCCTGGGAACCTCGACGGCGCCGAACTGCGCCAGATGCGAGGTCACGAACTGGGTGTCCAGGAGCGAGAACCCGCCTCGGCGCAAGCGGGCCACCAGATGCACGAGGGCGACCTTCGAGGCATCCCGTTCCGTATGGAACATGCTCTCGCCGAAGAAGGCTCCGTTGAGGCGCACCCCATAGAGGCCGCCGACGAGCCGGCCTTCCCGGTAGGCCTCAACCGTATGGCAATAGCCGGCATCGAAGAGCTCGCCGTAGAGTTCTCGAATCCGACGGCTGATCCAGGTCTTTTCGCGATCAACGCCGGGCGCGGCACAGCCGGACACCACTCCGTCGAAGTCCCGATCGACCCGGATTTCGAACTGGTCCGAGCGGACCGTCCGGGCGAGGCGCTTGGAGATGTGAAAATTGTCGAGGGGGATGATGCCCCGCTCGCGCGGCTCGACCCAGAAGAGCGAAGGGTCGTCCGCGTCCTCCGCCATGGGAAAGATGCCAGCCGCATAGGCTTTCAGGAGAATGTCGGGGGTAATCTCAATCGCGTGGTCGGGAGACCGGGTCATTCACACACGTATCCGATCAGTCGGGCTATCCTTCATAAAATAGGATAAGCGAGACGCGAAGTCAGATTGATCTCAGGTAGATTTTGCCAAGTTCCTGGATCTCGTCATCCGTTTTCCGAGCCTTTGTCGCAAGGCCCCACAGATCAAGTGGTTTCGGGCGGCGAAGCCCAAATCCGACATAAAGAAAGCGAGGTATGATCTCCCATCGCCTCGCTTTCAGAAACGAGGCCCTCTTGTTCCGACAATGCCAGAATAGAGGGCGTGAAATTTTGTAACAAGTCTATTCGCTTTCGCCCAGACCGCCCGTCTTCAGGAAGTTTTCGAGCCAGTGGATGTCGTACTGGCCGTTCTGGATTTCTGGGTTACGCACGAGGGTGCGGAAGAGCGGCAGCGTGGTGTCGATGCCGTCGACCACGAACTCGTCGAGAGCCCGGCGCAGGCGCATGAGGCACTCGTTGCGGGTGCGGCCATGGACGATGAGCTTGCCCACGAGGGAATCGTAGTGCGGCGGGATGCGGTAGCCCTGGTAGGCCGCCGAATCGACACGTACGCCGAGGCCGCCCGGCGGGTGGAAATAGGTGATCGTGCCGGGCGAGGGGCGGAAGGTCGAGGGATGCTCGGCGTTCACGCGGCACTCGATGGCATGGCCTTCGATCTTGATGTCTGCCTGCGTGACCGAGAGCGGCGCGCCGGCTGCGACGCGGATCTGCTCGTTGACGAGATCAATGCCGGTGATCATTTCCGTGACCGGATGCTCGACCTGGATGCGGGTGTTCATCTCGATGAAGTAGAATTCGCCGTCCTCGTAGAGGAACTCGATGGTGCCGGCGCCCGCATATTGCAGGTCCTGCATGGCCTTCGCCACGATGCCGCCGATGCGTTCGCGCATCTCGACATTGAGAGCCGGCGAGGGGCCTTCCTCCCAGACCTTCTGGTGGCGGCGCTGCAGGGAGCAGTCGCGTTCGCCGAGATGGATGGCGTTGCCCTTGCCGTCGCCGAGAACCTGGATCTCGATGTGGCGCGGCTTCTCGAGATATTTCTCGATATAGACCGCGTCGTCGCCGAAGGCGGCCTTGGCCTCCGTCCGGGCAGTCTGGAAGGCGTGGATGAGGTCTTCCTCGTTGCGCGCCACCTTCATGCCGCGCCCGCCGCCGCCGGCGGCCGCCTTGATGATGACCGGGTAGCCGATGTCCTTGGCGACTTTCTTGGCCTCGGCCTCGTCGTTGATGCCGCCTTCGGAGCCGGGCACGCAGGGGATGCCGAGGCGCTTGGCGGTGCGCTTGGCCTCGATCTTGTCGCCCATGATGCGGATATGCTCCGCCTTCGGGCCGATGAAGGCGATGCGGTGATGCTCCAGCACCTCCGCGAAGCGCGCGTTCTCGGAGAGGAAACCGTAGCCGGGATGGATCGCATCCGCCCCGGTGATCTCGCAGGCGGCGATCAGGGCTGGAATGTTGAGATAGCTGTCGCGGGCGGCCGGAGGACCGATGCAGACGCTCTCGTCGGCGAGCCGCACATGCATGGCATCCGCGTCGGCGGTGGAATGTACCGCGACGGTGGCGATGCCGAGCTCCTTCGCCGCGCGCAGGATGCGCAGGGCGATCTCGCCGCGATTGGCAATGAGGATCTTATCGAACATATCGCGCCTTACTCGATGACGAGGAGGGGTTCGCCGTATTCAACAGGAGTTCCGTCTTCGACATAGATGGCGGTTACGGTGCCGGCGCGGGGCGCCACGATCTCGTTGAAGGTTTTCATGGCCTCGACGAGCAGGACCTTGTCGCCGGCCTGAACCTTGGAGCCGACCTCGACGAAGGGCTTCGCTTCGGGAGAAGGCTTGCGGTAGGCGGTGCCGACCATGGGCGAGAGCACGGCGCCCGGATGGGGTGCGCCGGGCTTTGCGGCCGCAGGAACATCGGCGGCCGCAGGAGGCGGCGCAACGACCGGGGCAGGGGCCAGGGCGGCCGGGGCTGCCACGGGAACGGTGACGGCGGCAGTGACCATGCGGGCCACGCGGATGCGAAGGTCGCCCTTCTCCACTTCGATCTCGCTGAGATCCGTATCGGCGATCAGATTCGCCAGCTCACGGACGAGATCGGGATCGAAAGGGTTTTCCTTGGCCATGGGCTTACCTCTACTTCCTGAGGAACTAGTGCTGGGAAGGTTTCGCCTGATGGGCCCGCTCGACCATCACCCGGTGAACCGCTTTCAGGCCGAGCAGATAGCTCATGGGCCCAAAACCACAGATCACGCCGACGGAGACGGGCGCTATGAGCGAACGATGGCGAAAACCCTCGCGAGCATGAACATTCGAAAGATGGATCTCGACCGTCGGAGCCCCGCTGCCGGAGATGGCATCGCGGAGCGCGATCGAGGTGTGGGTATAGGCGCCGGCATTGATGACGATGCCGGCTCCCTGAACTCCCGCTTCCTGAATCCAGTCGACCAGATGTCCTTCATGGTTCGACTGCCGGAACGTGATCGCTGTCCCCAAGGTCTCGGCCTTCTCGCGCACGAGCTTCTCGATGTCCTGCAGCGTGGTGCTGCCGTAGATCTGAGGCTCCCTGCGGCCAAGCTGGTTGAGATTGGGTCCGTTGAGGACGAAGACAGTGGTCATCGGATGAGGAGCGTTCCTTGAGGCTCCGCGAGGCGGAGCAGAAACGCCCTCTTAGCCAAAAGGCGAGTAGGGGGGAAGGGGAAAACCAAGGCTTTCCCAAGCGAGGAGCGCGTTCCGTAACGGAATTGACCCATTTTCCCGTCATGACCGGGCTTGTGCCGGCCATCTCGGTCCGACGAGAGCGACGCCTTTCGTATCATCATCACCGGCCTTAGGCCGGTGATGATCTTGAGCGTGGGCCTATCCGCAGCTCGCCTTGCCGCACTGGCGGACATTGTCCACGAGCTGCTTCAGGGGCTCGAGTCCGACGGCGCCGGGGATAATGGTCTCGCCGACGACAAAGGCGGGAGTTCCGGTCAGGCTAAGCTTGTCGCCGAGGGCCATGTTCTCCTGGAGCGCATTGCGGATCTCGGGGCTCTCCATGTCCTTCTGAAGGCGCGCCATGTCGAGGCCCATATCCTTGGCGACCGCCATGGCGCGCTCGCCGTTCACCCGCCCGCGGCTGTCCATGACCTTCACGTGATAGTCGAAGAGTTTCTGGCCCTGGAGCTGGTTCTTGACCGCCAGCGCCACACGGCTGGCCTCGACGGAATCCGGCCCGAGGACCGGGAAATCCTTCAGGACGACGCGCAGCTTGGGGTCGCTCTTCATGAGCGTCTGGACGTCGACGAGCGCCTTCTTGCAGTAGCCGCAATTGTAGTCGAAGAACTCCACAAGGGTGATGTCGCCAGACGGGTTGCCGACGACATAGGAGTGCGAAGCGTTCAGGAGCGACTGTTTCGTTTCCTTCACCGCACTGGCCTGGGCGATCTGCTGCGCTTCCGCCTGACGCTTCTCGAGCTCGGCAATCACCTCGGTCAGGACCTCCGGGTTCTTCAGGAGGTAGTCCTTCACGATCTCGCCGATGGCCTGCTTCTGCTGCTCGTTGAAGACCGGGCTCTGCGCCATCGCGGCGGGAGCGATCGCCAGAGCGCCGAGCAGGGCTGCGGTCCGGGCGATTGTGGGAAGCGAAAAGCGCATATGCGGTCCTTTGCGGAAATCCTTTGACGCCTCTGTCTTTAACAATGGTTCGAGGCGGAGTTGAGACTCGTTGTTCTGCCGCGAGTTAGCCGTTTACCGAGTGTGGCGTCAAATCACGGGTCCGTATCGTACGTTCAAAGGTACCAGTGTCATTCCCGGCAGCCTGCAGGGACGGGAAGGAGATCCATTCACGTGCCTCTGTCCGTGGATAAAACCTCCGCGTCATCACCGGCCTTGTGCCGGTGATCCCGATCAGAGAACGGCGGCGCCTCCCATTATCGGGATGGCCGGGCCGAGCCCGGCCATGACGTTGGAAGGTGTCATCCCCGGCGCGCGAAGTGCGGGAAGGGGGATCCGCAATTAGGCGCGAAGGATGGATTCCCTTCCCCTCCGCTGACGCTCTGGTCGGAATGGCATGGAAGAACCGCCTTGAGGCCGCCCCTGCAACCGGATACGAGCCTCTCCATGACCAAATCATCCGCCGATCCCCATTCGCCCCTCATCGCGCGCCGCATGGATCGCGTTGCCTCGTTCCTCGCCATGGACGTACTGAGCGCGGCCGCCGCCAAGGAACGGCAGGGCGACAGCGTCATCCACATGGAGGTCGGCCAGCCCTCCGCGCCCGCGCCCCGCGCGGCCCGGGAGGCGGCCAAGGCCGCCCTCGATCTTGGCCGTATCGGCTATACGGAAGCCCTCGGCATCTCGGCCTTGCGGGAGCGGATCGCGCGGCATTACCGCGATGCCTACGGTGTGAGCATCGCGCCGGAGCGGGTCGTGGTGACGACCGGCTCCTCGGCCGGATTCGTGCTGGCTTTCTTGAGCCTCTTCGATCCGGGTCAGCGGGTGGCGATCACGGCGCCGGGCTATCCGGCCTATCGCAACATCCTGGAGGCCCTTGGCATCGAGCCGGTGACGATCCCGCTCGCCAAGGTCGATGGTTGGATCATGACGGCCCAGGCCATCGAGAAGGCCCATGCGGAAAGGCCCCTGCACGGCATTCTCGCCATGAGCCCGGCCAATCCCTCCGGCACCATGATCGGCCGCAAGGCCCTGGCCGAACTGGGCGAGACCTGCCGCCGCCTGGGGCTGTGGTTCGTGTCCGATGAGATCTATCACGGTCTGACCTACGGTGAGTCCGCGTCTACCGCTCTGGCTTCCGACGACGATGCCGTCGTGATCAACTCTTTTTCGAAATACTATTGCATGACAGGTTGGCGCATCGGCTGGATCGTGGTGCCGGACCGTCTGGTGCGGCCCATAGAGCGGCTGGCCCAGAACCTCTACATCTCGCCGCCCTACCTGTCGCAGGTGGCGGCGCTCGCCGCCTTCGACGCGGCGGAGGAACTCGAGGCCGTCAAGGCCGGATATGCCCGCAACCGCGCGTACCTGCTCGAAGAGCTGCCCAAGATCGGCATGACCGAGATGCATCCAGTGGACGGCGCTTTCTACATCTATGCCGACATCGCCCGCTTCACGAACGATTCCATCGGCTTCTCGAAGCGCATGCTGGAGGAGGCGGGCGTGGCCGCAACACCAGGCCTCGATTTCGACCCCATCGAAGGCTCACACTATCTGCGCCTGTCCTTCGCCGGCTCCGAGAATGATTGCCGCGAGACGGTGGCGCGGCTGAGGGGATGGTTGAGGTAATACCTCTCACGTCATCACCAGCCTTGTGCCGGTGATCCCGATCCGGAAAGCACAGCGCTTCACGATGTCGGGATGGCCGGGACAAACCCGGCCATGACATGAAGAAGTGACGGCTCCCAAATGAAAATGCCCGGCTTCTCGCCGGGCATTTCTTTTTGAACCTTACGACCCGCTCAGGACCGACTTGGCCTTGGACCACCAGCCGGCGCGCTTCGGGCGCTCGGGATCCGGCGGGGTCAGGACGACGGCGACCGGCTCCGGCTCGGGAACGACGGGAGCGGGCGGCGGAACGGGAGCCTCGGCCACGGGACGAGACGGGGTGACGATCGGCTCGGCCTCGGCTGCCGGCTGGGGCTCCTGCATCTCGGCGCTCGCCTCTGCCGGAGCGGCTTCGCCGGAGGTCGGCGTAGCCTGAACCTCGTCGGGGGCCACGAAGCCTTCTTCCATGGCGAACTCGACCGTCTCGTCACGGCCGCGCCCACGACCGCCGCGACGACCGCGACGGCGGCGGCGTCCACCGCGGGACTCTTCGTCCGACTCGCCGGCCTCGGCAGGAGCAGCTTCGTCTCCGGAGGCTTCGATCTCGACCTCTTCCTCGTCGGACTCGCCCTCGGCTTCTCCGGCCTCGGCCCCTTCCTCGGCCTGGGCTTCGCCCGCAAAGGCCTCCCGGTCACGACCGCGGCGGCGACGGCGGCGGCGACGGCGGCGTCCGCCGCCCTCTTCCTCGCCGCGCTCTTCACCGCCCTGAGCCTCCTCGGCGATCTCCTCTTCACCCTCAGCCTCAACCTCCTCGACAGGCTCGTCGATGGTGATGGCATCGATCTGGATGCCGGTCGCAGCCGACTTGTGTTCCAGCTTGAGGGCGGGTTCGCCGCGCTCAATGGCATAGGTCGTCGTGCCGTGGAGGCTGTCGTCGACCACGATGGAAATCGCGACGCCGAAGCGGGTCTCCAGGTCGCGCAGGTGGATGCGCTTCTGGTTCAGGATGTAGAAGGCCGCCTCCATCCGCGTGCGGACGATGAGATTGTAGCCGGAATTCTTGATGAGGGTTTCCTCGATCGAGCGCAGCACCTGCAGGGCGACCGACGGCGTCGAGCGCACGAAGCCGGTGCCGGCGCAGTGCGGGCAGGGGATCGAGGAGGATTCCAGCACGCCGGTGCGGATGCGCTGGCGCGACATCTCCAGCAGGCCGAAGGGCGAGATGCGGCCCACCTGGATGCGGGCGCGATCGTTCTTCAGGCACTCGTTGAGCTTCTTCTCGACGGCGCGGTTGTTCCGCTTCTCCTCCATGTCGATGAAGTCGATCACCACGAGGCCGGCGAGGTCACGCAGGCGGAGCTGACGGGCGATCTCCTCGGCCGCTTCGAGGTTGGTGCGCAGCGCCGTATCCTCGATGTTGTGCTCGCGGGTCGAACGGCCGGAGTTCACGTCGATGGAAACGAGGGCTTCCGTCGGGTTGATCACGAGGTAGCCGCCCGATTTGAGGGTCACCACGTTCGAGAACATGGCATCGAGCTGGGCCTCGACACCGAACTTCGCGAAGAGAGGCTGCGGATCGCGGTAGGGCTGGACCAGCTTCGAATGGCTCGGCATGAGCATTCGCATGAAGTCCTTGGCCTCGCGGTAGCCCTCCTCGCCAGCGACGAGAACGTCGTCGATGTCCTTGTTGTAGAGGTCGCGGATGGCGCGCTTGATGAGGGAGCCTTCCTCGTAGACCAGAGCAGGGGCCGCCGACTTGAGGGTCAGCTCGCGCACGCTCTCCCAGAGACGCATCAGATATTCGTAGTCGCGCTTGATCTCCGGCTTGGTGCGGGAGGCGCCGGCCGTGCGCAGGATGATGCCCATTCCCTCGGGCACCTCCAGCTCCTGGGCGATTTCCTTCAGGCGCTTGCGGTCGGCCGCATTGGTGATCTTGCGGGAGATGCCGCCGCCCCGGCCCGTGTTGGGCATGAGCACCGAATAGCGTCCGGCAAGCGACAGGTAGGTGGTCAGCGCCGCGCCCTTGTTGCCGCGCTCTTCCTTGACGACCTGGACCAGCAGGATCTGACGGCGCTTGATGACTTCCTGGATCTTGTATTGCTTGCGCGGCACGCGCCGGCGCTGGGGAAGATCCTCGATCGCATCGTCGCCGCCGAGCTGCTCGACGATCTCGTGCTCTTCCACGTCCTGATCGTCTTCCTCGTCTTCGTCCTCGTCGGCTTCCGTGTCGCCCTCGGGCGAGCGGGCCTCGATTGCTTCGGATGCCTCTTCGCTCGGCGCAGTCTCGGCGCCCTGGGCAGTCTCGGGGCTCTCGGTCGTTTCGAGGTGGGCCGAGGCCTCAACCGCCTCAAGGGCAGCCTCTTCGGCATTCTCGCCGGATGTGGCGGTGTCGACCAGAACCGTAGCGACGGCGTCCGTGGGGTCGGAGGTCAATGCCTCGCGCTCTTCACCAGCGTTTTCGGCGGCATCGTCCTCGCGAGCGGATTCTACTCCGTCTTCGGTGCCCGCCTCGGCCTCGGTCGAGACCACGGTCTCGTCATTCTCGGCCCGCCGCTGCGAGGAACGACGGCGGCGGCCGCGGCTGCGGCGCTCCTCTTCCTGCTCCTCCTCGCGCTGGGCCTCGGCCTCAGCTTCAAGCAGGGCCTGACGGTCGGCAACAGGGATCTGGTAATAATCGGGATGGATTTCGCTGAACGCGAGGAACCCGTGGCGGTTTCCGCCGTATTCCACGAAGGCCGCCTGAAGCGACGGCTCGACCCGGGTGACCTTGGCGAGATAGATATTCCCGCGCAGCTGCTTCCGGTTAGCGGATTCGAAGTCGAATTCTTCGACCTTCTGACCACGTACCACCACGACCCGGGTTTCTTCCGGGTGTGAGGCATCGATGAGCATCTTGTTTGCCATGTTGAACTCTCGACATGGCGATCGAGGGCAGGACCTGAGGCAGGGGCCGCATTGTGGGCGGATGGGCACGCCGCAAGGAAGGGCGACGAGCTGAAATTGCGTTCGGAGTGCTGTCGATCGCCATCATGCGCCGCAGAGGGGCGCATTCTGGGTTGAATTGGGCCGGCCTTTGGCCGGAAAGGGTGGAGTTTGGGCGTGCGCGGGATGAAACGCGCAATGCGAACGGTGCAGAAACGAAGGTCAGAACTGACTTCGCGTGCGCAACCATTCGACACGGCCCTTTCGTAGATGATCGATGGACCGGAAGCCGGCCATCGGCGAGTGGCGACAAGCGTCGCCATATGGTCCTGTCCGTGAGCCTGTCGAGGGTGACGGGTCTCCTGGAAGGATCGGTCAACACAACCGTCTCCTCCGGATCCGCCGTCAGATTCGGCCATGCCGGACGGGATCAAGATCATTACAGAGCGATTGGGGCATTTGGCAAGATCTTGTGTCACTGTGCCATGAATGCAACGGTATCTCAGTAAACTGCCATGCGACGTGAGGTTCCGTTAACCAAAGGCCGTCTATCAGTATAGGAAGGACGCGAGAACACTCAGCGATCACCGATGCCCCTTTTCCCCATCCGACTTGTCAGCGCATGCCTCATGGCAGCCCTCGTGGCTGCCTGGACCGGTCATGCTCATGCGGCAGGCGAGGGGGCGAAGGCTGGGTCTCCCCCCATTATCGCCGCCGCAGTTGCGGTCGAGGCTGACGGGACGAAAACCCGTTTCAACGTGACCCTGTCGAAGGCGGTGACGGCCCAGGTCTCCCTGATGGAGCGTCCTGACCGGGTCATCATCGACCTGCCGGAGGTTGCCTTTCATCTCCCTCAGGAGGCCGGACGCAGCAGGGAAGGCCTGATCGTCTCCTACCGCTACGGCCTCTTCGCGCCGGGCCGCTCCCGGGTGGTCATGGAGCTGGCGCAGCCTGCGGTGGTCTCCGGGATGACGACCGCACCCGATGCCACGGGCGCGGCAACGATCCTGACCATCGAGCTCTCCCGTGCCGAGCGCGAGGAATTCCGCAAGGCGGCTCTCGAAAGCTCTGCCGCGACAAAGGAGGCCTTGGCGCCACCGGTTGCGCAGGAGGTCAAGGATGCCCGGCCGGTCATCGTCATCGATCCCGGCCATGGCGGCATCGATCCGGGGGCGAATGCTTCCTCGGGCAACGTGATGGAGAAGGATCTGGTTCTGGCCTTCGCCCAGCGGCTGAAGAAGAAGCTGGAAGAAGACGGTCGCTACAGGATCGTCATGACCCGCGACCAGGACGTGTTCATCTCTCTGGGCGACCGGGTACGTGCCGCGCGTGCGGCTCAGGCCGACCTCTTCATCTCCATCCATGCGGACTCGATCTCGGGCGGCCAGGACGTGAGGGGACTGACGGTTTATACCGGGTCGGAGCGGGCCTCCGACGCGGATTCCGCCCGCCTTGCCGACCGTGAAAACAAGGCGGACGCGGTGGCAGGCGTCGAAACGGGCGACATGCCCGACGACGTGTCGGACATCCTGATGGAACTCACGTTGAGAGAAACGCGAGGCTTCTCCCACAACTTCGCCAGCCGTCTCGTGGGCGAGTTCGATTCCGTCGCCCGCCTCAACAAGAATCCCCACCGGCAGGCCCGCTTCCAGGTGCTGCGGGCGCACGACGTGCCCTCCGTTCTGGTCGAGCTTGGCTACCTGTCGAGCCAGAAGGACCTGGACCTGTTGATGTCTGAGGATTGGCGCGCCAAAATGGTCTCGGCCATATCGGTTGCCGTGGACCGCTTCTTCGCCGCGCGGTTTGCCCGCAGGGGCGCTGCCGCAGTTTTACCATAGATAGAGTGTGGATACCCGTAGCGGGGGCGCGATTCATCGGGTAACGAGGGTGCGCGTTTCAAGATCTGCAGAAACAGGCGCCATGGCGCCGTCATGGAAAACCTTCGGATGCGCTTCGTCCTACGATTTTTCGGCTTCCTCTTCAGTGTCGGGGCGATCTTCTTCCTGATCGGCGCCGTGGGGCTGGCCTATGGATTCTGGTTCTATTCGAAGGATCTGCCCGATCACGCCCAGCTCGCCAATTACGAGCCGCCGGTGATGACCCGCATCCATGCGGCGGACGGTAGTCTGATCGCCGAATATGCCCGCGAGCGCCGCCTCTACGTGCCGATCCAGGCTGTGCCCAAGCTCGTGATTGAGGCTTTCCTCTCTGCCGAGGACAAGAATTTCTACAGGCATCCAGGCATCGATCCGGAAGGCCTCATGCGCGCCATCGTGGTCAATCTCCGCTCCGGCGGCGCCCGGGAGCAAGGTGCTTCCACGATCACGCAGCAGGTCGCCAAGAACTTCCTCGTCGGCAACGAGCGCAGCTACGAGCGCAAGATCCGCGAGGCGCTGATCGCGCTTCGGATGGAATCGACCTTCTCCAAGGACAAGATTCTTGAGCTCTATCTCAACGAGATCTTCCTCGGCACCCTGACCCCAGGCCGCAACCTGCACGGCATCGCCGCCGCGGCGCTCGACTATTTCGGCAAGTCCATCCACGAACTGACCATCGCCGAAGCAGCCTATATCGCGGCGCTGCCCAAGGGGCCGAACAACTATCATCCCTTCCGCCAGCGCAAGGCCGCCATCGAGCGCCGGAACTGGGTGATCGAGCGCATGGCCGCCAACGGCTATATCTCGAAAGAGGATGCGGAGGCGGCCCAGAAGGAGCCGCTCAACGTCAAGCCGCGGGTGGTCTCCCCGAACAGCATCGCGTCGGGATATTTCGCTGAGGGCGTGCGCCGCGACATTGCCGAACGTTACGGCGAGGAGACCCTCTACGAGGGCGGCCTGCTCATCCGTTCGACCCTCGATCCCAAGATGCAGGCCATGGCCCGCAAGGCCCTCGTGGACGGCCTCGTGCGCTTCGACGAGGCGCGCGGCTGGCGCGGCGCCCATCAGAAGATCGACCTCGCCGGTCGTGAATGGGGTCTCGCCCTGGCCGAGGTGCCGGCACTCGGCGACGTGCAGCCCTGGCGTCTGGCCGTCGTGCTGGAGGTCGCGGGCGGTCGCGCCAAGATCGGTCTGCAGCCCAAGCGCGAGGCGTCCGGTCAGGTGGCCAAGGACCGTGAGACCGGTCTCGTGACGGCCGATGGCGTGAAATGGACCCGCCGCTCCGTCGAGCGTGCCCTTTCCGTCGGCGATGTAGTCTATGTGGAGCCGCTGGCCGACAAGCCGGGCCAGTTCCGCCTGCGCCAGATCCCCGAGATTTCGGGCGCCATCGTTGCCATGGACCCGAATTCGGGCCGCGTCCACGCCATGGTGGGCGGCTTCTCCTATGACCAGAGCGAGTTCAACCGGGCGATCCAGGCCATGCGCCAGCCGGGCTCCTCGTTCAAGCCCATCGTCTATGCGACAGCCCTCGACAACGGCTACACGCCCTCGAGCACCATCATGGACTCGCCCTTTGTGCTCGACATGGGACCCGGCCAGGCCGCCTGGGCACCCTCGAACTACGACGGCAAGTCCGCAGGTCTGCGGACCCTGCGCTACGGTGTCGAGCATTCCAAGAACCTGATGACGGTACGTCTGTCGAATGAGATCGGCATGCCTGTCGTGGCCGAATATGCCCGCCGCTTCGGCGTCTATGACGACATGCTGCCGCTGCTCTCCATGTCGCTCGGCGCCGGCGAGACCACGGTCATGCGCATGACGGCGGCTTATTCCATGTTCGTCAATGGCGGCCGGCGCATAAAGCCGACCCTGATCGACCAGATCCAGGACCGCAACGGCCGGACGATCTATCGTCACGACGACCGCAAATGCGTGAGCTGCGATGCGGAGAAGTGGGATGGCGGCGCTGCGCCCAAGTTGACCGAGACCCGGGAGCAGGTGCTCGATCCGCTGACCGCTTACCAGATGACGTCCATTCTCGAAGGCGTGGTGCAGCGCGGTACTGCCCAGACGGTCAAGGCCGTCGGCAAGCCGCTCGCCGGCAAGACCGGCACCACCAACGATGCCAAGGACGTGTGGTTCGTCGGTTTCTCGCCTGACCTCGCCGTCGGCGTGTTCCTCGGCTACGACCAGCCGAAGTCCCTCGGCAATGCAGCGACCGCCGGCCAGTACGCGGCGCCGGTTTTCCGTGACTTCATGCAACTGGCGCTCAAGGACAAGCCGGCGACGCCGTTCCGCGTGCCCGCCGGCATCAAGCTGATCCGCGTCAATGCCGCGACCGGCACTCGCACGGGTGGCGAGGGCGGGGGCACGATCCTCGAGGCCTTCAAACCCGGTCAGGCACCTCCGGAATACGTGCCGCCGGAGCCCGAGGAAGTTCCGCAGGCCGAGTACTCGCCGGCTCCTCCTCCGGGAGGATCTCAGCGGGCCGTCGGCGTGGGGCCCAGCGGATTGTATTGAGCGGCTCCGCCACCATATAGAAATTGACCTCCACACAATGGAAACGGATTGCTCTTCGGCTGAAGCATCAGTCGCGGAACAATCCGTTGTCTTGAGGGCGGAGTTCCTTTGACACCGGGCGGAGGTCCCCTTAAGACCCCGCCATCACAGGCACGGACAGCAAAGAAACGATGCGCGCCGAAATTCAACATCTCGTAGAAGAGACCAAGCAGTCAGTCGGGCTGCTGAGGAGGCATCTTTGACTGGGATACTGCCCAGCGACGCCTCGCGGAACTGAACGCCCAGGCCGAGGATCCCAATCTCTGGAATGACGCCGACGCCGCGCAGAAGGTCATGCGCGAGCGCATGTCGCTCGAGGACCAGATCTCGGCCGTGAAGCGCCTCGAGCAGGAGCTTGAGGATGCCATCACCCTGATCGAGCTCGGCGAGGCCGAAGAGGACGAGGCCACGATCCAGGAGGGTGAGGAGACCATCCGCAACCTTCAGGCCGAGGCCGCCCGCCGTCAGGTCGAGACCCTGCTCTCGGGCGAGGCGGATGCCAACGACACCTATGTGGAGGTGCATTCGGGCGCCGGCGGCACGGAAAGCCAGGACTGGGCCAACATGCTCCAGCGCATGTATGCCCGCTGGGCCGAGCGCCGGAAGTACAAGGTCGAGCTTCTCGAAATCACCGACGGCGAAGAGGCCGGCATCAAGAGCGCCACGCTCCTGATCAAGGGCCACAACGCCTATGGCTGGCTCAAGACCGAGTCGGGCGTGCACCGGCTCGTGCGCATCTCGCCCTATGATTCGAACGCCCGCCGCCACACGAGCTTCGCGTCGGTGTGGGTCTATCCGGTGGTGGACGACCGCATCAACATCGAGATCAAGGAATCGGACTGCCGCATCGATACGTTCCGCTCCTCGGGCGCGGGTGGCCAGCACGTGAACACCACCGACTCGGCGGTGCGCATCACGCATATCCCGAGCGGCATCGTCGTGGCTTGCCAGCAGGAACGTTCACAGCACAAGAACCGGGCCACCGCCTGGAACATGCTGCGCGCGCGCCTCTATGAGGCCGAGCTGAAGAAGCGCGAGGAAAAGGCCAATGCCGAAGCCGCCGCCAAGACGGATATCGGCTGGGGCCACCAGATCCGCTCCTACGTGCTCCAGCCGTACCAGATGGTGAAGGACCTGCGCACCGGCGCCCAATCGACGAGCCCGCAGGACGTCCTCGACGGCGACCTCGACCCCTTCATGGAAGCCTCGCTCGCTCAGCGTGTCTATGGCGGCGGCGCGGAGGTCGAGGATATCGATTAAGACGAAAAGGCCCACTTGAGAGAGTGAGCCTTTGTCATTGCAGGGAGTCGTAGCATCGGTTCCAAAAGTGAAAGCCGCTTTTGGGGCCGATGCTTAGAATGCGCCGTCGCCGAAATGCAAAATTCGGCTTCCGATCAGACAACGTAGAAGTCTGATGCGCTCAGGCGCTCATCTCTATCAAACCAATGCCTCGTGATCTTCGCAAAAAGAATCTTCCCTGCGGCGCCCGATCCGTCGGGATCGTAATAGAGCAGGCTGTCCTCATCGTCGAAGACGATGTAGTCGTTCGCATCATCCGCAGCACCATATTCAGTAAAGTAATCCCAGCTGAGCTGTCCCACGGGTAGCTTCGTGAAAATGGCGGAGGATAGATAAATCGAATCGTCATCCTCGAGCTGAACGATCTTGTCGACGTTCGTCATGGGATCGAGGGGCGTATCGAAGATGAAAACATCATAGCCAAAGCTGCCATACAGAGTGTCATTTCCCGCGCCGCCGTTGAGGGTGTCATCGCCGTCGAAGCCGAAGAGGCGGTCGTTTCCGCCACGGCCCTGAATGATGTCCTGGACGCCTGTGCCGTGGATCCTGTCCGCACCTTCCTTCCCGATCTGGGTCAGAGTTTCCGTCCGCTTGTTCCACGACCATGCTGCGACATGCTTGCCATCGGTTTTGGACGATCCGTAAAGCTCCTTGATGGCCAGCTTGTCTAACGGACCCAGCTTGGTCGGATAGACCTTGCTCTCACCATTGTCGTAGCTCATGACGGTGTTCTTCGAGTGATCGTCCGCCTTGCTCAGCTTCTTCCTGTTGTATGGCGACGTGTGAAACGGATGCTTGAGCCCGAGAGCATGGCCGATCTCATGAAGCATAACGTAGGTTTTGTATGAGGTATTCTTAAAGTCTTCCTTGTACTGAGTATTGAAATGTATACTGCCGGCCCCATACGCGCGGTCGACAGCCTCTCCCGGTTCGCAATCATCCGCCGTGTAGAGCTCCGGAAACTCGGCATAGGCCACAGTGGTGCTGTTGAAGAACCCGGTGTACCAGCCGAATGTAATCTCCGCATCGTCACTCTTCGTCTCAAGAAACCGGATCCCGCAAGCGTCACCCCATTGCTTGAGGGCATAGCGGGCGAGCTTCTGGTCTGCTGCGTTGAAGCGCTTTTCGCCCCAACTCGGTACGAACGAATAGGTGAGGAAGATCGGTGTCTTTTGCGGCGTCAGAGTCGGCGCGGAGTTCCAGTTATAGCCGGTCAGAATGGCTTTATGGGATGGCATGATGAGAGGCCTAGGATAGGAGAAAACACTTATCCTAGAG
>KI911970.1:93331-140777 GCA_000517005.1 Microvirga lupini
ATAAATTTAATTAAATTTCTTTGCAACTTGGAGGATACTTACAAGTTTTTGGCTGCCGCCAGCACCTCCTCCGCATGGCCCGGCACCTTCACCTTGTTCCAGACCTGAGCGATCTTGCCGTCCCGGTCGATCAGCACGGTCGTGCGCTCGACGCCCATGTACTTGCGGCCGTACATGCTCTTCTCGACCCAGACGCCATAGGCTTCCAGCATGGTCTTGGCCTCGTCCGACGCGAGGGCGAAGTCCAGGCCGTACTTGTTCCGGAACTTGTCGTGGCTCTTCAGCGAGTCGGGTGAAACGCCGATAATTTCCGTGTCGGCGGCAGCGAAGTCGTTCTTGAGGGTCTGGAAGGTTTGCGCCTCCAGCGTGCAGCCGCTGGTATCGTCCTTGGGGTAGAAATACAGCACGACCTTGCGGCCCTTCAGGTCCTCCAGGCTGATCTGTCGACCATCTGTCGCAGGCAGCGAGAAGGCCGGAGCCTTGGTTCTGATGTTAAGAGGCATGGGGCGCCTTCCTTTTGGCGGAATGTCCTGTTTGGAAACCTCAGGTGTGCACGACTGACGGGGACAGTCGCGGGAGGCACCTGAGACGGTTAAGGTCTTTTCTCTGATTCCCTGATGAGCGCCTAAGCGCAAGAACCGGATTGCCTGACGTCACAAGAATGAAGCTGCCATTTCGCCCCACGTTGTCCCGGCAAGACCCGGTCAAACGGAGCCTCCTCAAGCGCGTGCTTCGTGGCACTCTCTATGTGAAGCTTGGGCTTGTCGTCTTCCTCGTTGCCGTGTTCGGCCTGCTTTACCTTCGCCTCTCCGCGGCGCCCATGAGCTTCGGACGCCTGCCCGAGCGGGTCGCAGAGGCCTTGGCGGCGCGCATCGGGCCCGGCTGGAATGTGACGCTGCGGAATACGGCCATCGAGCTGCATGAGGGCTCGCCGGCTCTGCGGGCGAACGGCCTCGATATCCGGGCGCCTGGCGGCGATCTCGTGCTGCGGGCTCCTTATGCGATCTTCAGCGTCGACCTCACGTCGCTTCTGACGGGCAACCTTCAGCCCAAGGCCATCGAGGTGCGAGACCTGCAGTTGCGGGTCCTCGTCAACCGGGATGGCTCGCTCGCCTTCTCGCCCGTGCAGGCCGGTGAGACCGAGGCCGGTGCTGCGCCGCCACCTGTCCCGCCGGAGCCATCCAAGGAAGCCGCAGCATCGCTCTCTCGCGACGCGAACGGGCCTTCCCCCGTATCGGGCGTCGTCGGGTCGCTGCTCGAACTCATCGTCGGCCCCGGAAGCATCCTCAACTCGCTCGGCCAGGCCGAGTTGACCAATGCGCGCCTCGTCTTCGTCGATGCGGATGGACGCGAGCGAGCCAGGTTCCAGCGTGTGGATGCGGCCTTCGACTGGACGGAGAACGGAGGACGGCAGTTCGCCGCGACGGTCGAGGGAGATCAGGGACCCTGGCAGCTCAACGGCGATGCCGTAGTGGAAGGCAATGGTGCCTATCGGGCCGGCGTGGTCGCGAACGAAGTGCCGATCAAGGATATCCTGCTGCTCGCGGGAGCGTCCGAACTGCCGGCGACCACGGATCTCGAATTCTCCGGCCGTTTCGACATCGCCTATGCAGATGGCCGCATCACGGAGCTGAGGACACGGCTCGTTAGCAATGCCGGCACGTTCCAGATCGAGGACAAGGACACGTCGCCCTTCCCGGTGGAGCGCGCGACCATCGCGGCGAAATGGAACGAGGTCGAGAAGGTCCTGGAGCTCCAGGAACTCGGCCTGAAGGGCGGGGACACGAAGCTGTTCCTCCAGGGGCGTCTCGCGACTCCCGTGGCAGACAAGCCATGGCGTTTATCGCTCAATGGCCGCGATATTCTCTGGTCCGGTGCAACGGCGGGAGACCGCCCCCTCCAGGTCAGTGAGTTCGCCGCCGATCTGTCCGGTCCGGACGGCGTCACGATCAACAGCGTCACGCTGAAGGGGCCCGAATTGTCGGCCCGCATCAGCGGCCTGCTCGGAGCCTCAGCAGACCCGAAGGGTTTGAATCTGGATGTGCGTGCGGAGAAGACGAATATCCGCTCCGCCCTGCGCATCTGGCCCGAGGCCGTTGCTCCCCCGGTCCGCAGGTTCCTCGTGTCCAACCTGAAGGCGGGCATGCTGGAGTCCATCGATCTGAAGGTGGCGATGACCGGCGCGGATATTGCGAAGGCTGTGACGGGCGGTCCGACACCCGATGAGTCTTTGAAACTCGATTTCGCCATTTCCGACGGTGTCCTCCATGTGGCAGACGGCCTTCCGCCGATCTCGGGGATGAACGTGACCGGTCACGTGACGGGCAGGAAGGTTGCCGTGCGCGCGTCGACGGGTTTGGTCCAAATGGCCGGCAGCCATTCCTTGAACGCCTCCGACGGTGCGTTCATCCTGGACAATTATTGGGATGATCACGCCTTGGCCCGTATCGACTTCCGCCTCACGGGCGGAGCCGACGGGCTGGGGGCCCTGCTGCTCGAACCGCGCATCAAGGAAATCGCCGGGTTCAACATCGATCCTGCCACGATGAAGGGGAAGACGGATCTGCGTGTCGGCATCGGCCTTGCCGTCCACGACATCCCGGCCTTCGCCGATCTGCCCTTGAAGGTGAGCGGAACAGTCAATGATTTCGCCGTCGACAAATTCTTCGGCAAGGACCGCCTGGAGGGCGCCAATCTGACGATCGCTTATGACCGGGGCGATCTTGCCGTCAAAGGTGACGGCAAGCTTGCCGGAAGCCCGGCCGCCATCGATCTGCAGAAGAACAGGCAGGGCGGGCAGGCCAGCGTGGCGTTCTCCCTCGACGAGGCGGCACGCAGCAGGCGGGGCCTCTCCTTCGGCTCACAGCTCACGGGAACGATCGGAATCAAGGCCAGCCTGCCCCTTGGCGCATCGGCCCCATCGAACATCCTCGTCGAAGCGGACCTCGCCAGGGCCGGTGTGGATCAGCTGATCCCCGGCTGGGTGAAGCAGGTGGGACGGCCTGGAAAGCTGACCTTCACCATGGTCGAAGGGCCATCCAACGAGATCCGGGATCTGCAGCTCGACAGCGGCAACGTGCAGCTGAAAGGCAACGCGACGCTTTCGAGCGAGGGAATTTTGGAGAAAGCCGAACTCTCGACCTTCAAGCTCTCGCCCGGCGACGATATGCGCGCCCAGATCGAGCGCGCCAACAATGTCTACAAGGTCGCGATCCGAGGCAACGTGGGCGATGCCCGACCCTTCGTGAAAGGTGGGGCAACGGGCTCCGCCCCGTCCGGCCGGAATGCGGTTGCGCAGAAGGACGGCAAGGATTTCGACCTCGATCTCAACCTCAACATCCTCACGGGCTACAACGAGGAGGCGATCACCGGCGCCGTGATCAAAGCCTCCGTACGCAAGGACAATCTTCGCCAGCTCGACATGAAGGGGCGGCTCGGTGCGACCGACATCATCGGGCGGACCCTGCCTGATGCCGGAGGCCAAGTGGTGATCCTTCAGGCGGAAGATGCCGGCGCGCTTCTGCGCTTCACCGATGTCTACCGGCGCATGTCCGGCGGCGATCTCATTCTACAGCTTGCGACGGGCGACGGGCCGCAGTCCGGGCATGTCATCCTGCGCTCGTTCGCCTTGGTCAACGAGCCGGCTCTTCGCCGGATCATTCCGACGCAGACTCAGATCATCGCCGGACAGGACCGGGCCGGCAATCCGCAGACCGTCCGCGTGGACGTGAACGAGGTGCAGTTCACCAAGGCCCGTCTTGAATTTACCCGCAATGCCGGTCGGCTCGATTTCAAGGATGCCGCCATCTGGGGCAACCAGATCGGATTCACGCTGGGTGGCTTTATCGACTATGCCCGCGACCGGCTCGACATCGCGGGCACCTTCGTGCCGGCCTATGGCCTCAACAATGTGTTCGCCCAGGTGCCGCTCTTCGGGCCGCTTTTGGGCGGAAGCCAATATGAGGGTCTGTTCGCCGTCAATTTCCGGCTGAACGGGCAGGCGAGCTCGCCGTCCCTGACGGTCAATCCGCTTTCGGCGGTCGCCCCGGGCTTCCTGCGCAAGCTCTTCGGTGTGGGAGCGAACACGGAACCGCAGACAGGATCGCTGCCGACGGTTCCGGAACGTTGATCGATCAGACGGCGCGCAGGAGGACGTGCTTCTTCTTGCCGAAGGACAGCTTGATCACGCCCTCGGCCGTCACATCCGTCAGGCTTAAAGTACCGCGTTCGTCCGAGACGGTTTGGTCGTTCACCCTCAGGCCGCCGCTCTTCACCTGCCGGCGCGCCTCGCTGGTAGAGGGCACAAGAGAGGCGTAGTCCGGCCCAAAGGCCGCGAGCACTCCAAGGCCTGCCTTGAGCACCTGGGTCGGGATCTCGATCGTGGGCAGGCTTTCCGCCAGCGCTCCCTGCTCGAAAGTCTTGCGCGCGGTTTCCGCCGCCAGCTCCGCGGCCTCGCGACCGTGGAGGAGGGCCGTTGCTTCCGTTGCGAGAACCTTCTTCGCCTCGTTGATATCGGCGCCCTGGAGCGCTTCGAGCCGGGCGATCTCGTCCATCGGGAGAATGGTAAAGAGCTTCAGGAAGCGGCCCACATCCGCATCTTCGGTGTTGCGCCAGAATTGCCAGTAATCATAGGGGCTCAGCATGTCGGCGTTGAGCCAGACGGCGCCGGAGGCCGTCTTGCCCATCTTGGCGCCCGAGGCCGTGGTCAGGAGCGGGCAGGTGACGGCGTAGAGTTGCGGCGTGCCGAGGCGGCGGCCGAGATCGATGCCGTTGACGATATTGCCCCACTGATCCGAGCCGCCCATCTGCAGGATGCAGCCGTAGCGCTTGTTGAGCTCCACGAAGTCATAGGCCTGGAGGATCATGTAGTTGAATTCCAGGAACGACAGCTCGTGCTCGCGGTCGAGGCGCAGCTTCACGCTGTCGAAGGACAGCATCCGGTTGACCGAGAAGTGCCGGCCCACATCGCGCAGGAACTCGATGTAATTGAGCCTGGTCAGCCACTCGGCATTGTCGGCCATCATGGCGTCGGTCTTACCCTCGCCGAAGCTGATGAAGCGCGAGAAGACGGTTTTGATGCTCTCCTTGTTGGCCTCGATCTGCTCAACGGTGAGGAGCTTGCGGCTCTCATCCTTGCCGGACGGATCGCCCACGCGGGTCGTGCCGCCCCCCATGAGGGTGATCGGCTTGCCGGCTCCCGTCTTCTGGAGCCAGTGCAGCATCATGATCGAGAGCAAGTGCCCCACATGCAGCGACGGGCCGGTGCAATCATAGCCGACATAAGTCGTCAGCCGGTTCTCAAGGGCAGCCGCATCGACGCCTTCGAGATCGGAGGTTTGGTGGATATATCCCCGTTCCGTAAGGACCTTCAGGAATTCGGACTTCGGCGCGCTCATCGCATCTCTCGTCTTAGGGCGATCACAGATGTGGAAGCCTGTAGCAGGTTCGTGCGCCTATTTCACCCTCTTCGCCGACGACGCTGAGTTGAGATCCGAGGAAAGAATTCGACAAATAGCACCTGACCGGGATCGACAACGGAAATGGCAATGGCGTGCAGCTCTATGGGGAGGCCGGCAACGATACGCTTATCGGCAAGGGCGGCGGCGATTTCCTGTTCGGCGGCTCAGGTGCCGACATCCTCGACAGCGGCTTCGGCTGCGACGTGCTGATCGGCGGTGTGGGTGCGGATCAGTTCCGGTTCACCACCTCGCTCGGGGCCGGCAACATCGACACGCTCCAGGACTTCTCCGTCGCTGACGGGATAGGATCGTGCTCAGCCGCGCCGTGTTCATGGATGTGGGCGTGCTCTCAAGCGCCTGTTTCAAGGCTGGCGTGGCCACGAGCTTCGACCACCACATCCTGTACGATCAAGCCACCGGTGCGCTATCTTACAGTATCGACGCTCGGGCGGGGTGGCGGCGATCAGGTTCGCGGCACTCACGGCCGGAACCGCGCTCACGACCTTACACTTCCTCGTCGTGAAGGCGGTTAGGCCTGAGGGCGCAAGCCGATCCAAGGCCGCGGCCTCTGACACAATCAAGGCGCAGTCACAAGCTGCGCCTGTCTTGATAGGATAATTATCTTAAGCAGGGCTGCGGAAAGCTGGCCCGGTCTCTCATGAAAGCGTCGTACCCCGAGCCCCTTCGTGTGTGCCGAGCATGGTTGCTCGGGGATCTTTGCCCTGGACTTCCCTGTGAGCTATAGCCATATTCCGCGCAATTTCACGAACCTCTTCGGCGACATCAGCGATGAAACAGTTTTGGACCCAGTTCTTTACCTGGTGGAACGGACAAACCCTCGGCACGCGATTCTTCACGTGGCGCAACGGGCAGTACGTCGGTGAGGACGAGTTCGGTAACCGCTATTACCGCTTTGTCCAGCCGCAGGCCATCGACTCAAATGTGGGCGCCGAGCGCCGCTGGGTCATCTATAACGGCTATGCCGATGCGTCGAAGGTGCCGCCCGGCTGGCGCGCCTGGCTGTGCCACAACGGCGATGTGCCTCCGAGTGAAGAGAACTACAAGCCGCATCCCTGGGAAAAGCCGTATATCCCCAACCTGACCGGCACGGCCCACGCCTATCGTCCGCAGGGCTCCAGCCTCTCGACCGGCAAGCGCCCGGCCGCCACCGGCGATTACGTGCCGTGGACGCCGGGAGAGTGAGGCCTGAACGGGCCTCACTTCGATAGCATGTTGTTGAAACGAACCCAAGCCCGCACCTGCATCGAGTGTGGCCTCGCTTATGGCCACCCCGATTTCAGCTATCATTCCGGCCGAATCGAGAACGGTCCGTCCTATTGGTCGGATCGCGGGCTCCTGTGCTCCCATGCCTGCTCCGTCGCCCATTTCGAGCGACGCGAGAAGGAGGGGGATCCGATGAAGGAGCCGGCTCCCAATCCTCTGGAGCAGGACTGGCCCTGAAATTCGGCGAAGTACCGATCCTAGTTACCCCCGACCTTCCATCATCGGGAATGGAATAGACGCCGATCAATCCCCGTCGTGGAACAGGAGTGTCGTGTTGCCGCCGATGTCGCTGGAGGCGACGGGACGTTTGGAGGCCAGCATTGCCGCGGCTTTTGGCGAGGGATGACGGCTTTGATAGATCTCGAGCCAGGCGATGCGATGCGGCGGCACGGTGCCGTCGCCGGGATAAGGCTCCTGGCTGATGCCGGTGGCCTTCTCGAAGAAGGATGGGTCGTCAAGGGAACCCACCACGCGGCTGACCAGACGGGACAGGGCGCCGCCGTGCTCAGCGTAGAGATCGATTCCCTGGCTGCGCGCGAGTTCCGCGGTGGCGACCAGGGGCTCCGCGGCGAAGATATGATAGTCGCGGGCACGCTTGCCGCGGTTGATCTCGAGCGGAAGCGCTCCCTCGGGCGTGACCTGCGCCAGACCGATCCGCGCGCTGTCGATGCCCCAGTCGGTGAGACGCCGGTCGCCGCTGGCGATGCCGGCGGCCGTAGCGCTCAGGCCCGCCCAGTAGCGGTGATTGTTTCTGCCCGAGACGCCCTTGCCCGTATCCTTCGCCTCCATGATCTGGCGGCCTAGGATCTTGAGCCAGGACTCGACGCGCTTCTTCTGCTCGTCCGCGAGGCCGGGAGCGTTTCGGATCTGCAGATAGGCCAGCGCGAAACCGCCGAGCGCCTGGCCCAGATTGAAATGCGCCTGCTTCGAGCGCAGATCGGTCATGGCTTTCGCCGATGCCCAATGATCAAGCCAGGTAAGGGCACAGGCCGCCGCCGCCGTGTTCTTCGGATTGGATTTCACATAGGCGTTCGCAATCCGCACCAGGGTTTTTCCATAGGCGCGCAGAGGCTCGACCGCCTCGGAATAAGCCTCCTCGGCCTCCTCGTCGATAGTCGCGCGCCGGGCGTCGTCCTGCCGGTACTTGCTCTGGGTATCGAGGGTGATCACTGGCGCATCGGGCGCGTCGCATTCGTATTTCGGCTTCGCCTGCACGTTATCCTTCGTGGGGGCGGGCACGAGATAGCCGACATTCTGGGCGTGGGACGGCGCGGTGCTCAGAAACGCAGCCAGAGCGATTGCGACGGCGAGGGCAGGCCGAAACACATGACGCGACGTTGCCCATTCCATTGCCCCTGATCCCCCATCATGCCGCACGCCCTCCGGCGAAGCCGATCATGAACTAGCGCATCGTGCGGAAAAGTGGACGGCGCGCAAAGCCAGGTGGCCGAACCTTCGGAGGTAGAGCGATCCATTGGGGGTAGACGTGGACCATGCAACGCTTCGTCCACATCAGGACCGTCTCAGATGGCACGATCGGAGCGGCGGGCGGTCCTGCTCCTGTTGGCTATGGGTGGGACGAGATCCTGCCCGCGTCCGGCGGTGACGATCAGGCGCTTCACTTCCCCTCTCAGATAGGCCTGAAGGAACCAATCGTAGTTCTTGAACGACACGCATCCGTTCGAGTCGCCGCGCGGGCCCAGCATGTAGGTATGGGCGAGAATGCCGTCGCGGCCATAGATAGCGGCGCTGCCGCCGACAGGTGTGAGACGCAGGGCGCGAACGCCGTGGAAGAGTTTTTCGCGTTCGGTGATGACGTAAGTGCCCGGCGGTGTCGCGCCTTTCATGCGCACATTTACGTAGCGCGGATTGTCCATCATGTTGCCGAGGCCGGAATGTGCCTCAAGCCTTTCGCCGTTCGGCATGATGACCACTTGCGCGGTGATGTCGTAGACGGCGGTTCCAGCGCCCCCGGAATCGGGCGTCGGAACGAAGCGCGATGTCGGCGCGATGCTGCCGGTGCTGTCGCCGAGCGAGGCATAGCTGAGCGCGGCCTCGGGTGCGGAGGCGGGCTTGATGCCGAAGAGCTTTTCGATGAAGGAGCGGTTGTCGACCGGCGCACTGGCGACGGCTGCTGCCCTCTGCGTCATCGGTGCACGAACCGGGGCGCTTGCCACCTGCGTCGATGGTGTCGGCTTCGGAGGCAGCAGGTCGGCCGGGCGCGGCACGGGCAGAGGCACTGGCGCGGGCTGAGAAATTTCTGCCATCGCCTGAGCCGGTGCCGGCTGAGCGGGTGTTTCGGGTACGGGGGTAATGGGCGCGATGCTCGCCTGACGCTGCACCGGTGGCGACTTGAATGCCGCCTGGAGCGGAGCATTGTGTGCGAAGCGGAGGGCCTCGGCCTTCATGGCGGGCGTGGGATGCACCAGCGTTGCATCATACGCTGTGACGGCCACTTCCTTGACAGGCGCGGGCGTGGCGATGCTGCTCACGCGTTCGACGGGCGGCTCGTCGTTCTGACGGGTGAAGTCGACGAAATAGGCCAGCGGGCTCATCGAGATCGCCACTAGAGCCGCCGTCGGAAAAAGACTGCGCCGCTTTCTGCGCGGGGCGCGACCGCCTGGCGGATAGGACCTGTGCAACATGGCGAACTCTACGCAACAACTCGAACGCGCATGATGCCCCGAGCCCGACCGTTGCGGGAAACGAACGCCTGAGCGGTCGAGGCCTTCATGCGTGAAGCAATATCTTCACGAGACTCGATTAAACGACGGCCTGGTTAAATTAGGGATAATCGGACGCGCTGCTGTCGAAAGAATGTAAGCGTGCCTTCAGCAACTCACGGAAGCGGGGCCGCGTGCGCTGGCTCACAGATCGCGGCGCCGGCGCAGGATATGGATAGGAAAGGGGCATCTTTTCCAATCTCAAACGGGAGGACCTCGGCATGGGGTTCTATGCACGTCATATCGGCCCGCGCTTCGTCAGTTGCCTGTGCTCGATGGAAGGCATCGCGGCCGAGCGCGAGAAGGTCGTTCCGCAGGCCAGCGGCATGGTGCTGGAGATCGGAATTGGGCCGGGATTGAACCTGCCGCTCTACGATCCGGCTCGCGTCACGCGCGTGATCGGCGTCGATCCCATCGCGGAATTTCTGGATCTGGGTCGAAAGCGCCGTCGCTGCTCGCGCGTGCCCCTGGAGATCATCCAGGCTCCGGCCGAGTCATTGCCGCTGGCAGACGGCATCATCGATACGGCGGTGATCACCTACACCCTGTGCTCGGTGGCGGATCCGGTGCAGGCTCTGCGCGAGGTGCGGCGCGTGCTGAAGCCGAAAGGGCGCGTGCTGTTCCTGGAGCACGGCCTGTCGAGCGATGCCGGCGTGGCGGCGTGGCAGCATCGGCTCAACCCGATCTGGCGCAGGCTCGCCGTGGGATGCAACCTGACGCGTCCCGTCCAGAAGCTGCTCGATGAGGCCGGCTTCACGATCCAGCGCATCGAGTCCTACTATCTCGACAGGGCCCCGCGGCCGGTCGGCTTCCTGTGCCAGGGCATCGCGCATGCCGTATAGGGGCCATAGAGGGAATGCCTCGCGCGATCCGCGGAGCGGCGCCGCATTTCGATGGCTTACTGGGCGGCTTGACGGGCGACGGCTCGGATGTCGCGGCGGCCGAGGCCAAGATCGGCCAGTTCCCGGTCGTTGAGCGCCGCAAGTTCGCGGAAGGTCTGGCGATAGCGGCGCCAGGAGGCGAGGCGGGCGAGGATCATGGATGTGATCATGGGAGTATCTCCGTGAGAGCGGAATCCAGCGTTCCGGATTACCAATCGAGGTTCGGGTGACGGCGAGCCGCCTCACGCTGCATCTGACGGGCGTCGGACAGGATGCTGCGGAAGAGGCGGAGGAAGCTGACGATGATCATGATGGTCTCCTGAAGGCGTGTTTCGGTTCGGGCGAAATCTCAGACGTGGTCGGCCTTAAGGCCGTAGCGGTGGACGACCCGGGCGATCTCGCGCTCGGCTCTGCGGCGGTTGGTCTCCTCCACGGCGTCAATGACGGCCCGGAACGCGCGCAGCATCGGACCGGACCGCCGAGTGGCGTCGGGAATGTCGGCGGTAATAGGGGCGCTGATCTGCAACGTGCTCATCGGGTCCATCCTGATCGGCCCGACCGGGCCTCATACTTTGGTCTAGTAATATGATCGTTCTTGTGCGCTGCAAAAGACAGTTTCGCGGAATGCGACATATGCATTCGTCGCATGTCGCAAAGGTAAACGCTTTCTTGCTATGCGCTGATGGCCCGTTTGAGGGGCAGAATGCTTGCGGATTAGGCATCGGAAGCGGAATGAGCCCGTTCTGGATCTAGCAGGCAGAACCAGGTTGTTTGCGTGCAAAGAGAGCCGTTATGATCATGAAACTTTAAAAGTAGCATGATGCATTCGCTTGGTGTATTCATGTGCCATACCAAGTCACATGAATATGAGGAGCGAGACGTGACCCATGACGTGATCATCATCGGAGGCAGCTATGCCGGACTGGCGGCGGGGCTTCAGCTCGCCCGAGCACGGCGGCGGGTGCTGGTGATCAATGCCGGGATGCGCCGCAATCGCTTCGCGGGCGCCTCGCACGGATTCTTGACGCAGGATGGGACACCGGCGGCCGAGATCACCGCGAAAGGCCGGGCGCAGCTCTTGGCATACGACACCGTCGAGTGGCTCTCAGGTGAGGCAACACGGGCGGAGGCGGTGGAGGGAGGCTTTCGCGTCACCGTCGGGGATACGTGTGAGAAGCGGGCGGGCAGGCGGCTCGTCCTGGCCCTGGGCGTGAAGGATCATCTGCCCGGTATCCCCGGCCTCGAAGAACGCTGGGGCAGGAGCGTCTTCCACTGCCCATACTGCCATGGCTACGAGCTCGACCGGGGCCGCATCGGCGTCCTGGCCACGTCACCCAAGTCCATCCATCACGCGATGATTCTGCCCGATTGGGGACAGACGACCTTCTTCCTCAACGGCGCGTTCTCGCCCGATCCTGAGCAGACCGAACAACTCAGGCGGCGCGGCGTCGTCCTCGACGACGGCGTCATCGACCGTCTTGACGGCGATGGGGCGACCATCGTCATGCGCGACGGACGCG
Source organism: Microvirga lupini (assembly GCA_000517005.1). Lineage (GTDB taxonomy): Bacteria > Pseudomonadota > Alphaproteobacteria > Rhizobiales > Beijerinckiaceae > Microvirga > Microvirga lupini. Next base: position 105,199 of record KI911970.1, read on the forward strand.
TCGTTCCCCTCGACGGCCTGTTCACCCTCACACGCACGAGCACCGCAAGCCCGATCGCCGAGCAGCTCGGCTGCGCGTTCGATGAAGGACCGACCGGCGCTGTCATCCGCACCGATGCGATCAAGGCCACGACCGTTCCTGGAGCCTTCGCCTGCGGAGACGCCGCGCGGATGGCGGGATCGGTCACGCTTGCCGTCGGCGATGGTGCCTTGGCCGGAATGGCTGCCCATCAATCCCTGATCTTCGGCGGCTGACGACGGGACGGGACCTGTGCTAGCAGAAGAAGGTTGAAGGAAAGCCTGCCCCTTGCGACAGAACGGAAGCCTCTCCCGCATCCTCCACGTACTGCTCCACATGGAGCAGCATCGGGACGCCATGACGTCGGAGCGGATCGGCCAGATGCTCGGCACGAACCCGACCGTGGTGCGGCGGACGATGGCGGGCCTGCGTGAGGCGGGCTATGTCAGCTCGGTGAAGGGCCATGGCGGCGGCTGGACGCTGGCGCGGCCGCTCGCCGACATCACGCTCCTCGATGTCTACAAGGCGCTCGGCGCGCCCGAACTCTTCGCCCTGGGCATGGCCACGGATGCGCCGGAATGCCTTGTCGAGCAGGCCGTGAATGCCGCGCTCGGACAAAGCCTGGAAGAAGCGGAGCGCCGCCTGCTGGCGCGCTTCGGCGAGGTGAAGCTCTCGGAGATCGCGGCGGATTTCACCCGGCGTGCCGGCGACACGAAGCGCGGAACCTGTCAGGGAAGGCACGTGGCCTGACGCGTATCGAGCCGCATGAACCTTATCGGCCGGAATGCTGTTGTTCACCCGTGGGTGGCTGTCTAGAAGCCGACGACAACCGAGGCCGAGGATGACGAAAGTCCGCGAGGCGCTGGTAAGCAGGATGTGGCGCGGCCAGGATCCGTTCCTGAACTATCCTGGCCGTTTGTACCGACAGGATCACCAGGGCTGGGGCTCGCAGCATCCCTACCTGACGGAAGCCATAGAGGTGCTGCGCCCATCGGTGGTGGTCGAGATCGGCGTCTGGAAAGGCGGCTCCGTCATCTCGCTTGCATCCAAGATGAAGGAGATGAATCACGATGGAGTCGTGATCGCCGTCGACACCTGGCTTGGCGCCTGGGATCACTGGAACAACGACGAATGGTTCGCGCACTTGAACTTCGTCAACGGCTTTCCCGCTCTCTACCACACCTTCGCGGCCAATATTGTCGGGGAGGGGCTGCAGGATTACGTCCTGCCTCTGCCGCTTGACTCGGTGAATGCGGCTCATGTCCTGCGGCACAACGATGTGCGGCCGGACGTGGTCCACATCGACGGCGGTCACGACGTTCACGCCGTCACGTCGGACCTGCGCGAATGGTGGCCGATGGTCCGGGCAGGCGGCGTGCTCATCGGCGACGACTACCCGCACTGGCCCGGCGTGAAGCAGGCCTTCGACGACTTCTTCGCCGCCGAGGGCAAATTTCCCTTCGAGTTCGACCCGCCGAAGTGCCGGATCTTCAAGCCATCGGCCTGACCGCCTATTGCGACTTGCGCGGGTCGTCCGCGGGATTCACATAGGAGATGGCCCACGGCCCCCGCGTGCTCAGCTGCACGACGGTTTCCTTGTCGATCTGCACGTAATGCTGCGTCCCCGGCGGCATGGCGATGACGCCGCCGGCGGTGAGGGCTTTCGTCTTCGCCGGGTCGAAGGTGGCGCCCATGCCGATGTTGAATTCGCCGCTGACGACGGTGACCACCTCGTCGGTCGGGTGGGTGTGCGCCGGGATCTTATAGTTGGCCGGGAATTTCAGCCGCATCACGAAGATGCCGTCCTTCGCCGGATCCCCGTAGAGGAGCGCCATCTGCGCTCCCTTGGGAAGGGACGGAGGTGCGTCCTTTCAGGTGATGTCACCCGGGTTGGCCATGACGTGCTGGTGGGACTGCTGCGCAAGGGCCGGTGCGAGGACGAAGAGAAGGGCCGCCGTGCAAATTGTGGCTCGAAGCATGAATGACTGCATCGCAATCTCCCGAATTGGGTGATGTGGCGGACGCAAACAGGAGCGGTCAGGAACGATCGTCTGCCGCAGGATCGAGGCTCTGCCTTTCGTCCTGGCTTGTCAAGAAAATGCCGGGACGGAGCATCTAGAGCTCGACGAGCGCCTTGATGACTCCGGCCTCGGGTGACGACCACATCGGAATGAGCCCCGGCGCGTCGTCGAGACCGCTCCGGTGGCTTGCAAGCGCGGCGGTCGGCACTCCGCCGCCGAGCATAACATCGAGCACGGTCTCGAAATCCTGCCGCGTGGCATTGCGGCTGCCGAGCAGGGACGTCTCGCGTTTGTGAAATTCCGGGTCGTTGAACGTGATGTCGGCGCGCACGATCGACAGGAGCACGTAAGTGCCGCCGTGGCCGACATAGGAAAAGCCCTTCATCATCGCCTTGGGACTTCCGGTGGCATCGATGACGATATCGAAGAAATCGCCGTCGGTGGCTGCCTTGAGACGGTCGTCGATGTCGGACGACACCTCGAAGACATGATCGGCACCGATCTCGTCCCGGCAGAAGGCGAGCCGCCGAGCGTTCATATCGAGAACGGAAACGTCCGCGCCGCGTGCCTTCGCGAAGATCGTCGCCGCGATCCCGATCGGCCCGGCCCCCACCACGGCCACGCGGCTTCCCGGGCCGGCGCCTGAGCGCCGCACGCCATGAGCGCCGATCGCCAGGAACTCGACCATGGCCGCCTCGTCCAGGCCCAGGCCCGTCACCGGCACGACATTGCGCTCCGGCACGGCGATGTACTCGCAGGCCCCGCCGTCGCGGTGCACCCCAAGGACCTGCAGGTGCTGACAGCAATTCGTCTTGCCCTGCTGGCAGGCGCGGCACGTGCCGCAATAGAGGTAGGGTTCGATGCAGACGATGTCGCCCGGCTTGAACGAACTGCAGCTCGGCGCCTCGGCGATCTCGCCGGCAAGCTCGTAGCCGATTACCCGCGGGTATTCGAGATAGGGCTGATTGCCGTGGAAGATATGATAATCGGTTCCGCAGATTCCGACCCGGCGGATGCGCACCAGCACCTTACCTGGACCGGCGCTCGGGACGTCCCACTGAATCACGCTGAGCCGGCCAAGCTCGTCGCATCGAAGGGCTTTCATCGGCGTCTCTCCCCACGGCTGTCACAGTTTGTATGGTGTGAGCTTAGGGCGGGAACAGGAAAGCGCAAAGCCGACACTGTTTTCCGCATCAACGATGCGCTGCCTTTAGGATTGAGCAAGGAATTGAACCCAAAAGTGGATTTCACTTTTGGGTCCGACGCTTCGGACCCGGCAACGATTCACACGAGACGGCTGATCCGGATGTCGACTTGGCGAGACGAGAAGAACCAGAAGGCGCGCGCCCGGCTCGAGAAACGTCTCTCGGCGCTGTTCCCGGCCTGCGTTCTGTCTCATGCGCTCCGGCAGCCCTTCATCCCGCCGACCCAGCGCCGCGCCGTGGAATCCTACTGGCGGCATCGCCCGCTCCTGGCTGACCGGCTCGCGCGGGCGCTTGCGGCCAAAAGTGGACAGCCGGCAGGGTGGCAGTGGCGTCTCGGCTCCGACAAGGAATCCGGTCTGCCGATGTCCTTCCGCACGCCGCCGGCACCGTATCGGGAGGCCGCCTTTACGCGTGGACCGGGGCATTGCTGCGTCTGCGGGCAGCCGGTCTTCCGGCTGGGCTGGCATCGCGACCCCTGGGGCGACGGCAAGCCGAACAGGAATGCCACGTGGCACGCCGCCTGTGTCGTGGCCTGGCAGCTCTGGACCGCTCCGCCCGATCACCTCAAGATTCTGAAGCTGCGCCAGCAGCGGCGATGCGCAACGACCGGGCGCCGCCTGCTCAGGACGGCGGAAGTGGACCATCGTGTTCCGCTCTTCGCCGTCTGGTCCAAGCATCGCTTGCGGCCCTGGCCCGAGCTACTCGCCTTCTGGGGCGCTCCCAATCTCCAGGTGATCAACAGGACCGCCCACCTGGAGAAATGCGCCGTGGAAGCCGCCGATCGGGCGAAGCGTCGGACTCTCACACCCGACACGCCGCAAAAAGAAGAGTTCGCCGCACCCCTTGCAGATCGCTTTTCAATCCCCATATCAGGCTGACCCAGCGGACATTGTTGTGGACTTCGACAGCGGCGGGCGTCACCGCCAGCGTCGATGAGACCGTGCCAGGACGGATGTACTCCGGCATGGTCCGTTCCTGCGACTGCCTGACGATGCAGGCGCCCGTCTGGACCCTATCAGCCCAGGCCCCGTAGCTGGCGAGGTGAGAGATGCGAAGGCATCCCGCCCGTTCGCCCCGGAGCCTGGGCTTTTTCATGGTCGGGCGCGTCCAGGCTATCCCGATGCTATGAAGCGCCGCGCCGGGTGAAGCGCTCCGCTGTCATCCCCGGCGGCCCGCAGGACCGGGAAGGGGATCCACTGACATGCTAAGAGCTATGGATTCCCTTCCCCTGCGATGGCTGCGCCATCTCCGGCCGGGAATGACACCGCGGCACTTCTCGCATCGGGATCACGGGCACAAGGCCGGTGATGATGTGGACGGAACAGCCTGCCACTTACTGCGATGAGAGGCGAGCCAGGCGCATGCGCTCCATGATGTGATGGCCGGAGCCGCTGACATGACGGGCGATTACATGTGCGGCGCCCTCGGCGTCCTGCGCCTTGATGCGGGCGATCAGCTCCCGATGCTCCTCCAGCACGTTCGTCTGCCGGCTGAGCGAAGTCGGAAAGCGACGGCTGATCGCCCAGAGGATCTGACGGTGACGCACCCACAGGTCGACCGCATGGCGATTGTAGTGACGGTCGTACATGAGCTGATGGAACTGCAGGTCGAGATTGGAGTGCTTCATCTCGTCCGCAAAATTGAGCGCCTCGATTTCCGCCTGGATGCGCTCCAGCTCCTCGATCTCGGCCTTGGTGACGATCCCGACGAACCAGCGGGTGAGGGCAGGCTCGATGAGCACTTCTATCTCGCAGATGTCCCGCACGAAGTCCTCGTCGATGGGCCGGACGCGAGCGCCGCGGTTCGGCGTCATGATGACGAAGCCTTCGCCGCGCAATTGCTGCAGAGCCTCCCGCACGGGGTTGGTGGACGTGCCCATGCGGCTTGCAAGCTCGGACACCTTGAGGCGCTCGTTCGGTTTGACGCGCCCGTGGATGATGTCGTCCCGCAGGCGGTCGTAGACCGAGGAGCCGGTGTCCTCGTCCTCCCGCTCGGGAATAGCCTGTCGAATGCTGGCGATCGTTCTCATGAAAATGTTTCTTTATTCACTTTGCAGGCCCTTGCCAAGGGCGAAACATCTTAAACGATGCATTCAGATTAAAAAATAATGTACGATTTGAAAGCTTTCCCGTGCGAGGGCCGCAAAGGTCGTCGTTCGGGAGGAAACCGGCAAAAAGCCGCCCAAGAGGAGAAAACGCTATGGGCTATCAGCACAAGCTGCCCGGCCTCGTCATGTCGACGGGCCTGTTAGGCGCCATGCTTCTGGGGGCGCTGTCCCCGGCCGGAGCGGCGGATTACAAGCAGGCTCCGATGCTCGACGAGCAGGTGAGGGCAGGCAAGCTGCCCGCAGTGGCCAACCGCCTTCCGGAGAAACCCTATGTGGAAACCATGGTCGACGGTGTCGGCAAATATGGCGGCACCCTGCGCACGACGATCCTCGCCAACGGCGACCATTACAATCTGACCCGCACCATCGCTAACGAATTGCTCGTGCGGTGGGATCCTCAATGGAAGAAGGTCATGCCCTCGCTCGCCGAGGAGTTCAAGGCTTCCGACGATGCGACGACCTACACGTTCAAGCTCCGCAAGGGCCTGAAGTGGAGCGACGGTCAGCCGTTCACGGTCGACGACATCATGTTCTGGTACGAAGACGTGTTCATGAACAACGCGCTCTCGCCGGCCAAGAACCCGACTTTCACGGTGGCGGGCAAGCCGGTGAAGGTGACGAAGATCGACGACCTAACGGTGGAGTTCAAATTCGAGTCGCCCTACGGCCTTTTCCTGCAGCAGCTCGCCTATGGCCAGGGCCATCTGCCGGTCATCTATCCCAAGCATTATCTGAGCAAGTTCCACGAGAAGTACAACAAGGACGGCATCCCGGCGCTCTTGAAAGCCAATCCCGCCGCCGGCGATTGGGTGGCGCTGTTCAATTCCAAGGTCTCGCTGACCTTCCAGCCGCCCTTCTGGCAGAACCTCGAACTGCCGACCCTCAATCCCTGGGTCCTGACCGTTCCCTATGCCGACAGCGAGCGCGTGGTCGCGACCCGCAATCCCTATTACTGGAAGGTGGACACGGCCGGAAACCAGCTCCCCTATATCGACGGCATCACCTGGGCCAAGCTCGACGACCCGCAGCTCATGGCTCTCAAGATGACCTCGGGCGAGTTCGACTTCGCGTTCCGCCACATCAACAACGCGACCTTCAAGTCGGTGCTCTTCGATGGTCAGAAAACCGGCAATTACCGTTTCGTGGACGTCAAGGACCTGCCGGCGAACGATGCGGTCATCCTGCTCAACCTGAACTCGACCGATCCGGTCAAGCGCAAGATCTTCCAGAACAAGGATTTCAGGATCGCGCTCAGCCATGCGATCAACCGGCAGGAGATCATCGACCTCGTCTATGTAGGGCAGGGCGCTCCGGCGCAGGTCGCCGTCCAGCCCGAGCACGAGCTCCACAACGAGCGCCAGGCGAAGCAATACACCGAGTTCGATCCCAAGCGCTCGGCCGAGATCCTCGACAAGATCCTGCCGAAGAAGGATGCCGAAGGCTTCCGTCTCGATGAGTCCGGCAAGCGCTTCACCATCAACTTCATGGTGGCCGACGTGTTCGGCCTGTCCTATCCGGACGTGATGCAGATGGTGCAGAAATATGCCAAGGACGTCGGCATCGATATCCAGCTGCGCACCACCGACCGCGCTCGCCTCAACACGATGTGGTACGCGAACGAGCAGGACGCCTATATCTGGAACTGCGTCGGCGGGCTTTCCGAGGTCTACACGGATCCGCGCTGCTACATGCCGTTCCAGAAGGCCGACATCTTCTTCGCGATGAAATGGAGCGAGTGGTATTCCAACCGCGCCACGGGCGAAGAGCCGCCGGAATCGATCAAGGCCCTGATGGCCGCCTATGACAAGGTCAACGCCGCCGTCACGGACGACGACCGCCGCCAGAAGATGAAGGAGTTCATCAATCTGTCGGCCGACAACTTCCTCAATATCGGCATCTCACGCCCGATGCCGAAATACATGATGACCTCGAACAACCTGAAGAATGTCGTCAACGGCATTCCGATCACCGGTAACCTCTGGCACCCGGCCCCGACGCTGACCCAGTGGTATTTCGACAAGCCGGCCAAGTAAGGCTCCTTTAGGTGCCGGCGGCGGCATGTGCGCTGCCGCCGGATGCCCCTTCGATCTCATCGAACGGTCAGGTTCATGCTCCGCTACATCGCCAAGCGAATGGTGTTCGCGATTCCGACGCTGTTCGCCGTTTCCATCGTAGCCTTCATCATCATCCAGCTTCCGCCGGGCGACTATCTCACGACCCTGATGGCGGACTGGGCGAGCCAGGGCGGCGCCGTCGAAGCCGGCACGGTCGCGGCCATGCGCGAGCGCTACGGCCTCGATCAGCCGATGTATTTCCAGTACTACAAGTGGATCGCTGGCATCCTGACCCGTGGCGATTTCGGGATATCCTTTGATTTCGGCAAGCCGGTTACGGAGCTCATCTGGAACCGCCTCGGCTTCTCGCTGCTTCTTTCTGTTCTGACGCTCTGCTTCGTCTGGGCAATCGCCATTCCGATCGGGATCCTCTCGGCGGTGCGCCAGTACTCGATCTCCGATTACACGGCGACCTTCCTGGCCTTCTTCTTCCTGGCCGTGCCGGATTTCCTGATGGCGCTCTCGGCCATGTACATCATGTCCGCCTGGTTCGGTCAGAGCGTCGGCGGGCTGTTCTCGCCCGATTATGTCGATGCGCCGTGGAGCCTCAGCAAGCTCGTCGATTTCGCCCAGCATGTCTGGCTGCCAGTCGTCGTGATCGGCCTCGGATCGCTCGCGGCTTTGGTTCGCATCATGCGCGCCAATCTGCTCGATGAGCTCTCGAAGCCCTATGTCACCACGGCGCGCGCCAAGGGCATGTCCGAACTGGAGCTTCTGCTGCGCTATCCTGTGCGTCTTGCCCTCAACCCGCTGATCTCGACGCTGGGCTGGATCCTGCCGGCAGTCATTTCGGGCGAGATCATCGTGTCCGTCGTCATGAGCCTGCCGACCACGGGACCGCTCCTGCTTCGCGCGCTCCTCGCCCAGGACATGTATCTCGCCGGCTCGCTCATCCTGCTGATCTCAGTGCTCACCATCATTGGTACGCTGATCTCGGACATTCTGCTCGCCATCACCGACCCGCGGATCCGGCTCCAATGACAGACATCACCAGCCTTCCTCCCGAAACCACGACGTCGCTCGATCTGCACGGCAGGGACATGGCCGTGGCCGGCCAGTGGCGCCTGTTCTGGCTCAAGTTCAAGAAGCACAAGATCGCGCTCTTAAGCCTCGTCGTGATCGTGTTCATGTATCTCGTCGCAGCGTTTGCGGATTTCATCGCGCCGTTCGATCCCAACGCGACGAATTCCCGCTTCACCTATGCGCCGCCCCAGGGCCTCTCGCTGTTCCTGGACGGCTCGTTCCAGCCGCATGTGAACCAGCTCAAGATGACCCTGAACACCGAGTCGATGCGCCGGGAGTTCACGCCCGACCCAGCGAAACCCCTCTCGGTGTCTTTCTTCGTGCCGGCGCAGCAGCCTTATTATCTGCTTGGCTTCATTCCGATGCAGACCAAGCTCTTCGGCCTCACGAACCCGAAGCCGGGCGACAGCCTGTATATCTTCGGCGCCGACCGTCTCGGCCGCGATATCTTCTCTCGCGTCGTCCACGGGGCCAAGATTTCTCTGTCGATCGGCCTCGTGGGCGTCTTCATCAGCCTGATCCTCGGGGTGACGATCGGCGGCATCTCCGGCTTCTTCGGTGGCTGGATCGACCTTGCGATCCAACGCTTCATCGAGTTGCTGCGCTCGATCCCGACCATTCCCCTCTGGATGGGCTTCGCGGCCGCGATCCCCACTAGCTGGCCGCCGCTCCGGACCTATTTCGTCATTACGCTGATCGTCTCATTGATCGGCTGGACGAGCCTGGCGCGCGAGGTGCGCGGCAAATTCCTGTCGCTGAGGAATGAGGACTTCGTGATTGCTGCCCGCCTCGACGGCATGAGCGAGATCGGCATCATCTTTCACCATCTGGTGCCGTCCTTCATCAGTCACATCATCGCAACCCTGACGCTCGCGATCCCCTCGATGATCCTGGCCGAGACGGCGCTCTCCTTCCTCGGCATCGGTCTGCAGCCGCCGATTGTCTCCTGGGGCGTCCTGCTCCAGGAGGCGCAGAACATCCGCGCGGTCGCCCAGGCGCCGTGGCTGCTCTTCACGCCGGCCGCCGCCATCGTCATCTCGGTTCTTGCTCTTAACTTCCTTGGCGACGGTCTCCGCGATGCCGCAGACCCCTACGAGTCGGTGTCATGAGCATGACGAGCGATACGATCCTCGAGGTCCGGGATCTCAAGACCGTCTTCCCGACCCGCACCGGCATCTTCAGGGCGGTCGACGGCGTCGCGTTCGAGCTGGAGCGCGGCAAGACGCTCTGCGTCGTCGGCGAATCCGGTTCCGGCAAGTCGGTCACCGCCCGCTCGATCCTGCAGATCGTCGACAGACCTTGCCGCATCGAGAGCGGCTCGGTTCTGCTGACGCGGGCCGACGGCTCGACCACCGACCTCGCCAAGCTCGGCTCCCGGAGCCGGGAGATTCGCGACGTGAGGGGCAAGGAGATCGCCATGATCTTTCAGGAACCGATGAGCTCGCTCTCTCCGGTTCACCGCATCGGCACGCAGATCGGCGAAACGCTGCGCATCCATTTCGGCACGCCCAAGCACGAGCAGCGCGAGCGCGTTCTCGAACTCCTGCGGCAGGTCGAGATCCCGCGCCCCGAAACGGCCATCGACCGTTATACCTTCGAGTTCTCGGGAGGCATGCGCCAGCGCGTGATGATCGCCATGGCGCTCGCCTGCAACCCTTCCGTCCTGATTGCCGACGAGCCGACGACGGCCCTCGACGTCACGACCCAGGCCGAGATCCTCGATCTCATCAAGAAGCTGCAGCAGAGCCATGGCATGGCCGTGCTCTTCATCACCCATGACATGGGTGTCGTGGCCGAGATCGCCGACGAAGTCCTCGTCATGTATCGCGGCAAGGTGATGGAGAGAGGGCCGGTCGAGCAGATCTTCCACGCACCGCAGGACGCCTATACGCGCCGGCTGATCGGTTCCGTCGTCAAGCTGGAGAAGAAGGCGGAGGTCCGGCTGACGCGACCGGTGATCCCAGCCGGGACACCACCCCTTCTCGACGTGCGGAACCTCTCGCTGACCTTCCCCTCCGGTCTCAAGGCGGTCGACGACGTTTCGTTGACCGTTCGCCCCGGCGAGACGCTCGGCATCGTCGGCGAGTCCGGCTCCGGCAAGACCACGATGGGACGCTGCCTGCTGCGCATCTACGACGCGCAGGCGGGCGCCATCGATTACCGCCGCCCGGACGGCCACACGGTCGACATCCGCACCGCCGACAAGGCCGCGCTGGAGAAGATCCGCCGCGAGGTCCGGATGATCTTTCAGGATCCGGTGGGCTCGCTCAGCCCGCGCAAGACGGTCGGCCAGATCATCGCCGAGCCGCTCAAGATCGCCGGCATGAAGGGCAGGGAACTTGACGACCGCGTCGCCGATCTGATGCAGCAGGTGGGGTTGGAGCCGGCCTGGCGCGAGCGCTATCCGCATGCCTTTTCCGGCGGCCAGCGGCAGCGCATCGGCATTGCGCGCGCGATCGCCTTGAACCCGCGCCTCATCATCGCCGACGAGGCGACATCGGCGCTCGACGTCTCGCTGCGATCTCAGATGCTCGACCTCATGATGAAGCTGCAGGACGAGCTCGGTCTCTCCTACGTGTTCATCTCCCATGATATGTCGGTGATCCGCTACATGTGCGACCGCGTCGCAGTCATGTATCGCGGCAAGATCGTCGAGATGGGTGAGACCGATCAGGTCGTCAACGATCCGGCGCACGGCTACACGCGGGCGCTCCTCTCCGCCATTCCCCATCCCGATCCACGCAATCGGCGCATCCATAACCGCTTCCGGTACGACGCCAGCCGCACGGCTTAAACCAACGGATAAGCTGATGAAAATCACCGACGTCGAAATCATCGTCTGCTCGCCGGGTCGGAACTTCGTCACCGTCAAGATCTATACCGACGAGGGGTTGACCGGGGTCGGTGACGCGACGCTGAACGGCCGGGAGCTCGCCGTCGCGGCCTATCTGAAGGACCATCTCGCGCCGCTTCTGATCGGCCGCGACCCGAGCCGCATCGAAGACATCTGGCAGTACTTCTACAGAGGCGCCTATTGGCGGCGCGGTCCGGTGTCGATGGCGGCAATTGCCGGCATCGACACCGCGCTTTGGGACATCAAAGCCAAGGTCGCCAACATGCCGCTCTATCAGCTTCTCGGCGGCGCAAGCCGCGAGAAGGTGCTGTGCTACACCCATGCTCAAGGCCGCGACATCGCGGAGGCGGTCGAGGCCGTCGGCCGGCGCAAGGAGCAGGGCTACAAGGCGATCCGCGTCCAGGCCGGCATTCCCGGACTGCCGGACGTCTACGGCACGGGCGCGAAATCGGTCACCAACAACGCGCTCGATGACACGATCCCGCATGAGGAAACCTGGTCGACATCGAAATATCTGCGCTATGTCCCGGAACTCTTCAAAGCAGTACGGGAGACCCATGGCTGGGACATCGAGCTTCTGCACGACACCCATCACCGCCTGACTCCCATCGAAGCGGCCCGGCTTGGAAAGGATCTCGAATTCGCGCGTCTCTTCTGGCTCGAAGATGCCGTGGCGGCCGAGCACCAGGAAGGCTTCCGGCTGATCCGCAAGCACACCACGACCCCGCTCGCCGTGGGCGAAGTGTTCAATACCATCTGGGACGCGCGGCTTCTCATGGAGGAGCAACTCATCGACTATATCCGCATGACCACCGTGCATGCGGGTGGCGTCACGGCGCTGCGCCGCATCATGGATTTCGCCAGTGTCTACAACGTCCGTACCGCCTGCCATGGCGCGATGGACATGTCGCCGATCTGCCTCGGCGCCAACCTGCATCTCGACCTGTGGGTGCCCAATTTCGGCATCCAGGAATATTCCGGCTATCTGCCGCAGATCCTTGAGGTATTCCCGGGCGCCTGGAGCCTATCCGACGGCTACCTGCATCCGGGCGAGGCCATCGGCCACGGCGTCGATATCGACGAGAAGCTGGCTGCGAAATATCCGTACCAGCGCGCCTATCTGCCGGTGAACCGTCTCGAAGACGGCACCCTGTGGCATTGGTAATCCGAGGACACGATGAAGATCACTGCGATCAAGAGCTATGCCGTCAAGGTCGGCATCCGCAACCAGCTTCTGGTGAAGGTGGAGACGGACGAGGGCATTTACGGCTGGGGCGAGAGTGGCCTGTCCGGCCGCGAGAAGGCCGTCGTCGGCGCGCTCGAGCATTATGCGGAGTTCCTCCGTGGCCGCGATCCGTTCCGGATCGGCGCGCTGTGGCAGGAAATGTATCGCAGCCAGTACTTTGAGGGCGGCCGTGTCCTGCAGGCCGCAATCTCGGCCATCGACATCGCGCTCCACGACATCAAGGGCAAGGCCCTCGGCGTTCCCGTCTACGAACTGCTCGGCGGCAAGCAGCGCGACCGCATTCCGACCTTCGCCACGACCTTTGCGGAGCCAGGTCCGGCGATAATCGAGCAGGCGCAGATGCTGGTCGAGCATGGGTGGACGGCCATGCGCCTCTCACCCTCCGGCCATGAGAACAAGGACATCTACGAGCCGCGCGAGCATATCGCGACGACCGCGAAATGGTGCGTGAAGGCCCGCGAGGCATTGGGCGAAGATGTTGTTCTCGGGATCGATTATCACCACCGCCTCAGCGTCGCGGAGGCTGCGAGCTTCTGCCAGAAGATGCCGTCCGGGACCCTCGATTTCCTCGAGGAGCCGATCCGCGACGAGTCGCCGAGTTCCTATGAGGCCCTGCGCCGCCTGACCGATATTCCCTTCGCCATCGGCGAGGAATTCGCCTCGAAATGGCAGTTCCAGCCCTATATCGAGCGCGACATCCACCAGTACAATCGCCTCGACGTCTGTAATGTCGGCGGCCTGACGGAATCGATGAAGGTCGCTGCCTGGAGCGAAACCCATTATGTCGACATGATGCCGCATAACCCGCTCGGGCCCGTCTGCACGGCGGCGACCATCCATTTCTCGGCTGCGGTGCCGAATTTCTCCTGGCTCGAAACCCGCGCAAGCCCCGCGGAAACGCATCTCGGTTTCGACAACTCGGACTTCTTCCCGGTTCAACCGCGGCTTGTGGGAGCCCATTATCCCGTCCCTGACGGGCCCGGCCTCGGGATCGAGGTCAACGAGGAGCTGATCGCGAGGCAGAGCTTCGAGTTCTGGGAGGCGCCGCATCTGAGGAGGCGCGACGGCTCGGTGACCAACTGGTGACAGCCGGCGCCGGCAGGGCGATACTGCCAATCGACCATCATCATGGAGCGTCAGATCGATCATGACTTCCTCGAAACCGGTTCGCTCTGTCCTCATCACGGGCGCGGGAGGCAATCTCGGTCAGAAGCTGATCGCCCATCTCCTGGCGCAGGACTGGTGCGAGCGGATCGTTGCGCTCGACCGCTCGACTCCTCCATCCGCCACGTCGGCAGATCGGGTGCAATGGGTTGCAGGTAACCTTGCGGATCCCTCCGATGTGCGATGGCACGAGGCTTTGGCCGGGGTCGATGCTGCGGTGCATTTCGCGGCCCAGAATCCGTATCCCGATGCGCCCTGGAGCGATGCCATAGCGTCCTTCGATATGACTCTTGCCCTGCTGGCGGCGGCAAGCCGGGCCGGGCTGCACCGGATCGTATTCGCCTCCTCCAACCATGTGATGGGGCAATACAAGGACACGCCTCTGGCCGATGCCCTGACTCCCGGCGCTCTGACGACATCGCTGCCGCCGGGGCCGGGAACGCGCTGGTTCAACGGGAGGGAGATGCTCCAGGGCTTTGCCTATGCGGCGTCCAAGCTGATGGGCGAGCGCGCCTGCCTCGCCGAGGCGCAAAGGTCCAACGGCGCGCTGACCGCTGTTTGCGTCCGGATCGGCTGGTGTCAGCCGGGGGAGAACAGGCCGGAGACGATCAATACGTCCGGGCTGCCGGGAGAGGAAGTGAATGCCGGGCCGGACGCGGAACGCGATCTTCGGTGGTTCCGCAACATGTGGCTCTCGAACCGGGATTTCACGGCCGTGATGGAAAGGGCACTTCTCGCCGACGCGAAAGCCTGGCCGCAGCCCGGCATCGTCGTCAACGGTATGTCGGCGAACTGCGGCATGTCCTGGGACATCGAGACCACTCGCCGGCTGATCGGCTACGAGCCGCAGGACGACATCTGGGATCATGTCGCCTGAGTCTGATCGAACAACGCTCCTGACCGGCTCTTTCGCATCCGCGGGAGCATGGCAGCCCTACGCACGCGGCATTTGTGGCGCGTGCAGGGGCCGAGTTATCCATCATCATGGCTCTGCGTGATTTCTCCCTGATGATTCTGGTCTGCCTTCTATGGGCGGCCCATACGGTGGTGAGCAAGATCGTCGTCTCGGATATGGCGATCCCGCCTCTGTTCTACGCGGCCATCCGCTATGGCATCGTCGCCATGCTGGCGCTGCCCTGGCTCCTGCCGATGCCGCGGCCGACCTGGCGCATCCTCCTGGTCGGGTTCCTGATGGGAGGAGGCGGCTTTGCCCTGTTCTTCCTGGGGATCAGGACGGCGAGCCCGTCGAGTGCGGCCATCGTTTCGCAGCTCGGCCTGCCGATCACCACGCTCCTGTCGGTCGCCATGCTCGGAGAGAAAGTCTACTGGAAGCGGGGCCTGGGCATCGCGCTGACATTCATCGGCGGTGTTCTGGTGATGTGGGATCCTGCCGGTGGCTTTCCCATTTCCGGCGGGCTTGCCCTCATTCTGGGATCCGCTGCGGCGGGCTCGCTGGCGGCCGTGCTGATGAAGCAGATGGAGGGCGTGAAGCCGCTGCGATTTCAGGCCTGGATCGGCCTCGCATCCGTGCTGCCGCTAACTTTCCTTTCGGCCGGCCTCGAAGCCGATCAGTTCCCCAAGGCGATGGAAGCCGGGTGGTCCTTCCTGGCGGCCCTGTTGTTCTCCGCCCTGAACGTGTCCCTGGTGGCCCACACGATCTATTACGGGCTCATCGGGAAATATCCCGCCAACCTGATTGCGCCCCTGACCATCATGAACCCGCTGATGACCGTGGCCCTCGGACTTCTCATCACAGGCGACCATTTCGATCTGCGCATGGCGATCGGCACGGGCATTGCGCTCTGCGGCGTTCTCATCATCACCCTGCGGCGCAATCACGTCATGCCCCTGGCGGCCCTCGTGTGGGACCGTCAGCGGTAGCGATCGTTCCGCTCAATCGAGCGAAGCCTCGACACCCAGGCCGCGGGCCTTCGCCTCATGCCAGCAATGGCTTGCGCAGGCGAGGTCCTGCGCGGCGATGCCGAGCGAGCGGTAGAGCGTGATGTCGCCGGCTGCCTCGCGCCCGGCCGCCTTGCCTGCGAGAACCTCGCCGATCTCGGCCAGCACGTGCTCGCGCTGGATGCGGTCGCTCTCGAGGGCGCGGATGACCTCGCCGGCCTGGGCGAAGGTAGAGGGGCGGTAATCGACATAGAGCCGGGAGCGCGCCACCATCTCCTCGTCGATCTCACACTTCGACGGGATCGAGGCTCCGACCACGTTCAGGTGGGTGCCCGGCATTACCCACTCGCCCATCAGGACCGGCTCGGTCGAGGACGTGACGGTGCAGACGAGGTCGGCGCCCGCGATGGCTGAGCGAACATCGTCGGCAACGATGATGGCGACCTCGGGATAGCGCTCTGCGGCATGGGACGCGAAGGCTTCCGCTTTCTCGCGCCGGCGCCCGACCACCCGCAATTCCCGGATCGAGGGTCGCACGCAGAGCATGGCTTCAAGGTGGTGCTCGGCCTGTTCACCCGCTCCGATCATTGCAAGCGTGCGACAATCCGGCCGGGCGAGCGCCCGCGTCGCCACCGCGCTGGCGGCCGCCGTGCGCACGGCCGTCAGAAGCCCGGCATTCATCATGACGGTTGCCGAGCCGTGCTCCGGTTCGAACAGGACGATCGCTCCCTGATGAGAGGAATATCCGGCATCGGGATTGCCCGGAAACAGGCTCACCAGCTTCACGCCGAAACACGCCTCGATCTGGCCATTGCCGGGCATGAGAGCGCCCGGCATGACGCCCATCATGTTGGGCGCTCCGACATCCACCACCGAGCGCAATGGCAGGTTGGCGGCGCCGGCCGAGACGGCGATCATGGCTCTCTGGACGATCTCGATGGCGTCTTTCATCGGCAGGAGCGAACGGATTTCCTTGTCGGAGAGGACGATCATGGCGTGGTCTCACAGGTAGTAGTTGGAGATTCTGTGGCCGCGGATGTCCTGAATCTCTACATCCATATCATAGACCGCGCGGATGACGGGGCCAGTCAGGATCTCGGCCGGGGTGCCGTGGTGAAGGACGGCGCCGTCGCGCATGGCGACCAGATAATCCGAGTAGCAGGAGGCGAAGTTGATGTCATGGAGCACGAGGACGATCGTCTTGCCCAGATCGTCGGCGGCCCGGCGCAGCAGCTTCATCATGCCGACCGCATGCTTCATGTCGAGATTGTTCAGAGGCTCGTCGAAGAGCACGTATTCCGTGTCCTGGCACAGCACCATGGCGACATAGGCCCGCTGGCGCTGGCCGCCCGACAATTCGTCGAGGAAACGGTCGGCCAGCGGCTCGAGGCCGAGAAAGCCGATGGCCTTGGCCGCCTGGGCGCGATCCTCCGGGGTGAGACGGCCCTTGGAATAGGGATAGCGGCCGAATTCGACCAGGTCCCGGACCGTCAAACGGGACGAAACCCGGTTGTCCTGCCGGAGAATGGACAGCCGCTTGGCGAGAATGTCGGACGGCGTCTGCGTGACGTCGAGCCCGTCCACGGTGACCGTGCCGGCGCTCATGGGCAGAAGCCGGCTGATCATCGACAGCAGCGTCGACTTGCCTGCGCCGTTCGGGCCGATGATGGAGGTGACGCCCTGCCGGGGCAGGGTGAGCGACACGTCGCGCACGACGATGGTGTCGCCATAGGCCTTGCTGACTTTCGAGATCTCGATCAACGGGCCGTTCCTCTGATCAGGAGGGCCAGGAAGACGATCCCGCCCACGAATTCGATGACGATGCTGAGCGCCGTGTCGAAGGCGAAGATCCGTTCGAGGACCAGCTGCCCGCCGACGATGCAGATGATGGCGATGAGGCTTGCGACAGGCAGGATGAAGCGGTGCTTGTGCGTTCCTGCGATCTGATAGGCGAGATTGGCGACGAGAAGCCCGAAGAAGGTGACGGGTCCGACCAGCGCCGTGGACACGGAGACGAGGATCGCCACCAGCATGAGTACGATCGTCGCTACCCGGTTATGGTCGATGCCTAAGTTGATGGCGGTCTCGCGGCCTAGAGCCAGCACGTCGAATGTGTGCATCAGCCGCCAGCCGACGGCGGATACGACAACAACGGTCGCAGCAGATACGGCCAGCAGGTTGCCATCGACACTGTTGAAGTTCGCAAACAATCGATCCTGCAGCACGATGAACTCGTTGGGATCGATGATCCGCTGCATGAAGCCCGACAGGCTGCGAAACAGTACGCCGAAGACGATGCCGACGAGGAGGAGCAGGTGAAGGCTGCGGCTGCTGCCGGAGAAGAGCCAGCGGTAGAGCAGGCTGGAGAACGCCACCATCGCGGCGACTTCGATCACGAACAGCAGGCGTGGGTCGAGCGCGGTCAATCCGGCCGATCCCAGGGTAAAGATCAGGCCGGTCTGGATCAGGACGTAGAGGGAATCGAAGCCCATGATCGACGGCGTCAAGATCCGGTTGTGGCTCACCGTCTGGAACAGCACGGTCGACACTGCGATGGCATAGGCGACCAGGACCATGGACAGGACCTTCATGCCGCGGAAGGGCAGGATGAATTCCCACCGTCCCTTGGCATTGAGCGTCATGAACAGCACGACCACCGCGACCGCGACGGCAGCGAGGATCAGGAGCACGCGGATCGGTCGTAGGTCCTTCTTACGCAAGGCGCTCGCGCCCCTTGAGCAGAAGAACCAGGAAGAGAGCGCTGCCGACGATTCCCATGATCGTCCCGATTGGGATCTCATAGGGGTAATACACCACGCGCCCGACCACGTCGCAGGCGAGCACGAGGCCCGCGCCTATCGCGGCGACCCAGGGCAGGGCGCGGCGCATGTTGTCGTCGACCATCATGCTGACCACGTTCGGCACGATCAGTCCGAGAAACGGCATCATGCCCACCGTCACGACGACGGTCGCCGTGACCATCGACACGATGACAAGGCCGAAGGACACGATGCTGCGGTAATGCAGGCCCAGATTGGTGGCGAAGTCCCGCCCCATGCCGGCAAGGGTGAGCCGGTCGGCGGCCGCATAGGACAGGAGGGTGAGGACGAAGGTCACCCACAACAGCTCGTAGCGACCGCGCAGAACGCCGGAGAAGTCGCCCGTCGTCCAGGCGTTCAGGGATTGCATGAGGTCGAACCGGTAGGCGAAGAACGTGGTGATCGCGCTGACGATGCCGCCGAGCATGATGCCGACCAGCGGCACGGTCAGGACGGAGCGCAGGGGCACGAGGCGCAGGATGCGCAGGAACAGGGCCGTTTCGATGAGCGCAAAGGCTGCCGCCACCAGCATCTTCCCGATCACCGGGAAGTCAGGGGCGAAAAGCGTCACGACGAGGAGACCGAGAGAAGCCGACTCCACCGTCCCCGCCGTGGACGGCTCGACGAAGCGGTTCTGGGTCAGCATCTGCATGATCAGCCCGGCCACAGCCATGGCCATGCCGGCCAGGATCAGGGCAACGGTTCTGGGAACGCGGGAGACCACGAGGATCTGGACGGCGCGGTCACCCTCCTGAGGGGAGAAGAGGCCGGTGAGCGACAGATCGCCGGCTCCGATCAGCAGGCTGACCAGAGCCAGGACCATCACGGCGGCCAGGGCTGGAAAGAGGGATCTCACGATGGCTCGGGCTTCATGCGGGCCTTCGAGCCCGGGTTCGGAATACGGAAGCGGATCGCTCGGGGAGCGATCCGCGATCAATCAATATCCGGAGAAGCGGCTTACTTCTTCGTCACGGCCTTGGCAATCTGGTCGACGCTGGCCTGCAGGGCCGTAAGGCCGCCGCCGATCAGGTACCAGTTGACCGGATCGAGATAGACGACCTGATCCTTCTTCCAGGCGGTCGTCTGGGCGACGAGTTCGTTCTCCAGCACCTTCTTGGCCGTGCCGCCATTCTGGCCGACCACCACATCCCGGTCGATCACGAACAGCCAATCCGGATTGGTTTTAAGAATGAATTCCGCCGACACGGCCTGGCCGTGATTGGTAGTGGCCAGTCCCTCGACCGCGGGCACGATGCCGAACTCGCCATGCAGGACGCCGAAGCGCGAGCCTGGTCCATAGGCGCTCATCTTGCCGCCTGTCGTCAGCACGAGCAGGCCCTTGCCGGCCTTAGCGGCGTCCTGTTGCAGATCGGCCATGGATTTCTCAAGCTTCGCCCATTGAGCCTCGGCCTCGGCCTGCTTGTCGAAGATCCTGCCCAGAAGCTGGACGTTGCGCTTCACGCTGCCCATGAAATCCTTCGGATCGACCGTGAGATCAATGGTGGGGGCAATCTTCGCCAGATCGACATATTTGGCGCTGGAGCGGCCGCCCACGATGATCAGGTCCGGCTCGGCCGCGTTGACGGCCTCGTAATCCGGCTCGAACAGGGTGCCGACCTTCTGGTATTTGTCCGAGCCGTACTTCGCCAGATATTCCGGGAACCGTGCCGTTGGAACGCCAGCGATCTCGACGCCTAGGGCGTTCAGCGTATCGAGCGAGGCCATGTCAAAGGCGAGAACCTTTTTGGGCTTTGCAGGAACGGTCGTCTCGCCCTTGGTATGCTGGACTTTCAGGTCCTGCGCATGGGCGCCGATCGTCATGGAACCGAGGGCAAGAGACCCAACGACAAGGGCCGCCAGAGGGCAGCGGGCAGAGAAAGTCATCATCACTCCAATTCTCCGGTTATCGATATTCCTTCGGCATTCAAGAGCTCAGTCGTCCACGTGGTCGTGTCCGCCGATCCGTCCTGGACGCCAATAGCCTTCCGATGAGATCTGATCGCGGGCGAGCCCGCGGGCGACAAGGGTGTGGCGCTGCCGGCGAACGTTGCTGGTTTCGCCGATGATATACGCGTGCCCTTTGCCCGGCGGCAGGGTGAAGTCCTGTACCATGCCGTTCATCAACTCGCTCGGTCCGGCCAGTGCGCCATTGCGATGCACCCAGGGGATGACCGCATCGGCTTCCGTCTTCAGATCGATTTCGCCCTTCCGGTCATCGACTTCGATGAAGACGAAAGCCTTCGCTCCGGACGGCATCGTCTCAAGGATATGGGCGATGGCCGGAATGCAGGTCTCGTCGCCCGTCAGGAGATGCCAATCCGCATCCGGGCGCAGCACGGTGCCGCCACGCGGCCCTTTCGCCTCGATCGTATCGCCGGGCTTCGCCTGCCGGGCCCATGTGGGAGCCGGTGTTTCGCCGTGGAGCACGAAATCGACGCTGATTGTGCCCGCAAGGCGGTCCATGTTACGGATCGTGTAGTCCCGCCGTCCGGTCTCGCCGCCAGGCCCGGGGATCATCAGGACGATGGCCTGCCCCGGCTTGTAGGCGAATTCGCCGATATCGTCTGCCGTCAGGACGACGCGGCGCATGTTGGGTTCCACGTCGAAGCTGTCGACGACCCGAAAGATCCAGCTCCGCAACGGAGGCCGCTGGCGCGGCCTCTCGTGAATGTTCGGCGTGCTGTCGTGTGTCATGCCTGTTCCTGTTCGTGGCCGTCGCGGGGTCGAAGCGGTTGGGGCGGGGGCTTCCACCCCCTCTGTGAGACTAGAAGGTTGCGGACATGCCCACCCAGAGGCGCCGTCCTTCCACCACCGTGTTGTAGTCGGTGGGTTCGATCTCCTTGTCGAAGATGTTGTAGATGGCGGCGTTCAGGGCCAGCTTTTCCGTGAAGTTATAGGTGAGGCCCGCGTCCATCGTGGCGTAGGCATCGTATCTCCGGCCGGCGGCGCCATTGATGATCACCGGCGTGCCGTTGGTCCCGATGCGCGCGCCTCCCACGATTTCCGAGCCGTGGTAGTTCACCTGCGTCCACGTGGAGAGACCGTCCACAGGCGTGTTCCAGTCCAGGCGCGCATTGGCCATGTGCCTGGGCGTGCGGGCGAGCGGGAAACCCGCGAAATCGCCGGTCTGCTGCTCGGAATCCGTGAAGGTGTAGCTGCCGCGGATCGAGATCTCATCCGTCGCCCGCCAGCTCGCGGCGAGCTCGACACCCTGGATGATCGCATCGTCGATATTGTAGTTGTACCAGAGGCGATAGTTCGGATCTTCCGACCAGCGCACCGGATTGCCGGCATCGTCTAGCACCAGTGTGTTGCTGATCTTGTCCTTGAAGTCCGTATAGAAATAGGTCGCGCTCGCGGTGAAGCCGTTGAGATTGTCCCACAGCGCGGAGACTTCGTAGCTCGTGCTCGTTTCCGCCTGCAGATTGGGATCCGCGATGATGACGCCGCAGGTCCCGTTGGGGCCGTAGGTGCATCCGCTGCCGCCTGTGGTGTAGGCATAGCCTGGAGCGATCTGGCGGATTTCGGGAGCCCGGAAGCCAGTCGAGACACCGCCCTTCAGGGTGAGGTTGTCAGTGGCATGCCAGACCGCGTAGCTGCGGGGGCTGTAGTGAGCGCCATAGACCTCGTGATGATCCATGCGCAGTCCGTTCGTGAGCGCGAAGGTGTCTGTCAGACGCCATTCGTCCTCTGCGAAGAGAGCCCATTGGTTGATCGTGAACGTCTCGTCGACACCGGTCCGGTAACCGGGATTCTGATCGGTCAGCGAGGCGTTGAACCATTGTCCGCCGGTCACGAGCGTGTGGCTGCCGAGAAGGTCGAACGGCGTCGTGAACTTGCCGTCGACGATCGTGTTCCGGATCTCCGGCGAACGTGGGTTTTTGACGAAGTCCGAGGTGCGCGGATTTTCCGTGTAGCTCCGGCGCTCCGCCCATTCCTGTAGAATCGAGAAGGTCGAGGTCGTGGGTCCCCACCGCCCCTCATGGGACAACGACCAATATTTGCGATCGTTGTGATTGTAGGTGTCGTTGGCGGTCGGCTCGAGCGTGCCCCATTTGGAGGCGTTTCGGCGGATACGCGTAAACCCACTTTCGAGCATGATGTCGTGGTCTTCGTTGGGCGTGAAGGTCAGCCGCCCACCGATATTACCTTCGCGCGCTCCTGTGATGCCGCTCAGGAAATCGTCCTCACTGCGACCGAAGCCGCGTCCCCAGAGTTGGAGGCCCAGCACGCGGTGAATGAGCGGACCGCTCGTGTAGAACGAGCCTTGCGCCGAATTGCCGAAATACTCATGCTGCTGGAGCGTGCCGTCCGCCGTGACCGAGGTCGTCCAGCTGTCGGACACCTTTCGCGTGATGATGTTGATGACGCCGCCCATGGCATCGGAGCCATAGAGCGAGGACATCGGGCCGCGGACGACCTCGATGCGGTCGATGGCCGAGACCGGAGGGATGAAGCTCTGCTCGAAACCGGAATTGCCGTTAGTGCGGGCATCGCGGGTGCTCTGCCGCTTTCCATCGACGAGGATCAGCGTGTAGGTGCCTGGAAGACCACGAATGAAGATGTCCTTCTCGTTGGCGACACCGGTCACTGCGACACCCTGAACTTCCCGCAATGCGTCGGTCAGGTCGCGGAAGGAGCCTTTTTCGAGTTCCTCGCGGGTGATGACCGAAATACTGGCAGGCGCATCCTTCACGGTCTGCTCGAAGCCTGCAGCCGTAACGACTACCTGATCGAGGCTGATCACATCATCGTTACTGGATGTCGTCGCGCTCTCGACCGCCTGCGCGACGGCAGCGGACGGATGGATGAGAAGGACGGTCGACAGGCTTGTGCAGGCGAAGAGTGTGGCGAGCACTCGGCTCTTCCGGCGTCTGACGCCCTGCACATGTTGTGCGGCGGATTTCGGCATTCCGACATGGGATATGCAAGCTGTGGAAGCTGCCAATTCAGTCTCGGAATCCTGCCGAACCGAAGCGTCAATCCCTCTCATCTGTCTCCAAGCCCCTCACGTAACTGAATGATGAGGCAGCTACTAGGTTTGGCGGGAGAGCACGGTCAACGCCTATGTTTGAGACTCATTCTGAGTTCAGAAAAACGCAAATTATAATGGCTCTAAAGTTGTCCTCCGCGACTTGAAAGATCTGCCGGAATGGGGAATAGCCACCTTATCTCTGTGAGACCGTCATTCGATTGTGCAGCATTTCTTGATGGGATTTGAAGACAGAACAATCGTGGCCTCTGCATCTGACGAACCTTCCCAGAAGCTCGGTCGACTCCGGCTTCTCCTGGCGCTCGACGCCCTGCTCATGGAGGGGAGCGTGAGCCGCGCGGCTGAACGGATGGGAATGGGAACGCCTGCCATGAGCAGGCTCCTCGGGCAGATCCGCGAGGTCTACGGCGACCCGATCTTCATTCGCTCATCGAGACGGCTCATCCCAACGCCGTTTGCCGAATCCATGCGTCAGCGAATTCGCGCCCTAGCAGCCGAGGCCGAGGCACTTCTGCGACCACAGGAGCGATCCTCCGACAGCCTCACCATCGATCCAGCAGCATGGATGGGGACCCCAGTCATCGAAGCCGCGCCCTTGACCACGAGGCCCAGCATCCTCCTCGAAGGCGAGCCGTTGCCAGAGTCCTTTGCGCGCAAGCTCGCGGTCATCGGAAAGGCGGATGATGCGCGAAAGCGGCTTGCAAAGCATATTGCAACGATCGGGGCCGGGATCGGTCACAGCCGCCCTCTGACAACGAGCGAGGCGGAAGACGCGTTCTCCATCATTCTCCACGGCAAGGCGGATCCCGTGCAGGTGGGGGCTCTGCTCTCGGTCATGCACTTCAGGGGAGAGACGGCGGCCGAACTCGCCGGCTTCACGCAGGCAGCCCGCACGCATATCGGCGCCTCAGATCCAGGCTCGTCCTCCGTCGATCTGGACTGGCCAGCCTACATCTCTCCGAAATCGAGAAGAATGCCCTGGTTCCTCCAGGCAGCATTGCTGCTCGCGCAGGCCGGCTACCGCATTCTTCTTCACGGCAACGACGGTGGCGGCAACATCAGAGGCACGCTCGTATCCGCGGCACGGGCCATCGGCATTCCGATCTGCGCAAGCCCGGCCGCAGCCGCCGATGCCATCGCCGAGAACGGGATCGCCTATGTTCCCGTGGCAGCCCTATCTTCCCAGATCCACCGCCTGCTGTCGCTCTACAGCGTGCTCGAGACGCGCTCGTCGATCAATTCCCTCATGCCGCTCCTCAATCCTTTGAGCGCTCCTGCGAGCATGATGGGTGTTGTGCGCCCGGCTTATCGCGAACTGCACCGGGACGCGGGAATACTCCTCGCATGCAGGAACATGACCATTCTCGGCGCAAGCCGCGACGCGGCCGAGGCAACACCTTTCCGCTCGAGCACGCTTCTGCGCCTTGTCGACGGCAAGGCAGAGGATCTCTTCGTTCCGGCACTGCCGGAGCCGAAAGCCTATCCCCTGACCGGCATGACAAGCCTGGAATATTGGCGCGATGTCTGGACGGGCCAGATTCGTGACGAGCGCGCCACAAGCATCATTATCGCGACTGCTGCAACCGCTCTTCTCACGCTGACGAGGGAAGCGGCGGCCCGGAATGAAGAATGCCATATCAGGGCACGGGAGCTTTGGGAAGCCCGGAGAAAATGCATCCTCTGAAGGCGCAGGACTTCCGAATGTGACGGGCTCGCCGCGCCTCCCATCGTGTCCGGTTGGACGGGCGAAAAGAAAGAGCGCTCCGGGATGAGCCGGAGCGCCGAGGTGAGGGAGGACCACGAGGATGGGTTGATCTTAGCGACTCTGTCGTTCCGCGCTGTGAACCAGTTCACACAAGACGTCTTTGATGCCGATGAGCGAAGGATGCGTGAAGATCTCGTCGGATTTCTCATCGAACCGGCGTTCGGCGCAACGCCGCGCGTTGTGTGACTTTCATCTCAGAGCATTCCGCTCCTTCCGGGTACCATCAAGGGAACTCAGGAGGTCGGCATGTGGGTCATCTCTCATATTGTGTTCGCCTATCTGCATTTCATTCCAGGCGGCAATGGCGGCTGGACGCAGGGCAATGACTATCCCCGGTTTTCGACGGAGGAGCGTCGCGAGATCGCAATTCCGTTCGAGGGCTACTGGCGGCGCGTAAGCGAAGAGATGGTAGGCTGATCAGTTCAATCGAGCAGAGACGAATGATGCTCGGCGATGCCGACTGGACATCGTACAGGATAGAGCTCAGCCCCTGATGGGGCTGTACGAAGTCGTTG
The DNA here is from genome assembly GCA_000517005.1 of Microvirga lupini. Taxonomy (GTDB): domain Bacteria; phylum Pseudomonadota; class Alphaproteobacteria; order Rhizobiales; family Beijerinckiaceae; genus Microvirga; species Microvirga lupini. The sequence continues at coordinate 130,942 of KI911970.1, forward strand.
GATTAGTCTCGAAAAATGCTCCGCCTACAATCTGGGGAGCGGTCACAGATGACCGTTAGGTAGGATTATCACTCAATGCTGAAGAAATCCGACTGAAGGACCTGATGGTTCAGGTCCCGCACATGCTTGCTATGGATAGTAGTTTCTCAACCGTTCTTTCGCGGCAAAATGCCGGCTTTGACGTCAGCTGTCGTCACGGCTTTGCGGAATACGGCTTCCCGGAGATAGATCGAGTCGAAGACCACCTTGCTATCGCTCTTCCGGATGGAGACGAAGGACTTGCGATTGTGCTTCATGACAGGACTCCCGCTTCTGGATGGGATATTGGTAGCCTGAAGCGGCCCGCATGACTGTGAACCCCATCACAATCCCGAGCAGGAACACGATTTTGGCATGACAGGATCAAAATTCAGGTCTCGGAAAGGGGTTCCTCCCACGTCCGCTTGGAACTGTGATGCCGGTTACAGATACCGATACGGCTTTCAGGGCATGAAAGTTCAATCTGGATTTCCGGCACGCAGGAGTGGATGCCATGTACAAGTGCACGCGATACTGGGCCCGCTATATGAATACGATGGCGCTGTCGCGTCAGATGACAGATCCTTCGAAGCGCAGAGCTCTTGTCCGTGAGGCCTATATTTGGCTCAAGCGATATTTCGATGCCGAGGAGCATGAGCTCGCCCGGAGGCGCATCATGCCGGCGCAGAGATGACGGGTTTTGGAGAACATCGAACTCGATGGGGCAGGGGGGCTTCTTCCATCATCCTGCAAAGCAGGTTCAGTCCCGCCATCGGGCGACGGAATACCCGTCTATCTCAGCTTAGCGGTAAATCCACCCGTGAAGCGGCATCGGCCAGATGCGAGGATCATCTCGTCAATACATTTGCTTTTGAACGAACTGTTCGAGCACCCACGGCTTTGATCCGCAGGGCCGCCCTTGTCGGGCGATCGAAAGCGCCTTCTGATGGGAGGCTATCCTGTCGGCTTGGTTCGCCAGGACCAGAGTGGCAATCGTGAGCCTCCCCTGGTCCTGGCGATGGATATTACCAGCGATGATCACGCACGACCGGCCGTGAGCGATGGTCCCGTACGATCGGCCGCCGGGGGGTGCTGGTGACCAATACGCCGCCGGGATAGGAAGCGACCGGTCGGCGATGGTCTCGCACCACGGGCGCCGGCCTGCCCCATAGGTCGCCGGGGCGCGTGGTGACCCGAGGATCGCACGCTTCAGCGCTGGTCACGCCGTATCCGCCCCACAGGACGAGGGACAGCACAGCTGCAAGCCTGTTTCGAGAAGTCTTCGTCATCTTCAGCCTCCTTTGAAAGGTCGTTTCACTCTCCAACTCTACACAGAAGACCAGCTTGCCAATGTGAGGCCGGTCACAGAGGCGAGACGAACGAAATCCTGCAATCGAAGGCAGCGAGTTCCGCGAAGCCAGACTCGCGCATTGTTCGATCCCGCACGATGCGCGCAAGCGCTCCGGAAAAGGCCAAAAGAAAAGCGCCCGAAACGGATCTGGGCGCTGAGTTGACAGGGAGGAACCATCACAAGCTAACCCGGTCCTCTCCGGTTGACTGTGCGCTGCATCACACCGGGAATTGTGTGACGCCCGTCACGGAACGACGACACGGCCCGGGTCATGATGAGCTCAATAGAAGGAGTTCACCATGACCATCACGATTCTTGACCCACGGACTGGCCAGCAAGTGACCCTGTCACTTCCCGATAAGCCGACAGGCCTCGTCAGAACCTGACGATACACAGGTTTCGAGAGCTGTGATTCGGACATCAGTCCATCCGCAGCATGCGGGGAAAATTATGAATCTGAATGAGCACTACCGAGAGAAGGCCGCCAAGGCGGATCGTCTCGCGGACGATCCGTATCTGAAGGCGGACATGCGCGTGGAGCTACGCTCGATGGCGCGCAAATGGCGTCACCTGGCAGAACAGGTCGATTGGCTCGCCCGCCGGCATCGATATCCGAAGCTGTGAGGTCGTTTCCGTGAGAGGTCTTTCAGCACTTCAAAGGAGTGTCTCTGCGCCATGAGACGTTGCCTGGGAGTGCGGCACCGGCATTCGGAATGGTCACGCTTGTCCGGGATACGAGTTTTGAGTGCGATTCTAGAGGGCGTGGAAACCTAAAGGGTCGCAGTTGCCGTGACGATTAACACCGAGAAGGGCTCAGAAAGCTACACGTCGGTCGTCGACAACGGAGGGGCAGGATTATGAGCCTTGGCCTTAAGAGTGGCCGAGCTTGTCCCGCGCCCGGCACCTCAATGGATGGTCGGCATAACGGCGGAGAACGGGATCAGCAGCATCTCCTCGTCATCCTCATCGCTGACATAGACATGCCAATCCTTGAAGTCGCGTGTGCCGTAGGCTCCTTCGACGAGTATCCGCGCCAGGGAGAGGGCCCGCTCACGGGCCTCTATCAGGTCGAGAACCTCTGCTCCGTCACGATCGACCAGGATCTCGCCGGGACCTGCGCAGTGAAAGTACAGATAGAACATTTGAGCCTCCATCTCGATGGCTCCAATCTGACACGCGCCGGTTCCGGCTTCTGTGACCGCGATCACGGTTCCCGGAAGCCTCCAGTGGCATGGTCGGTCTCACATGGAGCCCGATCATGTCCCGTCGCATCCTATGTCTCCTCGCTCTCCTCTTCGTGGCCGACGCCATTGCCGTGAACGGCCGCGCGCCCCGGCCCGTCGTGCTGTCCGGCAAGGAGATGCTTGATGTGACCCGGCTCGCGCGCCTTCAGGTTTCACTCGCCGTCTAAACCATCTTCCCTCTGTGACCGACGTCACAGAAACAGGTTCTCATCTTGGAGATCATAGGAACGAACTCAGGAGGTTGTCATGGTTCTCATTGTCCTGGATCGATTGACTGATCAGCCGGTGATCGTCTCCGTCCCAGTCCGGCCTGCCGTTCGGAACGCAGAGCCCGCGATCGTCATCCATCCCCGTCAGTTCGCCGGCAGGAGGTCGTGATGAAACGCTCGAAACTCTCCGCCATGCGGCGCGCGCGGCGCTGGGTTCTCCAGGAACTGACAGGAACCAAACAGTAACGGAGATGATTGGGCCTCCCGGAGGCGGGCTGGGCTCAATCCGTCAAGCTTCCCCGCAGGCTTGGCAACACAGGAACGGAAGTCCGGAATTGCCCGCTTGGCAGGCCGGTTATGCCCCGCACGCTGTGCAACAATGACGTCAGATCCCTCGCTGCTCTTGCCGGATCAAAGTCTCAGTGCTCTCATCTTTATTCTGATACCCGATAGGCAGCATTACATCGTTTCTACCGCGATTGCCCTTGCAGCAGGACCATGTCCTGCCAGGTTGAGACTATCCTCCATTCATATATAATTGCTTGGCTTTCGGCTTGGGTTGCGCGTTCCGTTCGCGGAACTAATTGAGGGAGCCGCAACGGTGCGTCTCGAAGGAGAACAGATCCAAAGGGATTTGCCGTTTTTCTCGGCTCTCTCCGTGAGCTCGTTTTTTTCGGCGCTCGGGCCTGATGCGATCGCGCAGATCGCCGCCTTATGTACATCCCGGAAGATGCTCGATGGAGAAACGTTGTTTCTCAAGGGCGACCCAGGAGATGCTCTCTACGGCGTCCGGCGAGGCCAGATCGTTATCACGACGACGACCGATACAGGCCGCCAGTTCACGCTCAACATCCTCGGACCCGGGGACATCTTCGGCGAGATCGCCCTTTTGGACGGGCAGCCCAGGAGTGCCGATGCGGTTGCCTCCGGCCATGTCGAACTCTTCATGATCCGCCGGAGCGACTTTCAGGATCTCCTCAAGCGGCGGCCGGAGATCACGACCAGGATCATCGAGCTGCTGTGCGAGCGCCTGCGCTTCTCGAGCGAACGTCTGGAAGAGGCCTCTCTCCTGTCCCTCAGATCCAGGCTGGCGCGGCGCCTGTTAAAGCTCGCGGAGGATTTTGGTGAGGATATCGAAATCACGCAGGAGGAACTCAGCGTTCTTGTCGGCGCGGGACGGGAAACGGTCAATCGCCAGCTCCAGAAATGGCGAAAGAGCGGAGTCGTGGAGCTTGGGCGGGCCCGCGTGAAAATCGTCGATTCACGACGCCTGCAGCAGGAAGCTGCTGAGCGCGATCGAGATGCGGAATGAGTTCACTCAACCTCCATCGTCACGGCATAGGAGCGGGTGATGAAGCCCCGTCGCCGATCGAGGATCGAAGCTTCTAGCGCATCGTGCGGACCTCCGGTTCCGCGATCAACGATGCGCTCTCCAAAGGATGGAGCATCGGATTGGATCCCAAAAGTGGATTCCACTTTTGGGTCCGATGCTCTAGCAATCGACATCACAGGATGAGAGGTCATTTGTCGTTGGATGACGTGAGCGATGTGCCTGCCGGATCGAGGGTGAGGTAAACCCATCCCGTCGTCTCGGCGCTTTCCCGCTTGATGTATCGGTAGTTCGTCCTGAACCATTCCAGCACCTCATCGGTCTTGTTGTCCAGAATGAGGTCCCCGCGATCCGTGCGAATGGTCAGAACCGCATGACCCTCACCGTTTTCGTCGATGACGACGGTCATTCGTAGAGCACGGCGCGGCAGACCAGCCTCGATCAGCATCTTGCGCTTGAGGAGCTGATAATCCTCGCAGTCGCCCAATCCGTCGGTCGGATATCCCCAAAGGTCGATGATGCCCCAATGGTTCTGATCGGTCACGGGTATCAACGCGCGGTTCACGGAGAGATTCACGGAGGAGAGGAGGGCGGCGAGATCCTCGGTCAAAGGGAGCGTTTCCGGTTGCCGCAGATCGACGATGCATTCTTCCGGATTGCGGCTGCAGAATTCGACCCAGCCTGGGAGGGGCGGAGCTTCGTCGTCCCGAAAGAGATGGGGACCGGCATTCGCGGAACTCATCGCCGACAAGAGCAAAGCCAGAACAGTCGAAATCCGTCTTCCCATTTTCAACCTCCCGCGGGAGATGGTGGTAATCAGACCGGATGGGACCATTCCCTTGGGCCTGAGCCGCTCATGGGATCAGACTGACCTTTTTCGTGCGCTCCTTCTGTGCACGCGGTCACAGATTTCGGCTTGAGCCGGTTCATGGCCGGATGCCCAGGGATCGTCGCGACGGCCGAGACACGACCTGAAATTATCTCGTGCCTACAGATATCTGCCGCGGATATCGATGGAGGATTCGATCCCGACTTTCGAGAAATCGTCCCGCAACCAAGCCTCTGCCTTCTTGCGTCCGATCGTATACAGATCGGTGAGGAAGTCCCAGTCGGCATTCAATTTCGAGGCCGCCCCAAGGTGCTGCATGACTTCGTCGGCCTCAATGGCATGCAGGCGCACCTGCCTGATATCAGGAGTAAGGACTCGCCCTTCGTCGACGAGCCTGTTCAGGAATTCAACGGCACGCACCTCTCTCATTAGGGATGAGTTGAAGCTGATTTCATTGATCCGATTGAGAATCTCAGCGGCCGTCGTCGGGACGGCGGGGCGGCTGATGGGATTGATGTGAACCACCACGATGTCGGAAGTCTCGCAATGGTAGATCAGCGGGAAGAGGGCCGGGTTTCCCATATAGCCCCCATCCCAGTAATAGTCCTCGTCGATCCTGACGGCCTGAAAGATGAACGGTAGGCAGGTCGACGCAAGCACGACCTCGGCGCTCATCTCGTGGTTCTCGAAGACTCGGATCTTGCCTGAGCGGACATTGGTGGCCGAGAGAAACAGCTTGATCCGAGGGCTGCGTCGCAGAAGCTCGAAATCGACCACCCGTTCAAGTACGTCGAGAAGCGGGTTGTAGTTGAACGGGTTGAGTTCGTACGGCGAGACCACCTGCGTCAGCATGTGAAACAGAAGAAAGGCCGGCGAGGTCTCCAGGCTGCGATTTCCCGTGAGACGATCGAAGACGGATGGTTGAAGAAGGCTCAGGGAGGCGGCACGCGAGATCTGTTGCCAGAACTCTCTCAGGGCATGGCGGGCTCCCTCGCGTCCTCCCTCGATCAGCCCGTAGGCGCAGACGACGGCGTTCACCGCGCCTGCGCTCGTGGCGCTGATGCCATCGAAGGCAATGGCATCCTCTTCCAGCAGACGATCGAGCACGCCCCATGCAAAGGCCCCGTGGGCACCTCCGCCCTGGAGCGCCAGATTGACGGATTTCACCTCCTGTCGCCGCGCGGAACGTCTCCTGCGGGAAAAGCTGCTGTCAGCCCTGTTCATGGTCGCCTCTTGGCGTAGGCAGCGTCATGACCAGGAGGATCTTATATGGCTTCTGTCCCCGATGACGAGCGCGCGAACTGGGTAGGAAGCTCTACCCGTCTAGGAACGATCAGTGTCTCACGCTGCGCGCCCTGACCGTTCGCATATTATTCTGTGCGATGGCCAGGGCGTCGGATGAACAGTATGTCCCGTTATTCCTCGCGAAAGGTGACGGCCAACCGGTCGGTGAGGGGTTGCGTCAGATAAGTGATGATGCGCCGGGATTGGCCGCGGATCAGCACCTCGGCGGGAAGTCCCGGTGTCAGTTCCTTTCCTTCCAGCTTGCGCCGTTCGCCCGGGGCGATTGCGATCTTGACGGTAAAATAGGCCTGCCCGGACTGATTGCTGACAACCTGATCCGGCGAGACATTGGTGACCACGCCCTCGAGTTCCACCGGCGCCGGGAGCTTGAACGAGCTGATCTGGATGGTCGCGGGCTGGTCGATATGCACCTGGTCGACCTCGTCAGGCCGGATCTTCGCATTCACGATCAAAGGATCCGCGCTGGGGATGATCGACATCAGCTTCTGCCCCGGTCCGATAATGCCGCCGATCGTGTGCACCGCAAGTTCGTGGACCAGTCCCGTTCTTGGTGCCCGGATGTCGAGCCGCTGAAGACGATCTCGAGCGGCTGAGAGCTGCTCTTCGGTTTCCGCAAGGCCGGCCGTGACGGCTTGAAGCTGTCTCAGGACCTCCGAGCGCGAATTGCGCGTTAACTCGGCAATCTTGAACTCGATTTCCGAGAGCTGAGAGCGGGCGCCTGCAATCCGGGCTTCAATATCGCCCATCTCGCCTTTCAGGCGGCTCACCTCGCGCTCGGTCTGACGCAGCACGGGACGCCTGATCAGGCCTTTGCTGTCGAGCATCCGCTGGTCGGCAAGCTCGGCTGTCACCTGGACGAGCTCTTCCTTGAGCGCCTTGTATCTCTCATTAAAGCCATCGATCTGCCTCTCGACCTGATGCTTGCGCTCCTGCTGTTGGGAAAGCTGGTTCAACCGCGTGAAGCGCCGCTCGTTCATCAGGCTCTCCTCGGCAGCAAGGGCCGCTCTCAATGCGCTTTGCGCCTCCCTGGAGGGAATCGGCAGCTCGGGTCTCGCAATCGTCGTGCGATCCAGGTGCTCGGCTTCGAGGCGGGCCTTTTGGGCGGTGAGATCGACCATTTTGCGTTCGAAGATGCTGGCATCTGCCGTGACCTTGGCGGCGTCGAGCCGGACAAGCACCTGCCCCTCCTGCACAAGCTCTCCCTCCTTGACGAGAATCGCCCCGATGACGCCGCCCTCCAGATGCTGGACGGCCTGGGCGCTGGACTGAACTGCAAAAGTACCCGACGTCACGACCGCGCTGTCGACCTTGGCGGCGACCGCCCAGCCGCCGATCCCGAAGAACACGGTGCACGAACTCATGATGAACCAGCGCATCAGCCGGCGCATGGAGGAAGAATTGGCAACGAGATCGGCTTCGAACTCGGTCATGGCGCGCTCCGCTGTGTGGGCTGCCGTCCCCGGAAGGGGAACCGGCAGGATCCGTCTTCAGATCCTCGCGCCGGTCATGGAAGTCCGGCGCTCGTTCCTGAAGCAGATTGGCACGCTGCGATTTCCGGCGCTGTGGCCCAGTTCACAGTTCCTAGCTCACGTGGCCGTTTGATCGCTGCGCTCGGGTCGCATCCAGACTGGTGACGGTCGCGGTGGCGGGGCCAACCGACGGGCTTGAGGAACCCGCAGCCGGATCGGACGCGACCGTCTGCCCGGGCTGAATGACAGGCGTTCCGCCGCCTGTTTGCGGGCTTACCGCCTGAGACGGCTTGTGCGGCTGGCCGATGCGGGGGAACAGAGCGGCAAGAACCTGCTCCTTCGGCCCGAACATCTCGGCGCGACCGCTGCGGACCGACAGGATCTTGTTGGCCGCGAAGATGGCGCTCGGCCGATGAGCCACGATGACGACGATCTTTCCGGCCTGACGCATCTGATGAATGGCGTCGTTGAGCGACTGCTCGCCGAGGGGATCCAGGTTGGAATTGGGCTCGTCGAGCACCACCAGGAACGGATTTCCGAACAGGGCGCGGGCAAGGCCGATGCGCTGGCGCTGACCGCCCGACAGGGTGGTGCCGCCTTCGCCGACCGGAGTATCATATCCCAGCGGGAAGGTGAGGATCATGTCGTGCACGCCCGCCATCTTCGCGGCTTCGATCACCTGTTCGGCGGTTGCACCCTTGCGGAAACGCGCGATGTTCTCGGCGATCGTTCCATCGAACAGCTCGATGCTCTGGGGAAGGTGGCCGATCGATTCGGCGAGAGCGTCCGGCGAGTACTGGCCGATCAAGGCGTTGTCGAAGCGAACCTCGCCACGGGCCGTCGGCCAGGCGCCGACCAGGGCGCGGACGAGGGTGGACTTGCCGCAGCCGCTCGGGCCGATGATCCCAAGGGCGTCGCCCGCTTCGATTTCGAACGAAACGCCGCTGACGGTGGCGACTGACCCGCCCGGAGGAACGATTGCGACGTCCCGGACTGACAGCGTGTGATGCGGACGCGGCATGCCGTGCTGCTGCTGAACGGCCTTGGGCAGCTTGGAAGAGAGCGCCCGCAGCCGCCGGAGAGCCTGCAAAGCGGCCGATGTGCTGCGCCAGTTCCCGATGACCAGATCGATGGGCGTAAGCGCACGTGCAAGGATGACCGAGCTCGCGATCATGGCACCCGGCGACATCTGCGCCTCGATAACCAGATAGGCTCCGAGTGCGAGCATCGCCGATTGCAGGACGTGCCGGACCGTTTTGGAGATGGCGCCGAAGACGCTGGCGTGATCCGCAAGGTCGCGTGCATGCGAGATCGCGTTCACATAGCCGCTGCCCCAGCGTTTGCACAGATCGTCCCCCATACTCATGGCGGCGGCCGCCTCGGAATTGCGCCTTGCGTCCAGCAGAAGGGTCATGGTGGCCGTGTGCACCTGGGTCGCAGCCTTGACGTGGCCTTTGGTGGCGAACTCGTTGATCAGGCTCAGGATGACGAGAAAGAGAGCGCCGGCTCCGGCCGCGAAAAACAGGACCGGATTGATCAGAAGCAGGATTGCGAAATAGATCGGCATCCATGGAAGGTCGAGGAGAGCGACCGGGCCAGGGCCCATGAGATAGTTGCGGATGGACGCCAAGTCCTGCAACGGATCGTGATTGCGGGCATGCGGCCCGAAATGGAGCGGCAGCTTCAGCGTCGCCTCGAACAGGGTTGGGGCCAGTTTGTGGTCGAAGGTGATGCCCACACGGGCCATGAGTTTGCCGCGCAACCCTTCCAACAGTCCGTAGAAGGCATAGAGCAGCAGAGCGAGCAAAGAGAGAGCCGCCAGTGTCGGGATGCTCTTGCTCGACAGCACCTTGTTGTAGACCAGCATCATGAAAATAGGGCCGGTCAGCATCAGGACGTTGCCGAGACAGCTGATGGCGCTGATGCCGATCAGCGGCCTCTTGAGGGTGCGAAGAGCGGTGCGGAGTTGGACTTCGGCGCTGTTCCTCATTCCATTCTTCATCGCGATCGTCCTTGTTACGAGCCATCCACGCGAGCTGAAACCGTGCAACGAGCTAGGTAACGGCCAATTGGCGTCAGTG
>KI911970.1:140877-146797 GCA_000517005.1 Microvirga lupini
AACCACTTTGCGGATGAGGACTGTGAAGTGCTTCACACCGAAAAGTTTTTTGAGGAATGGCGAGAAAATTATTCCGGCGCTGCTCGGGTTGCCCCTCTGGAGACAGTCCATTGAAGAGAGGGGACAGAGGAGAGGGAACCGCTCCCAACGGTCTTCCCAGCTTCGGTTCGCGGATTGTCTATGCACATGGTCTGTCGCACGCTATGCTTGGTGGCCTCGTGCTCCACCCCTGTGGGAACTCGATCATGGCGGATGTTCAATCATCCAATACGGCAGCCGGCTCTGACAGGTCGGCCAATCTCGAAACGCTCGAGATCTTCAAGGCCATCGATCCGTCGACCGTCGAGCAGATTGCTCGCAAGGCTCAAAGCCGGACGCTGGAGAAGGGCGAGCTGCTGTTCAATGTCGGAGATACGTCGGACGCGCTTTACGTGATTGCCGATGGACGGGTCCGGATCTGGACGGTCTCGGCTGCCGGTGCCGAAGTGACGCTCAACGTGCTGACGAATGGTGCCGTCTTCGGCGAGATCGGCATGCTTGACGGGGGTGTGCGGACGGCGGGCGCGTCCGCCATGCTGCGGACGCGGCTGACGAGCATCGCACGGCGAAGCTTCTACGAAGCTCTGGACCGTGATCCGCGGCTGGTGCGCAATGTGATCGATCTGCTGTGCAGGCGCCTCAGGTGGACCAGCGCCCGGATGGAGGATGCCACGCTGCGCCAGGCGCCGCAGCGTCTCGCGCGCATCCTCGGCCATCTCGCGCGGGATCACGGCAAGGTCACGCCCCGGGGAATCGAGGTCGTTCTCAAACTGACCCAAAGCGAGATGGCGCAATGGACGGCGATGTCGCGGGAAGGTCTGAACAAGCTCCTGAACCGGTGGGCCGAAGAGCGACTGCTAACTCAGGATCGAGGCGGCTTGATCGTTCGCGATCTCGAACGGATCGACGAAATTGCGGAGTTCGGAGAATAAGGAGATCAGTGGCGCCGTCGCGCCAAAACCTGATGTGCGCGGCTGAGAAATTGCAGGCGCTCGTCCTTCGCCGGAATCTCGTGAGCAAGATCCTCGACAAGCTTAGCCAGATCCGTCAGGTTCGCAGCATGCCGTTTGACGAGCAATCCCGCGACGGGGCCGAGATAAGTCGTCAGGGTATGGGCAAGCTCGACAAGACAGGCCTGAAGAGCGGTGGAGTCCACAGGATCCGAACGGGCAGGGAGGCTCTCCTGTGCCACGGCATCATCAGGTGAAGGGGCTGCATCCGCAGGTCGGTCAGGGATGACGAGGGGCGCAGCTTTCGGCAGCGAGATCATCTGCGGCTCCGGGTAGACAGCAGTGGGCAAAGGGGTTTCGACGCTCTCTGCGAGCCGTGCCGGAGCGACCGAGAGCACCGTCCGGTCGAGCGGTTCGATCAGGCTCACGGTCGTATCCATATCGGTCATGGAAGGTGGCATCGCCACGCTGTAGGTCGTGATCCGCCGCGGGCTGTGCTTGAGGTCGAACACTCCGCGTTCGCCGAAGGTCGCCGAGATGCGGGGCGCCACAGCCTCCATGACCGCTGCCGATACAAGAATTCCCCCCGGATCCGCGAGGCTTTCCAGACGTGCTGCAATCACGAGGGTCTCGCCGAAGGGAAGATCGTCCTGGAACAGGACATCGCCGAGATGGATCCCGATGCGCAGGCGGACCGCGTCGAATTTCGTCATCGCCGCAAGGCGCGCCTGCGTCTCGAGTGCACAGCGCACGGCATCGACGGCGCTTTCGAACAGCGCGAAGAGGCCGTCTCCCGGCATCCCGAAGAGCCATCCGCCATAAGCCGCGAGTTCCTCGCGGGCGATGCGCCGGGTCTCCCACAGGGCATCGAGAGTGTTGGTCTCGTCGACCGAAACCAGACCGCCAAAATTGGCCATGTCGGCCGCGAAGACCGCTCGTAGGCGTCGAACTCGTTTGCCGGCAGGCTGCGGTGCATCGGGGGCGAGATTGTCCATCACTCTTTCATCGAGTACCTACACGTCACTGTTTGGTCTCACCGAGTTTACCACGGATCTTGAGAAAGCTCGCGCGGTCCTTTTCGCTAGGAATGAAGTCTGAAAGGCGGCGGTAGAAGTCATCCCGGCCGACTGCTTTCTCCGCTTGGCGGGCGACAAGCGTCGGAGCAACCGGACCGATGAGAGGCAGCAGCACTTCGGTCACCGCTCGGATTTCCGTTTGTGAGATGACCGCTTCCATCTGCGCGATCTTGAAGCCCTTGTCGTCGCGCAGCACCTGCTGGGCCGCTTTCCGGAAGGTCGCCGCTTCGGCCTCGGTTTTGATTTTCCCCACGAGCCATTCGAGGAACGTATCGACATCCATGGTTTCGTGCGAGGCCTGCTTCACCAAAAGATGTCCGATCGGGCCAAGGGAGTGGGCGAGAGATCGTCCGAGTGCATCGATCGTTCCGGGCGTGAGCACTTCGGCCATGGTTTGATTGAGCTGTTCTTTTGCAGGCGCGGGCTGGTCCTTTCCCGGCATGTGGGAAAGTTCGGTCAGGTCGAGCGGCGGGAGATCGGCGCTGGGGCGCATTTCAATCGATGCATTGAGCGCAACGACGAACTCGTCCGCATTCTGGAAGCGATCCTCGGGGTTGCGAGCCAATGCCCGCTGCACGACGTCGTCGATCTCGGGCCAAAGCTCGGGCCGATAGGTCCTGATTGACGGCGGAGCCTCGTTCATGAGCTTGCGCATCAGCTCAGGCAGATCGGCAGCAACGAACGGCTTCGCACCGGTCAGCATCTGAAAGAGGATGACCCCGGCGGAGAAAAGATCTGCCCGGATATCGGCCGGGCGCCCGAGGAACCGTTCCGGAGCCATGTAGTTCGGGGTGCCGATCGGGATGCCGCCAGGTTTCGTCAGGTCGAGAGCCTCCACATGGGCCACACCGAAATCGGAGACCTTGATCGATGCGGCCGACGGGCAGAGAATATTGGCAGGCTTGACGTCGCGATGAATGACGCCCTTGGAGTGAGCGTAGCCGAGGGCGAAGAGCAACTGTGCCATGATCTCGCCGACCTGCCGGATCGGCAGCAGCGTGCCTCGCCGGATCACATTCTCCAGTGTGCCCGCATTGACATATTCCATGATGATATAGGGCGCGCCATCCTGCTCCACGAAATCGAAGACCGTGACGATGTTGGGATGCAGGCATCGTGCGGCGGAACGCGCCTCGGTGGCGAAACGACGAAGAAGCTCGTCGTTCTCACTCAGATTCTCCAGGATTTCGGGACGAAGCGTCTTGATCGCCAATGGCCGATCGATCTGCTCATCATAGCCTTTGTAGACGACGCCGATCGCACCGCGGCCGACGACATGGTCGAGACGATACTTGCCAATCCGGGCGGGCATGCCGCCTGCTCCGCCTTGACTATTGCCTGTCCTCAGATCCTTGTCTGCGGTCATCGGCGAACATTCCCTGACGAGCTGTGATCTGGTTCTGATGGGCCAGGGATCAATCGTGTTGATCACTTTTCGAGCATCTTCAATGCGCTATCCAAGCTCCTGCGCATCCGGTTGAACGAGCGTGACAGGGACGCAATCTCGTCCGAGCCGGGATATTCGAACTCGGCAATGGAAGCGTCACCCATGCTGACGGCCTCCGCTGTCTTCGCCATTCGCGTCACTGGGCTGATCACGTACCGATTCAGCAGGACGTTGAGCAGGATCAGCAGGACCAGAAAGATGGCGCTCGAGGTGCCGACGAATAGCCCTAAGTTGCGCCAGATCGACCCTTCGGCAATGTCCATGGGCACAGAGATGATCTGCGCTCCGATCGTTTCGTTAAGCTTCCAGCCGAAGCCGTTCTTGTTGCCGTAGAGCGCGACCATCGAGGTCGGAGCCCTGTCCGGAGTCGAGTGGCAGACCAGGCAGGACTCGTCCTTGATCACAAGGGGATAGGTCGCCGTGTAGTGGGAACGATTATCGATCGTCTGAAAGCTGACGTCCTTGGTCAGGTCAGGATTGGCCCGGAGCTTCTCGATGATCTCCCGCTCCCAGTCGCGAGCAAGATCGGCGGGATTGGTCGGGTTGAGCGCGGCTTCCTTGTAAAAGAACTGCGGGTAGAAATTCCTGAAGTTGCGAAAGGTCGTCTGAGCCGAAAAGGACGGAATTGTTTGCGGCAGAAACTGGATGCTCGAGTGCTCCGCAAGCAAAGGCTGAATTTCTTCCGACGTGTAGCGGCGTATGGACAGCGCCTGGGCTCGCAGAACATCAATCTGCGCCTGGAGCTGTTCCATGGCTTCCCGCCGGGAAATTTGATAGAATGGGTAAATTGATAGGCCGAGCCCAAGCAGATAGCAAACGACGAGAATGATATTGAATTTCAGCCGTAATCCCACTGGATATCTCCAACGGCTCGAGAGGTCAGTTTGCGTTACAACTACCGGATTTCATAATAGTGCAAGTCTTGGAGACGTGCCATGCATTTCGGTCAAGCAGGTGGATTTGCGGGGCCATCCTCTGTGCGCAAGAGCACATTGGTAGAGCCTATTCGGGCGCACGCGATACTCATTTTGGGGAGTATTGTCTTCGCGTTTTCCCTGCTGCTGATGAGCGTCCTCCCTGCTCGCGCCGCCGGACGAGTCGCATTGGTCCTCACGGTGGAGGATTATCAAAAGCTCCCGAAATCCAGCATCGGTACGAAGCGCGGCGCCGAGATCGCAGATGCTCTCAAAGCACGCGGTTTCGAGGTCATCGTCAGCCCCAACCCGACCAATGCCACAGCCAGAGCCAGTCTGCGCGATTTCGCAGCGAAGGCGGAGGGGGCCGATCTGGCGTTCGTCGTCTTGATCGGGCACGGCGTGGCCTGGGGTGGTCAAACCTTTTTCCTGGCGTCCAACACCGAACTCGGACGGGCGAGCGATCTGCTGTCGCGGGCGCTCTCGACCACCAATATGGCGCAGATCGTCGGAAGAGCGCAGTCCGGTGGCGTGTTCTTCTTCATGACGTCGCCGAGCTTCGAAACTGCGATCGAAGGATTGGATGCCAGGCCTCAATTCACCAGTGATGTCCCGAAGAATGCCGTCATCATTTTCTCGAGTTCGACTCGAATCCCCGTGTCGCGCATCGACGCAGCGGGCGAGCAGGCCGCGGAGGCGCTGACTAAGCTGCTCCAACAGCCAAGTCCTACACTGAGCGAAGCGGTCAAGGTTGCCTCGAATGGCGGCCTGGGGGCTGTGTTCGGGCGCGTCGAAGAGCTTAGCCTCGCAAAACCTGCTCCCGCACCTGCGTCCCAGACGGTCGCCTCGACCTCTCCACAGGCGGCACCCATCGTCCAGAAGACGGACGAAATCGAAGGAAAGCTGGAGGAGGAGCGTCGCGCACGGGAACAGGCTGAATCGCGGGCTCGCGATGAACGGTTGAGGGCCGAGCGGGCGCAGGCGGAGGTTCTGAAAGCGCAAGCCGATGCGAAGAAGGCTCAGGCCGATGTCGAGCGGGCTCAAGCGGATGCTGAAAAAGCGAAGCAGGAAGCCAAGCGCGTCGAAGCTCAGGCACAGATCGCTGCCGCTCAGGCCGAACAGCTGAGACATGCCTCCGTGGCAGCCCCGATCGAGGATGCACAACTCGGGCACAGACAACGGCGACTGATCCAGCAACGGCTCCGCGACCTGGGCCTCTACACGGGCCCGATCGACGCGATCATGGGGCCGCTGACCCGGGAAGCCATCATGGGCTATCAGAGGAGTCGCAATGCGGCAGTCACGGGCTACCTGACGGCCGAGCAGTTCGATGCTCTCCTTCCCAATGAGAGAGAATAGGCCAAGCTTCATGGCCACTAGAGCATCGGACCCAAAAGTGGATTTGCACTTTTGGGATCCATCCGATGCTTCTTCTCTGAGCTGGCGCATCGTTAGGTGCGGAAAACCGGATCCACTTTTTCGCACGATGCACTA
>KI911970.1:146897-148671 GCA_000517005.1 Microvirga lupini
ATCGATCAGAGCCGGTCATCACGTTCATGCGATCCCGGCTTCGATCATCTGGCATGAGGACAGGGGCGGTTTATCCTGGATTCTCCTCATCGGAGCACGAGGTTGCAATGACCTGTCCGCCCTTGGCTTTTCTCAATCGGCGATCCGTATTGGTCCATATGGGCGTTGCGGTCGCGGCTGCGGCCGCTCCGAAGATCCTGATGGCCGCCGAGCTTGTCGCGACGCCGGGACAGACGGAGGGGCCTTTCTATCCCGTCGAGTTCCCACCAGACATGGACAACGATCTTGTCCGCGTGACGGGCCGGGCCGCGCAGGCGACAGGGCAGGTGATCCATGTGTCGGGGCGCGTGCTCGATCTGCGCGGACAGCCCAGGCCCGGAAGCGTTGTCGAAATCTGGCAGTGCGACGCCAATGGCATCTACCGCCATCCCCGTGCGGCCGGGCAGGGGCGCATCGATCACGCCTTTCAAGGGTATGGCCGTACGCAGGTCGACGACCAGGGGCGGTATCGCTTCCGCACCATTCGGCCCGTGCCGTATCCGGGCCGGACACCCCACATTCACTTTGCCGTGCATGTGCCGGGGCAGGGGCGGCTGGTCACGCAGATGTATATCGAGGGCGAGCCTCTGAACGCCCGTGACGGCGTTCTGAACGGCATCCGCGACCCGAATGCCCGTCGCAGCGTCATCGTCCCCTTACTGGCCGGACAATCGCCGGAGCCTGGCGCTCTCCATGGGCGCTTCGACATCGTCGTGGCCGCGTGATCGCCGCGATGCCTATTCCCGCGCCGGGCGCTCCGCCTTGCGCCCTTGAACGCGGAACCGGCCGTGGACGGCCACTTCCGTCCGGTCGGCGGCGCTTCTGTCGGTCCTGGCCCGCGTCATCTCGGGGGAACCGGTGAGGTCGCCCGCTCGCCCCGCGGCGTCAGAGCTTTCCCATCCCTCCGAGCGCCAGGCGGCCTGCTGTTCGTCGAGATCCAGCACGCCTTCCTGGTCCAAGATGCCGACGACCTCGTCGACCTCGTGCGCGTCGCATTTCACGATCACCACGGTGCCGCCGCGGACGACGCCCTCGGCATAGGCATGGGCGTCAGTGCGCGACACCCCCAGATCCTCCAGGAGAGGAGCGAGGTTGTGCGGGGTCGTCCAGATGTCGATGTCGTCTGCCGGAATGCCCGCCTGCTTCAGGCGGTTCGCGGCGGCTGTCGCATGGTGCTCGCTGTGGAAGAGGGAAGTGACGGTCTTGGTCATCGGGTCGATCCCCTGCAGGCAGTGCAGTGTCAAACGCGCTTGCGACGAGCCACGCCGGGAATGGTCGACAGCAGATGCCCTCGGAAACGCCGACGGGCGATCGGCTCAATCTGCAACGCCGCCAATGTAACACGCCGCCCCCGGATCCACCACCGGGCCGCAATGTCGCTTGCGGAGGGGCCGGTACCCGTCCCATCATGGCAACAGCCCAAGATCGTTTGCGTTGGATCGTCATGGCAAAGCCTCTCAAGCTGGTCTCCGTTCCATCCAAGGACATGCCCGGTGTCGTCGCATCGGCGGTCTATGCGAGTGGCCGGCGGGTGCTGGAGATTCCGATCGAGGAGGCCGGCGAATGGTCGCGCAGGCCCGGGCACGTGGTCTGGATCGGCCTGCACGAGCCCGGCCTCGATCTTCTGAGGAAGGTCCAGGCGGAGTTCGGCCTGCATGAACTCGCCATCGAGGACGCCCTCAAGGCTCACCAGCGGCCGAAGCTCGAACAATACGGCGAGGCGCTGTTCGTCGTT
>KI911970.1:148771-165704 GCA_000517005.1 Microvirga lupini
ACGGCCCAGATGGTGGAGGGGCGCATCGCCTTTGGCGAGACCCACCTGTTCGTCGGGCGCGGCTACGTGATCTCGGTCCGCCATGGCGCATCGACGACCTATGCGCCGGTGCGGGAACGCTGCGAGGCGGCTCCGACGGCACTGTCGGAGGGGGAGGACTTCATCCTCTATGCCATTCTCGACTTCATCGTCGACAACTACATGCCCGTCATCGAGATGATCCAGGCGGAGGTGGAGGAGATCGAGGACAGCGTTCTGGGGGCCAACCCATCCCAGGATCAGATGACCCGGCTCTACCAGCTGCGCCGGGATCTCCTGCGCCTGCGCAATGCTGCGGTGCCTCTGGTGGAGGTCTGCCGGCGGCTCGAGCAACCGGGGCTGCCGGGGATCGATGGCGCGATGCAGCCGCTCTTCCGCGACGTCTCCGACCATATCCGCCGGGTGCAGGAGGAGATCGAGTCGCTGCGCGAGGTTCTGGCCTTCGCGTTTGAATCCAGCTTGATGACCGGTCAGGCGCAGCAGAACGAGATCACCCGCAAGCTGGCGGCCTGGGCGGCCATCCTGGCGGTGCCGACGGCGGTGGCCGGCATCTACGGCATGAATTTCGACTTCATGCCCGAACTGCACTCAAGATACGGCTACCCCCTGGTGCTGACGGTCATCGCCGTGGCGTGCGGATGGCTGTATTGGCACTTCCGCCGGAGGCAGTGGCTTTGAGCCTGGCTCTACCGGTCACCTCGGCGTCATCACCGGCCTTGTGCCGGTGATCCCGATGCGAGAGGCACGGCGCCCTTCGGATCGGGATGGCCGGCACAAGTCCGGCCATGACGTAGGGTAGGAGTGAGCCGCGTCCCCTCCGATAGAAGCTTGGCTTTTTGCCTCGAGCGGACGGAATTCCTGCCGACGTTAACGGAATAACGACAACTCCCGGCGAATTCTGGCCAGATCGTCGCTCAAGAGCCCGAAATCGAAGCCCGTCGTGCCGGATTATGTGATCATTTCTCTCAGCATCCTGACGGCGGCGACCGGGATCATCGGCGCAGCCTTCCTCGTTGCGCGCGGGTACAACGACGATCTCGCCAGAGCCGAGGGCGATCTGACGAACCTCGCTCTGTCTCTTCAGGAACGGACGGACGGCGTCTTCCAGTCCATCGAGAACGTTCTGCGCGATGTGGTCGGCCGCATTCCGCAGGCCTGTCTCCAGGCGCACGAGTTCGACGGCTTCGCCGCTGCGCAGACGACGAAGGCCATTCTGGTCGGGGCGTGCCACTCGCTGCCCCAGATCGTTCGCATCGATCTCGTCAACGCCCAGGGGCGGATCGTCGGCTCGTCGACACCCCGCCCCATGTCCGATCCGATCTACCTGAAGGACACGGCCTACTACCGGGCTCTCACGACGGATCCATCCCTCACATTGTATCTCGGCGAACCGATGAGGATCCGGGCCACCGGCAAGAAGGTTCTCACCCTCGCCCGGAAGATCGACGACACGGATGGAAATTTCCTCGGCATCGTCGTCGCCACGATGGACCTCGAGCATTTCGAGAGACTCTACAAGGATCATCTCAGGACGCCTTCCCAGGCGATCACGCTCTATCGTCGCGACGGCATCATCCTGGCGCATTGTCCGATCTCGGAGAGAGCGCTCGGCCGGCGCGTGTGGAGGCCCAACACGCCTCTTCAGCGCCTGATCGCGAAGAACATCCCGACGCTCATCCGTGACGTGAGCTGGATCGACCGGAAGGAGCGCGTGGTCGCTCTTCATCCGCTCGCCCATTATCCGGCCGGCATTTCGGTCAGCCGGACCGTGGCGGAGCTCATGGCGGGACGGCGCCTCGAAAGCCGCCTGATCGCATTCTTCGCCTATCTGATGGATATCGGGATCGAGGCTGCCACTCTGCTCGGCCTGCGGCATGTCAGAACCGGCATCCTGAGGGCGGCCAGCGAGAGTTACCTGTCGCGCCACGACGTTCTGACCAAGCTTCCCAACAGGCTGCACTTCGGCGAAGACCTGAAGCGGACATTCCTGGCCTCCCAGAGGTCCGGCACTGACTTTGCCCTGCTGCTTCTCGATCTCAACCGGTTCAAGGACATCAACGACAGTTTCGGCCATGGGGCGGGAGACGAGATCGTTCAGACCGTGGCACGGCGCCTGCGCGAACGTCTCAGAAAGACCGACTTCATCGCCCGCATCGGCGGCGATGAATTTGCGATCATCCAGCGGCCGGTCAGAAACCGGCAACAGGTCATCGACCTGATCACGGCGATACAATCCGCCATGAGAGCCCCATGCACGGCCGGCAGCACGGAGATCGATGTCGGACTGTCCATCGGCGTTGCGATGGCGTCCACCGACGGCAAGACCTCGACCGAGCTTATGAAAGCCGCCGATGTCGCTCTTTATGCTGCAAAGTCCGATTCCAGCAGCAGCTATCGGTTCTTCGACGCCAGCATCAAGGATTCCCGGGCGGAGCGTCGCGCCCTCGAGGGAGCCCTGAAGAGCGCTCTGGAGAACAAGGAACTCGACCTGTTCTACCAGCCAATCCTCGATCTGGCGACGAACCAGATATGGGGCTGCGAGGCGCTGGCGCGATGGAAGCATCCGACGAAGGGGATGATCTCGCCGCTGCAATTCATCCCGACCGCCGAGGAATCAGGCCTCATCGGTCCGATGGGTGACTGGATCCTTGAGGAAGCCTGCTCGACGGCCATGACCTGGCCCCAGTCGTTGAAGGTCGCGATCAATCTCTCTCCGGTGCAGTTCCGGAGCCGGGACGTTCTCGCCAGCGTCAAGAAGGCCCTGGAGGTCTCCGGCCTGCCAGCCCAGCGCCTGATCCTGGAGATCACGGAATCCGTCAAGCTCACCGAGGAAGCGACCGCGACGCTAAAAAAGCTGAAAGGTCTCGGGGTGTCGATCGCGCTCGACGATTTCGGCACCGGCTATGCCTCGATGAGCTATCTCAGCAGCTTCCCCTTCGACAAGATCAAGATCGATCAGTCCTTCGTGCGGAACATGCTGGATTCCCCTGACAGCCGCGCGATCATCAAGGCGACGATCGGCCTTGCGAAAGACCTGAAGATGAGCACGACGGCCGAAGGCGTCGAAACGGAAGAGCAGCTCAACGCCCTGCGCCTCGCCGGCGCCTCCCAGGCCCAAGGCTACCTGATCGCCAAGCCCATGTCCCGTGAGGCCATCTCGGCATTCATCACGAACCTCCAAGGCGCTCAGCCGAGCAAGCGGGATGGACAGGGCCCGACGCGGGCTGTCGCTTAAGGGTCCGCGTCAAGCGGCGTGGAGGAACGGGATGGTCGGTGTCATCCCCGGTGGTCCGCAGGACCGGGAAGGGATCCCTCCGCACGCTCAATACTATGGGTTCCCTTCCCCTCCGCTGACGCTCCGGCCAGGAATGACACCCTCCGACGTCATGGCCGTCCCCGGACTTGGTCCGGGGATCAGTCCCGGCCATCCCGCTTTGAAGAGCTCTGCGCCACTCGCATTGGGATCACCAGCACGGGACCAAGTGTGAACGTCTGATGTCACGGTGCTCTGTCAGGTTATTCCGGCAGGCCGACGCGGGGCGGAAGGTCATCGCGCCCGTACTGGTCGCCGGGCGGGAGCGGCTATTGGGTCAGCTGCGACGACGTAGTTCGGCTCGGCATCGATCCGGCTGGAGCCGGACATGCAGCCGGTGACGCCCAGCGCCAATGCCAGGATAAGAACGATCTTCATGGGAACCTCAGGCGACGAGAAGGGAAGGCGCCTTCCGATGCAGGCCGGACGGCCCAGCGAACCATGGCAGAGCGGCGCCGGCGGAGCCATCGGGCGAAACCCCGAGGCGCGTCTGCGCGAATCCGGAGGGTGACCCAAAGAACTCCAGCCTCCGTGGAGCATGAGGTTGGGTAATATTGGGAGTTCATTCCGGTTTTCACCTATGTTAGCGTATCGGAAGGGCGGGACCAGCAATTCGCCGTTCGTCCGGAAGGCGTGTCATGCATGACGTGAACTCCATCGGGCTGCGCGTCCAGGGCCTGCCGCGGTCGCCGACCCTTGGTCGCTGGGTGGTCGGGACGGTTGCGGGGATGGCGGTGCTGTCGTTCCTGGTCGCCACAGCCGCCCTGTTCTGGCAAGCTCTGCACGAGCGGCACGCCCTGATCCATCGGGGATTGTCGGCCTCGCTCACGGCCGTCAGCATTCTCGAGCGCGAGACCGAGGCCCTCGGCAACACCCTGCGGGGATTGTCCCGGTCGCCTCTCCTTGACGCGGACGATCTCGCGGTTTTTCAGCGCCAGCTCATGGCGACACCGCGCCCGGAAGGCTCCCGCTTCATCCTCTGGACCTCAGGCGGACAGCTCCTCAACACCGGCGTTCCGTTTGGCGGGACATTGCCCCCGCTCCCGGATGCTCCGAGCGGGGAGGAGCGGCTGGCGAGGTTACGGCGGGCGGGACTCGTCCTGTCGGAGCGGCTCCGCAGCCCGTTCGACGGCAAGGGGGTCGTGGCCGTGAGCCTGCTGCTCGATAGACCGGCAGGCCGCCCCGAACGGGCCCTCACCCTGGTGGTGCCCGAGGAGCATCTCGTCAGGGCCGCGCGGGACCCCGAACTTCCGGACGGCTGGACGACGATCATCCTGGACCGCAAGCTCCAGCCGCTGGGAGGAACTGTTCCGGCACCGCATTCCGCACCGGGGACGGTGCCGCGGGATGTCCTGGACCGCCTGTCGGGCCCTGATCGCAACGGGCATTTCGCCGCCGCCGGCGAAGACGGTCGGGTGCTTGCCGCCTTCAGCCGGGCCGATGGCTTGGGCTACACCGCCGTCTCGCTCGCACCGGCCTCCATCGTGAACGGTCCGATCCGGCAAGCCCTCCTCCGGATCGCGCTGGCCGGGGCCGCCTTGGCCCTCGTCGGTGCGGCGTCGGCCTCCCTGTTGATGCGACGCGTCGGTCCGGTCGATGCCGTCAGGCTCGATGCGGTGGTGACCCGCAGCGAACTCGCCGCAACTAATGCCCGCCTCGCGGACATCCTCGAGAGCGTGAGCGACTGCTACTTCACCCTCGACCGCGCATATCGGATCACCGGCACCAACTCGGCGACCTTGCGCTGGTGCGGTCGGTCGCAGGCCGAGATCGTCGGGCAATCCTATCTCGATCTTGTCGGGCACCATTCGGAGTGTGCCAGGGCGGTGGAGCAGGCAATCGAACGGGGGCAGGCCTTTCACGGCGAGCTGGCTTCGTGCCTCCGCCCCGGCCGGTATCTCGACTTCCACGCCTATCCCTCGTCCGAAGGCGCCAGCGTCTTCTTCAGCGACGTCACAGAGCGGCATGCGGCTCACCTGGCGATCCGTGAAGAGCGCGAACTTCTGCAATCCTCCATGGATGCGCTGTCCGCGCATGTTGCCTTCCTTGATGAGCGGGGCACCATCATCGCCGTGAACAGCGCATGGCATCGGTTCGCACAGGACAACGGGTTCGGTGATCCGGATCACGGGATCGGCTCGAACTATCTCGATGCCTGCAGAACCGAGGAGCGGACGTTCAGCGGTATGGAGGCGGTGATCGCCGGCACCGACAATCGGTTCCGGACAGTCTATCGATGCGACGCCCCGAATCGCCGCCGCTGGTTCCAGCTCCGGGCGACCCGCTTCATGGCGGGAGACAAGGTCCGGATCATCGTGGCCCACGAGGACATCACGGACATCGTCGATGCCCGGGCGGCCGTGGGAGAAATGTCCGAGCGGCTGCTCACGCTGCAGGAGGAGGAGCGCCAGCGCATCGCGGCCGAGCTGCACGATTCCACCGCGCAGCATCTGGTTGCGGCCGGCCTCCATCTCATGCAGGTGGATCGCTTCGTCGAGCGCTCGGCCGGCAGGCGGATCCTCGACGAGATCGACCGCTCGCTCGAGACGGCCCTGAAGGAGCTTCGGGTCTTCACCTATCTGCTGCATCCGCGCGAACTGGAGGCCGAGGGCCTCGCGGGGGCAATGCGCTCCTTCGCGGCCGGCTTCTCGGACCGGACGGCGCTGCCCGTTACGGTGCGCGTGGCGGAGGTGACCGACGGCCTTCCGCTGGAGCTCCGGCGAACGATGCTCCGCATTTTCCAGGAGGCTCTCACGAATGCGCACCGTCATGCCGAGGCCACCCGGGTCGTCGTCACCCTGCGAATGACGTCTGGAGGCACGATCCTGTGCATCGGCGACGACGGACGGGGCATGCGGCGGCCGGCACCCGCCGGCCTTCCGACGCTCGGGGTCGGCATTCCCGGCATGCGCATCCGATTGCACCAGTTCGGCGGCAGCCTGCGCATCCGGAGCAGCCGGCGCGGGACCATTGTCCGCGCCTTCATTCCGCACGAGGGCTGCGCCGTGTTCGACAGAAGTGAAATTTGAGGGGACGGGCGTGACGCAGACGGAGAGCGCCATGGTCTCGGGTGTTCCCCGGTGGGGTTTCGGGGTTTACCCCAAGTGTCATCACGCAGCCTTCGGGTTATGAGACATGTTTCGGGGAGACAAGCGGGGCCATGACGCGCATCCTGATCGCCGACGACCATGACGTGGTCCGCTCCGGTCTCCATGCGATCCTGAGCAGTCAGCCGGGATGGGAGGTCGTCGCCGAGGCCGAGGATGGTCGTCAGGCCGTGGCGCTCGCAGCCGAGACGAGGCCGGACATTGCCATCCTCGATTATCAGCTTTCTTCGCTGAACGGGGTCGACGCGACGCGCGAGATCCGTGCCTTCCAGCCGCAGACCGAGGTGCTGATCTTCACCATGCACGAGAGCGAGCCTCTCGTGCATGAGCTGCTCGAAGCGGGCGCGCGCGGCTACCTGCTCAAGTCCGATGCCCGCAAGTTCCTGATTGCGGCGGTGGAGTCGCTCGCACGTCACAAGCCGTTCTTCACCGGGCGCGTGTCCGAGACGCTGCTCAACGCCTTCCTGGCGAACGGGCATGCCCGCGACGGCGGCCTTTCGGCGCGCGAGCGCAGCGTCGTGCAGCTCATCGCCGAGGGCCACAGCAACAAGGAGGTGGCGCAGCTCCTCGGCCTCAACCTCAAGACCGTGGAGAGCCATCGGTCTTCCGCGATGCGCAAGGTCAATGTCCACTCGACGGCGACCCTGGTGCGCTACGCGATCCGTAACAGGCTCGTCGAGCCCTAGGACTTATCCTCGGGAAAGTCAGGGTTTTATCCTGATTGCATGCCTGTGCCAACCGAGGGAAGCTCGTCAGGTCTCGCAAGAGGTCGATACGATGCTCGGTCCCAGGATCGCGTATCCTACGGTGCGCCTTTGCTTCCGACAGCGCCTCACAGGGCTGCCAGACCACCTCTCATCGCAAATGGCTCATCATCGCTCGCCGAGATGGCTGAACAGCGTCTCGCGCCACCAGTCGCCCTGGGTCGTGTCGAGCATGGCGACGTCGATCGGTTTGCGCAGCTTGCTTCCGAGCGGCAGGGCGATGCCGTACATCTGGCGATCGAACGTCATGTCCAGCATCGCGGCCGTGGAGGCGAATTGCTCCCGCACGATCCAGGCCAGCAGGGGCTTGTCGTACACGAAGGCATCGAGCGTCCCGTTCCGGATCGCGGTCAGGCCGTCCTGGGGCGAGGGAAACCGCCGGTACGCGATGCGGCGCGATGTGAAGTATTCCTCCGTGGCCGATCCCTCGACGGCCCGACGCGGACGGAGGCGAGGTCGTTCACGTTCGTGACCAGCCCCTGCAGCTTGCCCGCCGTCAGGGTCGAGGTGACGCTCGCGGTGAACACCGCGATGGCGACGATCGAGGCGACCATCCAGAGGACGGCGAGGGCCCGGCCTATACCTGTCTTCGGGGCGAGATGGCCCGTGCTGGCCTGGGTCATCGCCTCTGCCGACCACCAGATGCTCGTGCCCAGGCCCTTGATCGCGCCGCCGCCGAAATCCTCGTTGTGGCGGCGTTCGACGAACCAGATCAGCAGGCCGACCACGAGCGTCAGGCCGATCAGGGCCAGGATCGCCTGCAGGAAGCCGACCGAGGTCAGCGTCCGGACGATGAGCGTCCAGGCCGTGGGCGACGCCGAGGGAACCGCGATGCCCAGCCCGCTGAGATAGAAGGGCTGGCTGAAGTCGAGGACCCGCTCGCGCTCCGCCGTGATCGTCAGGGCCGCGACGGCGGCATCGTAGCGTCCAGCGGCGGTGCCCTCGAGAAGCCCCTGAACCGTGGGATCCTCGACGAAGCGGTAGGGCAGCTTCATCTCCTCGGCGATCCGGCGCCAGAGCTCGATGCTGATGCCCTTCCAGGTGCCGTCGGGTGCCTTCATGGCGAAGGGAGGCGCCTCCTTGGTAGCGACGATCAGCTCCCGCCCGGGCGGATCCTGGGGCCTGTCCTGGGCGGCGGCCTGACCAGTCCCGGTCAGAAGCCACGCGAGGCCGAGCAAGCCGGCGAGACAGCAGGGCAGGATGTTGCTTTCCCAAATGCGCCTCATGCATCAGGCTCCCTTCGCAAGCATCGGAATTGACCCCAAAAGTGGGTTCACTTTTGGGAGCGATCCGATGCTCTGGCCGCAGCAGGATCCCGGGTGCGGCTCCTTGCGCCGCCAACCGGTTCCCTTGCCTACGGGGATACGGTTCCCGACACGGCCTGTCCGAGATTCTCGACATGGCCCTTAAGGTTCTCGCGCGTATGGGGATCGATCACGGCGACGGGAGCCGAAACGGCCAATCCCGCGGCCGTGCCCACGGCGACGGCGGCGCCGGCGGTGACCTGGATGATCCGGTCGCCGACACCGACACGGGAGTCGGTCAGCGTCTGCCCCTCGGCGAGTTCGCGCCCGATGATGCGCACGACCTCGGGACTCTGGGCGAACTTGCTGTGATTGAGAGGATCGCCGGTGCGAAGCCCGGAGAGGTTCAAAACGGTGATGCCTGCGCTCTCCAAGTTGCTGCGATAAGGCTCCTGCTCCGGATCAATGGCCCCGAGCCGCACATCGCCCCAGATGCGCCGCGAGATCGCCAGCGCCCGATCGTCCTGCGAGACGAAGAGGGTGAAGCCCGGACGCGACTTACCCATATCTAGAATGGCCTCACGGAACAGGTCGACGTCTACGTCGGGGGCGGCGAGCAGCACGTTGCGGATCTTGGGCGCGATGCGGCCGTCGCGGATCGCCATCTGGCGCAGCGCTTCGAGAGTCACCAGGTTGCCCATCGAGTGCGCGAGGATCGAGATCTCCCCGACCGCCGGATCACTGGCCAGGGTCTTCAATGTGCTCTCCAGCGCGTTGCGGGAATAGGTGTTGCTTTCGCGGTCGTAGCCATAGGCCAGCACGCTGCCGCGCGACGGCCAGGTGAACAGCACCGGCACCACGGGCGTTCCTGCGTCGTGCACGATCTGCGCGAAGCGGAAGACCGCGTCGTCGAAGCGGTTGTTGAAGCCGTGGATGAACACCAGCACGCGCCGCTGCGGCACCTGGCGGACCGTGCGGTGGAACCAGGCCTTGGCCTGGGCGCGGTCGATCACGTCGGCCTTGAAGGTCACGAAATCGGTCGCGGGATTGCCGGGCACGCTGCGCGGCCACTGCACTTCGCCTTCCTTGCGGTTGGCTTCAGGCGGGATGGAGACCGTGAACTGGGCGAAGGAGACCTGCGGACCGCGGTCGCCCGTGAAGAATTCATCGGCCGCGTTGGCGCGCATGCGCGTCGTGGCGACCAGCATATCGACCTTGCTCGCGCCCGGCGCCGTGGCAGCAACGGGGACCAGAGCGCCACGAAGATCGGCGCAGGCCGACAGAACGGAGAGCAGGAGAGCCCCGCAGGCCAGCCGCCGCACCCCGATCCCCCGGCCGTCGCTCCTGCTGGCAGTCTCCGTCATCTTCATGCCCCCGCTCTTTCGTCCGAGATCGGCATCGGTTTGGGAACCGCGCGAATCCCGTTGTTTCGGAACGCGGCCTGCACGGCGGAGAAGACCACCCTGCGGATCGCGAACCGTCGGCCTGCTTTGGCCTTGAACTTGCCGCGAAGCAAGAGTGCCTCATCCTCGACCGGAGCGATAGCCTGGCCGGCCGGCATCCGAATGTCCGCCATCGTGCGGCTGCAGGCTATTGGGGTTTGACCTGAGCCGGGGATGGGGAAACCCTCACGGTCAACCCGGCTTCCGAATAGGGGGCTGCCTGTCGGCCGCTGCGGCGCGCAGCCGTCGTGGGGATGCCCATCCAACGCGAACGCCGTCTCGCGTCACCCTGGCGTGTACCAGATGGGCGAGGTATAGGCGCGCTCCTGCTGGGTCATGGGCACTTCCCGCGGCATCTGGATCCCGAAGTACTTGGCGTCGTAAGCCGTCCAGCGTGGCGTCGGGATCTCAAGCACCCGCGCGTAGTAGAAGGCCCGTTGCGTCGGGTTGAAGTCCGGGTCTCGCCACAGCGTGATCAGCTCCGGATCTCCAATGGTGTTGGTCCAGTTGGCATTCGCTACGTCGACGGTGGTGCCGACCGGAGGCAGCTTGCCGTCGCTGCCGGATTTGCGCTGCTCGGCGTCGGCCCAGACGACGTCGTAGACCTTCTCCTCCAGCCGTCCGTCCCCGGTCAGCCAGCCCTTGACGATCTGGATACGGTCGAGATTGGCCCCGATGGGATCCTTGAGCGCGGCCACCAGGAAGCCCGGGGCCCGGCCGGGAGGCGCGTTGCGGAGATCGCCGCCCATCGGCACGCCCTTCTGGTAGCCGGCGACGGCCGGGCTGCGGGAGCGCGCATCGGCATCCTCGAAGTCCCAGCCGCCGAAGAAGCGCACGATCATGCGCGGGCCAGTGGTGGCGTAGGTCTCGCGCCGCTCCATCGCGTCGAACAGCGCCTCGCGGGTGTTCTCCGTCGCCCATACCGCCGCATAGCCGGACGCGGTCTGTTCCCACCCCATGATGGTGGCCTTCTCCGTCTTGACGAACGGATGCGTGGCGCGTTCGGGGCTGGGCTCCGAGGCCGAGGTTTTGCCGAAGAAGTTGTCCTCGTCGACCGCGGCGAGGCCCGTGTGGGCGTCAGTCGAGCCGACCATGCCGAACTTGTACGGGTTGACGCCGAGATCCTGCTCCAGCTTGAGCCCGAGCTTCAGCCCTGAGCGGACATATTCGTATTGCAGCATCTCGGGTGTCTTGAGCTCGCTCAGGTCGAGATTGCCCTTGTCCAATTTCTCAAAGTTGGCGAACTCGTCGTTGGGCGAGAGGAATGGATGAGACTCGCCGTCGCCCTTGATCTGGGTCGCCTCATACAGGCGCTCCCAGCGCGCACGGGTGTCGGCATATTCGCGATCCACGGGTCTGTTGGTGAAGGACTCGATCATCGGGAACATGCGCCCGTTGCTGAGATTCCCGTTATGGGCGATGGCGAGAACATCGCCGCTGGTCTTCTCCTCGTAGGCGGCGAGCCATTTCCACAGGTCGCGGGGATTGTCGCTGCCGAGCGGCTTGAGGGTCGTGAACGGCTCGACCAAGCTCGCCCGCAGGCCGTTGTCGCGGAAGATCACATTGCGGTGCAGGTTGTTGCCGCCGGTGTTAGAGGTCCACTCGTAGCCGATGAAGGCGGTGAAGCGCCCCGGGTCGTTAGCCTCGTCGGCCGCCTTGATCGTCTCCTGCCAGGCCGAGCGGTAGGCCGGGGTGCCGGGCACGGAAGCCAGCGCTTTCGGGAAGGTGCCTTGCGAGAAGCTGACAATGATCTCGATGGCGGCGTCGGCTCCCTTGCCGGTCTGGATCATGTCATACCAGCGTCGTCCGGTCGGGTCCGCGAGCATCTCCGGCTTGCCGGCGAAGAGCTGCGGGAAGAAGCCCATGTTGTCGGAGTGGTCGCTGACGACCAGGAAGTCGAGAGGACGGGCGAGCTTCACCCGTTGGCCGCTGGAGGCCGTGATCTCCTCGCCCTTGGCGAAGCGGTAGCCGTCCCGTGGCGTGAGCCGGGCGCCGAAGGCTCCCGCATCCATCGAGAACCCGGTGTGCAGATGGGTGTCGCCGAAGAATGGGCGCGTCGGGAAATTGCGGCCTGCCGGGGGCGAGTACGGCGGCCGCGGATAGGCCCGCTCGGCCGTCTCCCGGTCCAATGTGCCAATGTCTGTGGCCACGCCCTGCGCCCATGTCGGTCCTCCGAGGCCGAGGACCAGCAGGCTGGCGGTGCTTAGTACGTGCAGCAGCGGCTTGGGCATGGTCATCCCTCTCGTCATTCATCTTGGATGAGAGCCTGGAACGGCGGCTCCGCCCGCGTTCTCAAAAGGCGGCGACACGCTGGATCACCCAGAACATTGCCAGGCTGCCGATGGCATAGGGCGGCACCAGCTCCGCCCAGCGCGGCCATGCGATGTGGATGCGTCGGGCGACGGCCACGAGGGCCAGCACGGCGGCGACGAACAACAGCTGCCCTGCCTCGACTCCGAGATTGAAGAAGAGGAGTGCCACCGGGATGTGCCCCGCGGGCAATCCTGTCTCGCTCAGGGCTCCGGCGAAGCCGAACCCATGCAGGAGGCCGAAGGTGAAGGCCACAATCCATGGCATATGCGCCGCCAGCCCGACCTGTCCCTGACGGGCATGCACGATCTCGGCCGCCACGAACACGATGCTGAGCGCAATGACAGCCTCGACGGGCTTGGACGGCACATGGACGATCCCGAGCGTCGCGAGCCCGAGGGTGATGCTGTGCGCGACCGTGAACGCCGTCACCGTCTTCACCAGCCGCCACGTCCCGGTTGTGAGAAGCAACAGAGCCAGCACGAACAGCAGGTGGTCGATGCCGGTGAGAATGTGTTCGACCCCAAGCACGAGGTATGTGGCCGCCACGCCCCAGGAGTCCTGCCGCATGGGGATGAAGGACTCGGGCTGCTGTGGTGTCAGGCGCTGCACCCACGAGCTGCCATCAGCGAAGGTGATGCGGACGAGCGCATCCGTCAGGGTGGATTCCAAGCCGGCGATGCGCAGGGTCTGGCCGCGGAGGCTGTCCGCCCGCAGGCGCCAGGTCCGAACGGCGGCGTCGCCGGTCATCCGGGTCGCGACGGGCGTCAAGGCTTCGACCGAGCCGGAGAAGACAGGATCCAGCGCCAGCCGCAGATCGCCGAGCATCGGCGTCTTCCACAGCACGCTGAACTCGCCGGACCGTTCCTCCTGAAGATCGAGATAGGCGGGACGGACCTCGTGGGCATGGCCCGCAAGCGGCGACATAAGCGCAGCCAGGATGAGGAGCCAGGAAAGCCTCATGGCTTGCTCTCCGCCTGCTCGGCGAAGGGGCCGAGGAACGGGCGCAGGGCGGGATCGATGTTGAGCCGGTACTTACGCAGCAGACCCTTCGTGAACTCGGCGTTCGCCGTGTCCTGCCGCTCCCGCCGCCACTCCTCGGCAAGTCGCGGACGCACCTCGTCGAAGGGAAACGCCGAGGCTGGCAGCGCCTCCGTAACCTTCACCAGGTGCAGTCCGTAGGCGGACTCGATCGGGCCCGACCAGCGTCCGACGGGAAGGGTGAGCACAGTCCGAGCGAAGGAGGCGCCGAACAGGGTGGTGAGCGCCTGCTCGTCCTGGTCCGCGAAGGTATCCCCAAGCAGGAGGCGATCCCCTTGTCCATCAGGCGCCACAGCGGCATCGGACAACGCCGCGAGGCTGGCCCGGGCGCGGCCATCCCCGTGCCCGGATCGGAAGAAGACCTGCGTGAAGGATACGCGCGCCGGTCTGCGGACGAGATCCGGGCGCATCTCGTAGAGGGTGCGCAGCTCGGCGTCAGTGGGCTGTGCGGTGCGGATCGTGTCCTCCAGGAGGAAGGCCATCTTCTGTGCCAGCCGGCGGCGGACGACGGTGTCGTTGACGTCGAGCTCGAGCGTCCGCGCCTCGCGGGAGAGCACCTCCTCCTTGAGATGGTCGGCAATGAGACCGCTGAACTCCTCGTCGGTCGGCGGGAGTCGCCACTGGCGCGCCCACATGCTCTTCAGCCATTCGGCATCCGCGGCGGTCATGCGGATAACGGGCTGTGGCTCGGATTCCTGCTGAACGGTCCCGAGGACGGAATAGGCCGCGAACATCAGTCCGCCCAACACGGCGAAGTGCAGCAGTGGCTCCTTCAGCAGCCTCATGAGACAGATTCCCTACTGCCTCCAGTGTGCCCGGATTGTGGGCTTTTGCTTGACCGTTTGGGAATCCGGCGTGGCAATTTCGGATAGCCGCCAGGACCCATGGTCGGACGGCTCAGCGAAGTTGCCTGATCAGCCTGGCGCTCAGCCTCGGGATGCAATCAGAGCGGCGGAACCGGCCATCAACCCTGCGGAGGAGCGGTTGACCAGTCTCATGGATCGAGGTGAGCGGATGAACGCGCGGGCCTGCGTGGCAGCCAGGAGATAGATGCTCTGGACCGCAAGGTCGACCGCTACGCCCAGGCCGAGGATCACCATGGCCTCGAACGCTGACAGCGCAGTCAGGTCGAAGGCGTGTGGCAGGACAGCACCGAAGAAGACGACCGCCTTTGGATTGCCGAGCGTGAGAAGCGCTCCGGCGAGCAAGCCACGGCTGCCGGCACCGGAGGATGGCGCTTCATCCGACACGCCATTGGCTGTCCACAGCTTCCAGGCGATGAAGAGAAGGTACGCGACCCCAAGCCATTTGACTGCGATGAAGGCTGCCTCAAAGCGCACCGCCAGTGCAGAAAGGCCGAACAATGCCGCAAGCAGCCAGACGGCGTTGCCCGCAACCATGCCGGCCACGAAGGACAGGGTCGATGCACCGCCCCGCGAGAGAACCTGGGCAATGAGAGCCCCCTGAGCAGGACCGGGAAGTGCCGCCGCCAGAGCGAAAGGCACGACAAACAGCCAGATGCTGCTTAGCTCAACCATCGACACATTCCTGGATCATGACCCGCGCCGCCGAGCGAGCTTACTCGCTGGACTGTCGCTGGTCATCATCCTCCATCCGGTCGCGTGGATGGAGGATGCGCTGCGTGATTACGATGGCGGGATGAGCAAGCCGACGGCCGTCTCCGCCAGATCGGTGATCGCCGGAGGCTAGGGAGTCGATCCCGGGCACGCCTTCGCAGGGTCAGCGCTCCGCCGATCGGCGACTGCCGCCATCGATCTGCTGGCCAATCAGAGCGATGGCCTGCTGATAGACCGATGCCGCGTTCCAGGCCTGGATCGCCCTGAAATTCGGCTCGCCCGGTTGATATCCCGCACCCGCACGCCAGCCATGGGCCTTGAGGAAATTGGCGGTTGCCGTCAGAGCATCGGCCGTGTTGTCGAGATTGCCGCCGTTGCCGTAGTTCAGGATGTTCTTGGGCATGAACTGGGTCTGACCAATTTCCCCGTGCATGGAGCCGCGCGCGTTGGCGGGCAGGATGCCGCGGTCGATCAGGGTCAGGGTCGCATAGAGCTGATCGGTGAAGAATTCCGACCGGCGGCAATCATAGGCAAGCGTCGCCACCGCCGACAGCGTGTGCTGATTGCCGCGCTGGCTCCCAAAGGCCGTCTCCATGCCCCAGATGGCGAGGAGCGGTCCGGGCGGGACGCCGTAGCGCTGCTCGAGGGACGCGAACAAGGCTGCATTCGACTGCTTGAGGGAGCGTCCGCGCGACACGATGACCGAACCGCCGCGCTTGGCGAGGAACTGATCGAGCGACAGCCGGAAGCTCTTCTGGCCGCGGTCGGCCCGGATGGTGGCCGTCGCATAGTTCGTCGCCATGAGGGCGGAGATGGCCGCAGGGCTGACGCCATTGGCCCTCACTTCCTGGGCGAATTCCCGCTTCCAATCCTCGAAACCGGCCGCGCTGTTGCCGCATTGCGCGGCGCTCGCTGTCCCGGCCATACCTGAGAGCGACACCAAAGCCGCGACGGCGACGATCCTGTTCTGCCAGCCCCTCATCATTCCAGTTTCCTTCCGCGTCGTTTGCATGGGACGAGACGTTGCCGCATCATCCCGGCCAAGTTGAGGCACAATGGTCAAGCTTCCTAACGCTCAGTCGAGATTGATGGTTCCCAAGGCGAAGCCCGTCCTACCATGGGTGATCCAGACCGCTCCGTCTCCGAGCATCATCCCCTTGTCCCGGACGAAAACGGTCTCGAACGTGGATTTGGCGACCGCCTCCCGGACAGCGGCATTCAGGACGGTCTCCTTCGCGGCGATCAGCTGATCCCGGTCGCGGATGGTGCGCCGAATCCGGCCTGTCACCGCCAGGGGATAATGAGTCACGCGGGAAAGAAGTTCGACATCGTTGGACCGGAACGCGGCCTTCACGCGCCTGAAGCCGTAATAGGCCGCATAGGGATCGAACTTCTGAGCGCGGTAGCTCGCCTCGATCTCGGGCGAGAGCTTCGGCCGCGAGAAGCCGGTCTCCGGTGTCCTGACCGGCAGGTCCAGGGACCGCCGCAATTCGCGCACGAGGAGGTTCAGGGCCCGGTGGCGGTCGTAGAGCGTCTGGAGCTCCGGCGAGCGCGCCCGGTCGGACCCGGTGGCGAGCGATCCCGTGATCTCCTGCCTGACGGACTTTGCGTCCGATCCCGTGTTGCGCCAATCCCGGGACCCGGCGGCTTCTTCCAGTTCCCTGTCGAGCTGGTTCCTGGCGATCCAGAGCCTTTCCTCGACCTCGGCCAGGACCTCCTCATGCGACGGCCTGAAGCCGGGCCCCCGCGCGATGTCGGAGGGCAGGGCCTTCATGGCCTCCTGCGGCTTGGGCCCTTTCGGTTCGTCGGACGGATACCGCGGATCGATCTTGTAGGTTCTCCCGTAGACTCTGACGAAGAAAGGGTCGGCCTTGGCGGGAAGAACGATGGAAAGGGCCAGCAAGCAACCGAACAGCCCGACGAATCTGGCAATGAAGCCGGTCATGGCCGTCTCCGCTGCATAAGAAATCGGTCAACGCATTGTACACTGCGACTTCAGACGGCGGAACGACAGAACGCTCCACCAAGTCGAAATCAGCACCTAGCGCATCGTGCGGACCCGAAGGGCCGCGTCAGCGAAAAGTGGACCCGGTTTT
>KI911970.1:165804-186355 GCA_000517005.1 Microvirga lupini
GTGGTTGCCATCGTGGCGGCTTTCAACCTGGGCTATTTCGGGATCGAATTTGCGGTCGCGCTCGCCATCGGCTCGGTGTCCCTGTTCGCCGACAGCGTCGATTTCCTGGAGGATGCCTCGATCAATCTTCTCATTCTCGCGGCCCTCGGCTGGGGACCGCGGATACGGGCGCGGGTCGGGATGGTGCTGGCAGGGATCATCCTCGTCCCTGGCCTCGCAACCCTCTGGACCGCCTGGGAGAAGTTCTGGGCGCCGGTCGCGCCTGATCCGGTATCGCTGTCGCTCGCCGGGGCAGGTGCTCTCGCGGTCAATCTCACCTGCGCCGTCCTTCTCGCGCGCTATCGCCATCACAGCGGCAGCCTGACGAAGGCGGCCTTCCTGTCCGCCCGCAACGACGCCATCGCTAATGTCGCCATCGTGGGGGCCGGGCTGGTCACGGCCGTGACGCTCTCGGCCTGGCCGGACCTGATCGTCGGTCTCGCCATCGGGGCGATGAATGCCGATGCCGCACGGGAGGTCTGGGAGGCGGCCCGCGAGGAACACAGGACTGAAACGCCTTAAGCCTGAAGAACGTTGTCCTGCTCAAGCCACCCCGAACAAGGCAGGACCGCGACATGCTCACCAAAGCCGAATTGGATGCTCCGGCCCATCTGCAATACGAGCCGATCGGCACGGCCGGCCAGGGTCATCCGAGCGATATTCGGGAATTCGCCACCCTTCGCGAGGCCGTCCATTGGGCCATGAACAACGAGCCGCCGGCCGGCATGGAGACGGTCATCCGCGCCGCCTCTGGCGCCGTGCTCGGGCCGAGACACCTGGAAGAGATCTGGTCGAGCCTGCAGGGGCCCTAGCGCATCGTGCGGACCCGAAGGGCCGCGTCAGCGAAAAGTGGACCCGGTTTTCCGCGAAGAACGATGCGCCACTTAAGGAATTGAGCATCGGACCCAAAAGTGGGTCCACTTTTGGGTCCGATGCTCTAACGGTCTCTGCGCCGAGGTCTTCTCGACGGCGCCTGCAGACGGTATCGTTGCATGTCGGTGCGGTCGCGATTGGCGATCTTGTCCTGTCGCTCGCCGGCCAGGACGGCAACGATGTCGTCCCGCACCGTCGGGAAGATCCGATAATACTGATGACTTTGAAAATCCTGTCTCGGATCGATAGCGTCGCTGACATCCACCGCAGAGACCTTGTCGCTGATCATCGCCATGTTCTCCGGTCCGTCCACGCCCAGGCGCGGGCCGTTGAACTTGGTCACCGAGCTCAGGGTCGAGAGGATCCAGTCCTTTGAAGTGTGATACACGGTGACGCGGTTGCCGAGGCGAGGCAGGTATCGCAACTCCTTGACATCGTCAAAGGCATCTTCGTCTTCATCCGCAGCAGCCAGGACGATCTGATCGAAGGTCCGACGCAGGCGATTGGGGTCAGGCGCCTCGGTCGGCATGGCAATCAACGCTGGGAGAGGACGATCCGCAGCATCCGGCGCGGGAGCGTCTGCCGTGCGCACGTATTCGCGCGGCTCGCCCTGAGGCACCTGCATCAAGGGCTGCACGGCATAGCGGAACGCATAATTCCCCATGCTGTGGCAAATGAGGTGCAGCGGCTGGCGGCAGACCGCCGCGCGAGGAAGGTTGTCGATGTAGTCGTAGAGAATGCGCATCGTGCGGGCGATGGCGACGCCTGAAGCGCGCGCGGTACTGCGGTCGTGGAAATAGTCGTTGTAGGGCAGGGGCGTCGGCAGAGGGGAGCCGATGGAAGGCCAGGTGAACGAGAACACGTTGGCATCGATGCCGTAGAAGTTGACGATCGTCGTGGCGCGCTCGATGGCTTGCTTGAAGGTGTTCGAGAAGCCATGGATCACCACGAGGGTCGGCCGTCCTCCCTCCTGCATTCCTGCCGCAGCTTCTCGAAGATGTCACGGCTGCCGCGCTGGATCGTCGGTCCGATGAGCTGTTCCGGTGCCACATAGAGGGAACCTGCGACGAAGCTCGAACCCGTTGCGGTGACACGCGCCTCAGCGCTGCCGAACCGCACCGCCGTGCCGTCGATGGGACCAAGCTCCGAACCGAAATCGATGATCGACGCGCCGCTCGCGTCGGTGAGCGGCATGCGGTTGGTTGCGAAATAGACCGTCACATTCTGCGCCATGACTCGTCTCCACCCGAAGCCAGTGTGTCACGTTCGATATGAGGTGTCAGCCGATGGCATTGGTGTATGAGACATTGGGAAAAACCCGCGTGCGAGAAGGGGAAAACCCTGAACGTGAGTTTGGCAATTCCGATCCTGGCCATCTTGCAATCTGCGCATTCTCCGTCGTCATCACCGGCCTTGTGCCAGTGATCTCGATAAAGAAAAGCGCGGCGCTTCACAGGATATGCGCATTAACCCAGGCCGATCTTTGACAAGATGGTGATACCGGACAACTCTGTGGCCGGGACGACCGGAAGGCTGAGATCATGCGGGTTCGGCTCGGCTATCAACTCTCCATCACGGCGCTGTTCGTGGCGGTGGTGCTGACAGTCGGCCTCGCCCTGGTTTTTCTGAGCTTCGACCGGGCCCGCTCGATCACCCGCTCGGCGGCGCTCGCCTTCATCGACCGGGTGGCCGATCATACGGCCGACCGGGTCGACGGGCAGTTCAAGGACGTGCTCGATATTCTGGAGGTGCTGCGGCAGCTCCAACCCGTCGAGACCGGTGCGATCCTGGACAACCCGCCGTTCTATGCCATGCTGGCCGCGCTCCTGCGCCGGCACGGGCAGCTCTACAACCTCTATGTCGGCTATGCCGATGGCGCCTTCATCGAACTCGACGTGCTGGATCGGGCAGGGCCTGGCTTTCGCGCGCAGCTCCGCGCTCCGACCGATGCCGCATTCCGGCTCACCGTCATCGAGAAGCCGAAGGATAGCGCGTCGAGAATACGGTTCACGTACTATCTCTCCCCCGATCTGACGGTCGTTGCCCAGGAGCAGCGCGAGGCGGATTACGATCCGCGCGAGCGCCCATGGTATCGGGACGCGTTCCTGCCGGGCGCCGGAGCCATCACCGATCCTTACGTGTTCAAGGCGGCCAACCTGATCGGCTATACGGTGCGCGTGCCGTTTGCGCAGGGGCGGCGCGGGATCGCCGCCGGAGATATCCTTCTCGCCGACACGGACGAATTTCTGCGATCCCAGAAGCTTGGAGCCTCCGGCGTCGTGTTCCTCTTCGACGACAGCGGCCGCGTCGTCGCGCATCCCCGCATGTCGGAGGTTCTGCACGCCCGGGCTGCGGATGCTCCGCTCGACCTGCCGCGTCTCGATCAGATGACAAGTATCGATATCGCCCGACCCCTGAACGTGTGGCGGCAGGGCGGGGCCGCGCAGCAGATTTTCGAAGCGGCGGACGGGCGAACCTACGTGGCCGCCTTTCGCTCAATCAGGACCGCGGATCCTTCCGGCCTTCGACTGGCCGTCATGGCGCCGCTCGATGATTTCTTCGCGGAGATCGAGGCGGGACGACGGCGCCTGGTTCTTCTGGCACTCGGCTTCGTTCTCGCCGCGCTCCCGGTCGTCTGGTGGATCGGCTCATTACTGTCCCGTTCCATGAAGGCGCTCGCCGTCGAAACGGATCGCATTCAGAGATTCGAGACAGGCGGACCGACGAGGGAGGTCCGCTCGGTGATCCGCGAGATCGACGATCTCGGTCAATCAGTCGCCACCACGCGGACCGTGGTGCAAACCTTCGCGAGCTTCGTTCCGAAGCGGTTGGTCCAGCAGCTTCTCGCGACGGGCGACGCCCTGCGGCTCGGCGGCTCCCGTCGCGAGGTCACGATCCTGTTCACCGACATCGAGGGCTTCACCAACATCACCGAGAAGGCTGACCCCGAGCAGGTGATGATCTGGACCTCCCGCTATCTTGCCGTTCTGTCCGCGGTGATCATGGAGTACGGCGGCACGGTGGATAAATTCGTCGGCGATGCGGTCATGGCGATCTGGAACGCACCGGCGGACGATCCCGATCACGTGGCCCATGCCTGCGCCGCCGTGCTGGCCTGCCGGGAGGCCAACCGAAAGCTCAATGCGGAATTCGAGAGCCAGGGATGGCCGACTTACCGGACGCGGTTCGGCCTGCACACCGGAGAGGCGGTCGTCGGCACCATCGGATCCTCAGACCGGATGGCCTACACGGTCCTCGGCGCGACGGTGAACCTGGCCGCGCGGCTGGAGCCGCTCAACAAGGATTACGGCACAGAGATCCTGGTGAGCGATGCCGTCCGTCAGCGCGTCGCCGACCGCTTCGCGTTCCGGATGGTCGATGCGATTCAGCCCAAAGGATTCGAGGCGACCATTCTGGTCTATGAGCTCTGCGGGGAGTTGCAGGGGAGGGCTGAGGCGGAAACCTGATCTTCCCTCCCCCTCGCGGGGAGGGGCAGGGGTGGGGGTGGTCCGACTGGGTGAGACCTGAAACCAGCGAGGCGCTGGTCCACCTCTCCTTGGGGGAGAGGTGGACCGTCAGGTTCGGGTGAGGGGTTACAGGTTTATCCGGACAGGACACTAACCCCTCACCCACCGCGCTGACGCGCGTCGACCTCTCCCCACAGGAGAGGTGAAGCGGTAGCAGCCTCGGCGCTTCTCCTATGAAGTCTGAAATTCTGACTTTCCGACCCCCACCCTTCATCCCTCCCCGCAAGGGGGAGGGAAATAGGCGTGGTGCCGCATCATGCGTAAACCGCGATGTCCTAATTCACCTTCCGCAGCACCGCGTTGCCGTCCCCCAGCAGGCGCTGGGCTGCATCGGCGATCGAGATCTGACCGAAGGCCACCTGATCGGCCACCTTGCGCATGACGTTGTTGTCGAACTCGACGGCTCCGATGGGCACAGGCGGAGGATAGTCGCTCACCTTGTCGGCCAGGAGATTGACGTAATCCACGGTCGCACGCTCGACCTCGTTCAGATTGGGCAGGATTGCCTCGCGGACCTTGGGCGACATCGGCACGCCACGCTCGACGCCGAGAATCTTGCCCGCTTCCAGGTCGTTGACGAAGAAGCTGATGAATTGGGCCGCCTTGTCCGGATTCTTGCTGGTGGACCCGATGCTCCAGATGAGAGCCGGCCGGTAATAGTGACCGGATTTCGCGCCCGGTCCTGCCTGCGGCACCATGGTGATCCCGAGCTTGTTCTTGGTGAGAAGCTGGTAGCCGATCAGCTGGTTCGAATAGGTGAGACCCATGGCCGATTTGCCGAGAGCCAGGGAGTTCCGCTCGATCTGGTTCTGGTCCAGCGTCTGCACATCGGCCGGAACGCAGCCGTTGCGCTTGCGCAGATCTTCCCAATAGCTGAACCACTCCTTCGCATCATCCACGGTGAAACCGAGCTTGGCATCCTCCGTGTACAGGCGCTTGCCGCGCTGACGGAGCCAGACGTCGAATACATAATGGTAACGGGCGCCGTAGGGAGCGCCCCAGTAATCGGGGCGTCCCACCGCCTTGGTGAGATCGACCGCCATATCGGCGAACTGCTTCCAGGTGGTCTCGTGGGTCGGCGGCTTGATGCCGGCCTTCTCGAATACGGTCTGATCGTAGAAGAGCGAGAACGAGTTGAGGCCCAGCGCAACCCCGTAGATCTTGCCGTTGGCCCGGCAGAGATCGACCATCTTGTCGCCGAAGCTGGAGATGTCGAGCTGCTTGCCCACGTACTCGTCCATGGGCTTTGCGGCGCCGCGCCCGGCATAATCGGCGAGGCTGCTCGGCTCCAGCTGGAACACGTCGGCGATGTTGCGTCCCGCCATCTGGGTGCCGATCTTCGCCCAGTAATCGGCGCCGACGGGCTCGCCGGCGATCTCGATCCCGGTGCGCTCCGTGAACAGCTTGCCCACGTCGGTGGTGCGCCTCGCCCTGTCGGGGGAGCCCCACCAGGTGGCGCGCAGCTTGACGGCATCTCCTTGAGCCGAGCTCATGCCCGGGGCATTGACGGCAGCGGCGCCGCCGAGCGCTAGGGCGGATTTCAGTAAGGTACGACGATCAATATGGGTCTTCATGGTTTCCTCCCATTCGCTTCTCGACTTGATCTTCGCGTGGGGACGAGAAGCGCATCCCAGCGAGTGTTGTTATAGAAGTCAGCTCGCGCCGGCCGGGCGAGCCTGCACCTCTTTCAACATTTGACAAAACACGGCTGCATCGACCCGGAACTGTTCAGGATTGTCGTCCCGGACGAATTCCAGCATCGCAAAACGGTCCCCCGGCCAGCGTGTTGTCGGGGCTTCGGTGAAGATCCTGTTCCAGTAGGCTCGCTGGTCGGAAAGCGGATAACGCTTCTTCTCGCTGTCCCACGCGAAAACGTGAAAATGCGATGTCTCAGTGCCGATCGCGCGAAGCTCATCGAGAGCCTCGTCAAGGGGCAGACCGGGTCGCGGCTGCCAGTAGAGAAAAACATTGGGAT
Organism: Microvirga lupini; assembly: GCA_000517005.1. GTDB lineage: Bacteria > Pseudomonadota > Alphaproteobacteria > Rhizobiales > Beijerinckiaceae > Microvirga > Microvirga lupini. The sequence continues at coordinate 172,219 of KI911970.1, forward strand.
CGTCGATCTCCGCCATGAGTTTTTGAGCTGAGGCGAGATCGTCCGTCAGGGAATTGGGGTGGTATTCGAGAGCGATCGTGATCGACGCATTGGCCGCCTGCCGTGCCATGCGCCGGATCAGCGAAGCGGTGTGCAGGCGCTCTTGCGGAGAATAGGTGACGGAATCGCGGTTGCGGGATCCCGGCCAGATGCGGATGTTCGGCGCACCGAGGGCCTGCGCGGTTTCGAGAACCAGGGCGAAGGCCGCTTCGTCGTCGGACGGCGACGCGATATAGGATCCATAGGAGACGACGGTGAGACCGGCCTCCTCGGTCAGGTACCGGACGCGGCGCGCGACGTCGAATTGACCGGGAGGAACATGCACGTCTCCCGCCCATTCGATGCCTGCGATCCCGCACTCCGCGGCAAGCTCCACGATGGTTTCTGGCGTAAGCTTGCGGAACGTGACGGAGCAGAGGCCGGGCCGGAACGACGTCATGCCATCGTCTCCAGTGCGGTTGCGGTGATGGCGGACCGTAAGGGCTCTCCCTCGACGAAGCGCTCGATCTCCTCGACGATGTACTCGCCGAGCATCTCCCGCTCATTGCCGATGGCGCCGGCAATGTGAGGCGTGAGGAAGACGTTCGGGAGATCGTAGAGGGCGGATGACGCCTCCGGGACTTCCGGGTAGGTGACATCGATGATCGCATCGATGCGGCCCGTGCGCAGCTCTTCGATCAGGTCGTCCTGATTGACGATGATGCCCCGCGCCGTGTTGATGAGCGTGGCCCCATCGGGCATGAGCGCCAGATGCCTGCGATCGATCATGCCTTGAGTCGACGGGAGGGCAGGGGCATGGATGGACACGACATCGGAGAGCCGCATCAGCTCGTCCAGCGAAACGCTCTCCACGCCAAGCGCCGCAGCATTGCGAGCGCCGACATAGGGATCGTGGAGCAGAATCCTGAAGTGGAACGGCTCCAGAAGCTCGATGACGCGGCGCCCGATCCTTGAGGCTCCGATGATGCCGATCGTCCGCTTGAAGTTTCCGATCGGCCGGGATGTCAGGGAGAAGGTCCGCGCGCGGTTTCTGTCCGAACGGTAGATGTCACGGAAGCGGAACACATGCTTGTTGGCGAAGATGATCGCCGCGAGCGCGAACTCGGCCACGGGAATGGCATTGGCCTCGGCCGCGTGCGTGACCGCGATCCCGGCATGGAGGACATCCGGCGACAGGAACCCTTTGACGGTCCCCGCCGCATGGGCGATCAGCTTCAGCTCCGGTGCGATTTCCAGGATGTCGCGCCCGATGGCGGGGCAGCCCCAGCCGGTAATCAGGATATCCGTCCGCCGGAGCACATCAGGAGCGTTCCCTTGGGTAAACGATCGGAGGGGGCTCGACTCGAGGATCGTGCATGATCGTGCAAGCCGGTCCAGCAGCGATGACGTAAGGACACCCTCCGTGCGGGATGGATCCATGGTGAACGCGACGTTGTACGGGCGGGTCACGGCGCCATCCTCCAGGCGAGAGCGCCGACGCGCTGGCTGTCACGCGATATGAGAGCTTCCAGCTCGTCGATTGCCGGTGCCGGTGGAATGTCCTTCCAAATCGCGGCCACATCGAACCGATCGGTCAATGCGACCGCTGCCGTCAGCAGAACCGTTTCCCCGCTTGGGATCTCGCCGCGGAGCTGAGGCACGAACGTCTTGGGATAGAGAAGATTCGTGTTGGGAGGAGCTTTCAGCGCGATGCCACGACGCTCGGTTGTGGAACCCAGATCGGCGATGCCGCTGAAATCGCCGGCACCGATCACCAGCGCGGTTCCATTCCGCTCCTCGATCCGCTCCAGCTTCCGATAGGCATCTGCCCGGGGAATGGCGAAGCCGCCCTCGGCGGTGGCCAGCGGGCGCGGCGTTCTGACCCGGTGGACCCGGATATGCCAGGGGGAAGCCGGAAGGAGCCAGGTCTCCACGTCGACATCGGCCCAGGGGCGCCAGCGGGCATAGAGGACATTGCCGGTAATCCGGGCTTCCTCATTGGTCTCGCGCACGCGGAAATGCCGGCCGTCGTCGCTGAAGGCGAGCATCCCGTCCAGGGCCGCTCCCTCGAAATTGCGCTCGTCGCTCTCGACGCTGAAGGCATAGCGGGAGGAATAGGCGAACTTTGCATATTTCTCGCTGCCGAACCGCATCTGGAGATTTTCCTGACCGGAGGACAGGGCGATGACGTTTCCAGGCGTGTGCATCATCACCATGCCGGGCTGCGGCTGCGGGGATGGTTCCGGGAAGACGGGAGCCGGCGCCTCCTCGGCGGTCCAGAACGGGTGCGACGCGGGGAGCGCCAGCGGCAGGAAGGCTTTGAAGGCCCAATAGGGAGAACCTGCCGAATTGTAGTTCTCCGACATGATGAGGTTGGCATAGCCGAACCCGACGGTGAGCACGCCGCTCCGGTCGGTGATGGGGTGCTGGCCCCACCAGCGCAGGTGGCGAAGATAATAGCCCTTCACCTCGCCCCAGGGCAGCGCCTCCTCGTCCGCAAAGGCCAGCGCGGCCCAGAATCCGGCGCAGGCAAAGCGGTAGGTCATGCTGCGGCCGAAGACGAGGGCGCCGCCGTCATCGGCGAACCAGTGCCGGATATTCGGCGCGAACAGACGGGCCCATTCGCGGAACCGGTGCTTCCGCGCCTCGTCGTGTGTCGCCAGGGCGGCGTAGATCAGCCCGTAGAAATGCATCGCGAACGGGATGTAATGATCGACGCGAGGGACATTGCCGTCGCGGTACCAGCCGTCTCCAAGGTAGAAGGCCTCCAGCTCCTGAAGGTATTGCTCGGTCAGGGTTCGGTCGAAATCGACGCCGATCCGCTCGAGGCCGAGATCGATCATCACCCGGAAGAACTTCCAGTTGTTGTCAGCGAATTGGTGCGGGCGAGCGTCCAGCAGATAGGCCGCGACGTTCCTTCGCGCCCGTTCGTCCAGAGGATCCCAGAGGTGCTGGGGCACCAGGCGGAGCGCAAAGCCGAGCGCCGCCAGCTCGACCATCCTCTGGTCGCGATCGGTGATCTTGCCCCAGTACTCGGGGTGCTCGGGATCAGTCCCGTTGGCGAGCCCTTTTGCGAAGAGCGGCCAATGCGGGAAGTCTCCACCGCCTGCAGCGTAGGGCGTCAGCCCCCAGAGCGGCCGGGCAAAACCTTCCAGATCCGCGGCGGCCTGATCGAAATGGGCTGCCGTGGGACTAAGGCTCACGCGGGCGCCCCCTTCCGAGAAGGCAGGCAGGAGCGGGTTGAAGAGGTCCAGAAGTGCCTTTTCGACGTCGCTTCTGGTCCGCAGCGGGTTCTCGGTAAGAGGATTGGCATGAACGGGGGCATAGGTCATGCCAGTTGCTCTCCATCTTCGGATTGCTTGGACTGCGGCCGCACCGTTGCGCCTTCGATCAGCCTGACGGCCAGTTCGACCTTGCGAGGCTCGGCACCGGGATCGGCGATGCGCCGCTGCATGAGGTAATAGGCTTCCTGTCCGATCGCCTCCCGGTCGACATGCATGGTGGTCAGGCGCGGCATGGTCATGGATGCGCAGGGGAGGTCATCGAACCCCATCACGGCGAAATCCTGAGGGATCGAGAGATGGTGGTTGGTGACAGCTTCCATGACGCCAATGGCCATCATGTCGTTCATGCAGAAGGCGGCGGTAAAGCCCTGGTCCTCAAGGAGAATCGCCTCCATGGCTTCACAGGCGGCGGTGCTGGTTCGAGATGCGGTGGAAGGTAGTTGAACGATACGTGTCGTCACGCCGCTCTTCGCAGCCGCCGCTTCAAAGCCGCGGACGCGCTCACGAATGGTATGCCGGTGGGACATGGTGAAATGGAGAATCTGCTGGTGACCGGCATCGATGAGATGCTGGGTCGCAAGACGCGCTCCGTAGAAGTTGGCGGGCGACACGCAGTCGAATTGAAGGTTGGGATCGTTGCCGTTGACCCAGACGGTCGGGATCCTGGATTCTGCGAGCCAGCCGCACAGATCCTCCGGTGGGTCGATGCCGACCAGGAAAATCCCCGTCGCATCGGTCTCCGACAGGGTTTGCTTCAACTCGGATGCCTTTACCGAGGATGAGCGAACCAGCCGCGGCAGGAGAGTGCCGCCGGAGCGGGCGGCGGCTCCCCGTAGGCCGCTCAGAATTCCCTCATAGAAGACGCCCAGACCGCCTGTCGCCTGATCGACCGGGATGAGTGCCACCGGCCGCTGGTTCTGCGGCTGGGCACTCGGTGTGGGACGGACATTGTAGCCGAGCTCGGACGCGATCCGGATCACCTGATCCCGCACGTTTGTGCTGATGCCGGGCTCGTTCGCGAGAACACGCGATACGGTGCTCACCGATACGCCGGCAAAGCGGGCGATATCCGTCTGACGCGGACGACGGCTGAGGCTTACTCTCGTCATCTCCTTCCCGCCCTTTGTTGCGTGAATTTGTTGCGCAGAGGCGGGGAACTTGCAATCCTCATGCAAACGCAAATTTTTGCATAAGCCGGAGTCGGGATCACATCGTCGTTCCGCCAGCATCAAGCATGTCTTCAGGGCGTAGGAATGATAGTCTAGCGCCGCGATATGCTGGCTTGGGTGCCGATGACGGCGGCCGAGATGATCACCAGGCTGCCTAGGACGAGGGAAAGCGTCGGGACGATGCCGAAATACAGATAATCGGCAATCGAGGAGAAGACGATCACCACATAGCTGAGGGGAGCCAGGATGCTCGCTTCGGCCAGTTGATGAGAGCGCAAGAAGCAGAACTGGCCGAGTTGGGCGAGCACGCCGATGATGAGGAAGGCAGGCAGGTCGTTCAGTCCCGGAGGTACCCAGACGAGAGCCGCCGGGACGGCCGTCAGGATGGCAAGGCCGATGGTGTAGAAGATCATCAGGACGACAGCGTGTTCACCTGTGAGGCGACGGGTCTGGATGACGCTCAGGGAGCCGAACAGAACCATCCCCAAGGCGGCCAGCAATCCCCAGTCCCAGCTCATCGAACCAGGTTTCACGATGAACAGCACGCTGACAAAGCAGATGATGGACGATATCCAGTGCCGCCGGAGAATGCGCTCGCCCAATAGGACGGCGGCCAGGCCCAGAATGACGAATGGGCGGGTGAAGCCGATCACGGTAACGAGCGTCAAAGGCAGAGCGGCGGTGGCGGCATAGTTGCAGCTCAGGGCCAATGTGCTGCAAAGCACCCGTCCGAGATGCCCCTTCAATTGCCGACTGTTGAACACATCCGCCCGAAAACGCCATATGAGCGGCGCAATGAGCACGAGCCCGATAATGGCGCGGAAGAAGACAAGCTGGATGGCAGGAAAGGTCGCGCCGGCCTGCTTGATGACGCCCATCGACGTGACGACGAGCACCATGTCCGCCAAGGCAAAGACCGACCCCCGCCGATTGGCGACATGGCGGTCTTTGGCGTCGGTTGGAGGCATCATGATGGGGAAGGCCTGCCCGGGAAGTCTCATCCGATGCCGTTAATATCAGCTTATCGGTCTTCAGGAACGGCCGATGCGGTCAGACGGGACTGCGTCTGGTCCCGGCTTGGGAGGATTCCCGTCCAGGTTCGCTTGATCGGCGAAGGCCTATCGATGTTCGATGATGGTGTATTCCGCGTCGATGACACCATCCTGCGGATGAGGCCGGGCCCGACGCACGCGGCGGCGAAGGTAGAAATACAAGGCCGTGCCGCCTGCAAGCAGGAGAGGGAGCAAGACGAAGAGGCCGATCAGCATCATGGCCAGCAGGGCAATCCCTGCCACAGCCACAGCCAGCAATCTTACCAGAATGGATAGAAAGCCGCCGGAACGGGTGGTGGTCGTCGTTCGTGTCCGAAAAACCGCGTAGTCCAAGATGGATCCTCCAGTTGCAGGAGCGCTCGTCGGCGCAAGGGCAAGAGAGGTGTCCGACATCGCGAGCGGCGACCCGCTCGCCAGAGGGGCCCGGACCCCTAGGTCACGCTAATGTGGGCTGGGAATAGGGCGGATGCAAGGCTGAGATACAGAGCTCGAAACGGATGGGGTGAATCACTTTCTGAACCTCACGATGGAGACACGGACATGTGTGAAACATCTGCGTTGAATTTTACCGTGAATGGATGAACAATTCCGCGCATTGAAACGTAATAAAATTCAGAAAAAGCTTCCCCCAATCACAACCGCGCTTCGGCGACGCGGCATTCATCTATGCGTAGCTTGCATTGTATCCGCAACATCTCGTTAAATAGTGAAGTGCTGCCATAATGGGGGCGGTGTAGAACCAAAGAATGGCAATGAATTGTCCACGCTGTGCACAACCTAGTCCGGATAATGCACGGTTTTGCAGCCAGTGTGGAGCACCTCTTGTCCCGGATGCTCCCGTATCAAATGCTTCTTCGACGGAACCGGAGAGTACGGAGGAGTTCAAACCGGTCACGATCCTCTTTGCAGATATCGTTGCCTCGACTGAACTTGTTTCAAAGCTCGACCCTGAACAAGCCATGCGGCGTCTCGCGCCGGCTGTCGCGCTCATGCGGCGAGCGGTGGAGCGTCTTGGCGGGACCCTCATCCACTCTTTGGGCGACGGTATCATGGCGCTCTTTGGTGCGCCGCATGTCCAAGAGGGCCATGCATTGCTGGCGTGCCAGGCCGCTTTGGCCATTCAGGCCGAGATAAGAGGCGCGCTCGGGGCGGCGGCCGTTCGGATCGGCCTGCATTCCGGATTGATCGTTTCCGAGACGAAATTTTCCGGACCGATCCATGAACGGGAGGCCTATGGGGTCGCCATCCATATCGCCAACCGGGTGCAAGCCCTGGCCGAGCCGGGAGCGATTTATATCAGCGAAGATTGCTATCACCTTGTCGAGCGGTATTGCTCCGTCCGATTGATCGGGCGCCGCAGCATCCGGGGTCTGTCGCATGATATCGGTATCTATGAACTCCTCGGCTTGCAGCCGTCGTCATCCGGAGAGCTTTTCAAGAAATCAAATCTGACGCTGTTCCAGGCCCGAGAGCGCGAAATGGCGGACCTGGAAGCTTCGTTGCAGGCAGCTTTACGCGGCGAAAGTCGCATCGTGGGGATCTGCGGTTCGGCCGGAAGTGGAAAATCAAGACTTTGCTATGAGTTTGCCGAGCGATGCCGGAGAGATCATATCCCGGTCATAGAGGTCAGGGCTCAGCCTTATGGAAAGGCTGCTCCGATTCAACCCATTCTCGAAATTGTGCGGCTGTTGCTCGGGGTTTCATCCGCCGACGATCCTGCCAAGGCGCGAGGCCAGGTCGTAGATTGTCTGGAGCGGCTCGGCTCTCCTCCAGAGAACGCATTGCCGATCCTCTGCGACTTTCTTGGCGTCGCTGACACCGGCCCAATGCCAGCGATGACTCCGAAAATGCGCCATGCGGCGCTTCTGGATACCATCTCCTGGTTGGGTGGTAAGCATGCGTCCAACCCATATGTCATCATATTGGAAGATCTCCATTGGCTGGACGAAGCAAGCGAGACCTTCCTGGAAACTCTCCTAGATTCGTTAATCGGTTCCCGCGCTCTGCTGGTCGTCAATTATCGGCCCTCCTATCAGTCCCCCTGGATGAACCGGGACGGCTTTCATCTCTTGGAGTTGAATGATCTCGATCGCATTCAAATGGATGAATTCGTTTCCTCCGTCATTGGCTCGCATCCAGATCTGGCCGACGTGCGAAATCGCATCGCGGAGCGATCCGGCGGAAATCCGTTCTTCGCTGAAGAGATCATTCATTCGTTAGTCGAGAATCATGTGCTGATCGGCAAGCCTGGAGATTATCGTCTAGGTGGAGAGATCAACGGCAATCCGCTTCCGGTGACGCTTCAGGCAGTCATCGGCGAACGTATCGACAGGCTTCCGCCCCTCGACCGAACGCTCCTGCAGATGGCCTCAGTCATCGGAAAAGAGGTGCCCTATGCCGTTCTGGAGGCCGTGAGCGCACAGGAACAGGGCGCTGAGATCAAGCCGGCACTCCACCGGTTATGCGCGGTCGAACTCCTGCAGGAGCAGAACAGACCTGATGGCCGCTACTATTCCTTTCGTCATCCGCTCATTCAGGAGGTGGCCTATTCAAGCCAGCTGAAAGCCCGCAGAAGCAGACTTCATGCCTTCGTCGCTCCTGCTTTGGCAAGCTATTATGCCGAGCGACAGGACGAAGTGGCCGGGCTCATCAGCTTTCATTACGAAGCTGCAGGCATACTCTCGAAAGCCGCCGAATACGCCCGCAAAGCAGCGGAATGGATCGGATCAATGCACCCGGCTCAGGCGATCAGGCAATGGCAGGTCGTACATCGCCTGATTCACGCTCAGAGCCCGTCCGCGAAGGACAAAGCTTTGCTCATCCTCGCAAGCGCTCAGATCGCATGGCTCGGATGGCGCGAGGGAATGGGTGCCAGGGACGCCGCTCCCTACATCCAGGAGGCTTTAGCCGTCGCGAAGGAAACGGACGACACGATGATTCCTTTGCTTCTTTTCGTGGAGGCGAGGATCAGCGGCGCGAGTGGAGGAGCTGCGGACCATTATGTCACTCGTGTCAAGGACGCATTGGCAATATTGGATGGTGCGGCCGATCAAAGCAGGGCTGCGACGCTCTATGCGTCATTGAGCCAAGCCTATGGCTGGGCCGGCCTCTTCAATGAGGCTCTCGAGGCCAATGACCGTGCCCTGTCCCTGCTGCAATATGTGCAGGACTTCGAGAACCGTTTCCTGGGGTATAGTGTCGAGCATTGGACACTCAGCTTGAGAGCGAGGATCCTGATCCATCTCAACCGTATCGACGAGGGAAGAGCATGGCTCGATCACATGCTTGCGATCGAGGATGGGCTGATTGATCCGACCGTTCAGTTCATCAGTCATCTAGGTTATGTCGATCTCGCTTGGCTGTCGGGAGATGCCGACCTGGCTCTACGGCACGCGACACGGGTGAGCCAGCTCGCGGAGCGCCATGGGACACCCTACCTGAAGGTGTTTGCATATGCGTGCATGGCGATGGCCCGAGGTCTCTCGGGGGACACCCAGTCAGCCGTTCACGATTTCGAAGAGGGGCTGAACTTCATGCACGCAGCAAGAGCGGCGCTGGACTACGAGCCGGATATGATGGCCAGTTTGGCCGAATGCCAGGCCCAAGCGGGTCACTATGGAGAGGCTTTTCTGACGGCTGAACGCGCAATCAGCTTATCCCGGGATCGTGCGACCCGTCTCCCTGAATGTCGCGCCCTGATCGTGGCCGGGGACGCTCTTATCGAGCAGTTCGGAGATGAACGATGTCAGGAGGCCATAAGCTTCTTCGAGAGAGCCGAGACGTTGATTCAGTTAACCGGTGCAACTGTTCTTGAGCCACGTCTGAGAGCTTGGCAGGACAAGCTCGCGGTCATGTGTCCAGGAGTCCGAGAGGACATTTCCTGATGCATATCCAGCGAAAGTCGTTGGGCATCAAGGAGCGAAGCCGCTGTCACTTGTTTGAAAGAGCCCTCATGGGTTTGACGAGAATTGTAAACTCGCTCGTCCCATAATCATCGATGAGGCGGACCTCAGACCCGAGACGCTGCTCGCAAAAACTGGCCCATCGGCGAGGATTCGTGCAGTAGAGGCCGGATTTGCCTGTTTCCCCATAGATGGGCTGGTGGACGAAGTTGACGGCAAAGCCCTTGCGGCTGGTCGCGCTCAGGTGAAACAGGGTCGTCTCGATGAGGTGTTCCCAAACAGCGACGGGTTGATCGAGCATAACGTTGAAGATTCCGCTCGCAATGCTGTAATCCGCGGCGCGCGGGCTTTCTCTGCCATGATGGAACCGGATCAAGTCGCCGGCACAGCGCTTCTTCGCTCTGCGAACCATTCCAGCCGACAGATCAATTCCGAGATAATCGACAGGGGTCTGAGGATGATAGAGCGCGAGGTAATCGAGAAGAGCGCCATATCCGCATCCGAGATCGTTAAGTGAGAATGGACCCTCAAAGTCGCAGAGCTTGAGAAGCTTTCGAAAGCGCAGTGCCTGCGTCGGTACGCAGCTCCAATCGACACCTAATGGCGTTGGGCCATACCGACGAAGCTTTTGCGTGTAATACTGCGCCACTTGCCGATAGGCATCGTCAAGTTCAGCAGGTGAGGGGCTTGTCATCCAGAGCGGATGCCTATCTTCGCCTTGGCGTCTTTCGCGCGCTCTTGGACGTCGATTTGGTAGAGGCCGATTTGGCTGTCTTGGACGGTGCCTTTCGAGCGGTCGTCGAGGTTCTCCCAGCGGTTCGAGCCGCTGTTTTAGGGAGCATGGGGATCGACACGATGATGTAGTTTTGCGTCATGTAGAAGAGGCCGGTTGGAGCAGTCCTTACGACGACTCTGCGTCCGTCTTCGCTACGGGAATCATGAGCCTGGAAGAGAACCGGAAGGGGCCGAGCCGATGCCAGATTCTCGATCATCATATTCATGATGCGATCATTGCCATTCACCCCGGGCTCATCTGACGGATAGTTAACCAGATCGCCGATCAATTCGAGCCATCTGTTCCGTGCTCGTGCGTTCCAGAAGCCTCCGAGATTGAGAACCGCAACGCAATCGCGCAGGGAGCGTCCGCGTTGGAAGATCTGGAAGTCCTCTTGAAGATATTTCATCTCTTCGATGCCGCCGAACGCTTCCTTCGGACCTTGGGAAGGGCCGAAACGTAGGTTCATGAGGTCGAATAATCCTGAGATGAAGATGTCATCCTCTTTCATGATGCGGCCCATGAGTCCCTCCAGGTTCGTGATACAAAGTTTCTGCGTGCATGTGTATAGCCGGTCGCATGGCAGCAGCAGGCACAAGCATTGTCAAGTTTAAAGAGCTGGTTACTAGGTGGTAAAAGAGTATTGAGTCACAAGTAAATGCGAGGCTGCAGCCTCAATGCCATGCCCCACTCACACGGGCAGAAAATGTTTCATGATTTGACTTTCGACTCCGACGCTGTGCGTACGAAACTCTGCTGAGGAAAGCCGATAGAAGGTAGATGTGCCAGTCGGACCAATGCTGCTGGCTCTACGAACGAACATGCTATGGATTGCGGTGAAGGCATAAGATTAGAATAATTCAAAATGGTGTTTTTTTGGGTTGAAATAATTTAAAACTATAGTATTTGACTCCGCGAGAACTGCTCTGATAGGCGGAAACCGTCATCGTGATATGAAGGTTTCTGTTGTGAAGTTGCCCCTTACGTTGCTGGCGTCATCAGCTCTTGTTTTCGTTTCAAGCGAAGCGTTCGCCCAGGCGCCCGAAACGCGCGCCATTCAGCTTGAGGAAGTGACGGTCGAAGGGAGCAGAAACGGGCAGGGGGGTGATCTCACCGCCGATGGTTATGTTGCGACTTCGACCCAAGCTGCAACCAAGACCGACACGCCGATTCTCGAGATTCCGCAATCGATCTCGACGGTTACGCAGGAGCAACTCGAGGACCGCAAGCCCCAGACATTGCTCGATGCGCTCTCCTATACTCCTGGCGCCCGAGTCGGCAGCTACGGCTTCGATCCCCGTTACGATGCATTCAGCATCCGCGGAATCGAAGTCACTTATACCGGTGTGTTCCGTGATGGCCTGCGCCAGGTGAACAGCCCGAATGGCTTGTTCCGTCTTGAGCCGTATGGGTTGGAGGGAATCGCGATTCTGAGAGGACCCGCGGCCTCGATTTATGGCGCGAGCAGCACCGGCGGCATCGTCGATCTGATTTCGAAGCGTCCGACCTTTCTTCCTTTCCGCGAGGTCGAAGTCCAAACGGGCTCGTATGGTCGTCTGCAGGGCGCCTTCGATCTTTCAGGTCCCGTTAACTCCGACAACACGTTCTTCTATCGCCTGACCGGTCTTGTGCGCGAGGCCGGAACCGAGATCGGCGCCGTCCCGGACGATCGTGTCTTCATCGCGCCGGCCTTCACCTGGAAGCCGAACGATGCGACGACCCTCACGATCCTTGGCGAGTATATGGATTCGACCACGGGCGGTACGGCGGCCTATATCAACAATTATGCGACAGATGCTGCGGGTAACCCCACGAGCCTGTCGATCGGCGCCACCCGTGTGTTTGCCGGTGACAAGCGCTACAACGACTTTCGCCAGAAGCAGGGGCGGATCGGCTATGAGTTCGAGCACCGCTTCAATGACATGTTCACCCTGCACCAGCGCACGCGGTTCTCTGCGCTCGGTACTAATCAAGAGTATTTCTTTGGCGGGTCGGGTCTCACTCGGGAGAACAATTGGGGCGTCGTCAGCGACACCTATCTCGAAAGCCGGGTGAGAACGGGCGCGGTCGATCATACGATCCTGACCGGGTTGGACGTCAGCCGCTTGAGCTATGTTTCCAAGCAAGGTTTCGGCATCGTTCCTATCGGAACCGATCCGGTGCTCTCCTATCGGGAAGATCAGACGCAGACCCTAACCGGAATTTACATCCAGGATCAGCTCAAGTGGCAGAACTGGCGCCTGACCCTCGGCGGTCGTCATGACTGGCTGTCGAGCGAGTTCAACAGCGCCGGCTTCGAGTTCGAACGCGATGACACTAAGTTCACGGGTCGCGCCGCTCTGGGCTATGTGACCGATTTCGGTCTGGCACCTTATGTGAGCTGGGGATCGTCCTTTACTCCCAATCCGGGTACGGTCCTGGGGGGCAGCGTGGCGGAGCCGACGACAGGCGAGCAGGTGGAAGTCGGCGTGAAATACGACCTCCCCGGCGTCAACGCATCGCTTCGCGCTGCCGTCTTCGATATTCACCAGAATAATGCGGTGGTCTATCAGGTTATTGATGCCACGAACCAGCAAGTTCAGCTCGATCTGCGTTCCCAGGGCTTCGAACTCGAAGGTGTTGCCTCGCTGACCGAAGGTCTGAATGTTCAGGCGTCCTATTCCTACACCGATGCCCGCATCGAGAAGCTGACGCCGGAGACCGTGGGCAACCGGCTGACGAGCGTTCCCTACCATATGGCATCGCTCTGGCTCGATTATACAGTGCAGGAGGGGGCGGTGAGAGGACTCGGCATCGCCGGCGGCGTGCGCTATGTCGGCTCCAGCTTCGGCGACAACCTCAATCGTCTGATAATCGAGAACGAGCCTCGCACCTATCTCGATGCCTCGATCCGCTATGATCTCGAGAACATCAACCCGAGCCTCAAGGGGTTCCGTTTTCAGGTGAACGCGACGAACCTGCTGGATGAGGACGGGCAGGTTTGCACGTCCAACTATTGCTACTGGGATGAGGGCCGCAAGGTCATTGCAAGCCTGCGGTACCGGTGGTGACGATGAGGGCTTCAGGAGCGTCGTCCGCCCGCGGCCTCAGTTCTCCGATCGCGATCGTCCTCGCGATCGGAGGGTTGTATGTGGGGCAGAGCATCATCAGTGGGGTCACCTTCAGTGCCCTTCCGAGTGTGCTCCGCGACCGTGGACTCCCTCTCGACCAGATCGGGCTGACCTATCTTGCGGTCCTGCCATGGGTCCTGAAGTTCCTCTGGGCTCCAGCGATCGAGCGCTATCGACTGCCGTCAACCGGCCCGAGCCGCTCGCGCTCCATCGTCCTGATCGGCGGACTGATCTCGGCCGCCTGCTTCGTCCTGGCCGCTGTAATCGGTCCGACCAGCTTCGTACCACTCATGGCCCTCTTCATGGTGGTCGCATTCGCAGCCTCGACGGTGGATATTGCTTGCGACGGTCATGCTGTCGAAAGCCTGTCCGAGCGTTATCACGGCTGGGGCAATGCTGCTCAGGTGGGTGGGGCCTATCTCGGTTCCGCGATCGGCTCGGGTCTTTTCCTGGTGCTTGTCGCGCGAGTCGATTGGGCTCAGGCCATGATCGTCATGGCGGCTCTGCTCGTGCTGCTCGGATTGCCCTTCATCCTGTCGCCTGCGATCACACCGGTAGACGTGAGGTCTCATAGACCATCTCTGCGCGATGCGCTGATCCGTCCCGAAATGCGCAAGGGACTGGCGCTGGCGGCGCTCTATGCCGTTTCGCAGAAATGGGGCTTGGCGATGCTTGGACCGTTCCTTGTCGATTCCGGTCTCGACCTGGATTCACTGGGAATTGTCAATGGAGTCGGAGGGATGATTCTCGGCTTCGGCTGTGCGCTCCTGGGCGGCGCCCTAGAGCGCGTTGACATTCAGGCTTTCGACGGGCTCGCAAATCTGATT
>KI911970.1:186455-195943 GCA_000517005.1 Microvirga lupini
TCTAGTCCGGCTTTGGGGAGCACGGGCAATCATGGTCCTTGCGCTCATCCTGCAGGCGGTCACTCTTTCCGGCGTAGCGGCGGCAGCATGGATCGGAGGAGCCTCTCACATGCTTCTCCTTGGATTGGCGCTCGCCAGCTCGTCCGCGATTATGGCGCTTGGCTTCGTGTCGCTCTATGCACAGTTCATGGCACTTTCGGATCCTCGCCAAGCCGGAATCGATTTCACCCTGCTGCAATGCATGGACGCGCTCGTCAGCATGATCGGTGGCATCGGCGCAGGGTGGATTGCGCAGCATTTCGGCTACAGCGCCTGTTTCGGGCTTGCCGCGATTCTCGTCATTCTCGCGACTGCACCCGTTGCGCTGCTGAGCGCAAGGTCCGGATCGTCACAAGGGATCGAGACCAGCTCCCAGCCTCGTCAGCCTCTGCCGCAACAATCCTGATTTCTGATCTGCTGCAGATGGCGAGTATGGCGTCATTCCGGCCTGCGACGATCCCACGCATCCATGGTGCCGATTGTCAGCAGACAGAGTTCAGGGTTCTCGGTTGCGTTGGCGATAGGGTAGGACTAAATATCCAGCGCGCTCTGGATTTGCGTTTCAATCTGACGTGACGATCGAGCACTCCCGCTGAGGGCTGAAACTTGGCTTTCGCGCCGGTATAAATGGCGCTGGCACCTCTTTTTGCTGCTCTTGCCTTGAAAGTTTCTTGGTAACCGACGATGGCTATTGTCACCTTCACGAACAGTATGCGGCCAGGACTTCGGTTGCAGGATTTCTTCACATAGATTGTGGGAAATATAAGTATTGGCACCGACCCCGAACATCCAATGGCAAGGTTCCAGGTCAATGTCGATCAGATGATCGTCGATGGCGTCTATCAAGGACCTGTGATCACAGAAATGTCAGGGCGGATCTCATCTCTGGAATTCCGGCAGGGCGGCGGACTATGGCTCACTTACTTGAGTGGCCCGACCCTGCTCGACTACGCCGGACTCGCCGTTTTTCACGCGCAAGGCTCCGCAGCTGCCGCCTTGATCATGCAAAGCGATGACCAGCTCATTGGTTCGTCTCACGGCGATCATCTGGAGGGCTATGACGGCAATGACCGTCTCGATGGAGGGGAGGGTGCAGATACGCTGGACGGCGGATTGGGCAACGACACTTATATCGTGGACAATAAGGACGACCGCATCTTTGAGGCAATCGGCGGCGGCTACGATGTCGTCTATACGAGTGCTGGCTATGCCATGGCGTCCGATGCCGAGATCGAGGAACTGAGGGCTGCCGCCGGAGCGAGCTCCCTGTCCGTGAGTGGTAGTGACTTCTCGAACCTGATCGTCGGCACACTCGGCAACGACGAACTCGATGGCAAGGGCGGCAGCGATACCTTGTTCGGCGGCGCAGGGGACGACCTCTACATTGTCGATACTCCATTCGACGTCATCTGGGAGGAGATCGGACAGGGGCATGATACTGTCATAACAAGCGCGTCTTTCGAATTGGGCGCCAATATCGAGATCCTGAAAGCTATCGGCGGCTACTCTCCCATCGCCCTGACTGGCAATGCGCTTTCGAACGAAATCTTTGGCAGTTTGGGCGCCAATGAGATCGACGGTCGCGATGGAGACGATTGGCTCTATGGCGACGGTGACAGTGACATAATCGATGGCGGCAACGGGCAGGATGTCCTGTATGGGGGGATTGGCAACGATTTCCTTTCCGGCGGTGACGGCAATGACCGCCTCTATGGAGACACCGGAAAAGACATGATCGATGGTGGTGCCGGGCATGACGGCCTCTATGGCGGCACCGGAAACAACAAACTATTCGGCCAGAGCGGCAACGATACGCTCTATGGAGGAATGCACGCCGATACCCTCCAGGGCGGGGATGGCAACGACAGGCTCTACGGTGATGCCGGAAACGATTCTCTCGATGGCGGAGCGGGCAAGGACACCCTGTCCGGGGGATGGGGGCGAGACATCTTCATCTTCAAGCATGCGCTGAATGCCAGGACCAATGTCGATACGATCACGGACTTCAACGTGAAGGACGATACGATCCGCCTGGAGAACAGCATCTTCAAGAAACTCGGCAAGGCAGGAAAGCTCAAAGCAGGCTTCTTGGCAATCGGCAGCAAGGCGCAGGATGGGAACGATTATCTGATCTACAACAAGAAGAACGGCTACCTGTCCTACGATGCGGATGGCTCCGGCTCCAAGTACAAGGCCGTCCTCTTCGGCAAGCTGAAATCCGGTCTCGCCCTGACCGAGAAGGATTTTTACATCATCTAGATGGTTAGCCTGCGCGGCTTTTGTGAAGCCTTCCGAGATAAGCCCGCGTTACGCCTTGCACGCGTCCGCTGAGCGATGACCTCCGCTGACCTTTGCATCCGGTAAGCTCGAGCGGTCTACTGACACACATCCACCCAATCGGCGCCGACGAGATCGGCCATCCGCTGAGGATGAATGCGTAAAGCCGTATGGATCGAGCCGGCCGCCGGGACGACTTCATCGAAGGCTTTCAGGGAGATGTCGCAATAGACCGGAAGCGGAGTGGCCAACCCGAACGGGCAGACCCCGCCGACAGGGTGTCCCGTGAGAGCCTGAACCTGTTCCGCATCCAGCATGGAGGCCTTGCCGCCGAAGGCCGCCTTGACCTTGCGGTTATCGAGCCGTGCCGTGCCGCTCGTGACGACGAGAAAGCTCTTCTCGCCCACGCGCAGAGACAGGGTCTTGGCGATTTTTTCGGGCCCAACGCCATGAGCCTCCGCCGCCTGAGTCACGGTGGCGGTGCTCGTTTGCATTTCGATGATCTCGATATCCGGTGCGTTTTGGGCCAGAAAGGCGCGAACGGATTCAAGGCTCATGGCCTAGGAGCTCCTTTGAGGAAGGGTGAAAGAGGTGAGGGGCATACCATAAATGGTCTCGTTCCCCGAGGCTGTCAGGATAGCCGCCATCTCACCTCTTGTGCAAACGTCTTGCTAACGCTCAATGTCCGGATAATCCGCGCCCCGGCTTGTCTCGGCCCAGGCTTCGATTTCCGCAAGAGTTTCCTTGAGCTTGTCCCGAACTCCATCGAGCGCGATGGCGCCCAGGACCAGATGCTTGGGCGGATCGCTCGCCTCGGTGGCTTTGATGATGGCTTCGGCGGCTCGTACCGGATCGCCCGGCTGCTTGCCGCTGTAGTTCGCCGTCGTTTCGAGGCGGGCGCCCACGGTGTCCTGATAGTCGGCAATCTTCGGGCGCCGCTGCTGCAGGGAACGGCCCGCCCAATCGGTGCGGAACGGTCCGGGTTCGACGCAGGTCACCTTGATGCCGAGCGGTGCGACCTCCTTGGAAAGCGCGTCCGACAGGCCCTCCACCGCATGCTTGGTTGCGGCGTAATAACCGGATCCCGGATAGCCAATGAAGCCGGCTTGTGACGAGATGTTGACGATATGTCCGCGGCGACGGGCCCGCATGCCGGGAAGCACCGCGCGGATCATGGCCGCAAGACCGAAGACATTCGTCTCGAACTGAGCCCGGATCTCCGCGTCGTCGCCTTCTTCGATGGAGGCTTGGTATCCATAGCCGGCATTGTTCACGAGCACGTCGATGGCGCCAAAGCGTGCCTCGGCCTCTTTGACGGCGGCTTCGATGTCATGGCGCTTGGTGACGTCGAGAGACAGAGCCAGTGCCTTGTCTTCATAGCCGCGGGTGAGGTCCTGTACGCGGCTGACGTCGCGCGCCGTCACGACGGCGCGCCAGCCCCGTTTAAGTACCAGTTGGGCGAGTTCCCGTCCGAAACCGGTGGAGCAGCCCGTGATGAACCAGACGGGATTATCGTTGAGCGGCATGGGAGACTCCTCTTCGGGGCTGGGTCGAGACGGGTGGGATATAGGCGCTTGCTCACGAGAGGAAATAGCAGCCTCGACGCATCAACGCCGAGAGAGCCGCTGAACGGCCCTCTCAAACATGAGTTCACTTTGCTCCGGCTTGTGGGCGCATCACGCCTTTCTCATCACGGCGCAGAGGAGCGGGCTGCTTCGGCAACGGAGCGCCGGGCGCTTCTGCTACTGTAACGCCATGCGGCCAATCGGCGGGAGCGATAGCCACGTAGCGGGCATAGCCGCCCGTGCCGCCAAGAGGCTTGGCAAAGCCGATGGAGATCAGGGCTCCGGTCTCGGGAACCTTGTCGAGATTGGCGACACCCTCGGCCTGGGTGAAGTGATTGTGCAGAAGCCAAGACTCGCCTTCGAGGGTCGGCGTCGTATCCGTATCGAGCGGCTCATGGCCGTGGAACAGGATCTTGCGCTCCAGATGCAGGAACTTGAGCGCATCGAGGCTGACGCCGGGATGCGGCTTGCTTGCGAAGCGGGCAGTATCGTTCCAGCCCTTGTACCAGTCTGAGCGGACCATTACGACGGCGCCTTCCGGTATCCGCCCATTTCGGCTCTCCCAATCACGAATGTCCTGAACACTCAGGTGATAGCCAGGATCCGTTGCTACCTTTTCATGAATCGAGATCACCACAAGCGGGCGGACGGCATAGGTCGCCGGAAGATCGCTAATCGTTGCACCGTACTCGTCCCAATGGGCCGGCGGATCGAGCTGCGTGCCGTATTGGTCTGTGGTGAGTAGGTAGCTTGTGGCGACGAAACCATGCTTGGCGTAAGTATATTCATCGCCCTTCTGAACGTAGTTCGGGATATCGGCACCCGCCGTCGTTGCCTTGAACTCCGCATGTCCAAAGCCCGGCCAGACCGGCTGGACGGGCGCGAAGGCATGGGCCAGGTCGATATGCTTGGCGTTCTTGATACTTTGTTCGTAGACGGACCAAAGCCCAGTCTTTTGGGATGGCTGCTGCGCGAACGCGGATGATGAGACGAGAGTGCTGGCGAGAAAAATGGCTGCTGAGGCGTAGTTCGAGATCACGATAGGCTCTCCCTTGGCTAGCCTTGCCATCATTCATCCATGTCCGCGCCGGTTCAATGCCTCATTTGCTTGGCCTCTATGCGTTCCGGTAATCGACGAGCGGTTCGTCGTAGATCGCAGTCAGGGGTTTGCCGTCGCCCCTGACCATGCCGCGATACATACCCGAGCAATTGAATGGCAGGGACACGTTGCCGGCCCGATCGACTGCGACAATGCCGCCGGATCCCCCGGCGGGAGCCAGCATGTCGATCACCACGGCACGCGACGCCTCTTCCAGAGACTGGCCCGCATAGCGCATGCGGGAAGCGATCTCATGAGCCGCGGCATAGCGGATGAAGATCTCGCCGTGACCTGTTGCCGAGATGGCGCAGGTCCCGTTGTCGGCCCAGGTTCCTGCGCCGATCACGGGGCTGTCGCCGACGCGTCCGGGCGATTTCGCCGTCATGCCGCCGGTGGATGTGGCCGCTGCGAGATTGCCGTGTCGGTCGCGAGCCACCGCGCCGACCGTGCCATGCTTGCGCGACTCGTCCTGATCCTCCACGCCGCTCGTGCGCATGGCAAGCGTTTCCTGCAGAGCGTTCCAGCGCTGTTCGGTATAGAAATAGGATGGTTCCTCGAAGGTGAGCCCCCGTTTGCGGCAGAATTCCATGGCGCCTTCGCCGATGAGCAGAACATGGGCGGAATGCTCCATTATGGCGCGCGCGGCGAGAACCGGATTGCGCGGGCCGCAGATCCCGGCGACGGCTCCGGCCGAGCGGTCGCGCCCGTCCATGACGGCTGCATCCATCTCTTGCTTGCCGGCCGAGGTATAAACCGCGCCACGTCCGGCATTGAAGAGCGGCTCGTCCTCAAGCGCCATGACCGCCGCCGATACCGCGTCGAGCGCAGTGCCGCCGTCAGCCAGCACGATGCGTCCGGCATCGAGGGCACGGCGCAGACCGGCGTGATAGGCAGCCTCCCGCTCGGGCGTCATCTTGCTGCGCAGGATGGTACCTGCGCCACCATGGATCGCGAGGGCGAAACCGTTGTCGGAGATTGTGTTGCCGGTCATGAGATTCACGTATCAGGTGAGGGAGATTTTCAAGGCATCGAGCAGGCTCGGACGATGATGGTCCGACCGGCCTGTCATGGAGCCTGCCGCGACGAGCGCATCGAGAACGGCTTCCTGGGTTATGTCCGCCATGGCCTCGAAGAGGATGTCCATACGATTCTCGTTGAGCATGCGAAGATCCACGAGATCCGCTTTCTCGTCGTGAGGCAGGATGTTGGCGGTGGTAAAACCCAGCGCGATGTCGCCGCTGCCATGGCCCCAAAAGGAGCCCAATCGTGCTAACCCTACACCGGAACGGCGAATGACCCGCTTGATCTGCCGATCGCTCAATGGGATGTCCGTGGCGGCGATGATGATGATCGACCCCTTTTCTGGAGCTTTTTCCTCCGTCGGAGCCTGTATGGGAGCAACGATCCTGCCGTCCGGCAGGCGCAGGTCGCCGGAGCGGCCGAAATTAGACAGGACAAGGACGCCCAGGTGAAAGCTGTGCCCATCGAGTTGCAGCCGACGGGACGCCGTGCCGATGCCGCCCTTGAATCCGAAGGTGCTCATGCCGCAGCCGGCCCCTACGGAACCGACCTCGAACTGCGTCGAAGCTCCCTCCAAGGCAGCGCGTGTGTCCACTTCTGTGACAGCCAGAGCCTGAATGTCGTTCAGATACCCATCGTTGCACTCGAACACGACGGGGTTCACGGTCGCCGTCTCGCGACCGATATCCGGATTGCGCTCGACGGCATGACGCACAAGCGCCGTGCAGCAGGTTCCCACCGAAAGCGAGTTGGTGAGGAGAATGGGCGTTTCGAGAGTCCCCAACTCTTCCACCTGCACCAGCCCCGCACTTTTGCCGAAGCCGTTCAGAACATGGACGGCGGCGATCGGCTTCTCACGATAGAGATTGCCGCCATGCGGCACGATGGCGGTCACTCCGGTTCGGATGTCGCCATCGATGAGGGTGCGATGGCCGACGCGCACGCCAGGAACATCAGCGATGCTGTTGAGCGCGCCTGCCGGCAGGTTGCCGCAGGCAAAGCCTGCATCTCGGGCGCGGGTAGGGCGGGTCATCAGGCGCATTCCGCTTTTGCGAAGGCCGCGATCTCGGCATGGGTCGCAATCCACACATCCGAGCGGCGGGTGATCTCCTCCAGGAGCTTTTCGAGGATCCAGATGCGCGAGCGGTAGCCGGTCACGTGGGGATGCATGGTGAGCAGGAAGAGCCCGCCTTCCTCGTAAGCCCGCTCGAACTCGCGGAAGAAGATGTCGTAGACGGCCGCCGGCGGCGTATGCGGGCGCAGGCCGTTGAAGCGGTGCATGTTGAAATAGACCGCGTCGTCACGGATCCACTCCACGGGAAGTTCCACGATGCCTGTGGGCTCGCCCTGTTCCAGCAGCTCGTAAGGGTCGTCGTCTGCCATGAGCGAAGAATCGTAGAGAAGGCCGAGTTCGCGTTCGATGCGCAGCGTGCTGGGGCTGAAATCCCAGGATGGCGTACGCAGACCCATGGGCCGCACGCCGGTGATCCTCTCCAGAGTATCCGCTGCGCGCAACATCAGATCGCGTTCGATCTCGTAGGGCAGCTGGCTGTTGAGCTCGTGGATCCAGCCGTGGATGCCGATCTCGTGGCCTTCTGCCACGACCCGGCGCTGCTCGTCCTCGTAGAGGAGTGCGGCGACGGCCGGAACGAAGAATGTCGCCTTGGCATCGTATTTGGCGAGCGCATTGAGAATGCGCGGCACGCCCTGGCGGTTGCCGTATTGTCCCTGGGACATGCGGCCGATGGATTTGCCGCCGTCGCGCAGTTCGTTCGTCTCATGGTCGGAATCGAAGGACAGGGCGACGGCGCAGCGGGCACCGTTTTTCCACTTCGCCGGCTTCATGGAACGACCGGCGCGCACATGATCTACCTTGCCGCGCCAGGTCTGCTCGTCCCAGGTCCAGGGCTGGTTGCTGATATCGTCCATCTTTCTTCCTCAAACTCCTTGCTCGAAAGCTGCCCGCCAATCCCGGTGTCAGGAGCGTCCGCCGTCTGCGGAGATGATCTGTCCCGAGATCCAGGACGCCGCATCAGAGGCCAGGAACATGACGGCATTGGCGATATCCTGGGGAGATCCCAGGCGTCGTGTATGGATGCTCTCCACTAGGCGCGCTTGGCCTTCGGGGCCGTAGCTCTCCCATTGGCGCTGGGTCGCCGGGTTCGATAGCACGAAGCCGGGAGCTACGCTGTTGACGGTGATGCCATAGGGACCAAGCTCGAAGCTGAGCTGCTTCGTCAGCCCGACAAGGGCATGCTTCGAGGCCGTATAGGCCTGGATGCCCGTCAGGCTCGGACGCAAGCCCGCCCCTGACGCAATATTGACGATACGGCCGAACTGCTGGCGCTTCATATGAGGGGCTACGGCTTGCGAACACCAGAACGCACCGTGCACGTTGGCCTCGAAGAGAACGAGCCAGTCCTGCTCGCTCACCTCCTCGATGGGCTTGGCCATCTGCCCGCGCACGCCGCCAGCGCAATTGACGAGGATGTCGATGCCGCCGAGGCTGTCTGCCATCTCATCGAAGATGTGCCCGACCGCCGCCCGGTTCGCGAGATCGAGAGTGCGGGTCGCTTTGGCTCCTTCTTCCGCAGCAATGCGCAAGCCAGCTTCGTCCATATCGAGAGCCCAGATATGGGCGCCCTCTGCTGCGAGGGTCTGGACGATGCTTCGCCCAATACCTTGCGCTGCTCCGGTGACGGCGACACGGCGGTTGGTGAAATCCAGATTCATAGCTTCAGCATCTCGTCGAGAGTGGACCAGGATTGTTCGCGCCGCCCGTCCTCGATGTCGTGGATCAGTTCGACCAGCTTGCTGATGGCAGGTGTCGGGATGCCGGCCTCCTTGCCGAGAGTGGCGATGATCGCGATCTGCGCGTCGACCTCGGTCTTGCGCTTGCGCACGGCGAGATCGCGCCAGATGCCGGAATGAGTCTTCGCGGTATGCCGGTTGAACTCGGCCATGTCGGCGACGGAGCGACGCGCAGCCGCATCATCCGCTCCCGGCATGAAGGCATCCGGATCGAATCCGTTGAAACCCAAAGGCTTCACTCCACGGGCCTTCGCCACAGCCATGCCCTCTTGGCCAAGACGGTAATAGACCGGGAAGTACCGCTCGGAGGCGAGGTTCTCGGACATCGACGCATTGGTCAATGCCTTTGCGAAGAGCAGCGAGCCGTATCCGAGCTTGCCCCAGAGATAGCCCCAGATGTTATCGGTGAGCACCGCCTTCGGCTCGAAGATCGACAACAGGCGATGGTAATCGCGCACCGCATCCGTGACCTGTCCGTCGAGGCTGCCAACTGCGACCGCCGCCCGGTTGCCGAAAAGAATGCGGCCTGGCTCCAGCCAATCGGCACCGAAATTGACGAAGCAGCCGATGGTCCGCTCGGCACCGACTTCCTCGGCAATGACGATCTCGTTCAGGCCGTTCTGTGCGGAAAGAACCGTCCCGTTCTCTGCTATTGATCTTCACGCCACGGGTGTAAC
>KI911970.1:196043-224608 GCA_000517005.1 Microvirga lupini
CGTGAAGATCATTAGGTGTGGTTTCAAGGCACGAACGGCATCGCCAGTATGGTGAGCCTTGACCGCCAGGATGATGCGCTTGAACTGGCCCTCGACCTCGCCGGGCAGGGCAGCTTTCACCTTTTGGCGAAAGGTCTCGACCGGCCCCTCAATAAAAAGGCCGTCCCGCTTCATCGCCTCCACGTGCGGCTCGACGATGTCGACGAGCAGCACGTCTTCGCCGGCGCGAGCCAGATAGGCTCCCAGCGTCCCGCCGATGGCACCTGCACCCCAGATCAGAATGGTGTTCTCCTTCATTGCCAGTTCTCGATCAGCGCGCGGGTTTCTTCGATCGCGACGGCCCAGATGGCGTTCATGTCCTCGTCCGACCGCTGGAAGTAGCCGCCGAAATTACCGTCCTGCAGGATCTCGCGGACGCCTTCCGGACCGAACGTGCGCATGCGCTCCAGATCGACCATCGGCTTTTGATGAGTGGGTTGCTCGACACCGGGCAGGCGGGTCCAGGGAAAGTTCTCCATCCACGAGGCATGGGAGGCGACCGGGTCGATCTGCTTCACCTTCTCGAACGTGCGCGGTGCGTTCCACCAGTTGTGGAATTTCACCCGGCAATCCGGGTTCGCGCCCATCCATTCGATGGCGGCTGTCTGGCCTGGCGTATTCCCGCCATGACCATTGACGAACAAAATCCGGCGGAACCCCGTGCACTTCAGGGAATCGAGGATGTCGGTGATGATGCGCAGATAGGTATCCGCCTTCAGGGAGATGGTTCCCGGATAGGCCATGAAATAGGGAGTGATGCCGTAGGCCTGGACGGGGAAGACCGGAACGCCTGTCGGTTCGGCAGCCTCTGATGCTGCGCGCTCTGCCAAGATGCTGTCGACGGACAGGCTCAAATAGGCATGCTGCTCCGTGCAGCCGAGCGGGACGACGGCGCGATCATCCGTCTTCAGGTATTCTTCGACCTGAAGCCAGTTCATCTCACTGATTTTCATGAAGGCACTTCCTCTTGCGAAACGATGGATGAGCGCAGCCGCTCGATCACGGGGAGCAGCGTGGCGCGGATGGCATGGGGATCCGGCACGTAGCGGAACTCCATGGCTTGGCGATCCGGTGGCAACATCCGTTTGACAGTCGCTTCCGCTCCGCTGGCATAGATCGCCACATCGACCTGGGACAGGAAGGCTTCCAGGTCTGGCGCCGTGATGAGGCGTACGTCCACATCGGAAACGTGAGGCGCAAAGCGCAGCACGCCGGGCTTCATCAGAGCGGTGAATTCGGGAAAGATCGACACGATGCCGATGCGGGCCATGGGGTCGATCATGGCGAGCTGGGTCCGCGTCTCTTCCGCTGGAATGAAGCTCAGCCCAACAACCGGGATGCCATTGGGAACAAGATGCTCGACCTCGCCGCGCCGGTGGGCGAGGGTGATGCAGATATCGCAGGGCAGGGGAAAGATCTCGCCCGCATGCAGAGCGTCCACCGTCGTCACCGTGATCGTGTCCCCGGTACCGAGGTAGTCCTGGATCCTGTTGGCATATTGCTGAGTCGTCTCAACGAAATTGCCTACCATAACGAGGTGCAGCGGACGCGTCGGAGTCGGCCCTCGGGCAGCGCGGGCATTCACCAGTGACGACACGACGGATGGCGCGAGACCGAGTTGTTCAGCTTCGTTGAAGAGCGTCTCGATTCGGCGCTGGATCTTCCGGATCGCGGTTGAGCGCAGGCCGTCGCTGTTGTGGCCGTCGCTGTTGTGGCCGTCGCCGACATAGGTGCCCGCACCCGGCTTCGCCTCGATGAGCCCCGCCTCGCGCAGTTCCCGGTAAACCGTTGCGACGGTCATGTGTGCAATCCCAGCACGCTCGGCCAATTCCCGCACCGAGGGTAGGCGCTGACCGGTCGGCAACTCGCCCAGGGCAATACCGAACTCGATCAGGCCGCGCAGCTGGATGCCGAGCGGCACTGGAAGAGAGCGATCGAGCGCTCCTGCAAGGTTGGCAAGGATGCGCTCGTCGGGCGTCCGTTCCGTGTCGCTATAACGGATGCCTTCATAAGCGTCAGATGTTGGTTCAGGTTTGGGCAAGGCGCTGTTGAATTTTCGTAACCGGGTGACCTACCGTTCTAATCGATAAGAACACCTTGGACGAAAAGCCAGGGTCTTAGCAAGAGGGGAAGTGAAGTGAAATAAAACTTCAAGCTTGGTGGATCGCTCGTTGCGGCTCTCGTCCTCGGAACCGTCCTCTGTGGCTCAGTTTCCGCGCAAACTCTGACCATGGGTCTTCGGGCCGGACCTGACTCGATCGATCCGCATTGGTCGACGCTCGGCAGTCAGGCGGAGGCCCTGCGCCACATCTTCGATACGCTCGTGATGTCGGACGAGAACCTGGGGCTGAAGCCCGGTCTCGCAACCTCATGGAAGCCCATCGACGATACGACGTGGGAGTTCAAGATCCGGGAGGGCGTGAAATTCCACGACGGATCGGAGCTGACCGCCGAGGACGTGAAGTTCTCGATCGACCGCATCCCGGTCGTCACCGGCCCTATGAGCATGACCATCTACACGAAGCAGGTTGCGGAGACGAAGGTCGCCGGCAAGTACACCCTGCACGTGAAGACGAAGTCGCCAGCGCCGACTCTGCCGAACGATTTCATCCGTCTCTTCGTGGTATCGAAGAGCGTCGGCATGGAAGCTCGTAACGAGCAGTTCAACTCCGGCAAGGCTGCCATCGGCACCGGCCCGTACAAGTTCGTCTCCTGGGAGCCGAAGGGCGATCTTGTCCTTGAACGCAACGGCGACTACTGGGGCGGAAAGCAGCCCTGACAGAAGGTGATCCGCAAGGAAATTCCGAGTGATCCGGCTCGTATGGCGGCGTTGAAATCCGGTCAGGTCGATCTCGTCAACTACGTGCCGGCCACCGATTATGCTGCGATGCAGAAGGACAAGTCGGTCGACACCTTCGTGGCCGACTCGGTCTACTTCCTGAACATCACGCCTAACGTGAAGGAAACTCTTCCGAAAAAGGCGAAGGTCGACGGCAAGGAGATCGAGGCCAACCCGCTACGCGACCCCAAAGTACGTGAGGCCCTGGATCTTGCCATCGACCGCAAGACGCTCGTTCGCGTCGTGCTCGAAGGCCTGGGACGCCCGGCGAACCAGCTGATGCCCGCCAACTTCTTCGGGGGCAACAAGAACCTACCGGAGCGTCCGTATGATCTGACCAAGGCGAAGAAGCTTCTCGCCGATGCAGGCTATCCGAAGGGCTTCGAGATCAACTTCCACTGCACCAACAATCGCCTGCCGGGCGATGGCGCAGTGTGCGAGGCGCTCTCGCAGATGTGGGCCCGTGTCGGCCTGAAGGTGAACGCCAACGCACTCAACGGTACCGTGTTCTTCCCGGCTCAGCAGAAGGGCGAGTTCTCGCTCTGGATGAGCGGCTGGGGTACGCTGACCGGCGAGGCGAGCTATACCTACGGTTCGCTTGTGCATACGGCTGATCCGCAGATCGGCCTCGGCGCCTTCAACAAGCAGGGTTATTCCAATCCGGAAGTGGATAAGCTGCTGCAGGAAGGTGCACGCACCATGGATGATCCGAAGCGCCGCGCTCTGTTCGAGAAGGTGACGGAAATCTCCATGAACGATCGCGCGCTGATCCCGACGGTTCAGATCCAGACGGTGTGGGCCGCCAAGAAGGGTATGCTCACCATCCCGCCGCGCGTCGACCAGGAAACCCTGGCCTATGAGATCAAGCCGAAGAGCTGATCGTATGACAGCCAGTCGGGGCGTCCCGGCTGGCCTCTCCCGGAGGGAAGTTACTGTCCCTCCGGCTTTTTGATTGACGGACGTCAGGACGTATCGGGCAGTCTGTCCGTCACTCCTCGGTGTCCCGGCACCATGCACGAGACAGCATGATTGGTTTTCTGATTCAGCGCGTCCTGCAGGCGCTCATGGTCGTGATCGCGATGTCGATCCTCGTGTTCCTTGGCGTCTATGCCATCGGAAACCCCATCGATGTGATGATCGATCCCGCGTCCGATCAGGCGCTGCGCGCGTCCCTGATCCATCGCTATGGCCTCGACCTTCCTCTGTACGAGCAGTACTTCGTGTTCATGAACAACATGCTGCATGGAGATCTCGGCGAGTCGTTCATCTATCGCCTGCCGGTGCTGAACCTGATCTGGTCGCGCTTTCCAGCGACCCTGGAGCTTGCGCTGACCGCAATGCTGATCGCCACCTGCTTCGGTATCCCGCTCGGCCTGTGGGCCGGCTATAAGCCTGAGTCACTCTCAGCCAAGACGATCATGGCGTTTTCCGTTCTCGGCTTCAGCGTACCGAGCTTCTGGGTCGGGCTTCTGCTCATTATGAGCTTCGCGGTCGAACTCGGCTGGCTGCCATCGGGTGGACGCGGACCGACCACCGAAGTGATCGGCATGAACCTGTCGATCACCTCGCTCGAGGGCTGGAGCTACATCATCCTGCCGGCGTTCAACTTGGCACTGTTCAAGCTCGGTCTGCTGATCCGGCTCACACGCGCGGGCACGGTCGAGGTGATGAGCTCTGATTATGTGCGCTTTGCCCGCGCGCAAGGGTTATCCGAGAGCAAGGTTGTCGGCCTTCATGTGCTCAAGAACATCTCGATCCCGATCGTGACCGTCTTCGGCCTGGAACTCGGCTCGACTCTGGCCTTCGCGGTGGTGACGGAAACCGTCTTCAACTGGCCCGGCATGGGCAAGCTCATCATCGATTCCATTACCGTGCTCGACCGTCCCGTGATGGTAGCCTACCTCATACTCGTGGTGTTCCTCTTCGTTATAATCAACCTCGTCGTCGATCTGGTCTATGGCCAGCTTGACCCGCGCATTCGTGTAAAGGCGGTGTCATGAGCAGTTCTCCCGCTCTTCCATTGCCGGCGGAGACCGGCTGGAGCCGGTTCTCCAATTTCTGGTCGGATTTCCGCCAGAGCCCGGTTGCCGTCGCGGCCCTGATAGTCGTCGTTGCCATGGTTCTCATGGCCGTTCTCGCACCCTTCGTGGCGCCGCAGGATCCCTACAACCAGGAAACCCTCGACCTGTTCGATGCCCGCCTTGAACCCGGAGAGATCGGTTCCGGCGGCTATGTCCATTGGCTCGGCACCGATGCTGCCGGACGTGATATCTTTTCAGCCATACTTTACGGTTTACGCACGAGCCTGATCGTCGGCGTCATGGCCGGCACCCTAGCGCTCGTGCTCGGCACGACGGTCGGTCTCATCGCGGCCTATTATGGCGGCCGCATCGAGGCGCTGATCATGCGCATTATCGATCTGCAGCTCTCCCTGCCGGCGATCCTGTTGGCGCTGGTTCTCGTCGCAATGCTGGGGCAGGGGCTGATGCAGCTCGTCGCGGCACTCGTCGCCGCGCAATACGCTTATTTCGCCCGCACGACCCATGGTGCGGCCAGCGCGGAGCGGCGCAAGGATTATATCGAGGCGGCGCTCTCGACGCCGCTGCCCGCCCGGCACGTGCTGTTTCGCCACCTCCTGCCCAATGCCCTGCCGCCCCTGATCGTCGTGGCAACGGTACAGGTGGCGAACTCCATCGCCCTCGAGGCGACACTGTCCTTTCTGGGGCTCGGGCTGCCCATCGCGCAGCCCTCATTGGGATCCCTGATCTCCAATGGATTCCAGTTCCTTCTGTCGGGCCGCTACTGGATCTCGATCTATCCCGGCATCGCTCTGATGCTGACCGTGGTCGCCATCAATCTCGTTGGCGATCAGGTCCGCAACGTTCTGAATCCGAGGCGCAGCCGATGAGCGATGCGGTCCTTCGTGTCAAAGACCTTCAGACGCAGTTCCAGACCCGGGCCGGCGTTCTGAAGGCCGTCGACGGCGTCAGCTTCGAGGTCGGTCGCGGCCGCATTCTGGGTCTGGTCGGCGAGTCCGGTTCCGGCAAGAGCGTGACGGGTTATTCCATCCTTGGTCTGATCGAGCCGCCCGGCAGGATCGCGGGCGGCGAAGTGCTCCTGAATGGCAAGGATCTCACCCGCCTGAAAGGCGAGGCCATGCGGCAGGTCCGCGGCGCCCAGATCGCCATGGTCTTTCAGGACCCGATGATGACGCTCAATCCGGTCCTCAAAATCGGAACGCAGATGATCGCGGCCGTTCGGGCGCACGACAAGGTTTCGCGCAAGGTGGCCCGCGCAAGAGCGCGCGATGCGCTCGCCAAGGTGGGTATTCCGAGTCCCGAGGAGCGGCTCGATGCCTATCCGCATCAGCTCTCCGGCGGTATGCGCCAGCGCGTGGCTATTGCCATTGCCCTTCTGCACAAGCCTGCCGTCATCATCGCGGACGAGCCGACGACGGCGCTCGACGTCTCGATCCAGGGTCAGATCCTGGCCGAGGTGCGGCGCCTCGCGGACGAGACCGGCACGGCGTTCGTGTGGGTGACGCACGACCTCGCTGTGGTGTCGAGCCTCGCAGACGATATTTGCGTCATGTATGCGGGCAGGGTGGTGGAAAGCGGTCCGGCGACCGATGTGATCGCCTCGCCGCGCCATCCCTATACCGCGGGTCTCCTCGCATCCGTGCCAGCCGAGCACGAACCCGGCACGAAGCTTCCGCAGGTTCCGGGATCGACGCCTTCCCTCGCCAATCTTCCGCTGGGCTGCGCCTTCGCGCCCCGCTGCGCCAAAGCGGGCTCTGCCTGCGCGACGACACCGCCTGTCCGGCACTTCGAGGATGGACGCACCGCCCTTTGCCATTATCCGATCGAGCCCGTTCCATGCCAGCCGCTCTCCTTGACATCGACCACGTATCGAAGCGCTTCGTAAAGCAGCCCAATCTCGGGGAGCGCATCGCCGGTCTTCTTGGCGCGGGTCCGAGGGCCGAGATTGTGCGCGCGGTGACCGATGTCAGCCTTAACGTTGCCAAGGGCGAGGTCGTGGGCCTCGTCGGCGAATCCGGTTGCGGGAAGTCGACGCTCGGACGCATGATCGCCGGCATCTACACGCCGAGCGACGGCAAGATCCTGTTCGACAAGGGACCTGTTGCCAAGCAGCAAGGGCGGCGTACGCAGAAGCTGACGACCCGCGTTCAGATGATCCACCAGGATCCCTTCGCGAGCCTCAATCCGCGCATCCGCATCGGCGATACGGTGGCTGAGGGCCCGGTCGCGCATAATATCGTCAAGGCGCGCGAGGCCGACACTTACGTCGCCGACCTGCTGGAGCGCGTGGGTCTCGATCCGAGCTACCGCAGGCGCTTTCCCCATCAGTTCTCCGGCGGCCAGCGCCAGCGCATCGCCATCGCCCGCGCGCTCGCCATGAAGCCCGACCTTCTGGTGCTCGATGAACCGGTGGCGTCGCTCGACGTGTCGATCCAGGCGCAGGTGCTCAACCTGTTCATGGATCTGCGCCGCGATCTCGACCTGACCGGCATCTTCATCAGTCATGATCTCGGCGTAGTGCGGCATGTCTCCGGCCGGGTCGCGATCATGTATCTCGGCCGCATCGTCGAGCTGGCGCCGACATCCGAGCTCTATGCCAATCCGAACCATCCCTATACCCGTGCCCTCTTCGAGAGCGTTCCGCGCATCGGTGTGGGCAAGAAGAACTTTCGCCCGATTGCCGGCGAGATCCCGTCGCCGCTTCATCCCCCGAGCGGATGCCACTTCCATCCGCGCTGCCCCTTCGCGGGCCCGCGCTGCAAGCGGGAAACGCCTCCGCTGACCACCATCGGCCCGGGCCGTTTCTCCGCCTGCCATCTCAACACCGGCGGCACGGACTAATCGGAAGACCAACGACATGACCCAGCAAGCCTATCTTGCGACGCTTCAGGAGCGCATCGCCGCCGTCAACGACGTGCTCAATGCAACATCGATCCTGACATGGGATTCCCGTACCATGATGCCCGCGGGCGGCGCGGAAACGCGAGGGCATCAGATCGCGACGCTGACCCGGATCGCTCGCGATCTGCTTCTCGCGCCCGAGACCGAGAGGGCGCTTGAGGAAGCCGAGCGGGCAGTCGAAGGTCTTGCGGAGGATATTGCCGAACGGCGCATGGTACAGCAGACGCGGCATGCGGTGGAGCACCACAAACGGGTACCGGCATCGCTGATCCAGGAGCGGGCGGCTCTTCGCACCGTCGCTCAGGCGGCGTGGATCGAGGCGCGCTCGAAGAGCGATTTTTCGATCTTCTCGTCCTACCTCGCCAAGACTGTGGAATTGTCCCGTGCCTATGCCGATTGTATCGGGTGGCGCGAACATCCCTACGACGCCATGGTGTCGATCTACGAGCCGGGCGAAACCGCTGCGAGCCTCAAAAGGCTGTTCGCGGAATTGCGGGCCGGATTGCTGCCTGTCCTGGATGTCGCGAGATCTCGGCCGCAACCCCGCACGGACTTCCTGTTTCGCGACTATCCGGAGGAGGGGCAGCGCGCCATTGGCCCGAGCCTCGCCGAGAAGCTCGGTTACGATCTCCAGCGCGGGCGCCTGGACACCACGGTGCATCCGTTCGAGGTGTCGTTCACGCGCAACGATGTTCGCATCACCACCCGCTACAACCGTAACTACCTTCCGGCTTCCATCTTTGGCATCGCCCACGAGACCGGGCATGGGCTTTATGAGCAGGGTGTCGATCCTGCCTATACCCGCACGGCGCTGGCGACCGATCTGGTCGGTCTCTACGCGGTCGGCGGCACCAGCTTCGGCGCTCATGAATCCCAGTCGCGCCTGTGGGAGAACCACGTTGTCCGTAGCCGCACCTTCTGGCAGTTGCACTTCCCCGAACTGCGGAAGCATTTCCCGGATCAACTCAGCGACGTGAGCGCGGAAGAGTTCTATCGCGCCGTCACCCGCGTCGAGCCCGGCTTCATCCGCGTCGAAGCGGATGAACTCACTTACGATGTCCACATCATGCTGCGTGTCGACATTGAATGCGCGCTCATGGACGGCTCTCTTCCCGTGGTCGATCTGCCGGAAGCCTGGAATGCGGCGATCCGGCGGGATCTCGATCTCGTCGTGCCGGACGATGCGCATGGCGTTCTGCAGGACGTGCATTGGTCGACGGGATATATCGGCTCCTTCCCGACCTACACGATCGGCAATATCATGGGTGCCCAGGTGTTGGAGACTCTGCGTAGGCAGAGGCCGTCCCTCGATGCGGCTATCGAGGCGGGAGAGTATTCGGCCTTGGCGGAAGAACTGCGCACGAGGATCTGGCAGCACGGCCGTCGGTTCATGCGCGATGAACTGCTGGAGCGCGAAACGGGGCGTGGCCTCGATCCGGCTCCCTATCTCGCTTACCTCCGTAACAAGTATGCGGCTTAGCGGAGAGAAGCCCCACCTGCTTTGCGTTTTCAGTGGCAAGGGTCGAGCGCGCTATTCGTTGGAAGAAGATGAATCGTATTCGTACTAAAGTAGGGCTGCATTAACCAACCCGGCAGTATTGTGGAGAAAATCTCAATACAAATCGGGGCACTTCAGTGTTGAATAGAGTTACGTTGTCCGTGAAAGTCATGGCACTTGTTGCCGTAATCATTTTCGCGACGGCTGGTACCATGTGGTTTGCGGCTTCGCGTCAGATCTGGTCTGACCTGGAGGCGCAGCAGCAGCAAAAGGCCGAACAATACTTAAGGAGCCTCTCTCTCGTCTATGCCGCACGCATGTCTGGCGCCGAGGCCAAGATCGAGAACGGGCGCGTCACGCGTATCGTGAGCCCTTCTCTGGCCGAGTACAAGGACTTCTCGGTCGTCGATGATTCCGTGTCCTATGTTGGCGGCAATGCGACGATCTTCACCTTCGATGCGGCACAGGACAAGTTCATCCGCCGCGTCACGACCGTGAAGAAGGAGAATGGGGAGCGGGCCGTCGGCACGGCGCTGGCGCCTGATAGCCCGGCCCAGGCCTTCGTCCGTCGCGGTGAGCCATATTATGGCCCGACGATGCTGTTCGGTACCCAGTTCTATACCGCTTATCAGCCGACCTTCGACAACACGGGCAAGGTCAACGGCATTCTGTATGTGGGCGTACCGGTTGCGGACCTGCACGAGGCCTATTCGTCGACAATGACGATGCTGACCATTGCTGCGGGTTTGATTGCCGTACTTGCTTGCATCGGCGCTTTGCTGATTGCCACGCGGCTGTTCCGTCCACTGAAGGAGATCACCGTGCGTGTCGAGAAGCTGGCGGAAGGGGATCTCGAAAGCCCCATCGGTTATGAGGATCGCGGCGATGAGATAGCCGCGGTGGCCAAGTCGCTGCAAGTGTTCAGAGGCGCCCTGATTGCGCAGAGGCAAGCGGGTGAGGCGGCGGCTCTCGAGCAGGAGGCGAAGTCCCGTCGTGCCCAGATGCTGGACAAGCTGACGCAGCACTTCGAGGCAAAGGTTTCGAGTCTGACGCATCGCTTGTCCGTATCCGCATCGGATCTGGAGGCAACGGCCCAGTCCATGACGGCGGTGGCCGACAAAGCAACCCACCAATCCGTGGGCGTCGCTTCTGCTTCGCAGCAGACCTCCGCCAATGTGCAGACCGTCGCGGCAGCAACCGAAGAGTTGTCGATCTCCATTCGTGAGATCGCTGCACAGGTCGCTCAATCCTCCAGCATTGCCGAACGGGCCGTGATCGATGCAGAGCGCACGAATGGCATCGTCCAGATGCTCGCAGGCTCTGCCGAGAAGATCGGTCACGTGGTCCAGCTTATCAACAGCATTGCATCCCAGACCAACCTGCTGGCGCTGAACGCGACCATCGAGGCGGCACGGGCCGGTGAGGCCGGGAAGGGCTTCGCGGTTGTCGCCGCCGAGGTGAAGGAGCTCGCCAACCAGACCTCGCGCGCGACTGACGAAATCTCGGCCCAAATTGCCAGCGTGCAGCAGGTGACAGGAGAGGCCGTGCAGGCCATCCAGGCGATTGCCGGCACCATCGGCGAGATGTCTCAGATCTCTGTGGCGATCGCGGCGGCCATGGAAGAGCAGGGCGCGGCCACGGCCGAGATCTCCCGCAATGTGCAGGAAGCGGCCCGCGGCACCGAGGTCGTTACCGGCAGCATCGGAGAGGTTCGGCAGGCCGCCGGCGACACGGGCGCGGCGGCATCCCAGGTGCTCTCGGCTGCTCAGGAGCTGGCGCGACATTCAGCCAGCCTCGGACAGGAGGTCGATCAGTTCCTCGCGGGCGTCAAAGCTGCATAAACCTCCCAGACAATCCGTTGAAAAAAGCCGCAGCGGATCGATCCGCTGCGGCTCTTCAATGTTCGACCTGATCGGCCGTATGGCCCGCACGCCAATAGGCGACGACCTGATGCTCCGAGGTCGGCACCTTCCACTCTTTGCGCAGGAGCTTCTTGAGGCATCGGCAGCTCTTCTGCTCGCAGCCGGCCCAGATGAAACGGCGCCCTTCATTCGAAGGTATGGCGATATCGCGGACCGCATCCTCGATCAGGGATGTCGTTCCCGCCGGCGCTCCGTTCCGGTGCATCCAGCGGATGTCCAGTGCCGCAGCCGAGTGGAGAGGCTGCTCCTCGCTCGCATCGGCGACCTCCAGCAGGACGGTGGCTTTGCATTCGGCCGGAAGCTCCGCCAGGATACGGCTGATGGCCGGAAGTGCCGTTTCATCGCCTGCGAACAGATACCAGTCCGCTTCTGGAAGTTCGCCGCCGCCCGGTCCCAGCACTCCGACAAGGTCTCCAGGGCAAGCCTGCTGAGCCCAGGTCGACCCAGACGTGACGTCACCACCGTGGAGAACGAAATCGATATCGATCTCGCCGCGCTCCACGTCGATCTCGCGGATCGTATAGATCCGCATCACCGGTCGATCCTCACCCCTCGGCCAGACGGGTCGTCCGTCCTCGCCCATCACAGGCCATTGAGGAACGATACCGGGCTTCGGAGGAAACAGCAGGCGCACATGCAGGCCGCCGATCGCAAAGCGGGCGAGATCCGCGCCTTTGAGACGAACCCGTCGCATGCGTGGCGTCACATTGGTCGCGCTCACCACGCGCATCTCGCGGAAGTAGGGCAGCGGTGCACCAGCAACGCCATCGCCGGACCAGGCAATGTGAGGGGTCTCGCCCTCAACGAACTCCAGGATATGCTCCGCGAGGCTCCACTTGACGTAGGCGAGGCCGGTTGCATCGGGCCCCTCGGCGCGAAGGAGAAGACCGTCGTCATCAGCCTCGACGGAGGCTGCGCCAAAGTCGAACTCAACACGAGCGGAGCGCTGCGAACGGTCCACCCTGCCATGTTCGATGAAGTGCTCGCAGAGCTTGTCCATGATCTGGACGGGGCCTGCGAGGGCGATCCTCGCTTCCGCACGAAGGATGGATGATGTCATCGTTTGCTCCATGGAAAATGGCGCTCCGTCTATCGGTTTCGACGCAGGAGCCAGATCAGATACGGTCCGCCGATGAGCGAAGCGAAAAGACCCAGCGGGAGTTGGTAGGGAAAGGAGACGATCCTGGAAAGCCAATCGGCCCCGGTCATCAGGCCCACCCCGATCAGGATTGCGGCCAGCAACTGGTGATGGGCGCGGCCGAAGCCGAGCAGCCGCGCCATATGGGGAGCCACGAGCCCGACGAAGCTCAAAGGTCCGACAATGAGCGAGGCCGCAGCCGTCAGGCCCGCAGCGAAGAGGGTGAGAGTCATGCGGCTCGCCTGGAGCGGCAATCCGACAGCGCGGGCCTGATCGGTTCCCAGAGGCAGAATTTCAAGCCAGCGCGTCATAAGGGGCAGGAGCCCCAGCAGGATCAAGGCTAGCGCGAGTGCGATCGATGCCTCCGACCACGTGACCTGATTGGTCGAACCGCTGATCCAGGCCAGGAGCTGGAAGGCACGAGCATCGCCGGTGATCATGGCGGCATTGACGAGAGCACTGCAGAGCGCCCCGGCCGCAAGGCCCCCAAGGAGGAGACGCTCCGCGTTCTTCTCCTGCCGCCCGGCGACGACGAGAAGTGCAATCAAGACAACGAAGACGCCGATCGTGGCGCCGATCAGCCGTGCGCTCATGGTCGGCGCAGGAAACGTGAAGAGCACGGCGGCCAGACCGACGCCAGCACCGGCACTGACGCCGAGCACTTCCGGGCTTGCGAGAGGATTGTCGGTCATCCTCTGCAGGATCATCCCGGCCGCAGCCAGCATGGCTCCGGCGGCGGCGGCCGCGGCGATGCGTGGTGCGCGGAAGGGGAGGAGATCAGTAAGAAGCTGTCCCGTCGCAAGGTTCCAGCCGTTCGGTGCGCGTCCGACGAGGAGCGCCAGGGTGATCATACCCGCGACGAGGATCAGGATCGCGACCAAGGGGAGGGTCGGCCTAGCGATCCGCTGCACGGAAGAGGGCGGCATGGACACGGATGCGTGGCGAGCGAGCCGGAGGCGCGGGAGGAGATAGAGGAGCAGCGGTCCGCCGAGCAGCGCCGTGGCGGCTCCTGTCGGCACCATTTCGGCCGATCCGCCGGCTGCAAGCTGCACAAGGCCATCCGTGAGCCACAAGGTGGCGGCTCCGATGAGCGGTGCTGCCAGGAAGATATCACGCTGAGTCCGTGCGCCGCACAACCGGGCAAATGTAGGTGCGGCAAGGCCAATGAACCCGATCACGCCGACTTTCGCCGTAACCGTCGTGGCAAGCCAAACGGCAGTGGCGAGAGTCAGGAGGCGCAGGGACAGGAGGCTGACTCCGAGGCTGCGTGCACTCGCGTCATCGAGGCCGAGGATCTCCAGCGGGCGGATCAGCAGGAAGGCAGCGATAAGGGAAATGGCGAGTGTGAGCGCAATCGCCTGAGCATGATCCCAGCCCTGCTGGGTGAGCGAACCGCTGCCCCAGATGAGAAGCGACATCATGTATTCGCCATTGGCGAGGATCAGCGTGGCGCTCAATGCCATGGCAATCAGGGAAATCACCATGCCGGCAAGAACGACGGTGATCGGTTCGAGACCGCGCTTCCAGGTGAGGGACAGCAGCAGGGCCGCGGCGGCTAATCCTCCGAACAGCGCGACGGTCTCGCGCGCGGTATCCATGAGCGCCGGTGCGAACAGGGTGGCCGCGGTCATGGCGAATTGCGCACCCGTCGCGATGCCGAGCGTCGATGGATCTGCGATGGGATTACGCAGTACCTGCTGCAACAGGGCCCCGGATAGCCCGAGTGCGGCACCAGAGAGCAACGCCACGGCCGCGCGCGGAAGAACGCTGTTGAACAGAAGGATGCGGTTGAGATCGAAGCCGTGATCGCCTGACAACGGAAACAGGTTCAGGATCTGATACCAGCACAGTCCCATGGCGACGGCAGCCGCAAGAAGCCATGCGAGCGTGGATGGTCTTCCCGCTATCGCCCTAACCATTCGGACCTCCGAGCGTGGAGAGCGCTTCGGTCAGCACACGTGCGAAACGCCTTGCGGCGGGGAGGGCGCCGAAGGGATTGACGGGTGGCAGAGTCACGACACGGCCTTCCTGGACGGCTGGGAAGGCCTTCCACAACGGGCTATGGGCGAGGGTGCTGTGCGCATCCGGTGGAACCGGAGAGATGATGACGATCCATGCCTCGGGAACCTCCGCGAGAGCCTCAAGCGGAATGGGAGCGGCCGCCGCATAGCTGGTGGCCTTCGTCCATGCATTCCGGAAGCCGAGGCGCTGAAGAACGTCGCCGAACATGCTGTCGGCGCCAAAGACTCTGAAGTGTCGCGCATCGCCGAGATTGATCAGGAAGACCGGCCGCGTCGTTCGGTCGGCGACGCGCCAGCTCGCCTGTGTAATCTCAAGGGACGATGCATCCACATAGGCCAGTGCCTGCTGCTTGCGCCCGAGATGTTCGCCCAAAGCCATTGTGATCTGCTCGGCAGGAGCATAGGGAGGACGGCCTGGTTCGTAGACCGAGTAGGACACGACGGGAGCAATCTGCTCGAGGTTATCCTGCACCCATGTGAACCAGCGCGAGCTGACGATCAGATCGGGACTGGAGAGGCGCAGCATTTCGAAATTCGGCGAGCCGCGAAGGCCGACATCGGCAACCTGCGGCGGCACATCCGGTTCGACGGCAATCTTTCGAAACTGCACGAGTTCGGTCGCAGCGACAGGAACGACGTCCAGTGCGAGCAGGGTCTCGAACATGGCCCAGTCGACGACGGCAATCCTCTGGGGCCGGCTCGCTTGAACCTTGCTGACGACGGAAGAGCTGATCGCAGCCGCAAGTAAGCTACGCCGGGTCAACGCGAATGCATTTCGTGCGGAATAGGGCTGCGTTGGCATTCGACGTACCAGGAAAAGATCCTTCAGGCTCTGTATGAGGGATAATCTATACTTATGCTTGAGCGGCAAATACTTTGCCATTATGATCTCTGCCCAAGGATCGCTCGGCTTTCGCCTTCGTTCATTGATCGTCGCGCGGAACTCCGAAATCGGCCATCCCTTGGGACGGGTTGATGAACCGTGGATGCGGTTGCGTCAACAGATTTTTCATGAAAACCCAATTATTGCAGAAACTTAGAATATTTCCAAAGAGAGCAGCTGATGAAGGGAGTTGCAGTCATCCTCTGACAAGAAGGCTTCACGCTTCCGATCCGAAGCGCTCATCCCTGCACTCCGCGAGGCGGGGCACCCCGCAAACGATTTCCTGCGGAATACAGCATAAATCTCAGTTTTTAGCGATTATAAAGAATGCATCCGCTGATTATAATCATTATAAACTACGGTTTAGAGTAATTTAAAAACATAATTGTTGCCTGAACTCAGCGGAAACCATAGTTAGTGGCCCCAATCGGTAATCCGTTGATTGCGCACGCATGTGAGGCCCAGGAGTCCCATGCGATTGACAGCCTTGGGGGCATCCATGAATCGTCGTTATCTGTTGAGTATGGGGGTGAGCCTGGCCTCGCTTGCCGTGATGGTGGCATCGAGCGGCCAGTCCTTGGCTCAGACCCGACCTGCTGCTGGTGAGATTGCTCTCGAGACGGTCACCGTCGAAGGGCAGAGCGGCAATGGGACGGGGCCGGTGAACGGTTATGTTCCCAACCGGACGACAACGGGTTCCAAGACCGACACGCCCATCGAGGAAATCCCGCAATCGGTTTCCGTGATCGGTCGTGAAGAGATCGAACACCGCCAAGCGCAAAAGGTCGACGAGGCTTTGCGCTACACGGCTGGCGTCTTCGCGCAGCCCTTCGGGCTGGATTCGGACACGGATTGGTTCTTCATCCGCGGCTTCGATGCCGGCCAGACAGGCGTCTTCCTGAACAACCTGCCGCTCTATCAATATGGGTTCGGTGGGTTTTATATCGACCCGTTCGTTCTTGAGCGTATCGAGGTGCTCAAAGGGCCCTCTGCCGCTCTTTATGGCGGCTCGTCCATCGGCGGTCTTGTCAACCTCGTGAGCAAGCGTCCGATGACCGAGACGCTGCGCTACGTCGAGACGGGGATCAATTCCTGGGGCAACGGTTATGCGGCCTTCGATTTCGGCGGCGCGCTCGACAAGGACAAGATCTGGTCCTATCGCCTGACCGGCAAGATGTCCGGCGGCGGCTGGGAGACGGAGAAGGCGGAGGATTTCCGCGGCGTCATTGCGCCGGCCTTAACGTTCCGGCCCAACGCAGGCACGGAGCTCACCGTGCTCGCGTCCTATCAACATATGGATCTTATGCACACGGGAGGCTTCTTGCCCTATATCGGGACGGTCGTTCCCGCGCCTTACGGCCGCATCTCGCGCCGGTTCTATTACGGCGAGCCCGATATCGATCTCTATCGTCGCGAACAGGCGATGATCGGCTACGAGTTCGAGCATGCCGTGAATGACGTCTGGACGCTCAAGCAGAACTTCCGCTACGCGCATACGGATTCCAAGGAGCGTGGACCTTATCCCTACGGCTATCTCGACCCGGCGACCGGTTTCCCGGTGGCGACGCCTGTCGCGCCTGACTTCCTGCTGTATCGCATCGGGTTCAACCACCACACGGTGGTGAACACCCTGTCCATCGACAACCAGGCTGAGGCGAAATTCGGCACTGGACCTCTGGATCACACGCTGCTCCTCGGCCTGGATTACAAGTACTACAACATCGATCACATGCAGGCGTCCGGCGGCGGCACCCCGATCAGTCCCATCAACCCGATTTACGGCGTGCCTCAGGGACCGACCATTCCCTATCTCGACCAGTACCTGACCATGAACCAGATCGGGTTCTACGCTCAGGACCAGATCCGCTATGGCGGCTGGATCGCAACGCTGAACGGACGCTACGATCACGTCTCCACGAAGAGCACCGACAAGGTCGGTGCCGCTAATTTCAGCGACGAGGCAGGCGAGTTCAGCGGTCGCCTGGGGTTGGGTTATGAGTTCGCCAACGGGATGACGCCCTATCTCGCCGTGTCGCGCTCGTTCAATCCGGTCATCGGATCCGATTTCTTCGGTCAAGGGTTCGAGCCCGAGACCGGCCAGCAATATGAGGTGGGCGTCAAATACAAGCCGACATTCTTCGATGGTCTGATCACCGCCTCTCTGTTCGATCTCACCCGCCAGAATGTCTTGACCTCCGACCCGGAGCACCTTTTCTTCGAGGCTCAGCTGGGCGAGGTACGCTCTCGCGGCTTCGAATTCGAAGCGCAGGCCAATATCACGGCAGGCCTGAAGGCGGTTGCCGCCTTCACCGCCTACAATATCGAGATCACCGATGATCCCAATTCGGCGCTGATCGGCATGCGTCCCAACGTGGTGCCGGAGATCCTGGCTTCGGGTTGGTTGGACTACACGGTCCAGGACGGTATGTTCAAAGGGCTCGGCTTCGGCGCGGGCGTCCGCTATGTCGGTTTCTCCTATGCCGACAACGAGAACACTCTGAAAGTGCCTGCCGCGACCGTGTTCGATGCAGGTATCCGCTACACGCGCGACAATTTCACGGTGGCGCTCAACGTCAACAATCTCTTCGACAACGAGTATGTCTCAGCCTGCGATACACAGTACACCTGCAACTACGGTGCCGGTCGCGTCGCAACCCTGAAGGCGAGCTACAAGTGGTGATGGATGGGGCGCCGGCTCGCGACGGCGCTCTCACCACCATGCCGAAGCCCATGTCCACCGGTACCAGTCACAATTCTGTCGCCGAGGCTCCGCTGTTCGAGCTGACGGATGTCAGCTTCGCGATTCCGGAGCGCACCTTGCTTCATCCTCTCACGCTGACCCTGCCAGGACGGCGTGTGATCGGGTTGATCGGCCACAACGGCTCGGGCAAGTCGACGCTGATCAAACTGCTGGCTCGCCAGCAGCCGGCATCCGGCGGCGCCATCGCCTTCGAGGGAAGGACGCTGTCCGATTGGAGTGAGCGGCCCTTTGCGCGACGGGTCGCTTACTTGCCGCAGCAGACGCCGCCGGCCTCAGGAATGCTCGTCAAGGAACTCGTGGCGCTTGGCCGCTATCCCTGGCATGGGCCCTTGGGCCGCTTCGGAGCGACCGACCGCGAGAAGGTGAGGGAAGCCATGGCTCTCGCCGATGTGGAGCCCTTCGCGGACCGCCTCGTCGATACCCTCTCCGGTGGCGAGCGCCAACGGGTCTGGCTGGCGATGCTGGTGGCGCAGGATGCCCAATTCCTGCTGCTCGACGAGCCGATCTCGGCACTCGATATCACCCATCAGGTGGAGGTGCTGGCGCTCGTGCAGCGTCTCTCGCGTGAGCGAGGCCTCGGAGTGGTCGTCGTGCTGCATGATGTCAACATGGCCGCCCGCTTCTGCGACGAGATCCTGGCGCTGCAGAAGGGCCGGCTGATCGCCCGCGGCACGCCCGACGAGATCATGACGCCGCACCAGTTGCAGGCCATCTACGGCATCGCCATGGATGTCATTCCCCATCCCGTTACCGGCCAGCCCGTCAGCTTCGTTCGCTGAACCCGTTCTCAAGCTCCTGCTTGCCCTCATCGGCAGCCGGCAGTACCTAATCCCGCCATGCGCTCCCTGCTCAAACGCTTCTTTGCCTATTATCGGCCCCATCGCGGCCTGTTCGTGCTGGACTTCTCCTGCGCGGTAGCTTCGGGCCTGCTCGAGCTCGGCTTTCCGATTGCCGTCAAGCTGTTCATCGACACCCTGCTTCCGACCGGCCAGTGGGCACTCATAGCCCTGGCCTCGGCGCTGCTGCTCGCGATCTACGTTCTCAACGCGGGTCTGATGGCGACAGTGACCTATTGGGGGCACATGCTCGGCATCAACATCGAGACCGAGATGCGGCGCAAGGCCTTCGATCACCTCCAGAAGCTCTCCTTCGGCTTCTTCGACAACCAGAAGACCGGCCATCTCGTGGCCCGTCTCACCAAGGATCTGGAGGAGATTGGCGAAGTCGCCCATCACGGACCGGAAGATCTCTTCATCGCCGTGATGACGCTGATCGGCGCATTCATCCTGATGTTCTCGGTCAATGTGAAGCTTGCCATGATCACGGCTCTCGTCGTGCCGCTTACCGCCTGGCTCACGACGCGCTACGGCGGCCGCATGACACGCAATTGGCAGGCCCTCTATGGGAAGGTCGGGGATTTCAACGCCCGCATCGAGGAGAATGTCGGCGGAATCCGCGTGGTCCAGGCCTTCGCCAACGAGGATCACGAACGGCGCCTGTTCGCCGTCGACAACCAGGGTTATCGCAAGACGAAGCTCGAGGCCTACCGCATCATGGCGGCTTCGACCTCGCTGAGCTATCTGAGCATGCGACTGATCCAGATGGTCGTCATGGTCGCCGGCAGTTATCT
Source organism: Microvirga lupini (assembly GCA_000517005.1). GTDB lineage: Bacteria > Pseudomonadota > Alphaproteobacteria > Rhizobiales > Beijerinckiaceae > Microvirga > Microvirga lupini. Next base: position 215,715 of record KI911970.1, read on the forward strand.
GGTGCTCGCAGGCGAACTCAGCGCAGGCGGCTTCGTCGGCTTCCTGCTTCTCGTTGGCGTCTTCTTCCGGCCGATAGAGAAGATCAATTCGGTCATCGAGACCTATCCAAAAGGCATCGCCGGTTTCAGGCGCTACATTACCTTCCTCGATACGCGTCCGGATATTGCGGATCGCCCCGGCGCGAAAGATGTCGGCAAGCTCCAAGGCGACATTCAGTACAGGAATGTTCGGTTTGGCTACACCGCCGACCGTCATATCCTCAAGGGGCTGGACCTGACTATCCGCGCCGGCGAGACCATCGCGTTCGTCGGCCCGTCAGGAGCCGGCAAGACCACGATCTGCTCTTTGCTGCCGCGCTTCTATGAGGTCGACAGCGGGACCATCACCATCGACGGGATCGACATCCGCGACATGACGCTCCGTTCCCTGCGCAGTCAAATCGGCATCGTTCAGCAGGACGTGTTCCTGTTCGCAGGCACCATTCGCGAGAACATCGCCTATGGTCGTCTCGAAGCAAGCGAAGCCGAAATCCTGGAGGCGGCCCGCAGGGCCCGGCTCGGCGAGGTGATCGCCTCCCTGCCGGCAGGCCTCGATACGATCATCGGAGAGCGTGGCGTCAAACTGTCGGGAGGCCAGAAGCAGCGCCTTGCCATTGCACGCATCTTCCTAAAAAACCCGCCGATCCTGATCCTCGATGAGGCCACATCCGCCCTCGATACGGAAACCGAGCGGGCGATCCAGCAGGCTCTCGCAGAGCTGTCGAAAGGGCGCACAACGCTTGTGATTGCTCACCGCCTCGCCACCATTGTGAATGCTGACCGGATCGCTGTGATCGATCATGGCGTGATCGCCGAGCAGGGCAACCACAAGGAGCTTCTGGCCCTCAACGGAATTTACAAGCGGTTGAGCGAGGCGCAGTTCGCCTGACGGATCAGGCTCCGGCCGCGTCTGCCCAGAACGCGAGACTGTGGGTGTTGACGGGCGATCCTGCTGTAGCATTCAGATTGAGGATGGCACTGTGAAAGCGTTGGGCTTCGTCCGGACCGACGAGGAGCCTCAGGCTATGGATGATCCGGGTGATGCGCAGGTGGTTATGATCGAACGGGGTGAGCCACCAGCGCGTATTCCGATAGAACCGGAGCATCTGCTCGGTCGCCTTCTTGAGAGTGTCTTGCGCGCTCGGATCAGCCCGGATCGCATCGATCTCGGCCTGCGTCAGAACCGGTGCTCCGCGCTGCGCACCGCTGCGGGTCGGCAACGGAAAGAGCCACTGGATGTAGTCGTGAACCTCTTCTAGCCGCTCGTCGGAAAAGCCGAGCACATCGGCCGCAAGACGTCCTCGGCCGTCACGCCCGGTTCCGGCGAGAAAAGCATGGAGAGGTCCTGAGGCCGATAACGGCATTGCGTTGCCTCCCGCCACCTTCGCAGCCTGAAGGCACACGATGGCCTAAGTGAGGAGGCTTGCCGCAAACCGGGCGCAGACGAGGAGGAGAAAGATGCCGAACGCCACCTCGAGCCGGCGCTTCGAGAGCCGGTGTGCCAGCCGCGCGCCTACAGGTGCCATCCAGGTGCTGGTGGGAATGAACAGCAACAAGCCCAGAAGTGAAATGTAGCCCAGCGCCAGCGGCGGCTGGAAGGCGATCACGTCGGGATAGTCGGCCATATGCGGCCATCCGGCGTAGACGTAGCCGATGGCGCCTGGAATCGAGATCAGGATGCCGAGGCCTGAAGAGGTCGCCACCGCTTGGTGGATCGGGCGATTGTAGAAGGTCATGAACAGGTTGGAGAGCTGGCCGCCGCCGATGCCCATGAGCGCGGAGAGAATGCCGATGATCCAGCCATAGGCCACCATAATCGGCTTTGCCGGCATGTCGAGGCCGAAGCGCCAGGTATCCTTGCCGAAGAGCAGGCGGATCGCCGAGATGCCGGCCACGACCACGAACACCGCCTTGAACAGGTCCGCCGGGGCATAGCGGGCGATGATGCTGCCGACGACGACGCCGAGCACCACGGGCACGGCCCAGATCCGCAGGATGGTCATGTCGACGGCGCCCTTAGCCTTGTGGGCATTGAAGGAGCGGATCGAAGTTGGAATGATGATGGCAAGCGAGGTGCCGACGCAGAGCGGCATGCGCACCTCCTCGGGCACTTCCAGGATGCGGAAGAGCTCGTAGAGGATCGGCACGGCGACCGCGCCGCCGCCGACGCCGAACACGCCGGCGAGCAGGCCGGTGATCGCACCGGCCGCCAGGAGCGCCACCACGAGCCAAGCCAGATCGAACAGAGGAATGCCAAACATCGAAAGGTCCATCTGAAGGGAGGAGATCGCCGTAGGATCTTTTCGATCTATCGGCAAGTGATGCTATTGCAGGGCTGCCCTACGGTGAGGCACGCCCCGCATACCGCTCCTGATACTCGCGCGCCCTCTGGTCGATCCATGACCGATCCGTGATGCCGCCCGGATTGATACGGGTTGCCATGGCGTCCATGAAGGCGAGGAAGCGTTCGTGGGCGACACCGTAGAGACGGCGCAGTTCGTCCAGGGGTTCGGGATGATCGTCGACCCGCAGGTCGAGCATGGGATAGGGCTCGTCGCGCCAGATCTTGATGGCGGCCGATTGCTTGCCGCGCTTGTCGCCGCCCTCGACCTGTCCCGCATCGAGCGCCGTCATAAGGCGATCCGCGAAGGGAAGGTCCATGCGCCGCTTGTAGGTCTCGAGCGTGGCTTGGATGACAGCCGGACCGGCCAGCATGTTGCCGGCGACGGAGACGCCCTCATCCGTGAGATGTCCGCACCAATCGATGCAGTCCTGACCCGTATGGGCAGCCGTACGGCCGTCGCGGTCGATCACGTGGAGTTGGCGCGACCCACGGCCCGGATCCTGTGCGGTGAGAACCGCCACGATCTCTTCGGCACTTCTACCCTCGGCCAGGAGCCTGATCCCGTCCGTGCCGTAGAGCGGATTGACGAGCGCCTGCGTGGCGAGAGCGCCGATCCGGGCGGCGCCGTGGGGGCAGAGCGCTCCCACGGCGAAGAACTTGGTGGTGACAGCCACGCCGAAGGCGCCGGTTTCAGGATCCTTGGCGATGATCGACCAGGTCATGGCCTGTGCTCCTTAGCGACCCACTGCATAGGCCTGCATGAGACGCGGCGTGGCGGCGCCGTGCAGCAGGCCGTCCTTGTCGCGGCTTGCGGCTACCAGGCGGCCGACCGTCCAGGCCGGAGCGACCTCGACCTCGTGACCGCGCGAGCGCAGGTCGTCGAGCACCTCCGCGCCATAGGTCTCCTCGGCCATGAGGTGACCGGGCTTCTGCTCGCGGGGATAGAACGAGGAGGGGAAATGCGCCGTGTGCGACATCGGCTGGTCGATGGCTTCCTGCAGGTTCAGGCCATGATGGGCATGGCGCAGGAAGAGAAGGAGCTGCCACTGCTCCTGCTGATCGCCGCCCGGCGAGCCGAAGACCATGTAGGGTTCGCCGTCCTTCTCCGCGAGAGTTGGCGTGAGAGTGGTGCGCGGGCGCTTGCCGGGTGCGAGGCTCGCCGGCAGGCCTTCTTCGAGCCAGAACATCTGGGCGCGTGAATTGAGCATGAAGCCGAGTTCCGGGATGACCGGGGAGGATTGCAGCCAACCACCCGACGGCATGGCGGCGATCATGTTACCGAAGCGGTCCACCACGTCGATATGCACCGTGTCGCCCCGGCGTGCGGAGCGCATGGACTGGAGCGTTGGCTCGCCGCCTGACACCTTCTTGTCCGTGGTGGACAACTCGCGCAGGGCCTTGAGGGTGCGCTCCACCGGAGCCTCATAGCCCTCGATACGGCCGGGGCGCAGCTCCAGGGACGCCTTGTCGGTGATGAGCTTGCGGCGTTCGTCATTGTAGGCATCCGACAGCAGTGTCTGGATCGGCACGTCGACGAAATCCGGATCGCCATAGTAGGCCTCGCGGTCGGCGAAGGCGAGCTTCATGGATTCGACGACCGTGTGAATGAACTCCGCGCTGGTCGGTCCCATGGCGGCGAGGTCGAAGCCTTTCAGCAGCGTCAGCGTCTGCAGGAAGACGGGCCCCTGACCCCAGGGCCTGATCTTGTTCACGCGGAAGTTATGGTACTCGTAGGTCTGCGGCACGTCATAGGATGCCTGCCAGTGAGCCATGTCGTCGGCGGTCAGCACGCCGCGATGGCGCGAGCCGCTCTGGTCCATGACCTCCGTCTTGCGCACGAAGGCGTCGATGGCCTCGGCCACGAAGCCTTTGTAGAAGGCATTGCGCGCCGCTTCGATCTGCGCCTCGCGGTCGCTGCCCTTGGCTTCACCCTCGCGGATGATGCGCTTCCAGGTGTCCGCAAGCTGCGGATTGCGGAAGAGCTGGCGGGGCTTGGGCACCTCGCCGCCGGGCAGGAAGACAGCCGCGGAGGTTGGCCACTCGGTCTCGAAGAACTCCTTCAATCCCTTAATGGTGTCCGACACGCGCGGCAACAGGGGATGGCCGTGCTCGGCATAGTAGATGGCAGGCTCCAGCACGTCTCTCAGCGAGAGCAGCCCATGGTCGCGCAGCAGCAGCATCCAGGCATCGAAGGCGCCAGGCACGACGGTGGCCAGGAGGCCGTTGCCGGGAATGAGCTTGAGGCCCTCATTCTTGTAATGGGCGATGGTAGCACCTTTCGGAGCTGTGCCCTGGCCGCAGAGCACTTCGACCTTCTTGGTCTTGGCCGAGTAGAACACCGCAGGCACTTCGCCGGACGGCCCCACCAGATGCGGTTCGACGACCTGCAGCACGAAGGCGGAAGCGACGCAGGCGTCAAAGGCATTGCCGCCTTTCTCGAGCATCGACATGCCGGCGACCGAAGCAAGCCAATGGGTCGAGGTGACGATGCCGAAGGTGCCGAGGATCTCTGGCCTTGTCGTAAACATGTTCTCTTATCCGAAGTTGGCGTAAGTTTTATTGTTCGCGGGGATCGAGCGCATCGCGCAGACCATCACCGAGAAGGTTGAAGCCGAGCACGATCAGGAAGATCGCAGAGCCCGGGAAGATCGACATCCAGGGGGCTTGGTCCATGAAGTTCTTGGCCGTGTTGAGCATGGAGCCCCAGGACGGGTTGGGAGGCTGCTGGCCGAGGCCGAGAAAGGACAGACTTGCCTCCGCGATAATGGCGGTCGCGATGGTGAGCGTGCCCTGAACCAGGATCGGCGGCAGCACATTCGGCAGAACGTAGCGCACCAGGATCCAGAAATCGGGCAGGCCGATGGCGCGCGCTCCTTCCACATAGTCCTCCGCCTTCACGGTCAGCACCTGTCCGCGGGTGAGGCGTATGAAGATCGGCATGGCCGACAGACCGATGGCGATCATCGCATTGGTGAGGCTCGGTCCGAGGAAGGCCGCCAGCGCGATGGCGAAGATGAGGAAGGGGATCGCCAGCATGGCGTCGGTGGCGCGGGAGATCGCGGCATCGATCCAGCCGCCGAAATAGCCAGCAATGAGCCCGAACGGCACGCCGAGGACGATGGCGATGGTGACCGAGATCACGCCGGCCATGATGGAGGCGCGGGCGCCCCAGAGCATGCGGGAGAGAAGATCGCGTCCTAGTTCGTCGGTGCCGAACCAGAACAGGGCCGAGGGTGCCTTGCGGATGCTCGTGAAACTCGGCTTGATCGGGTCGTAAGGGGCGAAATACGGACCGATGATGGCGACGAGCACGAAGAACAGCACGATGGCGCCGCCGAGAACGGCGCTCTTGTTCTTCAAGAATTTCGCAAGGACACGGCTGCGCTTCTTCGGCAGCGCAACCTCATCGGCAATAACGGCTGTGGCGGTCATGCGGCGTGCCTCAGGCGGGGATTGACGAGAACGTAAAGGACATCGGCGAGCAGGTTCATGAAGATGAAGCCGACGGCCGTGCAGAGAACGACACCCTGCACCACGGCGTAGTCACGGTTAAAGACGGCATCGACGATGAGCTTGCCGAAGCCCGGAATGGTGAAGATCTGCTCCGTGAGCACGGCGCCCGCCAGCAACTCGCCGAAGAGCAGGGTGGAGAGTGTCACGATGGGTATGAGCGCGTTGCGCAGGGCATGTTTCAGAATGACCTTCCGCGACAGAAGCCCCTTGGCGCGGGCCGTGCGGATATAGTCGGAGCGCATGACGCCGAGCATGGCGCTGCGGGTATGTCGCATGAGGCTTGCGGCCAAACCCGTGCCGAGCACGAAGGCCGGCATAAGCATGGTCTTGATGTTGAGCCACAGGTCCTCGGTCGGCGGCACATAGCCGGAGGCGGGCAGGAGCTGCCAACGCACCGAGATGAGCATGATGAGCATGATGCCGAGCCAGAAATTGGGAATGGACAGTCCCGACAAGGCGATGACGTTGGCCGTGTAGTCCACCGCCGTTCCCTTCTTCACGGCCGAGATGATGCCGGTAGGAATGCCGATGGCAAGCGCCACGATCATGGCCATGATGGCGAGCTCGAGGGTCACGGGGAGTTTGCTGAGGATCAGGTCGAGAACCGGGATGTCGGTGCGCAGCGAGATCCCGAGATTGCCGGTCAGGGCCGAGCCGATCCAGGCAAAGTACTGAACCGGAATCGGATCATCCAGGCGATATTTCTCGCGCAGGTAAGCGAGCACCTGCGGATCGCGCTCTTCGCCCGCCATTGTGAGGACCGGATCGCCGGGCAGAAGCTTCTGCAGGGCAAAGACCAGAATCGACACGATGATCAGCGTCGGAATGGCAATCAGTATTCGTCGTCCGATGTAGCGCAGCATCAGCTCGTGGAACCCGTATCAAGGAAAGGCAGGGGCGTGCCCGGTTATGAAACCGGACACGCTTTTCTTGGTCGTTTTAGGAGGCGAACTTCACGCCCTTCAGACGGATCATGCCGTCCGGATAAGGCTTGAAATTCTGAAGCTTCTTCGTGTGAACGAAGGGCCAGGGCTGGTAGTAGGTGTAGATGATCGGCAGATCCTGCTTCAGGATTTCCTGCGCGGCGTCGTAAAGCTGCTTGCGCTTGGCCTCGTCATTGGTGACGCGGGCGTCGTTCAGGAGCTTGTCGACCTGCTCGTTGCAATAGCGGCCGTCATTGAGCGCGCCCTTGCAGGTGACGAAGGCATGGATGTTGCCGTCGGGATCGACGCGGCCGGACCAGCCGATCACGTTCACGTCGAAATTGCCGGCCTGGGCCTCCTTCTGCATGGCCGCGAACTCGGTCGGACGCAGAGTGATCTCGAAGCCGGCCTCGGCGGCCATGGCCTGGATGATCTCGGCGATCTGCTGAGTCGTGGTGCTGGTGCCGAAGGTCAATTCGAACTTCACCTTGTCGACGCCGGCTTCCTTCAGAAGCTGCTTCGCCTTGGCAACATCGCGCGTACCTGGGCCGAACTTCGGATTGTTGTAGGGGCTCGCCTGCGGGAAGGGCTGTCCGGCCGGCGGGTAAATGCCCTGGCCGACGACCTCGTTGATCACGTTGCGATCGATGGAGAGCTCGAAAGCCTGTCGGACCCGCTTGTCCTTGCCGAGCGGGCTCTTGGCACGCTCGCCGTTGTTGGTGTTGATCGTCAGGCCCTGATAACCGATGCCGGAAACCGGCGCGAAGACCAGATTCGAGTCGCTCTTCACGGCTGGAACGTCGCTCGGCGCCAGACGCTCAAGAAGATCGAGGTTTCCGGAGCGCAGGTTGGCGAGTCGTACGGTCGTATCCGGTATGGGCTGGAATACGATGCGTTCGAAGTTGTAGTTCTTGGCGTCCCAGTAATCGGTGAACTTCTCCAGCACGATGCGGTCGTTCTGCACGCGCTCGACGAATTTGTAGGGGCCCGAGCAGACCGGCTTCTGGCCGAAATCGGCCGAGGTCAGAGCTTTGGGCGACATGATCATGCCGGCGCGGTCCGAGAGCTGCGAAAGCAGGGTCGCGTCGGCGCGGGAGAGATTGACTTTCACGGTCAGGTCGTCGACGACCTCGACATTGTCCACGGAGGTCAGCTCGCTCTTGCGAAGTGAGTCCGGCAGGGTGCGGGCGCGGTCGATACTGGCCTTCACGGCAGCCGCGTTCAGGGGCTCGCCGTCGTGGAACTTGACGCCGGGGCGCAGCTTGAAGGTCAGCGACTTGCCGTCGTCGCCCCATTGCCATTCGGTGGCAAGCTCCGGCGTGAATTGCAGGTCGGGCGTGATGTCGACGAGCTTGTTGCACAGCGACGTGAACACGATGCGGCCGACAAAGGTGCGGGCGCGGTGTGGGTCGAGCACATCGGGATCCTCGTTCAGGCCGATGCGCAGGGTTTGCGCGGAGGCCGCGGTGCTCATCATGAGCCCGGCGGCCAGGGCAAGGAGCAGTCTCTTCTTCATTCCATCGTCCTCCAATTGTCCTCTGTATGTCGTCCTCTGGGTTCAGGGGCTCGTCGCGACGGGCTTATCCTGCCGTTCGCGCCAAGTTCGGTAGAGCGCCAGGCGCTTGGCGAGCGCCGCGCTCGGGGGCTGTGCGCTGATGGAACCGGCGCCCGCTCCCTGGATTTCGCGCCAGAAATGGCAGGCCACCTGCCGTCCATCGGGCGCCGTTTCAAGCGCCGGGTGCTGCTCTTTGCAGAGAGCGCGAGCGTGGGGGCAACGGGTATGAAAGCGGCAGCCTGGCGGCGGAGCGGCCGGGCTTGGCACGTCGCCCTGGAGCAGCGCCTTCGGCCGGCGGTTCGTCGGGCTCGGGTTTGGGATCGCGGCGAGAAGTGCCTGGGTATAGGGATGCAGCGGATTGTCGAAAAGCGCATCCGTGTCCGACAGCTCGACGATCTCGCCGAGATACATCACCGCGACCCGGTCGCTCATGTGACGGATCACGGCAAGGTCATGCGCCACGATGACGAGGGTCAGGCCGAAGCGATCCTTCAAATCCTCGAGCAGGTTGATGATCTGC
>KI911970.1:224708-228053 GCA_000517005.1 Microvirga lupini
TCGGCGGGACAACGAAGTCCGAGCCGCTCTCGACGATAGGCCGGTCAACGATGACGGGCCGTTGATGCCTCTCAAGAGGCGTTTCCCGACAACGACGTCGCTGGATCAGCTGTACCCGCATTGATGCGGCATTCAGTTCATCTCGCGGCGTTTTTTGCATTTCGGCCGGATCGGCATGACCCGGCAACAGGTGATCTGCGTCTGCGATTGAGCCTCGCGGCTTCCGGCGGATCGACCTCGACGAAGTTTCAAATGCTCTCGTCCGCGAAAGCCGACGACAGGAACAGGGGAAGCACGATGCAGACACCGAAGATCACCCGTCGAGACGCGCTTCGCGGTGCCAGCGCAGCCTTGACGCTGGCTGCCGTGAAGGCTGCTTTCCCGGGCGGCGCTTTCGCCCAAAGCGCAGAGCCTGAGACGAAGACGGTCAAGCTCGGCTACATCGCGCTGACCGATGCGGCTCCTCTGATCATCGCCAAGGAAAAGGGCTTCTTTGCCAAGCACGGTTTGCCCGATGCGGAGGTGCTGAAGCAGGCCTCCTGGGGCACGACCCGCGACAATCTCGTTCTCGGCTCGGAAGCCAATGGCATCGACGGCGCCCATATCCTGACCCCGATGCCTTACCTGATCTCGACCGGAAAGGTGACGCAGGGCGGCGTGCCGACCCCGATGTATATCCTCGCCCGCTTGAATCTCGATGCGCAGGGGATTTCGGTCGCCGGTGAGTACAACAGCCTGAAGCTCGGTCTCGATGCATCGCCTCTGAAAGAGGCTTTCGCGAAGAAGCGGGCGGCGGGCAGCGATCCGAAGGTCGCCATGACCTTCCCAGGCGGCACGCACGATCTCTGGATCCGCTACTGGCTCGCCGCCGGCGGCATCGACCCAGACAAGGACGTGTCCACCATCGTGGTGCCGCCGCCCCAGATGGTCGCCAACATGAAGGTCGGAACCATGGACGCCTTCTGCGTCGGCGAGCCCTGGAACGCGCAGCTCATCAACCAGAAGCTCGGTTACACCGCCGTCAACACCTATGAGCTCTGGAACAAGCATCCGGAAAAGGCGCTCGGCCTGCGCGCCGCCTGGGTCGACAAGCACCCGAAAGCCGCGAAAGCGCTGCTCATGGCCGTGATGGAAGCGCAGGCTTGGTGCGACAAGCTCGAGAACCGCGAGGAGATGTGCAAGATCGTCGGCACTCGTGCCTGGTTCAACGTGCCCGTTGCCGACATCCTGCCGCGCCAGAAGGGTGAATACGACTACGGCATCGAAGACAAGGTGGTGAAGAACTCGCCCGGGATCATGAAGTTCTGGCGCGATTACGCCTCCTTCCCCTTCAAGTCGCACGACCTGTGGTTCATCGCCGAGAACATGCGCTGGGGCAAGCTCGAGACGAATACCGACGTCAGGGCGCTCGTCGACAAGGTCAACCGCGCCGATCTGTGGCGCGAGGCGGCGAAGACGCTCGGCGTCGTCGCGAGCGACATCCCGGAGAGCGACAGCCGTGGCAGGGAGACTTTCTTCGACGGCAAGGTCTTCGATCCAGACAATCCGCTGGCCTATCTCGCCAGCCTGCCCATCAAGCGCATCGCGTAATTCTCGGAGAACAGGCTCATGGTTCATTCCGCCCGCGTCGTTGCTCTCCCAAACCCGAAGGTCACACCGCCAGCCCAGCAGGCTGCGCTGCATCCGCTGGCGCCAAAGCCGGTCAGTGTCCTCTCCAGCACTGTTCGGATCGGCACCGGCATCGTCACACAACTGGCCGCACCGGTTCTGACCATCGCGTTCCTGTTGGTCCTCTGGCAGATGCTGGCGTCGAGCCCGACCTCCGCGCTGCCAAGCCCGCTGAAAGTGATCGACGAGAGCTGGGAGATCATCGTCTATCCCTTCAAGGTCGGCAACGGCATCGACCAAGGCCTCTTCTGGCATGTGACGGCATCCCTGGTCCGCGTCGGCTACGGCTATACCCTTGCGGCCTTCTTGGGCATCGGACTGGGTGTCCTGCTTGGTCAGTCGACCCTCGCGATGCGTGGCCTCGATCCGGTGTTCTAGGTGCTGCGCACCATTCCGCCGCTGGCATGGCTGCCGCTGTCCCTGGCGGCCTTCCGCGACGGGCAGCCCTCCGCCATCTTCGTGATCTTCATCACGAGCGTCTGGCCGATCCTGATCAACACATCGGTGGGCATCCGCAACATTCCGCAGGATTATCGCAATGTCGCGAAAGTCCTGCGCCTGTCACCCATCGAGTTCTTCGCGCGCATCATGGTGCCGGCCACCGTGCCGCACATGTTCACCGGCCTTCGCATCGGCATCGGCCTGTCCTGGCTCGCCATCGTGGCGGCCGAGATGCTGATCGGCGGCGTGGGCATCGGCTTCTTCATCTGGGATGCGTGGAACTCGTCCCTCATCTCCGACATCATCGTGGCCCTGGTCTATGTGGGCGTGGTCGGCTTCCTGCTCGACCGCTCCATCGCAGCCATCGGCCATCTGCTCACCCGCGGCACCGCTGCGCAATAAGGGGGCGACACCATGGCCTATCTCAAGATCGATCATGTCAGCATCTCCTTCCAGCGCGCCGGTGCGACGACCGAAGTGCTGCGGGATGTGAACCTCTCTATCGAAAAAGGCGAGTACGTCTCGATCATCGGCCATTCCGGCTGCGGCAAGTCAACCGTGCTCAATATCGTGGCTGGCCTGCTGGAGCCGAGCCAGGGCGGCGTGCTTCTGGAAGGCAGGGCCGTCAGCGGACCGGGACCGGATCGCGCCGTGGTGTTCCAGAACCATTCGCTGCTGCCCTGGCTGACCGTCCGCGAGAACGTGGAGCTTGCCGTCAACAAGGTCTTGCGCGGCCGGAAGTCGAAGGCGGAGCGCCGCGAATGGACCCGGCACAATCTCGAACTGGTCCACATGGCCGATGCCGAGAACAAGCGGCCGCACGAGATTTCCGGTGGCATGAAGCAGCGCGTCGGCATAGCCCGGGCGCTTGCCATGGAGCCGAAGATCCTGCTGCTCGACGAGCCTTTCGGTGCGCTCGACGCGCTGACCCGCGCGCATCTTCAGGATCAGGTCATGGAGATCCACAGTCGGCTCGACAACACGATCATCATGATCACCCATGATGTGGACGAGGCCGTGCTGCTCTCCGACCGGATCGTCATGATGACGAACGGACCGGCGGCCACCATCGGCGAGGATCTGAGGGTCGATCTGGCGCGTCCCCGCAGGCGTCTCGAACTCGTCGGCAATCCCACCTACAACGATGCCCGTGCGGCCGTGCTGGAGTTCCTCTATGCACGCCACCGGGCTCCGACACTCGCAGCGTAAGGAGAGTGACGATGCCCAAGAAGCTGG
>KI911970.1:228153-232841 GCA_000517005.1 Microvirga lupini
AACCGGCTCGTCGCCGATGATCAGCTTCGGATCTCCCGCGAGGGCCCGGGCGCTGCCGATGCGCTGCCGCTGGCCGCCGGAAAACTCGTGCGGATAGCGATCCGCGTGGGTCGGCAGCAGGCCGACGATGCGCATGAGATCCGCGACGCGCTCGCGCTTCTCCCGGCCGGCGGCGAGATTGTGCAGCCAGATGGGTTCGCCGATGATGTCACCTACATTCATGCGCGGGTTGAGCGAGGCATACGGATCCTGGAAGATGATCTGCAGGTCCCGCCGCAGCTTGCGCAACTCGCTCTTATCGAGCTTCAGGATCGAGCGTCCCTCATAGCGCACATCGCCTGCAGTCGCCTCGATCAGGCGCAGCAGAAGGCGGCCCAAGGTGGACTTGCCGCAGCCAGACTCACCCACAATGGCGAAGGTCTCGCCGCGACGGATGCCGAGAGACACGCCGTCGACGGCACGCACGACGGTGGGCGAGGAGAGTAGACCGCCGCTTCCGAAATGTTTCTTCAGGCCGACGCCTTCGAGAATGATGTCGTCTGCGGGCATCACGCTCATAGGGAGACTCCACGGTGAACTTCGAGGGGGGCGTACCAGCAGCGTGCTCGATGGCCGGGTTTGATTTCGGCCAGTGGCGGCGGATCATTGGCGCAATGGCTGTCGGAGAACGGGCAGCGCGGCGTGAAGCGGCAGCCTTTGGGCATCAGCTCCGCCGGCGGAACGGTGCCGCGGATCGTGGCGAGACGTCCCTGGCGACGGCCGAGGGACGGGACGGAGCCCATGAGGCCGATGGTGTAAGGATGCTGCGGATCCTCGAAGATCGCCTCGACCGGCCCGCTCTCGACGACACGTCCCGCATACATCACGGCGACCTCGTCCGCGACTTCCGCCACTACGCCGAGATCGTGGGTGATGAGGATCATCGCCGTGCCGGTCTCCTCCTGCAGGCGACGGATGAGGGTGAGGATCTGAGCCTGGATCGTGACATCGAGGGCCGTCGTCGGCTCGTCGGCGATGAGGAGCTGCGGATCGTTGGCAAGTGCCATGGCGATCATCACACGCTGGCGCATGCCGCCCGACATCTCGTGCGGATAGGCGCGCAGGCGCTTCTCGGGCGCGGGGATGCGCACCTTCTTTAGCATATCGAGTGCGCGCTCCCTGGCCTCGGCCTTCGAGACCTTGCGGTGGCGGATGATGCCCTCGGCGATCTGGTCGCCGATGGTGAAGGCCGGGTTGAGCGAGGTCATCGGCTCCTGGAAGATCATGGCTATCCGGTCGCCGCGCAGATCCGCCCGCTCACGCTCGGAGAGCGTCAGAAGATCCTGTCCGTCGAACAGGGCTGATCCGGCGACGATCCGTGCCGGTGGCGTCGGCAGGAGCCCCATGAGCGCGAGCGACGTCACGCTCTTGCCGCAGCCGGATTCGCCGACGATGCACAGGGTCTTGCCCTTGCTTACGGAGAAGGACACGTCATCGACCACGTTCACGCCTTTGGGCGCGCCGTCGAAGCGCACGGAGAGCCCTTGAACGTTGAGCAACGGCGCTTCCGCGGCCAGCCCCATTTTGCCCGGGGCGTGAATTTCAGTCTTCGATTGCTGCGCAGTCTCAAGTCCCATGGAGACGCTGATCCTCGGTGTTCTCACGTATTGTTGCTTCTGGATCCTTGCCGTCGGGCAGAGGGCTCGTCATGACTTTCAAAAGCCCATCGCGCACCAGTTCGAGGTGTTCGCGCATGGCTTGTTCCGCCGCATGGGCCTCGCGCTGGGCGATGGCTGCAATCACGCGCCTGTGCTGATCCACGTAAATCTGCTGCCGGGCACCCGAGCGGGCGCGTTCGCGCAGTAGCCGCCACGTAGCATCCTGGCGGATGCGATCGACCATGTCGAAGATCGCCAGAAGAAGCGAGTTGCCGGCGACTTCCGCAATGGCCCGGTGCAAGGCACTGTCCCAGAGTTCACGCCCATCCGCGTCGGACATCGAGGCGGTCTTGTCCGCGAGATGCAGGAGCCGTTCGATGTCGCCGTTCGAGGCCCGCAGGGCGGCGAGCCGGGCCAGGGCCGGTTCGATCTCCAGGCGCACATCCATGACCTCGAGCGGGTTGGTTCGCTTGGACAATTCTTCGAGATTGGCATGCGGCTCGGGCGGACGGGGACCGATAAAGGTACCCTTGCCCTGATGGCGCCAGATGCGCCCCTCGGCCTCCAGCACTTCCAGGGCCCGCCGTAGCGCCCGCCGGCCAATGCCGATTTGCGCCGCCAGCACCCGCTCCGACGGCAAACGCTGCTCTTTGTCAAAGGAGCTGTCTTCCAGGAGCGCGCGCAAGCGCCCGAGGGCGAAGTTCGAGCTGTCCGGCAATGGATCGGGGTTGGACATCGAGATCCAGTCTTGTCTGAAACAAACTTGCGAACGACCCTTGAACGACGATCCTTTGTTTCGTGGTTCGAGGTCTCAGCGAAACAAGGCTAGCCCATCATCGAACCAATTTGCAACTGGTTCGGTGATGGTTCTCTGTTCAAACCCTGCCGGTTCATTGATCAAAAGGGCAAGGATGGCTGTTGCCGTGCCCTGTCGAGCCCTCGGCATCTGCCTAAAGTTTACGCAGGGCGAGGTCGCATTTCGGATATCGCCAAGGGCGAACGGTTTGGCCCGAAACTTGCTTTCAATCCTCGATAGTGGATCACCGTTCGCAGCGAGAGCTTTCAGGAACTTGACCAAAGACACACATATCGGTCAGCGGCCACTTCGCGTTGCGATCATTGAGGAAAACAGCATCCGGGCCGCCATCCTCGTCGATGGATTGCGCGAAGCCGGGATCGTCGACGTGGAGGTCATCGAAACGATGACCAACATGCTCCGGCGCCTGAGCACCATCGATCCGGACGTGATCATCATCGGCATCGAGAATCCGAGCCGCGACGTCCTGGAGCAGATGTTCCAGGTCTCGAAGCTGGTCTCGCGCCCCGTGGCCATGTTCGTGGACTGCTCGGATGGATCCATGATCCAGGCTGCCGTCGAGGCGGGCGTTTCGGCCTATGTGGTCGATGGGCTGCGCAAGGAGCGGGTGAAGCCCATCGTGGACATGGCGGTGAGCCGCTTCAATGCCTTCGACCGTCTGCAGCGCGAGCTTCTGGAGGCTCGCAGCGAACTGGCCTCCCGCAAGGTGGTTGAGCGGGCCAAGGGCATCCTCATGAGAACCAGGCAACTCGGGGAGGAGGAGGCCTATGCCCTCCTTCGCCAGACCGCCATGAACGAGAAACGGAAGCTGGTCGACATCGCCCAGAGCGTCGTGACGGCAGCTTCTCTTCTGGAGAAATAAGCGCGTGTGGGATTTGGAGGAAGCGGGGAGCGGCCCCGGGCGTCAGGCCGGATCGGTGGATGACACGCCCTCGGAGACGAGGGGGCGTCCCGTACCCGAGCGTTTGGTCCGGGTCGGGTTCATCCCCCTGGTCGACATGGCTGTTCTGGTGGCCGCTGCGGAGCAGGGCTTTGCCCGTCGCGAAGGCATTCGCCTGCAATTGATCAAGGACGTGTCGTGGTCCAACATCCGCGATCGGTTGGCGTTTCGCCAGTTCGACATGGCTCACATGCTGAGTCCGATGCCGATCGCATCCCAGCTTCATCTCGGATCCAATCCCTATCCCTGTTTCACGCCCTTTGCCCTCGGGCGGGGCGGCAATGCGATCACGCTCTCGGTCGAGCTCTATCGCGAGATGCAGGCCTTGGCCGGACTCGATGGCTCCGAGGGAGCGCTCACCAACGGCCTGGCGCTGAAGCAGGTGGTCGAGCAGAGACGGCGTGCCGGCAGGAAGCCTCTCGTCTTCGCCATGACCTATCCGTTCTCGTCTCACAATTACGAATTCCGTTTCTGGCTGGCGGCGGCGGGAATCAACCCGGACACCGACGTGACCATGACGATCGTGCCGCCGCCGCTCACGGTCGATGCCATGACGGCGCGTGCCATCGACGGATTCTGCGTCAATGCTCCCTGGAACATGATCGCCGTGGAGAAGGGTGTCGGTCGCATGGTGGCGACGAAGGCCGATATCTGGCCGTCCGCTCCGGAAAAGGTCCTGGGCGTCAGCCCGGAATGGGCCGATGAGAATCCGGAGATCCTCTCGCGCCTCATCGTCGCGCTCGATGCCGCGGCCCGCTGGTGCGACGACAGACGGAACCACAGCGCGCTGGCGGACATGATGTCGGATCCGGCCTATGTGGGTGTTCCGTCCGAACTGATCATGCGCCTGCTCTCTGGACAATTGACGGTCGATCCCGACGGCACGACGCGGCAGGTTCAGAACTACATGGCCTTCCACGATCAATCCGCGAATTTCCCCTGGATCAGCCAGGCGCTCTGGATCTACAGCCAGATGATCCGTTGGGGACAGGTGTCCTATGACGAGGCGGGTCTGTCCCAGGTTCGGGCCGCCTATCGTCCTGAGATGTACCGGGAGGTTCTTGGCAATTCGCGCACATCCGTCCCCTCCATCGACAGCAAGGTCGAGGGTGCGGAGCCGGAGAAGTTCATCGACGGGCGACGCTTCGTGCCCGATGACATTCCCGGCTATGTGGCTGGTTTCGAGATCCGGAACGGGAGCAGTTCTGCGGTTGCGGAATAGGCATTGCACCGCACACAACAAAGGCGCAGTGCACAAAATATGACCTTGAGCACATTATAGGCAGTCTGTACC
>KI911970.1:232941-233207 GCA_000517005.1 Microvirga lupini
TGTGCCTGCGTCGGTGCCGTGCCTCCTCACGGTCTCTCTGGAGAAATGCCAGCGATGAAGAAGCCAAGGCCAAAGCACACTAAAGCTAGGACAAAGGTCAGACAGGGCAGGGTGCTTGTGGTGACCTCCGGCAAGGGCGGGGTCGGCAAGACCACCTCCACGGCTGCCCTGGGCGCGGCACTGGCTCAGAGCGGACAGAAGGTGGTTGTGGTCGACTTTGATGTCGGTCTGCGCAATCTCGATCTGGTCATGGGCGCCGAGCGGCG
>KI911970.1:233307-236069 GCA_000517005.1 Microvirga lupini
TCGTCATCGGCAACGGCATGGCTGCCGGCCGTGCCCTGGAGGAACTGTTCGAGCGCGCGCCCGGGGCCTACGAGGTCACGATCTTCGGCGCCGAGCCGCGCGTGAACTACAACCGCATCATGCTCTCGCCCGTTCTCTCGGGCGAGAAGGCCTTTGAAGACATCCTGATCCATGACGATGCCTGGTACGCGACGCACGGCATCACGCTCCATCGCGGCAAGCAGGTCGTTGCGATCGACCGCGCCGCCAGGCGCGTGATCGCCGCGGACGGCATGGTTGCGGACTACGACCAGCTCCTCGTCGCCACCGGCTCGGTGCCTTTCGTGGTCCCGATCCCCGGTGCGACCCTGCCGGGCGTGGTCACCTATCGCGACCTCGACGACGTCAACAGGATGCTCGCGGCGGCGGAGAAGGGCGGGCATGCCGTCGTCATCGGCGGCGGTCTGCTCGGGCTCGAAGCGGCGGCCGGCCTGAAGGCCCAAGGCATGGCGGTGACCGTTCTCCACCTCATGCCGACCCTGATGGAGCGCCAGCTCGATCCGTCCGCCGGCTACCTGCTGCAGAAGGCCTTCGAGGATCGCGGCATCACCGTCCGCTGCAAGGCCAACACCCACGCGATCCTCGGCGAGAGCCAGGTCTCCGGCGTCCGGCTCGATGATGGCACCGAGATCCCGGCCGACATCGTCGTCATGGCGGTCGGCATCCGGCCGAATGCGGGGCTGGCGAAAGAGGCGGGGCTCGAGACCAACCGCGGCGTGCTCGTCGGCGACGACATGCGCACCAGCGATCCCGATGTCTTCGCGGTCGGCGAATGCGTCGAGCATCGCGGGCTCTGCTACGGCCTCGTGGCGCCACTCTACGAGATGGCCAAGGTCGTCGCCGCGCAGCTCGCCGGCGACGGGACCGCCGCCTATGCCGGCTCGGTCACGGCGACCAAGCTGAAGGTGACCGGCATCGACCTGTTCTCGGCCGGCGATTTCGGCGACGCCACGGAGCGCCAGGACATCGTCCTGCGCGATGCCGCACGCGGCATCTACAAGCGCCTCGTGCTCCAGGAGAACCGCATCGTCGGTGCGGTGCTCTACGGCGAGACGGGAGACGGCTCCTGGTTCTTCGATCTCCTGCGCAAGGAGACGGATGTCACGGAGCTGCGCGACACCCTGATTTTCGGCCAGTCCTATGTCGGGGGTGCCCCCCTGGACCCTACGGCGGCCGTTGCAGCCTTGCCGGATGATGCGGAAATCTGCGGCTGCAACGGCGTCTGCAAGGGCAAGATCGTCCAGGCGATCACCGCCAAGGGCTTGAGCACCCTCGCCGAGGTGCGGGCGCACACCAAGGCCTCCGCGTCCTGCGGCACCTGCACCGGCCTCGTCGAGCAGGTGATGGCCCTGACGCTCGGCGACCGGTTCGCGAAAGCGACGGTTGAGCCCCTGTGCGGCTGCACCGATCTCGGCCACGACGACGTGCGCCGGCTCATCCGGGCCGCCAGCCTGAAATCGATCCCGGCGGTGATGCAGGAGCTCGGCTGGAAGACCTCCTGCGGCTGCGCCAAGTGCCGCCCGGCCCTGAACTACTATCTCCTGTGCGACTGGCCGGAGGACTACGCGGACGATGGCCGCTCGCGCTTCATCAACGAGCGCGTCCACGCCAACATCCAGAAGGACGGCACCTATTCGGTGGTGCCGCGCATGTGGGGCGGGCTGACCAATCCGCGCGAGCTGCGCGCCATCGCGGATGTGGCCGAGCGCTACAACATCCCGACCGTGAAGGTGACGGGCGGCCAGCGCATCGACCTGCTCGGCGTGCGCAAGGAGGACCTGCCGGCGGTCTGGGCCGATCTCAACGCGGCCGGCATGGTCTCGGGCCATGCCTATGCCAAGGGCCTGCGTACGGTGAAGACCTGCGTCGGCCAGGAGTGGTGCCGCTTCGGCACGCAGGATTCCACCGGCCTCGGCGTCAGGATCGAGCAGTTCATGTGGGGCTCCTGGACCCCGGCGAAGGTCAAGATGGGCGTTTCCGGTTGTCCGCGCAACTGCGCCGAGGCGACCTGCAAGGATGTGGGCGTGATCTGTGTGGACTCCGGTTATGAGATCCACTTCGCCGGTGCCGCCGGTATCCACATCAAAGGCACGCAGGTGCTGTGCAAGGTGCCGGACGAGGACGAGTGCATTGCGGTCATCGCGGCCCTGACGCAGCTCTACCGCGAGCAGGGGCATTATCTCGAACGCATGTACAAATGGGCCGATCGGATCGGCGTCGACGCCATTCGCGCAATCGTGGTCGACGATCTCGAGAAGCGCCGCGGACTCTACGAGCGCTTCGTGATCTCCCAGCGCAATGCGCAGGTCGATCCCTGGGCCGAGCGCGTGGCCGGGCGCGATGCGCACGAGTTTAGGCCGATGGCGAACTTCACCCTGGCGGAGGCAGCGGAATGAGCGAGTGGATTGATGTGGGCGCGGTCGAGGACGTGCCGGTTCTCGGATCGCGCGTCGTGCAGGCGCCCGGCGGCGCCATCGCGGTGTTCAAGGCGGCGGACGGCACGCTGTTTGCGCTGCGCGACCGCTGCCCGCACAAGGGCGGACCGCTGTCGCAGGGCATCGTGCACGGCCATTCGGTGACCTGCCCGCTGCACAACTGGGTGATCAGCCTCAAGACCGGCGAGGCGCAGGGGGCGGATCAGGGCTGCACCCATAAGATCCCGCTGCGGATCGAGGGCTCGCGCATCCTGCTCGCCGCCTCCGCCCTCATGGCCCGCGCCGCCT
>KI911970.1:236169-237303 GCA_000517005.1 Microvirga lupini
GCCGTGTGATCCCTTCACCGGCTGCGAGAAGAGCCTGCAGCCCCTGGCGATAAGTCGGGTAGCGGAGCGTGACGCCCAGCTCCGTCTTGATGCGGTTGTTCCGGACGCGCTTGTTATCCGCATAGAAGGAGCGCGCCATGGGCGTCTGGTCAGCCTCCTCGAAGGGCACTTCCGGAGGAGGCTCGCGTCCGAGCAATTCGGCGGCATAAGCGATGACGTCCTGCGGCGGGCCCGGCTCGTCGTCCGCGACGTTGTAGATGGCATTTCGGCTCGGGTGCTCGATCGACGCCATCAGAACCTGTGCGATATCGGTCGTGTGAATCCGGTTGAAGACCTGGCCCTTCTTGACGATGCGTTTGGCGGTGCCGTCGGCGATCTTCACCAGAGCGTTGCGGCCAGGACCGTAGATGCCGGCCAGCCGGAAGATCTGCACTGCAAATGGGGCGCTCTCACCGAGCGCCAGCCATTCCCGCTCGGCGGCGATGCGATGGCGGGATCGAATCGTTGCGGGGTTGGGCGGTGTCGTCTCATCGACCCAGTTGCCGTCCGCATTGCCGTAGACGCCTACGGTCGAGAGATATCCGACCCAGCGCAGATTGGGGGCCGATGCGATCGCCTCGGAAAAGTGGTCCAGAACCGGATCCGTCTCGTTCACGGTGGGCACGGAGACGAGCAGCGCGTCCGCTTGGGCGATCTGGTCGGGAATGCGAGGATCGTAGCCGGTGCCGTCGAACCGGTAGGCCTGAGTGCCATCCGCCTCCATTGCCCGAATCTTCTCCGGAGAGCGTACCGTTCCAGCGATTGCCGTGAATCGCTCGCGGTAAAGGCTAATGAAATGGCGGACCGAGTAACCGAGACCGAAGACGAACAGGTTCATGAGATCTTTATATGTCGAAATGTGCGCGAACGTCAGGCGAGCCTAGCGTGACCAGGCAGCCTCAGCAATCGGCGATCCTGAGAGTCTGGCCGGACATTAACCTCGTTCGTCATCACCGGCCTTGTGCCGGTGATCCCGATTGCGAAAAGCTCAGCGTTCTTCGGATCGGGATGGACAGGACAAGCCCAGCCATGACATCCAAAGTTTGTCTGCGAAAGGCCGGCGAGCCCTCGTTCCTATTTTCGGCCAGACTCTGA
>KI911971.1:0-329 GCA_000517005.1 Microvirga lupini
GATCGTAGATGGATCAACGGTGACACCGCATTCCTGCATTATCTCGGCGAGATCGCGATAGCTGATCCCATACTTGCAGTACCAGCGCACGCAGAGAAGGATGATCTCGACCGGAAAGCGGCGGCGCTTGAACAAAGACAACAGGACGGCTCCTTGACTGGCCGCTCCGAATTACACTGCCGAGGTTAACGCAACAGTGCCGGTGCCATGGGACGCTCGGCTGTTCGTCGCGCACAAGGTGTCGAAGCTTACTCTGCTGCCGCCCCTAAGGCCATCCACACACTGACGGTCCCTTTCGGTTTTTCCGTTTCGTGACGCTCGATCCAGAT
>KI911971.1:429-772 GCA_000517005.1 Microvirga lupini
ACGCCGCAGCTGCCGGATGACAGCCGTAGCCCCAACCACCAGCACGCTGCGCAAGGCTTCATCGCCCGCCCGGGTGATCACCCCAAGCCTGAGCTTGCCGGCGGTGGAATGATCCTTCGGTGTCAAGCCGAGCCAAGCAGCAAAGTGGCGAGCGGATCGGAAGGCCTCAGGGGCAGGCGTTTTCATCACCAACATGGAGGCGCCGATCGGCCCCACTCCAGGAATCCGGGCAAGGCGCCGACTGCACTCATCGGCGCGATGCCAGGCCATCAGCTTATCTTCAACCTCCTCCAGCCGGGTCTGCAGCTGGGCGTACTCCTTGGCATGGATATCGAAGAGCTCG
>KI911971.1:872-977 GCA_000517005.1 Microvirga lupini
ACTGAGCCAGCAGAACAAGGCAGGATTGGGCAGCCCGCAAATTAACCCCCCTCTGCGGGACCGGAATCTGTTACTGACTCTGGAGAGCGTTGTCACGTTAACCCG
>KI911971.1:1077-13507 GCA_000517005.1 Microvirga lupini
TGAGAACGGGTGATGCAGGGCTTCCGATCTCCAGGGGGCCTACAGCGGTTCACCACGGTCTTCTCGGCTGTTCGCAATCTCTTCGTTCCATCCCGTTCCCGCCGCTCCGCTCTTGCTATCCACCTTCATCGCCTCAACGCCATGGCGGGCTGGAGAACCGCGGCGGGCGTCGCCGTTTGATCCGTTAGGCACCGGGATTTGCCTCGATGCATCAAGTGTCGGTTAACGTGACAACACCCTCGCCAGGTGTCATTCTGTCATCGTCCGACGGTTCAAAAGGTCTGCTGCTCCGAGGAGCCCGGCATCGGCACCAAGAAGAGCCGGCATCAGAGAGGCCCGGAAAATTGTTGGGAGGCGCGATAGAGCTTTCTCGAGGCGGGAAAGATAACCCGGCGCGAGGCCCACACCACCACCGATCACAATGACTTGCGGATCGATGACGGTCTGCAATCCTGGCAGGCATACTGCGAGATGGTTGACCGCGTCATTAATGATGTCCTCCGCCCAATTTTCGCCTGCTCTAGCAGCAGCGAAAACGGCTCTGGAATCCACCTCATGTCCGGCCTTACAGGCCGCAGTCGCGATGGCAAAGCCGGAAGCCACCTGTTCTAGACGGAGATATTCCGATCCGGAGGTCGGCACGGGCATCTGACCGACATGTCCAGCAAGACCGCTCGATCCGTGCAGGAGCTGCCCGCCGATTACGATGCCCCCGCCAATCCCGCTCGAAATGGTGAGAAAAAGAAGATCGCGCCCATGGCCGGCGCCAAAGCGATATTCGCCCCATGCGGCTGCCTGAGCGTCGTTCACGGCCACGACGGGCCCGGAAAAGAGATCCTTCAGTCGCGAAGCCAAATCGAAGCGTGCCGGAACAGGCAGTGTTGCCGAATTGACGGCAAACCACCGCCCCTCGCGCACGAGCCCGGTGACGGCAGCTGCAACACCGTCATATTGCCCGCGCCAGTCCCGCGCCATGTCGGCAACTGATTGCAGCCACACCTCCACCCCGTCGGCCGGTCTCGTCGGAGCCTGTCGCCGTGCGATGACGTGACTCCCCTGAACCAGCGCGACGGCCGTCTTGCTGCCGCCGATATCGATCGCGAGAACAGGTTGATCGACCGCGGTTTCGGCGGCCATTGCATCCACGAACCAGCGTGTGATGTGCTCCGGCCGTGTGATCGCGGAGCCCACGACGACGGCCGTGGCGCCGGCTCGAATGGCGGCGGCTGCGAGGCGTGGCTCGTTGTAGCGGCCTTCCGCGATGACAGGCTTTCCGAGATCACAGGCCTGGATCACCAAATCCATGTCGGGCGTTCGGGGTGGGGGCTCACCACCTGTATAGCCCGACATCGTTGTGCCTATCAGGTCGACACCAAGCCCGGCTGCACTCCTGGCTTCGGCAATCGTCGCGATGTCAGCCATTGCAAGATGGCCTTGGGCATGCACCGCTTCAATCAGATCCTTGATAGGTACGGGTCGTGTTCGATCTGTGGCATCAAGGGCAATGATTGCGGCGCCCGCCTCGGCGAGGGCTCTGACATCTTCGATCCAAGGAGTGATCCGGACTGGCGTATCGGCCAAGTCACGCTTCACGAGGCCGATGATCGGAAGCGAACAGACAGCGGCGACCGAGGCGACGTTTGCAACGCCTTCTATGCGCAGGGCCTTGGCACCAGCATTCTGTGCCGCCAGCGCGAAGCGCACGACGGAGACGGAATCATCAAACGGCCCCCCGGCACTGGTTGGCACGATACGATGAGACCGCCTCGTATGGCGTCGATGAAAGCGGCTCGCGGGGCCGCAGGATGCGATGTCATGATTGGTCCCGATCATCAATTCCGGCGCTGTCGGAAGACGCTCTATTCGAAGCTCGCACTGGGCAGTTGGACTTCGCGTCGCTCGGCGCTGGCCTGATAGGCAGCCTCGATGCATGCGATGACATGGCGTCCATAGGTTCCGCTGACGGGAGAGGGGGCATCGTTCATGATGCTGGCGGCCATTGCCTGCCATTCGCGCACAACGGCCTTGTCCATCCAGTCGGTCTCGATCGAGTCCGGAATTGGACTCCAGGTCGCTCCTTGACCCAGAGAAACGCCGTGATCGAAATCGATCCGGAGAGTGCCATTTTCGCACACAAGATCCATGGCAAACGATACGGCTCCATCCCGGTAGCCGATGCTGGCAACTTGACCGATTCGGTCGTTGGCGAAGCGCAGTCCGATCAGCGCCGAGTCGTCAGCCTCCTGATCGTGGAAATAGGTGCCGGTCATTGCGGTCACCCCGATCACGGGCTGTCCCATGAGCCATATCAAGCGATCGAGCGCGTGGATACCCGCAGTCAACAGCATGCCGCCGCCTGAAGCTCGGTTGAGATGCCAGGGGCGGCGATTGCTCTCCATCCAGAGTTTGATCAGCCAGCTCGATCCGAGGATCGGCGCACCAAGCGTGCCCGCCTCGACAATCTCCTTGGCCTTGAGGCAGGGCAGGGCGAAATGCATGATATGCCCGATCATGAGCTTGATGTCGTTCGCGTCGGCTGCTGCCTGAATCCTGTCGCAGGCGGCCACGCTGGGCGCCATCGGTTTCTCGAGCAGGATGTGTTTGCCCGCTTGTGCGGCAGCAACGGCAATCTCCTCGTGAAGATGGTGCGGAGTTGCGATCAGAACAGCATTGATCTCCGGATCGTCGAGCAGGGCTCGCCAGTCACCATAGCTCCCGCCTCCATGGTCTGCCGCGAAGGCAGCGGCGGCGGTTCGGTCCCCCTGACAGGAGGCAACGAGCCGAACCTCTTTCACCTTCGCCATGGCGCGGGCGTGGACGGCACCGAAGTGACCTGCCCCGATAATGCCGACTCCGATCATGAATGTGCCTTTTCATAGGCCATGTCGATGAGCTGCATGGCCGAATGGTAATCCTGGATGCCGATTGCCGGTGCCGCACCGGCGCGGACTCTGTTGAAGGTATCGGCCATGAACAGCCTGTAGCGCGTGCTGGGAGGCTCGGGCGGCAGCGCACGCACGCTCCCGTCATCCAGGGTCGCGCATTGAGCCGTTTCTCCCCGATCGATGAGGTACGCATTGCTGGTAGCGAGCCGCCACTCGAAATCTCCGCCGGGCGCCATCGACGCGTAAGTATAGCCAGCCTCGACTGTGAAAAGCGTTCCGGCCTCGTCCAGGAGCGCGACATGAGCATGATCCTCGACACGCTCTCGATGGATGCGGTTCGCGATCAAGGCCGAGACGACGCGCAATTCTCCCTGCGCAAGTGCGCGGGCCGCATCGATGCCGTGAATGCCGAGATTGCGCAGCGCCCCGCCGCCGCTGATGGCAGGGTCGAGCATCCAGCCGACGCTGTCCTCGCAGTAGCGTTGCGGCGGACCGTTGACGATCCGAAAATGACCATGCGCCAGCTTTCCGAGGCGACCTTGGCCCTCAAGTCCGGCTATCCCCCGAAAGATCGGGCCGAAGCGGTTTGGGAGAGGCACGCCGACGAAGCTGCCGCGCCTAAGGGCCTCCTCCATGATTCGGGCCAAACCGTGGGTCGTGCTGGATGCCGGCTTCTCAAGGATCATGGGCACGTCGGCGGCCATGACCTCCAAGGCAGCTTCCAGTACGTTTGGAGGGGAGCCCATCAGGACCACGATCTCGGGCTTCGCAGCGAGGGCTCGTCTCACGCTCTGACAGGCAAAAAGTTGATGGGTCGCGGCAAAGGTCGCCCCAATATCGGCGTTCCAGTCCCACGTCGCGATGACCTCGCCGCCGGAAAACCGAACCGCGTCCAAGTGCATTTGTGCGTGCCAGTGGCTGACGCCCAGCAAAGCGACTCGCATAAGCCATGCCTCACCTACATCATCTTGCAGGATATCCTACAAGATGATAGCCTACAAGATAGTTGGCAGCTCGTCCGTTGCGAATACGGGCCAGGTTAGGGTGAGCAGGAGCGACCGATGTCCCGGTTGAAAGCCATAAAGCCCGTGAGCAGGCCCCCTCTGCTGCATGTTACCGTGCAGGAGAATCTGCGCAGCTATATCCAAGAGAATAAGCTCAAGGCCGGTGATCCTCTGCCTCCTGAGTCCTTTCTTGCCCAGCAGCTCGGTGTCAGCCGCAACTCGGTTCGGGAGGCGATCAAGGCGCTCGAATCCATCGGGATTCTCGAGACCCGGCGAGGCATCGGCGTGTTCGTGAAGGAATTCTCCTTCCAGCCGTTGCTCGACAATCTCGCCTATGGTCTCGGCGATACCTTGCGCGATGTCGAGGAGCTTCGCGAATTGCGCCGCGTCCTCGAGGTCGGCCTCATTCACAAGACCGTCGAGATGATCGGCGAGGAGGATCTCGCGGCTCTGCGCGAAGTCACCGAGCGGATGCGCCAGCGGGCCGAGCGCAATGAAAGTTTCGCCGAGGAGGACGAGCAGTTTCATCGGTTCCTGTTCCGCTGTCAGAACAACCGGATGCTGACCGGACTCATCGAGGTCTTCTGGCGTGCGTTCTACAAGGCCTCCAACTTCGCCAATCTCGCCAATTCCGATCCACTCTCCACGTGGCGGGATCACCATGAAATCGTCGAGGCCATTGCGGCGCGCGACGTCGAAAAAGCCCGCAAGAGGCTCGATGAACATTACGAGGGGATTCTTCAGGTCATCGAAAAGAACAGGCGGTCGATCTCCGCCTAACGGGAGGAAACGATGCAACTGAGAGCATTGACACGGACCTTCGCCGCCGCGGCGCTCCTCGGAGCGACTGCGCTGACATCGCCAGCGGCAGCGCAGGATCAGAAGACGATCACGGGCGGCTTCGACGTTGGTCCGGGCGGCTTCCAAGGCAACTTCAATCCGCTCGCAGCAACGGGCGGCTTTACCTGGCTCAATGTCTATTTCGAACCATTGATAAACTACAATGCCGATCTGACGGCGATCGAAGGGGCCCTGGCGACAGAATATTCCGTCAACCCGGATAAGACCGAGTACACGTTCAAGCTTGCCAAAGAGACCTGGCACAACGGTAAGCCGTTCACCTCCAAGGATGTGAAGTTCACCGTCGACCTCGCCAAGAACGGGGAAACCGGAACGGTCTTCGCAGCCCGTCTCAATGCCATCTCGTCAGTCGAAACACCCGACGAGCGCACTGCGATCATCAAGCTCTCGCGCCCCGATGCCGGCTTTCTCGCGACTCTGACCAAGCTTATGATCCTGCCCGGTCATGCTCTTTCGGGCTTCACGCCGAAGGAGCTCGCGACCAGCACCTGGTGGGCGACGAATCCCATTGGAACCGGCCCATTCAAGTTCAAACAATACGTGACCGACCAATATGTCGAGCTGGTCGCCGATGAGGATTATCGCCTCGGCCGCCCGAAGACCGACCGACTGATCAACCGCTACTTCAAGAACACGGCCGCCGCTGTCGCCGCCCTGCGCGCCGGCGAGATCCAGTTCACTTACGTCGAGTCCGACGACATCCCGACCTTCAAGAACGACAACGCCTTTCGGGTGATCGAGGGCCAGTCCTTCGTCGTCAATTACTTGGGCTTCAACCAGCAGGTTCCGCTCTGGAAGGATGTCCGCGTTCGTCAGGCAGTGATGCATGCCATCGATCGTCAGGCGATCATCGATAGCCTCTATGGCGGCGCCGCCACCGTGGCCAATTGCGGCTACGTGGCCAAGCATCTCGTTCCGGAAGGGCTCGATTCCTACAAATACGATCCGGCCAAGGCCAAGGCCCTGCTGGCGGAAGCCGGTTGGGAAAAGATCAATGGCACCAAGCCGATTACCTGGCTGACCTATTACAACACGCCGCAGGCCGCCAATGTCATGGCCGCCGTGCAAGCCATGCTCGCGCAAGTTGGCGTCAACGTAGTTCCGCGCGCCGTCGACACGCCGACCTACAACGGCATCATCTACGCCGCGAATCCGGATTTCAGCCAGTTCCCACTGGTTTATGCCGGACTTCAGAACGGGCCCGATCCGTCAGGTCTCAACATCGGCCTGAATGCGGCGCAGAAGCCTCCCGCCGGGTCGAACTTCTTGCGCATCGACATGCCGGAACTGACCAAGGCGCTGGATGCAGCACTCGCCGAGACCGATCCGCAGCAGCTCACCACGCGCTACCAGGATGTCTGCAAGGCCATGAACGTCAATCTCCCCTGGGCCACGATGTGGGTCGCCAATCGTTATGGCGTCGCCTCAACGAAACTGAAGGATTTTGTCTGGCTGCCTGCTCCGGCTGGCGGACCTTACAATGCCCATCCGGAGAAATGGTCGATCGACAAGTAAGCGGACCCTGCTGACATCCTTGAGAAGGTGGCCCAGCCAGCTTCGGCTGCCTTCTTATTCCAGTGAGCATGCCCATGCTGACATACATCACCCGACGCCTTGCAACCGGCCTGTTGATGCTCGTCGCCTTGAGCATACTCGTCTTCATCCTGCTGCGCCTGGCGCCTGGCGACCCGATTAGCGCCTATATCAATCCCAACGTTGCCATGTCCCAGGCCGAGATGGACGCGCTGCGTGCGCGTCTGGGCCTCGATCAGCCCCTCCCGATCCAGTATCTGGCGTGGTTTCGGGCCGCCGCCAGCGGAGATCTCGGCTTCTCGATCCAGCGCCACGGCGTGAAAGTCCTGCCTCTCGTGCTCGAGCGCATCGGACCGACCATCCTGCTGATGGCGGCCGGGCTTGCAATTGCGATCGTGGTCGGCATCGCGGCCGGCATAATCACCGCCGTTCGGCGGAACTCCGCGACCGATATCGGATTTTCCATCGCTGCCTTTTTCGGCATTTCGAGCCCAGCCTTTCTGACCGCTATCCTCGGACTTTACCTGTTCTCCGTGGTTCTCCGCTGGGCGCCTTCCGGGGGCATGCTGACCCCCGGTGCTCCATTTTCCACCGGCGATCTCCTCGCCCATCTGATCCTGCCCGCCTGCCTTCTGTCGATCGGCCACGCGGCCTTGATCATGCGGTACATGCGCGCGTCGCTGCTCGAGGTTCTGAACCAGGATTACGTGCGCACCGCGCGCGCCAAGGGCGTCAAGGAGTTTTGGGTCATCATGAAGCATGCGGTGCGCAATGCGCTTCTCCCGGTCGTGACTCTCATCGGATCGACCATCGGCATTGCGGTGGGCGGCGCCATCTTCATCGAAAGCGTCTTCAACTGGCCCGGCATGGGCCTGCTCCTGATCAATGCCGTCGATACCCGCGACTACCCGGTCATCATGGGGGCGACCTTGATCATCGGAGCCTGCGTCATCGTGGTCAATCTGCTGACCGACATCGCTTATGCAGCAATCGACCCGCGCATCCAGGTGGCCTGACGATGAATGCTTCCGCCACCACTGCATCTGGTGCATCCGCGACCTCCCACAAAGGGCCGATCCGGCGAGCACTGAGCCGGTTCGTCATGAACCACGTGGCCGTGACAGGGCTCGTCATCCTTATCATCATCCTTCTGGCGGTCCTGACCTATCCGCTCTGGTGGACTTGTTCCCCCAACCAGATCGACTTGCGGGCCCTCAACAAGGGACCCGGCGCAAGCCACTGGTTCGGCACGGACGGTGTCGGACGCGACATCCTCGCGCGGCTGATGCAGGGCGGACGCATCTCGCTTCTTGTTGCGGTCACCTCGGTCGCGATTTCGATGGCCATTGGCTTTCTTGTCGGTGCCGTGTCATCCTTTGGCGGCCGTATTGTCGACGGCACCGTCATGCGTCTCGTCGACCTTGCCATGACGCTGCCGCCAGTGATCTTCCTGCTTGTTCTCGCCTCGATCGCGGGCACGGGCATTTTGCCGACGATCCTTGTCATTTCGCTCCTGTCGTGGCCCGTTCTGTCGCGCATGGTGCGTGCGCGCCTCCTCGAACTGCGCGAGCGTGACTTCGTGATCGCCGCCCGCGGCATGGGAGCGGGCATGACCCATCTGCTCTTCCGCCATGGCCTGCCGAATTGCATCGACATTCTCGTGGTCTACGCGACTCTTCAGGTCGCCAACGCCATTCTGCTGGAGGCTGGCCTATCCTTTCTCGGACTCGGCATCCCTCCGCCGGAAGCGAGCTGGGGCAACATGCTCAACGCGGCACGATCAACGATCGTGATCGAGCAATATGCCTGGCAGTGGATGTTTCCGGGTGCGGCTCTCGTGATCACCGTGCTTGCAATCAACTTCGTCGGAGACGGCTTGCGTGACGCATTCGACCCTCGCTCCGATCTTCAATAACCCAACAGAAAGCTTACTATGACCAACCTCCATGGTGTCGTTCCACCCGTCGTGACTCCTCTCACGGAGAGTTTCGAGGTCGATTATCAGTCCTACACCCAAGTCCTCGAGCACCTGATCGCAGGTGGCGTGCACGGCCTCTTCGTGCTCGGTTCGACGAGCGAAGTGATCTTCCACGACGAAGCCACGCGGCGCAAAATTCTCGATCACACGGTCAGGGTCGTGAATGGCCGCCTGCCGATCCTGGCCGGCGTCATCGATCCGACGACCGACCGGGTCATCGGGCATGCAAAATCGGCGCAGTCCATCGGCGTCGATGCGGTCGTCGTAACCGCTCCCTTCTATACCCGAACCAGCCAACCGGAGATCACGGATCATTTCCGTTACGTACGCGAGGCGCTCGACATCCCAGTGATCGCCTACGACATCCCCGTCTGCGTTCACGCCAAGCTTGAG
This sequence comes from Microvirga lupini, assembly GCA_000517005.1. Lineage (GTDB taxonomy): Bacteria > Pseudomonadota > Alphaproteobacteria > Rhizobiales > Beijerinckiaceae > Microvirga > Microvirga lupini. The sequence continues at coordinate 9,732 of KI911971.1, forward strand.
CGCACGACAACGGTTGCGCTGGCTCGGGAAGGCACCATTGCCGGGCTTAAGGACTCGAGCGGTGATGACGGCAATTTCCGCTATTGCCTGCTCGACCTCGCCGACAAGCCCGACGTCTTTCTCATGACCGGTTCGGAAATCGTCGTCGATAACGCCCTTCAGATGGGTGCGCATGGCGTTGTTCCGGGGCTGGCCAATGTGGACCCCCATGGCTATGTGCGCCTGTGGAATCATGCTCAGGCAGGTGACTGGGGCGCCGCGCGCCGGGAGCAGGAACGTCTCTGCCGACTATTCGAAATGGTCTGGGTTTCTTTGCCCCGCACCAGTGCTGGCTCGGCAGGGGTGGGCGCCTTCAAGACCGCCATGCGCCGCCTCGGAGTCATCGCGAGCAACACGATGGCCCGGCCGCAGCGTACACTCAATGCGGAAGAAGCCGCCAGAATTGAGGAAATCATCCGTGCCGTTGGGCTTTTGAACTGACGCCATGCACACCGCCCCGGTTCTCGACATCTCCGGTCTCAAGACGGTTTTCCGTATCGGCAACCGCCAGGTGGCGGCCGTGCAGGACCTGGATCTGACCATTGCGCCGGGTGAAACCCTGGCGCTGGTGGGTGAATCCGGATCGGGCAAGTCCGTCACCAGCCTCTCGATCATGGGCCTTCTGCCGAGGAAGGTGGGACGGGTGACGGAAGGCAGCATTCTGTTTCGTGGCAAGTCGGGTCAGGTACAGGATCTCACCCGGCTCGACGATGAAGGCCTGCGGCGCATCCGGGGCAACGACATCGCCATGATCTTCCAGGAACCCATGACGAGTCTCAACCCGGTTTACACCATAGGCGAGCAGATTGCCGAGCCCATGCGGATTCATCTGGGATGCAGTCACAGAAAAGCGGCTGCCGCAGCGATTAGGCTTCTGGCTGATGTCGGCATTCCCGATCCCGAGCGTCGCGCCCGGCAATATCCTCATGAGCTTTCGGGCGGGATGCGCCAGCGCGCCACCATTGCCATGGCGCTCGCCTGCGATCCGGTGCTGCTCATCGCCGACGAGCCGACGACCGCGCTCGACGTGACGATCCAGGCCCAGATCCTCGATCTCCTGCAGAAGCTTCAGGACGAGCGAGGCATGGGCATTCTGTTCGTCACCCACAACCTGGGGGTCGTGGCGGAGATCGCCGACCGGGTGGCCGTCATGTATGCGGGCCGTATCGTCGAAACCGGCACCGTCGCCGACGTTTTCGCCCATCCACGCCATCCCTACACGGTCGGATTGATGCGCTCCGTTCCCAGACTAGGAGAGGCAACAGAGTTGAGATGCCGAGGAATTCCGCTGCCGACCATCGCGGGCTCCGTGCCGAGCCTCGTGCATCTTCCCACAGGCTGTTCCTTTGCTCCGCGCTGCCCGCTGGCAATCGATGAGTGCCGGGCCGGTGTGCCGTCCTTGTATGAGACCGGCAATGGCCGAAGGAGTCGCTGCATCAGATGGCAGGAGGTCTAGGCATGGCAGAGCCGCTGCTCTCCGTCAGAGGACTGACCAAGCATTTCAAGCCGACGAGCTTTTCCCGTGGTCCTGTCGTGCGTGCGCTCGAGAACGTTTCCTTTGATGTCGCACGCGGCGAAGTCGTCGGCCTCGTTGGAGAATCGGGCAGCGGCAAGACCACTATCGGGCGCTCCGTGCTGCGCCTCATCGAGCCGGCGTCAGGTGAGGTGCGCTTCAACGGCACCGATCTCACCAAGCTGTCGGCCGCCGAGATGCGCCGGCAGCGCAAGCACATGCAATATATCTTTCAGGACCCCTTCGCGAGTCTGTCGCCACGGATGACGATCGGCCAAATCCTGACCGAAGGTCTTCATATTCAACGCATCGGAACGCACGAGGAAAGAGAGCATCGGGCCAAGGCGGCACTCGAAGCGGTGGACCTGCCTGCCGACGCCTTCGATCGGTATGCTCATGAATTCTCCGGCGGCCAGCGTCAGCGCATCGGCATTGCGCGTGCCTTGGCGCTCGAGCCGCAATTGATCGTGGCCGACGAGCCTGTCTCGGCACTCGATGTCTCGATCCAGGCTCAGATCATCAATCTGCTGCGTAACCTGCAGATGCGCCTCGGGTTGACCATGCTCTTCATTTCGCACGACTTGGCGGTTGTCGAATATATCTGCGACACGGTCATTGTGCTCTATCTCGGACGCATCATGGAGGTCGCACCGAGCGAAACGCTTTATGCCGATCCACGGCATCCTTATACGCGCGCGCTGCTCTCTGCGATTCCGGAGCCGGATCCTGCCAAATCCCGCACCCGGCAGGTCCTGAAAGGCGATATTCCCAGCCCGGCAAACCCGCCTACCGGCTGTGTTTTCCGCACGCGATGTCTCTACGCGGTCGATCGATGCGCGGCGGTGGTCCCTCCTCTCGAAGAAGTTTCGCCAGGACATTTCAAGGCTTGTATCCGGCATGAGATCAGCGGGTGAAGCTGGTGAGCGAAAGGATGTTCGAATGGATCCAGCTTTGGCTCACAGGAGAAAGATGAGCACTCATATTCTCTGCGGTGCGTTGCATCGCGACTTCACTATCTGACACTCGGAGGGTTTGAGGAATGCAGCCGACGGATCACCAAGCGGGCGCTTTGCAGCGGAAGTCTGCGAGACATGGCGCGATGTCGCGTTTGCGCGGCAACTGGGCAACGCTTCTTCTTCCAATCGCAGATGACCACTCGATCGATTTCGACCGGCTCGGCATCGAAATCGATGCATTAATCAACGCTAGAGTTGACGGTGTCTATTCGAATGGAACGGCCGGTGAATTCCACAATCAGACGGAAGCTGAGTATGACAGGATTCAAGAGCTTCTTGCGGATCGCTGTACCGCTGCCGGCATCGCTTTTGTCATCGGCGCCTGCCACCCGGACCCGTCGGTTTCATGCAACAGGATTCGCCGAGCCGCACGGCTTGCTCCTGACGCCATCCAGGTGATCCTCCCAGATTGGGTGCCGGTGACTGATTCAGAGGCCGTAGATTTCCTCACAATGGCGGCCGATGCCGCATCGGGAATACCACTCGTCTTGTATAATCCGCCTCACGCCAAACGAGTGTTCGATCCGGCGGAACTCGGAGCAGTGCTTCGACGGGCAGCTCCTGCTGTCCAAGGCGTCAAACTTGCTGATGGTGATGCCCTCTGGTACGCCGCGGCGCGACAGCATCTCACCAATTGGGCTATTTTTGTGCCCGGCCACCATCTCGCGACAGGTGTCAGCGAGGGCGTTGCAGCAGGCGCTTTTTCCAACGTCGCCTGTCTTAGCCCTCGTGGCGCTCAACTCTGGACCGATCGGATGTCGTCTGATCTTCCAACTGCTCTCGAGCTCGAACGCAGGATCTGTGTGTTTCTGGACACATACATACTACCATATCGCCTCGACGGCGGTTACTCCAATGGTGCCCTTGATAAGCTACTGGCCGCTATTGGCAATTGGGCGCCGATCGGGACTCGGCTACGCTGCCCCTATCGCTGGATCGCGGAAGCAGAGGTCGACCGTCTGAGATTAATTGCGCGTAACAGTATTCCTGAAATGTTCCCGGGTTAAGATATGAGGTGATGTTCTTGATAGGAAGGGCGTTCTGAGCGAGCAATTCCATCAAAAATTTGACATACGGGCGCGACGCTAGCGTCACGTGACCACGACGGAACTTTCTATGACACGCACTCTTCTTGGCGAGGACACGCACTGGCCGCGCGTGGCAGCCTCAATGCTCCCAGACTGGGAGGTCGTGGAGGAAGGGCTCCC
>KI911971.1:13607-13764 GCA_000517005.1 Microvirga lupini
GGATGAGGAGAGCCTGCTGCCGTACTTCGACGGGGAGAAGAAGCCGCGGGTGATCAGGAGCCTTGAGGAGGTTCCCGAGGACTACCTGGACTTCGTCTGCCTGGGGGACAATCCGGAAGAATACACAGTGGCCGAGTTCTTCGACACGCAGGAGTAA
>KI911971.1:13864-14119 GCA_000517005.1 Microvirga lupini
ATGGCACCTGACGGCTGATTGTCGCCGCTGAGCCCTTAGGTCTGACGCCTCGCTTGAGCTCGGCAGTCTTTAACCCACGCCTAACTTCCATGCGCTTCTCTGTTGAACACGTGTACGCGCTGAGCAGCTGCAGGAGGGTTGACGAGACATGAAGCTGTACCGCCTCAACCTCACCACGGACAGCGAGCCCTGCGCGATCTTCGCCATGGCTGAGGATGTGGACGGCCTCCTCCATGCCCTTGAGTATCAGGACCA
>KI911971.1:14219-14888 GCA_000517005.1 Microvirga lupini
GCGGCGGCGGCGTGGATTGTCAGCAAGGTTCCGGTGTGAGCCGCTCAACGCTTCAGGCCAGGGGACCCGCATCATCCATCATTTCTTGTTGCGCCAAGGAGGTCCAAGCCGTCAGATGTCAACCGCGGCGGATCGGCATATCGGTACGGCACCCGGAAGAAGCCCCGAAGGCAGCCGGCCGTTGGCCCATCCGTTCCGTTGGTCGTGATCTGCCTGCCAGCACCGCTGGAGCTGAGATCCAAGTGAATGGTGACGTCGTCCCGACCCGGGAAGTTGCTGTCGTAGGTGTAGAGGGTCAACCGATCCCCATCACGATCATAGCCCCAGACCAGCACCACATGGTTCTTGAAGACGTCCCAGGGGATCCACCGGCGCGCGGCGACAAGGCCAATTGGACACAGTCGGCCGGCATCGATGTCCTGCATGATGCCGAAGCACTCGGTGACCGTCACCTGGGCAAGGCTCCTGCCCCGCAGCCGCGTCCCATGATCCGGCTGCCCGATCGCCGCGAGCCAGCGTGTGATCATTGAGGCTGCTTTGACACTGTCGATCTGACGCCGGAGCAGGTGCTGGGCCAGGGCAAGCGGGATCCGGGATGGATCGCGGGCGCACAACTGCGGCTGGCCGGCTTCGACGCTATCGCGGGTCAGGAACGTCATGCCGCCGCAC
>KI911971.1:14988-16412 GCA_000517005.1 Microvirga lupini
TGGAAGATGTCGCCGCCGACGAGCCCGAACGTGCGCTCGAGATCGAGCGGGCTCAGGATCTGCGCCCCAGCACGCTCTGCTGAAAGCCCGGAGCATAGCGGTCCACTATCGCGATCATCAGGTCGGCCACCGTCTCGCGATGATCGTCCCAGGAGCGGCCATCCGAGAGGGTCGGCTGCACGTGCTGGCAGAACAGGCTGGCCACATGCTGTCCCTTCGGCGCCAAGCTGTCATCGAGGGTGGACGGGATCAGCATCTCGATGATCGGCTCGCGGCTCCAGCCCGCTCGTTTGGCATCGTCATAGGCCCGGTCCATGTAGGCGAGCGAGGGAGCAATGATGATGCCAGCCGTGTGATGATCGGCAGGCTCGCGCCCGGGCAGCGCGGCAAAGCTCGGCAGCTCTGAGAGTGCAACGTTCATGCGGAAGGTGCCGGAGCCTGACTTCCAGCGCCGCATGCGGGCAAGGAAGTCTGGCGGCAGCGCCTCCGCTGGCACCAGCTGGTCGAACAGGAGCTTGGGATGGACATTGCTCGCCACCGCCCTGGCCCGGATGGTGCGGCCATCCTTGAGCATGACACCCACGGCCCTGCCCTTCTCGACGATCACCTCCCGGACCGAAGCCTCGACCTCGATCTCGACACCGCGCTCGCGAGCGGCGTTTGCCATGGCCTGGGTGATCGCCCCCATGCCGCCAATAGCGTGACCCCACGCTCCCTTCTTGCCGTTGACCTCGCCGAAGACGTGGTGCAGCAGGACATAAGCGGTGTTGGGCGTGTACGGACTGGCAAAGGTGCCGACGATGGAATCGAAGCCGAAGGCAGCCTTGACGCAGTCAGTCTCGAACCAGCCGTCGAGGTAATCGCCGGCCGACTTGGTGAAGAGGTCGAGCAGGGCCCGCCGCTGCGCCATGGACAGCCGGCGCAGACGATTGCCGGTGCTCAGCGCCTTCCACCCCTCGACAGGGCCAAGCGCCAGCCGCCGCCCACCAGATTGGGCGGCTGCTGCAGGGTCAGGTCGCGCAGCACGTCCGCAATGGCCTCGATCTCAGCCGCATAGACGTCGTAGCGCTCGGCATCATGAGTGCTGAAGTGGGCGATCTCGGAGCGGGTCACGCCCTCACCCATCTTGAGGTACTTCCCGTTCGGCAGCGGCAAGAAGTTGGCCAGACACCGCTCGACGATCCTCAGACCATGGCGGGGCAGATCGAGGTCGCGGATGATCTTCGGATTGAGCAGGCTGACGGTGTAGGACGCGACCGAGTTACGGAAGCCGGGGTGAAACTCCTCGGTTACGGCGGCTCCTCCGACGACGGAGCGCTGCTCGAGCATCTTCACCCTCAGACCGGCGGCGGCCAGGTAGCAGGCGCAGACGAGGCCGTTATGCCCGGCCCCGATGATCACCACGTCATAGCTGTCGGCCACAA
>KI911972.1:0-374 GCA_000517005.1 Microvirga lupini
ATCACCTCAGTGTCGAAGAGACCCTGCGCAATGCGGGCGGCTTTCTCCAGCGCGGGGCGGCGGCGGTGAAGCTGGAGGGCGGGGCCAAGCGTCTGGAGATCATTCGCGCGCTCATCGATTGCGAGATCCCGGTGATGGGCCATCTCGGGCTGACGCCGCAAAGCGTGCATGCCATGAGCGGCTTCAAGGTGCAGGGGAGGGGAACCCGAGACGTGGTCCAGATCCTAGAGGACGCCCATCGGCTCCAGGAGGCGGGCTGCTTTGCGCTCGTGCTGGAGGGCGTTCCCTACGAGCTCGCGGCGCGGATCACCCAGACCCTGAGCATCCCCACCATCGGCATCGGGGCCGGGCCGCATTGTTCCGGTCAGGTGCTC
>KI911972.1:474-1690 GCA_000517005.1 Microvirga lupini
TTATATTGACATCTAGTTCTATATAAAGGATCATACGTTCTGTTTGATGAACTATAGGCATAGGTTATGGCCGCGACGGCAGAAATCATTGATCTCAATGAAGTGAGGCGCCAGCGCCAGGGGGTAGCGCAACCCGTGGCGCCGATGCCCACCGTTGTGCCCGGGACCTGGGTTGCGGTATGGTTCTTCGTGCCCGTCTGGGTAGGGAATGCCTGGTCAATGCATCGGTAGACGAGGTGTCGCCGTGAGAGATGTGCCTAAGGATCATCTCGCCGGCATCCCGCATGAAGCTGACGGCGATCTCGAGAGTGAGGCTCACGAACTTGCTGAGATCGTCAGCAGCAATCTCAAGCGGCTGCGCCGCTCGCGTGGTCACTCCCTAGAGCGCCTGGCCAATCTCGCTGGCGTCAGCCGCGCCATGCTGAGTCAGATTGAGTTGGGGCGGAGCGTTCCGACGATCTCGTTGTTGTGGAAGGTGGCGCGGGCGCTCAACGTCCCATTTTCGGCGCTGACAAGCCCAGGTACCGGCAGCGGCACGGTTGTCATGCGTTCGAAGGCTGCCAAGATCCTCACCTCAGCAGACGGGAGCTTCACCTCAAGGGCATTGTTTCCGTTCGAAACGGAGCGGCGCGTCGAGTTCTATAAGCTCACGCTGGCCGCGCAGTCGCAAGAAAACGCCGTCGCCCACGCGGCGGGCACAATCGAGAACCTGACCGTCGTGGTCGGCGATGTGGAGATCGAGGTCAACGGCTCCATTTACAGTCTGCACGCAGACGACGCGATCATTTTCCAAGCCGACGTTCCGCACATCTACCGGAATCCCGGCCACGTGATGGCGATCATGTACCTGGTGATGACCTACGTGGAGACGGTCGGATAGTGCGATCCCTGCGCCACAGGCAGGCGGTGCCGCACCCGGCGGGCGGCACTGCCTTTCGAAGGGCGGCCTGCTCAGGCGCTCTTCTTCATCGGCTTGGTCTGCGCGCCCATGGCCGAGCTCATGCCAACCAGCATCATGCCACCGCACATCATCATGCAGGGCATGCCCATCTCCATCATTCTCATCATGTTCTCGCAGCACATCCTGAACATGTCTGCGGACAGGCCTTCCATCGGCATCATGGTGCAGGTCATGGAACCGTCGGCGGCCATGTCACAGGACATGCGGCACATCATGCCGGGCATCATCCCGCCCATCTGCATGGGCGACATCATG
>KI911972.1:1790-3207 GCA_000517005.1 Microvirga lupini
CATCAGCATGCGGGTCCCAGGACGCGTAGCATCAGAGGGAAGCGACAGCGCCTCGCTGATGCGCATGCCCGAGGCGTAGAGGGTCTCAAACAGGGCAGCCCTGCGGGCATAGCCGGCCTGCCGGTAGAGCCTCACCGAAGGATCGGCCGCGAGCGTGTGAGCAGTCTCCAGGAGCGCTTCTGTCTCGGCAATCGACAGGACGAAGGGCAGCTTCCGGGGCCGGCGCATGGAAGACAAGTTGCTTGTTGGGTCACGCGAGCCGAGCTCCTCGGCGATCAGAAACTTGTGCAAGCCACCGGCCACCGTGATGCGTCGGGCTATGGTGGATCCGGCGTATCCGTGCTGATCGAGAGTGGCGATGTAATCTCGGATGCGCTCCAAGCCGACATCGTCCAGGCTGAGGCTGTTCTGATCCAGCCAAGCGAGATAACAGTTGAGATCGTCGGTGTAGGTGTCGATGGTGCCGGCGGATACTCCAAGCTCCGTTGCCAAGGCGTCGAGCCAAAGCTGAGCCAGCCGTTGATTGGTCCGCATGAGATCCTCCTGTGGGAGAACCCTGCCACGGATCCGGTTACCGACTTCTTGTCAAAATACCTGTTATGCGAAATGTTATAATAGAATAAGAAATGTCGTTCAGGCCCCTTTCCGCGATCAAACCACCACCGATTGATCATGATCCGTCTGACCCATACATGAGAGCCCTGGACGCCCCTGGGATGCGACATGGCCTCACGGAAGACTCTGAACGCGAAGAACCTCGAAGCGCTTGGAGCCGAGCGCCTGGCAGAACTGCTGATTGAGATCAGCCGGGGCAATGCAGCAGCCCAACGCCGCCTGCGGCTGGAACTGGTCGGTGCCGCCAGTCCTGCCGACATGGCACAGGCGATCCGCAAGCGCCTGACCGCCATTGCCCGCTCCCGCTCCTTCGTCGATTGGCACCAGCGCAAAGCCCTTGTTGCGGATCTCGAGACCCAGAGACAGGCCATCACTCAGGTAGCGAAAGTCGATGCAGCTGAAGCACTGGACCTTCTCTGGCGCTTCATGGCGCTGGCCAATGCGATCTTCAACCGCTGTGACGACAGCAGTGGCAGCGTGATTGCGGTCTTTCAGGCTGCCTGCCGTGATCTGGGGGAGATTGCCAACGCAGCGAGTGCCACCCCCAATGTGCTGGCCGAGCAGGCTTACCGGGCTCTGCTCGAGAACGAGTATGGTCAGTATGACGGCCTGATTGAGATTCTGGCCCCGGCACTCGGCGCGACAGGCCTCGACCACCTCAAGCAGCTCATCCTCAAGTTGTCACAGGAGCCGCGGCAGAAGCCTCGTGCAGAAGACCGGAAGGTCGTCGGCTGGGGAATGGGTGGCCCCTTGTACGCCGATGACTTGGCTGAGCGCCATCGCAGTAGCGTTGTTCGAATGG
>KI911972.1:3307-6097 GCA_000517005.1 Microvirga lupini
CTCCCCAAGTTCGCTGCCATGCGGCAAATCCTGGCCCGCGCCAGTTGCCGGCACTGAAACCGTGCAGGCGTTGCAAGGCCTACGCGAACCGAGGCATGATGACGGCATGATCGTGCTGTTCACGGACTTCGGTTTGGACGGCCCGTACACGGGCCAGGTGAAGGCGGTGCTCCACCAGACTGCGCCTGGCATCCCGATTGTCGACCTATTCGCCGATGCGCCGGTCAGCAACCCCAAGGCCTCGGCCTACCTGCTGGCAGCCTATGCCGGATGGTTTCCGGCCGGAACCGTCTTTCTCTGTGTCGTCGATCCCGGCGTCGGCGGGGCACGGCCCGCCCTTGTGCTCGAGGCGGATGATCGCTGGTATGTCGGCCCCGGCAACGGCTTGTTCGAGCTCGTCCAACGCCGTGCCGGAAGGACGCAGAGCTGGGACATCGACTGGACGCCAGAGCACCTCTCGGCCAGCTTTCACGGCCGTGATCTCTTCGCCCCAGTCGCGGGCATGCTCGCCCGCCGCGAGCCGCCGCCCGGCCAGCCGCATCAGGATGGCGCCGACCGCCGGGCCGACTGGCCTGACGACCTCGGCGAGATCGTCTATGTCGACCATTACGGCAATGCCATGACTGGGTTGAGGGCCGCGATGCTGCCATCCGATGCAAAACTTGCCGCGGCGGGTCGGGTGTTGGAGCGCGCGAGAACCTTCAGCGATCTGCCACCCGGCGGGGCGTTCTGGTACGAGAATTCGAACGGGCTTGCGGAAATCGCCGTCAATCAGGGGCGGGCGGACCACGCGCTTGGCCTTGCGATCGGGACCGCAGTCGAGATCGTCTCTTGACGGCAGTCTGTCCTGTCACAGATCTGAGCTGCGATGCCCAAACCAGCACGACAGCACCCGGGTCCGGATCGGCGGACACAAGACCGCCGCGACAAGCCGCGGGCGACCGGGAACCGGCGTCTGGCCGAGCAGATCCGCAAGATCCTCCGCACGCACTACACGAACAAATATCGGGTGCGGTAAAGCCGCCGGATCGGCGATGACATCAGAATTCCCGGACAGGAGAACAGAAGGACGCTTGCACCTGGAACGCATCGGGCGAGGCGCGCGCCTCCATCCCGGCGCCTGATCGCGCCCGGCCCGTCCGAGGCCGAGATCCGCCAGCTGGTGAGAGCCGCGTCCCGGGTACCCGACCACCAGCACCTGAAGCCGTTCCGCTTTCTCATCATCGACCCTGATAGCTGAGAGGCCTTGGCCGACGTCTTCGAAGCGGCCGAGCGGGAACTCGATCCGAGTATCGGCGGCGAGAAGGCCCTTCATGTGCCGGTTCTTCTGGCTGTGATATCCCGCCTGCAGGTGAACGATGAGGTTCCCGAGATCGAGCAGCGTGCATCGGCCGGCGCTGCCCTGGGCTATGGCGCAATGGCGGTCAGCGGCCGCAAGATGGCGACGCAGGCATCTCACCCGAGTGCGGCCGCTCTGTGTTCCTGACAAGGAGCCCGAGGTATTACTCCAGCCCCAGGATCTCCTCGCTTCCCATGCTCCTGGTGCTTCGCGCGGTTGCGCCTTCGTCGAGCTCGAACGCAATCTTCAGGATCACCCGAAACTGGGTGACCTGCTCGTTCTCCACGACCGCTTCGAACTCCTTGACCCAGACCGAGCGAATGTTGCGCAGCGTGCGTGCGGCGCGCTCGACCGCCTGCCGGGCGGCCTCCTCCCAGCTGTCCGGCGATTGGGATGACAACTCCACCATCTTTACGATCGACATTCTTCCCTCCTTCTCCGGCGCCTGAGCCGCGCCTGAAGGGACAAGCCGAGGAGGGAGCAGCCGTTCCTGGTCAGGGAAGCTTCTCTCATGGCCCCATTCCCTTGCCCTTAGCTATCTGCACAACGCTGACGCCCGGATCCTCAGGCAGCCCGGCTGCGTCGGGCGATCCAATGCAGACAAACGTGCTATCCTGGCGCGGCCTGACTTAGGTTCGACGCGGATTGGTCTCATGACGCACCGTTACGTTCAGCAATTGCAAAAAGCACGCGAGCGGCTGGTCGCACACCGACGCGAGATGGCCGAGATCATCATCAATACAGCGGCCTTCATCCCCGAGAGAGCCGTCGAGTTCACGGAGATCCAGGACGCAATCAAGTCGATTGACGAGGCAATCGAACATGAGGCCAAGCTGGCCGGCACCGTCTCTCGTGACAAAGACAGCGTTTAATGCGCTATCAGGACCGGAACTGTCATCTGCGCCAGGATGTGGCGGGTTGCCCGGCCAAAGATGAATTGCCGCAATCGGCTCTGAGTGTAGACGCCTCTGACCAGCAGATCGCACCCGAGTGCCACAGCCGCGGACTGAATGGCCGCCCCGGCATGCCCATGCGGGTTGGGCAAGGATTTCGTCTCCACCGGCAGGCCATTGCATTCGAGAGTGCGGTGGAGATCCTGCGTGGACGGGCCTGAGACGCCCCAGTCCTCAAAGTCGACCACCACGATCCGCTGCGCCTTGGCGAGCAGCGGCATCGCCAACGCAACCGTCCGCGCGGTTTCTGGGCTTCGGTTCCCGGCAATCACAGCCCTCGTGCCAAGGGTACCAGGTGGGGGCCTCATTGCAACTTTCGCCAGGATCGGCGGCTGTGGGTGCCGTGCTTCTCAAGCACCACTCACCGGGTCCGCACAGCCGCAGGCCTGTGCTGTCGACCAGCAGGTGAACGGGTTCTCTTGAGCTTGAACATGGCCTTGGCACCTCCAGGGTTTCGGCCCGCCGGCTCAGGGTCGAGTGATCCGGCACCGCCAGATC
>KI911972.1:6197-6921 GCA_000517005.1 Microvirga lupini
CATCGTCAACGTCAATCCCAAGGTACCGAACAGTGCTCTCGATCTTGGTGTGACCGAGCAGGAGCTGGACGGCTCGGAGATTGCCTGTTCTTCGGTAGATCATCGAAGCCTTGGTGCGCCGCAGTGAGTGTGTGCCGTAGGCGAGGGGATCCAGGCCGATCGCGCGAAGCCAGGATGCCAAGAGGCGGGCGTACTGGCGCGTTGTCATAGGCCTTTTGCCGATTGATCCGGCTGGGAAAGAGCGGCTCGCCCTTATGCAGATCCTTCTCGAGCCAGCGCCCCACAGCCTCCCGGGTCTGCTCGGTGATCTCGAACTGAACGGGTCGGCCGGAGCTATGTCAATCAAACCCAGGCTGAGCATACCTCCCAAACTCTTCGTCAGCTTGCCAAGGTAAGCGAGACGTCCCTTACTTTGCACCGATCTCCTGGTCGTGACTCGCAACGGACCCTGGTGTCTTTGCCCTCGAGAGACATCCCTTCCGGCATGTGCACTCCCGTGGGGCGTCGCCATCGGATCGTCTCGGTGGTATCCTCGACGCGCAGGGTTGCGATGTTGGATAGCCTGACGGTTCCAGGCCGTGCAGATTCCCACAGCCGTAAACCAGCAGATCTCCTCAGGGAGAAACAGCCATGGCGACAGCATGGGTGGAGCGGCGGCTGGCCGCGATCCTGGCCGCGGATGTCGTGGGCTACTCCCGCCTCGTCGAGCAGGACGAGGCCGGAA
>KI911972.1:7021-7505 GCA_000517005.1 Microvirga lupini
CCAAGCCGGCCAAGGGCAGCACCACAGCTGGATCCAACGTGGTCCCGCTGAAGAAGCGCTGACGCGCCCCGAGCGGATCCGTGACGTTGAGGCAGCATGAAGTTCCGTGAGACAGTCGGTTGGCAGATTGAGGTCCGTCACGGGGAGACTACGGCCACCAATCACCGTTCGTTCGGACACGAACCTCTTTTCCCCGAGCAGCCGCATCAGCCGCACCACATCTGCTTTCCGCTGACGTGGGGATGCGGTTTCCTACAGTACGGTCCTTTCCCAAGACCATCCGGGGCATTGCTGGATGCTCGGACTTTTCCTCGGCTATGAGGTACAATGCCTCTGTTGCAGCAATGCGAGGAACCTCGCCATGACGCCGCATGAGCTTGAGGCCACTGTTCACGGCCTACCGGAGAACGTGAGGTTTTGTGGGCATCTATGGAGCGCTTGAGCAGCCGTCATTGACGGGCGGGCAACCGTGTTGGAATGACGG
>KI911972.1:7605-7726 GCA_000517005.1 Microvirga lupini
GCGACGTGGTGGTCGATGGCGAGGACTTGCTCGGCGACGGGGTCAACATCGCGGCGCGTCTGGAACAGATCTGCGACCCGGATGGGGTGATGATCTCCGGCACTACCTACGACCATCTCCA
>KI911972.1:7826-18600 GCA_000517005.1 Microvirga lupini
GAGGCCCAAGAGCTTCAGGATTGAGCCGATCAGACCTTCCGTCTGACGCAGCGCCAATCGAAATACCGCCCGCAGGGTAAGCGCTGTCCTGATGGCCAGAGCGGAATAGTGTGGCTGACCGCCTCGTGTCGTGCGGGGCTCGGCCCGCCAGGCGGCAATCGCCTCCTCAGAGAACCAGACCGTGAGACTGCCCCGCTGACGCAGGCTGACGTCGTACTCGGCCCAATTCGGCACCCGGTACCGCTGCCTCGGGATGTGGTTCCGGCGAGCGGCATTGGCTTTGAACGGCACGGGAGACATCCGACATGAAGGACATAGGCCTCCTATGTCAGCCCGTTCCGGTTAGGCGGATGGAGGATGCGGGGGATCGTATGATCTTGCTCATCGTCGGTACTTGGCATGACAGGGGCTTCGTCACGCCCTGATGAGGGCGCGCAGCGGAATCGTGCTCATGATCCACCGATAAGCTTCAGCGCGCCGTCCGGCTGTGTCGGAGAACACATGCACGACGTCGTGACTGCCGCTTGGTGCTGATCAAGCCAGAATTGTCCGAACGCTCGGGCTGCCCATGGCTGTGGCCGTAACAGGCGCTCATGAGGCAGTGTGGGCGGCTTATGCCGCGGCCCTGTGGGAAGTGGTTCGCGCCAGAACAAGCGGCGATGACGGCCGTGGTCTACCCCGGTGCAGATCTCAGCCTGCCAGTCGATGGCATCGTCACATTAACAGGATGCAATCGAGTGTCACCGTATGAAAGGGTATGAAGAAGCCGCACTCTTCACTCTACGCCCGCCACCGTTTCCCTGCCGAGGTGATCAGCCTCGCGGTCTGGTTGTACTTCCGCTTTCCCCTGAGCCTGCGCATGGTCGAGGAGATGCTGGCAGCCAGAGGCATCATGGTCAGCCACGAAACGGTTCGCCGTTGGGCCGAGAAGTTCGGCCGCGAGTTCGCCAACCGCATCCGCCGACGAGCGCTCAGACCCGGTGATCGTTGGCACCTCGATGAGGTTGTGATCACGATTGCCGGAAAGAGGCACTGGCTCTGGCGGGCGGTGGACCAGGATGGCTTTGTCCTTGATGTCCTGGTTCAGAGCCGTCGCGACCGCAAAGCCGCCAAGCGCCTGTTACGCAAACTCTTGAAGAAGCATGCCATGGCTCCGCGCTGTATGATCACGGACAAACTTGGATCATACAACGCTGCTCGCAGGGAAATGGGCCTGGCCATCGAGCACCGGCAGCACAAAGGCTTGAACAATCGGGTGGAAAACTCACACCAGCCTACCCGCCGACGCGAAAGGCAGATGAAACGCTTCAAGTCGGCCAGACAAGCGCAGCGCTTCCTCTCAATCCATGATCCAATCAGCAATCTGTTTCACCTGCGGCGCCATCAACTGAAAGCCGCCAACTACCGTAAGGCCCGCAGGGCAGCCTTCGAGGCATGGGCGGACATCACTTCTGAGGCGCTCGCCTCCTGAAACTATGCTCTTCTCGGCCTAAGTTCTGTCCAACGCCCGTTAATGTGACGATGCCGTAGCTACTCCAGCAAAATCGCACGTTACAACGCAGCGGCACCGAGGGCGGAGGCAGACGGATGAGATCAATCGACGTGTGATGTCGGTCGGCTTTAGATATTGGAGCAAATGAGTCCTCTACCTAGTAAACTGAGGTCCCATTTTCTGGGCCTCTTTTGTTGGCTAAGGATCTGCCCTCATGCTGCCTTCATCGAAAATTCGCAGCAATTTCATCTGCGCTTTTGAACTGCATCAACACGTTCGCTCAGTTATACTTCGAGATCAATCGCAACTGGGAAAATAGGATGGATCTCGCGCTCGCCCTCAGGGCATTTGTTCGTACGGTCGAACGCGGCTCAGTGACCGCTGCCGCAAAAGACCTCGGCGTATCGCAACCTGCCGTGACAAAGCATCTGCGCAATCTGGAAGCTCACGTCGGAGCGCGACTGGTCGAGCGGTCTTCGCGTATCGTTAGACCAACACTGCTCGGACAGATGCTCTATGAAGCAAGCCAGCCCGCGCTTGCCTCCATCGAGGCGGCCCTCGAAGGCGTCAGACGCAACATGGGGCTAATCGAGGGCCTGCTTCGGGTTCACGCTCCAACATGCATCGGAGCCAAGCATCTTCACCCGATTGTCATGGAGTTTCAGGCTCGGCATCCGACCGTTACAATTGATCTGGTGCTCGAAGATCGTGTTGTGGATCTCGTCTTCGAGAATTTCGATCTGGGAGTCAAATATGGTCGCCCCGACGGGCAAGGGCTCGTCATCAGAAATCTGGGCCGAATTCGACGGATTCTGGTCGCGGCGCCAGCTTTTTTGGCCAAACATGGTCCTGTCGATACGCTCGCCAGGCTCGCCGAGATCGACTTGGTAACAACTGCGGCGGTGCTGTCACCCCACGACACGCTCTTCCTTCAGCGCGGGTCCGAGGAAGCCGAAGTACGCGTTCGCGCGACTCTTAGAACAAATAATTCAAATGTGATCGTGAACTCGCTTATGACAGGGCGGGTCGCAGGGCCAGTCCAGCATCTGCTCGTCCATGATGAGCTGGAGGACGGCATTCTCGTGCGCATCCTTCCCGAATACGAGGTCAGGTCACACGAGATCTTCATGGCTTACCCGTCCGTTCGCTTCATGCGCCCCGTGGTTAGAGCGTTCACCGACTTTGTAGTTCCGCGCCTGAAAGCTGTTGAGGGCATTGACACACTCAAGCAGCCACCCTCTCGACGTGATGCTGTGCTGGTCGAAGTGGGTGAGGATACGCCTAAGAAGCCATCCAATTTGCTGGGTAGGTCGTAGGAGATCAAGGCGTCAGGTATGGGCTATGTTATATATTAACATAGCTCTTGGGTATGATGCATATAAGCGCATCGCCAATAGACGCGTGTGCGCACTCGTCCTTACTTGCAGTCAGGCCTATGGGAACTGACAAGCAATGATGACGAGACGAGCTGTATTGGTGATGGGGACAGGAATGCTTGCAGGGTGCGTTTCTCGTCCTGAAACCGCTGCGATCGAGCCGGCTGCAGCCAAAATCGATCCCTTCTACTTGCAGATGTATGCTGCTCTGAATGATGAGCCATTTCCGGTTCAGACAGTCGATCTCACGCAAGTTGACACGAGATTCTGGCGCCGCGAGGTCTCCTACTCCAGTACGGAACCGCCAGGCACCGTCGTCGTCGATCCTGGCGACCGATATGCCTATCTGGTGTTGGGTGGAGGTCGGGCGATCCGGTATGGCGTTGGGGTCGGCAAGGAGGAGGCATTCAACTTTCAGGGATCTGCAACGATCGGGCGAAAGGCGGAATGGCCGCGTTGGACACCGACGCAAGACATGATCCGTCGCAGTCCAGAACGCTATGCAAAGTTCGCGGGCGGCCTGCCAGGCGGACCCGATAATCCCTTGGGTCCGCGCGCCCTGTATCTCTATAGAGACGGACAAGACACGCTCTACCGACTTCACGGCACGGTTGAGCCATGGACAATCGGCACGATGGTCTCCTCTGGCTGCATTCGTTTTCTCAACCAGGACATTATTGACCTCTATCGCCGCGTCCCTGTGGGAAGCAGGGTTACCATTCTGCCAGCATCCGGCCGCGTGGTCTGAGCGGCAAAATCCAATGATCCATCCGAACAAAGAAACCAAGCAAGAAGGAGCTCGCTATGCAGCGCAACTCAATCGATATTGTTCAACGCTTCTGGAATGAGGTCTGGCGCTCGCCACAGAATCCTCAGGCCATAGACGCACTGGTTCATGAGGAATTCGTGATCACATCGGGTGGGCACGACATTCGCTCACGTGATGCATTCAAACAATGGGTTATAGGTTTCCAGTCTCAGGTTCGGGACCTGGAATTCGAAGTTCTCGATATCTTCCAAAGCGAGGACGGAACGCGCGTTGCCACGCGCTGGCAGCTGACTGGCCGCAACAATGGATTTCTTGCGACCGAGGCGGATGGGGCGCCCTTCACCATGGTTGGCAACGCGGTCATTGCTGTCGGTGAGGACGGATTGCTCCGTCATAACTGGGTTGATCGGAACGCCTATGAGGTTCATGGACATCTGACCGGAAGCCGGCGAACCGTTTAGAGGCTGGATGACTGCCAATCACACGGCCGCGACGGATACTCCCATATTTGCTTTCACTTTGCGGCGGAGCAAATGGAGGGACTCTGCCGCATACTTGAAGCGTAGGTATTTTCAGCGCTATTTCGGCTTTGAGACAGCAGCGCTAAGCTGTTGATTTTACAGAACGCCGTTGCGGCGAGTCCGCAGGTATAGGCAAGCACAAAATGAGTTTGCGACAGAACCTACGAGACTCGCTCTTGTATCATCAAAAGCCACTGGCGCAGCATGCTACTCACGCACGGCGTGCCGCCTTCGCCTGCACCGCGGAGACAAACCATGCGGCCGAGGCCCCCAGCGCCGATGCAGCGCAGAGCTCAGCGAAGGCCTCCAGCGTCGGCGCTGCATGGGCAGCGAAAACGCTGATGACTCCAAGAAAATAGCTTGGAATATTGCTCAGCGCCGGCAGCGCGCGGAGCGACACAACCAGCACGCCGACACTGAACACCACGATCGGCAGCGTGAAGGCGGCGAGAACCGGGCCGAGCACGGCCAATGCCGCCGCCGCCGCGAAGCCAATGAGAAGGCCGAGCGCGAGACATAGGTAGTTGACCAACCCATCGCGGGCCGAATGCCCCCGCGTAAAGTAGGCGACCCAGCCCATGAACATTGCCCAGACCGGGACTGCCGCGAGCGTGCTGAGATATGCGGCAGCGGCCGCCACCACACCGGCTATTGCGCTTACGGCGAGAAACCGGCCAATTAGGGTGATGCCGTTGGGCGTCGCCGGGTTGCGGGTGGCGGTGATCTGCTGCGAGCCTCCGTGAGGCACTGTCACGGCTGCTTGGATAGGTTTGACTGACATGTTTCAACTCCTCTGTTTGCCGGCCCCGACATCGCTGCTGCCGGCATGTGGATGTGGTTGAGAAGAACCCGGCCTAGATCTCGCGGCCGATCAGACGGTCGGCCGACCAAGTGCCGCCGCCATCGATGGAAATCAGCAGCGCGACGAAGCCCAGGATCAACGGATATTCAAACCCGCGATCGATCCAGGGATAGGTCGGGCCAAGCGCGATGCAGATAAAGGCCATCTGGATCGCCAGCATCGGCGCGAATATCCGGGTCGCAAAGCCAAGCGCCACCGCGAGGCCGCCGAATGTCTCATGCAGCGCGACGAACATCGCGAGCTGCGGCGCGAACGGCAGATGCAGCACATTGGTCATGAGGTTGATCGATCCTGCCATCGAGTCCGCCATCGAGCCATGCGCGGAGCCGGTCAGCTTCGGAAGTCCGTGGGTGACGATCGTCAGGCCAAATGTGGCTCGAAGAAGGGTGTAGGTCAGCGGCCTGACACTCTCGTAGAACCGTGCAAGGCCAGGGAAGATGAGGGTGTTCTCACTCGACATCGGATGCTCCTGTTGCTTGGATCGTGGGAAAGGCAGCGCCGGCACAGAATGTGGGCGCTGCCAGTCGCTCGAGTTAGACAAGTTTTGCGGGCTTCAGCAGGTCAGCCAGGCCGATGCGGTGGAGAAATTCGGCGCGCAGGCGGTCGAGCACCGTGAAGCCGACATTCGCGCCGTCCTGGGCGGGGTCGTAGTGGATCCGGAACGGGCGCTCGCCGAAGGGCATGTCGACCGCCGCAACGATGCGCTCGGCAACCCCCGCAGGATCGGCATTGTCGGGAACGGTTGCCGCCAAGGCCGGCGGCAGGTCGTTCATGAAGCCCTTGTACGGCCCCGCCTCGTATTCAGCGAGGCGGGCGGTGTCGGCCGGGCTGCCGGAATGCGCGAAGTGGTTGGTGCCCTTGGTGAAGGCGCCGGGGACCACGATCGTGTTCTCGATGCCCCAGCGGGCGAGTTCGCGGGAATATTGCACCGCCAGCGAGTCCATCGCTGCCTTGGCCGCGAAATAGGGCGAGAGATAGGGCGGCGTCCCGCCGGCTGAGCTGGAACTCGACACCCAGACCAGCAGGCCCTGCCGCTGGCGACGCATGTGGGGCAGGGCGGCGCGATTGACCCTCTGCGTGCCCAGCACATTGACGTCATACTGCTGGGCGAACTGCTCCGGGGTGAAGGCTTCAGCCGGGCCGAACATCATGTGCCCGGCATTGTGAACCAGCACATCAATGCGGCTGCTCTCGGCAATGATCTTCGCCACTGCTTCGTTGGCCGATGTGTCCGATTGAACGTCGAGTTCGATCGGGCGAATGTCGCTGCCTTCGATGGCGGCCAGCTCGCCGGCGTTCTTCGCATTGCGCCCGGCAATGTCGCGCATGGAGGCATAGACCGTGTGGCCTGCCTGGGCCAGCGCTTCGGCGGTCATGCGGCCGAAGCCGCTGGACGCGCCCGTGATGAGGATGATCTTCTTGGACATGACGAACTCCTTTCCTGCGACTGAGGTTGGTTTCAGATGATCCCGCCGTTGGCGCGGAGGACCTGACCGTTGATCCAGGCCCCGTCGGGGCCGGCCAGGAATGCGACGGCTGCGGCAATGTCCTCAGGCCGACCGAGACGCTCCAGCGGGGCGAGCTTGGTGAGGCGCTCGATGGACTCCGGCGTGTTGGCGTCCAGAAACAGTGCGGTCGCGGTCGGTCCAGGGGCCACGGCGTTAACGGTGATGTTGCGTCCGCGCAGCTCCTTGGCCAAAACGTGGGTCATCGCCTCGACCCCTGCCTTGGTGGCGGCATAGACGGCGTAGTTCGGGTGATAGAGCCCCACGACGCTGGACGAGAGGTTGATGATTCGGCCACCCTCGCGCAGTCGACGGGACGCCTCACGCAGGGTGTTGAAGCTGCCTTTCAGGTTGACGGCCACCTGGCTGTCGAACAGCGCCTCGTCACTATTGGCGAGGCTCGCCACCTTCATGATGCCGGCATTGTTCACCAGCACGTCGACGCCGCCAAATGCGGCCTGCGCCGCGTCGAACATACGCGCCACGGCATCTGCGTCGCTCACGTCCGCCTGCGCCGGAATGGCCTTGCCGCCCGCGGCTTCGATCTTCGCAACCAACGTCTCGGCGTCGGCCGCACCGCCGGCATAGTTGATGACGACCGTGAAGCAGTCCACTGCCAGTCGCTCCGCAATCGCAGCACCGATGCCCCGCGAGGCACCGGTGACGATCGCCACCTTGTCCGTATCTCTGTTCATCTTCCATACTCCTTGTGGTCACCACCCTGCCGGGCTGGTGCAAGCAAGATGCCTACTGGAGGCGCAGAAATAATTATGCTAGTTACGGCCAGACTGTTCGTTCTGATGGAACAATCGAGAGCGACATGGACAGACTTGATGCGATGCGGCTGTTTACCCGGGTGGTCGATCGCTGCAGCTTCACTGCGGCGGCGCATGACCTCGACATCCCGCGTTCCACCGCTACCCAGGTGATCCAGGAGCTCGAAGCCCGGCTTGGCGCGCGGTTGCTCCAGCGAACCACGCGCGCCGTGCGGCCTACTCTCGACGGCGAAGCCTATTACCGGCGATGCCTCGCGATTCTTGACGACGTCGAGGATGCGGAGGGCGCTTTCCGCGGCGCGGCACCCAAGGGCATGCTGCGGGTCGAAGTGCAAGGCACGATCGCGAGGCATTTCCTTTTGCCGGCCCTGCCGGAGTTCCTCGCACGCTACCCCGATATCGAAATCGCGATGAGCGAGAGCGACCGCTGGGTGGACGTGGTGCGTGAGGGCGTCGACTGCGTGCTCCGCTATGGGGCGCTCCCGGACAGCGAGCTTGTGGCGCGGACGGTCACGACGCTTGACCGCATCACCTGCGCTGCCCCCGCCTATCTGGAGCGATACGGCTGCCCACACACGCCGGACGATCTAACCCATCATCATGCCGTGGGCATCCGTTCCATCACGACCGGAGCGCTCACCCCATTCGAATTCGTGCAAGCTGACGGCATGAAGCAGGTTGATTTGCGCACTCCCCTCTCGGTCACCGGAACGGAAACCTTCCGCAGCGCGGTGCTGCTGGGAATGGGGCTTGCCCAAATGCCTGTCTTTCATATCGATCGCGATCTGGCAGAGGGACGCCTTGTGCGTGTCATGGCGGACTATCCAACGCCATCGGCCCCGGTCTCAGTTCTCTATCCCCGCAGCCGGCAGCTCTCCCCACGTGTGCGGCTATTCATCGACTGGGTGGTTCAGCGTTTCTCCAGCACGCGGAACTTGTTGTGAACCAGCAAAGCCGATGACGGAATTGCCAACTGAGGTCTCATTCAGACTTCACTTGACCTACCTCCGGAGTTGCAACGGAACCTGTGGCGTGCCATTTTGGGTGGGTGGACTTGACCAAAGCAGCTCCAATCTTGGATTTCGTGACTGAGGCCGGACTCTGTGGTCTCAGTGAAGTCGAGCTCGTTCATGGTTTTTGCGAGCGCCTCCGAACTGCTGGCATTCCAGTTGCTCGTGTACTCGTCCTGATAGATACGCTGCACCCGACACATGAAGGCCACGTTTTCCGGTGGCGGCACTCCGGTGAATTCACGCCTTTCAACGAATACGGGCGTGTCAGCGACGGGGGCGATGCCGCTCAAAAATGGGCAAATAGTCCGTTCAACTATATGCTCGGCACTGGAGCCACAGAATTGAGACGCCGTCTCGCTCAAGGTGAAATAACCGAGTTTCCACTTCTTCAGGAATTGCTGTCAGAGGGGCAGACCGACTATATCGCGCTAACCCACCGGTTTGGTAAGGGGGCCCTCGGTGAGATGGATGCGGTTCACTCTTCGTGGGCGACGGACACTCCAGAAGGCTTCACGGAGCACCAGCTCGTCTTCCTGCGCCAGCTTTTGCCGGCATTTGCATTAGCCTTGAAGTGTATTTCACTCGGTCGCGTAGCGGAAACAATCGTTGAAACCTACCTCGGCCGTGATGCCGGTCAGCGGGTGCTGTCTGGCCGCATCGCACGTGGTGCAGCTGAGCGCATCAGCGCAGTGATTTGGTATAGTGACCTACGAGGCTTCACGCGCATCACAGATGCTGTGCCGCACGATGTGATCCCCTTTCTGAACGATTATGCCGACGCGATCATCTCTTCGGTGCATGAGGCCGGCGGGGACGTCTTGAAGCTGACTGGCGATGGCGTCCTTGCAATATTCAAGGCTGACGACCCGAGCACAGCATGTGCATCCGCCCTTCGTGCTGAGGCGTTGATGCGAGCTCAGGTTGATACCGTAAACGCGAGACGCTCAGCTCAGGCCCTGCCGATCACGGAGGCGTATCTGAGTCTCCACATAGGAGAGGTCTTTTACGGGAACATTGGAAGCAAGGACCGGCTTGATTTCACGGTCGTTGGCCCTGCCGTCAATGAGGCAAGCCGCATCGCAGCGTTGTGCCGCTCTGTTGAAAAGGACGTTCTAATTTCCTCCGCCTTCGCGGCTGCGACTCAAGCTGAAGATCGGGCTCGATTTGTTGGAGTCGGCTGGTATGCGCTCAGAGGGGTCGAGAAGGCGCAGGAGTTTTTCACGCTGGATCGGGTATAGCAGCTCTGTCAGAACAACTGATTTAAGTCAGGGTCGCACCGCTACGCGCGGTTGGTGGCGGCGCTTAGCATATCGGCTAGCCGGACAAGTTCGGGCAGCGACTTGGCATTCATCTTCTGCATCACATGGGCCCG
The DNA here is from genome assembly GCA_000517005.1 of Microvirga lupini. Classification (GTDB taxonomy): domain Bacteria; phylum Pseudomonadota; class Alphaproteobacteria; order Rhizobiales; family Beijerinckiaceae; genus Microvirga; species Microvirga lupini. Next base: position 17,513 of record KI911972.1, read on the forward strand.
ATGGACCTTCACGGTCATCTCGCTCAGGTCCAACTCACCTGCGATCTGCTTGTTCACCTGGCTGGCGACGACAAAGCCCATGATCTCGCGCTCCCGGGATGTCAGAGAGGCGAAGCACTCCCGCAGCTCGGCGAGCCTGGCGGCCTCCATCCGGCTGCGGCGGTCGATCGTAATCCCTTTGTGAACGGCGTCGAGGAGATCCTGGTCGCGGAACGGCTTGGTGAGAAACTCGATGGCTCCTGCCTTCATCGCGGCCACGGACATCGGGATGTCACCATGCCCGGTGATGAACACAATCGGAAGTTGGATTCCGGATGCGGCTTGCGCGAGCTGGAACTCGAGCCCGCTGGTCTCGGGGAGTCTGACATCAAGGATCAAGCAGCCGGGAAGATCGAGCCGCGGACCCTCAACAAACGCTCGGATTGTTTCAAAGGCCTGCACCTCGTGACCAACCGAGCGGAGCAGATCCTGAACGGACTCTCAGACGTAGAAATCGTCATCGATGACAAAGACAACGGATTGGTCCCGGGTCATCGGATTGTCTCCGTGTTGGGCACGTGCGATTTATCGCTGCTGGGAAGGGTGAAATGGAAGACGGCTCCGTGCGGAACATTGTCGGTCGCCCACAGCTTGCCGCCATGGTTCTCGATGATTGATCGGCTGAACATGAGCCCCATCCCCATTCCATCCGGCTTGGTGCTGAAAAACGGCTCAAAGATGCGGTCCTTGCATTTCGGGTCAATGCCCGGACCGGAGTCCTCCACGGAAACCAGGATTTCTCTTCCTTTCCGATGTTCTGATGTAATGCGCACAGTCCGCGGCCGGTCTGTCACCGCGCCCATCGCTTCGACGGCGTTGGCAACGAGGTTCGAGACGACCTGTTGAAGCTGCAGCGGGTTGCCGGTCGCGGGAGGCAGCTTCCCGTCGAGATCGGCCGCGATCGAAACACGACCGAAACGGGCTTCGTCCCGGCTCCGCTTGAGCACGCCTTCGATCAGGCGGTTCAGGTCGAGCGGCACACGCGGCTCCGTCGCAAACCGTTCAGTAACTCAGTTCGGGTTACGTCTCCGATCAACTCCGGAGGTTCA
>KI911972.1:18700-19260 GCA_000517005.1 Microvirga lupini
GATGTTCAAAGGCCGTCACTTCGATCGTTCAGTCATCCTGCTGTGCGTGCGGTGGTATCTGGCCTATGGCCTGAGCCTGCGCAATCTGGAAGAGATGATGGCCGAACGAGGCGTGACGGTGGACCATGCCACCATCCATCGCTGGACGATTCACTACGCCCCGCTGCTGCTGGAGCAATTCAATCGACGCAAGCGCCCTGTCAGCCGGAAATGGCACATGGACGAGACATATATCAGGGTCCGCGGCCGATGGATGTACCTCTACCGCGCCATCGACAGCAATGGCGACACGGTCGAATTCTGGTTCAGCGAGCGACGCAATCTGGCTGCCGCCAAACGCTTCCTGAGCAAGGCGCTCCAGCGGCATGGCCGGCCTGAGCGGATTGTGGTCGACGGCAGCCAGACGAACCGGGAGGCCATTCTGGCCTGCGATACGGAAAGCCGGCTCCGGGATCGGTTAAGACGCAAACGGAAGCCGATCCGGATCCGGCAAAGCGCCTATCTCAACAATCGCATCGAACAGGATCATCGCGCCGTCCAGAAGCGGATCCGACCGATGC
>KI911972.1:19360-20220 GCA_000517005.1 Microvirga lupini
GGGATCGGCTCGCCAGCCCAATGCCAGATCAGGGTTCCCAGCCGTGTCACGATTTCATCCTCAGATCACCGTTTCCAGGGTGCCGAACCGCACCGGGATCACGCTTCGCGTCCTGATCTGCCCGTCGTCGGCCTTGTCGATGACGGTGAGTTGTTGGATTTCCTCGGGACCGAGGGGCAGGACCATACGACCGCCTGGGGCGAGTTGCTCCAGCAAGGCCGCCGGAAGCTGCTCGGCTGCGGCTGTGACCATAATCTTGGCAAAGGGAGCGTGCTCGGTCCAGCCACGGGTGCCATCGCCCACCCGAAGAGCAACATTCCGATAGCCGAGTTGCGTCAGGCGCGCCTCGGCATAGCTGGCAAATTCCTCGACCATCTCAATAGTCCAGACTTGATGGGCGAGCTCGGCAAGAACGGCAGCCTGATAGCCCAGGCCGGTGCCGACCTCGAGCACGCCCTCATGAGGCTGCGGGTCGAGCAGGTCTGTCATGAGGGCGCAGATAAAGGGTTGGGACACCGTTTTGTCGAACCCGATCGGCAGCGGCGTGTCGTGATAGGCCATGGCCGCAAGCTCTGGCGGCACGAAGAGATGGCGCCGCACCCGTCGCATGGCGTCGAGAACCCGCTCCCCGAGGGTGGCCTTGCCGATCTCCTCGCTCATGAGGTCGGCCTGAAGCGCGATCACCTCCACCATGTGCCGGCGCAGGATAGCGAGGTGCAGTTCCGTCATCGGCTTCATGACTGCAGATCCTCGATTGAGCAGACCCGAATAAGGCATGCCAGCTTACGCTGATCGGGGGCAGGAGCTAATCCCTTTCGCAGCCTGGGACCGGCGTGTGTTTCAGACGAACCGCCAGTCAG
>KI911972.1:20320-23191 GCA_000517005.1 Microvirga lupini
GCTCGGGAGCTTGGCGTCCGGTATGTCCTGGAAGGGAGTGTCAGAGCATCCGGCAAGCGCATTCGCATCACCGGACAGTTGATCGATGCCGAGATCGGCGAGCACATCTGGGCCGAGAAGTACGACCGGCAGCTCGAAGATGTGTTTGCGGTGCAGGACGAGATTACTGAACGCGTCGTGGCGACGATCGAGCCGCACCTCTATGCCGAAGAGGGGCTGAGATCCTCCCAGCAGCCTCCTGAGAGCGTGGCAACCTGGGGCCTTGTTGTCCGAGCCATCACGCTCATCCATCGAGTTGACCGGCGGGCGAATGAGGAGGCACAGGCGCTTCTTGAGCTCGCAATCCGCAGGGAGCCCTCCTATGCCAGAGCCTATGCCATCCTCGCGTGGGCCAAGTGGTGGCAGGTCTTCAGTCAGTGGTTCTCCAATAGGAACGGGGGTGCCGAGGGCCTCTATCGAGAGACTGAAGAATTGGCCGAACGGGCCTTAGCCCTTGATCCCGACGAACCTTGGGCGCGGATGACCTTCGGGCTGACCCTCAGTGGGGCAGGTCATCACGATAGGGCCCTGGAGCAGCTCCGCACCGCACTCGATGCTCACCCGAACTGGGCGTTGGGCCGCACAATGTACGGGGTGGCACTCCTTCGAGCCGGGTATTTTGATGATGCTATCGCGGAGACCGGTCATGCCCTCCGGATGAGCCGGTCGACCCTTTTACGGGCATCTACACTGTGTTCCACGGGCTGGCATTGCTGGCGGCGAGGCGATTTCCTGAAGCGCTTGTGTATCTGCGCCGGTCCATCCAAGGTCTCCCTGATCTTGTAAGTCACTATAATCCTCTGATCAGCTGCTGTGGCCATCTTGGGCTTGTGGAGGAAGCGCAGATGTACCTGCGGAAGCGGAACCGCCTCACCGGCACGCCTTATCGCGTGAGCGTGGTTCGCCAGACCATGAGCCGGTATGCGCATGGCGCCGTTTTCGTGGAGGGATTGGTCAAGGCCGGTGTGCCGGAGTAATCTCTCCCAGTGGAAAGGCAATCTTTGTTGCGTCCGCTGGAGCTGCGGAGCAATCGATGTGGGCCGACGCGATCATAGCCATGGGCGGATGCGGATCCGCTCCTACGTGGTGGAAAGCCTATCCACGAGAAGGTGAGGCCGCTCCGGCAATTCAGGCCGAACCTGAACCGGTCCTGTCAGGGGAACGGCGGATCGGATTGATGGAGGGTTGAGTAGGGAATACAGCCGGAATCTCACCGCCACCCCACCCCCCTTTATTTTGAGGGCGTCGCGTAAACTCAATCACTGTTCGCTAAGATGCTGCGCTCAGGTGAGCTCGACGACCGCTGTCGGGAGACGATGGTTCCAGGGACAAGCCTGCTCGATCTGAGATGCAAACGAGAAGAGAGTCTCCTCCTGCCCGAAGCGCGCGATAACCTGCACGCCAACGGGTAATCCGTCGGGCGTCCAATGCAACGGCAAGCTGGCCGCCGGTTGCCCTGTGATGTTCCAGATGGGGGAGAACGGCATGAACCGGAACGCGCGATCCGCTGCCTGCCGCAGGAGCGGCCCATAGCGCAGATAGCGACCAACCCCCAGCCGGGCTGCCAGCCCTTGCAGCGCCGCTTCGAGCCCCTTTGGATGGAGCTCTCCATGCCGGACCGGGGGGCTGGCGAGTGCAGGCGTCAACAGCAGGTCATAGGTTTCGAAGAACCCCGCAATCTGACACGTGGCCCGGTGAAGCCGCTCCAGCGTGACCGAGAGCTCCGCGGCCGAGAAGCCCCGCCCCAACTCGCGGCACAACCACGTGCTTTCCTCGACATCACTGCGCCGGGGTCTGGCGCCGGTCACCTCCTCCGCAAAAGCAAACTCCTGCGAAACAGCCGCCAGAAAGGTGATCAGAAACCAGCTGAAGTAATCCTCCGGCACGACAGGCGCAGCCTCCTCCACAGCGTGGCCTAACTCACCACAGAGCTTCGCTGCGTTCTCGACAGCCGTCCGGCACTCCGGGTCCACTGGAGCTCCGTTGGGAGCGCTGGAGCTGAAGGCCATCCGCAGCCGTCCTGGCGGACTTGCCGCAGCTTCGGCAAAAGACCGTGCAGGCGGAGCAAGGCCATAGGGGGCGCCGAGATCAGGTCCGGCAATCACGTCCAGCAGGCGGGCAGAATCGCGGACGCTGCGGGTCACAGCATGTCCGATGGCGGCGCCATGCCAGCCCTCGCCGACATAGGGACCGTTCGGCGTGCGGCCGCGGGTGGGCTTGAGCCCGAAGAGGCCACAGCAGCTCGCCGGGATCCGGATCGATCCGCCTCCATCGGTGGCATGGGCCATCGGTACCGAGCGGGCTGCAACGTGGGCCGCCGATCCTCCCGATGAGCCGCCGGTGGTGCGCTCCAGCGCCCAAGGGTTGTTGGCGCGGCCGAAGTGCCTGGGCTCGGTCACTGGTGTCAGGGAGAGCTCGGGCACCTTGGTGCTGCCGAGAATAATCAGACCCGCAGCCTTGAAGCGGCGGACCATCTCGCTGTCCTGCGGCGGCACCCAGCCGTGCCAGATGCGGCTGCCGTTGTGATACGGGATGCCGGCGGCAAAGTGCATGTTGTCCTTGAGGAGAAACGGCACACCGGCAAAGGGGGCGTCTGCCAGAGACTCACAAGCAGCCAGACGCGCTTGGTCCAGCGTCCATTCCGCTATTCCGGCCAGCTTAGGCTCGACCTGATGCAGCCGCGCGATAGCGGCTTCCACGAGTTCGATGGGACTGATCTGCCGTTGCCGCACGAGATCGGCCAGTTCTGTGGCATCGAGAGTGATGTAGTCCTCGGCTAGTCCCATTGATGCTCACCTGTTCTGCCGCGACCGCCTGCGACACCCGCATCCT
>KI911972.1:23291-25554 GCA_000517005.1 Microvirga lupini
TGGGTTCTTGTAAGTGCTCCGTTTCGACGAAGATGACATCGATTCTGAGGTCGAGGAACGAGCAGCTGACCTGTAATCAGAGGGCCCTGGGTTCGAGGCCCAGCGCGCTCACCAATATTTTCAAAGGGTTACCGGCCTCTGCCCTTTGAACCGTTTTCTCCCAGGTAGCCAATAGGTAGCCAGACGTCTCGGTCAGCTCTCGTTTGGTCTTGCCTCACTCGGGCAGATCACGTCAGCCTGCACCGTGAACGTATCAGGGTCGGTGCGTTCCGGGGCAGGGGCGTCGTAGATGATGAGCAAGGCTCCAGAGCCGGCCTCTGGCCAGAGTTCAACCCCTTCCGGATGATCCACATGCAACTGGTAGGGCAGTTCCGCTACTGTCTCGATGCGCTCTGGAGCGATGACACCAGAGGCGTCGTCATGCGCCGCGTCCCGCCACCGCAGGACAAAGGCCGGGCCTTCCAGGGACATGGTCGGCCCCACCAGCAGAAGAAGATCATCGCCCGCAAACCGCATGTCGCGGATGCCCAGACCCCGCGTGTCGAGCAGGTGCTTGCGATAGCGGTGCTCACCATCGACCCGACCCGCCTTCAGCCGGTCTGGTGCCTTTTGTTTCAGCTCCAGATCGAGAACCACGGCGTGTCCACGCAGCACAGGCCCACGTAACCCAAGCCAGACCCGGTTTCCATGCACCGCCAGACCCTCAACATCGAAGCCGTTCTCTTTGGATGGGATGCTCAGGAACGGCCCAAGGTGTGGGTCAGCCGCAAGCCACCGCTCAAGGGCGCTGCGCCTCTTGCCCAGCCTGAGCCAGGCTGCCTGTCGCTCGCCCTCTGATCGAGCAGGGGTGAAGAGCCCTGGAGCCCCCTCCACAAGAGGAATGCGTCCCAGAAAGTAGCGGTTGGGCTCGCGCTCGATCTCCTCCATCTTCTGGAGAGCCTCCGTGTGGTCGTTCTCATCGCGCTTGGGCTTGGAGCGCTTGCGGGAGTGGGATCCGACGATCCAAAGGAAGCCGTCATCGGCACACAGGCCCTCGATGTCCATCTCGCCATCCGCTCCGGCAGGCAAGTCGACCAAAGCATCCAGGACGAAATGCTGATGATCCCCGAAGCTGCCATCGTCGAGGCGCCGGAGGCGTTCGACGCTTGCGGTCTCGTCACAGGCGAGAAAGAGGCAATCCCCGATCCGTGTGACAGCTGAGAGATCCTTGTGGAGCGGATCCTCAAGATGCCGGATCGGCTTCCAATCAGAAAAGGTGAGGGGAACCTGGGCGATGGTTTCTGCGAGGTGGGTGTCTGACACGATGGCTCCTGGTGCGCGGCTAGTAAAGCAACAACGCATGAGCTTGCATCGGAGTCCCGCCAGACCAGAGGCTTGGTCAGCTGGTCTGGCCAAAGCCGACATTCGGGAGGATCTAGGGATTTTCCGAGTTTGACCCTGGCTGTGTCAAAACCTGGTTGGTGGTAGTATTTGCCTGGCACTGTTTGGGGGATCCGATGAGACGCTTTGTCGAAGGCGTGGATCGCAGCCAGACCACCCTGTTCCCTGAGAGCTTGGACGACTGGGTCGATGAGAACAATCCGGTGCGCGTCATCGATGCCTTTGTCTCGGCGCTCGATCTGCGCAGCCACGGCTTTGGCCGTGTCGTGCCCGAGGTAACAGGTCGGCCTTCTTATCACCCTTCCGTCCTGCTCAAGCTGGCTTCGTTGCAGTAACTTGGAAGGGGCGCAACGAACCCAGTTAAATGGGTCGCTTCAGGCGGCAAGGCCGAACAGCTCGCTGATCAAGCAGATTTCGCACGTCGCTCCGGGCGTCGGCCAGGTACAATGGCCGCGACGGACCATCCGCATGACCTCGAAGCCTTTGATCGTGGCAGAGGCCGTTTTCACTCTCTTGAAGCCGCGCGTCGGCCGGATCACGCGCTTGAGCGCCCTATGGTCGGCCTCAATGATGTTATTCAGATATTTCGACGTCCGGTGCTCAACGTGATGCACCAGATGTCCTTCTCGTTGCAGGCGCCGGATCGCCTTGATAGGACGCCAGTTTGTCAGTCGTGATAGACGAGGGAGGATAGTCGCTCATCGTCCTCAAGGCTCTCCGCAGGAAACGATATGCTGCTCTGGTATTGCGCCGATCCAACAGCATGAAGTCGATCAGTTGCCCATACTTGTCGACCGCACGGAAGAGATACTTCCACTTGCCGCCAACCCGCACATAGGTCTCGTCTACCCTCCACGATCCTGAGCGAGGTCCTTGATAAGGT
>KI911972.1:25654-35055 GCA_000517005.1 Microvirga lupini
GAAGATGGTGCTCGGGTCAACGGCGACGCCGCGCTCCTCCATCATCTCAGCAAGATCACGGTAGCTGATCCCGTATTTACAATACCAGCGCACACACAGCAGGATGACCTCGACTGGAAAGCGGCGGCGCTTGAACATCGACACTGAGGCGGCTCCTTGATGAACCGCCCTTCATTATACGGTCGAGGTTAATGCAACAGTTCCCAACGACGACCTTCGCTCCCGTGGCAAGGGGGCATTGCATATCCGTGCCAGCGCACCGCGGCTATCCATCCCTGAGAATGCCTTGTCTTCTCCGGGATCTCTGCTCGTGATAGAATGATTTATCCGATGAGGCATCTCATGCGCATGCAGAGGCAAGACTGCCCCCTGGCTCCGGCAATTCGTTTCCGGGCTGTGTCTCCCGGCTCCTTTGCCGTCGAGTCATCCGGGGCACCCAGCCGCCATCTGTCATTGGAGAGGACACGCCCGGACGCCTGGACCCAATGGCACGGCCCAGCTTGTTCAAGGTGGGACGTCCCGAGGTTACACATCTGCGCTTTTTCGTAAGATCACGCGTCGCCTGCGAGTTGGACTTGCCTGATCCGAAATGAACCGGAGGAGGTCCCTTATGCAAATCCTTCAAACTCGTCGCCAATTCCTCGCCAACCTCACACTTTCAGGCGCTGCAGCCCTGGCGAGTGTCCGGGACTCCATTGCCGCAGAGGCGCCGCTCGACACGACTACGGTTCGCTTTTCACGATCGCCTGGGATCTGCATCGCACCGCAATTCATCGCGGAAGAACTGATCCGTGCCGAGGGGTTGACGGACTTCCAGTATGTCGACCAGCAGGCTGGCCTGGCATCAATCGCGATGCTGGGGCGTGGTGATATCGATTTCGCCTTGGATTTCGCGACAGCCCTCGCCATCCCGATCGATCAGGGCGCTCCCATCAAGGTGCTAGCGGGCGTGCATGTGGGGTGCTATGAACTGTTTGCCCACGAGGGCATCAACAGTGTCCTCGATTTGAAGGGCAAGACGGTCGGCGTTGGACAAAATCTCGGATCAGACCCGCATGTCTTCGTGACCGCAATGGCGACCAATGTCGGCCTCGATCCCCTCAAGGACATCAACTGGATAACCAGTGACGTCAAGGCGCTCGACCTGTTCATGCAGCGCAAGACCGATGCGTTCCTCGGCTTCCCGCCTGAGCCCCAGGAGCTACGCGCCCGCAAGATCGGCCATGTCATTGTAAACAGCATCCAGGATCGACCCTGGTCGCAGCATTTCTGCTGCATGTTGGCAAGTAATGCAACGTACGCTCAAAAATACCCAGTGGCCACTAAGCGGGTCGTGCGGGCGATCATCAAGGCCACTGAGATGTGCGTCTCGGAGCCGGAACGGGTGGCTCGCTTCCTGGTCGATGGCGGCTATACCAAGCAATACGAGCCTGCGCTTCAGGCGCTCAAGGAAATTTCGTACGCGAAATGGCGGGATCATGACCCAGAGGACACGATCCGATTCTTCTCGTTGCGTCTCCGCGAAGGCGGTATGATCAAATCAAGCCCGCAAAAGATCATCGCCAATGGGACGGATTGGCGCTTTCTCAACGAGATCAAGCGTGAGTTGAAGACATGAGCAGGTGGCCGACACGTCTCCTCTTGCTAGGGATTCTCTCCTGTCCGGTGCACGCTCACGACGCTCCACGCGAACAACGCCTGCCTGCGATCAGGCCAGCGCCGGACTTTACTCTGACCTCGCAGGACGGCGTGCACGTGTCGCTCCGCGATTTCCGCGGCAGAGTGGTCGTGGTGACCTTCATCTTTGCCTCCTGTACCGATAGCTGCCCTTTGCTGACCGATACCATGGTGCGTGTGCAGGACAAGCTGGGCCCCGCGTTCGGCCCAAGGGTTGCCTTCGTGTCGATCACCGTCGACCCGGAGCGGGACACCCCGGAAGTGCTCAGGCAATACGCCGACAGTTTCTCCGCAGACCTGAGAGGCTGGGCGTTTCTGACCGGTGATCCAGCTTCCATTCGCGATGTAGCCCGGAAGTACGGCGTGTTTGCAAGGGAGACCTCCGTAGGAGATATAGACCACACGTTCCTGACATCGCTCGTCGACCCGAAGGGCATCCTGCGTGTTCAGTACCTGGGGGTTCGATTTGATCTGGAGGAGTTCCGGCGTGATCTTCTCAGCCTCGCCAACGAATCTAACTAAGCTTATGGACCGCTTAATTGGCTTGGTAGCGCGATGGCCGGCGCGTGTTCAGACCAAGCTTCTGATCGCGTTTCTCTCGATTGTCGGCTTGCTGATCGTGCTCGGCGCTGTCGGATTGAAGATGCTGAGTGGGGTCAATGACGAAACCAACGAATTGATCCAGCTGCAACGAAAGATCGCAGCCTATCATCAGGTTCAGCACGACACGACGAGCCAACTCTACAGCATCTCGACCGCGCTCCTGCTTCAGGACGACAGGATGCTCGATTCGGCGCTCCGTCAACTCAGACAATTCGGCTACGACCTCGACCGCATGGAGTTTGTCGCCAACGAAGAAGCGGATCTCCTCAGGCAAGTTCGACAGAACTACGATCAGTTCACAGCTGAGGTGTTGCGTATCGTAGACCTTATTGGCGCCGGCCGCACGGGCGAGGCGCGCGACGTTCAGGCGCAGATCATCCCGTTGGCCGACCGCCTCGAGCGCCTGACGAACCAGCTCGTCAATCTAGCCGAAGCCGACATGGTTGACGCCATTGATACAACGGAAAGAGCCTACGTGACCTCCCGGAGGATTGTTGTTTCGTTCGTCGTCGCCAGTATCATGCTGGCGCTTGGCTTTGGATACATCATCTCGTGGTCGCTGATCGGACCAGTCCAGAAGATCGAAGCTCATCTTCGGCAGATTGCCGCCGGTCACTTTGCGCAACAAGTTACCGTCACCAATCGGGACGAGCTTGGAATGCTGGCGGCGAACGTTAATCAGACGTCCGAGCAACTCGGACGCCTCTACCGGGAGATTGAAGCCCGCACCCACGAACTCGCTGAAGCACTGACCTATCAGACGGCGACAGGCGAGGTGCTCAAGGCCATCAGCGGCTCGACGCTTCACCTGCAGCCGGTTCTCGATACACTCGTGGAAACGGCAACCCAACTCTGCCGTGCGGACAAGGGCTTTCTGTTTCGCTTGGAGGAGGGGCTTTACAGGCTTAGAGCCTCGTTCGGTTTTGAGCAAGATTTCAGGCAGTTTATCGAAGACAATCCGATCCGGTCCGATGCATCGGGAACTGTGGTTGGACGAACTGCCACGGAACGACGCGTGGTGCACTTTGACGATGTCGCGACGGACGCGCGCTACACTTGGCAAGAGGCTCAGAGCTTCGGCGGCTTCCGCACTGTGCTGGGCGTGCCGCTGTTACGCGACGGAGAGCCCATTGGCGTGATCGCACTCGCCCGCAATCACGTTGAGCCGTTCACGGACAAGCAGGTTGATCTGGTTACCGGCTTCGCTGACCAGGCCGTGATCGCGATCGAGAATGCCCGGCTCGTCCGGGAGTTGCAGGAGCAATCCGTCGCACTGGCCACTTCCGTCGAGGAGCTCAAGGCCCTGGCAGAAACCGGCCAGGCGGTCAGCGGCACTCTCGACCTGACCCGCGTCCTCAATCTGATCTCAGCCTCAGCCATGGCGTTAGGGCAGTCCGATGCCTGCGCGCTGTTCCGCTACGATCGAACCAACCGCCGATTCATGCTGTGGCGGGCATCCGGCCTTGAAGAGGCTCTGTCGGCCCAGATCCGGAGCCTACAGATTCTTGAAACGGAAACGGTGATGGGAACGGCGATCCGGCAACATGCTCCCGTTTCAGTCAATGATCTCACCCGCTTGCCAAGCTGGCCGCTCCGCGATGTGGCCCTTGGAGCTGGGATCCGAAGCGTCCTGGTTGTTCCGCTCGTGCGCGCGGAGCGTGTCTTCGGAACGTTCGTTCTCATGCGGCGCGAGGAGGGGGAATTTCCTCGGCGGACCATAGATGTCATGCAGGCCTTCGCCAACCAGTCGGTGCTCGCCATCCAGAACGCACGGTTGTTCCGTGAGATTGAAGACAAGGGCCGGCAGCTCGAGATCGCTAGTCAGCATAAGTCGCAGTTCCTGGCCAACATGAGTCACGAGCTGCGCACGCCGCTCAATGCGGTTCTCGGCTACACAGAAATGCTGCTCGACGGTGTCTACGGCGAAGTGGCCGGCGAAGCCCATGAAATTCTGGAGTACGTCCAGTCGAATGGCGAACACCTCTTGGCGCTCATCAACGACGTTCTTGATCTGTCAAAGATCGAGGCGGGGCAATTTACGCTGACGCTCGATGACTACGCTGCTCAGAGCGTCATTGAAGCTGTGATCACTGTCGCGCAGCCTCTGGCCCAGGCCAAGGGTCTTGATCTGCAGGTCAGCATTGCGGATGACCTTCCCTTAGGGCGAGGGGATGAACGGCGGCTCACCCAGGTCCTCTTGAACGTCGTCGGAAACGCCATCAAATTCACGGACGTGGGGGCGGTCAGGATCACCGCGAGCGTTGCCGGAGATGCGTTCGAGCTGGCGGTCTCCGACACTGGCCCGGGAATTGCCCTGGCCGACCAGGAACGGATCTTCGACGTGTTCCATCAGGTCGACAATTCGTCAACCCGAGAGAAGGGTGGCACAGGATTGGGGCTCGCGATCTCAAGACGTATTATCCAAATGCATGGTGGAACAATCAAAGTGGAGTCTGCTCCAGGGCAAGGCTCGACCTTCAGGATCATTGTGCCGATCCAAGTGGACGAGGTCATGGAGGCGGCGTGATGAAGCGGATCCTTGTCGTTGAAGATACCTGGCATAACCGGCGGATGCTGCGCGACCTGCTGACACGCGCCGGCTTTGAGGTGCTGGAGGCCGTCAATGGCGAGGACGGCGTCGCCGCGGCAGAAAGGAGCCGGCCCGACCTCATTCTGATGGACATCCAGCTGCCCTTGATGAACGGCTATGACGCGACCCGGCGCATCAAAGGCAACCCGGTCCTGCACCATGTCCCGATCATCGCCGTCACCTCCTATGCACTTGCGGGCGATGAGGCGAAGGCGCGAGAGGCCGGCTGCGATGCCTACATCGCCAAGCCATTCAGCCCGCGCAAGCTATTGGCCACAATCCAGGAATACTTGGCATGACGCGGGCGGACGGATATGCGCGACGTACCCCTTATTCTGATCGTTGACGACACGCCTCAGAACCTCGATCTCCTGGCGCGCAGGCTTCAAAGCCAGGGCTATGATGTTGCAACCGCTGCCGACGGTGAGGAGGCGCTCGATCGGGTGAAGGAGATCGCTCCCGACTTGGTATTGCTCGACATCATGATGCCGAAGTTGGACGGGATCGAAACCGTGCGGCGGCTGAAGGCCGATGAGGCACTCCGGCACATTCCTGTCATCCTTGTCACAGCCAAGTCGGATCCACGGGATGTCGTCGAGGGGTTGGATGCCGGAGGTGACGATTACCTGACCAAACCCGTCGACCATGCTGCGCTGCTGGCGCGAGTCCGGTCCATGCTACGCGTCAAGGCGCTGCACGATACAGTCCAGGATCAGGCAAGAAGACTCGCCGAGTGGAATCAGATGCTGGAACAGCGGGTCACTGAGCAAGTCGAGCAGATCGCGCGCATGGAACGCCTGCGTCGGTTTCTCCCCCCGCAAGTGGCGGATCTTGTGATCGCCGGGCACGGAGATGTGGATCCCCTGGAGAGCCACCGGCGCGATGTCACAGTCCTCTTCGGAGATTTGCGCGGCTTCACGAGCTTCGCCGAGACGGCGGAGCCTGAGGAGGTCATTGCCATTCTTCGGGAGTACCATGCCGCCGTGGGAGAGCTTGTTCTGCGTTATGAGGGGACCCTGGAGCGGTTCGTTGGGGATGGGGTCCTGGTACTGTTTAATGATCCAATCGCGCAGACGGATCATACCGAGCGTGCGGTGAGCATGGCGCTCGACATGCGTTCGGGCATCCAAACGCTGGCCGAGGGCTGGCGGAAACGAGGGCATGAGCTCGGGTTCGGCGTCGGCGTGGCCAGAGGCTACGCAACACTGGGGAGCATCGGCTTCGAGCGCCGGTTGGAATACTCGGTTATCGGCACCGTTCCAAACCTTGCCTGCCGCCTGTGCAGCGAGGCTAGGCCGGGACAAATACTCTTAACCCAGAGGGTTCTAGCTTCCCTCCAGGATAAGATCGAAGCCGCTCCAGTCGGGGATCTGACGCTGAAGGGATTCCACAAGCCAGTGCCAGCATTCCAACTCGTCTCACTGCGCGAGTCACCTAAGGAACAAACAGACGCAGCAACGGGTGGAGAGGCTGTATAGGGAAGAACGAGGGGGGTGCCCCTTCGTCTGGCGACCGGTCACGGAAGCAGGGTGGCAGGAATCAAAAACGCGACAAGCCTGCTAAGAAGGCGTCCTGATGACGGGAGCGCGGTTGAAGGCCATTCCGGACTCGCTACAATGCTCGTTTGAGGTGAGGGATGAGGCCGGCACGGTCGTGCTGAGACTGTCGCTCTCAGAAGCAATCAAGTAGCTCCAGTTGCAAGCAGCCTCTCTGTACCCTTTCGGACAACAAGAGTCACTTAAAGCGGTTGTCGCTGATGAAGGTGTCTCTTCCTTCCCTCTGGGCCCACTTCCTCACCTCGCTCGTGCCAAGTCATGAGGCGGGGTTTTTCTTGCTCCTCATCAAGCGCGGTACAAAACCAGAGCCTTCCATCGACGCATGCTCTTTACAGCAACGGTTGAACGGGTCGCGCTAAGTTGGGAACCAATAGGTTCCCATCGCACGAGAGTGTTCGTCCCAAGCTCAATCACTCCCAAACATCTCCCCGACTTGAATGGTGTTGTTAGTCATATCTTCCTCATCGAGGATGACGCGGTCGAGCCCTTCGATTTGTGAATGGAAGTCGAGCACCGCCGCGATCTTTTCGAATGCCGCTTGGGGATCCGAACTGATCAGACGTGCGGCTTCGTTGGCAGCGTTTCGGCGCTGCTCGACCAGCACGTCACGAAGCTTGCGCAAAGTCTCGATGTGGATATCGGCCATTCTGACCTCCGGTCGTGTTCGGCCGAGGATCGCGACAAGACAGGCTGAGGTCAACCACACCCTGCGAAGCTCGGTCTCGGACAGAATCGGGCCGATCCGCTCGATCGTTCTATGGACGCAGTCTATCTCAGCCGTGCCGATGATGGCCTGCACTCCGAGGGCAAGCGCCTGCCGGATGAGCTCCCGGCCGACATAGACTCATGAGCCGGAATGGCTTGCGGAGCCCGCATTGAGCATGGCATCGTACCTAGCATGGCAGAACCCCGCATCTCGGGCAAGACGGCCGCAATCGTGTCTTGGCTCCACCGGCAGGCGCTGAAGGGAGCCAACGTTGACGCCACCCTCGAAGGCTTATGTGCGCAATTTCTTGCTGGAGGGTTCGACCTCGATCGCGCCGTTGTAGCCTACCTTGCCTTCCACCCTCAGTTTGACGGCATGACCTTCACATGGACCCGGGACACGGGCAGGGCGGAGCGCCAACCCGCCACACAACCGGATATCCGGCGTGCGCCTTCACCCTTCTTCCATATGCAATGCACCGGGACCGAGGAGCTGCGATACCGGCTCGATAGCGGTGAGGATCCACTCCCATTCCCGCTCCTTGGTCACCTCCGGAGCCTGGGGTTTACCGATTATCTCGCCTTCTTCCAGCCGTTCGGCAGCTCCGCGGATCCCGGACTCTGGCCCGATATGCCAGTTGGTGTGGCCATGCGCGAAGGCATCACAGGCTCCTTCAGCACCATCCGCAGGAATGGGTTTAGCGCGCGCGAGTTGGCCACCCTCCGGATGCTTGTCCCGCCCCTTGCCGTCGCGGTCAAAGCCGCAGCTACACTTGAGATGGCCGAGACCCTCCTTGGCACCTATCTCGGGACTGCCTCGGGCCGGAGCGTGTTGCGCGGGCATGTGCAGCGCGGCCAGGGTCACGTGGTCCATGCGGTCGTCTGGTACAGCGACATGCGGGGCTCAACTGCCTTGGCCGCGAGCGCATCGCTGGAGACCTATCTCGCCACGCTCAACGCGTACTATGACTGCGTTGTCGATGCGGTCGACGCCCAGGGCGGCGAGGTCCTGAAGTTCACCGGCGACGGTGTGTTGGCCATGTTCCCATTCGAGGCGGGTACGCAGGCTGGGACGGATGCGTGTTGGCTCGCGCTCGCGGCAGCACGCGACACCCTCGACCGCCTGGGCGAGGTCAACGCCCGGCGCTCCGAGGCTGGGGCGACCGAGATCCACTGCGGCATCGCCCTCCATGCTGGAGATGTGATGTATGGCAATGTCGGTTCGGCGCGGCGCCTTGACTTCACGGCGACGGGCCCGGCCGTCAACGAGGTCAGCCGCTTGGAAGCGCTCTGCAAAACCCTCGCAGTGCCGCTCGTCATCTCTGAGGTCGCCGCATCGCTCCATGGAGGACACCCCCAGTCGTTCGGTCGCCATGAGCTCCCGGGTGTCGGTCGCGCCATCGAGGTCTTCTCGCTTCCGGAGGTCATGGGAATACCCCGAAGCTGAGCAATCGAGCCGAGCTCTGCTCAAAGCCAGGTACTCAACGCAAATGAGCAGATGTCACCTGACACTCAGCAATCGGATGACCGTGTCTCGTCCCGTCGAGTTCATTTGGTGTTTACGAAAGCAGGCCGCGTAGCCACGATTTGAGACCTTCCTCGTACCGCACCCGCATCCGAGCGCTTACTCAAGCCCTGCAATCTTCAAGCTGCGCTTTTAGTGCTCCAAGTCGGCCGCATGCTGAAACCGGGCTGGCAGCCGGAGCCACGCGATGGGGCCGCCCACCGCCGGCAGGTCCTTCTCTCCAAGGCGCTGCACCAGGGGCACACCCATCAACCTGGCATGCATTGCCGCTTCCGTGCTCGCGGCCGCGCAGGCGGTGCTCGTAGGCGCTCAGCGAGTGGATTTCGCGGTGGCGCACCCGCTCCAGTTCGGCCTGTTCCACCTGCACCGGGATGGACTCGGACGAGCGGACGCGTCTGGCATTCCGAAGATCCTCCTTCATCAGCGCACCGGGATGCCGTATTGCAGGCCGCCCTTCGTCCATTGTGCGTTCTGACCGCGCTTGATCTTCAGCCTGGAGCCTTCGCCGACGTTCTTCTCGAAGACTTCACCGTAGTTGCCCACGTGCTTGATCACGCGCACGGCCCAGTCGTTGGTCAGGCCGATAGCCTCACCGAACTTGCCTTCCGTGCCGAGAAGACGCTTGATCTCCGGATTCTCGGAGTTCTTCATCTGCTCGACATTCGCCTTGGTGACGCCGAGCTCTTCGGCGTTCAGCATGGCATTGTGGGTCCACGGACGATATCGCCCCACTGGTTGTCGCCGT
>KI911972.1:35155-35258 GCA_000517005.1 Microvirga lupini
GAGGGTGAGGCGGGCTGATGCGGGCTTTGAGTAAGCACTTTGCCGAATTAGGGCTATCCTATGCGAGCGTCCACAACAACTCTGTAGACGCTACCAAAGGATG
>KI911972.1:35358-36900 GCA_000517005.1 Microvirga lupini
CTGTCGAGTTGCGGGACAGCACGTCCACTTCGCCGGACTGGAGCGCAGTGAAGCGGTCCTTGGCGGCGAGCGGAATGAAGCGAACCTTGGTCGGGTCGTCGAAGATGGCGGCCGCGATGGCGCGGCAGAGATCGACGTCGAGGCCCGTCCAGTTGCCTTGAGCGTCCGGTTGACCGAAACCGGCAAGACCCGTGTTCGAACCGCAGGTCAGGAAGCCCTTCTGCTTCACGCTGTTGAGTGTCGCCTGGGCCGAGGCGCCCGTGGCAAACAGGCTGGCTGTCAGGCCGAAGGCAATCGACACGAGAGCCTTTTTCACGGAGTTGGCTCTACCACGACGAGGATAGTCAGAGGTGTGGATCTGTGCCCGTGACAGGTTGCTCTGAAGTACCATTTTAGCCTCCCTCAAAGGGGAAGAGGCCGTCAAAATACTGTGTGGCTAATGAGGACGGACTAGGAACCCGCCAGAATTAGGAGCACCCGGCAGCCATGACGCGACGTCCTCACCCAGCAAGGGCATCATAGCACCTTTCAGGGCTCAGCCCGAAGATAATGATGGCAAATGTACCCGCCTCTGTTGTAAGGGCACCGGCTGCTGCTGACCGGGTCCATCGGTTTGAGGGCATCGGGTCCAAGACGGGCGACCAATCAGAGAAGAGATCGCGGGTGTAACGGCACCGAAAGAGCAGCTTCTCGAAGGGCTGGTTCCCTGATCCTAACAACACCTATGGGACCGCGTGATTAGCAGAAAGTGCCCTTATGGAACAGTCCGGGAGCCAGGCGTCGACAGCCACTGGCCTCAAATCCCGGAGTGGCCATGCCCCGCTACCTCTTCAACGCCATGACGGTGACCACTTCACGCCCGATCAGGTGGGGTGGAACTGGAGGGCAAACGAAGCAAAGAAGGCTCTGCCGGACATCGTGAAGGACGAGGCTGGACGGGAACTCTTGCGGGCTACGCTCTCGCTGGCCTCGGAAGGCCTTCTGGCCACGGTTCTGTTGTAAGCGTGTCGGAACGGGCGTATTCTCAAGCCTGCAGTTGACCTAGCCTCTCTTGCAGCGCCTCGTGGCTCCGACCCAGCGCCCCGAGCCGCCCCTGAGGGAGCAAGCCCGTAAGGGAGGGGGGTATGTGTTCAAGCACTGCCCTTATCGCCATTGTTCTCGCCGTCAGCCTGCCGCTGCCGCTCCGAGCCCACGACATCTACTCGCATCTGAAGGACAAGTCGGGTGCGAGCTGCTGCGATGACAGGGATTGCCGACTTGCTCCGTACCGGTTCACCGTAACCGGTGTGCAAATGCTCGTGGCCAAGCGATGGATCGACGTGCCGAGCGAGAAAATCCAATATCTTGCGATCCCAGGGGATACGGGCGAGACAGGCGGAGGGCATTGGTGTGGGTTAGCCTATGAACCCAGCGGTGGCGCTTCGTACATCACGCGCTGCGCAATCCTGCCGCCTCAGTCGGCATCGGTCCAGATCGACCCTCCGTTGTTCGCGGAAAGGGACGTTATGGAATAGGAGCGATGAAGCGAGCCTCTGGATGGGC
>KI911973.1:0-440 GCA_000517005.1 Microvirga lupini
ATCAAGCAAACCAAGGGCAACAACACGACTGGATCCAACGTGGTCCTGCTGAATCAGCGCTGATGCGACTATTGCCTTGGGTGTGGTTGGACGAAGAAACGTTCGGCCAGCTCCATAACCGAGCGCGTTCGCTGTGCCAGGATTGGCGCGGCTGTTCCAAGGGACGAAGAACGGTCAACGACCTGGTCTCACAGCCGGCGTAGTGCGACGCACCTGTCCGCCCAATCTTCACCTGTGTGATCGCCTATAGAGAATTCACAGCACAAACGAAAAGGCCCCGGAGGGATCCGGGGCCTTTCCAGTTGGATGATGGGAGCAGGACTTAGAAGTCCATGCCGCCCATGCCGCCGCCCATGCCACCACCCGGCATTGCCGGAGCGGATTCTTTCTTCGGCAATTCGGCGACCATAGCCTCGGTGGTGACGAGCAGGCCAGCAACC
>KI911973.1:540-3286 GCA_000517005.1 Microvirga lupini
GCCGGCAGGAAGGTCTCACCGGCCACCACCAGTTCCAGAGCCTTGACCAGGCCGCTCCCGAGCATCGCAGGTGAGCACAGCCCGTTCAATCCGGCCTCGTACAGACGCACGACAGCGTTGGGGTCTAAATGATCGGCCAGGATAACCACCCAGGCCGAGGGACACTGGACCTTCAGCCGCGCAAGGATTTCCAAATACTCGTCGGGCGAGAGGCGCTCACACAGCAGGATAAGAACGGGCTCGCTTCCGGCAAAGGCCGCAACGTCGGATGTCGGATCAATAACATCATCCGCCAGGGCAAATGGCGCGCCGGAACGAACGCGCCTGAGACCGAGGTGCAGAACGGTGTTGCGGCAGATCAGCAGGGTGATGATGGGCGGAAAGGTGCTATGGGCGATCAATTGCGGTTGCATCCTGACGATGACATCGTGCCCCATAACCCGACGAGCCCCCGACCTCTTTGGCCAATGACTGAATACTGCATCAGGAATTGGCCCGATGGTTCGCCCCGAACGTGGCAGTAACGTGGCGCGGGCGAGTTAGCTCTTCCGGCAACTTGGCTCGAAGGCGGTAGCCCCGCCAGATGATCTGACTTTGTGAATTGGTCAGTTCTGCTTTAGTCACACTGGAGATCCAACCGACTATGTCGATTGAGCCGCTAAGTGAGGGCTGGTCGCCAATCAGCACCGCGCCGCGTGACGGCACGCCCGTGATCCTCTGGGTGATCGGGGACGCGACCCCACCGGAGATCCCGGAGCCTGTGGGGTTTTGGACGCTGCATCCCAAGGCTGGTGTCGGTTATTGGCGGCTCTTTGGCGATCCGCCGCGCTTTTGCGCGGACCGGCAAATCCGCGGCTGGAGACCGCTTCTCCGCGATCGTTGAGCAAGCTCTCGATGCCCGTGGGGTTCCTGTGGCAGCCGCGGGATGAAAAGGTATCGCTCGATACTCGCTGCCAGTTGGAATGCCCCGGTTGGAGCCAGACTTCTGAACCAGGGACGAAAGTGGTCTTTATTGCCGGTTGTGGCGGGGAGGATCGCACGCTCCGCAATCCCGTCATAACGCTCGTCGATCCAATTGCCCGTCAGGTTCACCGAGCGGAGGCGCCAGAGTGTCACGGACTAAGGTCTGGAAATGGCACGGAGCTGGAGTAAGCCGAATGTCTGCTGAAGCTGGAAACACCGAACATTCCTGACAGGCAGGGAATTTCCCGGTTTGACCCAAAGCGATCCTTCCTGATTTACCGGCTAGTGGCTAGGCCGCATCCTTTTTGGCTTGGATGATCGAGCATCAGTTGCCCTGCGACGGTCACTTCCGGTCGACAAGGGAAGGCCCAATCCTTGCGTAATACAACCGATCTCAGCGGGATCGCACTCTTCTCAGGCGCCGCAGTAAGGCAAGCCGCCGTCTCAGCTTCGACCCAGTCGAAAAAAGGGGAGCGCGCGAGTGGCCAGGCGCTGGCAGCAGCAGGGGCGGCGTCTGAGCTGGGAGTTCCCGGATCAATACACTTACGGTTGCGGAGGCGCAGTTGGAATTGGTGCTGTACCAGGTAAAGCACCTGCATCGGGTGTTGTCCCACCGGCGGGTGGGGCAGCGAGCTGCTGACGTGCTTCGGCAAGTCGGCCCTGCGCATCAGTGAGTTCCCGGCGGGTCACCTGAAGGCGGCCCTCCAGCTCTGCTACCTCTCTGTTCCGAGCAGCGAGGTCGTCCGTCGCCTTGGCAAGCTGAGCTTGAAGATCATTCTGCTGCCGGGCAGCCTGGGTCTGGATCTCAGTCCGCTCTCTCGTGAGACGCTCCCGCTCGGAGCGGAGGTTGGCAAGCTCCGTCTGGGCGGCGGTTTGCTCCCCACGCGTCTGCTGGAGACGTTGCTCGACCTCGGCGAGTTCTGCTCTCCTGGACGCTAGCTCCTGCGTGGCTCGGCTCTCCGTCTCGCGGGCCGTTGTCTCCTGACGGCGAGCCTCTTCCAACCGGTGGTTCAGATCGTTCAGCTCCTGTGTGCGGGCCCCGATGGTCCGTTCGCTGGTTGCAATCTCCTCCCTCGCCGCGGTCAGGCGTTGCTCGGCCTGCGGCAGCTGGTTCTGGAGTTCCGACAGGCGCTGCGAGAGCGCCGCAATGCCGCGGCTCAGCTCGGCAGTACGTTGCTCATTGGCCTGCAAGCTTTGCTGGGCCGCGGAGGTCTGGGACTGGACCTCGGTGCGGGCCTGCGTGAGCTGCGTCAATTGCTGCTGCTGGGCCTGGAGATCCTGGAGGACGGCGCTGAGCTGCGACTGGGCCTGCTCACGCGCTTGCGTGACTTGGGCCAGCTGCTGCTGCGTCGCCTGGAGTGACTGCTGCAGAGTCCCGAGCTGCGCCTGAAGCTGCTCGCGGGCCTGAGCGGCCTGGGTGAGCTGCTGCTGGGATGCCTGAGTGGTTTGCTGCAGGGTATCAAGCTGGGCCTGAGCTTGGTCTCGGGCCTGCGCGATCCGGGTCAACTGCTGCTCGGCGTCCGCGGTCCTGGTTTGCAAGTCCGCCAATGTTGCTCCGGCGCGCTGCTGCTCGTCGAGCTGCCGTTGCAGGGCAACTTGGGCCTGCTGTACGCGGGTGGTTTCCGCCCGGGCCTCCTGCAGCCGGTTTGAGGAGGACAACCATACGCTGAGGGCCAGAAGCCACCCCAACACGGCAGCGCCAGCCAACACCAGCGCTACGGGCCGCCTCAGCTCGGAGCGGTAATCGACTGGCATGCTGATCCTCCTGCGTGTTGGCTGCCTA
>KI911973.1:3386-3802 GCA_000517005.1 Microvirga lupini
AGATTGAGAAGCGCGTTCGCCAATACCAAGGCTATCGTTCAGGATCATGGCGGGTTGATGAGACCTATGTGCGGGTCGGCGGGCGATGGAAGTACCTGTTCCGGGCTGTCGACAAATTCGGCCAATTGATCACCTCCAAGCTGGCAGAACGACGCGATACTGGAGCAGCCTATCGATTTCTGCGTAAAGCACTCAAGACAATGAGCGGCCATCCACCATGCTCGATCACAACTGACGGACTGGCATCTTACCCGAAGGCCATCCGACGATTACAAAGCGAGGGGCTGCTGCCCAAGGATGTCGAGCATCGGACATCGAAATACTTGAACAACATCATCGAAGCGGATCACGGCGCGCTCAAGCGCGTGATCCGACCGGCGCGTGGCTTCCAGAGGATGAAGACAGCCTCCGCCACC
>KI911973.1:3902-4051 GCA_000517005.1 Microvirga lupini
TGCGCATGATCCGCCGCGGTCACTGCGTCCTGAGCCATCCGGGCGTGACAGGCGAAATCCGTCTCGTCAACCAGTTCTTCGGCCTTGCCGCCTGAGCGCTCCAGTCAACCGGGTTCGTTGTGCTCTTTTCAAGTTAATGCAACAGAGCC
>KI911973.1:4151-10868 GCA_000517005.1 Microvirga lupini
TCAGCGCAAGATCTGCTCCTGATTGAGCGCTAAGGTAGAACGGATCGGCAACCCTTGCGGCGTGGGGAGAGATCTGACGCGCTGCATTAAGGCAGAGGAAAGCTCACGATCATCTGCTAACACATTGCTGCTTCAGCACGAATCCTATGCGCCAGACTCAGCACGACAAGGCCACTCTGACGACGCATTCAGCAGTGCTACCTTTCTCATCCATGTGCTCCACCCGGTACCACGTCTCAGACATCCAAACCAAGCCTGATAAGGCTTTGAGGGGTTCTATTCGTCTGCTTGATCGCACACGTTCTTGCTACGTACTTCGTTACCGTACAATCAGGCACAGATCTTGCGCTGATCCCAACGACGTTCGCCAAGGCTCTCACTGCGTAAGAGCCTCGCGCGTTCATTTACCCAGTTTTCCATGTTGGATGGATTTTCAAACGCTTCTCTGGCCTATTTCAACCAGGGCCAAGTCGTGGCCTGTCATGCATAAGTCTCGTTGAAGTCCCGCCCGATGAGTTTCTCCAAGAAGTAGTCTCGTGACCTCCATTTCCTGGTCTAAGAACCTGCTTGCTCGCAATCCGGTGTTGAACGTTTTGGTTCTGGCCGCGATCTTCACCTTGTTTTGCGCGGCCCTCGTTTACGACGAACGGCAAAACGCCTTCGACCAGGCCAAGGCAGCATCCAGCAATCTTGTTGCATCCGTGAGCCGGGACATCTCCCGCAACATTGAGATCATCGATCTGACAATCCAGAAGCTGATTGAGCGGGTCAATCAGCCCGGCTTCAACCAACTGGGACCTGATCTTCAGCGGCAGCTGCTGTTCGATCAGGTAGCCAGGGCACAATACTTTGCAGCCCTTGCGGTGGTCGATGAGAGCGGCCGGCTGAAATTCCACTCCCGTTTCACCGACCTGGACATCATCAACGTCGCAAAGCAACAGTATTTTACCGCCCACCGCGATCACCCTGACGTGGGTCTCTATGTTTCGCTTCCCATCAAGAGCCCAGTTGGCCTTGGGTGGGGCCTTGTGTTCAGTCGGCGGCTCTCCCATCCGGATGGTCGGTTTGCTGGGATCGCGTACGTAGGCTTGGGCCTGGACTTCTTCACCGATCTGTTCGGCAGGATGGACCTTGGACCGAACGGCTCGATGTCGCTCATGCGAACGGACAGGAAACTGCTCGTGCGGGAGCCGTTTAACGAGAAACAGCTCGGTACGGATGTCAGCGCAGCGGAGCTTTATCGTTACTTTCCTAAACAGCGTTCAGGAGCGTACGAGGCGACCACGTCTCCGCTCGACGGCGTCCCAAGGCTCTATACCTTCACCCAGGTCGGCGACTTCCCAATGACAATCAGCGTCGGACGCCCGCTACAAGACGTCTATGCCGCCTGGTGGCGTCGAGCCCTGACGATCGGCGGGATTGTGCTGGTCCTGACCGGGGGCATGATCGCGCTGGCCCTCAGCCTACGGCGCGAGTTCCGCCGCAGAAGAGTTGCGCACCAGGAGGCGTTGCATAACGAAGCGCTTTTCCGTGGAGCGATGAAAGGAGCCGGGATCGGAACGGCGCTTTTGCGCCTCGACGGAACCGTGTTCAAGGTCAATCCGGCCTTCTGCCGGCTGTTCGGGGTTGCCGAAGGAGAGATGTTGTCGAAGGCGGCGATCGATCTGACCCAGCCCGACGAGGAGCCGCCGCCGGACGATGGTCCACTCTTGAGAGGCGAGATCGATTTTGCTGAGAGCGAGCGGCGCTACCTCCGCAAGGATGGAACACAAGTGTGGGTCCTTAGGTCTGCGTCCCTCATGCGGGACGAGGCGGGACAGCCCGCTTATCTGATCGTCCAATTCCAGGATATCACTGCCCGGCGGGAAGCCGAGGAGCAGCTTAAATACAACGCAACCCATGATGAACTGACGGGCCTCCTGAATCGATCAGCCTTCGAGCAGAAACTTGAAGAAGCTCTCGTGGAAAGCCGTGATATCGGCATCAAGCATGCGCTGGCCTTCGTCGACCTCGACCGGCTGAAAATGATCAACGATTCCGCCGGCCATGTCGCTGGCGACGCCTTGTTGCGAGGCGTGGCAGGAGCCTTGCCTGGTTACCTCCGCGAAGGCGACGTGATCGGCCGGCTCGGCGGGGATGAATTTGGAATCATCCTGCTTGGATGTTCGCTCGACGACGCAAAGGCGATCCTCGAGGATCTCAATGCCGCGGCCAGTGCTATCCAATTCCCATGGGACGATCGCAGCTATAGCGTCGGGGCCAGCATCGGGGTGACCGAGATTACGCCCGGCTCCCGCTCTCCAAGTGCCGTCCTGGCTCAGGCGGATATTGCCTGCCTGACGGCCAAAATGGCAGGGCGGAACCGGGTCAGCATTTATCGGCCCGAGCAGAGCGAAGCGGTCGATCGCCACCGCGAGATCGCAGCCGCGGCCGGGATCAAGCAGGCGATAGAAGAGGGTCGATTACGGTTGTTTGCTCAAAGGATTGTCGCGTGTGCGGATCCGGCCCAGGACCGGTATGAGATCCTGGTGCGGATGGTGGACAGGGACGGGGCGATCATCCCGCCGTCCGTGTTTATTCCGGCAGCAGAGCGGTATGACCTCATTGGAGCCATCGACCGTTGGGTGGTGCGGGAAGCGTTGAACGTTGTGGGACGGGCAGCAGGTCTTGACCGGCAGACCTATCTCCATCTCAACCTGTCGGCAGCCTCGATCGGTGACGCTTCGTTCGTGGCCCACGTGCTTGAGGCTCTTGACGCCTCCGGCGTCGCGCCAGAGATCTTGGTCTTCGAGATCACGGAAACGGCCTTGGTCAGCAATATGGCCGTGGCAGCCACGACAGTCGGCAAGCTGCGGGAGATGGGGTGCCAGATTGCGCTGGATGATTTCGGCACGGGCCTGAGTTCGTTCAACTACCTGCGCCAATTCCCGGTTGATATGGTCAAGATCGACGGCAGCTTCGTTCACAACATGACGGCGAACGCGGTGGATCGCTATATCGTCAAATCGATCCACCAGATTGCCCAAGAACTCGGTGCGCAGACGGTGGCTGAGTTCGTCGAGGATCAAGCGACCTTTGAGTTAGTCTCGTCCATGGGCATTACCTTCGCCCAAGGCTACGCGATCCACAGACCTGAGCCCCTCAATACCGTCATGGCAGATTACGGGGTCTGGGCCGATGCGTAGCGGCCAGACCTATTGGCAAGCCTGAGTGCATGGTTGAACCTGTTCTCAACCCTGGTGCAGGTCTGTCATTGGCCGTTCATCGGCGGTGAGTTAAGTCTGCTGCCCGTTGTCAGGGACGGTTTCTGATGTTGGTGTGGAGCACAGTGGTTGCATTCCTCCTCTCGCTGATGGCAGTGGGTCCGCTGCGGGAGATGTCACCATCCTGGCTCCTGTCCGGGGCTGAGTTCCTGGCGGTGATCAGTCTTTTTGCTCTGGTGTGCCTGCTGGAATCCAGCGGCAACACCAGCGACCATTCTAATCCCGCTTCCTGACCGGCGCGCCTAAAATCCGTCACCTTAGCCGCTACAAACTTTGGTAAGGAACGGCGGCCTACCGTGCTGCTCCATCGTCCTTAGATCGGAGACAGCACCATGCGAGGCCTTCTGCTCGCCGCGATCGGGATTGTGCTAGCATCACCAACAGCCATCGCCGACGGCCTCAACCTTGCCGGCTCACTCTGGCAATGCACCCGCGCCTCTGATCGGTCCCAGTTCGTCATCACCTTCTATCCAGGCGGGGGTGTTGGAGGCGGGGAGTTCGAGAAGGGCGAGGTGAGTCCGTATATTTTCGATGCCTCCCGAATGAAACCGGGCGAATGGCCAAGCCGTGGGAGCAGACAGAGCGGCGCTTCACCTGGAGGTTTCCTGATCAGAGCATCCAGATTGAGGGGAGCCTTTCAGATCCTGGTCAGCCTTCTTCGCGGCTCGCCGGGACTGAAACCTCATCGGGAGAGAAGTCCGCTGTGACCTGCACGGCTCTGTCCAGATTGCCGAAGATCGGGGAGGGTTTGGTCATTCCCAGGGACAATCGTTTCATCGACTTGGATCAAGACGACGGTGAGCTGAAGGTGCCGGCAGGGATTTCGCTTCAGCCCCAAGATGGAGAATAGCTGCCAATACCGGTTTCGACGGGCGAGATTTGCCTTGCATGGCTATGGCTTACCCGCCTTCAAGGGCTGGCAGGCCAATTCCCCGTCGAGGATTGCGGAGGCCTGCGGCAATTCATCCTGCAACCGGAGGATGAGTAAGACTTCCTATGATAGGCGCGATATGCGAGGCCCTTTCTTGTAAGGCTGGTTTAGCCTCGATTCCTCATCGGAACCGCACGATCTCGAGATAGTCGCCAATATCGAATGCCTTTCCCGCTGCCGCCCAATGAATCTGAGCGCCTTGCCGCTCTTCATAAGCTTGGGATTCTCGATACGCCGTCGTCGCCGGCCATTGATCGGATCTGCCGGATTGCTGAACGGCTATTCGATGTTCCAATGGTCCACGTGACCCTGGCGGACGCACATCGGTATTTCTTCAAGGCTAGGCGCGGTGGAAGTGACGTGACCGAAGTGCCTCGGGATCATGCCTTCTGCAACTTCACGATCCTGCGCGATGAGGTCTTTGTGGTGCCGGATGCGCGGGCGGACCAGACGTTCATGGAGAACCCGCACGTGCTGGGCGCTCCGTACATCAGGTTTTATGCTGGAGCCCCATTGACCATTCGTCCGGGCATTCGTCTCGGCGCGTTCTGCGTTTCCGATGTGAAACCGCGGGAGTTTAGCCAACACGAAGTGATGTTGCTCCGTGGCCTGAGCAGATTGGTCATCGATGAGTTATGGCTGCACCATCTGTCAGTGTCAGGTCAGGCTGAGATTCAATGGCTCCCTTCAGAGGCTCGGGAGCAACCTTTCGAGTTTGAGACCTGGATCCCGCCAACGAGCGCCCAGATCCGTGCTGCGCGCGGTCTGTTGAATTGGTCGATCCGAGAGCTGGCTGACGCAGCCAATATTTCGCCAGCATCGGTGAAGCGGATGGAGATCTCTGGAGAATTGTCCGTCCGGCGCAGCAGTGTCGAGGCTGTCGTTCGTGCTTTCGAGGAATACGGCATCAAGTTTACCCGCGAACCTGATGGCTCGCTTTGGGTGGGCCAGAGCTCTCGCTTGATGAGGATCCCAGCTTCCGAAGAGGTACGGGAATATTCGTCTTGAATTCCGCCGGTCAATCACGTGGGGAGGCGATGGTCCACGTTGGCTCGGGGTTCTGACATGGATTCCCACGCGAGGTCAGCGAGCACCCCGTAACGATCCCGGTGAGCGGCGGAGGCCCAGATGACTTCCAAGTGTCCCCTGGTGTCCCTCAACGCTATCACCGCACCGTCCCAGCGAATTTTGGACGATGCTGTTGCGCTGGCATCGTAGCCAGTCTCTTCACGCCAAACCATTCGGGCAATGGCGCACATAACTCCGAAAGCCTCGTGAAGTCGCGAGACGCGATCCGGCTCAGTCTCTTCATTGAGGGCCGACATCGATGGGTAGTGATAGAGGCTGCTCATCTGGGATGTAACTCTAGTTCATAGCGTCCTAGGACTATATTGCATGCCCGCAGATCGAAGTAGTTGCGGCCAAAAGCCCCCGACTGGGTGAGATGAACAGAAAAGCCTCCCCACCCGCCGTTGCCAGGGAGATGAGGAGGCTTCGTTGAAGTGATGGGGTGTGGCCCTCGCCCGAGCAACGGCGAACTTGACGGATGGTTTCACTGGAACGATGCGCGCCTGAGGGTAGATCCGCGACGAAATGGTTATTGCCAGCAATCGACACGATCGTCTCTTGTTGTGGTGGATCAAGGAAACCCGATTGGCCGGGAGCCAAACTGGGCCCAGTTAAAAGACAGGGGCAGCAATGACGGGACGTAGCGATAGGCCTTTGCCAACTTGGTGGCCGTGGTTTCTCGCGAGTATGGGGAGTGTTAGCTTCGCCGTGGCCACGCTTCTAAGGTGAGGTCCAAGTGGCCGGTAGCTGAGTTATTCCAGGCTGGATCCGGGACATACGGCCTAGCTGGGGTCAGAGCAAGAGCTGTTCCTATTGACACGATAAGATAGAACGGATCGACAACCTTTCCGACAATGCTTCCGGATTGAGCGCTCGACGGGAAGCAAAAGGATATCCCGATGCGATCAGGTACCCGGTTGAAACTATTGCATTAATCAGCTGTATCGAACCGACCCGGACAGCGCCGCTCTCTCACGGGCGACACACCAAGGAAACAGCACGCGTTTCCATCACGTGTTCAGCTCTGGATGACGGCTCAAACATCAAGATCCAAGCTGTATTCAGCCATTGCGGAGGTCATTTGGCCAGTTTCCAGACCCACGTTCTTGCTACGCACTGCGTTAGCGTGTGTTTGGGAGCAAATCTTGTTCTGACGCCTTGAAGTGAAGGGGGTGTGACCCTCGCCCGGGTAACGGTGCACGCGACCGAAGGTTTCAGTCTGGGCGGATCAGTGCTTGGAGAACGAAAGCGCCAGCCAATAAGGTGGTTAGCAGAGCAAATACAGCCAGCGTCCGTTTGTTGTGGGTGAATGGATCCTGTGGGCGGCCGCAATGAGGGCACACCCCCAGATTGTCCGGGATCTCACGTTCACAGGTCGAGCAGGGCATAACGCGACAAATATGGATCAACCTCTACTGCGTTCCCATCTGCAGCTAGCAGGGTGAACCATTCACT
>KI911973.1:10968-11137 GCA_000517005.1 Microvirga lupini
TTCGAGGCGGCGATACACCCGCGCCTCACGGGCGGCCGCAAGCGCTGCGGCAAGCCGCTTGCGATCCGCCTCGTCAAGCCATGTCCCAGGAGAGTGATCATGTCGTTGCATGCTCCCCAGAGAACACCCGCAGCTCTCGCGGTGCAAGACTTATGGCGACCTACTTAGG
>KI911973.1:11237-11569 GCA_000517005.1 Microvirga lupini
CGTCAGAATCCAGGTCGCTGCATCAGTGGCCAGAGCATCGATGGACGCGGCCTGTCGGTTGGCCGCAATCAGCCGCTTGAGGTCGCGCCAGAGCTGATCCATCGGGCTCAGTTCAGGCGTCTGTCGGGGCAACCACACGAACCGGATGCGCAGCCGGGTGGCCAGCGCTTGCGTCTGTGGGGCAGTGTGGGCGCTCGCCCGGTCGGTGAGCAGCCAGAGCCAGCCGGTGCTGCGATACCGGCGCCGCAGCGTGCGCAGGAATGCCTGGGCATCCACCTGACCGGCGTGGGGGCGGACCAGCACCACCCGGCGAGCGCTCCGCAGGTCGATCG
>KI911973.1:11669-12109 GCA_000517005.1 Microvirga lupini
AGCCATGAGAACTATGCCATGCAGCAGAGTAACACTCGGAATTGGTCGCGTGAGATCCCCAGCCGCTTGAATTTTTCTCAGGAGCAGGTCGTCTTTATCCTCGGCCACTCCTTGAGGAGCGTCTACGAAGATGTCCTTGCGGCAGACATGCCTGAACATCTCAAAAGGCTTGTGCTCAAGCTTGAGGAGACATATCCCCCGTAGGCTACGCCCAAGCAGCGCAATCGTCCAAGCGCCAGTTGGAGTCGATAATCATTAACAAACTGAGCGTGCACCAGTTGGAGAGGTGGTCCTGGCTGCCATTGGAGAAGGCATCAGAACAAATCAACAACCAATTGGAATAGCCGAGCTTGAAAAACACGAATCATGGACTCTATTCTCCTTTGGGGCGGCTTAATTCGGCTGGCCTATCCGGATAGCCGTGCGGGGCTGGCGGAACC
>KI911973.1:12209-12614 GCA_000517005.1 Microvirga lupini
TCCCTTAAGGTTCCCTCCGGCGGAACATCATGCTCCGCCCCTCCGGTGACAGGTTCGTCACCGGAAGGAGGCTATTTGGGCAAGGGAACCGTGGCAACAAAGAGGCGAGAACAGGATTAATCCTTCTTCGCGTGGCGCGACTGTTCCCGGCCAGTCACTTCCGCCCAGAACTGGTCCGCACGGCCCTCAAAAGTATTCGGCCCCCGGCTGTCGCTTTGGTAGAATTGGCCGGGTGAAACGCGCGGGGCATATTCCTGCTCCACCCATCCTCTCGCATCGTCATGGGGAAAGACGTACCCGCCATATCCATGGAGCGCCTTAGCGCTTGCGTAGTGAGTGTCGCGCAGATGCAGGGGCACCGGGATCGGCGGAGCTGACTGGACGTACGCCATGGCCTGACCAATG
>KI911973.1:12714-15147 GCA_000517005.1 Microvirga lupini
TGTCATCACCTCTTCGTCGTTCAAAAGTCAGTCTGAACCGGTGTGAGTGCATCGGGGCAGGAGTTCAGGAGTCTCTCCTTTGGCTACGCTGAAGCAATTCGAAGAAGCCCTGCGCGCCCAAGGCATGAATATGGCCTTGGCCATCCTGGAGAAGATGCGCAAGGAGGAGAAGAAGACACGGTCGATTGCACCCGCCCGTCGGGTGTCCGGGCGCAAGATGACGCCGGAACTCGCCCGAAAAGTCCTTGAGCTTCATAACACCACTGACATGACCCAGCAGGAGATCGCTTTCCAGCTTGGGGTTAATCAGGGGCGAGTGAACGAAGTTATTCGTCGAGGGAAATGGTTGACCGAAGACCCAAATTCCGAAGAAGCGCAAGCAAGAGACAAGGCGAAAGCTCGGATGAAGCGGATGCAGTCGGAGGATACGCCGATCCCGCGCAAGCAGCCGGTGGCCCCAGGTGTCGAGGAAGCGCCGAAAAAGCCGAAGGCGAGGCCGGCTAGTCCTGCACAATTGTCGATCGACGACTTCCTCAAAGTATCGGACGACTAAATGGAATCCTGTATCAGCGGGAGCCTGCCCCGCAGGTGACAATCAACTCGAGCCGCGGCAGATCGGTATGGTGCATCAGCAGCACACCGTTCTTGTGCGCGAGCTGGTGAGCCGACTTGGTGAAGACCGAATTGGTGACCACGACCGCATAGGGCGCATCCTGAAAGGCGGCGGCAGCATAAGCCTCTTGAACGGCCTTGTTGCCGACGGTGCCGTTGTAGAACTTGCACTGAATGACAACCCGTCGGTCCTCCTTCTCGGCAATAATGTCGGCGCCTTGATCGCCTGATCCAGGTGTAAGCGCAGCGCGCCAGCCAGCGTCCTGCAGGACGTCCCGGCAGTAGAGCTCAAACTCCGTGCCGGTCATCGTATCGTCAAATTCAACCGTTGGCTCGGCTGGCTGGTGCCGATCGATGATCCGGTTGATCCAGGTTCTGAGACGGGCAACGTACCGCTTCGGATCTTTGGCTAGGAGATGCTCGACCTTCCTGCGCTGGAACTCCGGCACGAGAGTCTTCTTGATGAAGGTGTTGAGATGCTTGTCCCAAGCCTCCTCAGAGACATTCCCATATTCGTCAGGTGAAAGCATAAGGGCGCGTTTTGTTGCTAACGTCCTGACGTGTGTCAGGGCCGCCCGGTCTGTTAGATCATAGATGAGCAGAAACGAGTGAACCTTGGTCAGGCGCAGGAACAGCAGCAGCGCGAGCCCGATCCAAGCGGCGATCGGCTGGAGATACAAGCCAATGCCGAAGAGGAAGAGCAGCACGGCGCTGAACGCCTTATGTCTCCAGAGGTAGCGAAACATTCCCTTATCCGGCAGTCGGCGGCGGCTTCCAGTGTGACTGCGAGGGTTTTGGATAGCCGACCGAGGTTACCAGCGGCTTCGCAAAGATATAGGCCCGCTAAAACTCACAGGATTATTTCGTCTGCTACTGCCTGGTGATCCGGGTCCGGTCGAGGATTTGACCGGCGAACTCCCGCAACTCTTCGGCAGTGCTGCCTTCATCTCGCTGGATGACAAAGAGCGCGGTATGAAGGAGGATCATCAACTCCCGAGCTTGCTGCGCTTCGCCATCGGCAGCTGGCATGACCTCAGCCATCTTGGCTCTCATGATAGCGGCATCGCGATCGAGGATCTCCATAAGGCAGGTGGTCACTGCGTCTCCTCTCCGAGGCAAGTCCTGAGGGGCTTATCACCTTAGATAGCTCACCTCTGCCGATTGATAATAGGGGAGATGATGGGCAGAGGCAGGACGGTGCAATCACTCGGGCTTGATGCCGAGGGCAACGCAATAGCCGTAGAAAGCATGCTCCCCTGCCTTGTGGTAAATCTCGGCGATCTCCATTTTCTTGCGCCGGTCGAGAGCGAAGCGGGATCCGGTCCGCTGCAGACGCAGATACGCCTTCGGGCAGGCATCGAGTTTGACGGTCTCACGTAGGCGAGGGAATTCCTCAGTGGACATTTGCTCGGAGTAGCCGTCGCGGCCCATAAACATCACGAACACTCTGCGGTGCTCTGTGATGAAACGTTCGTCGCTGAGAAAATCGGGAGGTGATGTCTCGGTCATGGGGATCTCCATAAAGGCAGGCACAACAAAAAAGCCGCCCCGAGGTGGAGCGGCTCATTGTTGAGGCGGAGCAATCCGCAAATGTGTGAGGTCTTAGGCCTGCTGCAGATTGGTTGCAGACTCTTTCCCCGTCCGACGGTCCTGTTCGACCTCGTAGGAGATTTTCTGGCCGTCTTTCAGAGCCCGGAGGCCTGCACGCTCCACGGCTGAAATATGAACGAACACGTCCTTACCGCCATTATCCGGCTGAATGAAGCCATAGCCCTTGGTCTCATTGAACCACTTTACCGTCCCAGTCGCCATTCTCGTCTC
>KI911973.1:15247-16235 GCA_000517005.1 Microvirga lupini
ATGCTGCACGGCCTGTAGCGCAGCAACCGCCGTCTGTAGTGCGGTGTTGTCGGCAAGTCCTACGTCCTCTGAGGCATGGATCATGATCCGCCGGGCGATGAACCTTGGGTCTTCGCCGGCGTGAATCAATTTTGCCAACCAGTAGAGCGTCGCATCGGGATCAGACCCTCGCATCGACTTGATGAAGGAGAGCATGAGGAAGTGTGGGGCGGTTAAGCGGCTGCCTGTCCGTGGTCCTTGGCGTTGTCGTTCATCAGACCGGGAAACCAGTGCTCGAATGTGGCACGCAGCGATCCATCCAGGGCCCTGGTCCGCGTCTGCAAAAGCAGATGAGCCCCGCGCCGGCCCCATTGCATCTGCTGCTTTTTGGCAAAGCGCTTGCTGACAACTGCGTTCACCGTCGCCTCGACAAAAGCCGAGGAGATCCGCTCGCCAGACCTGTAGCGCTCGCCATAGTTGATCAAGCTGGACTCATTGCTGGCGATGTAGCCCTGGAACTCCCGCATGGCCGTCCTGAATTTGCGCAGGTTGAGATAGCGACTGTCGAGGGCTTCGAGATCGAGGTTAAGATCATCGATAGTCTCGCGAGCCCGATAGGTGTTGCCGTGCCAGAGGAACCACTTGATCCGGCGCAGTTCATCCAGAGCCGCCATCCCGGCGTCCTCGTCATGGTGCACCAGACCTTGGGCAAACTGGCGCAAAACCGTGATCCGCATGGTGATGTGGAACCAATCGAGCACGTGCTCGCTGCACGGGCTGATCCGCTCAGCCAAGGCGCGAACCTCGTCCCCGCCGTCTGTGATAAAGGTCAGATCCTGATCGGCCTGGAAGCCCTGACACCTGAGATGATCGATGATGCGACGCTGCGGCCTGCGATCGTAGCCGTGAACGAAGCCGATGTAGCGGGCCTCTCCCTCTTCGGGCAAAGACCGACCGACGATGAGCTCAAAGTTCTTCTTTCTATCGCGCCAGTCGCGGATGTAGCCGC
>KI911973.1:16335-16537 GCA_000517005.1 Microvirga lupini
TAGACGGAGTCGCATGTGCCGTTCGGCTCGCTGAGGCCTTGGTCGGACTTGGACTCAAGACGTCAAAAGCTGGCGGATATGCAGCGCCGCGAGCAAAGGCCTATACCGGATTGTTCTCTGGATTCTCGCCAGTTTAACCGCTCACAAGAAAGTAGCAGCTAGTGGAAAATCTGTCAGACTATCCCCGCGATCTCGTCGGCTA
>KI911973.1:16637-24587 GCA_000517005.1 Microvirga lupini
ACGGCTTTGTTGCATTAACTTGGAATGGGCATAGCGAACCCGGTCGACAGGGTCACTTAGGCGCAAGACCAAAGAGCTGGTTCACAAGACGGATTTCGCCTATCGCGTCGGGTCGTGCCAGGACGCATTGCCCACGGCGGATCATTCGTATGACCTCAAAGCCTTTCAGGGTCGCCTGCGCCGTTTTTATCCGCTGGAAGCTGCGGGTCGGTCGGATCACACGCTTGAGTGCGCCGTGATCCGCCTCAATGATATTGTTCAGATATTTCGACGTCCGATGCTCGACATTTTTCGACAGCAGGCCTTCATCCTGCAGGCGCCGAATTGCCTTGGGATAAGAAGCCAGGTTGTCGGTTGTGATCGAGGATAGTGGATGATCGCTCATCGTCTTCAGAGCTTTGCGCAGGAAGCGATAAGCCGCACCCGTATCGCGCCGATCAGACAGCATGGAATCGATGAACTGACCGTGCTTGTCGATAGCTCGGAACAGATATTTCCATCTCCCGCCGATCCGCACGTAGGTCTCATCCACGCGCCATGATCCGGAACGGGAGCCCTGGTGCTGGCGGATCCGCTTCTCGATCTCTGGGGCATAGCGCTGCACCCAGCGAAAGAGGGTGGACGGGTCAACCTTGATACCATGCTCCTGCATCATTTCGGCCAAGTCACGGTAGCTGATGCCGTATTTGCAGTACCAGCGCACGCACAGCAGGATAATCTCAACCGGAAACCGGCGGCGTTTGAAGATCGACAACAGGGCGGCTCCTCGATTAGCCGCCCCTCGCTACACTGCCAAGGTTAATGCAACGGTGCCGCTTCGTCGGCCTATTACTAGCGTCATCGTGTCAGATCAGGCCCAGCATCCTGTATGCTGACCACGCGAAAAACGGCAGTCGCGGACTTTTTCAACAGTATCGACCCGCAGGCGACATTCGCATGTGGGTCAAAGTGCTCCGCGGATGTGGCTGGGCTCCTCGTGCGAGAAGTCTGCCAGGATCGGCGGAGGCATCACGCGGGCGCAGTCACTTTGTCGTTTGACCCCTGGGCCATAATGCGTCAAGCTTGATTTTCCGAAGTCCGAACGTGAATGGCGCCCGCATTCCATGGATCTGAGACGGCTCGAGTACTTTCTCTCGGTCGCCAAGCACCTAAGCATCACAGCAGCCGCAGCAGATTTGGGGCTGGCCCAACCAACCCTCACCAAGAGCATTCGCCTGCTTGAGCAGGAACTGGGTGTCCAGCTCTTCCAACGTCTTCCAAGAGGGGTAGAGCTTACCGACTTCGGTCGAAGTCTGCTCCGGCATGCAGAGGCCATGCACGTCCAAGTTCAGGATGCCCTCAACGAGATCGAAGGGCTGCGGGGTGGTACAATCGGTGTCGTGACGATCGGTGCCGGCCCGTCTTGGCTTCGGCGCCATCTTCCTCTTGCTGTAGCCCGAACTTTATCTCGGAATCCCGGCCTGAAGGTGCGGATTGACGGCGGGTACGACGATGCTCTCCTACGCGCGCTGCGCCATGGAGAGGTGGACTTCGTCGTTTCGGAGCTTCCATCGCCAGACCGGGCAATAGACCTTGAGGTCACGGCGCTGACATCCGACAGCCTTGGTGTCTGCTGTCGCGAGGAGCACCCGCTCGCTGGGGAGCAGAATATCCCATTGAGCGTCCTTCTCCAATTTCCCTGGATCATGCCATCGCGCCGGACGCGGGCTCAACGCCGGTTGCGAGCTCTCTTCATCGCTGCAAATCTCGCTCCACCAGAGCTAAGTGTCGAGACGGAGTCGATGGCGTTTCTCCTTCATATGCTCCGGGATTCTGACGCTCTGACCTTCACAGCTTCAACAGCCCTTCGGTCGGGAGAAGGTGAAGGGCTCACAATACTGGATGTTCCATTATTGCATACTGCCCGCGAAGCCGGAATAGTCACCCGGAAGGACGGATGGCTCTCGCCAGCCGCCATGCTTATCGTTGACGAGCTCAAGACCATCTGTGCTGCCGACCCACACAATTAGCCGGGTTTGCCATTCCCTTTGGCTATGACAGAAGGCGCCGAAGTTAGTTGTTGGCATGGCGCCTTCGTGAGAGGCTTTCTGAGGAAGGACGAGAAACAGCGTCCACGGAGGAAAGCATGGCCCAGAAGATTCAGACCGGTCTGACCCGGCGTGGTGTGCTCGCCAGCATGAGTGCGGCAGCCTTCATGAATAGCACGAGGTTGGGTTGGGCTGCGGCCAAGGTCGCGCCGATCACGATCGTGATCAACCAGTCGCCATGGTTCGACAGCTTCCGGAAGACGGTTGAGCTGTACGAAAAGGAGACCGGCAACAAGGTTGAACTCGACGTCAATCCATTTGCCGGCTCGCTGGAAAAACAGCGCAATTCGGTCCGGGCCAGCCAGGGCCAGTACGATTTGCTTATCATGAACTCAGGCTGGTTCGCCGAAATGTATTTCGGTGGCTTCGTCGACGCCATCAGCGATATCGATCCTGGGTTCAAACTCGATCCTGAAGTCTACACCTTGGGTGATACGGTTTACTTCGACCCGGCGAAGAAGACGATGACACCGTCCGGGAAGCTGATGTCGGTGCCGATTTCCCCCCTCATCCCGATGCTCTATTACAGGGGCGATCTCTACAAGCAGGCCGGGCTCAAGGCTCCTGAGACGTTCGCAGAGTTGGAGGCCAACGCCCGTAAATTCCACAATCCACCCCGCCTGTACGGCATCGTGCAGCGGGGGGCCCGTGGCCCGTACTCGGTCACATGGGACTTCTATCCCTATCTCTTTGGCCACGGTGGTTCCGTCTTCAAAAACCAGGCCGAAGGCGACTACACCGTCGTGCTGAATGATCCGAAGGGCCAAGCTGCGCTCGACTACTACATCCGCCTTTCCCGTGAGGCTGGCCACCCGAAGACGGCGGCCCTCGATCAGGCCGAGGTGATCCAGAATATGGTCACAGGGAGGGCCGCCCATGCGATCATTGTTGTCGCGGCGGTGTCCCAAATGGACGACCCCGCCAAGTCGGCTGTCGTCGATAAGGTCGAGTTCGCGGTGCCGCCGCATGTCCCCGGCGTACCGCCGGGGCCGGGGCTGGGACACTGGCTCGGCGGCATCTCCAGGAACATCCCGGACGACCGCAAGCGTGCGACCGTTGAGTTCCTGCGCTGGTTCCAGACCAAGGATGCCCAGATCGCTACGGCCAAGTTCGGCGGCATCCCAATCAATGCCGTGGCCTACCGGGATCCCATCGCAGACGAGCGCAAGCAGCGCTGGATGAAGCCTCTGGCCGAGGCTCTGAAGTACGCGGTGAACCCATTCCAGATTCCTGAGGCAAGCGAGATCATCCCGGTCATGGAACTCGGCCTCAACCGCGCCATCGCCGGCGAGATCACCTCGATCCAGGCCCTGAACAGCGTGTCGGATGAAATCCATGGCGTGATGGCCAAGTACGGTTACAGCACGGGCAAGATCGAGCCGTTGCGTTAGGCAGGCCAGACCAATGAGAACCTCCCTGCGAACCTCACCCGCAACTCCTGTCTCGCCCGCAGTTCCTGTCTCTCGGGCCGGTGCGGGAGCGCTCGCGCGCGGGCGCGCCATGGACGACGACCGACTCTGGCGCTGGGTGACTTTCAGCCCTGCGCTCATTCTGATGCTGGCACTGAGCGTGCTCCCGCTCATCAACCTGTTCTGGTTGAGCTTTCACAACGTGACCTGGGCCGGGGGACAGGCGACCTGGACCCCCGTAAGTCTGGCTCACTATGGAGCCCTGTTTCAGGACGGACTATTCGGGGTCGGGCTTCTCAACACAACCATCTTCGCCGTCGCCGCCGTCACCGGTCAGATGCTGCTGGGGTTCTTCGCTGCCCTGCTCTGTAGCCGGATCACCCGAGGACGGGTGCTCTACCGGACGATCTTTATCCTGCCGATCCTGATCCCCGGCATCGTCGTCGGCGCGATCTGGAAGCTCATGCTGAACTATGACTTCGGCCTCGTGAACCAAGCCATTGGACTGCTTGGATTCGAGCCACACGATTGGCTCGGCGCATCCGAGACGGCGCTCCTGTCCGTGATCGTGGTGGATATCTGGCACTGGACGCCGTTCTGCTTCCTCCTGTTTCTCGCTGGTCTCGAATCCCTGCCGCAGGACGTCTACGAGGCGGCGAAGATTGATGGTGCCACCCCATGGCAGGAACTTGTCTGGGTAACCCTCCCGATGATGCTTCCCACGATCCTCGTGACGTTCGCGTTTCGGTTCGTGCTGGGGTTCAAGGTGTTCGATGAGGTTTACCTGCTCACCGGCGGCGGCCCAGGCACCGCGACTGAGGTCATCAGCTTCACGCTTTACCAGCGCTTCTTCACGGAAGACCGGGTGGGCTACGGCGCCGCGATGTCGGTCACCGTGATCTTCCTGGTTTCGCTCCTGCTCGTCCTCGCCTTATCAGCTCGCAAACGTACGGAGGCCACGACATGAGCAATGCACCTTTCGTAGCCCCCCGTACTGTCGGCTCTCACGTTGCCCTCTTCGTGGCTGCCGTCGCGGTCCTCCTTCCGGTGATTTGGGTCGTCGCCGCGGGATTTCGGACGCAAATCTCGCTTCTGACCGGGGAGTTCCTTTTTGCGCCGGTGCCGGACAACTTCGTCGAGGTCCTGTTCTCGAAGACCTCGGACTTTCTGATCAACTACCGCAACTCCCTCGTCGTGGGGATCATCAGCACCATCCTGTGCCTTGGCGTCGCGACACTGGCAGCGTGGTCGCTGCACCGGATGCGCTGGCCGTCCTGGGTACCGCACATCTTTCTCGCGTGGGCGCTCATCTTTCATATGATCCCACCGATCACGTTGGCTGGCGCGTGGTTCACCATGGCCCGCACCGTCGGGCTGGACAATACCCTCTCGGGCCTGATCCTGGCGCACACGGTCTTGAACCTTCCGATGGCACTTTGGCTGATGGCCGTCTTCGTGCGTGACGTGCCAAAAGAACTCGAAGAGGCGGCACGCATCGACGGAGCCTCCACGCCTGTGCTCCTGTGGCGCGTGGTGCTGCCGATCCTCACCCCGGGGCTCGCGGCAACAGGAATCCTCACGTTCGTGTTCAGTTGGAACGAATTCGCTGTTGCCCTCAATCTCACGTCCAAGCAGACCGCGACGGTCCCGGTCGGCATCGCAAAGTTCGCCCAGGATTTCGAGATCCAATACACGCAGATGGCCGCGACCGCCGCGCTCTCAATGCTGCCTGCCCTCGTCCTCCTGCTGATCGGCCAACGCTACATCGTCAAGGGACTCACGCAGGGAGCAGTCAAGTAGGCTGCTCTCCTCTCATTCGTTCAACCAAAGCATATGAAGTATCCGCCATGAAAGCTGTCTTCGTCCTCTTTGACTCCTTGAACCGCCACATGCTCAGAGCTTACGGGGGTACACGCATTCCGACACCGAACTTCGATCGCTTGGCCAAGCGATCGGTGACTTTCGACAAGCACTATGTCGGTAGCCTGCCATGCATGCCGGCGCGGCGTGACATGCTGACCGGGCGCCTGACGTTTCTCCATCGGAGTTGGGGACCGCTGGAGCCATTTGACAACGCCTTTCCGGAACTGCTGCATAAGGCGGGTATCTATAGCCATCTGATTACGGACCACTTCCATTACTGGGAAGATGGAGGCGCGACCTACCACAATCGGTACGACACCTACGAGTTCGTGCGCGGTCAGGAGGGGGACCCGTGGAAAGCCATGGTGCAGCCGCATTGGGAGCGTCTGCGCGAGATGTATCACGCGCGACAGTTCACGCAGGAGCGGCGCGAGTACTTCTCGCAAAACATCATCAACCGTGAGTTCATCAAGGATGAAAAGGACTTTCCATCGGTCCAATGCTTTGCTCACGGTTTCGAGTTCCTCGAGCGGAACAAGGACGCCGATGGCTGGCTTCTCCAGATCGAGACCTTCGACCCTCACGAGCCGTTCCATGCGCCGGCGCGGTTCAAGGAGCCATTCGACACAGGGTGGACTGGTCCGATCCGGGATTGGCCCCGTTACGGTCGCGTCGACGAGTTGCCGGAGGAATGCGAGGAACTCCGTGCCAACTACTACGCGGTCGTGTCGATGTGCGACTTCCTCCTTGGCCAACTCATCGACTATTTCGATGCCTATGACCTTTGGAACGACACGGCTCTGGTCGTGACGACGGACCACGGCTTTCTTCTGGGCGAGCACGACTTCTGGGCCAAGAACCGAATGAACATCTACGAGGAAGTCGCCCACATTCCTCTGTTCCTGTACGATCCGAGGCGCGCCGAGATGGCGGGTTCCCGCTGTGCCGCCCTCACGCAGTCTATCGACATCGCTCCGACCTTCCTCGATTTCTTTGGAGTGCCGCGTGCGGACGAGATGGAAGGTCTTTCGCTGCTGGATGTCGCACGAGGGACGAGCACACGTGAGGGGCTTATCTTTGGCTATTTTGGGGGCGCGGTGAATGTGACGGACGGTCGATATACGTATCACCGCTACCCAGCCGACCTAAGCAGGCAGGAGATTTACCAATACACCCTCATGCCGACACACATTTTCGAGCCTTTTTCGACAGAGGAACTGTCACAGGCCTCGCTGGCGGAGCCGTTCCCCTTCACCAAGGGAGCCAAGCTGCTCAAGATCCCAGTTATCGAACGGTCGCCATTCTACAATCTCCACGGTCCAGGAGCGCTTCTGGAAAACGACACCCGCCTCTATGACCTCGTGACGGATCCCGGCCAGGAGAAATCGCTCCAGGATCCCACAGTCGAGGAAAGGCTGGTGCATCTGATGACGCGCCTCATGGAGGCCAACCAGGCCCCCCCGGAAGCCTTCGCTCGGCTTGAGATCAATCCGGAGACAGCACAGTGCCATCGCAAGTCGACCGCAGCGGAGTGAGCAGGCGCGCATTGCGCCCGCTCCTCGGCGACCTTCGCCAGTTCGCAAGTGTCCGGCGCATCGTTCTCGACGACGGCGCCGAGCGAGGAGTGCGGGCGCTCGCGTTCTCGACGGGCGGTGGCCTGGACTTCTGGGTCATGTCCGATCGGTCGCTCGACATCGGTCCTCTCTGGTGCCACGGCGTCCCGGTCGCCTGGGAGAGTCCGACGGGCTACCAGAGTCCAGCTTTGCATGATGCTGAAGGAGACAAGGGGAGGGGCTTCAATCGGAGCTTCTCAGGTTTCCTCGTGACCTGCGGGCTCGACCATGTCCGTCAACCGGCCAATGGCCACCCGCTGCACGGACGCCTTCCGTTCACACCTGCGCGGCTTCTTGCATATGGTGAGGACTGGGATCGGCCCGAGCCGATCCTGTTCTGTGAAGGTGAAGTGACACAGGCCCGCTACGGGGGCGAGTCCCTGCGCCTCAGGCGGCGGATCGAGGCGCCGATCGGTGCGTGCGAGATCCGGATCGAAGACACGGTGGAGAATCTCGGGTCCCAGATCTGTCAGCATGCGATGCTCTATCACTTCAACCTCGGCTATCCGGCAGTGGCGGTCGGCACCGAGGTGCGGTTGGGATCGCAGAGCGTTCTCGGCCCGATCATGCTGCCGGATCCGGCAGATTTGCCGGAAGCGGTGAGCTACCCTTCTCCTGAAGGAGCGCAGGCGCTGTGCACAGTGAGCACGCCTACACTGGATGACACGCACTTCGCCGTGGAATTCGGGACGGGAGCGGACACCCTACCATATTTTCAGATCTGGCGGGACTTGCGCCCGAACGCTGGGGTCCTGGCCGTTGAGCCTTGCACAAGCGAGCGCCGCGTCGACGGACAAAGCGGCCTCGAGCGGACGCTAATGCCTGGAGAGCGTCGCCACTATGCGCTCAGGATCAGGATGAGCGGAATGCCTACCCCGACTGGACGGGCCGAAACCTACGCTGCGGCAGGAGAATAGAATGGCAAACGTTGCTATTCAGAACGTGAGAAAAGCCTTTGGAGCGGTACAGATCATCAAA
>KI911973.1:24687-24796 GCA_000517005.1 Microvirga lupini
TCGTCCTCCCGCTTCAGTTGAAGTGAACGCGACGCAACAAGCTCCATCCAGTCATACCACCCAAATGGGCTAAGCGAGTGCCCTCTTAAGGATAGTGTGCCCTGACAAG
>KI911973.1:24896-28492 GCA_000517005.1 Microvirga lupini
GCCATGAACTTCATCGATGGGCAGATCACCGCGTCGGGATTCCAGGCTGGTAATCTCACGTTGCCTATCAAGGAGGCGCCAGCGGGATCGGCTGGACGGCCGGCCCGATACGGAATTCGTCCCGAGCACTTGCGGCTAACGGGCGATGGCATTCCTGTCGAGGTGATCGTGACAGAGCCGACCGGGTCTGAGACTCAGGTCGTCGGAAAGCTGGAGGGCCAGGAGATCACCTGCGTTTTCCGCGAACGGATCACCGCAACACCACGCGAGATCATCAGGGTGGCTCCGGAAGTGAGCAATGTTCATCTATTCGATGAGCGCAGCGGGCAGCGACTCTAAGGGTCTAAGGCAATGCAGCAGACCCTTCAGCCGTATGTCGAAGATAGAGTGCGCGTCGCAGTTTCAGGTCCAACCAAGGAGAGCATGTGAGGAAGCAATGATCAACGTTGAGTACAAGGCCATCCGATCAGGGAAAGGACTCGGGAAGACTACTGCTCTCGGTGAGATGGTCCGGCTATCAGTGTGTGCTATCCGATCCAGGTTCGCGGACCGCTACGAGCCGGCACGACATTACATGCGCGGCATTGGGCCAAAGACGTTGGCGCGACAGGCGAAGGTGAACGATCCAGGTTCGGCACCCTAGGTGCATCTGATC
Organism: Microvirga lupini; assembly: GCA_000517005.1. Classification (GTDB taxonomy): domain Bacteria; phylum Pseudomonadota; class Alphaproteobacteria; order Rhizobiales; family Beijerinckiaceae; genus Microvirga; species Microvirga lupini. The sequence continues at coordinate 25,552 of KI911973.1, forward strand.
AGGACGACGCATCACCGCAGTCTCGATCGTACGCTGGGTTTGCATACCGTTGGCGAACCCATGCATGCCTTTCACTGATGATCGAAGGCCCATTCCGGTCCCCGGTCGAACGTAGAGTCAGGTGGAAGTCTTAGCTTGCATCGACTCAAGAGCTAATGGGCCACATCAGGCAATGACCTATTACCTTCCAATTGCCGAGATGCCTGTCAATGTGCTCGTGGTACTGGCTCTCGGAACGGCTGTCGGGCTCATCTCCGGACTGTTCGGCATCGGCGGCGGATTTCTGATGACACCGTTGCTGATCTTTCTGGGTGTGCCACCGGCTGTTGCTGTCGCCACTCAGACTGCTCAAATCGTTGCCTCATCAACCACGAGTGTGCTTGGAGCCGTGCGCCGTAATGCACTCGATCTGAGACTAGGGACTGTCCTTGTCGCCGGAGGCCTCATCGGCACAATTTTGGGTGTCTGGCTCTTTGCTGCGGCCCGACGGGCAGGACAGCTCGACCTTGTTATCGTGGTCTCCTATGTCCTGTTGTTTACCGTCGTCGGCAGCCTGATGCTCAAGGAGAGTGTCAAAGATATCTGGTACAAACGGCAAGGTCACCCATCCCGCACGCTTCGTCGTGCCGGCGATCATGCAGCCTATCTAAGCTGGTCCCTCCGCGTCCGCTTCCCACGTTCTAAGTTATACGTGAGCATCATTCCCCTCATGGGTTTCGCGCTTCTCGTCGGGTTTGTGGGAGCTCTACTCTGGATTGGCGGCGGCTTCATGCTCGTGCCGGCGCTTCTCTACATCTTGCGTGTGCCCGCAGCAGTGACCGTCGGCACGTCCCAGTTCCAAATTCTCTGCACAACGCTGGTGGCGCTTGTACTCCATGCAGTCTCAAATCAGGCCGTGGACATTGCGCTTGGGATATTGCTCATCATTGGCGGCGTCTTTGGTGCGCAGCTAGGTGCCCGTATCGGACGAAACCTGCATCCTGAATTCTTCCGCTTCCTGCTCGCGCTTTTGCTCCTGGCTGTCGCCTTGCGCTCCGCCGTCGAATTATTGGTGCCCCCTGATGAGCCCTTCTCAATAACTGTGCAGGAGACGCGGACGTGAGGACGATCGGCCTCCTCCTGATCATACTGTGCGCCTCCGCCCCTGCTTGTGCGGAGACCCTGATCACGTCTCTCTCAAGCCACCGTATCCTGATCAACTCGAATTACACGGGCAGCTCGATTGCCGTCTTCGGTATCATTGAGCGTGACGCGCAGACCGTATCACGGGGGACGGCCTACGACATCGTGGTGACGGTGCGTGGCCCGCGACAATACCTCGTGGTCCGCGAGAAGGAGCAGGTGGGACCAGTCTGGCGCCTTGTTGCATGAATGAGCGAGTTGGTAACTGGATCTGGATAGCGTAGTGGCCCGTTCCATCTCTGAGCAGAGATCCCGCTATTATGCCCTTCAAGGCCAATGCCGCTCGCCGTCATCGCATCCCCAAGCAGCAGTACCGGGTCACAAACTGGGCCGAGTATGACGCGGCTCTGCGTCAGCGGGGCAGTCTCACGGTCTGGTTCTCCGAGGAGGCGATTGCCGCCTGGCGGGCCGAGCCCCGGACGACCCGAGGCGGCCAGCCGCATTATTCGGTCCTGGCGATCAGGACGGCATTGACGCTGCGGACGGTGTTCCGGCTCGCGCTGCGCCAAACCGAAGGTCTGATCGGCTCGATCCTGAGGCTCCTGGGCCTCGATCTGGCGGTGCCGGATCACTCAACCCTGAGTCGTCGGGCTGAAACGCTGGACGTCCCAAAGCCATGTCCGCGATCCGCAGGGCCTGTTCACCTACTGGTCGACAGCACAGGACTTCGCTTATGCGGACCCGGCGAGTGGCTCATCGAGAAGCATGGTACGCGGAGACGCCGATCCTGGCGCAAGCTGCACATCGGGGTCGATGCTGACACTGGACAGATCCTCGCATCGGAGCTGACCAGCAGCGATGTCGATGATGGCTCGCAGGTCGAGCCTCTGCTTGACCAAATCACGGCTCCACTTGCGTCCTTCACCGGTGATGGAGCCTATGATCAGGCTGGTATCTCCATCACCGTCGCCAAGCGCCATCCTGATGCTGACGTGATCATCCCACCCCGATCAACGGCGGTGCTGAGCGACATGGCAGAAAACACTCCGACTCAGCGCGATCGGCATCTCCGAAGCGTCGCTGAGCACGGACGTGTGGGCTGGCAGACGATGTCTGGGCACACTCGTCGGGCTCTGGTCGAGGCCGCCAGCAGCCGGCTTAAACGAGTGATCGGGGATGCGCTGCGCTCACGGACGGATCAGCGTCGTGCGACTGAGGTCGCCATCGCCGTTCGCGCCTTGAACCGGATGCTCGAACTTGGACGCCCGAAGTCCGTCCGCACTGCCTAAACTAAAGGCCTGGGGTGGGTCAGTGCGTTCGCCAACCGATCCGTGCAACACGGTCGCGCCTCAAGCTCTCCCGGACCCAACTCCCGCAGCGGCTGGCCAATATCCCACCGTGCTTGATTGGCATGGAGGCCTGTGCCGGCGCTCACCACATCGGCCGTCAGCTCTAGGTGCTCGGCCATGATGTGCGCCTGATCCCCGCTCAGTACGTCAAAACTTTCCTCAAGGGGCACAAGAACGATTATCGCGATGCCGAGGCGATCGCTGAGGTGGTGCAACGACGACCATGTCCTTCGTGGCGATCAAGACGCCAGACCAAATGGATCTGCTCGCTTTGCACCGGGAGCGTTCGCGTCTGGTCAGCCAGCGCACGGGTGTGACCAACCAGATCCGCGGCTTCCTCCTTGAGCGCGGCATCACCGTGCGGCAGGGGCTCGCACCGTTGCGGGAGACCTTGCCCAGCATCTTGGGTTCGTCCTCTGACGCCCTGTCGCTGCGCATCGTTCGCCTCATTGCCGACTTGGCTGAAGACA
>KI911973.1:28592-29055 GCA_000517005.1 Microvirga lupini
TTAAAGCGGATTTCGCGCTGATGTGAATCGAAAGCAGCGGTCTGTGCGTTGATCGGCATATGGCACGGGAGACGAGCCATGCCCCAGCCCTATTCCGCCGATTTGCGCGAGCGCGTTCTGGTCGCCTATGAGCAAGGAGAGGGGAGCCAGGTCGCCATCGCCCGCCGCTTTCGCGTGTGCCCCGCCACCGTCTGCAATTGGATCCGCCAAGCCCACCAGGAGGGCCGGCGCTGCCCCAAGCCGCACCGCGGCGGGCCTGCCGGTCGGCTGGGATCCCATGATCTGGCGCTCCTGCAGGGGCTCGTGGCTGAGACCAACGATGCCTCCCTGGATCAGGATGCGGAGCGCCTGTTTGCGCTCACCGGCCAGCGGGGCAGCCGACCGGTGATGTGCCGGACGCTGCAGCGGCTCACGCTGACGGTGAAAAAAAGACCCTCCGGGCGGCCGAGCAGGACCGGCCCGA
>KI911973.1:29155-31588 GCA_000517005.1 Microvirga lupini
GTCCCGTGCAGAGGCGTCGACGTGCGAATGGGAAAAGCCAAGAATGTGCGGTTCGAGTCAAAGAGCAACGAACAGCGAATGCACTGAAGGTCGGCTTACCTCCGCATGAGCAGACCAAAGCGTTTCTTCCGCGAAGTGCCATTTTCAGACGTTCCGTGCTGTGGAATCAAGCCGAAGTGCGAGGCAAAAAAGACCTCCTCACCCGTCGCGACAGGGGTGAGGAGGTCTCTCGAAAAAGATGGTTTGCTCGCGCGGGTGAACTATTCGGGATAAACCTCAACGCCCTCCGGCGTCGCCTTGTTGAAAAGGATGAATACCAAGGGGTTGCCGGGCTCGGACATTGCATCGCTGCGCTGGCCCGTTATCTCTCCGGCTACGCCGCTTGTATACTCCGCAACCACCTCGCCGAAGCTATTGCGCTGGATGGCAACCTTCTGTCCGGCTTCGACCTTGTCGTTGAGTTTGACCAGATGCTCAACGAGCCCGCCCGCGGTGGCCAGGATCGGGAACGCGCTGTTGCCGACAAAGACAGTCACGTCCTTGCCCGTACGTCCCATTGGCCCGGCAATCATGCCGTGATGCTTGAGGACGTTCATTGTGCCTTCCACGAACAGGGAAACCATCTCGCGGTCCAGGACGCGCGCAGCGCCGATTTCCGGTGTGAAGGACGGGATGCCCACGTCCATAAACGCGTTGTGCAGGACACCGGGATATACATGATTGTCGAAGATCTGGCCGACGGGATAGAGCTCCACCATCGCCTTAACCTCGGGCACATCCATACCGCCAACATTGAATCCGGTGACTTCGAATCCGGTTGTCCCGGTGTGGAAGTCGATCGCGAAGTCGGCGTTCGGCCGCAGCAGCCGGTTGAACAGAAGCCCGGCGTGTCGGCTGGGCGCGGTAGCGCCGTTCTCGTTCCCGGGCCACTCCCGATTCATATCGATCAGATCGATGCCTCTGCCCTGGTTGGGCCATCTGCGCTGCATGCTTTCCAGGGCTGGGCGGGACACGTCCGTGACCGCCATCACCGTGCCCGACATCTGCGCCGGGTCGAGTTGGTTCATCACGGTCTGGACCGTATGCACAGAACTCATCTCGTCGCCATGCACGCCACTGGTCAGGACGCCGCGCTTGCCCGGCTTTGCTCCCTTCGCGACCGTCACAGACACATACCAGTGCTGACCGGTAGGCATCTCAACACCCTGGAAATACAAGAGGTGCTTCTGCCCGGGTTCCAGGTCGTTGACGTCGAGCGCGCTGACGACTTTCTTTCCGTCGATCACGTCGCCGGTGTAGGCCGTTCCCTGGGGCATTGCTGGAACCATGCTTGCAGGCGAGGGCGTCGTGCCCTGGGCGTTTGCCGCGCCCGCCTCGGCTGCGAGGGCAGCCGAGGCAATGGCTGCGATCATGAAGTCCCGCCGATCAACGCCGTTACCTGGATTGTCGGACATAGTGAGGGTCCTTCTATGATGCCGAGGCGGCAAAGTCGAACGGACACGCGCCCATCCTATCACGATGACGAGTTTTGCGGGATTATTATCGGCTGACCCCGGTTGCCTCTCCTGCTTAACAATGTAACCGGATTCGCAGAACGAAAGCTTATGGAACGCCGCTGCTGGAGCGGGCTGCCAGGCGGCATATTGCTGCACCTGATCTTATAGCAAAATAAGCCCGCCTCTGTAGGTGAGGCGGGCTGGTGCGGGCTTCGAATAAGCACTGTGCCGAATTGTGGCTATCCTATGCGAGCGTCCTGTAGAGGGTACCAAAGGATGGCTCAGGCTTCAGTCGCATGCCGCGACCTTCCAGCAGATGAGATCGCCATCCTCGGTGTCAGTTCGCTCACCTGTTCGCAGAAACCCGTTGCGTTCCAAGACGCACTGCGATGGACGGTTTTGCACCGAGGTCTCTGCCGTGACTGCCGTCACGCGAGGCTCGGTGCGCGCCCATGCCACGATTGCCGCAACCGCGCCCCGTGCATGCCCGCGGCCTTGTCGCGATGGAGCGATCCCATAGCCGATATCAATGACACCGTCGGAGGGCACGCGCGTCAGCGAACACAGCCCGACAATTTCCTCGTTCTCGACAATCAACCAAGCGGCGGGTGCGAATTGCGGGCGAATGTGATTGGCAAGCTCGCGCAGCATCTGGAGAATATCTGGGGGCGCAAGCGCGCTGTCCGGGAGCCGGAGGCCGCGTGGGGCCTCGCCAGCGAGCAGAGCGGCAAAATCGGCATCTTGGGCGTTGATCAGCATGCTTTCTCCGTGGGATCAGAAGGAAAGCTTCTTAGTCGATCCCGCCAGATGCCAACAAGAGATTGAGCAGGGCTATGTCCCAGGCGTTGTCACGTTAACCCGGACGTGAGATCGAGCGGTGTAGATGGTCTGGCATGAGCAAACCCGTCAGCTACAAACGCCACCGCTTTCCGCCTGA
>KI911974.1:0-1177 GCA_000517005.1 Microvirga lupini
GTGCCATCCCTGACAGTCAGCGGCGAGACGGCCCTGTTCACCTTCTCGGTCTACCAGCCCGAGGCCGAGAGTGCCGACCAAATCTCGGATGGATCCCTTGCGGTGGCGGTCAACGCCCTGCGCGCCCTGTGCGGGGCCGGCTGGAACCCGACCGAGGTGCTGCTGCCCCGGGCCGCCCCTGTGGATCAGGAGCCTTACCGCCGCCACTTCCGCGCGCCCGTCCGTTTTAATCAGGAGAGCGCCATCATCGTCTTCGCGGCCCGTGACCTCGATATCCCGATCGCCGGGGCTGATCCGATGATGCGGACCCTGCTGGAGGAGCGGATCCAGCAACTGAAGGGTGCCCAGGGCTCGCAATTCTCGGACGACATCCGGCGGCTGCTGCGCACGCGGCTGACCAGCAACCACTGTTCGGCCGAGGACATTGCCCATCTGCTGGTGATGCACCGGCGCACCTTGAGCCGCCGCCTGAAGGGCAGCGGCATGGGCTACCGGGCGATTACGAATGAGATCCGGTTCGAGATTGCCCGGCAACTGCTGACGGACACCCAGGTGCCGCTTGGGCAGATCGCAGCAGCCCTCGGCTATTCCGAGGCCAGCGCCTTCACCCGGGCCTTCCGGCGCTGGTCGGGCCAGACGCCCACCGCCTGGCGGAGCCACAGCGACACGGATGATGAGCCCTAGGCTTCTGCTCTGAGTTCACGCACACTCTGTGTCCTTCACAAGGCAATCCTGTTCTCAGGCCACGCCATCCTGTTTGCCTCTGCTATTCCCACAACCTTGTGCAGAAGCGACCACTGTTCCGGCTTAAGCATCAAAAACCTCAGAGAATGGCAGGCGGAAAACCAGCTCGCCGGAGCCATTCTCAATCTCAATGGCATAATCCCGCGGGTCCTGCCCCTGAGCGACGAACTCATCTCTGAGATCCTTGGCGGCGCGGACTGCTTCGGCGCGGGCGGTCTCCACGTCCGGGAAGTCGAGACCATGCTCGTCGCGGCTCCGATTGAGATGGTCGAACCGAACGTGAAAGAAGAAACGAGGCATGGCCGCTCTCCCTTGTAATGGGCTGGCCGCGCTCATCAGAGCGTCAGGACAACGCTGCTCGCCTATTCTACTCCTGACCGGCAAGCCTGTCGCCACACCGACCAAGGAAGGAGAGCATGAGGAGTTGTGTTGG
>KI911974.1:1277-1776 GCA_000517005.1 Microvirga lupini
GGAAGACATGCTCGTGCTGCAAGCTCTGCAAGGAAGAAGTGTTCATCGGATTTAACCTGCGAGGTTCGTCGGGGCGGGGGCAATGGCTCATTTCAGATAGGTGCGGACCACGTCGATTAGCTCCTGGGCATCACGGGTGCGATCGGCATCGGGCTCACGGGCCGGATCGACCACATGATGGCGGATGTGCTCCTCCATCAGCTCCGCCGTGAGGCCGTTGACGGCCCCGTGCACGGAGGCCACAAGCATCAGCACGTCGGCGCAGCCGATCTCCGCCTCCAGAGCCCGCTCCACCGCCTCGACCTGGCCGCGGATCCGACGCACCCGCGCCAGCAGCTTCGCCTTGTCCTTGGTCGTGTGGGCCATGCAGCATCCCTCAATAGGTAAGGGGGTATACTAAGGCCTACGGAGTGGGCAACCCGGCCGGGTCACGGCGTCAGCAAAGGCTCCCGCATGTATCGGATCGCTCCGGCGCTGCATGCGAGGAGGTGCTTTTTCA
>KI911974.1:1876-2093 GCA_000517005.1 Microvirga lupini
CCGACCATGCGCTTCGTGCCGGTCAAGAGCGCAGACCAGCAGGCGGCTCTGATGCTGGTGGGCTTGCGCGACCGGTTGATCCGTCAGCGCACCCAACTGGCCAATGCCATCCGCGGCTACGCGGCGGAGTTCGGGCTGGTGGCCGCCAAGGGGCTGGTGCGGATCGAGCCGTTACTGGAACGGATCAGAGACGACGACACCCTGCCGCCTCTGGCCC
>KI911974.1:2193-2317 GCA_000517005.1 Microvirga lupini
GATAAGGGGTCGGCTGTACAAGGTACCCGGCCTGACGAAACAAGGCTGCGGGACACTTTCATTTGCCAAAGCGCATCCCATCCGAACTCGAGGCACCCGATCCTCCAGAGTTTCTGCAGTTCAA
>KI911974.1:2417-11652 GCA_000517005.1 Microvirga lupini
CCGCTCGGAATCACCGTCTCACGTTTGACATATGATTCGGATTACGAGGGGGACTTGCACACAGCCTCAATATGGTTGCCGTCTGGGTCGATGACAAAAGCCGCGTAGTAATCGGGACCGTAGTGGGGTCTAAGCCCTGGTGCACCATTGTCGATCCCCCCGTGCGCCAAGGCAGCCAGATGGAATAGTTTGACTGCTTCTCGACTTGGAGCAGCAAAGGCAAGATGATGTCCTGGACCAGCGGAGGACGCCGCCCCGGCACGAAGCTTGATGGCGAATTTATCCCCAGAGCCTGGCGGTCCGTAGCCGACCGCTTGATCAGCATCGCCGGGCGTTAAATCTTCCCACACTCTCGAATAGCCTAAAGGCAACAAGACGGCATCATAGAAGGTGTACGACTTCTCGATGTTTGAGACGCCGAACGACGCATGATGGAGCATCTGTGCTTTCCTTATGGACTGATGTGCGAAGAGAGCGGACGGAATATAGTCTGCACTTCACGCCTGAAGCAACGCCCGATTGTGGCGCTCCTCCATGACGGCCCAGTTCGACTTTAAGTCCCAATCCACGACGCTCTAAAAGCAACAGAAGGGTGTTTATGGAATTAGCTACAGGGCCTTCCCTGTTGCAAATTGTGTCGGTCTACAAAGCAACAAACAGCCAGAACTACGTCTAGCAACGGGCCGATGTAGCGGTGGCACCCTACAATGCGTGCAAAACATAGCGTTCGCGTCACTCACTCACCCAGCTTCACCACCGAAACCGCACTCTTTGGAACTAAGCCATTTATTTCATTAAGGTTTTTAATTACTAACGACGCTTAATCTTTTTGGAATAAGCCACGACTACATTCGACGGCACGGCTGGGGATATCCCCCAAGGCACGGAAAGCGATTGAGAATTCGCGGAAAGCGATTGAGAATTCCGTAACAACCTTCACACTCTATTAACGAACCACTCGTGCAGGAGGCTCATGATGCGTCTCGGCGGAACGGAGATCCCTCGCTATATTCGGATCTGCCGTGGCAACGCCGCACCGTGCTTTTTGGGGAGGTCTCAACATTTGGATGGAAGAACGACATTAGAAATGCCAACGTTTCAAACGTAGTTAGTTTTCCACGATCTTGGACAAGGTGCGTTGGAACTGCACCCTCTACAACAAGATTTGACCTAAGTGGGCAGGCGATGAGTCATGCCTAAAGAGCAAAACCGCCGGAGGAAAGTTTTGGCCGACGCTCCTCCGGCGGCTTCGATAGGGACACCAACCTTGGGGGATCAAATGTCCACCTTGATGATGTCACGCCAGATCAATGCGTGGCAAGTAGATTTGTTCTGCGGGTCTGCTAGAGACCTGCATGCAAGGCGGGATTTTTCGTAATGGAGAAGTCCGCCATGAAAACTCCTCTCTTCGTTTCCGCGATCGTCGCCGTGACTGGCTTGCTATGGGCCGTGTCGAGCGTTCTTGACAAATTGACGCCTCTCTTGGTCGAGCTTCGGAATTGGATCTTCTAGGCTCTCCGGTTAGGCTGCTTTGTGAAATCCCGATCCAAGGGCCTGCGCATGTGCAACCTTTATAGCGCCTTCACCACTCAAGCCACGATGCGGAAAACCTTCGGCGTGACCCGCGACAACGCCGGCAACCTGCCGCCATTGCCAGGGATCTTCCCCGATCAGATGGCCCCGATTGTGCGGCTGGTGGATGGCGAGCGGGAGTTGCTGCAGATGCGGTGGGGCTTTCCCCCTCCCCCGAAGGTCGGCAACCATCCCGTGACGAACGTGCGCAACGTGGCCTCGCCGTTCTGGCGCGCGTGGCTCAAGCCGCAATATCGCTGCCTGGTGCCTCTGACTTCATTTTCAGAATATGCCGATACCAAGCCGCGCAAGACGCCGATCTGGTTCGCTCTGAACAAGGATCGGCCCTTGGCTGCGTTCGCCGGCATCTGGCGGCCCTGGAAGGGTGTCCGTGGCACAAAGGCTGATCCGGTCGAAGGAGAGCACCTGCTGTATTCGTTCCTGACCACGGACCCGAATAGCGTCGTCAAGCCGATTCATCCCAAGGCTATGCCGGTGATCCTGACGACGCCGGAAGAGTTTGAAACCTGGCTCTCTGCGCCAGTGGAAGAGGCTCTAAAGCTGCAACGGCCTTTGCCGGATGATGCGCTCGAAATCGTGGCGGAAGGTCACAAATCCGACCAGCCGGAAGCCGCGTGACAGCCCCTATCCTCCGAACACGTAAGGTAATGGATGAAACCGCTCGACTTCCGTTCTGATTATGCACATTCCAGTGAGGGATTGTCGGAACTGACACGGCTCATATACGACGTTTTTGAGGTCGATGTTTCGCCACTGGACCGACTGGGCCATGATCCGAGCGTCGTCGCCTTTGGTTGGTGGCTTGGGAATGAGCTGGTTGCCAACGTCAGCCTCTATGAGCGGCGGCTTTGGCTCATGGGAGAACAGGTACCAGCCTTTGGCGTTCAATCCGTCGCGGTTCGACCAGAGTGGCGAGGGAAAGGTCTGTTTCGCGATCTAATGCGGCGAGCACTCAGTTTTGCCGATGCGAGGGTAAACCTCGTTATTCTCGCAACCGGGACGCCAAGCCTCTACACGCCATTTGGCTTTCGTCAGATCAAAGAAGCAACATTCAGTGCCGGATTGGTGCAACAACAGACGCGGGCAAGATACCGTCTGCTATCCTTGGACGAAGAGAGGGATGTCGCAGTTCTACGGGATATCTTTTCTCGTCGAAGTCCGACTTCGCTGGTGGCCTCGGCTTGCGACCACCCGGCCTTGTTTATGTTGAAGGTGGTGGAGACGCCCGAAATAGAATTGCTTCACCTTCCGGACCTTGATGCGGTCGTCGCGGTAAAAGGACGGGAGGGACCATCAATGACCCTGCTCGATATCGTTGCGCCATCCATACCTTCGCTGGAAGAAATCGTTTCCGCGCTAGGCTACACTGGGGAGCGGATCGACGTGCACCTGACACCCGATCGTCTCTCTTGGACACCTGAGGAGCAAACCCCTGTCGATAATGGGTACATGGTGCGCGGCTTCTTCGCACCCGAGGGGCGAGCCTACATGCTATCCGCCATGCGGATTTAACTCGACCTTCGCTTTGGACCGGCCTTTAGTTGCTTAGGGTAGCCTCAACGCATTGCCTGATTGTTGCGAGATCCTTCTTTGCCACGCCGCGCCGGTCCAAGTCGCTGAGCTGGATGCCGTGTTGCTCTAAGACACTCCGCACAACAGGGCGTCCGGCTCCGTGGCGAATGGAGGTCGCAAGGGAAGACGCAAAGCCTCGGAAATAGCTCGTCTTGAGGTCGCGGCGGATCTGCACCCACAATGCGCCGACCATGAGAAGCGAGGCGATCAAGAAAAACCCGGTGGCGCTATACAGGGCATTAAACATGGGCGGCCTCGAAGCACTTTCTAATCTCGTCCATATCTTCTTCTGCGGCTCCCGCCTCGGCTAGATCGGTCAGCAAGAGGCCGGTGTTGCTCATGACATCCACGACAAACTGCGGCTCGCCGTGAAGCCGGGAAATCTCGGCCAAGGCAAAAGCAATGCCCTGATACCGGCCTTTGTGAATATCGGTCATTGTGTCGCTCATAGGGAGTGGCCCTTGTTCTGGATGGCGGGAGGCGGGTCGGATGGGCGCAACCAGTCCTTACAGATCGACCAGAAGGCGGCGGCCCAAGAGATGAAAAGAAAGGCTCCGGCAATGCTGATGATTGCTAGAGCCTCGGAAGTCGCTTGATCGGTCATTACGCTACAAGGTCGAAAGAGGCAGGGGCTTAGGGCCGGTTGCGCGGCTTCTGCGGCTGGCGGCGCTCTGTGTCGCGACGCTGCTGCTCCTGGCGCTCCTCGGCGCGATCGCGCTCTTGGCGCTGTGCCTGCTGCTCGGTGTTGCCGGCGGCCTCGGGCTCGGCGGCCTTGGCTTCCGGCTTTGCTGGCTGCTCCTGCTGCACCTGGCGCACAACCTCTGTCCGCCACACGCCGCGCTCAACCGCCTTCTCCTCGCGGTGGGTGACTTCGCCGGTCTTCTCGTCCTTCACAGGAACCGGCTTGGTCACATGCTCGATGCCAAGATACTGCGCTTTCACGGTGTCGCCGGGTTGGGCGTCGGCGGCTTTCAGATCCTTGGCAACCTGCACGCTCCAGATCCGGTGAACGCGGCCGTCCTCGGTCCGAAGATCGACGTATTGGGAAACGTCGTTCTTCGGATCGTCCTTGTAACGGCCCTCCCCGACCGTCACCAGAACGCCAACCATCGGCGGCCGCTCGGCGCTGTCCTTCTCCGTCTTCGCGGTCGGGCTGGCCTCAGCCTTCGACGCGGGGGCCTCCGGCTTGCCGGCGGCTTCCGGCTTGGGTTCGGTGGCTGCTGCGCTCGAGGTCGGATTTTGCGCCGGGGAGGCCTGCGCCTTCTGCGTCTGCGGGGCGGCCTCGCGCACCTCCGCGGTTTCCTTGACCGGCTCGGGCTTGCCAAGGCGCTGCCGCTCGGCGGCGATCCGCTCTTGCAGTTCGGGGTTTGTGATCTTGAAGCCGTGTTCGGCCGCAAGGCTCACAACCATGCTCTTGTACTCGTCGTTGCCCTTGATCGTCAGATCGTCCCACTTCTCCGAGGACAACTGCAGAGCGGCGCGAACGCTCTCCCGGTCTTTCCAGTCGTGGATCTTCACCTGCTTGCCGTTATCGACAAAGGCCAGCTTCTCGCCCGTCGGCGTTTCGCGGAAGTACTGAACGTCTGAACCCTTGGCCTTCGACCGGAAGCCCTCAAGGCTGTTTGGCCTGGGCTCAACATAACGGTCGCCCTCGATGTCAGGACGGCGGCTCTCGGCCTGCTTGCGCTTCTCGGTCAAGGCCGTCTCAAGATCCTGAATGGCTTCCTTCGCCGTCTCTTCCAGGGCCGGACGCGCCTCCTCGGGGGCGGCCTCGATCAAGGCGGCGATGTTGGTCTTCATGGAGTCAACCGTGCTCTCCATCCGCTCAAGTGTCGGCATGGTGGGCTTTCCTTTCTGTTCAGGCTGGATCTCGGGTTTCTGCTCGGCGCGCTCGATGGCCGTGCGGGTGCGTTCTTGAAGCTCCAACACCCTGCGCTCCGGCGCGGGGGTCAACGGCTGCTGCCGTGCGGCCAGGTCGCGGCTGACGGTGACATAAGCCTCGGGGTTGGTGCGGGAGGGCGTGACTTCGGACAGGCGCGACCGGGGCACGTCCACATAAGAGACGCTGCCCTTGAACGAGGCCGCCAAAGTCTCGGCGGTGGCTCTGTCGCGGGCAAACAGGGGCGCGCTTGAGATTTGAGCTCCCGGCCGCTCGGCGCGATAAAGCCGGATCGTATCGGGGGCCTGGGTCGGCTCGGGACCGGAGGCCCGGGCAATCGCCATAGCCTGCCACCCGCGCGCAACCTCATTGGCGCGCTTGCGGCCTTCCTCGCGGGTCGGAATGTGAATGGCGCGGGTCTGTGCCGCCTCGACGCGACGACGGGCGCTCTCGGGGGCCGTGCCGCGCTCGACGCGGCGAATGTCCTTGAGCTTGTAGCCGGGAACATGGGCCTGCTCGAACCGGCTCACAGCCTCCATAGGGATGTTCCGCTGCCGGGCTTCCTCGGCCAGTGTCTCGCGCCAACGCTGGAGGTCATGAACGCCGGGGTGCATGTAGCGTCCGCGGTTGTCCTGCATCCTGACGGCGGCGTGAACGTGGATGTGCTGCCGGTTGGTATGAAGGGCAAACACATACTCGCGGCCTGCAAATTCCCGGTCCAGGGTGGCGCGAACGGCGCTCACAAAGGCGTCCTTGTCGGTGCCGGGTTTGGCGGAAAAGATGATGTGCGCAACCTCGCGCTGATTGGTCGAACGCAGATCCCGACGCCATGACTTCGCCTCGGACCGAACGGCCTCCTCGCCGGCCAGGACCTTGCCCTTGCTGGTGATGACGGTCTGCCCGCCCTTTCCTGATAGGCGCAGGAGGCGAACGGATGCGCCCTCGACCCCATGCAGGAACCCATGGCTCTGGAAGGTGGCTCCCTCAAAGGAATCCGACAGGCGGCTTTCCAGGGCGCCAAGGGATTTCTTGTTGTCATAGATCCGCCCTGCCCTGCCCTGCTCGTCCCTGTGCGAGCTGGCGGCCGACATCACCACATGAAGCCGGGAGGAAGCGCCCTCCTCCTCGATGCGGAAAGCATAGCGATGACCGGCAAGCGCCTCGGCAAGAGCCGCCCGGGCGTCCTTTTGTGAAACCTCGCCGTTGATCGTGAGGGCGAAGCTGAGAACGTCTTTCGACGGCTCGCGCGTGGGGGCGTCCTCCTGCCAACGGGCCACAAGCGCCTGAATGGCTTCCCTGCCCTGCACATAGGAACCGTCGTGACGCTCAAGCGCCTCTTCGCCGTTGTGGCTCTGATAGGTCAGAAGCGCCGACACGCGGGCGCGGCCATTCGCAAAGCTGGCGAGTTTCACGACGGCGGCTTGTGAACCCATGGCAAGGGCGGCGCGCTTCACTTCGACCGAACGAACCTCAACGGCGTAAGCCTCCTGCACGGCTCCAACCGATTGCAGGGCGAGAACCGGACGCGCGGCGACGATCCCGGCTCCTGCGGCCGCAACCGGACGGCGGCGGCGACGCTCCTCCTCTTCGGGCGTGACGACGATCCGCGAACCGGACGCGGGGAGATAGCTTGCTGGCCGGGGTGCGGTGGATGCTGCCGGCACTCCACGGCTCGGGCTCTGCGGCTTGGTCGAGGACCTGGCCGGAGCCTCATCATAGAGACCGGCCGCAACCTCGTTGGCCTCACGGAATGCCTCACGACGGGCGCGCAAGCGAAAGCTGCGAGCGGCAAAGTCGAGACCGTCAAAGACGCTGGTGGCGATCATGCCTGCTCGTCCTTGATGGCTTTAACGGCCAACCTCCGCGACCGCGCGCACATGGAAACAAACAGATCGTCGTAACCGTCGATGGTCTCTGCGATGTCTTCCAGAACCTTGCGCAAGGTCGCATCAGCCGGAACAAGGCCCTGGTTCATGGCGCGCGCAATCTGATTGAGGTTCACACCCACGGCGCGGGTTTGCGCGGAAAGCTCCTCGATGGCGGCCTTCGCCTCGCCGTCAAACGTCGGCCCGAGTCCGCCTGCGGCGCGTGCCAAGCGGCGGAAACCCTCGCTCATGGTCACGCCATGCGCTTCGCAGACGGCGGAGAAATGAGCCTTTTCGGACGGTTGAAGCCGTACCGCTACAAGGTCTTTTCTCGTCTCTTTCGCCGCCAAAATCTCTGGTCCTTTGTGAAGTCTGGAGGCTCCGGTTGCCGCCTGGTGGCAACTGCCGGAGCCTCGAAACCCGCCCGGTCAGGGCACATGCCAGATTGTGTAGAACAATATGTGCTATCCTGCCATTCAAAGTAGAAGATCAAATTCATTTTATGCAGAACGCGCACATCCCACACAGCACATGCACAGCGCGCCACACATGCTGCACGCGTCACGCGGGGAACACATGCGCCACATGGAGAACGCACAACACGCGCCAAACGTGCGACCTGCGGAGTACGCGAGACGCACGAAGTGGAGGACGCACGACCCGCGCCACACGTGTGATCTGCGGAGGACGTGAGACGCACAAAGCATGTGGACAACGTAAGGTACATAGGACACATATGTTGCGCTTTTTACATTGGAGATGCATAGTCCGTGGAGTGCGGTTTGCACGTGGCGAGCGCAGAACACATGCGGCGCGTAGTCCAAGCGGAACGCGCTTTGCGCGGGTCGCTCCTATTGGACGTGAAACGCGCACGACACGCGCCACACGTGTTGAACGTAGGGGCTGAACCAACCGGCTTTTGGCTGCCGGGGATGGAGGGTGAGGGGAATGTCACAGGTGCCGATTATCGCGTTCGGAACCACGAAAGGCGGATCAGGAAAATCGACGGTCTGCGTCCTCGTGGCCGGGGAAATCGCTGACCGGGGCGAGAACGTGTTGATCCTGGATACCGATCCGCAGCAAACGACCATGAAGTGGTTCGAGCGCTGCAAGGCGGCGGGACAACCCCCGGAGCGGATTGAGGTGGTCCCTTGCCTGGGCGAAAAGGCGTTGGGCGATCAGCTAAAGGCGCTGCCGGAGAACGGGGTGGTGCTGATCGACACGCAAGGGGCGCTTACCCCTGCTCTGGCGATCATTGCCACCAGGGCCGACCTGATCGTGGTCCCAAGCCGCGCGACCAAAACCGATGTGGTCGAAGCCGCTGCCTTTGTGAAATACACCGAGCATTTCCGCCAGGACGGCGTTCGCCTGTTTCTCAACAGCGTGGATGCGATTGCGATGAAAACGGCGGTCTTCAACGAAGCCATCGCTTACATTCAGGAGGAGCAGATCCCGTATTTCAGGACCATGCTCTACCAGCGCCCGATCTACACTGACGTCAACGACGACAAGGGCACTCTCTCGACGATCAAGGCCAATCCTGAATCCGTGCGCAAGGCCCGCGCCAACGTCGCCCTTCTGCTGAATGAGATTTTAGAGGAACTGTCCGATGCCGGAACTGCCGCTGCCGAAGTTCACGCGACCGAGGCGGCCTGAGCTGTCGCTTGAGGAAATTCTCGCGAAAGGCCGCGAAGCGGCCGCCGCGGAAGGGCTGATCATCACCGGCGATACCCCTCCCCCGCCCCCGGTGGAACAACCGGCTCCTGAACCGCAAGCGCCTGCCCCTGGTCCGGCTCCTGAACCGGAAGCGCCTGCTCCCGCTGCTCCTGCGGCGGCGGCTCCCAGGCCAAGCCGCCAACCGGCGAAGTCGAAGGCCAAGGCCGGGGACAAGCCGGAGCGGCAACGGTGGGGAACGGAGATCAATCCGGCCCTCCTCTTAGGGCTGCGCAAGCTCGCCCTTGAGCGCAACGTGTCACCCTATGACGTTCTTGAAGACGCGGTGTCCGCCTACCTGCGGGACCAGTCAAAGCGATAAGCAAAGGAAAACCTATGTCGAGAACAGCAACCAAAGCAGTCACGTCACGCGGCAAGCGGGAGGCTAAAGCCGCTCGCCCTGCCCTACCCGGAAGCCAAGAACGGGAGGCGTGGCAAATTCAAATTCGGCCTGAGTTTCGGCGGGAGGTTCGCAAGCTCGCCATTGATCGGGATGTCTCGGCCTATGACATTCTTGATGAGGCGGTGTCCGCTTACCTGCGGAACCAAGCCTAAACAGGCTCGGCGTTCTATCCGTGAACGAGATCTTCCTCACCCGCTGCGATCCAGCCCA
>KI911974.1:11752-11940 GCA_000517005.1 Microvirga lupini
GCATGGCCTAGACCGTGATGGAGCCTGCTTTTGCGGCGGCGGCGTACAGTTCCGAGAGGGGACGCTGATCGCGAAACCGGAACCGGAAATTGAGGTCTTTGTAGACCGGGCGGCGTGGGTCGCTGGTGATCTCCGACAGACGGAAATATCCCAAAGTCGGGGAGCCCTGCCCGTTGTCGATCAGCCCC
>KI911974.1:12040-12285 GCA_000517005.1 Microvirga lupini
AAAGCGGTGTCGCCGTCGTCGGGGTGGATCTCGGCCACAAGCCACGCGCAATCCGCGTGAGGCGTGAACAGTTTCACGACGGGAACGGGTCGGTGTGTTCGCGGTTGGCACGCTCGCCGTTCTTGAGCAACTGACTCCACTCGTCTCCATCAAACAGACTGGCGATCAGAGGCTGAGGGGCGTGATCGTTTCCATGGTGTCTCTCTCGTTCATTGTCGGGCGCAGCGCCAGCGCCTGCGCCCCTG
>KI911974.1:12385-12858 GCA_000517005.1 Microvirga lupini
AGGATGCGCGGCTGCGGAGCCATTCATTGGCTATCCGTTCCATTCTCGCCCATGTCATTTTGTGCCGCTGGCTGCGCCGCCTGAGCGTTCGCACCCAGATGACTTTGACATGATGGCGGAATGAGCGAAGCGTCCGTCCGTTTGTCGGGACGGCATGATACGCAAAATAGCCAGTCAGCACCTGCTTCAACCATCTCCCCTGTTCAGGAATTGGCTTGTTCATGTGCCGTCGCAACATCTCCGTGATCTCCTTGAGTTTGGCAACTCTGCGTGCCTTCCGGCTTTTCCGGCGGATCTGGAACTTGCCAGATCGGGTGCGGCCGCAGATGTGCGTGAATCCAAGGAAGTCAAACGTTCCGGTTTACCAAGGCCCCTCTTTTTCGACGGTGGGCCGCATAGCGGCCAAACGCGATAAGCCGGGTCTTGTCCGGGTGGAGCTGTAGCGAGAACTCCTGCATCCGCTCACGCAACTG
>KI911974.1:12958-13223 GCA_000517005.1 Microvirga lupini
ATCGTCCGCATAGCGCACGATGATCATGCTCCCATGAGCATGGCGCTGTCGCCAGCGTTCGGCCCAGAGATCAAACACGTAGTGAAGGTAGATGTTGGCCAAGAGCGGTGAGATCACCAACCCCTGGCCTGTTCCTCGTTCACTCGTGTTGAGGACTCCATCCTCTAAGGTGCCCGCCCTGAGCCATTTGCGGATCAGGCGGATGATGCGCGGGTCGCCAATCCGGTGTTCCACGAACCGGATCAACCATTCTTGGTCGACCGTG
>KI911974.1:13323-15808 GCA_000517005.1 Microvirga lupini
TCGAACGACAGCGTCAGTTGATGCCTCCTTCCACAACCCAGCGGATCGGGATTCGATCAAGATCGAGGTCACTGATCCGCGGCACCCGCTCTTCGGCCGCCGGTTCCTGCTGGTCTCGGTGAGCGCGCGCCGGCGTGACGGCCACGCCCTCGTTGCCTATCGCGATCGCATGGTGCTGAAGCTCCCGGTCGCCGCAACGAGCCTCGTTCCGCAGCTGCCGCGTGAGCCGCTGAGCAAGCTGACACGCGAGGCGCTGGAGGAGCTGATCGCCCTGGCCGACGAGTGCGGGGTGGCGCCATGCCGGTTCGACCTGAACGCGTCTGGAGATGCTTGCCCGACGAACTCCGCGCCGCGATCGCCGAAGACGTCGCCGCAATCCTCACAGAGGTGATCCATGAGATCGGAGCTTATCACCGACCGGCATCTGGCCCGCCGCGCGGTCATCTACATCCGCCAGTCCAGCCCGCACCAGGTGCTGACCAATCAGGAGAGTCTGCGCCTGCAGTACGATCTGCGCCAGCGCGCGCTCGGCCTCGGGTGGCGTGAGGAGGACGTCGAGATCATCGATGCCGACCTCGGGCTGAGCGGCGCGGCCACTGACCACCGCGAGGGCTTCAAGGACCTGATCGCACGCGTCACGCTCGGCCAGATTGGCATCGTTCTCTCCTCCGAGGTCACCCGCCTGACCCGGAACTGTTCGGACTGGTATCCGCTGCTCGATCTGTGCGGCTACAAGGACTGCCTTATCGCCGACCGCGACGGCGTCTACGACCCCGGCACCGCCAATGGGCGCCTGCTGCTCGGGCTCAAGGGCACCCTCTCCGAAGTCGAGTTGCACACGATCCGCGCCCGCCTCACGGCCGGTCTCCTGAACAAGGCCGCACGCGGAGAGCTCGCGCTGATCTTGCCGGTCGGCCTCGTCCGGGATGCGGGCGGCGTGGTGGTGAAGAACCCTGACCGCGAGGTGCAAGCCCGCCTGGATCTGATCTTTGCGACCTTCCTGCGGGTCCGCTCGGCCAGCCAGGTGCTCCGCGTCCTGAACGAGCGCGGCCTGAGCATCCCGCGCCGGGGCCGGTTCGGCGATCCGGTCTGGCGGCCGCCCACCGTTGCGGCCATCCTGCAGGTGCTGAAGAATCCAGCCTATGCCGGCGCCTTCGTCTACGGGCGCACCCGCTCGGTCCGTACAGCGCCCTCAGTCAGGGCTTCTCAGAAGAGGCTCCCGCGCGAGCAGTGGAGGATCGTCGTGAAGGACCAGTACCCCGCCTATATCAGCTGGGCGACGTTCGAGAAGATCGACGCCATGCTGCGCGACAATTACGCCGAGTACGACCGGAACAAGACGCGCGGCGTGCCGCGGGAGGGCGCCGCGCTGCTGCACGGGATGGTTTACTGCGGCGCGTGCGGTCACAAGATGGTGGTCCAGTACAGGAACGGGGCCCGCTACATCTGCAACTATCTTCGTCAGCAGCACGGCGTGCCGGTGTGCCAGGCCATCCCGGCCGCTCCGGTCGATGCCGAGGCCGTGGCGGCCTTCTTCAAGGCCCTCGCCCCCGCCGAACTGAATGCCTACGCGCGGGCAATGGCGCTCCGGCGCGAGGCGGACGCGGCCGCGCTGAAGGCTCAGGCGCAGCAGGTTGAGCGGCTGCGCTACCGGGCGGCGCTGGCCGAACGGCAGTTCGATCAGGTCGATCCGGACAACCGTCTCGTCGCCGCCGAACTCGAGCGGCGCTGGGAGGAGACGTTGCGCGATTTGCGCCAAGCCGAAGCCGCGCTCGCCGACGCGGCGCAGGACGAAGGCCGCATCATCCCGTTCGACGTCGGCCCTGATCTCTACGCCGCGTTGACCGAGGTCGGCCAGCGCCTGCCGGCCCTGTGGCACCAGCCGGCCCTCACCACGGCGCGCAAGAAGGCGCTCCTGCGCTGCCTCATCGATAAGGGGGTGATTCACCGCGCCGTCCGGGACACGCTCGCCCTGCGCCTCGTCTGGCGCGGCGGCGCGACGAGCGAGATCGCGCTGCCGATCACGGTAGGCTCGCTCGCCGAGCTGTCGCGGAGCGGCGAGATGGAAGCCGCCATCGTCGAGCGCGCCTGCGCGGGTGAGAGCGATGAGGCCATCGCCGCCGCGCTGAGTGCCGCCGGGCACCGCTCCCCCCTACGCCAGGCGGTGTTGCCAAGCACGGTTCAGGCCATCCGGCTGCGGCACGGCATCCTGCGCGAACGCCGCCAGTCGCATCCGCGCCGCATCCCTGGCTGTCTGACCGTTTCCCAACTTGCGGCTCAGCTCGGCGTCACCCCGCACTGGATCTATGACCGCATTTACAACGGCACGATTGCCATTGAACTGGATGCCCAGACTGGGCTCTATCTGTTCCCGGACCGCCCCGAGACCTTGCGCGCGTTCCAAAAGCTCAAAGCTGGCAAGTTGGACCGCCTCTCCCGTCCCTCGGTTGGCTTGTTGAGGAGGGCAGTAAGATGTGTGATCGAA
>KI911974.1:15908-16016 GCA_000517005.1 Microvirga lupini
GAGGGCAGTAAGATGTGTGATCGAACAAGTTGATCGACCAACCCTGGGCCATCATGTCCATCGGCTTGCGCGACTGGGCGCACCAATGATGATCAGCGGGACTTGGTA
>KI911974.1:16116-18775 GCA_000517005.1 Microvirga lupini
GATAGTCCGGCAGGATCGTTAATAGCCGGCGCGTGCGGTCACACGCAGATCCTCAACGGGGCGCTTCTCGCGCTAGGCTCCCTGCGCAATGGGATAGACGTACTTCCCGTCTGCAAGCCGCATCCTGTCCTTGTATGGTGATCCGCCCGCGCCAACGAGGTGTGCTGTCGCGCGACGTATGATGAGCCGCGGTGTCGCTGCTGTCAGCGACCCGCGGTAGTGACAGGGGACGCGAAGGCTCCTCCAAGCGAGACCCAAGTCGATCCCGTGCCGCCTTCACGCTGCAAGTAGGTGTAGCCGGTCCGCCACCACGGCAGGACAGCGTCGCGCTTGTTGTCGAGGATGAAGTCTCCCCGATCGGTTCGCACCATCATGACCGCATGCGGTTCGCCGTTCTGGTCGATGACCGCTGTCATGCGCAGGGCTCGCCGGGGGAATCCGGCTGCAATGAGACGCTTGCGCTTGACGAGCTGGTAATCCTCGCAGTCGCCATAGCCGTCCTCGGCGAGGCCCCAGTGATCCTCCACGCCCCAATGCTCCAGGTCAGTCACAGGCTTGATCGTGGCGTTCACTTGCCGATTGATCCGGACGAGCGTCTCCCAAGCCTGTGGCGTGAGGGGGATCGTCGCCGCTTCAGACGTGTTGACCACGCACTCCTCAGGCCTCTGCTTGCAGAACTGGATCCAGCCCGGCACCGGCATGACGGGGTGGCTCCTCGCGGAGACAGATCGGGACGGGAAGGGTGGGGCGGTGACCGTTTGGGCTTCCGATCCGCTGCTGATCAGCATCAGTGCCATCGCAAGGCCCGTCCGATGAAGCCACCATTTGAGAAGAGGCCAAGCATTCAAATGCCCGAGGAGTGGTTCCTGCATTGCCCCCGCCACCGTGCTGTTAAGGTTATCTCGCAAGACCTGACACCCCGAGTGGGGCGATCTCAAGGCAAGGAGCGGGATCGCCCTGCGACCCTGCAACAACAGGAATGACCACATCAACGGAGGGATCCTTGCGTCCCATCATCCGCGAGGCTGAGGAAAGCCGCATCAGGTTCAGCGGTCTCCCCAATCGTGGCAATTCCCCCGGCCCACGGCACAGGTATTATTCCGCGAGCTCTCAGGGCTTTGCCCGATGGTACTCAGGGTTTGACCTGATGGTGTCGATCTGCGACCTTGGTAGCCTCGGCTTGACGATTGAGGACATAGCCCTTCCCCAAGTCCCTTCCATGAGGCGCACGTCCCTGCTCCTGATCGGGCTTCACCGGAGCAGCACATGTACAACCAGCGCTCAGGCCAGTTCGCCCTCAGGACGATCGGGTCGGCTTACATCATCGGAGTTCTGGTCGTCGCCTGGTCGCCGGCAACGGCGGATCCCTGGTCGCCACCCGGCCCGCGATTGGATTTCCCGTCCACGCTGCTCGAACTCGCTCAGGAACGAGACCTGACTTACACGAGGGCGGCCGCCCGGTGGCGCCCCGGCGCTGCGGTGACGGCAGGCGCAGCACTCGGTTTCGTGACGGCCGCGGCCGCGACGACCTATGTCGCCTCGTCACCGCCTGCCGCCGGCTACTGCTGGTATTACACCAATCCGCAACGCACCCAAGGTTTCTGGGATGTCTGTCCCCAGTGAGAGGGGCGTGCATGTTCTCCCAACAAGCCTTCACGCTTCGATGCAAACCACGGGGATCTGAGATAGCGTTTCCGGAACCCAGCGAAAGGCATGGCGATGAGAAATGACGGCAGGCGAGCGTCTCCGGGGGCCGGCCACGACCCGGGGCACCCGATTCTGATCCCAGCCAATGCTTCCGCGAACTCCCGACGAACGCTTGCTCCGGGTTACATCCACCTTGGGGTCACAGCCGGGAGATCGCGCCGGCCCTGCGCGATTTCCGCATCGATCCCGATCCGCTGATCCGCGAGGCCGGGCTTGATCCGCATCTGTTTGAGGACGGTACAAACGTCGTCGCGTTCACCGTCCTGGCCCGGCTGTACACCCTGTGCGTGGCGCATGCGCGCTGCCCACATTTCGGACTTCTGGTCGGCCAGCGCGCCACCATCCTGTCCATGGACCTGATCGGACGGCTGATGCAGCACAGTGAGACCATCGGTGCGGCCCTGGAGGCGCTCGTGTCCAACCTGAGCGTTCAGGACAGGGTCGTGGTTGCCTCGCTGGCCGTCAGCGATGACATGGCCCTCCTCACCTATGCGGCCTACCAGCCTGAAAGCGCGAGCGCGGAGCAGATCATCGAGGCGGCCATGGCGGTGACGGTCAATGCGCTGCGCACCCTGTGCGGCTCAGACTGGTGCCCGACGGAAGTGCTCCTGCCGCGCGCGGTCTCGGCCGGGACAGAACCCTATCGGCGCCATTTCAAGGCACCGGTCCGGCTCAACCAGGAGAGCGCCACTCTCGTGTTTCCTGCTTGCGACCTGAAGCGCAAGGTCGCGGCAGCCGATCCTCTGCTGCATGCCGTGCTGGAGGAGCAGATCCGGCGGCTGCGGGGCAACGCGGGATCCGAGTTCTCGGATGACATCCGTCGGCTGCTGCGCACGCGGATCATGGACCAGCGCTATTCCGCTCATGACATGGCCGGCCTGCTGACGATGCACCGCCGCACCTTGAGCCGGCGCCTGAGATACAGCGGCTCGGGATACCGAGCCATCGCCAA
>KI911974.1:18875-21930 GCA_000517005.1 Microvirga lupini
GGTCCGTGCTCCCGTTGAAGGTTGCGGGGCAGGCTGGTGCTGATAATCCAACACCCGGTATCCGATCCGTGAGACTTGGCTGAACCCGAGGCGCAAGTCGAGACAACGTCAGCCTCGCGCCTTAAGCGGTCAAGGCCTGCAGTCAGCCTCCCTTCCATCCATCTCGTTCACACCCGGCATCGCCAGGCGGAGAATCAATGGCTGGCCTCACCGCGACATGAGATTGCGCGCGAGCATCACCGCCGCGGCATCGAGGGAATCTCCTCGCGCCGTAGGCATAAGGTTCCCGGCTTTGAGTATGAGCTCGGTCATGACGCGTCGGATCTGCTCGTCCGATTGGGCCACGCCCGCAGCGTCGAAGTCCTTGCGGATTTTACTGAACACGTCGCTGCGCTTGGGATCGACCGTGCCCCTAGCGAGGGCGTCCGAATAGGCCTCGACGTCTCGGCCCGTGAGGCCCAATTTCTCGGCGGCCCACCGGCCGAGGAGCTTGTTGCGGAGGATCGTCTTCTGCACATCGTCCGATTCGGTCATCTGAACTCTCCGATTACTGGATGTGAATGCGTGTTCCGGCTGTCGGCCTCCGTGGCTTGGGCGAATTGCATCGTTGAACGAAGGTGGGCCAACTAACTCCTGAGTTCAGGCTTGGTCTTTAGTTCGTGGCGCAAGTACCTGCGCCATCCCTCCCGGCGGCGGGCCGCCACCGGTTCGTCATACTCGCTCGGCAGCATCACCGGCACGAACAGGCAGACGCTCTGGGTCGGCAGCACCTCGCGCCACTGCGAGAGAAGATTCTTGAACGCTTTGCCCACGGGACGGATGTTGCGGTCGAGATCGTACAGCCCGCGCGGGTTGATCTTCCCCCGCTGCTCGCGAAGAGCGATGTCCCAGTCGATCTGGTCCGTGAGCGAGTACCAGGTGAAGCCGACGATGGGCACGCGGTTGTTGCGCACCCGCAGGACGTTGGCCCACTGCTTCCAGAGCCAGTCGACGGCCTCGTCACCCTCGTGACCCTGGTCGAAGTTGGTCTCGGTGTGCATCACCGGTAGGCCGTAGCGGTCGTGATACTGGCGCGTGATCTCGTCATAGCCGAACACCTCGCCGGCGGGACTGATCCCGCCGTCGGCGCCCACCCGATGCTCGTTGGAGTGGTAGAAGTCGTTGCCCATGATGCAGTGGTGGCGCAGGGTGTTGTCGAGGAAAAAATGGTACTCGTCCCGCGTCATGCCGTTGTCGAGCAGGTACTCGTGCATATGCGAGTTGACCGGATACCCGTAGTTCAGGTCGAGCGACAGGAATCGCCGCGCATTGTAGAACTCGGCCGATTTGATCGCCTTGGGATTGTCGGCATGGAAGTACTCGGTTGACTCGCTCTGGATGAAGATGGCGTCAGGGCGTTCGTCCAGAATGGCGTACATGGCCAGCACGTTCGCCTTGACCATGTGCTTGAGCGCAGTCACGAACGCCTTGTCGCTCTTCAGTTGCTCGTTCCACCAGCCGAAGGCGGCCGAGAACTGGGCACAGATGAACATCTCGTTGACCGGCGTGTAGAACTGGACCCAGGGGAAGCGCTGCGCAAAGGCGCGGGCGTATTCGGCAAAGAGCGCCGGGAAGTCCGGGTTCTGGAAGTCGCCGATCCAGTCCGGCACCCCGAAGTGGCACAGGTCGACAATGGGGATGACATCGCGTTCTTTCAGCCAGGCGAAGGTCAGGTCCGTGAACTCCCAGTCGTAGCGGCCCTGCCCGAGGAAGGTCTTGTGCAGCGGCGGACCGTACCGCAGGAAGCGGATGTTCAGGTCCTCCAGGAGCTCGAAGTCACGCTGCCAGTGCCGGTAGTGGCCGCATTCCTCCATCTGGTCCCGGCGTACGCGGCCGTCCCGGATCGTGGGATAGCTGTTCTCGATGCCGGTCGCGAACAGGAAGAGGGTGACCCGGGTTGGTTGGCGGTCGCCGTCACTGCGCGAAGGGTCTCTCATGATGGTCCCCGTTGGGTTCTCCGCTGAGACATTTGGCATCTCTGGGTCGAGGGCGGCATGCACGGCAAAACAGAGGGACGCCGGGGTGAGACAATGCAGCAGCGGCTCTCCTCCGGCTGACCCCAGTATGGCACCTGTCGAGTGTCCTGCTTGACGGCTTGGGACTGTCCCTTGTCAGTTTGGGACATAGCACGGATGCCAAGTAGGATTGGCACGCTCCGAACCTACCCGCGAGACGATCTCAGCCCGGCTCGATGCACACACGAGACCCCAGTCACGAAATGCCAAGCGATTGTCCTAACCGGACAAGCAGGTGCCTTGGTCGTGGATCAGGATGGACATGTCGGAGACACCGGGGAACGGGAGGAATATCTTGCCTCGCTTCTTCTTTCACGTCAGGAAATTCCGCCAGGAGCTGAGCCGCGACGAGTTCGGTTTCGACCTACCCGATGTGGAGACCGCCTGTCTCATGACGATCTCCGTGGCCCGTGACTTGCGGGTCGTGTTCGCGGCGGGCGGCAGGAACCCGCACGACTATGCGATCGAGGTGAGGAACGCGGCGGATGAACTGGTCTTCCAGCTCCCGTTCTCCGCGGCCTTCGACCACCAGGAATCCCAACTCCCGGCGATCCTCTGGCAATGACGCCGGCCAGTCGGCACGGAAGAACGCCAGCGTCGGCCCAAACTGGTAAGACCTTGTCTCCTCTGGTCAAGCATGATGCCCGGACTTGCGTATGGTGACCAGCAGTATGCCGATGATCCCGCGGCATTGCACCGGGATCAGGCAACCCATTCATCGAGGCGGCCAGCCGTTCGGCCACCTTGTACCGACGCCATCGAGAGAGGTTCGAAAGGGAGTAAGGCACGCTGATCAGAGAGCGCTGCCGGGACGGATCCGGCAAGCGTTCGGGACGACACGCCGAGGGAGCGATGGAGATGTCACTCAGGGGCAGGGCGGGCTATCCGCAGGCGGTCCAGGGTTCCGGTACCATCATCACGGATGTTCGCAGGGTGCTTCGGACCGAGTTGCTCCGGGACACGTGCTCCGCCGCTGGGATCGCCCGCCTGTTCTCGATGCA
>KI911974.1:22030-28338 GCA_000517005.1 Microvirga lupini
GACCCGCCGCCGATCTTCGTGTCGAAATCCCCCGCGGTCCTGTTGCAGACCGACGGTGAGCCTGCCTATGCACCGGTCAAGGGCAAGACGGGGCTCTCGTTTCTGGTCAACTCGAACTGGGATCTCTTCCGCATCGACGAGGGCGGCACCCTCTACCTGCGCGACGACACCCACTGGCTGACTGCGAGTGCGATGACGGGGCCATGGACTCCGGTGGCCGAACTGCCCGCTCTGCTGAAGGATCTGCCGGATGAGGCGAGCTGGGCGGATGCCCGCGGTGCCATGCCGCCCGAGCCCTACGGGGGCAATGCCGTGCCCAGGGTGATCGTCTCCGACAAGCCCTCCGAACTGATCCTGTTCAACGGTGAGCCCGCGCTCCAGGACGTGCCCGGGACAGCGCTCCAATGGGCGTCGAACAGCGAATCCGATGTGTTCTTTCATAAACCCGGCAGGCAATGGTACGTGCTGCTGTCCGGCCGCTGGTTCAGAGCCTCGACGCTCGACGGACCATGGACCTTCGCGACACCGGACCTGCCTGACGATTTCCGCAACATCCCGGAAGACGCGCCCTATTATGCTGTGCGCTCCTCCGTGCCGGGAACATCGGAGAGCGCCGAAGCACGGCTGAAGGCCAGCATTCCCTCAACGGCGCGGGTCGAGACGGGCTCGATCACGCCGACAGTCGCCTATGCCGGCGACGCCCAGTTCGCGCCGATCGAGACGACCGATCTTTCTTACGCGACGAACACGACGGACACCGTGATCAAGGTCGGGGAGCGCTATTTCCTGTTGCAGGACGGCGTCTGGTTCATGGCCGACAGCCCGAACGGCCCGTGGCAACTGGCTCGCGAGGTGCCGGAGGCGATCTACCGGATCCCGCCGTCCTCGCCGCTCTACAACGTCACCTATGTGCGCGTGTACGAGACCGAACCCAACGCGGTCTGGTACGGCTACACCATGGGCTACCTTTACAACTTTCTGGCCTGGGGCACCTATGTCTACGGGACCGGCTGGGCCTACCCGCCGTACTGGTACAACTGGGCCGGCTACGGATATCCGATCTATTATCCGCGGCCCGTCACCTGGGGCCTCGGCGCCTACTACAATCCGGTGCGTGGCATGTATGGCCGCTATGGCTACGCTTACGGTCCCTATCGCGGGATCGCGGGCGCGCGGGCCTGGAATCCTGTCACCGGCACTTATGGGCGTGCGGGAGCGGCCTGGGGACCGCGCGGCTCGGCCGGCTTCATCGGAGCGTACAATCCACGCACCGATGGCGGAGCCTTCGCGGCCGGCGGACGCAACGTCTATGGCGCATGGAAATCGGCCGGGGTGAAGCGCGGATCGGAGTGGGCACGGGTGACGGCGCGCGACAACGCAGCCGGCGGTTCGTCGCTGCGCTGGAACACGTCCAACGGCCAGGGCTTTATCCGTGAGGGCCGGCGTGGCGACATCTATGCCGGTCGGGACGGCAACGTCTATCGCAACACCGGTGACGGATGGCAGCGTTTCGACGGTGGTTGGCAGGACGTGGGGCGGCCGGAGCCACGGGACCTGCTCCAGCGCGGCGAGGGACGCGAAGGCCTCTCACCGGAGGGACGCGAGCGATTGCAGGAACGCGGCGGGGGTGAGGCGCTCAGGGGGCTGGCCGGAGCCGGAGCCGCCGGTGCGGCGGGCGCCGCACTCGGCCAGCGTCTGGGTGGCGATCAGGTCCGGCGGAATGCGGTCGAGCGTGATGCAGTTCGTGATCGGGCACAACAGCGCCAGACACCCCAGCAGCGTCCGGCGACGCAACAGCGCCAAGGCCTGCAACAACGCGAGGCGGCCGGAGAGCGAGCGCAGCAGCGCCAGACGCCTCAGCAGCGCCCGGCAGCGCAACAGCGCGAGGCCGGACAACAGCGCCGTGCGACGCAAGACCGCTCGGCCGCTCAGCAACGACCGGCGTCGCAGCAGCGTCAGGCGACACGTCAGCGTCCGGCGCAGCCGCAGCGGCCTGCCGCCCAGCGTCCGGCGTCCCGCCAGCAATTGCCGTCGAATGTCATGCGCGACGCCCAGGCGCGTCATGTCGGCAACCAGCGGCAGATGGCGAGCCGGCAGTTCTCCCGGCCCCCGACGCAGTTCTCCCGATCGGGATCGTTCGGGCCATCGCGGAGCATGGGCCCGCGCGGCTTCGGCGGAGGCGGTGGACGCGGCGGAGGCTTCGGAGGAGGGCGCGGAGGTGGCCGCCGCTAGCACATCGCTCGGCGCAAGAAGGCGTTCAGGTGGGGGCACCTGTCCGCTCGAGTACGCCTTTGCATCAAGCGATCAGAAGTCGCGCTGGACGCGCAGACGACCCTCCCAGGTGTCTTCCGATCCGGTCGACCGGAAGGTGCCGGTCGGATCGCCCGATGCCGTCGTGATCGGAACGGCGACGCGCTCGCGTGGATCGACCCTGATGTAGAGCGCCTCGACACCGATGAGGAAATCCTCCACGGGCGTCCAGATCACGTTGGCGCCGACGCGATACTCGTCGAAATCGACAAGGCCAGTGGTCGTGCCTGCCGATCCGTCGGCAATCGTCGCTGCGGTCGCCGGCACCACGTACTGCGCCACTCCCGGTGCATCGAAGCGCATCCAGGAGCCAAAAACGTTCGTCTGGATCGTGGGCGTCCAGTTGTGATTGAGCCCGCCGGCGATGGCGTAGGCCTTGTTGGTCTTGAACTCGCCCGTGAACCGATCGACAAAGGCATCCGTGAACGGCATCGCCAGTGCCCCGGCGCTGATGAACCCGTTGCTGATCGGGTCGGCCTGGCCGGCATTGAGATAGCCGATCGCTCCGTCCGTGTAGGTCGCTGAGATCCACACCGTATCGCCTTGCCCGAGAGCGGGCACATTCGCATAGCCATGAGCGGCAAGCGCGAAACCGTAATCCGTGTCGGCAAAGGTCGGATTGGGCAAGCCGGTGATCGGGTTGAACACGGGGACGGTCACACCGTCGACCGTCGTGAGACCCGCTGCCACGTCGCGGATCTGGTGCAGGGCACCGGACAACTGCGCTCCGCCCTAGGAGCCGGTATAACGGATGTTGGCGACCACATCCGGCATGCGTTCGCCAGCATAGGTGGAGGCGATCGGAGCAAAGTCAGGCGAAGGGCTGCCGACCCCGAACAGAGGGAAGTCGAGGTCGTTGTTGATGCGCCGCGAAATGCCGTCCTCAAGCGACAGCGTCGCCGAGAAGCCATTGCCGAATGAGAAGGTGTAGGCGAACAGGTTCACTTCCGCAACTGAAGGGTCGTCAAAGCGCAAGTCCCCAAAGTTCGGCGCCGGCAGGTCGGGATGCGTGAAGAACGAGACCGCGCGACCAGCCGTCAGGCCTCCGAACTGCACGAACGCCTGACTGACATTCGCAGTATCATCTCCATAAACGCCGCTGTTATGGGTCAGCTCAAAGCGGATGTAGGTGCGCAGCAGGCCATAGGCAGTGGCCGTGCGCGTGTCCAGGTTCAGACGCCCACGTGCCCGGAAGCCGATCGAGTCGGCTTCGCGGTCGAACGGCTCAATGTAGGAGTACTCAGCGCGAACGCGGCCGCCGATGCGGAGACACGTTTCGGTACCCGGAACGTAGAAGAAGCCCGTGCCGTAGGTCGAGCAAACGCGAACGTACTCAACAGGCGCGGCGCCTTTCACCGGCAGGTCGGCTGCCTGCGCTCCACTGCCGATGATCGTCACGCAACCCATTAACAGATAACGAACGTTCACCATGGAGCACACTCTGCTACAAACCTACAGCTATCGGCGAAGAAGCTTGGTACAGCGCGTTAGGGACCGTCAAGGAAGCTTTGCGATAGAGCCTTTCCGCCGCGCGTGAATCCTGCTCTGTGTTGCTCTCAGGCACCAGCGGACCAAAGTCAGCGTCCTGGCTTCAACTCAGCAGGACCTGAACGGCGATGATCTTGACGATGGTCATGCTCGGGAAGCAGATCGCATAGCCGATGTCCGTCCTCTCTGTAGGCGCAAGACGGCCTGCTGCAACGACGATAGCGGGATTGCCGGTCGAGCCGGCACAGACGCCGAGCAGATCATCGAAGGGAATGCGCAGCAAATACCCGCCGGCGAGGACAGTCAGGACCAGGGTGAGCAGGACGGCGGCACCGCCGAGGAGAATCTGAATGCCGTTGGATGCCACGGTCTGCACGAACGGCCCGCCTGCGCCAATCGCGACCGATCCGATGAATATGGCCAGACCGAGATTCCGCAGAACCAGATTCGCCACCACCGACATTCCCCAGCCGATGGGACCTGTGCGACCAAGTCGGCCAAGGACCAAGGCCATGACGAGCGGGCCGCCGGCGACACCCAGGCTGAAGGTGCCTCCCCCGGGCAGGGGGACCGGGATCATCCCGAGCAGCAGCCCGAGTGCAATTCCAACTCCGATGGACACGAAGGACAATTCGGCGTTGCCCTTGATGCTGTCGCCGAAATAGCGCTGGACCTCGGCTTTCCGGCCTGTGGGAACCGCCGCCACAAGAAGGTCGCCGAACTCGATGGTCAGGTCGGAGGTCGCGATCAACTCCACATCGCCCCGGCGCACGTGCGAAATCATGACGGGGAAGTCGGGAAGAGAGATGTCCCGAAGAGGCTTGCCAACAAACGCTGCCTTCGAAACGTAGACGCGCACGACATCATAGTTCGCGCGATCCCGGCTCAGGCGTCCAGGTTCCTCCCGCCCGATGAAGGTCTTCGCCTGTTCAATGCCGCCTGGGCTGCCGACGAGCAGCAGACCGTCGCCCTCGTGCAACTTTGTCTCGACGGCAGGCGGCGCGTTCACGTGGTGCTGGCGCACTGCAACGATCTTCACGTCCGCTGGCAGGATCTCGGAGATCTCGCCCACCGTCCGGTCTTCGCAGTTGGTGTCAAGGGTCAGTTCGGCAAGTCGCACGTTCTGTTTCGGTGCATCGAACTTGGGCTTGAGCAGAGCCGCCATGAGGGTCATCAGAACAATTGGCCCGACCACACCAAAGGGATACGAGACCGAATATCCGATTGCCGGATCCTGGTTGCCCGCCGTGGTCAGCGCCGCCTGCAGGGTCGGCGTGCTGGTGCCGGATCCTGCGAACAATCCGGCCGCCGTCGCGAGCGAAATCCCAAGCGGCCCGGCAAGCAGCATCGCGACGATAAGAGAGGCAACGACCGCAACGGTCGCAAGAGCAATGTATTTAGGGCCAGGACCGCGGATGTTGGCGAAGAACTGCGGACCGTACTGGATGCCGACCCCGTAGACGAACATCACGAGGCCCATGGTGCCGACCAGCCCGGGAGGCGCTGCCTTTGGGGCAATGGCGCCAATGATCAAGCCGCTGAACAGTACCGCGCCGGCGCCAAACGACACGCCAGCAACCGAGATCTGTCCGAGCGCATAACCGGCAGCGATGGCGAGAAACAGCGCCAGCAAGGGCGATGACTCAAGCAGCGTCCGAACAAGACTCATCATCGCCTCCGCTCATCGCGCACGGCAGCCTGCCTCACGAAACTGCTCCAGCACCCGCGCCACCAGATCGGGGGAGGGGGACGGAGTATCGAGGAGCTCGTAGTTGAGCCCCATGGCTGTCCATTTGAAGGTGCCCATCTGATGGAATGGGAGGACCTCGACCCATTCGACGTTGCGCATCGGCGCCACAAACCGGGCGATGCCCTCGACATTGGCAGGATCGTCAGTCAGGCCGGGTACCAAAACGAAGCGAACCCAGACCGGTTTGCCGAGGCTCGCCAGGCGCTCGGCAAACTCAAGGGTCGGGCGAACGTCCTGACCCGTGGTCCGGCGGTAGGTCGCTGGATCCCACGACTTGATGTCGAGCAGAACGAGGTCGACGTAGCGCAGATAATCGTCGTCGGCTCGTGCCCCAAGGAAACCGGAGGTGTCGAGCGCCGTATGAAGTCCCATTCGTTTGGCCGATGCAAACAGCCGCTTGGTGAAATGCACTTGGACCAGCGGTTCCCCGCCCGAGATGGTCAGGCCGCCATCCATGGCCCGCAACGGCGCTGCGTAGGATGCCAGCGCCTGCTCGGCCCGCTCGAAGGAGACCCGCGTGCCGTCCTTGAGGTGCCACGTATCGGGATTGTGGCAATACAGGCAGCGCAACAGGCAGCCGCTCATGAACACGGTAACCCGAATTCCAGGCCCGTCCACGGTAGATCCGGTCTCATACGAGTGGATCCACCCGAAATCACCCCTCGGATCGTTGAATTCGGCCGTCTCCGGTGCGTCCGGAGACTGGCCTAGTCGCAAATCATACCGGCTATTCGCCCAAGGCTCGTCGGCCATGATGTTC
>KI911974.1:28438-30966 GCA_000517005.1 Microvirga lupini
GGCGATGCTGTCGACGCGGTCGTCGTTGTTGCCGTATTGCGGGTAGGCGCCCGTGATCTCATAATCGATGACCAAGCCGTCCTCGCGGCGGATCGGCTTGACCGTCGCGTGCTTGATCGCCGACAGGCTGTCCGCCACCACCGACAGGCCGGCGATGCCGAAGGCCATCGTGCGCAGGATCTGCTGGTCGTGCAGCGCCATTTCCAGCCGCTCGTAATAGTACTTGTCGTGCATGTAGTGGATGCAGTTCATGGCATGGACATAGGTCCGTGCCAGCCACTCCATCATCACATCGAACTTCGTCATGACGTCATCGTATTCGAGGATGTCGCCGGATACGGGAGATGAAGCGGGGCCGATCTGCTCGCCGCTGACCTCGTCCCGTCCGCCATTGATGGCGTAGAGCAGGCACTTGGCGAGATTGACCCGCGCGCCGAAGAACTGCATCTGGTTGCCGATGCGCATGGCCGAGACACAGCAGGCGATGCCGTAATCGTCGCCCCAGTAGGGACGCATGAGATCGTCGTTCTCGTACTGAATGGATGAAGTTTCGGCCGAAACCTTGATGCAGTGGCGCTTGAAACCATCAGGCAACTGCTTCGACCACAGCACCGTCATGTTGGGCTCCGGCGCCGGCCCGAGATTGGTCAACGTGTGCAGCATGCGGAAGCTGGTGCGCGTGACCAGGGGACGGCCATTCAGGTCCATGCCGCCGACGCATTCGGTGGCCCAGTACGGGTCGCCCGAGAACAAGGCGTCGTAATCGGGCGTGCGCAGAAAGCGCACGATGCGCAGCTTCTGAACGAGCTGGTCGATGAGCTCCTGGGCCCCTGCCTCGTCGAGAGCGCCGCTCTTCAGGTCGCGCTCGATGTAGATGTCGAGGAAGGACGAGATGCGGCCGATCGACATGGCGGCACCGTTGGCCTCCTTGATCGCACCGAGATAGCCGAAATAGGTCCATTGCACCGCCTCGCGGGCGTCCGCGGCCGGGTGCGTGATGTCGAGCCCGTACTTCTTGGCCATCTCCGCCAGATCGGCCAGCGCCCGCATCTGCTCGGACAGTTCCTCCCGTTCGCGGATGACGTCGTCGGTCGGCCATTTGGCGTCGAGCAGGGCCCGCTCGCCACGCTTGGCCGCCAGCAGCTTGTCCGTGCCGTACAAGGCCACGCGGCGATAGTCGCCGATGATCCGGCCGCGACCATAGGCATCGGGCAAACCGGTGACGATGTGGCTGCGCCGGCACGCCATGATCTCCGGCGTATAGGCATCGAAGACGCCGTCATTGTGGGTCTTGCGGTACTTGGTGAAGGTCTCGTGCACGATCGGGTCGGGCTCGAAACCCGCTGCCTTCAGTCCAGCCTCGACCATGCGCAACCCGCCATAGGGCATGATGGCGCGGCGGAACGGCGCGTCGGTCTGCAACCCGACGATCACCTCGTTGTCGCGATCGATGTAGCCGGGTTCATGGGAGGTCATTGAGGAGGGCGTCTTCACGTCGACGTCGAGGACGCCCTTGCGGATCTCCTCCTTGAAGTAGGGTTGCAGCTTGGCCCAGACGGCCTGCGTCCGTTCGCTGGGTCCGACCAGAAACGCCTCGTCGCCGTCATAAGGCGTGACATTGCGCTGGATGAAGTCGCGGACGTCGATGGATTGCTGCCATCGTCCGGGAGCGAAGCCCGACCATTCGCCGGCCTGCCCCGAGGCGGCTTTCTCCGGACGGGGCGTGGTCTCTTGCTTCGGGGACTTCGCGGAACTCCGGCTGGCTACGGCTTCCTCTGACATGACAGGCTCCTCCCGCCCTTGGGCGTCGATCGACCATCCACCGCATCGATCCTGCTCTCGCGCCGGGATTCCGCAACGGCTTCCTGCACAGGAGAGTCAATCGTCCAGGGGAGGTTGAGCCTACCCCAATCGGCGGGCGCTGCTTGACCGGGAGGGACAATCTCTTGACAGTTTGGGCTATCCCGTCACGCACCGGCCCGTGCCGCCGGTGCCGTTTTCAAGAGGGATGGGTTGGCGCTTCGGGCCCATTCCCGGACAAGAGCATGATATCGAGCATGACATCGTCCGCCCCGGATTCTGCATCCTGAACCAAACCAGGCGATGGAATTGCCCACAGTATCTGTTGGCCACCCCGCTTAGCCGATTAGCCGAGCTCCACGGCTCAAACTGTCAAGAGATTGTCCCTACCTATCAAGCGGGGGCCTCCGGCTCGATTAGAATTCCTTCAAACGGCAGGGCTCGAGAGCTTCCCTCGCCCTCTCCTGGGATGAGAGCAGGGTCGTTCGCGGCACCTGTCGTACTTTGCCCTCAACGGGAGGACGCACGCATGACCAAGAGAAGCAAGGACGAGCCTTTCCCTGCCCTGCCGGACATTCCTGACATAGCGACAGGCATCGACCGCCGGGCGTTCCTCGTTCGAAATGCCGCCATCGGTGCGGCGGCGGTGATGACCGGTACGACCTGGGCCCCCGAGGCCCGAGCCCAGCAGGCGGCAACAGAGGCCGCCGCACAGCAGGCCAAGAGGC
>KI911974.1:31066-32806 GCA_000517005.1 Microvirga lupini
TGACTCTCTGCTGACCCTCTCGGAACGGCTCTGCGGAGGCCGATTGGTACCCAGCGTGCCGACCGGCCTCCGTGCCGCCATCCGGCTGGCTCGGAAGGACGAGCGTTCGGCTTCCCCGATCGGAGGCCCTGTTACCGGGGAAGGCCTCGCATTGGCATCGCTGCTCCGCCGAAAGTGTCGTTGCGGATTGCCGGTGCCTGGGCAGCCTGGGCAGCGACATAGTTCGGCGGATGGGATTCAGACCCCGAACCTGAGACGCACCCCGTCAGGAATACGCTTGCCCGAGTGCGCTGACGATGATCCGCATGGAAACTCCTCGAGTTGCCGGCGGGTCACGCAGGCGACCTGCCGGGGATGAAGGGCGTGTCGGCAGTCCCGCCGTCCGAACGGGCGCAATGGGCGAAGACGTCGGGTGCAGGAAGGGAAGCAGGAAGCCGATCGGACGGGGATCATGCCTCGTCTCCGAGCGCACGGCTTGACCAAAGGAGACAGCCGCTGAGCCTTTTGGGACTCGTGCCTGTCCATGGAGGAATTCAACCGTTTCCCATCACCCACGTCTGGGCAGCCAATCGGGGGCAGTCATCCAGAGGGTGGAACCGGATGGGGAGCCCAAACAGTCAACGGCTTGTCCGGGCCGGTCAAGCGCAGCGTTCCGGCGGGACTTATGATGCGGTTTGAAAGGCAGGAAGCGATGAAGCCCATCCTGATCGCAATTGCTATCGCAGGAGTGCCGACCGGTGCCCAGGCTCAATCGGGGCCGACGACTTTGTCCATGACCTGTGCGCAGGCGAGGGGAGCCGTGACGTCGCAAGGCGCGGTCGTGCTGCGCACGGGACCGACGACTTACGACCGTTATGTACGGGACTCGAGCTTCTGCGCGCTTCAGGAAACGGCATGGCCGGCCTGGGTGAGGACGGCTGACATCGCCCAATGTCCATTGAGGAATTGCCGCTCCTCTGATGTCGTCAATGGACGCTGAAAGGGATTGCCGGATCGCAGGAGAGGAGCGACAGAGGGCGTCATGACGGACAAGCCGATCCAGTCCGCCGCGTAGCAGGATCCAGACCATGTTGCGACAGCTTCTCGTGGGTGATGCCATCAGCCTCGGCAATATCGCCATTGATGCGATCGTGATGGCAACCGTCGTTGCCACCGCCCGCAACGCCTTGAAGTGGGATCGCCGCCAATCTCATGCATGGCTCGCCGCCGTCATGGTCGCGACCGTCGGCGTGCTGATGGTGGCGCATGTCGCCGAGGTGATGACTTGGTCGCTTGCCGATGTGATCCTGGATGTGGTGCCTGCCGGGACGGATGTCCTGTACTTTGCCTTTGTCAACGACACGACGCTCGGCTACGGCGACGTCGTGCGGTCGAGCGCTGGCGCCTTGCTCGGACCGATGGCGGCGATGAACGGCGTGCTGCTGTTCGGCTGGTCGACGGCGGTCATCTTCGAGATGTTGCGGCAGGCCATGCGCAGCCGCGACCGGACAGGCGAGCCATGAGCGCCGCAAGGGTATGCTGCGGACCAACCGCTTAGGACCTCGGTTGCGTCACGACGACCGAGCCTCGACCGCACGGTCAGTCCCCATCATGTGGTTTCGTGGTATCGCGATACGGCCGCATCGATTGTCGGGAAGAACCGTGTCTCGCCGAACCGGTCGAACAGCCCGAACCTCCTCAGCTTGTCCTTGACGGGATCCTTCACCTCGGCAAAGCGGAGCTCGATGCCTTGCGCCAGCA
>KI911974.1:32906-51039 GCA_000517005.1 Microvirga lupini
GATCCCGACCGGGACGAGCATGGTCGCCAGTACCAGACCGGCCACGATGTCATGTCCCAGCCATGCGGTTTTATACCGGAGAAGGGTGCCGAGGCCCGGCATCCAGCGCACCCATCCTACCTCGTCGCTGATCCCGCGGGCGGCCGGCGTCGCGTCCTGATTGCCGGCCCTTCGAGGCTCATGTCCACCTGCCGCTTTGTCCCCATCCGCAGGTGGCATTGTCGTGGCCCTCATCGGGCCCGACGGAGGTGGATTCACCGGGTTCGTGCCGGCCATGACCGCGCTCCGGGTTGATCCCTCATGGAGCTCAGTATCGTGTCGGCACGATGTGCGACGCCGGCAGCCCGTCCTCGGCTCCCTTCGGCCGCGGCTCAGCCTTGGGCACCTTCGGCAACGCCACCTTGACCTTCTCGTACGGGACTTGGTTGAGCAGATGTGCGATCAGGTTGAGGCGCGCCCGGCGCTTGTCGTCGGAGGGAACGACATGCCAGGGGCAATGCGGCGTGTCGGTGGCCCGCAGCATGTCCTGATAAGCGAGGGTGTAGTCCCACCAGCGGCGCACCGACTCGGTGTCCATCGGGCTGAGCTTCCAATGCTTGACCGGGTCTTCGATCCGGTCGGCGAAGCGGCGGCGCTGCTCATCCTGGCTGACATCGAGAAAGTACTTGAGCAGGATGATCCCGTTGTCGACGATCTCCCGCTCGAACGACGGCACAAGGCGCATGAAGCGTTCGTACTCGTCCGTGGTGCAGAAGCCCATCACCCGCTCGACCCCGGCCCGATTGTACCAGGAGCGGTCGAACAGCACGATCTCGCCGGCGGCCGGAAACTGGGCGATGTAACGCTGGATGTGATGTAACGCTGGATGTAGAGCTGGCTCTTCTCGCGCTCGGTCGGCGCGGGCAGGGCGACGTGCCGGAAC
Source organism: Microvirga lupini (assembly GCA_000517005.1). Lineage (GTDB taxonomy): Bacteria > Pseudomonadota > Alphaproteobacteria > Rhizobiales > Beijerinckiaceae > Microvirga > Microvirga lupini. The sequence goes on from KI911974.1 coordinate 33,829, forward strand.
ACCCTGGGGCTCACACGCTGGGTGATGCGGCTGATCACCCCGCCCTTGCCTGCGGTGTCGCGGCCTTCGAAGATCACGATGACCCTGGCACCCGTTGCCTTGACCCAGGTTTGCAGGCGCACGAGTTTGACCTGGAGCTTCCTCAGCTCGCTCTCGAATTCCTTCCGTTTCATCCTCCCTCGAATGCCGTGGTCAACCGTCGCGTCGACGTTGACTCTCTCATTCTTCGGAAGTCCTCGATGCTTCATGTCACTCCCCACGTCCCTGCAATAGCGTATTCGTGGATCCACAGGCGCGGGAACCAAGGGTGTGTCATCCACGGTCCGCTGCGGTACCGATCGATCGCCAGCATACGTGAATACGCCACCATCGCTTGACCGGACGTGACGACGGCTTGGCATTTTGGGACAGGTTCCGCTCTTCCGTCCTGCGGACGGTCCGGGATGCTGTCATAGAAGCCGCATCCCATCGCCCATCTCGCTTCCATCAGCCATGGCAGGGAAGTATAGCCGAGTTGATGGCGAAACGCTGCGGCAAGAGCATGCCCAGCATCAGGGCGTGCGGCCATGTCCCGCATGCTTGACCTTCTCGCGGTTCCGCCGCTGCTCAGCCTCGAGCCGCCGACCGAGGCCCATGATATCCATTTGCGGCTCACGGACCTCGGATCTGTCGATGGAGCAGTGGCATGCGCGGTGAGCCGTCTTCCGTTGACCCAAACTGTCAACCTATTGTCCTGATCAATCAAGCGATCCAGATCGGAGCGGGTAGAGTCGACCGGGAACGTGCGGATGAACGGCTCGCCTGGCGACCGACATGAGCTTGGCCGGGAGAAACCGAACCTCCGATCTGCGAGGTCTCGCGGCGCTTGAACGGGGCATAATCGACGGAGGCAAAAAATGAAGCTCGCGATTGCATTGTCAGCACTGGTCGTCGGTTTCCTGGCCGTCGGCACTGAAGACGCTCGAGCCGTGGTTTACTGCCAATACATCAATTATCCCGTCGGTTGCGTCGTGCGATCCGGCGTCGTGCTGCGTCCGCGGCCGGTCGCGCGTGCCGTCGTGACCCCGGGCGTCGGTGCGCCGGGTGTCGGAGTCAGACCGGGAACGCCGATGAACCGTGGCGGTCCCGTCAATCGCGTGGGCAGGCGCTGAGCGATCTTGCTCTGATGTGACTGGCTGGACGGTAACGACATGCGTGAAGCTGTGCACGGGGATCGATCGACGGACCGGAATAGGCCTGACCTTGGCACCGCGCCCGTGTCCTCGACCATGTTCGACACTGCGCTTCGCGTCGGACTGGTGGCCGTGCTCGTTTACGCCTGCGCCCGGATTGTCTTGCCTTTCGCCTTCATCTTGATGTGGTCGGCGATCCTGGCGGTGATGTTGTATCCGCTGCATCTCTACCTGGCCACCTACCTTGGTGAGCGCTGGTCGGCACTGCTGATCGGTCTGATCGGCGTTGCGGTGATGTTGGTGCCGATGGTCATCGTGGTGACCTCCCTCGCGACATCACTCTATTCGCTGATCTCGAGTGTGCAGAGCCACGACGTGTCACTGCCACCGCCACCGCTATGGCTCGACGGCACACCGCTGGTCGGCAAGAAGCTGGCTGAGATCTGGACCCTTGTCGCCACCAACCTGCCCGCGGCTCTGACGCAATACGGCCATTTGCTGAGCGGGCCCTTGGCGTGGCTCGCCTCGTTCGCGGGCGGTCTGGCCATCGGCGAATTGTCGTTCGTCCTCTCATTCGCGATAGCCGCCGTGCTCATCGCCTATGGCAAGGGCGGCGCCGAATTCGCCCGGCGTTTGCTGACGCGCGTTACTGGAAACACGGCGCGCGCGATACAGCTAGTCACGCTGACTGCAGCCACGATCCGTGGCGTGGGGCTTGGCGTGGTGGGCGTGGCGCTGATCCAGGCACTGCTCCTCGGTGTCGGCTTCCTCGGCGTCGGACTACAGGCGGCTGGACCTTTGACGCTGATTGCGCTCCTGCTTGGGATCATGCAGGTGCCGTTGATATTGCTGTCGTTGCCTGTGGTTGGCTATGTCTTCGCGACCGAAGCGACACAGACGGCAGCCATCTTTCTCATCTGGAATGTCGTCGTCGGACTCAGCGACAACATCCTGAGGCCCTTGATGCTCGGCAGGAGACTGGACGTGCCCATGCCTGTCATCCTGCTTGGTGTCATCGGCGGCGTGATTGTCGATGGACTTCTCGGCCTGTTTGTCGGCCCTGTGCTTCTGGCTGTCAGTTACGTGCTGCTGCTGGAATGGCTGCAGCAGCACCCGGTCGATGGTCACCATCGCAGTGACGAGCCGATACTATGAACAGATGTCGGTTCGTGGCACACCCGACACCCAAGCGCGCGGGCAGCACTGCTCACCCATCCAGACATTGGGAACGGTCGCCAGGCTTCATTGTCTGACCCCCATGCAGACATTACGAGCCAAGAGGAAGGAGTTCCGGACCATTGACTACTCGCAGCGGCTGACGTGGCTGAAGGAGAGGAGGGAAGCGCAGCGGATCGCACTCACGGATTTCGCCGAGAACACCGACAACCGGATGCGCGATCATCGATTGCAGGCCGGCGACACCGCAAGCTGTCAAAACCATAGTTCCTGCACTCGCAGTATCATTCCAGCTCCCTGGAATTCGCCGAGGCCATGTCCCGTAGCGACGGCACATCGACCCGGATGAGTTGCGAGAACCGAGGCGATCCACCGGCTTGGCGTGCGCGGGCATCGATATGGGCGCGTGCCTTCAGGGCCGGCAGGGACACCCGGGTATCGAGGGCTCCTCTCGCGTAGGCGTAGTCCGGCAGGTAGCCGTTCACAATGAGGCGCCAGTCGAAGGGGATCGATGCCCCGACGGCCTGCATCATCTTGACTGCCATCGTGGTGCAGTTCGTGGTCAGCGAATTGTAGAATTGCGGCTGGACTACCAGTTCGTTCGCATCCGACACGTATTCGAGCAGGAGACGTCGGGCTGCCTCCGGGGATGCCTTCAGGCGGTAGAGCTGCACGTCCTCGCCACGAAGGTTCGATCGCACGCGAACGACATCGCGCTCGTCCGCCGCGACGAGGATGAGCGGATTGCTCTTGAAGAGATCCGCGATGGGTGAGAATTCGCCGCCCCGCGTCCGCCGGACCTCGATCGACCACGCGAGGTATTCATCGCCCTCGAAGCCGAAGCTGAGGATCACGTGGGCCATCTCCGGTCCGGCCCAGTAGGACATGAACGGGTCAAGCGTGCGCAGCTTGTCCAGGTCGTACGACTGCGTAACCCATCGCTCCGTAGCCTCCTGTCCGTCGTGCCACGCGAAATCCCGGACGTTCGTGAGGGTGAGGCGATGACCTTCGACGGATCCCGTCACCGGCCGGGCGACGTCCGGGGCCCAGTCCGCCCTGTCCAGCGGGCTGATCGTGCTCCACCAGACTGCCGTCGTGAAGGCGCTCAGCGCCGCAAGCTGGTATCGGCTGAACGAAGTAGCAATCGTAACCACACCAAGGAGGAGAAACAGCAGGGCGATGGCGACCCGCAGGCCCTCCGGCACGGGAAGGCGATACCAGAGCGCGAGAGAGGACCAGGCCGATGCGAGCACGACGGCCAGCCCAAGCGCAAACCGGGCGATCAGGCGCAGGATCCACGGCATCACATCGCCCCGTTTTGCTCTGATGGTCACGGTTGGCACCGAGATGGATCGGCGCCCACGTGTTTTCTCTCTGACCATGTTCCCCTCGGGACCGACACCACCTCAGGGGGCTGCCACATCGGAAGCGGAGCGGCCCAGTTCCTCTACGTGGCCACCGAGAGACTGCCGTGTCCGGGGATCGACGATGGCCACCGGCGCGGAAATCGCCAGACCGGCCGCCGTTCCGACGGCGGTGGCCGCACCCGCGGTCACCTGGATGATGCGGTCGCCCAGCCCGACCCGGGAGTCGGTCACCGTCTGGCCCTCGGCCAAGCGCTTGCCGATGAGCTGCACGACCTCGGGGCTCTCGGCGAACTTGCCGTGATTGAGGGCGTCGCCCGCCTTGAGCTTGGTGAGATCCAGGACCGTCACGTTCGCCTGCTCGAGCTGCGTCCGGTAGGGCTCCTGATCGGGATTGATGGCACCCAGGCGAGCCTCGCTGCCCCAGACCCGCCGGGAGACGGCCAGCGCGCGGTCGTCCTGTGACACGAACAGAGTGAAGGCGGGCCGGTTCTCTCTCGGTCCCATGTCGATAAGAGCCTCCCGGGCGAGGTCGACATCGACGTCCGGTGCCGCCAGCAGGACGTTGCGGATCTTCGGCGTTACCCGGCCGTCGCGGATCGCCATCTGGCGCAGGGTTTCCAGCGCGAGCGAATTGCCCATGGAATGCGCCATGATCGAGATCTCGCCCACGGCCGGATCACGTGAGATCGCCTTCAGCAGGCTCTCCAAGGCATTGCGGGAATAGGCCGTGCTCTCCCGGTCGTAGCCGTAAGCCAGCACGCTGCCGCGCGAGGGCCAGGTGAACAGGATCGGCACCACGGGGGCGTTGGAGTCGTGCACAATCTGCGCGAAGCGGAAGACCGCATCGTCGAAGCGGTTGTTGAAGCCGTGGATGAACACAAGCACCTGCCGCTTGGGAACGGTCCGCAGCGTGCGGTGGAACCAGGCGAGCGCCTGCTGACGGTCGATCACGTCAGCTTTCAGCGTCACGAACTCGGTGGCCGGGTTGCCCGGCACCTGTTGCGGCCACTGCACCTCACCGATCTGCCGGGTGCTCGGCGGCGGGATCGAGACCGTGATGTTGGCGAAGCCCGGGGCCAACCCGCGGTCGCCCGAGAACATCTCCGCCGGATCGACACGCTTGCGTGTGGTGGCGACCAGCATGTCGACCCGGCTCGCGCCGGCAACGGTCCCACTCACCGGGACCATCACGCCCCGGACACTGGCGCAGGCACTGAGACCGGACACCAGGGCCAGGATCAAGGGAAGGCGCGCGACCTGAGGCCGGCCAGCCTCTCTCGCTTCTGATCGTAACATCGCGGATCCTTTATCCAAGCCAACGGGAAGGTGCAGGTTGTCAGGTTTTGGTCGGGCCGGAGGCAGCCCACTCGACCCGCCCATCATTCGGGCGGGGGTGAAGGCGGCTTGACGAGCTTGAGGGCCTGATGGGCCGCCACGGGCCCAACCTCCTCGTGGCCTGCCACCTGGACGGTGGGAACGGCAAACCGGATGCCATTCTCGTCAAAGGCCTGCTTGATCAGGGCGAGGGCCCGGCGGCGGATCACGAATTGCTCGCCGGGCTTGGTCATCATCTTGAGACGGATCTGGATGCCGTAATCGCCGAACTGCTCGACGCCCTGCATCTTGAGCGGCTCGATGATGTTGGGCGCGAACTCCGGATCCTCCGCCAGCTCCTTGCCGATCTGCTTGATGAGCTTCTTCGCCTTGTCGAAATCGGAGTCGTAGGACACGCCGATGGTCAGCTTGTCGATCACCCAGTCGCGGCTCATGTTCTGAACCGCTCCTAGCACCCCGAACGGCACCGTGAAGAGCGGCCCGCGGTGATGCCGCAGCTTCACCGACCGGAAGCCGAGCGACTCCACGGTGCCCTTGTAGCTGCCGCTCGTGATGTACTCGCCGACCCGGAAGGCGTCGTCGAGCAGATAGAAGACACCGCTGATGACGTCCTTCACCAGCGTCTGCGAGCCGAAGCCGACGGCGACGCCGACGATGCCGGCTCCCGCGATCAGCGGTCCGATCTCCACCCCGAGCGCGGAGAGGGCCATCATCACGGCGACGACCGCCAGCACCACGAAGAACACATTGCGGAAGATCGGCAGCAGCGTCCGCAGCCGCGCCTGCCTGACAGCCGCCTCGGTTCCGGGCGGGGACAAGGTCTCGGTCTGGCTGAGCCGCCGGTCGATCAACGACTTGACCACCTGCCAGATCAGATCGGCGACCAGCAGGATCACGACGCTACTCAGGGCACCGCGCAAGAGGCGGGTCAGGAGTGTATCGCGGCCGGTCATCTCGACCAGATCGATCCGCAAGGTGTACGCAAGCAGAAAGGCGGCACCGGCGATCAGGAGCGCCCTGAGACCGCGATCGAGAAAGACCGCCGTCAGCCCTGGCGTGGACGGCGTCCCTGATCCTGAAGGCGGACGGGAGACGTGATGACTCGCCATCTGGGCGACCTTGATCGCCGGGGGCAGGAGGAGAGCGACTGCCAACAGCCAGAACAGGCGCATGAACCCGACAACCCAGAACCCCCAGAGCAGCACCAGGCAAAGGGACAAAAGCCAGGGTGTAAACCTGTGACGTGCCGGGTGCCGCGTCTCGTCGGGGAGGGCGTCCAAGGCGGGAGGCCGGGTCCAAACGACATTCAGGGCGATGGCAAGAAGCCCGAGCCCGAGGGCATAGGCCACGAGCTCGCGCGCCTCTGGTGAGAACCCCAGGGCGCTGAGGACATCGAGCGTGGCCCGCCCGAAGGCGAACCACCCGACGAAGAGCGCCAGGCGCCGATACCAGAAGCGGGCGGCGGTGGCGGACAACGGGATGACCCGGAAGCGCTCCGTCTCCTGGGTCCCGCCACCGTCCGGCGCCAGAAGGAACCGGCCCAGAACCAGGACCAGGCGCAGAACCACGGCCGCGACCAGATACGCGAGGACGACCTGCCGCAAGAGGAGCGGCCAGTCGAAGGCGAGAAAGGCCCCGATGCTCCCGAGCCCGAAGATCGCCACTTCGCTGAGGCCGAAGGCGAGACGCAGGCCGATGGCGCGCATCCGCTCGGACACGGTTTCCATGGGCATGGCGGCGATCCGCTGCTGGGGGTGAGCGGTGGCCCTCCTGAAGATCCATTCGATTCCCGCGCCCAAGGCGACAAAGCCGAGGACGAGAATTAGCACGCCGATGAGGCTGCGGCCTTGCAACTCGGCGAGCAGGCGATCCGCGGCGCTGCGGAACTCGCCCGGCAAGCGCGGCGCGGCGGCCGCGAGGGAGGCGAGGTGGTCCCGCAGGCTGGCGGTTCGGGCCGCCATCATCTCGGAGGCGGTCATCTCGGAGGCCGTCGGAGGCGCTCCCGCAAGCGCCGGCGGCGTGGTCTTCTGCTGCTGGTCGATCCAGCCGCGCACGGCCGGATCCTGCAAGAGGTTCAGGAGCTGTTGCACCTGGTGGCGGGGGCGGGTTCTGCGTCAGGGTGGTTTGGGCGTCGGCGGACGCAGCCCCAAGGAGCACAAGGAACAGCAGCGCCAGGCTGCAAAGGAGCCTTGCCGGTGCGTTTTGGTCGAGGTGCACTCTCATCATCGAAACCGCCATCCCTCAGAAGACCCCTCTTTGCGAACCTGCGCAAGGGTGCTGTACCGAGGCTGGGAAGACCGCCTGCATCGCGAGCAACTGATCGATGCCCAGCAGGTCATGCTGCCGGGAGCCATTCTGGTGTTTCTCGAGCCTCTCTACGAGGGCGGGCTCGAGGGCGTCACGCCCGGCAGCTCCTGCATCGCCAATGCCTATACCAGCAACCACGATCTGATCGACTCAGGTCAAGTCGGCACCACCAAGAGTCTAGTGGCCACGCCGCGCCCCTTGTGGGGTGCGGCGTCCACTTCAGCGCAGGGAGGATAAGCCAGTGTCCACATAGGACACGCTAGGGGAAAGCTATAGGTTAGCCTTGGTCCGCTAGGGCGGAGAGGTACTGTCAGGTTGGCGAAGGTTCGAGCCATGTGGCAGGATCTTGGGCATGAGCGCAACCTCCAACCAATACCGCAGCTTCCGCTTTTCGCCTGAGATCATCAATCAGGCGGTTTGGTTGTATCACTGCTTCAGCCTCAGCCTGCGCGAAGTCGAATTGATCCTCGCGGCGCGGGGTATCGTGGTCAGCTACGAGACCATCCGCGCATGGAGCCTGCGCTTCGGGCGCGCCTATGCCAAGACGCTCAAGCAGAGGCGGCCGCGCCCCGGCGACAAATGGTTTCTGGACGAGGTGTTCATCCGCATGCGCGGTAAACTGCACTATCTCTGGCGAGCTACTGAAGGGCTTGTGCTATGTTCCCAGAGTCATCGTGACGGATAAACTCGGATCCCATGGCGCCGCCAAACGCGAGATCCTGCCCCGTGTTGAGCATCGGCAGAATCGTTATCTCAACAACCGCTGTGAGGTCTCGCACTAGCCCACCCGACGGCGGGAGCGCCACATGAAGCGGTTCATGTCAGCCCGGCAGGCCCAGCAGTTTCTCGCCACTCACTCTCCGATCCACAATCACTTCCAACTCCGCCGTCATCGTCTTTCCGCCAGTGAGTATCGGGCTGCGCGGAATCGCGCCTTTGCTACGTGGCGCGAGGCCACCGGTGCTGCCTTGGTAGGCTGATGTGGACCGGCTTGATGGCTGTCCCAGCGGCAAATTCGTCTACTTACGCCAACTTGACAGTACCATTAGCCGCCCCTCGCTACAATGCCAAGGTTAATGCAACGGTGCCCTCAGGCCATCGAGGTTGCCCGGGCCTGCGCGAGCAGGTCGTATCGATCGAGGTTCATGACCTTGTTCCAGGCCGCCACGAAATCGCGCACGAACTTCTCTTTTGCGTCGTCGCTGGCGTAGACCTCCGCCAGCGCGCGGAGCTGGGAGTGTGCGCCGAAGACGAGGTCGGCTGCCGTTGCGGTCCACTTGACCTTCCCCGTCGCACGATCGGTTCCCTCGTAGACGTGCTCGGCCGATGCCGCCGGCCTCCACGCGGTGCCGGTGTCGAGCAGGTTGACGAAGAAGTCGTTGGTCAGCGTTCCGGGCCGGTCGGTGAAGACGCCGTGCTTCGACGACCCGTGATTCGCGCCCAGGGTCCGCAGGCCGCCGACGAGGACCGTCATCTGCGGCGCGGTCAGCTTCAACAGGTTGGCGCGATCGAGCAGCCGGGTCTCCGGCGACAGCGGGTCCTTCGCGCGCAGGTAGTTGCGGAACCCGTCGCCGATCGGCTCGAGCACCGCGAAGGTGTCCACGTCGGTCTGCTCCTGCGAGGCGTCCGTGCGACCGGGCGCGAACGGGACGGTCAAGATGTGCCCGGCCTTCCGGGCCGCCTCCTCGACGGCGGCGCATCCGCCCAGAACGATCAAATCGGCCAGGGAGACCTTCTTGCCGCCCGACTGTGACTTGTTGAAGTCCTGCTGGATCCTCTCGAGAGCCTTCAGCACGGCAGAAAGCCGGGCCGGCTCGTTGGCCTCCCAATCCTTCTGCGGTGCGAGGCGGATCCGGGCTCCGTTGGCACCGCCGCGCTTGTCGGTGCCGCGGAAGCTGGCGGCCGCGTTCCAGGCGGTCGAAACGAGGTCCGGAATGGATAGGTCCGCGTCGAGGATCTTGCGCTTGAGGGCAGCGACATCCTGCTCACCCACCAGCTCGTGATCGACCGCCGGGACCGGGTCCTGCCACAGCTGCGGCTCCGGCACCCACGGCCCGAGGTAGCGTGCGCGGGGACCCATGTCGCGGTGGAGTAGCTTGAACCACGCTCGGGCGAACGCGTCGGCGAGCTGGTCCGGATGCTCGTGGAAGCGTTTCGCGATCGGGGCGTAGATCGGATCCACCTTCAACGAGAGATCCGTCGTCAACATCATCGGCGCGTGGCGCTTGCTCGGGTCGTGCGCATCCGGCACGGTGCCCTGGGCCTCGCGGTTCTTCGGCTTCCACTGCTTCGCGCCGGCGGGGCTCTCGGTCAGCTCCCACTCGTACTTGAAGAGGTTCTCGAGGAAGCCGTTGTCCCACTGCGTCGGGTTGTTGGCCCAGGCGCCCTCGAGGCCGCTCGTGATGGTGTGAGGGCCCTTGCCGGTTCCGTACTGGTTCTTCCAGCCGAGGCCCTGGTCCTCGAGGCCGGCGCCCTCCGGCTCCGGACCGACGTTCCCCACGGCGGGAGCGGCGCCATGCGTCTTGCCGAACGTGTGGCCGCCGACGATGAGCGCGACCGTCTCCTCGTCGTTCATCGCCATGCGCGAGAACGTCTCGCGGATGTCCCGGGCGGCAGCCTTCGGATCGGGATTGCCACCGGGCCCCTCAGGATTCACATAGATGAGGCCCATCTGGACGGCGCCGAGATGGCCGTGCAGCTCGCGGTCGCCGCTGTAGCGCTCGTCACCGAGCCAGGTGTCTTCAGGGCCCCAGAAGATGTCCTCGGGCTCCCAGACGTCGGGCCGGCCGAAGCCGAAGCCGAACGTCTTGAACCCCATCGATTCCATGGCCACGTTGCCGGCCAGGACCAGCAGGTCGGCCCACGAGATCTTCTGGCCGTACTTCTTCTTGAGCGGCCAGAGCAGCCGGCGCGCCTTGTCGAGATTCGCGTTGTCGGGCCAGCTGTTCAGGGGAGCGAAGCGTTGCTGGCCTTCGCCGCCGCCGCCGCGCCCGTCGGCGATGCGGTATGTGCCGGCGGCATGCCACGTCATGCGGATGAAGAGCGGCCCGTAGTGGCCGTAGTCCGCCGGCCACCAGTCCTGCGACGTCGTCATCAGCGCGACGAGATCCTGCTTCAGCGCCTCGACGTCGAGGGCCTTGAACTCCTCCGCGTAGTCGAAGTCCTCCTGCATCGGATTCGACAGGTGGGAGTGGTGGTGCAGCACCGAGAGGTCCAGCTGATTCGGCCACCAGTCCTTGTTCGTCCTCGGCCGGATGGTCTTGGGAGTCGGAGAGGGGATGACGGGGTTCTCGCTCTCGCTGACACTTCGGGTGCGCTCCTTGTCGGGCATGCGACCTTCTCCTCTCTGCTACGGCTGGTGGTCTCTGACCAATCGAATTGGCATCGACGATGTCAGGCAATTCTGGCGAAAGTCGTCAGTGAAACCATCAAGTGGCACATCAAAACCTTCTGGCCAAGCTGGACGAGGCTACTCCGACGATCGAGCCGACCGCACGATCGAGCCGACCTGGCGGAATGACGCTGTGTCATAGCCCCCTCGACAAGAGGGGGGACTGGGTGAGGCCGGCCCAGCATAAGTTCCAGTGCGAGGCGAGCGGTCAGCTCCGCACCCATGACTGAAGCTGCACGGGTCATGAACCTCCGGATGGCGAGGGTTCGGAGACTGTCGTTGCCGAAGTCATGTGATTGAGGCTGACCCGCCGCTGCGCACGGATTACGACGGAATGGAGGAAAGAATGTCCACGAATTCGACCAAACCGGCGGCAGATGAGACGTCGAAGGCCGATCTAAACGCTCGCATTGGTCTCGCGAGGGGGGGGTGCCACGGACCTATCGGGCGCCCTTTCGGCCGGCAGCAAGGCTTATGTCAGTGGCCTTGCAGAACTCGGCAAGGCTCTTGGAGCCTTCGGGCGCGAGGTCCTCACTGAGACCAATCAGCATGTCCGCGCGACCTTCGAGGCGAAGAACTTGCGCAGCGTGGCCGAGCTGCAAGCTGCCTTTGCGCAGCGCCGCATCGAGATGTCGGCGACCCATACCAAGGAATTTGCCGACCTTGCGCGTGTCAAGTCCGAGGAGGTCATCGCACCGATCGCGGCGCTCCTTAAGCAGAACAAGGCTGCCTGACCTCGAGCGTGTGTTGCGACAGAATCGGAACGCCCGCCCGATTATTCTCTGAACGCGGCGTTCCCGCGAAGAACAGATTCTCACTCCTTCGCACGATGCTGCGGGCACCAAGAACCTGAGACAGCCTCATTGGGACCTCGGGCGAACCAAGAACAGATGCTGGACGAAGATTTATGGTCCCGGTGCGATGCTCGGGATTCGGCGCCGCATCATTGACCAAGGAGACAATCATGCCTGCACCGAATGGCTACAGCACCCGCACGCTGAAGAATTATGTCGGCCACGACTTCGGGGCCTCGGATCCGATCAAGATCGACCAGGTTCGGATCAACACCTTTGCCGATGTCACCGGCGACCACCAGTGGATCCACGTCGACGTGGAAAGGGCCAAGAAGCACAGCCCTTTCGGCGGTCCGGTGGCACATGGCTTTCTCACGCTGTCGCTGATGGCAGCGGCGGTCGCTTCGGCGGGCGTGGTGCCGGCCGATGCCCAGGGTGTGATCAACTACGGGCTCGATAAGATCCGCTTCATCACGCCGGTACCGGTTGGCGTGACGATCACGGCGACATTCAAGCTCGCCGGGGTCGAGGATAAGGGCGACAAGCGGCAGCTGATCCGGGTCGAGACAGCCGTCAACGTGGAGGGCTCGGACAAACCTGCAATCGTCGGCGAAGTGCTGGCGATGGTCGTCGGTTAGGGAGGAATTCATGGACACGAAGCGCATGGAAACGGCCGTCGACCTTGCGGCTTCGCTAGCGCAATTCTGCACCACCGCGCTCACGCAGCCGGCGAAGGCAGTGACGCATGCGCTCGCGGCCGGCGAGACCGTCATCAACAGTCTCGGCAGAAAGGTGGAGGTCGGATCTGCCGACAAGCGCTTCCGCGACTCTGTCTGGAACTCCAACCCCGGCTACAAGCTGCTGATGGATTCATATCTCGCCTGGTCTGGGTCGGTGACGAAGTGGGTGGACAGCCTTGACGTGCCGGCGCGTGACAAGCTGCGCGCCAAGCTTGTCTCCAGCCTCGTCACCGATGCGTTGGCGCCGACCAACAGCCTCTTGGGCAATCCGACGGCCATGAAGGTGACGCTCGACCAGGGCGGGAAGAACGTGCTGGCGGGTGTCCGGAGCTTCCTGCAGGACATGATGACCAACAACGGCTTGCCGGCGACGGTCGACAAGTCGAGGTTTGCACTCGGCCGGAACCTTGGGCTTTCGCCCGGCAAGGTGGTCTATGCCGAGGATCATCTCGAGCTGATCCAATATGCGCCTCAGACCGCCCAGGTCTACAAGACACCGGTTTTCATCGTGCCGCCGCAGATCAACAAGTTCTACATTTGGGACTTGGCACCCGGCCGCTCAATCGTGGAGTACCTGGTCGGGCAGGGTCACCAAGTCTTCCTCGTGAGCTGGCGCAACCCGACGGCCGAGCAGGCGGACTGGGGCCTCGAGTCTTACGTCGAGGCTCTCGACCGTGCCACCGCAGTCGCGTGCGAGATCTCGGGCTCGCCTGAGATCAACCTCGTCGGCGCCTGCTCCGGCGGCATCACCGCGGCGCTCCTGATCGCCTTGTGGGGCGCGCGAGGCGACAAGCGCGCAGGGTGCTTCTCGCTGCTCGTCGCGAACATCGACCTCGAGGACGGGCAAGGCTCCGCGATGGGTCTTTTCGCCAGCCTTGAGACGCTGGAACTCGCACGGATGTTCTCGCAGTCCAAGGGAGTGCTCGAGGGCCGCGACCTCGAGCGGGCCTTCGCTTGGCTGCGCCCCAACGATCTGATCTGGGCTTATTGGGTGAACAATTACCTGCTCGGCCGGGAGCCGCCGGCCTTCGACATCCTCTTCTGGAACTCCGATACCACCAATCTGCCGGCCGCGCTGCACGGCGATCTGCTGCGCCTGCTCGAAGCGGGCGGAATGACAGCGAAGCGCGGCCCGACTATCGCTGGTTATGAGCTCAACCTGAGCCATATCAGGTGTGACGCCTACGTCGTGGGCGGCGAAACCGACCACATCACGCCTTGGGAGGGATGTTACTTGACGACCCGAGGTCTCGGTGGGAACTGGGACTTCGTGCTCTGCCAGTCAGGCCACATCCAGACGCTGATCAACCCGCCCGGCAATGCCAAGGCGCAGTTCCTGACCAACCTTGGCAAGCATGCGAGTGCGGAGGATTTCCTGGCCGGTGCTGAGACGCACTCGGGCAGTTGGTGGCCTCACTGGCTGTCCTGGCTCAATGCCCGCGGCGGCTCGAAAATCGCGGCACCGCAGACTCTCGGCTCGCAACGGCACCAGCCGGTCATGGATGCGCCCGGTTCCTATGCCTTGGCCGCGGTCTGACCGCAATGGAAGGTAATATAGCCGCGATCGATATTCGAACCGTGCGCATCGCGGGACAGGACCTGCGCGTCGCGCTCATGGGCTCGTCCGAGCCCGAGCGCACGCTGCTGCTCTTCAACGGCATCGGCGCCAGTCTCGAAACCATCGTGTCCTTCGCTAGGCATTTCCGCCGCACACGCATCCTGACCTTTGATGTGCCCGGCGTCGGCGGATCGCCGACACCGGCGTTGCCCTACCGGCTGAGCTGGCTGTCGCGCCTCGCCGGGCAGCTCCTTGACCTGCACGGCATCGGCACTGTCGACGTCTTTGGCGTCTCCTGGGGCGGCGCTCTGGCGCAGCAATTCGTGCACGACCATCTGGCACGGGTCCGCACCGTCACTCTCGCGGCTACGTCCGCTGGCTTCGTCATGGTCCCGGGTGATCCCCGTGTTCTGGTCAGGATGACCACGCCACGGCGCTACGCCGATCCAGATTACATGCTCAAGGTCGGTCCGGACATCTACGGAGGTACGCTGCGGGTCGATCGACGGAAGCTGATCGAACACGCCACCGCTATGCGGGTGACCACCCCGCGTGGTTATCTCTATCAGCTGCTGGCCATAGCCGGCTGGACGAGTTGGCTCTGGCTGCCTGAGATTCGCGTGCCGGTGCAGATCCTGATGGGTGCGGACGACCCGATCGTGCCGATCATCAACGGTCGAATCCTGGCCAACCGGCTGCCCGATGCGCGGCTTGAGGTGGTCGACTGCGGACATCTCTTTATGTTCACCCATCCCGGCCGGACCGCTGCCATGATCGAGAGCTTCCTGTTCGGATCGACTGCTAGCACCAAGGCCTGACCGATGGTCGGTCCATTCGAGAAGGAGGGGACGCCCGCCGCCGCATTGGTGCGCACGCGCCGGCTGGCCACGGCTGTTCTCGGATTCATGGCGGCTGTCTTTGTGGCGACCCATCTTGCGGGCGCCTCTGCTGTGGTCCGGACGATACAGGCGATGGCTGAAGCAGGCCTGATTGGTGGGCTTGCGGACTGGTTCGCCGTCGAGGCCTTGTTTCGCCGTCCCCTCTTCCTACCGATCCCCCATACGGCGCTCCTGCCCCGCAACCAGACCCGCGCCGCGCGCAATGTCGGACGCTTCCTGGAGACACATTTCCTCGATCCGGACACGCTCGCCCGCCGGCTCCGGCAGGCTGCGCCGGCGCGGTGCGCGATCGAATGGCTTGCGCGCCCCGACAGTGCCGCCCTTGTCGCCCGCGAACTCATCGGACTGCTCGGCGGTCTGCTCCGCTCCGAGCCCTCCGCGCGCGCGCTTGCGCGGTCGCGTGCATGGCTCCGGACCCAGGTGCGCGGCTCCGGAGCCGAGACGGATGACGTAATCGCCATGGGTCTCGCCCGGCTCGTCAAAGACGGCATCCGCGGCACGGTCGCCGATGAGGTCCTCAGCCTCCTACGCCGCACCGTAGATGACAACCGCGACGTCGCTGTGAAATTGGTGCAGGACCGCAGCCGCTGGTGGATCGCGTCGGCCGTGGATCGCCGCATCGCCGACCTTGTGGTCGACAGCGTGCTGTCTCTGCTCGACCAGCTACGCGCCGAGCGTTCTGACCTTGGAGGCGCGTTCGTGATGGCCTTCGACCAGATGATCGACGAACTGGCTGCTCGAGGCACACTCACTCGTGTTGTGAGCGACAGTCGCCGCTATCTCGCCGGATCCGGCGAGATGGACGCAGTCGTGCTCCGAATTGTACGAAAGCACCGCGATCAATTGCGCGAACGCATCGCCGAAGATCCGGATTGGCTGACCGGTCCGGTTGCCGGCCTTATCCGGGACCTCGCCGCCCGGGCGCTCGCCAATGAGGCTACTTGCACCGCTCTCGACGCCCGCGTTGCGGACATCCTCTCACGCCTGGCAGGCGACCTGCGGCCCGCCATCGGTGGCTACGTGACCGAGATTATCGCCGGTTGGCAGCCCGAGGAGCTCACCAGCCTCTTCGAAGCTGAAATCGGCCCCGACCTGCAGTACGTCCGCATCAATGGCGCCGTGCTCGGGTCGCTGATCGGCGGCGCAATCTTCTGCGTTGAGACCCTGCTCAGCTGATAAACCTGGCCCCGCGGGTTCACGTACCCTACCGCGTCCTGGGTCAACCAAACCTGCGTTCGAACCTCGCGCAGATCCGATCAAGGGCGCTGCCATGACGTTCTGCAGGCAGTAGCGAAGTGGCGTACCGCCGTAGCAACGACGAAACGACCGGGTGAAGACGCTTTGCTCGGAATAGCCGAGCGCCATCGCGACCGCCGAGAGCGCGAGCCGCGTGACCAGAGTCAATGCCTAAAGCATCGGACCCAAAAGTGGACTAAGCTTTTGAGATCGAATCTGATGCTTCTTCCTTAAGTGAGAGCATTGTTCGCGGCGGACCCGAAGGGTCACGCCAGTGAAAACCGGATCCACTTTTCGCTGACGCGGACCTCCGGTTCCGCACGATGCTCTAGCCCGGCGCCGTTCGTGCGCGCCCCCGACCCGCCAGCGATAGGTCTCATGTTTGCCTTGCAGCGCCCCCCTCCACGGGAGGGGGGACGCGAGGGAGCGTTTCCGACAGAGTTCTTCAATGCCGGCACGCAGTTGCGTGACTCGCCGCAATGGCGGGAGGCAATCCGAATCCTATCGAGATCGAGCGAACCAGCCATGAGCGGATCCATCTTTTCCTACTCTCGGACGGGCCTCCGTCCCCTCTCAGCATCCTCGCGGCGTGCCGGCCGGACCGACATGTCTCGGGCCGATTTCTTCAGAGTGGTCGGCGCGTGGAGCGGCGCCGTGTCGGCGCTCCTTCTGGTCTTCACTTTTGTCCGGTTCGCGGGCTGAGGAGAGGACCGATGATCGTCTGCTCCTGCAATGCCTTTAGCGATTGTGATGTGCGGTCTATAATGGCGGGCGCCGCACAGCGGCCGCGAATGAGCCAGGTCTACGCGTCGCTCGGCTGCAGCGCGAAATGCGGCCGATGCACCCCTGCCGTGAAGAGAGTCATGGACAAAGCCTGCGCCTCTCTCCTTGAATCGGCGGCCGAGCAACCGGCGTGCAGCAACTTGGAGACAGCGAGCGCATCGGTTGTCCAAAACAGCTTGGCCGGAAGGTCCCATCGCTGGACGCCTAGCCGGGCGGGCATGCCGTCTCCTCTGGCCGAGTCCGAAGCGATCGGCACCCCCCTCCACGAGAGGGGGGAATGTGTGGGCGAGGCGGCGTAAAGTTTCTTCAATCACAGAGCCGAGCAAGGGCACAGGTCCCTGCTGGCGCACCTCGCTCACTACCGTTCCAATGGAGGAAAGTCGTGACCCTTACGGAGAAGACAACAACCCTAGCCGCGCCGGCCGTCGTTTCGGCTGCGGCGATCCAAACGTC
>KI911974.1:51139-51958 GCA_000517005.1 Microvirga lupini
GTCGAGCCTCTGACCTGCGCCATTGGCGCCGAACTCATCAACGTCAATCTCGGTGATGCGTCCCGCGACGACGCCCTGTTCGCCGAGATCAGATCTCTCCTGCTCAAGCACAAGGTGCTGTTTCTGCGCGATCAGGACATCACCCGCGCCGAGCACGTGGCGTTCGCGCGCCATTTCGGTGACCTCGAGGACCATCCGGTGGTAGGCAGTGATCCTGACAATCCGGGTCTCGTGCGGATCTACAAGGACCTCGACAGCAAGAAGGAACACTACGAAAACGCATGGCACTGCGATGCCACTTGGCGCGAGAAGCCGCCATTTGGTTGCGTGCTGCGTTGCATCGAGACACCCGAGGTCGGTGGTGACACGATCTGGTGCAACATGGTGCTGGCCTACGAGCGCCTGCCCGAGCCCATCAAGGCGCAGATCGCGACCCTGCGCGCCCGGCACAGCATTGAGGCCACCTTCGGGGCGGCCATGCCGATCGACAAGCGTCTTGCCCTGAAAGCACAGTATCCGGACGCCGAGCACCCGGTGGTGCGCACCCATCCGGAGACCGGCGAGAAGATCTTGTTCGTGAATGCCTTCACGACGCACTTCACCAACTTCCACACGCCGGACAACGTGCGCTTCGGGCAGGACTTCGCACCCGGCGCAAGCCAGCTGCTGAACTATCTGATCAGCCAAGCCTACGTTCCCGAGTACCAGGTACGCTGGCGCTGGACGAAGAACAGCGTCGCGTTCTGGGACAATCGCTCGACTCAGCACTACGCCGTGCAGGACTACTGGCCCGCCGTACGCAAGATGGAGCGCGCCGGG
>KI911974.1:52058-53899 GCA_000517005.1 Microvirga lupini
ATCAAAGGGGATGCCACCTTCTAAGGCACCCCGACAATCGTTTCACCCATCCCAAACTCTGAAAGGACATACTATGCATTTTCTCGATGGAGCGCTCTTCCCGGAGAACCAGGAAAAGCTCGTGATCACCGCCGCTCCCTACGGTCCGGAGTGGCTTCCCTCCGATTTCCCTGACGACATCGCCGTCAGCATGAAGGATCAGGTGCAGAAGGCGGTCGACTGTTATAACGCAGGCGCCACGGTCCTGCACGTCCACGTCCGGGAGGAAGATGGCAAAGGCTCCAAGCGGCTGTCCAAGTTCAACGAGCTCTTGGCCAATCTACGCGACGCCGTCCCCGACATGGTCCTCCAGGTTGGTGGCTCCATCTCGTTCGCTCCCGAGACCGAGGGCGAGAAGGCGAAATGGCTCTCCGACGACACGCGTCACATGCTCGCCGAGCTGAGCCCCAAGCCGGACCAGGTGACGGTGACGGTCAACACGTCACAGATGAACATCCTCGAGCAGATGGAGCCTGCCGACATCGCCGGGACTTCGCTCGCAGAGCCCGAATACTACAACGCCTTCCGCGAGATGATCGTGCCCGGTGGCCCCGGCTGGGCCGAGGAGCATGTCCGGCGGTTGTCGGCAGCGGGTATCCAGAGTGCCTTCCAGTTCTACAACATCAACAGCTTCGAGACAGTCGAGCGCATGATCCGTCGCGGCGTCTACAAGGGCCCGCTGGTCATGAACTGGGTGGCGATCGGCGGCGGCATGGATGCTCCGAACATCTACAATCTCGCCAACTTCCTTCGGGCCGTACCGGACGGTTCCATGCTGACACTCGAAAGCTCGATGCGCAACGTCCTGCCGATCAACATGATGGCCATTGCCATGGGGCTTCACGTGCGCTGCGGCATCGAGGACAATCTCTGGGCCCAGGACCGCAAGAGCAAAATGGGCACGGTCAAGCAGATCGAGCAGCTTGTCCGCATCTCGCGCGAGTTCGGTCGCGAGATCGCGAGCGGTAAGGAAGCGCACCAGATCTGCAAGATTGGCACCTTCTACGACACCGTTGAGGAAACGCTTGCCCAGAACGGCTTCTCGCCGAACCGTGTCTGCAAGAACAGCGAGACCCTGCCGAAGGCTGCCTGACCATGGATGCGCGCGAGGCCACCATCCTGATCGTGCCCGGCTTGCGCGACCATGTCGCGGAGCACTGGCAGACTTGGTTGGCCTCGCGCCTGCCGTCCGTCCGCACCGTCGCGCCAATGGGGCGCGACGATCTCGACTGTGCTCGACGCGTTGCTGCCATCGAGCGCGAAGCGACGGCGATCGACGGGCCGTTGATCCTCGTCGCCCACAGCGGTGGCGTGATCATGACAGCGCATTGGGCAGGCCAGTCGAAGCGTCGGGTGCAGGGTGCGCTTCTCGCAACGCCGCCTGATTTCGAGCAGCCGATGCCGGCGGGCTACCCGACAATGGAAGACCTGCGGCAAGGCGGATGGCTGCCGGTTCCTCGCAACCGGCTGCCATTCCCCAGTATCGTCGCCGCCAGCCGCAATGATCCGCTAGGCCGGATCGATCGCGTCACCGAACTGGCACGCGATTGGGGGAGCAGGGTGGCCGATCTCGGAGAGGTCGGCCACCTCAACCCGGCCTCCGGCTTCGGCCCGTGGCCGCAGGCGGAAGAGCTCGTTCGCGAGCTTTCGACGGAGCGCGCAGCCGCAGCCACCGCTGTGTTGTGACGTCCGGCGTAGAGATGCACTTTCGTGACGGAGACCCAATCGCCATGACCCAAGCCGCTATCGCCCAAAGCACCTCAGCCCCTGCCGTTATTCGACGCGGTGCGCTTAACTTCTCG
>KI911974.1:53999-60920 GCA_000517005.1 Microvirga lupini
AATTGTCGGTGATCGGCCAGTCTAAGTGTGCCCGAACGAGGAGAGATCATTATGGCAAGAGCAATCCGCTTTCATGAAACGGGTGGACCCGAGGTCCTGAAGATTGAGGCAGTCGAGGTGGGTGAGCCTGGGCTCGGTGAAGCGCGTGTGCGGCATACGCACGTGGCGGTGAACTTCATCGATACCTACTTCCGCACTGGGCGCTACCCGCTGCCCCTGCCCAACGGACTGGGCTCGGACGCGGTCGGCGTGGTCGAGGCCGTCGGACCGGGGGTCACCGATATCCGTCCAGGCGATCGGGTCGGCTATCTGCTCGGTCCTCAGGGCGCCTATTCCGACGTAAGGGTGATGCCGGCCGACGTGCTCATCCCACTGCCCGACGGCATTTCGGATCGCACCGCCTCGACTCTGATGATGAAAGGCATGACGGTCCAATACCTGTTCCGTCAGGTCTTTCCGCTCAAAGGCGGCGAGACCATCCTCTATCACGCGGCAGCCGGCGGAGTCGGGCTGATCGCGTGCCAATGGGCGCGCGCGCTCGGTGTCACGATGATCGGCACGGTCAGCACCGACGAGAAGGCGGAGATTGCCCGCGAGCACGGTTGCGCCCATACCATCGTGACGTCGCGGGAGAATATCGCCGAGAGGGTGCGCGAGATTACCGGCGGCCAAGGGGTGCCGGTGGTTTATGACTCGGTCGGGAAGGACACTCTCCAGGCGTCGCTCGACAGTCTGCAGCCACGTGGCGCCCTCGTCAGCAATGGTACCGCGTCAGGTCCGGTCGTCATCGACACGATGCAGCTGGCAGTTAAGGGCTCGCTGTGGGTCACGCGTCCGGCAATGATCCACTACGCCACGCCACGCCCGCACATGCTCGCGATGGCGAACGAGCTGTTCGACCTCGTGTTGGCCGGTAAGATCACCAGCGAACCGAAGCAGACATTCGCATTGGCCGATGCCGCAGAGGCCCATCGGGCGCTCGAATCCCGCAAGACGACGGGCGCCACCGTGCTGGTTCCGTGAGGTCGGTGAGCTGAGCGCAGGAGCGGATTGAGCCCCCAGGGGCTCGATCTGCTCATTAGCGGCTGTCCCTGAACGTCGGGAAAGCGGCTGACCGCCGAGGGCAGGAGAGGGGTCGGAGCCGGTTTGTCGTTAGGCGCTCGCGGGTCGGTGCGGGGGCCGCCTCTGATCCGCGCTCGCTGTAGAAGCGAGACGAACATCGGAGTATTGTCGTTCCGAGCAGGCCGAATGGTCCTTTTCCGGCTCGCTGCTCCGCGGAATATCCGTCGTCAGGGATTTTGAGACAGCAGGCGGCTTGATCTCTTGATCTAAGGCAGATTAAGCGGTCTGCATCTGATGTTGTAGGCGGCAGCTTCCCGGCGCAGGCCCTGACCTCGTCCGACGTCTCCTCCCGGGCGGTGTCGCCGGCAAGGCGCCTCTTGCCGGCTTCCAGGAAGTCCTTGGACCAGCGATAGTACCCGTTGGGCGGGATGCCCTCCCGCCGACAGAGCTCGGCAATGCTGTCCTCCCCGCGCAGGCCTTCCAGCACGATCCGGATCTTCTTCTCCTCGGCGGAGTAGTGCTTGCGGGCGGCGCGGCGGACCTCCTTGACCATCGTCTCGGCCGGCTCCTTGGCCGGTCTTGGTTTCTGTCTCATCGGCTCGTCCCCAGAGGCTACGGTGAACCAGAAGCTCTACCATCTTCAACTCACCCGAGCTGTCTCATGAGTGCTGACGGCGGGCACGGGGCCGGGTTCTCCCGCATCTCGATGCCGCGGGTTCGACACGGGAATAAGCGTTGACGCCCCCTCCACGAGAGGGGGGATCGGGTGACCCGGTTTCGGCATGGTTCCTGTGTGCAAAGCGGGCAATCACGACCGCCTAAGCCACGATATACACCTGACGAGAGACCGGCATGATCACTCATTCAATGGACGCAAAGCACGCCGGCGACGGCGGATACCTCTTTGGTCGGGGCGAAGCCTGGTTCGCCTTCATGATGACCCTGGGCTTGATGGTGTTCGACTATGTCGACCGCCAGGTCATCGTCTCGGCCTTCCCCTATATCAAGGCTGACTGGGGCCTCTCGGATATGCAGTTGGGCGCTCTCGTCTCCGTGGTATCGGTGACCGTCGCCCTCGGCAGCCTTCCGGTCGCGCTGTTCGCCGACCGGTCCAGCCGGGTGCGCAGCATCGTCATTATGGCAGTCGCCTGGAGTCTGGCGACGATTTCCTGCATGTTCACCCGCAGCTTTCACCAGCTACTGACCGCCCGTGCCATCGTCGGCTTGGGCGAGGCCGGCTATGGCTCGGTCGGTGCGGCTTTGATCTCCAGCCATTTCCCGTCCCGCATGCGGGGCGCGCTGCTCGCGGCGTTCTTTGCCTGCGCGTCGGTCGGCTCGGTCCTTGGCGTGCTGTTGGGCGGCGTCATCGCGGCGCGTTGGGGCTGGCAGGCGGCGTTCGGCGTCGTCGGCCTCCCCGGGCTCGTCCTGGCGCTGCTCTATCTCAGGGTCCGCGACTATCGGACCGTGGAACTCACCCCTACGCTCGATAACGCAACGCAGTCTCTGGGCAATACGATGCGCCATGTCGTCAAAGTGCTGTCCCGCTCGCGTACGCTGCTGCTCGTGTGTCTCGGGGCTGCGGCACAGCTGATCGTGGTGTCGGCCATCTGGTCATGGCTGCCGAGCTTTCTTAACCGCGTGCACGGCATGGCGCCCGACCAAGCGGCGGTCCAGGCCGCGCTGATCGTGCTGTGCGGCGCCGTAGGCAGCGTGGTGTGGGGTGCCGTGGTGGATCGCGTCAGCGCGCGCCGGCCGGGTGCCAAGTTCACCACCCTGACGTTGTTGTGCATCACCGCAGCCGGCGTGCTGGCACTCGCGTTCGGCGCACCGCAACTCGGGTTCGTGCTGTCGCCGCAGGTCCAGTTCGGCCTCATCGCGCTCGGCGGCTTCGTGATGACCTGCACGGTCGGTCCGGTGTCGGCCATTGTGATCGATGTCATTCATCCCGGCGTTCGTGCCACCGGATGCTCGGTTTTGGCGCTGTTCCAGAATTTGTTTGGCCTTGCCGCGGGGCCTTTCCTGGCCGGGGTACTGTCCGACGCCTGGGGCCTCGAGCCTGCGCTCGCCACTATACCGGCCTTCAGCCTGGCGGCCGCGGTCGCCTTCGTCATGGCGGCCGGCACCTATGAGGCCGACCGGCAACGCGCAACCGAACTCCCGGCCGAGCCGGCCGGCGCGGCACCGGTTGTCACCGTCGCGACCGCCTGATTTTTCCCTAACCACCATCAAAACGAGGATCCCCCCATGAACGGCTTAATGCAACAGCACGCCCTGCTGATCTCGACCCTGCTCACACACGCGGAACGTCACCACGGCGATCAGGAGATCGTCTCCCGCCGTGTCGAAGGTGATGTGCACCGCTATACCTATCGCGATCTTGGCGAGCGCGCCCGCCGCATGGCCAACGCATTGGCGGCTCATGGCATCTCGTTCGGCGATCGTGTCGCGACACTCGCCTGGAACGGCTACCGGCACATGGAGCTATATTATGCGGTCTCAGGGTCAGGTGCGGTGCTGCATACGCTGAACCCGCGGCTGCATCCCGACCAAGTGGTTTGGATTGCCGACCATGCAGAGGACCAGGTCCTGTTCTTCGATCTGACCTTCCTGCCACTGATCGAGGCGATTGCCCCGCGCGTGAAGACCATCAAGGCCTTCGTCGCCATGACCGATCGCACTCGCATGCCGAGCGGCAGCGGCGTGCCCAATCTATTGTGCTACGAAGATTTGATTGAGGCTCACGCGCCGGACTTCGCTTGGCCCTCCTTCGACGAGAACACGGCTTCGTCGCTGTGCTACACCTCCGGCACGACCGGCAATCCGAAAGGGGCGCTCTACAGCCACCGGTCGACGGTCCTGCACACATACGCGGCTGCTCTGCCGGACGCGCTGAACTGCTCGGCGCGCGACGTCATCCTGCCCGTCGTTCCGATGTTTCATGTCAATGCCTGGGGGCTTCCTTACATCGCCTGCATGGTCGGGGCCAAGCTGGTGTTCCCTGGGCCCTGGCTGGACGGCAAGTCGCTGCACGATTTGTTCGAAAGCGAAGGCGTGACAGTTTCGGCCGGCGTGCCGACTGTCTGGCAAGGCCTGCTGGCCTATGTCGAGGGCAACCGGAAGAGCTTCACCACGATGCGCCGGACCATCATCGGGGGCGCGGCCTGCCCGCCGGCCATGATGAGCGCCTTCCAGGACCGCTACGACGTGCAGGTGCTGCATGCCTGGGGCATGACGGAGCTGAGCCCCGTGGGTACCGTGTGCACGCTCAAGCCGAAGCACCAAGCCCTGGACGACGACGCCCGCAGGGCGATCCAGGCCAAGCAGGGCCGGGCCGTCTACGGGATCGACATGAAGATCGTCGGCGAGGACGGGCGCGAGTTGCCACACGACGGCAAGGCGTCCGGGGAGCTGATGGTGCGCGGACCGTGGGTCATCTCGCGCTACTTCAAGGGTGAAGGCGGCGACCCGCTCGTGGACGGCTGGTTCCCGACTGGCGATGTGTCGACCATCGATCCCGACGGCTACATGCAGATTACCGACCGGAGCAAGGATGTCATCAAGTCGGGTGGGGAATGGATCGGCTCGATCGACCTGGAAAATATTGCCGTGGCTCACCCTGCGGTGGCTCTGGCTGCCTGTATCGGCACCAAACACCCGAAATGGGACGAGCGCCCGCTGCTCGTCGTGGTGAAGAAGCCCGGCGCGGACGTGACCCGGGAGGAGCTGATCGCCTCCTACGAGGGCAAGATTGCCAAGTGGTGGACCCCCGACGATGTCGTGTTCGTCGACGACATCCCGCTCGGCGCCACGGGCAAGATCCAGAAGAACAAGCTGCGCGAGATGTTCAAGCATCATTGCCTGCCGACCGCCTGATCGGAGCTCACCCCATGACAACGATCTCCCTCGCGGCCCCGCTGACGCGCGGCCGCAGCCTCTTCCCCGGGGTGCTGGCATGCGTCGTGGTGTCGTCTGCTGCGACCTTCATGGCGCAGCAGTACGGCGCACCCGTGATGCTGCTCGCTCTGCTGCTCGGCATGGCGATGAATTTCCTTTCGGCCGAGGGGGCCTGTGGTCCCGGGATCGCGTTCACGGCACGCACGGTTCTGCGCATCGGCGTCGCGCTTCTCGGGCTGCGCATTACGGCCGCCCAAATCGCAGCGCTGGGCTGGCAGCCGATCCTGATCGTCGTGATCTCGGTTGCCCTGACGATCACTGCGGCGATGATTGCAGCACGGCTGCTCGGTTTCCGCGGGAAGTTCGGACTGCTGACGGGCGGGGCCACCGCGATTTGCGGAGCCTCGGCCGCCCTGGCCCTGTCCGCGTCGATGCCCCACCATCCCTTGAAGGAGCGCGCCACGCTGTTCACGATCGTTGGCGTTTCCTGCCTGTCGACGCTGGCCATGGTCCTCTATCCGGTCTTCGCCCGGGCTCTCGGCCTCGATGCGCAGCAGGCGGGTATCTTCCTTGGCGCAACGATTCACGACGTGGCGCAGGTCGTGGGGGCAGGCTACAGCATGTCGCACGAAACCGGCGATGTCGCGACCGTCGTCAAGCTGATGCGGGTCGCGACACTCCTGCCGGTCATCATGTTCGCGGCCAGCCTCACCCGGCTGCAAGGAGAGGCGTCCGACGGCAAGCGCCCGCCACTGCTGCCGGGATTCGCGGTCGCGTTCGTGGGCCTCGTGGCATTGAACAGCGCCGGCTTCGTGCCGGCCAACGCGGTGGCGCTGGGCAACGATGTCTCGCGCTGGTGCCTGGTGGCAGCGGTCGCGGCGATCGGGATGAAGACTTCGCTGCGCGACCTTGCGACGGTCGGTTTGAAACCGGTCCTGCTCATGCTTGGTGAAACCGCGTTTCTCGCAGTCCTTGTGCTGTTGATGATGCATTGGACGTGGTGAGCATCCCATGAAACTTGTTCGCGATCTCTGGTTGCTGCGGTCGAACGCCATTCGCAGGCTCTCGTGGATGTGGTGGGAATTCCTGACTTGCACCGCGATTGCCGGTGCAAGCCTCTACGGTGTGCCTCCGTTAATGGATGAGCTAACGCCCAATAGAGGAGAGAAAGAAGTCCTTGATCACGTAGCGATGGATGAAACTGATGTCTGACATTTCTAGTACCAGACGAGCCCGTCCGGGTTGCCCCCTATCGCAGGTGAAGGACAAGCTGCGGCAGGCGGGCCTTAGACCGACACTCCAGCGCGTCAGTCTAGGTTGGCTCCTTCTTGGAAAAGGTAACCGGCACGTAACAGCCGAAATGCTGTTTGAGGGAGCCCGGAAGGCCCGCGTGCCGGTATCTCTTGCGACCGTTTACAATACCCTGAAACAATTCACGGAAACGGGTCTTGTGAGGCAGATCGCAGTCGACGGCCGAAAGTCCTACTTTGATACCGACCTGACGGATCACCATCATTTCCTGATCCAAGAGGAGGGGAAGGTCATCGACATTACCTGCGCATCCATGAGCGTGATCGGATTGCCTGCGGCCCCAGCAGGGTACGAGGTAGAGCGGGTGGAGGTGGTCGTTCGACTCCGCAGGGCGCCATCGCAAACTTCAAGTGAACTCGAGTGAGGCCGAGTATCGATCTCCAGGCAACCTGCGGCGCCTTGGATTTCGGGCGACCTGAAGCGCGCTCCGCTCCTCGACCGCTCAAGCGCTGCTATGTCGGCTTGGAACGCCTGAACAGGGCCCCACTTGAGCATACCCGTGAAGATTGTGGCGGCGGGGCACGGTCTGTGGGGCTGGCTCACTGACCTTTCAACGGACAAGGCTGGGCGCAACCGAACAGGCGTGACCTAAGGCTCTGCGCTTGCGATGAATAACTCAATCCACCCTAAGCTCGAGTTTGGCCATTTTGGCGG
>KI911974.1:61020-66061 GCA_000517005.1 Microvirga lupini
CATGCGCTCGTCGCTACATGCCAGTATCTTAACATTTTGAGACAGCTCCGCGCATTCACACTTGGTAGGGCCAGCGCTTTATCGGCTTTGGCCGGTTGCAAGGCTCATCGCCTCTGACCTGCTGCTCGCAGCCTCTCGAGCAGTTGCGCTGGCTCGTAGTGAACGCCTGTCCCGACATGTGACATTGTGCTCCGCTGAGGTCGGGTTTAGGTTGATGCTGGACTACTGAACAGGGCAGCGCCGTGTCGACTTTCGAGACTGTCGGAGCTACCGGCACCGTCGATAACCTGATCCTCAAGGTCACCCCGCCCCGCGTACCTCGCCACCTTGTTACGCGTCCCCGCCTGCTGGCAAACGAGCGATTGCGCGATTTTCCAGTCGTCCTGGTGCAAGCCCCGGCAGGGTTTGGGAAGACCTCGCTGCTGGCGCAGTGGCGGCTTGAACACTTGGCTTGCGGTGCAGTGGTCGCCTGGCTGTCCGCACAGGAGACAGACGAGCCACAGCGGTTGGTGCACGGCCTTGCGCTGGCTTTTCGCACCGGCGCAGGCCGACCGACGTTCGGCCACGTATTGCTTGACGCCGCCGCCCCGCAAGGGCTGGAAGGAGTCACGATGTGGTTGGCCGAGATCGCTGAGACCGCTCTGAATTCTGTCCTAGTCATTGACGAGGCCGATCGATTACCGCCAGCCTCTCGAGATGCATTGGCTTACTTGCTGCACAATACGCCTCCCAACCTTCGCGTCATTATTGCAGCGCGGCCTAACTCCCAGCTCCGTATTGAGGATCTCATCACCTATGGGCAGTGTGCCGTCGTGGGAGCGACGATACTCCGCTTTCAGCTCGACGAGACGATCGAATTGGCCCGCCGTCAACTCGGCACGCGCTTTGATCCCGATGCCGTGGCTCGCCTCCACGAATGGACGGAGGGTTGGCCGCTGGGCCTGCAGCTTGCGTTGTCGATCGGTACCATCGGAAGCGATGCTCGCTCCGAAGCTGCCGCCATCGGGACGCACGGCACTCTCCGTGACCGTTTTGTCGATCTCCTGCTCGCCAATCTTGACCCCTCCGATCTTGCGCTCCTGACCCGCGTTTCGATTCTCGATCATGTGCATCCGAAACTTTGCCGCGCAGTCGTGCAAACTCCCGATGCGGGCGAGCGATTGGACCGAATGGCGCAAACCACGCCGATTTTCGTCGCCAGTGAGCAGGGCGAATGGCTCCGTATGCATACGTTAGCGCGCGACGAGTTGCGCCAACGTTTTACGGCTCTGCCTCACGAGGAGCAGGGCCAGCTGCACGCGCGCGCTGCACACTGGCTGGCAGATCACGGTTTTACCGAGGCGGCCGCGACTCATGCTCTGGCCTCCGGCCGGCATGACGAAGCTTACGCGCTCGCCGAGCGCAGCCTCTACGAAACGCTGATGATCCACGGACGACAGAGCATCGTCCAGAACTGGCTCTCGATTCTGCCGGCACACCAGCTCGACAGCCGCCCAAGTCTGTTGCTGGCCGCGGCTTGGTCGCTTGCGGTCAGCGAGCGTCACGACGAGGCGAGCCGTTTGGTGGAGCATATCCTCGCCTTGCCTGGGGTGGACGATGCGCTGCGCTGCGAATGCGCGCTCATCCTTGGGGGCGCCGCAGTTTTCGCCGACGATCCTGACCGCTTTGCCGAGTTACACGATCCCTGGGCGGAAGACCCACCACTGCGCAATCCGCTTTTGCTGCAAGTGCATGCAAATCGCTCGGCCTTCCGGGCATTGCTCGCGGGCGAGCCGTCGCTCGCGCGCCTGCGTCAGCAGAGCGCGCCAGGGGCTAACCTGAGACAATCACTCGGTTATGTGAGCCGCTGGGGCGATTTCATCATCGGACTGACTTATTTCTGGGAGGGCCAAGTCCTGCTCGCGGAGCAACTCCTTCGCCCGACGTTGGCACTCGCTGAGGCGGACCTGGGCAGGCGCCATCCCTTCACGTGCATGATGGCGGCGCTGCTGGCCGCTACCGTGTGGGAACGCAATCAGCCGAGCGAGGCAGCAGCGATTCTTGCCGACCGGCTTGACGTGCTTGAACGGGGCGGCCTGCCGGAGACGGTGCTGCTCGCCTACCGTACCCTGGCCCGCATGGCCGTGGCTGAAGGCGCCGAGCACCGCGCGTTCGAACTTCTGGCGGCCATGCACGCCGTGGGCGCAGCCCGGAGGCTGCCGCGACTATGTATTGCGAGCTTGGCTGACCAGGTGCGGCTGCACGCGCGTCGCTTCCGGGTAGAAACATGCCGCGACCTGTGCGTGCAGATCGACGCCATGTTGGCCGATCCGAAGTTGCCCCAAGGTCGCCTGTGGCATCGCAGTGTGGGTGTCCTGCAGGAACTGGCCCATGGATACGGAGCCATTGCTGCCCGGGACTGGTCTCGCGCGCAGACACCCCTGGCTCGCGCCGCTATCATGGCTCAGGAACTCAGGCAGGGGCGGCTGAGGATCGAAATTATGGGACTGCAGGCTTTGGTTCTCAGTCATAGCGGTCAAGGTTCGGAGGCCGTGCTTCGTGAGGCCGTCGATCTAGCTCGGACTTACGGCCTGCAGCGGGTCTTCGCCGACGCCCACCCAGCCCTTGGCGATTGGGCAGATCAGATCGCGCGCACTGGCGACAAATCGAACTCTATTAGTCCATCGGTTGCTCCAGCACACTCCTCCCCTCGCGAGACACCCAGGCCAAGAACAGCCCCAAGCATTGCCCTCACGCCGAAGGAACGCGAGGTGCTCGAGCTCCTTGCGCGCAACCTTTCCAACAAGGAAATCGGCCTTGCCATGCAGGTGGGCGAAGAGACCATCAAGTGGCACGTCAAGAATCTCCTTGCAAAGCTCAGCGCCGCCACCCGTAAACAGGTCGTGTCGCGTGCTCGCATCCTGGGCTTCCTCGCGCCCGAAAACTAGCCTCCCTTGGCGGCCTGCGCCTCCGCAACCCAATGCCGTGCTCGTGACAACGCCCCCTCTACGGGAGGGGGGACCCAGCGGCGCGTTTCCGACATGGATCTCCACGGCCGGCGCGCAGCAGTCCCAAACTTCTTTGCCGTGAAGCCGGAGCCAGAATCGCCAGCATCGGGTTGAGAGACTTTCTGCATGACCACTTACAAAGCGCCCTTGCGCGACATGCGCTTCATCCTCGACGAAGTCTTTGAAGTTGCGAAGCTCTGGGCCGAATTGCCGGCCCTGACCGAAGCGGTTGATGCTGACACCGCCGCCGCCATTCTCGAGGAAGCCGGCAAGGTCACGGCCGGCACCATCGCCCCGCTGAACCGCAGCGGTGACGAAGAGGGCTGCCAGTGGAACAACGGCATGGTCACGACACCGGCCGGGTTTCCCGAGGCTTACAGGACCTACGCGGAAGGCGGCTGGGTTGGCATCAGCGGTGACCCTGCTTACGGCGGCTTGGGAATGCCCAAGGTGGTCTCAGCCCAGATCGACGAGATGGTCAACTCCGCCAACCTGTCCTTCGCCTTGTACCCCATGCTGACGGCGGGCGCCTGCCTGTCGATTAACACTCACGCCACCGAGGAGCTAAAGCGTCTTTACCTGCCGAAAATGTACGCGGGTGATTGGTCGGGTTCCATGTGCCTGACAGAGCCGCATGCCGGGACCGACCTTGGCCTCATCCGCACCAAGGCCGAACCGCAGGCCGACGGCAGCTACAGGATCACTGGCACCAAGATCTCCATCACCGGCGGTGAACACGACTTGACCGAGAACATCATCCACCTCGTGCTGGGCAGGCTGCCCGACGCTCCGGCCGGCCCGAAAGGCATCTCGCTCTTTCTGGTACCCAAGGTGATGGTCAATCCCGACGGCACCCTGGGCAAGAGGAACTCGCTGTCCTGCGGCTCCATCGAGCACAAGATGGGTATCAAGGCCTCGGCTACTTGCGTGATGAACTTTGACGGTGCCACCGGCTACATCATCGACACGCCGAACAACGGTTTGGCGGCCATGTTTACGATGATGAACTACGAGCGTCTGGCCGTTGGTATCCAGGGCCTATCCTGTGGCGAACGCTCCTACCAGAGCGCCGTGAAATACGCCCGTGAGCGCATCCAGAGTCGCGCGCCCTCGGGCCCGCAGGCGACGGACAAGGCGGCTGACCCGATTATCGTACACCCCGACGTGCGCCGCATGCTGCTCACCATGAAGGCGGTCAACGAGGGTGGCCGCGCCTTCTCTACCTATGTCGCAATGCAGTTGGATATCGCCAAATTCAGCGACGACCCCGTGGCACGCAGGTGCGCTGAGGAACGGGTTGCCCTGCTCACGCCAGTGGCCAAGGCCTTTCTCACTGACTTGGGGCTCGAAACCACTGTGCATGGCCAGCAGATCTTCGGCGGCCATGGATTTGTGCGCGAGTGGGGTCAGGAGCAACTCATTCGCGACGTACGCATCACCCAGATCTACGAAGGCGCCAATGGCATCCAGGCTCTCGATTTGATGGGACGCAAGATCGTCGGCAATAGTGGCGTCCTCTACAAGCACTTCTCCGATGAGATCAAGGCTTTTGCCAACGATGCTTCCGCCGAGTTGGCCGAGTTCGTCAAGCCGTTGCAGGCAGCGATTGCCAATCTGGATGACCTGACCGCCCTTGTGCTGGACCGTGCCAGGACCGATCCGAATGAGATCGGTGCCGCCTCTGTCGAGTATCTCCATACCTTCGGCTACACCGCCTATGCCTACATGTGGGCTCTGATGGTACGAGCCGCGCTTGATCGGAAGAACGAGGACGATTTCTATGCCAGCAAGCTTGCCACTGCGCGCTTCTACTTCGCCCGCCTGCTGCCGCGCATCTACTCCCTGACCGCCTCAGTGAGAGCTGGAAGCAAGTCTCTGTTCCTGTTGGCGGAAACACAGTTCTAAGAGCGTGTTCATGACACCGCGCGTGAGCATGCTGCCGATTCTTGCGGACTGCTCGGCGGCACAGGGGCCCCAGCCTGACGCCGCCTCGTACACCTAAAGGAAGGACCCATCATGAAGTTTCTTGTCTGTGTGAAGCGGGTTGTGGACTA
>KI911974.1:66161-67361 GCA_000517005.1 Microvirga lupini
CGGTGACGGGGCCATCCAGACGGGTGCAATCGAGCCCAGTCAACGGCAGCATCTGGGAGGACCAGTCCGAGGAGCAATATCGTTGCCCCATTTCCTCATGCTCTCCATCATGCACCTCCGGAGCTGACCGGAGGCGTAGACCGAACTGAGTTACCGAAGAGTTTGCGACAATTCCGTTCAGGATCTCCCGGGGCGACCAACGTCGGGGGCGTCCGCGGGCATGGGGCTCGGGCAGGAGCGGCTCGATCACAGCCCATTCGGCATCGGTCAAATCGGTTTCGTATCGCAACCCGTCGCGGCTATACTGCCGCCGGGTGGTCGGAGTCCACATCGCAGGCGTCCAAGTCAGGCTTCAGCACCCTCTTGGAATCATGCTCGATCCGGCCACTCGACCCTTTCCGGGACGGGCTGTTATCCTGCGCACGCGGCTCCCGCAATAGCCGCCATTGCAAAGGCTCCAGGCCAAAAGCCTCCAACGCCGAAGCCTATGGCCATGCCGACGGCTACGCCACACTCGTAACTGAGATCGCCGGGCGCGTGTCCTCCATTTTCAAGGACTTTCATTTTGGCTTGGATTGTGTCGCACTCACGGGGTGTCTCTCGCACAATCGTTTCCATCGCCTCGGTCGCGAAGGCGACGATGCCTCCGTTCTTGTCTACTAACGCTTGCCACCTGTGTTTCTGTACATCGCTCAATCCATTGTCGCTGATGAGCCTTCTGTGGATCTCCTCAACTACATCAGGCTGTTTGGTGATGATCTCGTGGAGGCTCTGAGTGTGCCCTTCTATTTCGCTAAGTAATTCGACCATGCTGTTCGTCAGCTGTCGAAGCGTAGGCATTTCCGAAGCCGGAACTTGCTCGGTTTGTTCCAGGTAGCTGGTCCAGACTGCGTCCAATGCCATTAGTCGCGCGAAGCGCCCGGCAGCCTCTGCTGCGTGATACTGATCTACGAGTGGAAGTGGGGTACTCGGCATGATCACTCATCCTCACGGATGACGAACGGAAGAAAGCTTGAGCCATGCGATCCACAAGTATCGTAACACATTTGGTCTTGAACAAGCAACGGGACGGGAGCGCCCCTCATTCGCACGTTCAATAAAACGATCTTGCCTCTCGGGCATTTGGCAGGAGGGGCTCGATCAGAGCCCATGCAGCTATCCCGCCGCCGAGTTGTCGGGATCCACATCGCAGGCGTCCAA
>KI911974.1:67461-67859 GCA_000517005.1 Microvirga lupini
GGCTGCGCGCCAGGACGCCGGGAGCCAAGGTCGGCGGGGACGGCAAACGACCATCCCGCGTGAGTGTCCTCACCGATCCGGAATGATCACGAACGTGCCGCATTTCGACCGAACTGACGTGTCGAATTGGGAAGGGACTGGGAAGGGCCGGCATCCACCCGCTCCGGTCGGAGGGTCGGGTGAGCGTGATCCGGGATGAAACCAGATGTCATCGAGGCACGGATCACCTCACCCTTTGAGATGTCGTTGAACGGGGCAGCGTTCGACCGGGCCAAGACCATCGTTCAACAGGCACGAGGATCGCGTCGCCTCCGGGGAAGGAAGCCACGATGCCCACGATCAACCTCAACCATCACAAGGCCGACAACGGTTCCACCCATATCCGCCACGGCCATACT
>KI911974.1:67959-72537 GCA_000517005.1 Microvirga lupini
AGCTAAAGGCCACCGGCGGGAGTTACAATTTCCGTTTCGTGTACTCGATCCGACCGATGAGACGGTCGAGGATCGGCCCCGTGCTTTGAGGAAGGGACCTCCGAGCGTGGTGGGCCAACTGCTGGTCAGAGGGCAGCTGGCCGGGAAGTCCTATACGGTTACCCGCGAGTGGATGGACGGGAGCCCGGCAGAAGCAACCGGCTCCCGGGAGACGCAAGAAGCCAATCCGGATGACGCGGTTCTGCCGGCAGATAAACTACCGTTCGTGACGGCTTCGAACGCCTCGATGTTCGTGTTTGACCTAAGGAATGACTCGCCGATCGTAAAGGAGCTCACCGGCGGGCCGCTTACAGAGTACCAGTTCATCCCGCATAGTTGTCAGGGATAGGGCAGACGGCTCGGCTATACTGCCAGTAGTCTGCATCAACACCCGGAGGCGGATCGGATCCTCTCGATCCGGATGCCCTCTGAGGTTTGAACAAGGCTCACCGTTGCCTCGCCATTGCACGGCTTGCGCCCACTTCGGTAGCGGTACCGGACCTTTACCTGCATTGGACCCGCCTCGTCGGCCGACAGCAGCTTGAGTGGCTCGTCGAGGGTGCCGTAGAACTTGGTCAAGGCTTGAGCTGTGAATGGGCCACTCGCCTGCTTCTCTGCAATCACTCGAGCCGACGCTGCTCGACCATCCCCGCGCTCGAGTGCTCCATAGAATTCGCTCACCAGGGCCACAGCCGTTGCCGATCCGGGCGTCGTCGGCGCAGAGGCCGGGGATCCCCGGCTCTCCGGTGGTGTCCATCCAGCAAGCATCTCGGCGGCAATGGCTGGGTACAGAGCGGCATCGTTGCCAGAAAGTCGGACCTTCAGGAGGCGGACGGAAGGCTCGGCAGCAGGATCTCCGATTAGGAATACGAGTCCACGAGTGGCGAGCGGCGGGACCGGCTCCTCGCCATCCGTGCCGAGCCCGTTCTGTCCGGCTGGGGTTCTATAGCTCACCACATCCTGAGCCAGGTGGCGGACTTGGTCCGACGGCCAGGGTGCAAAGACATAGGCGTTCGCATCATCCATGCCTTCGTCCCGTACGGCTTCAGCAAATGAGCGGGCTTGCGGGAATACCCGGGCAATGACCCGTGCGACGGCAAACCGTCCTGAGGTCCCGCCTTCCGAGAACCGGCGGACGATCTGCGGTCCCATCCAGGGGTCGTCGAAGTTCGCAGGTGCCTCGGGAGGGGTGACATATAAAACGTCTCCGTCACTCCCTGATACGGCTCTGCAGGACCATCCCCTAGGGCCGAGAACGCCGCCACGACCGGATGGATTGGCTGTGTAATAGGCCAATTTCTGAGCTGTTCCGCCGGGAATGAGGAGCCTTGCTGTTTTTGGAAGTGCAGGCGGTTCACGCAAGCCCATCTGTCCGTCCTGAGGACACCCTATCAGAGGCACTTCAGCACTGGTTAATGACGCGGTCGTCTGTGTGTCAGGAAGGGTCTGCTGGAACGCCTCAACCAATTCCATGGCGGTCTCGCCGGCACCTGCTGTTGATGCGAAAACGGAGGCGGCGGCAATGGTGGATGCAAGTCGGATCGGTAATCTCACGGAACGCTCTTTAGACTGAAGGCGATAAGGAACACGCTAGTTGAGATCGGGCTCGTCGCCAATGCAGGCGATAGGCATTCTGAGCAGCCGTCGCGAGCTTGTTAGGGAGTGATCGTGCCTTACAACCCGACTGCAGCTGCGGCATAGATGAACCTTAGGAGGTTTCAATGCAGATTGTAGAGGCAACGGCGAATGACGACGACACTCTGGCAAGTCATTATCTGGCGCTATGGGAAAGTTACGGCACGCCAAAAGAGCACTTCGCGCCAGATGCGAGAGCACAAACCATTGCCTTTCTCCGCGAGGGACGTCAGCATCGCGGCTTGAACGCCTTTCTGGCTTTGATCGACAACAACATCGCCGGCTCTGCCGCATGCCAGTTGCATATCTCCCCCTATCCAGAGGTAATCAAGCCAGCACACCGTCGGTTTGGCTACATTTGGAGCGTGTACGTCGAGCCACAGTATCGAAAGAGGGGTATAGCCCAGCAACTCATGGATCGAGCGGTCAATCACCTCAGAAGTCTTGGATGTACAACGGTCGTCCTTCATTCATCAGATGCTGGCGAGACCCTTTATAAAAAACTAGGCTTCGAGCCAGCAAAGGAAATGCGCCTCAAACTCTCATAGGTTCATTTCGCTGCAATTTCAGTCCCAAAGGTAAGCGGCTTGCCGAGATCGGCAGGTCCGTAAGGATGTTGCCCGTGCAGGCAGTCTCTAGGCCACCCGGTCTCACGGCGGGGAGCGGCATCAGACATAGGCCCGCACGAAAAACGCCATCGTGGTGCCAGCGGCCAGCAGCAGTGTCCCTGCCCGAATGAGCCTGGGAGGCAGGATCCGCCCGATATGCGCCCCGCACCATCCGCCTGCCGTGGCACCGAGCGCCACCAGGAGGCAGGCCGTCCACGCGACAGCACCAGCGACGATGAAGGACAGGACGGCAATGCCGTTGGCGGCGCTCACCATCAACGTGCGCGGCGCATTGAGCGCCTTGATCTCGGCGCCATCGAGAATGCTCCAAACCGCCATCATCATCAGCCCAACTGCACCGCCGAAGTAGCCTCCGTAGATGCCGAGCAGGAATTGCAGGCCAAGGATTGTTATGAGGCCAGCCCGAAAGCGCGCACGGAGCGCAGGCCCGATCTGCCGGCCGAACGCGAGCATGATCGTGGCGACGAGCAGCAGCCACGGCAGGACCTGATCGAACAGCGCCGCTGGTGTCCACAGCAGCAACAGACTTCCGACGAGCCCTCCCACCAGCGTGACGATTGCGACCGGCACGAGAGGCACGCCGCACACGCCTGATATACCAGCCCGATAAACCCAGGTGCTGGCGAGACCACCTGGGAACAAGGCGACCGTGCTGGTGGCGTTGGCGCTGACCGAAGGCACCCCGGCACCGATCAGGGCCGGCAGGGACACGAACGAGCCCCCGCCCGCCAAGGCGTTCATGCTGCCCGCGAGCAAGCCGGCGAGCAGCAGAAGCAGCGTATCACTCATGGATGGCTCCAGCCTGCCAGTTCGAGTACGAAGGCGCCGTCCAGCCCGAAACCCTGGGCAGCCCAGCCATCATGCTGCCGGGGCGATGCGGCGCAATGCGGATGTTTTGCAGGCATCCTTCGGCCCTGGCGAAAGATAAGGGGCAACGTTTCCTAAGCTGGTGCCTCGCCGGCCTTCGTCCTGGACGAAGAGCAGGCACTTCCATGGACTGAACGCCGCCGATTGGCCGGGCTGAATGACCAGAAATGTCTCGACAGGGCTTCGTCTGCTCCTTGCACTCCCCAGACCACAGCAGATGGTCCATGGTCGGGCCGTAAGCAGAAGTTGGTGCTTGGGTCAGCCTACTGTGTAATTTGAGTCAGGATTATAGGTGTTTGGGAATCGTGTTCATCATGTTCAGAAAACTAAATGTTTGACTCAAAATCAGCCTATTCCCCTGAAGTCGTGACACCAAAAGCTTGATCCAAGTTTCAGAGAAAACTGACTCTCGGAGGTACCGGTAACAATAAAGTCCGACCCAATCGATGTGCACGCAATCTTAAGTGCGAACGTCTGCTTCCTCGGGCGAAGCGGGCCTTTTGTCCGATGGGCTCTTGGGCCCCTCTTGACCCCTTCCGGACCTTCGGCTTGGTTTTGGCGGTGGCCGACCCAGCGCCGCTTTCCCGCCGGGGCAGGAGGGCGTATTCTATCGACGTAAGTTAAAGGTCCTGTGTTGAACCTAGGCGCCCGACGAGCCGCTTTGATCGACAGCTTTGTTGACGTCGCTCCTGAACTGATTGGTTGCGTCATTCGCCGAACCAAGGGAGGAGTCCATGGACCTGCACAACACCCAGAACATCCACAGGTGCGTCGCCGAGGGCATCGGCACCTTCTGGCTCACCTTCGCTGGTTGCGGCAGCGCCGTGATCGCTGCCGGCTTCCCTGACGTGGGCATCGGCCTGCTCGGCGTGTCGCTCGCCTTCGGCCTGTCGGTGCTCACGATGGCCTATGCCATCGGCCACATCTCGGGCTGTCACCTCAACCCGGCCGTCACGGTTGGCTTGGCGGCAGGCGGCCGCTTCCCCAGGCAGGACATCCTGCCCTACGCCGTCTCGCAGGTCATCGGCGCCATCATCGCCGCCGCAGCCCTCTACGCCATCGCGGTCGGTGCCCCTGGGTTCGATCTCGCCAAGGGCTTTGCCGCCAACGGCTACGGCGCGCACTCGCCCGGCCAGTACAGCCTGATCTCCGGCTTCGTCGCCGAGGTGGTGCTCACCATGATGTTCCTGTTCATCATCATGGGGGCGACCCACGGCAAGGCGCCGGTCGGGTTCGCGCCCATTGCCATCGGCTTGGGACTGACGCTGATCCACCTCGTCGGCATCCCGATCACCAACACCTCGGTCAACCCGGCCCGCAGCACCGGCCCGGCGCTGTTCGTGGGCGGCTGGGCCCTGGCACAGTTGTGGATGTTCTGGGTGGCCCCCCTGATCGGCGGGGCTCTGGG
>KI911974.1:72637-73558 GCA_000517005.1 Microvirga lupini
AACAGGTGAGGAATACATGGCGGCCGATGCCCTACGTTCGATCTATCAGGCATATCTTGATTGCCTCAACGCACAGGATTGGCCGCGCCTAGGCGAGTTCGTGCATGACGGGGTAAGCCACAACGGCCGCGCCTTCGGCCTAGCGGGCTATCGGGCAATGCTGGAGAACGATTTCCAGCAAATACCCGATCTCTGGTTCAAAAGCGAACTGGTGGTATGCGAGCCACCCGCTATCGCTGTCAGGCTCAAGTTCGATTGCACACCGAAGGGCAGCTTTCTCGACCTGCCTGTTAATGGCCGCACCGTGTCGTTCGCTGAAAATGTCTTCTACGAGTTCGAGGCTAGCCGGATCAAAAGAGTCTGGTCAGTGATCGACAAGACCGCAATCGAAGCTCAGCTTTCATAATGGACGTTCTGCGAATTACGCAGCGTGTTGGGAACAGGATCTCCGGTCGGGAGTAGAGCAAGACTGGTCGCGTTATTCCGACGCTCTGACGAGCGCCGCCAGCCCATCATGAGGGAGAGCGGCCTATGTCTCTCAAGCTTGATCTCTTTACAGCGATCGCCCTGCTCAGTTTCGAGCCACCCGCCGACGCCCACGACATCTACTCGCCTCTGAAGGACAGAGGGGGAAACAGTTGCTGCCATGATCAGGATTGTCGTCCTGCGCCTTACCGGATGACGCCAGCCGGGGTGCAAATGTTCGTCGAAGGAGAGTGGATCGCGGTGCCGGACTATATGATCCAGTATCGGGCGCTGCCTGGGGATACGGGTGAAACAGACGGGGGGCATTGGTGCGGGCGTACCCAAAACGGGCAGGGCGACAGGATGGACTATGCAACCCTCTGCGCCGTCCTACCGCCAAACCCGACAGCGATTTCTGGGTCAGCGTTTGCCCTTCGTGAGGGTCACATCGGGACT
>KI911975.1:0-1236 GCA_000517005.1 Microvirga lupini
CTGTCAGCCATCCCGACGACCTTCTCCAGGTCCTGCAAAATCCTGCTTGGGACTGTGGGCGGATCGGACTCGAGGCAGGGCCGCTCTCACAATGGCTCTTTGACGGGCTCGCCAAGCAGGGCTGCCCTGTCGTGTGCATTGAGGCACGGCACACCAGGGCTTTTCTCAAAGTTCAGGTGAACAAGACGGATCGCCACGATGCCCGGGGCATCGCCCAGATGATGCGGGTCAACCTCTTCCGCCCCGTGCATGTGAAGACGCTCTCAAGTCAGAAGCGCCGAGCCCTGCTGACCGCCCGTAAGCTCCTGCAGGAGAAAGCTCTCGCGGTCGAGAACGACATCCGCGGTCTGTTGCGCAACTTCGGGCTCAAAGTCGGGGCCGTGGGGGCGGTTCGGTTCGAGGTGCGCATCCATGAGCTCATCGAGAGCATGCCCGATCTGATCGAGGTCATCCAACCGCTGCTGCAGGCCCGTCGCGAGCTGCGCGAGCACTTTGCCACCCTGCACCGGAAGCTGCTGGCACTGGTCCGCAATGATGAGGTGTGTCGGCGCCTGATGACGGTTCCGGGCGTGGGGCCGGTGGTGTCCTTGGCTTTTGTGCCACGATCGACATACCAGCCCGGTTCCGGCGCTCCAAGGCGGTGGGACCTGCCTTGGGGCTGACGCCCGTCCTGGATCAGTCAGGGGAAAGCAGCCGGGTCGGCCGGATCTCGTTGTGCGGCGATGCCATGATGCGAACCCTGCTGTTTGAAGCGGCTCAGATCATCCTGACCCGAGCCAGCCGCTGGTCCTGGCTGAAAGCCTGGGCCATGAAGGTGGCCCAGCGGCGCGGGGCGGGGCAAGGCTGTCATCGCGCTCGCCCGCCGGCTGGCGACCATTCTGCATCGGATCTGGTGTGATGGCACTGAGTTCCGTTGGACGAGGGAGGCTCAGGCGATGTAGTGGCGTCTGGCCGACGAAGACCGTCCGAGCCAGCCAGAAAGACAAGGTTCCGCCCCGAGGCGGAGAGCTGTCCCTCGCGGGACGATGAATGAAGTGAGTCCGCACAAGGGATTGTTCCTTGCGCCCCCGGCACAAAGGACGCTGTTGAGATCGTTCCGCTTCATTCTTCTGACCCCATAGTGGAAGAGCCGTTGCGCTGATTCCGGAGAGAAGCGAGACCCCGCGGGACAGTGATGTCATGGAGCCAAATGGATCGGAAGCGCTTGACTGAACCCGGCCGAATAGAGAAGCCCTT
>KI911975.1:1336-3653 GCA_000517005.1 Microvirga lupini
CTTTGGTGCACAAATCACAGCGCAGTGCTTCGACTGGACAAGGTAAAAGGCGGTATAGGGCTGATCTCCTCTCGTCATTGGGATGACTGATGCCATACAAGCTCAACGAAGCCCGCCGTCACAAGATTCCCAAGCAACAATACCGGGTGACCAACTGGCGGGAGTACGACAATGCCCTCCAGCAGCGCGGCAGCTTGACGGTATGGGTCACGCCAGACGCATTGGCCGCCTGGCATCCTCCCAAGACCCGTCAGCGCGGCCGCTCGCGCCACTATGCGGACATTGCGATCGAGACCGGTCACATGTTGCGCCTGGCCTTCGGTCGTCCTTGGCGGCAAACCGAAGGTCTGTTGCGCTCGCTCACGATCCTGCTCGGTCTGGATATCGCTGTTCCCGATCATACGACGGTTTCACGGCGCAGCCCCGGCCTGTCGCTCGCCCCAGTGCTGACACAGAGCAGAGGGCCAGTCCACGTAGTGATCGATTCAACTGGCCTGAAGGTCTACGATGCGGGCGAATGGCAAGCTGAGAAGCATGGCGGGTGTGGCAAGCGAACCTGGCGAAAACTCCACCTAGCGGTTGATCCTGAGAGCGGCGAGATCCTTGCCTCGGAGCTGACGACCAATGATGAAGGCGATGCCTCCCAGGTTGGCCCGCTGCTTGATCAGATCGATCGTTCTATTATCTCGGTTACAGCTGACGGCGCCTACGATGGCGACCCGGTCTATCGCGCCATTGCGGAGCGCCAGCCGGACTCACCACCGGCGGTCATCATCCCGCCGCGAGCCACCGCTGTGCCGAGCCCTACCGCCAACTCCTCGTCCAGCCAGCGCGACCAACATCTCCACATGATCAAAGACAAAGGACGCATGGGTTGGCAGAAGGCGGTCGGCTATGGCAAGCGCTCGCTCGTGGAGACCGCCATCTTCCGGTACAAGGTGATCATCGCTCGCAGCCTTCGGGCTCGCACCCTCCCTGCTCAGCAGATTGAAGCCAGGATTGCTTGCTCTGTCATCAACCGGATGACCAGACTCGGGATGCCGAAGTCTCAGCGTGCCGTCTGAAAGACAATGGTAGCTGTCGCTTCACGTCTATCATCCGATTTGTGCACCAAAGCCGTGTGTGGACGTTTATGGAAGGGCGACCAAGTCGTTGAGCTGGCGTTGACCGATGAGGTCCTCATTACAAAGTTTTTCTGCTCTATCAACGGCAGGGAGGAAGTCGGCTGGATCAATTTCTGGCAGCGACAGTGTCCCAGAGGCATCCACGCAGCCATCCCGATCACCATCAAGGAAGAATTGGCTGGAACGAAAGTCCATCATCAGGAACGGCTTTTGCTCAAGGAGCTGGTCACAGGCCATGTAGAACGCTCCCACAGCGTTCAGTCCTTTCGGGGTTTCGGAGTAGTAGAGCCCCTTGATCAGGCGACCGGTCGCCCACACACGTGGATTGCTACGCAGAACAAGCGCGTTCAGATCCGGCATGGGCTGTCGTCCCAAACGACATGAGTGTGAGGATGTTGGATGGAGGAGCGGGCGAGCCAGGCCGGCACTTGTCAGCACGAAGAGAGCCGGAAGGCAGAGTATGGCTGCAAGCATCACAGTCTCCTCTCTTGCGGTTGTCCATTATGCTTCCGCTCGGATTAGGAGACGGTGTCCGTGCGCACATCATGCGCTTGATGGATAAAGCCCACGTAATTCTGCTTGATGTTGCGGATATGAATTTCGCAACCCAGATGGCTGAGGCTGGGAGCTACGCATTGAGTTGGAAGACGAAGAACAGTCCAAACCCAGCGACAATCAGCACCGCACTGACAACCTTTGCCACAAGTAGCGGCAATGCCGCGCTTTCGATTTCGGCACGCCTTTCGGCTTTCTCGGCTGCGGACATGCGCTCCTCGGCGGCCATGAACTCGATATAGAGACTTGCAGCTTGATCATGGACAAGAGATCTTCCCCGCTCCAATTCAACGGTCAGCGCGATCATCCCGATGATCAAGCCGAGGACGCCTATTCTGAGAAAGCCGACGATCTGGTAGGCGACATAGGACGTCCCTCCCAGGCTGACCACCACCAGGACGAGATAAACAACCAAGTGTAATGTCCTGAGACGCAGGTGCATGGTGCCTCCAGGGACAACGCCCAACCGGACAACAATACAACCATTCTGGTTTGCTTACGCCCTAATCCATCAAGAAGGCTGGACTCTAAGCGCTGCACCGTCTGCCCTTAGGCGGGCAGGCCGATCCTCCTGCTGCTCTCCCAAGGGCATCGTCAACATAACCGAAGAGTGACCCGGATCGAGCTATCCGTGAGGG
>KI911975.1:3753-7342 GCA_000517005.1 Microvirga lupini
ACCACTTGGCGGTCGAATCACGCCTTTGCAGCGCTCAAGTTTCTCACTCAAGTCATCGCCGGGGCAGATTGAGCCTGTTGAGCGCGGATCCTGGAGTTCCGAATTCTCGGACGAGTTCGGGTCGGGGACATGTGGACGGGATGGTCCCGATGGCTGTGCCAGGGCGCCTGTCAGGCCAATCAGAGTGATGCCGGCACCAACCAGCCAAGAGGGGCCGCGGCTGATCAGATGGGATGGCATGACTTCGTCTCCGGTTCAGAAGGCCAGAGGCGCGGCCTGGGATCTGACAGGCCGCCCGGCAGGTAATCTGGTTCGGAGCCGGGGCCTTTCGGATCGTTGATGCTCGGATCGTCCATCGGAAAAGGCGTGCGCGGTCCGGTCAGCTCCTGAACCGGAATCTTATCCGGCTCAGGTTGGGGCAGCGGCGGCACATCGCTGGGAATGTGTCCGCCGGGCGCTGGCTCTTCAGGCCGGGGACCGGATGGCTGCCCTTGCCGCGCAAGACGGGTGCTCATCATTGCATTCCTTGGTTGCTCTTGCCCGGTCAACCACCCCCCAGCCCCATCAGTTCCGAAGGGTGCCGATCCGGTTTGATGCCAAAGGTCCCTCTTGCCCGAGGACCCGGCCAAGGAATCTGTCATTGTTCAAGCGATTTCAGGTAGTCGATGATGTCGTCGACTTCCCGGGCCTCAAACTTGAACGCCGGCTTGCCCGGATGCCCCGTTGTGAGCCCTTCGGCAAGCGCCTCGGCGAGGTTTTCGACCGGATAGCGCTGGTGCACATCGCGCAGAGGCGGTGCCTCCGGCATCGGGCTGGCATCGGCTCGCCCGACCGCGTGGCAACCGGAACAGTTCGCCTCGACCAAAGCGTGGCCGTGCTCCACGCCTGGGTTCCGCACATCTGCCGCGAGCATGAGCAGGGCCATCGCCAAGAGCGGCACCACCGTTGGTTGCTTTGGCATTGTGACACAAAATCTATCTTTGTTGGCATCCTGAGTAAGCCCCCGTGTGCCGGCAGAGGTTCCTTATGGAAACCTCGTGGAAAATGGTGTCATGCTGGTCGGCAACCAAATCGACGCGATCGCCTTCCTCAAAAACCTTCTCATCTCGCGAGGTGCTGAGGTCGAGCTCATCTCGACGCATGCCTCGCTGATCTTTCTGGCCGGTGATCGCGCGTTCAAAATGAAACGCGCCGTGCACTATCCCTACCTCGACTTTTCGACGCCGGAAAAGCGACTCGCCTCTTGCCAAGCCGAGGTCGAGCTCAACCGGCGCACCGCGCCCAACCTGTACCTTGGCGTGCGGACCATCACGCGCGAGAGTGACGGCAGCCTGAGTCTCGGAGGGACGGGCCCACTGGTCGATGCGGTCGTCGAGATGCGACGGTTCGGACAGGACGCTCTCTTTGACACTATGGCGCGGAATGGCGCCCTTTCCCCCGAACTCATGACCGAGTTGGCCCGTCAGGTCGCGAAACTGCACCGGAGCGCAGCGGTGAGCTTCACCCACGGTGGCTCCGCTGGCATCGCCGCCGTTCTCGACATCAACGACCGCGGGCTCAGAGATACAGCGCTGGTAAGCCCGGCGGCTGCGGGCGATGTCGCGGATCTGTTCCGACAGGCGCTCGGCCGGCACTCGGAACGCCTTGAGCAGCGCCGGAGAGCCGGAAAGGTCCGGCGCTGCCACGGCGATCTCATCCTGCGCAACATCTGCCTGCTCGATGGCGTGCCGACCCTGTTCGACTGTCTCGAGTTCAACGAAGCGCTCGCGACCATTGATGTTCTTTACGATCTTGCTTTCTTGCTGATGGATCTGTGGCATCGAGATCAGCGCGAGCTCACGAACCTCGTTTACAATCGCTACCTTGACGAATGTGACGAGGTGGATGGGCTGGCGCTGGTTCCGTTCTTTATGGCAATCCGTGCCGCCGTCCGCGCGCACGTTACGGCGGCTCAGGCCAACGATGCGCCGCCCGAGTCAAAGGAGCCGTTTCGAACCGAAGCCCGGGCCTATTTCGATCTCGCGATTGATCTCCTAAAGAGCGCCGATCCGATGCTCGTGGCCGTTGGCGGCTTCAGCGGGACCGGCAAATCGACGATGGCCTCTCTCGTCGCGCCATGCATCGGTGCGGCTCCTGGGGCGCGCATCCTCAACACCGATCGCATGCGCAAGCGCATGTACGGATTACCGGTAGAGGCGCGCTTGCCGAAGGCGGCCTACGGGCCGGACGTCTCCGAAAAGGTCTATGCCGCTCTCCGGCGAGAAGCGGCGGAAGTTCTCGGCGCGGGCTCTGCTGTCGTTGCCGATGCTGTTTTCGACCGGGCTGTT
Organism: Microvirga lupini; assembly: GCA_000517005.1. Classification (GTDB taxonomy): domain Bacteria; phylum Pseudomonadota; class Alphaproteobacteria; order Rhizobiales; family Beijerinckiaceae; genus Microvirga; species Microvirga lupini. The sequence goes on from KI911975.1 coordinate 6,081, forward strand.
GAACGGCAGGCGATCGAAGCCTTAGCCAAGACCTCAGGCGTTCCGTTCCGCGGCCTTTGGCTTGATGCCCCGGAAGCAACCCTTCTGCGCCGGGTCGAGGCGCGGCGAAACGATCCGTCGGATGCAACGGCTCAAGTGCTTGCGGCCCAGATCCGGCGAGGCTCCGGCGAAATGACCTGGCAGCGGATCGATGCGGCAGCCGAGCCGTCCCAAATCCGAGCAGCAATCTTAGCGCTCCTTCGGCTCACGTCCTGACCGGGACGCCAGCCGCGCCGAGGCACTGTCAGGTTGGCAAGGGTCCAGGGCCTATGGCAGGATTTTGGGCATGAGCACGATATCCAACCTCTACCGCGGCTTCCGCTTCCCAGCTGAAGTCATCAACCAAGCGGTCTGAGCCTGCGCGAAGTCGAACTGATCCTGGCGGCGCGAGACGTGGTGGTTAGCTTCGAGACAATCCGTGAATGGAAGCCTTCGGTTTGGACGAGCTTACACCAACAGCCTCAAACGGCGCCGACCGCAACCCAGCGACAAGTGGTTCCTGGACGAGGTGTTTGTCCGCATCCGGGGTAAACTTCACTACCTCTGGCGAGCAGTCGACCAGCACGGCAACGTGCTCGATGTGCTGGTCCAGAACCGCCGCAATAAGAAGGCCGCCAAGCGCTGTCTTATCAACGATGCTCCACCTGCGGGACCTGAGGCTGATGCACCCGGTGAGGCCGCGCGTCGGAGCTGTCACGGTAACTCTTGGTCAGGGCCTCCGGAGTAAGCACGGCGGCATGACCAACCCCGTCAGCTACAAGCGCCATCGGTTCCCGCCTCAGATCATCGCTCATGCCGTCTGGTTGTATTTCAGGTTTCCTCTGAGCCTGCGGCTGGTCGAGGAGATGCTGCTCGAGCGCGGCATCATCGTGTCGTACGAGACGGTCCGGCGCTGGGCCACCAAGTTTGGCCCGGAGTACGCTCGGCGCTTTAAGCGCAAGAGGCCGAGCCGCCGCGACATCTGGCACCTCGACGAGGTCGTGGTCACGATTGCCGGAAAGAAACACTGGCTCTGGCGGGCGGTCGATCAGGATGGCTATGTGCTCGACGAAATAGTCCAGACACGACGTGATACAAAAGCAGCTAAACGCCTCCTAAAGCGTCTGTTGAAGAAGCAGGGCTGTCCACCGCGGCGGATGATCACCGACAAGCTCAGCTCTTACGCAGCCGCCCGCCGCCAGGTCATGCCGGCGGTCGAGCATCGCTCGCACAAGGGCCTGAAT
>KI911975.1:7442-8491 GCA_000517005.1 Microvirga lupini
ACCGGAGAGGTCGTAGTACGCCGCCAGGTGGATCACCGAAGCAAGCTGAGCACCGAACCGGCGGCGGATCTCCGTCAGGGCATTGCGGACATTGTCATCGGAGGTCAGGTCGACCAGAACCGTTTCGACGCCCTCCAAGGGCTGCTTGGGCTGGACGGTGTCGAGCCCGACCACTTGGTAGCGTCCTGCCAAGCGCGCGGCCATGGCCTGCCCCAGGAAGCCGCTGGATCCGGTGATCAGAACAAGGGGACGCGCGGGCATAAGGCCCTCCTCGCGACCGGTGCCGGGGGAGCACCGTCATTCGACATCGGCGTTCCGGGCGCAGATCCGCTCCAGATAGGCGGCAAGGTCATAGTCGCCAAGGTGCTCCCCAGGCCTCACAATCTGGTCGATCTCGATGGTGACTGGTTGCCCACCGCCGATCGTCAGCACGCTCGGCCTGATGCAAGTCCAGGATCCATCGGCATTGCGACGAAACCCCTCGCAAAGGTCTGGGGTCATAGCCTTCCTCCCACGACATCAAACACCCTGGCCCGGGCAAGTGAGGATGACGCGTCCATGTTAACCTAGTTGTCCGGATGCGAGACCTCCTTGGCATGAGCGACGACGTGGAGGGCTTGAGGCAAAGCGCCCGGATCGGGCGGCTTGTAGCGCGGGTTGGCCAGTTTGGGCTCGGCGGTCAGACGCCGTTGCACGACCTGTTCAGGTGAAGCCCCCTTGAGCACGCGCTGGCGTCTCCTGTTATAGGCCTGGTTGAAGCCCTTGAGCAGCGTCTCCAGATCCCGATGGCTATCGATCGTGATCCCCAGCACCTCGCGTTGCACCCGCCCGTTGAAGCGCTCGGCCAGACCATTCGTTTGCGGCGTGTAGGGCTTGGTCTTTCGATGCTCCACCTTCAGTTTGCGGCAGGCCTCTTCGAAGCCATCGGCGGTGAAGCACGAGCCGCGGTCGGTGAGCACGTGCGTGGTCTTGAAGGGGGCAGCGCCGATCGCCTCTTTGAGGAAGGCGATCGCGCTGCTCGTCAACTCGTCGTCATAGACAGCAAGATG
>KI911975.1:8591-13004 GCA_000517005.1 Microvirga lupini
GCGCCGTCTCAAGGCCATGGTGGATTGGAAGTCTGCAGCTGGCCTTGCTGCGTGAGCCCGTCAGGTGACCGAGTTTACCTCAGTGCGTCCGATGCGAGTTAATGTGACAACACCCATGCCGCGCAGGCCGAGGCCATGCGCAGTGTTTTTCAGAAAGTCCAACTTGCTTTGCCAAAGTGAGCGCCGGTCACAGACAACATGGTGTCCGCGGAAAACATTAAGCCGCCTGCTCAACAGTTGCTGTCGATTTGCACTTCATGTGAGACTAGCGCCTCCGCAGTCTCACATGAAGTGCAAACAGTCAGGAGAGGGCGGCCTCTGTCTCGACAAAGAGGCCGCCCTGCCTCACCGCGTCATCAGTGATCCGCTCTGCGCGGGTCCGAATGGCCTTAGGGGCGGGTTCATTCAACGCGAGGAAGACCTGCGCCTTAATCTCACCTGTGATACAGGCAAAACACCGTAAGCTCTGGGCAGATAGGAAAGAGGCTGCCGAAGCGGAACACTCCGTAAGATGGCTGTCATGAGGGCCTGGAACTCTTCGTCGGCCCTTCAGCGCGGGAGAACCCATTCATGCGGGAAGGTATGTAAACGAACTGGTCGGGCAGTCTCACATGAGATGCAAATTGTCTCAAATACAATGCCACGTTTTGCACGACTGTCCCAGCTAAGTCATTGATCTGCCAGAGACCGTCAGTCCCATCATGAAGTGCAAATCGACACCAATGGTGATCGAGAGACGTCCCTGCACCAGGGCCGTGACCTCATGGAGCGCCTCTTCGATCCTGATGGTTGCGATGGGGTCGCCTTTGCGGACGGCCGCGCCATCGGACACCAGCTACCGTTCCAGCATGCCCGCCGGCAAAATGGTCGAGGCCCAAAGGTTGTCGGGCACTTTCAGGTCCAGCATGCTCAGCTCCGTCCCGAGCCCCTGCCAAACTCGATCAATATACCACGTCCGTGGAGCGAGAGCGGCGAGTGGAATTTCCGATGGGATAGTTTTGTTTATTGGTCGTTGGCCCGTCCCAGCTCGCAGGTGCCCGTGGTGTGCTCCGCAATGGCGACCATGGCGTCATCAAGTGAAGCATAGGGTCCGGCGGAAAGGCCTTCCAGAACCGTATCGGGAATGGGCTCGATTGTCACCTCATCCATGCGGGTCCAGATGTGGCCGACGATGGCCGCTGTGCCCGCCGTCACGTCGTAGCGATGAGATCCGGCGCGCCACACCAGCGTGTTCATGGCTCGGATTCCACTCGGGTTGACGGGCCGATCACCGGCTGGGACGGCTTCCGCATCAGCCTATATGACAGTTTGGCCTCCTGCGGATAGCAGGGGCGTGGATGGTCACAAGGGCCATGTCGTTTGCGCCAGCAAGGATCGGGAAGATTTTCTCGCGAGGGGCGGGATTCATGGCAAAACCTCCGGTCGGATGACTTCAGGGCAGCCCCAGGTTCAGATCCCGTTGGCGAACACGTGAAGGATGTCGGCTATCGGGACCTCAGCAGGCGGTTGAGCTTGATCGTCCAGCGGGAAGGCCAAAACGTAGCACAGCCACGACGAGCGTGAGCAGCAGGAGGGCCACCATCATCTGGACAACTCCGAAGTTCACGGCGTCCTTGGCCACGAACCAACTGGTCACAACGCCCGCGGCAATCATCAAGAGGCGGACGATCCAGCTGATCATGTCTTCCTCCTCTGCCAGCTCGGAACGGGTAAGATAGATGCCGCGCCACCTCCATGAGCTTGCACTAAGTATACCAGCCTTTCGTCCGGTTGTTTGGATCACGATCAAGGCCGGGGGTGGTCAGAGCAACCCAGCATTTCCGCGCCTTGCCTGATATTCTTACGGCGACCGCCGTAGCTGCCTGCAACGAGAGGTCTGCCCCATGAAAGCGATGGTTCTCCATGCGTTGCGCACGCCCCTGATTTTAGAGGAGCGGCCCCTGCCCTCTCCCGCCCCGGGTGAGATCCGTCTGGCGGTCGCGGCCTGCGCGGTGTGCCGCACCGACCTTCACGTGGTGGATGGCGATCTCCCCGACCCCAAGCTGCCGATCATCCCCGGCCACGAGATCGTCGGACGGGTAGATGCCCTCGGCGATGGCGTGACAGGCTTTCGCATTGGCGAGCGTGTCGGCGTCCCCTGGCTCGACCACACCTGCGGCCATTGCCCGTACTGCGCCTCAGGCCGTGAGAACCTGTGCGACGAGCCGCTGTTCACCGGCTACACCCGCGACGGCGGCTTTGCCACCCATGCAGACGTGACCTGATACACAGGCTGGCGCACCGATTGTTCAGTGCCATCGCAGAGGCGCCCGGCCCGGTGCCGCCGGTGCGGAGCATCCGCTTCGTACCCTATGGGTGGCTCACCTCATCGCAGGGTACGCAGACGGTGCGCGGGACACCCCGCGCCCATGACGCCTGCCGCTGGATCAGGCATCGTCGGCCACTCTCGCGGACCTGCGTCGGAAGGTCACCTGCGGCCAGTCGGATGGCACGGTCCGGAACAGGGCCATGCCGGCGACCATGGCCGCAACGAACACGAGGACCTGCCAGGGCCCGAAGGTGATCGCGGTCAGGGCCGGGCCGGGGCACAGGCCGACAAGACCCCAGCCGATGCCGAACAGGGCCGCGCCGCCGATCAGGCGCCGATCGAGGTCGCGGCGGGACGGGATTTCGAGCCGGGTGGCCAGCACGGGAACGCCGCGCCTCCGGGCGATGACGGTGCCGAGGGCCGACACGGCGACAGCGCCGCCCATGACGAGAGCAAGGCTCGGATCCCAGTGGCCGAAGATGTCGAGGAAAGCCAGCACTTTCGCCGGGTTGACCATTTGCGAAACGATCAGCCCGAGCCCGAACAGCAGGCCGGATGCGAAGGCGGACAGGATCAAGGGCATGGCTCACGCTCCGATGACATGTCGGGTGATGAAGACGGTGGCGATGGCGGTCGCCATGAAGACCAGCGTCGCCACGATGGAGCGCGGCGAGCCGCGGCCGATGCCGCAGACGCCATGGCCGCTGGTACAGCCTGCCCCCAGGCGAGTGCCGAAGCCCACGAGCAGGCCCCCGGCGACGAGGACACCGAGCGGGGCGTCGAGGCTGACGGGCGGTAAGGCACCGCCGAAGGCCCGATACACCAGCGGTGCGATCAGCAGGCCGACGAGGAAGGCCCCGCGCCAGCCGATCTCACCGCGACTCGGGCGCAGCAGGCCACCCAGGATACCGCTGATGCCGGCGATGCGTCCGTTGAGCACCAGGAAAAGGGCTGAGGATGTGCCGATCAGGACACCGCCGACGAGAGCGGAAACAGGGGTGAAGGTTTCCATGGGTGTCTCCGATCAGTGAGGCTGCTGTCCGCGCTCCAGGAGTGCGGAGGCCCCAGCCACGGCTTGCACGACGGTTCGTAGAGAGTGGCGAAAACCCGCTCGATGCGCGGATCGGCGTTGCGGCACTAGATCGTCTGGCTCTCCCGCCCGGTCGCGACGATGCCCTCGTCCCGCATCCTGCCGAGGTGCTGAGACAGAGCGGATTGGGATCTGCCGACCGCTCCGGCGAGCGTGGTGGCTCGGCAGTCGGTATCACACCCGACTCGCGGGGGAAGGCGCGGGTTCGTTGTTGACGAGATCCGTATGGCCGAAGCCCTTTCGGTAATCGAGGACGGATATCACTTTCGGTACGATCTTGAAGAACGCAACACCCACCAGCGCGCCCGAGGCATACTCTGCGATCCCTTGGGGGAATTTCTGGAGCAGGAGCCGTCCTGCCCGCTCGATCTCCCGCGGGTCCGTGAGGCGGTTTGCATGACCGCCGGCCGAAAGGCCGCGGATCTCGCCCCAGTTCGTGTACGGCAGGTTGACCGTCAGGGAAACCTTGCCGTTGCGGCTGATGTTCCGGAATTTCTGAGAGTCCTCCGAACATCCAAAGTAGATGTCCAAGCCATCATTAGCGAAGCTGACCGTTGTGGCCTGCGGGTATCCATCCTGGCGGATCGTCGCGATCGTCATGTCGTTCGCACGATCGAGAATGGACAGGATCTCTTCGCGAAGTCTTGCATCCATAGCGACGTCCTCACAGCGGACGGACCGTATCAGCCTGTCGACCTATGATGGCTTCATTCCCGCCCAACCGCCTTGATCTGGATCAATGTCGAGGCGGACGGAGCCGCCCATGATTCGTCTAGGTTCGTTGAGAAGTAGCTCCCCGGTTCATCGTCAGGCTGCCGCACAACTCCAACGGCAACCTGCTCGATTTTCAGGTATGATCAGGGCGAGCTTATTCACGAGCCGGAACAACGGCGGAGGGCTCCATGACCATCAATGATGAGCGTTCGCAGGTCCAGAACGGGTTGAACGTTGACCGGGTTTATGCGCCGGACATCCTCCCGAGGCTTCAATCGCTGCTGGCAATCCTGGCTGATTT
>KI911975.1:13104-14376 GCA_000517005.1 Microvirga lupini
GGACCGGGAGGCGCTCGGCGAGCCAGGCCCTCAGCTCCGGTCCGTCCGCATGTCCCGAGTACAGGTCGAGCGTCCGCATGCGGGCGCGGACCGTGACCTCCTCGCCCTGGATCCGGACCTTTGAGGCGCCATCCTGAAGGATCCGTCCGAGCGTGCCCTGCGCCTGAAACCCGACGAAGAGAACGGTGGCTTCGTCCCGCCAGAGCCAAGCCTTCAGGTGATGCCGGATCCGGCCCGCCTCGCACATGCCGCTGGCCGCAATGATGATGTGGAAGCTGTGAATGCGATCGATCGCCTTGCTCTGCTCGACGCTCTCCGTGAAGCGGACCCATCGGGACTCGAGCGCCTGGACCAGGTCGGCGCCGTTCCTGAGTTCTCCCGCATGCCGCTTGAAGATGGCGCTGGCCTTCGAGGCCAGGGGTGAGTCGATGAAGATCGGGATGTCCGGCAGTTCGCCCGCTTCCATCAGCTCCATCAGGTCGACGAGGAGTTCTTGGGTCCTCTCGACCGCGAACGATGGAATGAGCAGCACCCCGCTCGGATGTATCGCCGCGCGGACCTCATCGCGCAGCATCCGGCGGCGGCGCTCGATGGTGGTGCCGGCCCGATCCGTATCGCCATAGGTGGATTCGAGGACGACATAATCGAGGTCACGCGGGCCGTCCGGATCAGGCTGAAGGAGCTTGTGGTCGGGTCCGACATCACCGGAGAACAGAAGGCGCAGCGGCTTCTCGACACCGCCTGGCGTCACCTCCATCTCGATGGAGGCCGAGCCCAGAAGGTGACCGGCATTCCAGTAGCGGGCGCGGAAGCCGGGGGCAACATCCTGCCATCGGCCATAAGCCACGGGCCGGAACTGCTGGAGGGACGCGACGGCGTCCTCTGCCGTGTAGATGGGGACACCGTCTCGCGTCCGCGGCGGCTGTTGCGGCGGTTGAGCTGGTTGACCTCCATCTCCTGGATGTAGCCGGAGTCCGGAAGCATGATGGACGCGAGATCCGCCGTTCCGGCGGTCGCGTAGATCGGGCCATCGAAGCCGGCCTTCACGAGCTTCGGCACGAGACCGCTGTGATCGATGTGGGCGTGGGTGAGGCAGAGTGCGTCTATGCCTGCGGCCCGGAACGGGAAGTGCTGGTAATTGAGTTCCCTCTCCTCCTTTGATCCTTGAAACATGCCGCAATCGATCAGGACACGGGCCGCTTCCGTTTCGAGCATGAAGCAGGAGCCCGTCACGGTGCGGGCGGCGCCATGGAAGTGGAGGCGAAGCGACAA
>KI911975.1:14476-15232 GCA_000517005.1 Microvirga lupini
ACGAGCGATGACCTCGGTACGATGTCCCCAGACGCTTGACATGACCTTGACATGACAATGAGGCAGACGGCAACCGCCTGGAGCGTCTGCTACGTCATGGCCGTCGCCTGCCGATAGCGATCAACCACCTGCGCCAGCGCCGAGAGCGCCATCGTGACGGGATCGCGCGCCGACGGGATCAGTCCGAGCGGTGCAACAATGTGTGCAAGCGCCTCTTCCGGCAGCCCGCGTTCCCGCAGTGTCGCCAGCCGGTTGGCATGGGTTCGCTGACTCCCCATTGCACCGATGAAGAACCAGGGCTGGGTCAAAGCCTGTTCCAGAAGCACGGGCTCCCAGGCGTGGTCGTGGAACAGGAACACGAGGGCGCTCCAGGGATCCGCAACGAGGTCCGGCAACGGACCCGGGACGGTGAGGGCTTTCACACGGGCGCCAAGCGTCTCGGCATCCGTTGCGACCCGCTCGTCGGGCGAGAACAACCTCATTTCGGTGCCAAGGGTCAGACCCAGCCGAAGCAACGCCAGGCTCTCCGCTCCGTGACCGATGACAACAAGCCCCAGCGGGGGCGCATACCAGGAGATGAATGTCTCTCCCCGCCAGCCTGGTGCCTGCCTGGCCAAGCCAGGGAGAATGCATAAGCCGCCTGCCCTGCCCTGCGCGAGGGCTACCGGTTGCCGTTCGCCAAGGCAGATTACCGCCTGACGGATCGCGGCTGGATCGGGACTGGGGTGGAACAGCAGATCCACTCCGCCACCGCAC
>KI911976.1:0-1191 GCA_000517005.1 Microvirga lupini
ATCGATGTTCTCGATGATGAAGTCGGATGGCACCGCCTGATGCAGGCCCAACCGGAAGTCGAAGCCATGGTGCGGGATGCCGATCCCGATCCGCTTCTCCTGGCAGCAGAGCGCTACAGCACCATACGTAAGTACACGGCGCGGTTCCTGGAGACGTTTACCTTCTGCTCGTCACGCAAACATGACTCGTTGTTGGCAGCCATCGGGACGCTCAAGACCTTGCAGGCCGCGAACCGGCGCACTCTGCCCGAGCGCGTGCCAGTCGGCCATCTCAGCACCAAGATCCGTAAACTGATCTTTGGAGACGCTGGGCCAGATCGCCGCCTCTACGAGATTGCGACATTGGCTGTTCTTCGAGAACGATTGCGCTCTGGCGACATCTGCGTTGAGGGCAGTCGCGCCTTCCGGCCTATGGACGAACAGCTCATACCGAAGCCGACTTTCGCCGCCCTGAAAGCCTCGGATGATCTCGGGCTCGGTGTGCCACAAGATGCTATCAGCTATCTTACCGAAGCACGACAGACGCTCGACTTCAACCTCAAGCGGCTTGCCTACCGCGCCCGCAATGGCAAGCTCGACGGTGTTCGGCTTGAGGCCGGGCAACTCGTTGTTACTCCTTTGCCCGGCGAAGTGCCGGCGGCGGCCGAGGAGCTGAAATGGGAACTGGCCGACATGTACCCGCTGATCGAGGTACCTGATCTCCTGATGGAGGTTCATCACTGGACCGGGTTTGCCGATCAGTTCACGCACATCCGTACCCAGGAGCCACCACGCAGCATCCCAGCCATGCTGGCCGGGGTTCTGGCCGATGCGACCAATCTCGGCGCCAGGCGCATGGCAGCAGCCTCGAAAGGAGTGAGCCCGCAAGAGATTACCTGGAAGCGGATCTTCCATACGCGACCTGAGACCTACAAGCTGGCTCAGGCCTGCATCACGGATCAGCACGCTCAGCACCCTCATGCCGCCCTGTGGGGCGATGGCTCCACGGCCTCCTCGGACGGGCAGTTCTTCCAGGCCAGTGACCGTGCCGGGAAGCGTGGTGACATCAACCTGCATTACGGTAGCGAACCCGGTTCAAAGTTCTACAGCCACTTATCCGACCAGTACGGCTACTTCAGCATCCTGCCGATCAGCGCTACCGAGAGCGAGGCTCCCTACGTGCTGGATGGCTTGTTCGACCACGAGACGGAA
>KI911976.1:1291-4126 GCA_000517005.1 Microvirga lupini
CGACGGTGCCATCAGCGGTGGTGCCCCGCTTCTTCTATTTGGCGACGGTTTTCGGGTTGATGCGATGGCGCTGCGCCAGCGTCCTCAAGCTCGCTCGACGGACTGCCTTGTATCTCTCTATTGCCCGCCGAGACGAAGCCGGCGAGGCTGAAGGTGGGGGTCAGCCCGCGTTTGCCTAGGGCGCATAAGCCCGCGACAGAGCTTGGTGCGGCCCCCACTTTCACAGTCCCGAACCCAGACAGCCGCTTGGGCCTAAACCCGCATTTACAAGGTAGGGTCATGGACGAATCATCAGTCTTCGTCGGCATTGACGTTTCCAAGGACCGCCTCGACGTCCACCTTAGACCGACAGGCAAGGCGTTCTGTGTCTCGCGAGACGCAAAGGGGCTGGATGACCTCGTCAGCCGCCTCATCGAGCTGCCCGTCGCCCTCGTGGTCTTAGAGGCGACCGGCGGCTTCGAGACGACCGTGGCCGCGGCACTTGCCGGCGTTGGGCTGCCGCTCTGCGTCGTCAACCCACGCCAGATCCGCGACTTTGCTCGGGCCATGGGTCGCCTGGCCAAAACCGATGCCCTCGACGCCGAGGCGATTGCCCTCTTCGCCGAGCGGATCAGGCCTGAGGCAAGGCCTCTGCTGGACCCGGAGCGGGCTCGCTTAGCCGAGTTCGTGAGCAGGCGCCGGCAGGTGATCGAGATGATCGGCATGGAGACGAACCGCCGCCGGAGAGCGACTGACAAGCATCTCGCCAAGAGGCTCGACCGCCATGTAGCGTTCCTGGAAAAGGAACTCGACGAGATCGACCGCGACATCGGCGAGGCCATCAAGAGTTCCCCAGTCTGGTGCAAAACTGAGGAACTCCTCAAGTCCGTTCCCGGGATCGGCGATGTCACCGCTCGGACGCTTCTTGCTGAAGTGCCAGAACTTGGCACCGTGGACCGGCACCAGATTGCTGCTCTCGTCGGGGTTGCCCCCGTGAACCGAGACTCCGGTCTCATGAGGGGCCACAGAGCGATTGCCGGAGGGAGAACGTCAGTGCGCAACGTCCTCTACATGGCAGCACTGACTGCTATCCGGCGCAATCCTGTCTTCAGAACGTTCTACCACCGGCTCATCACCCGCGGACGGCCTAAGAAGGTTGCTCTCGTTGCTGTCCTACGAAAGCTGCTCACCGTCCTGAATGCTATCGTACGGGATCTCACGCCATGGCGCCAACAAAGCACTTGATCTCCAAGACAGCCGCTCTGCCGTGGAGAAGCTGGCCCATAGCGCGTCCCGCCATTCAGGTGACAAGAATGCACCATCAAACCCTGGGATCAAACATCTAACGACCTCTTTCTGGCACAGCGATGCCGTAAGGGGGCCGTCCACCCCAACACACAGATCCTTATGCTTCCCCCTGCAACCTGTCGGCCGAAGCAGCCGCTCATGATCGCGCGAAATGTTTGCTCACGATCAAATGAAACGAGCGCTCACCATCGCGTGAAATCGCCGCTCACGATCGGCGAAATCCGCACAGCCCCGGTCTCAGCTGTCCTGGAAAAGGTCGCCCATGCGGAAAAAAGCGTTAGTGTCACACCACTAGCTGGACTAAGAAGATCCTCGCGATTGGCTGCCGAGGCGTGCTCGATGGCACCGTCAGAAGGACCTAACCATGCGTTTTGTGATTGCCGCCACCTTTGCCTTTGCCGTCGTCCAGGCGCAGCCTGCCGCGGCTGCCTCCTCCCAAACCTGCGCTGTGGTCAGCGAGGCCAACATCGCCAAGCTCTTCGATCGCTGGAACGACTCTCTCGCCACGCTGAAGGCCACGGAAGTGGCGAAGAACTATGCGGATGATGCCGTCCTGCTCCCGACGCTGTCGAATAAGCCGCGCCTGACCAAGGCCGAGCGCATCGACTACTTCGAGCATTTCCTGCAGAACCAGCCGCGCGGTACGATCGACAGCCGCGTCATCAAGATCGGCTGCAACGCGGCGGTGGATGCGGGCACCTACACCTTCACGTTCAAGGACGGCTCACAGGTTCCGGCCCGCTACACCTATACCTACGAGTACAAGAACGGCACGTGGCTGATCTCCTCGCATCATTCCTCAATGATGCCCGAGAAGGCGTTGGCACATTGAGCACGTAAAGGTTCTGTTGCAACTTTTGACATAGGTCGAGCAAAGGCCAACAGGGACGCGAGTTACGCGACTTCACCGAATAGGGTAGCAATGAAGTCGCGCTGAGCGCCCATGGCATTTGCTGGTGCACAGACAACCTGTCCCTTGCGGAGCATCACCATTGCCTCAGAGCCAGCAATTGTCTGCAAGCTGGTCCAAAAGCTTTTGAAGTCCAGCCCCGACCGGACCAGACGCTTGATGCGCCGGTGGTCCTGCTCGACATGCGGTTGCCCCAAGGCCTTGCGGAAGAATGTCCGGGCGGCAGCCGCATCCCGCTTTGGAGAAAGCAGAAAGTCAATGGTCTGCCCGGTCGCATCGACGGCGCGGTAGAGATAAACCGAGTCACTTTCACCCGAATGTATGTTTCGTCCACACGCCAGGAGCCGTTTGTCCTGCGCCGATGCGGACGGATGCGCTGGTCCAGTTCTGGTACATAAGCCTGAATCCAGCGAAACACCGTCGTATCGTCAACTTGGACGCCTCGATCAGCCAACGTACGAGCGGTCATCGTGGACATGGCTGACTACGAGATGGTTGATCAGTGGCTTCAGAATGAATCGGATCCTTTGCTTGTTAAGAGCTTCGACATGGAGATTACCACCGACCAGTTCCTCGGGCTATTCAAGCGCTTCAGCGTTGACCTGACGAATGGCGGTCTCAATCTGGCCGGACCTACA
>KI911976.1:4226-5308 GCA_000517005.1 Microvirga lupini
CTCCAATAGGTAGCTCAGTATGAGGGGGAGGCAGTCGCCTCCCTCTTGGCCTGGGGTGTCCTGACGAAGCGGGCTCGCGGCTAATTCGCTTGTAGGCTTGCTGGTGTGATAGGCAGGCGAAACGCCGGCTCATACTAAGGTTTGGAAGCAGTTACGACAGGCGATCCAACGCTTGGGAGAAGAGGGGCTGCGATGATCCCAGCAATCAGCACGAATGCCGCAACGATAAGTCCCACCCGCCCATAGACAGCAATAAGATACCCTCTCCTCATTCTCCACCCTTGTGTTATTGAAGTTGCCGGAGTGGTGCAGCTTGACTGTGACCAGATCAAGACACGGCCCAAAGCGGCTCTCCCCATTACTAAGGATCTTTAACGAGTGCACGTGACGTTGAATCGGTTGCTCAGACCGTGGCGATGCCGTTCTAAGCACCCTAGACATCTGATTCAAACATCAACGCCCTCGTTGCGAAGCCAAGTGTAGACGTTTCATGCCTCGCAGAGTCCCATACGGCGACCGCTGGCAGGCATTGTCCATGCAGGACTTGGAAAATGATGCCCCAGAGTGAGAACGGCATCTTAAAGGCTCCCCCAGACGAACTCGATAGTGGCTCTGAAAGCAGGCGCAGCCGCAAGGGCATGGAACAGATAGAAGCCGTCATCCGACATCTTGGACGTGGAACGGTGCCCCGGGAGCACGAATGGCTTCTGCGGCCTTCTAATGAAGCGCGCTGCTCCGGCGCATGAGGTATTCCCAGCTTTTGAAGCGCCGAAGGATCCAGGCCACCGCGTCCTCGAAGCTCGGGAATGTTTCCTGCACTCCGGTGATCGGACCGAACCCAGCCTCTACGAACCAACTGCCCCTCAGCTCAGGGTCTTCGCAGTCATCCGGGCGGCAAACCAGAATGGCTGCAAGCGTGCCGTCCACGAAGATGAGCCGCCCATCTTCTTCCCGGGTGAAGCCGCTTCCGACGCGAGCACATTGCCAAGTGACTTTCATGCTCGCGGGAGAATGCCCGCGCTGGGATGCAGGGTTCATTCACATATGATGGGCTTGTCTGGTCGCGTACCTACACAGGAGCT
>KI911976.1:5408-5743 GCA_000517005.1 Microvirga lupini
GTTAACCGGAGAGTGACCGGATCGAGGCATACAATGAAATCGCCTCGTGATCCTCGCTATGCCCGCCATCGCTTTCCGGCTGAAGTGATCAGCTATGCCATCTGGTTGTACTTCCGATTCCCGCTCAGTCTGCGGATGGTTGAAGAGATGCTGGCAGCCCGAGGCATCCTGGTCAGCCATGAGACGGTCCGGCAGTGGGCGCTGAAGTTCGGCCAGAGCTTCGCCCTCAGATCCGCAGGCGTCTGCCCGCACCAGGAGACAAGTGGCATTTAGACGAGGTTGTCATCCGCATCGGCGGACAGAAGCATTGGCTCTGGCGCGCCGTCGACCAGCAC
>KI911976.1:5843-6359 GCA_000517005.1 Microvirga lupini
TGAACCGATCCGGTCTACAAAGGCTGACAGATCAAGCCGGCCCACCAGTTCCCAGATCGCCCGAACCGGATGGTCCTCATCTACTAATCGTTCGACATCGAGCATGGTCCAACACAGCTGCCGGCGATCAGCGCACACCAGCCGAACGCGCTTTAGCCGTGATGGATCTGAGCAGGATGCTTGAGCCGTCTCACTTGAGGCCTGCGGATCGACAGGGTCCATCGCCTGGTCTCCCTGGGAAAGCTCCGGCTATTGTAGTACGTCGGGGCTCCCAGAGGATTTTCTCACACGTCGTTCACAGATGGATCGTGCGTTATTCGCCCGGACTGCTCGAGCAGTTCAATCGGCGCAAGAGGGCTGTCACCAGGAGGTGGCACATGGACGAGACGTACATCAAAGTCCGTGGACGATGGACGTATCTCTACCGCGCCATCGACAGCAACGGCGACACGGTCGAGTTCTGGTTCAGCGAACGGCGCAATCTGTCTGCCGCCAAGCGCTTCTTGAGGCGGGCAC
>KI911976.1:6459-17109 GCA_000517005.1 Microvirga lupini
GCCCGCCATCTCACCATGTTTATCTGCCCGTCAGCGAGAGCTGCCCTCGAGCGCTCCATAGCCGCCCCACAAAACCTCATGCTCTCGTGACTCCTGTCTGAGAGGTGGGCTCCAACACCCCATCTTCTCAGGCAGGACGCACCTCGGCAACCGTGCTCGTCACGCCGCGGAGCGGCTTCGTTCGATCTCACGCCAACATGCTCAGCGACAGCCATCCCTGGAAATATGTTGGGGCCCCGACACCTCCTGCCGGCTTTGTGGAGTCCCCGACACGGTGCTGTGTGGCCTAGCGCCCTGCCGCACTCTCATTGAAGTCGTTGAATAATCTGCAGAACATTTCTTCTGCGGCTCTTTCTGCGCAGTTGGCTTGCCTTTTGCAACTTCCTCGTTGCGCGGCGCTGTAGCTGCCGACCGGATCTTCAGGTTTGGGTGACAGCGCGATCAATGGAGCGAGGGAAGGAAAGCAACGTGTCAGGGCAGCACCATCAACTTAAGCTGATAAACGCTCCTTCAGACCATCCCGTGATGCTAGAAGCGCATGTACGATCAAAATATTGTCTCGCGTGGACAAACGTGAATCTCAGTCGCTCTTTACAGGGATCTGGCGCTGACCATCGCCGCGGAGGACGTCGTCTACATGCCGTCTTACGTCATTGGCTGCCCGCAGCGCCTGCGGTCACCTTCCGCCCTTCCATCGCTTAGAGAGTGAAGTGCCACCATGTCCGAACAACCCTTGCCGACGCTGCCGATGTGGCGCGTCGATCACATCGAGCCCTCGCCCGAGATGTTGGCGCTACGCGCCAACGGTCCGATCCACCGCGTGCGCTTCCCGTCCGGGCACGAAGGCTGGTGGGTGACAGGCTACGACGAAGCCAAGGCGGTGCTGTCCGACACTGCGTTTCGACCCGCAGGAATGCCGCCGGCGGCATTCACCCCGGATTCGGTGATTCTCGGTTCGCCGGGGTGGCTGGTCTCGCACGAGGGGGGCGAGCATACCCGCTTGCGCACGATCGTGGCGCCGGCCTTCGGCGACTCTAGGATAAAGCTGCTCGCACAGCAGGTCGAGGCGATCGCCGCACAGTTGTTCAAGACGCTTTCGACCCAGCCCCAGCCCGCCGACCTGCGCAGGCACCTCTCCTTTCCGCTTCCGGCCATGGTCATCAGCGCGCTAATGGGCGTGCGATACGAGGATCATGCCTTTTTCGCTGGGCTCTCCGATGAGGTGATGACGCACCAGCACGAAAGCGGGCCGCGCAGCGCGTCGCGCTTGGCCTGGGAAGAACTGCGCGCCTACATTCGCGACAGGATGCGAGAGAAGCGCCAGGATCCGGGCGACAACCTGCTGACGGATCTGCTCGCGGCGGTCGACCAGGGCAAGGCGAGCGAGGAAGAAGCGATCGGACTGGCAGCGGGCATGCTGGTAGCGGGGCACGAGAGTACGGCCGCGCAGATCGAATGTGGCCTACTGGCCATGTTCCGCCATCCGCAACAGCGCGAGCGCTTGGTCGCCGATCCATCGCTGTTGGACAAGACGGTGGAGGAAATCCTGCGCATGTACCCGCCTGGCGCGGGCTGGGACGGCATCATGCGCTATCCGAGGACCGACGTGACCATCGCGGGCGTGCATATTCCTGCGGAGAGCAAGGTGCTTGTCGGCCTGCCGGCGACGTCGTTCGATCCGCGCCAGTTCGACGACCCGGAAATCTTCGACATCGGACGCGACGAAAAGCCGCACCTGGCGTTCTCCTACGGGCCGCACTACTGCATCGGCGGGGCGCTGGCCAGGCTGGAACTCAAGGCAGTGTTCGGCTCGATCTTCCAGCGCTTTCCCGGGCTGCGCCTGGCCGTGGCGCCCGAAGAACTGAGGTTGCGCAAGGAGATCATCACTGGCGGCTTCGAGGAGATGCCGGTGCTCTGGTGATGCGTGGACATCTCCGGGGGGCGAGATCTTCTCTGCAACGTTGCCGTCGCGCCTCGCTGGCGCCGGTCAGATCAGCCAACCAAACAGGTAACCAAGATGGACGTGCAAGAAACCACGGCAGCATGCCGGGACGCCTTCGCCAAACTGGCGTCGCCAGCGTGCATCCACGACCCGTATCCGTTCTTGCGGTGGTTGCGCGAGCACGATCCGGTGCATCGCGCGGCGTCGGGCCTCTTTCTGTTGAGCCGCCACGCCGACATCTACTGGGCGCTCAAGGCCACGGGCGATGCGTTTCGGGGACCGGCGCCGGGCGAATTGGCGCGCTATTTCCCGCGTGCGGCGACCAGCCTGTCGCTCAGTTTGCTGGCGTCTACTTTAGCGATGAAGGATCCTCCAACGCATACGCGTCTGCGCCGACTAGTCTCCCGTGATTTCACCATGCGCCAGATCGACAACCTGCGGCCGAGCATCGCGCGCATCGTCGCAGCGCGCCTGGACGCCATCGCGCCTGCGCTGGAGCGCGGGGAGGCGGTGGACCTTCATCACGAATTCGCGCTTGCCTTGCCAATGCTGGTCTTTGCCGAACTGTTCGGCATGCCCCAGGACGACATGTTCGGGCTCGCCGCCGGCATCGGCGCCATCCTGGAGGGCCTGAGCCCGCACGCCAGCGATCCCCAGCTCGCCGCGGCGGACGCAGCCAGCGCCAGGGTGCAGGCCTACTTCGCCGACCTCATACAGCGCAAGCGCACCGATCCCCGCCAGGACATCGTGTCGATGCTGGTCGGCGCACACGGCGACGACGCCGACATGCTGTCGGATGTGGAATTGATCAGCATGCTATGGGGCATGCTGCTGGGCGGCTTCGCCACTACTGCTGCGACCATCGACCATGCCGTCCTGGCGATGCTGGCGTATCCCGAGCAGCGGCACTGGCTGCAGGGAGACGCAATGGGGGTCGAGGCATTCGTCGAAGAAGTCCTGCGCTGCGACGCGCCCGCCATGTTCAGCTCCATTCCGCGGATCGCCCAGCGCGACATCGAACTGGGCAGCGTGGTGATCCCGAAGAACGCGGACGTGCGCGTGCTGATCGCGGCCGGCAATCGCGACCCGGACGCCTTCGCCGATCCCGACCGCTTCGATCCCGCGCGGTTCTACGGCACCAGTCCTGGCATGTCGACCGACGGGAAGATCATGCTGAGCTTCGGCCACGGCATCCACTTCTGCCTCGGTGCGCAACTGGCCCGGGTGCAGTTGGCCGAGAGCCTGCCGCGGATCCAGGCGCGCTTCCCCACGCTCGCACTGGCCGAGAAGCCGACCCGGGAGCCCTCCGCGTTCCTTAGGACGTTCCGCGCCCTGCCCGTGCGGCTCCATGCGCCTGGGGAGGCGTGAGATGCGCGTCGTGATCGACCAAGATTTATGCGGAACCAGTTGGCAGTGCGTGCTGACCCTGCCCGGCATCTTTCGCCAGCGCGAACCGGACGGCGTGGCCGAAGTGTGCGTGGCGATCGTCCCCAAGGCGTTGCACGCCGCCGTGCGGCTCGCGGCCAGTCAGTGCCCGGTTGCCGCCATTCGGGTCATCGAAAGCGACGATGGCGGTGGCGATGGCGAGCCAGCCACTGTCGGCCCTGTACCCTCTCCGGCAGAGGTCGGGCGGCATGCCACGGAAGACCAACATAATCCGGGAGGACACGATGGGACGGTTTGAGGGAAAGGTGGCCGTGGTGACCGGCGCTGGCGCCGGCATCGGCAAGGCATGCGCCCTCGCCATCGCGCGCGAGGGCGGCAGAGTGGTGGTGGCTGACATCGACGCCCCAGCGGCCACCGCCTGCGCGGCGCAGATCGCGGCCGAAGCTGGCCACGCGCTGACCCTGGCGATAGACATCGCCGATGCGCAGGCGGTGGCAGCGCTGTTCGAGACGGCGGAGCGGCACTTCGGTGGGGTCGACCTGCTGGTGAACAACGCGAGCGCCATGCATCTGACCCCGCGCGACCGCGCGATCCTCGACCTGGACCTGGCGGTCTGGGATGAGACGATGGCGACTAATCTGCGTGGCACGCTGCTCTGTTGCCGACAGGCCATCCCACGGATGATCGCCCGTGGCGGTGGCGCGATCGTCAACATGTCCTCGTGCCAGGGGCTTAGCGGTGACACCGCGCAGACGTCCTACGCCGCGTCGAAGGCCGCGATGAACATGCTGTCGGCCTCGCTCGCCACCCAATACGGTCACGCGCAGATCCGCTGCAACGCGGTTGCGCCGGGTCTTATCATGACCGAACGTCTCCTCGCCAAGCTCGACGAGTGCATGCAACGGCATCTGCGCCGGCACCAGCTCCTGGCGCACGTCGGCCGCCCCGAGGACGTGGCCGCGCTGGTGGCTTTTCTGCTCTCCGACGATGCTGCGTTCATCACCGGCCAGGTCGTGTGCATCGACGGCGGCATGCTGACGCATGTGCCGACATATGCCGATGGTGGCAATAGCCGCGGCGCGCGCCCGGCCGGTGACACCGCCGAAGCGGCCTCGGCCCCAGGGAGGTAATAGACATGCTGCTCAACCCGCTGGACCGTCGGCACCGGCTGCGGTACGACATCCCGGTCGTGCCCGGCGCTTTCCCCCTGGTCGGGCATCTTCCCGCCATCGTCTGCGACCTGCCGCGCCTGCTGCGGCGCGCGGAACGGACGCTGGGCAGCCACTTCTGGCTGGACTTCGGCCCAGGGGGACAATTGATGACATGCCTGGATCCGGATGCGCTCGCGGTGCTCCGGCACAAGGATGTGTCCTCGTCACTGATCGCGGAGATCGCGCCCGAAATCCTTAGCGGAACATTGGTCACTTTGAACGGTAGCGCGCACCGGCAGGCGCGCGACGGGATAAAGGCGGCGTTCCTGCCCAGGGGGCTGACCGAGGCCGGCATCGGCGACCTGTTCGAGCCCGTCATCCGGGCGCGGGTGCAGGCGTGGCGCGCGCGTGGTGAAGTAACTATCCTGCCCGAAACCGGCGACCTGATGCTCAAGCTCACCTTCTATCTCATGGGCATCCCCCCCCAAGACCTGCCGGTGTGGCATCGCAAGTACCGGCAACTGCTGCAGTTGATCGTCGCGCCCCCGGTCGACCTGCCCGGCACACCCTTGCGGCGCGGCCGCGCCGCCCGCGACTGGATCGACGCTCAATCGCGGCAGTTCATCCGCGACGCCCGCGCGCGTTCCGCGCGAACCGGGTTGATCAACGACATGGTGAGCGCCTTCGATCGCAGCGAAGACGCGCTCTCCGATGACGTGCTGGTTGCCAACGTCCGCTTGCTGCTGCTTGCTGGCCACGAGACCACCGCCTCGACAATGGCCTGGATGGTGATCGAGCTGGCGCGGCAGCCTGAGGTCTGGGACGCCCTAGTCGAGGAGGCGCAACGCGTGGGGGCGGTGCCGACCCGGCACGCAGACCTGGCGCAATATCCGGTCGCCGAGGCGCTGTTCCGCGAAACGCTGCGCCTGCATCCGGCGTCCTCGCTCGTACCGCGTCGCGCGACGCAGGAATTACAACTCGGCCAGCGGCGCATCCCCGCAGGCACCAGCCTTGGCATCCCGCTGCTGCATTTCTCGACCTCAGCGCTGCTGCACGAGGCGCCTGATCAGTTCCGCCTGGCACGGTGGCTGCAACGCACGGGGCCCATCGGGCCGGTGGACATGTTGCAGTTCGGCAGCGGCCCGCACGTCTGCATCGGCTACCACTTGGTATGGCTGGAACTGGTGCAGTTCAGCATCGCCTTGGCGCTGACCATGCACAAGGCCGGGGTGCGGCCGCGGTTGCTGAGCGACGCCGAAAAAGGCCGGCGCTACTTCCCGACAGCGCAGCCCTCCATGAAAGTCCGCATCGGATTCTCATGAGCTAGCATCGCATACCCGGCTGGCGTGGCAGCAACGCCGGCAACATTGCGGCGGCTCGCCGCTCGCCGCGGCCGTCTCCTGTCAAGTACAAGGACATGAACAACATGCCGACCGGTTCCACGCTACACGACGACCGAACTGGCGTTTCCGCGCTCGGCGGATTGGGCGCGCAGGCGCGCGGCGCATCCGGCAGGCTGCTGCCGGAGATCTGGATGCAGGACGGCGCAAAGCGGGTCGAACAGGCGCTGGCGCGTCTTCTCTGCGCCGGAGACGACGGTGAGACCGAACTAGTGGCGGCGATGCGCTACGCCACCTTGAATGGCGGGAAGCGCACCCGCGCCTTGCTCTGTCTGGCTGCCGGCGCACTGGCCGACACGCCGGCGCACATGCTCGACGACGTCGGCGCCGCCATCGAGATGATGCACGCCTGTACCCTGGTCCACGACGACCTGCCCGCGATGGACGACGACGTGCTTCGCCGCGGCCTTCCGACCGTGCACGTCAAATTCGGCGAAGCCACTGCGATCCTGGTCGGCGATGCGCTGCAGGCGCACGCCTTCCTGACCCTGGCGAGCCTGGATGCGCCGGGCGACAACCGTATCGCGCTCGTGCGCGAACTGGCGCAGGCGGTGTCCGCCGAGGGTGCCGCAGGCGGGCAGGCCATGGATCTGTCGCTGGTCGGAAAGCATGTCGAGCTGGACAGGATCGTGGCGATGCACCGGATGAAGAGCGGAGCGCTAGTGCGCGCGTCCGTTCGCATGGGCGCGCTATGCGCCATCGCGGAGGATGCCGCGCACGCTGCGCTGTACTGTGCGCTCGATCGCTACACCGCCTGTTTCGGCCTGGCGTTGCAGGTGGTCGACGACATTCTCGACGCGACAGCGGATACCGCGACGCTGGGCAAGACCCCCGGCAAGGACGCGGCGGCGCAGAAGCCGACCTGCGCGTCGATCATGGGGCTGCAGGCAGCGCGCCAGTTCGCGCTGGATTTGTTGCGCGACGCCGGGGAGGCCATTGCCCCGCTGGGGCCGCGTGCGGAACGGTTGGCGCAGATGCTGCAGCGGGCCAACGCGTATCTGTTCAAGCACGCGCCATGCGCATGAGCACGCCCGTCCGCATGGAGTCGCCCTGTGCGGCTGCGATCGGCCGGCGGCAGCGGTGCATGCTGCACTGTGTCCGAGTCCGCGGCGTCTGCCCGATCCTGGTTCTCGTCAACCGTCTGCAGAAGGAACATCCCGCGTGAACGCGCTGTCCGAACAGATCCTTTCCGAATTGCGCCACCTGCTGAGCGAGATGAGCGACGGCGGCAGCGTCGGTCCGTCCGTCTACGACACGGCGCGAGCTCTGCAGTTCCACGGCAACGTCACCGGTCGGCGGGACGCATACGCGTGGCTCATCGCGCAGCAACAGGCCGATGGCGGATGGGGAAGCGCGGACTTCCCGCTGTTCCGCCATGCGCCCACGTGGGCGGCGTTGCTGGCATTGCAGCGTGCCGATCCTCTTCCCGGCGCTGCCGACGCAGTCCAGGCTGCAACCTGGTTCCTCGAGCGCCAGCCCGATCCCTACGCGCATGCGGTGCCGGAAGACGCGCCGATCGGCGCGGAGCTGATCCTGCCGCAGTTGTGCGGAGAGGCCGCATCCTTGCTGGGCGACGTGGCGTTTCCGCGCCACCCGGCGCTGTTGCCGTTGCGGCAAGCGTGCCTGGTCAAGCTGGGGGCGGTGGCGACGTTGCCGAGCGGCCATCCGTTGCTGCACTCCTGGGAAGCCTGGGGGACGTCGCCGACCACCGCATGCCCGGATGACGACGGCAGCATCGGCATCAGTCCGGCGGCCACCGCCGCGTGGCGTGCGCACGCCGTGACACAGGGGAGCACGCCGCAGGTCGGGCGCGCCGACGCGTATCTGCAGGCGGCATCGCGGGCGACGCGCAGCGGCATCGAAGGTGTCGTTCCCAACGTCTGGCCGATCAATGTGTTCGAGCCATGCTGGTCGCTGTACACCCTGCATCTGGCCGGGCTGTTCGCGCATCCCGCGCTCGCCGAGGCGGTACGCGTGATCGTCGCGCAGCTCGACGCCCGCCTCGGCGTGCGCGGTCTGGGCCCGGCCTTGCACTTCGCGGCCGATGCGGACGACACCGCCGTTGCGTTGTGCGTCCTGCGCCTTGCAGGCCGCGACCCGGCGGTCGATGCGTTGCGCCATTTCGAAATCGGCGAGCTGTTCGTCACCTTCCCCGGCGAGCGCAATGCCTCGGTGTCGACCAACATCCATGCCCTGCATGCGTTGCGACTGTTGGGAAAGCCCGCCGCCGGCACCAGCGCCTACGTCGAGGCCAATCGCAACCCGCACGGTCTATGGGACAACGAAAAATGGCACGTTTCGTGGCTGTATCCCACCGCGCATGCGGTCGCTGCGCTGGCGCAAGGCAAGCCCCAGTGGCGCGACGAGCGCGCGCTGGCGGCGCTGCTGCAGGCGCAGCGCGACGACGGCGGCTGGGGCGCCGGTCGGGCGTCCACATTCGAGGAAACCGCCTATGCGCTGTTCGCGTTGCACGTGATGGACGGGAGCGAAGAGCCGACAGGGCGCCGGCGCATCGCGCGGGCGGTGGCGCGTGCGCTGGAGTGGATGCTCGCCCGCCATGCGGCGCATGCATTGCCGCAGACGCCGCTGTGGATCGGCAAGGAACTGTATTGCCCCATCCGGGTGGTGCGCGTGGCAGAACTCGCCGGGTTGTGGCTGGCGCTTCGTTGGGAGCGGCGCGTCCTGGCCGGGGGAGCAGGAGCGGCGCCATGATCCAGACCGAACGCGCGCTGCAGCAGGTGCAGGAGTGGGGGCGTTCCCTGACCGGGTTCGCCGACGAGCATGCCGTGGAAGCGGTCAGGGGCGGCCAGTACATCCTGCAGCGCATCCACCCGAGCCTGCGCGACACCAGCGCCCGCACCGGCCGCGATCCGCAGGACGAAATGCTGATCGTGGCGTTCTATCGCGAACTGGCGCTGCTGTTCTGGCTCGACGATTGCAACGACCTTGGCCTGATCGCGCCGGAGCAGCTCGCCGCGGTGGAGCAGGCGCTGGGGCAGGGCGTGCCGTGCGCGCTCCCCGGATTCGAGGGCTGCGCTGTGCTGCGCGCTTCGCTGGCCGCGCTCGCCTACGATCGTCGCGACTATGCTCAGCTTCTCGACGATACCCGGTGCTACTGCGCGGCGCTGCGCGCCGGACACGCGCAGGCGGCAGGGGCGGAACGCTGGTCCTACGCCGAGTACCTGCACAACGGCATCGATTCGATCGCCTACACGAACGTGTTCTGTTGCCTGTCGTTGCTGTGGGGGCTGGACATGGCGACCTTGCGCGCGCGTCCGGCGTTTCGCCAGGTCCTGCGGCTCATCTCCGCGATAGGGCGCCTGCAGAACGATCTGCATGGACGCGACAAGGACAGGTCGGCCGGCGAGGCCGACAACGCGGCGATCCTGCTGCTGCAGCGCTATCCGGCTATGCCTGTGGTGGAGTTCCTCAACGACGAGCTGGCCGGCCATACGCGCATGCTGCACCGGGTGATGGCGGAAGAACGCTTTCCCGCGCCGTGGGGACCGTTGATCGAGGCCATGGCGGCCATCCGCGCGCAGTACTACCAGACCTCGACCAGCCGCTACCGCAGCGACGCTGCGGGGGGAGGCCAGCGTGCGCCGGCCTGAACGCGCGGGAGGCGGCGGCGTGCGCGCGCTGCCGTCGGTCCGATCCGACGCAACGCCGTCGCCCGATGCGACGGATGGAGCGAGCATGAGCGACACCGCCCTGAGCCGGCGCAAGGACGACCATCTGGACATCGTGCTGGATCGGCGAACGGCGCCGGCCACGGTCGCCGCCGGCTGGGAGTACATCCGTTTCGAACACTGCGCATTGCCCGAGTTGGACCTGACGCAGATCGACCTGCGCGCCTCGCTGCTGGGCAAGACCATGCGCGCGCCGCTGTTGATCAGCTCCATGACCGGCGGCATGCCACGCGCCGAGGCCATCAATCGGCATCTGAGCGAGGCAGCGCAAGCCTTGGGGATCGCCATGTGCGTCGGTTCGCAGCGCGTGAGCCTGCAATCCCGCAACTCCCAAGGGCTGACGCGCGCGCTGCGCCGCCTGGCCCCAGACATTCCCTTGCTGGCCAATATCGGCGCCGCGCAACTGCGCGAGGCCGACGGCCTGGACCTGGCGCGCCGGGCGGTGGATGCGCTGGAGGCCGATGGACTCATCGTCCATCTCAATCCGCTGCAGGAAGCGGTACAGCCGGAGGGCGACCGCGACTGGCGCGGCATCCTGGCGCAGATCGCTCGCGCCGCGCGCAGCGTGGGCGTGCCGATCGTGGCCAAGGAAGTGGGGTCGGGCCTGTCCGCCTCGGTGGCCTGTGCGCTCGTCGAGGCGGGCGTGGCGGTGATCGATGTCGCCGGCGCCGGCGGCACCAGTTGGGCCGCGGTGGAGGGCGAGCGCGCCCGCGATGCCGCCGACCGTGCAGTGGCGATGGCGTTCGCCGATTGGGGGATTCCGACCCCGGCCAGCGTGCAGGCGGTACGTCGGGTGCTGCCAACGGTGAAGCTGATCGCGTCGGGCGGGATCCGCGACGGCGTCGACGTGGCCAAGGCCATCCGCCTGGGCGCGGACATCGCCGGGCAGGCGGCCGGCGTGCTGCGCGCGGCGACGGTATCCACCGAGGCGGTTGTCGCGCATTTCGAGATCGTCATCCGCCAGTTGGCCGTCGCCTGCTTCTGCACCGGCTCGGCTGATCTGGCGGCGTTGCGTCAGGCGCGCTTGTTGCCCTCGGCGCATCTGCCCGCCGGTTGATGCCGGCGTCGCCCGCACGTGGCGG
>KI911976.1:17209-18704 GCA_000517005.1 Microvirga lupini
AGTCTGGCCCAAGCGGGACTGGGTGGCGTTGAAAAAAATCTATGGACCGGCCGTGCGTTGCAAGAGGGCTGTGGCAGATGGGTGGGTGACGGTTCGCATCAATCTATCCGGCCTCGTTGTGGAGCATCTGCTCCGGGCCATCATGGGAATCCGCGCGCACTGGGCCTACTTAGACGCGAGACCTCGAAGGGCCATTTTTTTCATTAGGCTTGCGGTGCGCCGGGCAACCGTTCCTCCATCCTGTCACGTCCTTCTCGCGAACCTCGGCGGGAACTCTATGCTTGAACTGTCAGCCGTCTGAGCAGGCTCAGGCCGCCCGTGCGGCAAACTCCGGATCATAACCGCTCTCGTGGGATAACACGCCCCACGCGATGCGCGCGAGCTTGTTGGCAAGGGCGGCGGCGAGCACATTCCGGTGCAGCCGCGCGCCTGCCGCCTGCAGCCAGCGCCCGAAGCCATGCCCGTCCCAGTGGTGCGGTCGCTGCAGGAGAACCTGCGCTCCTCCGACAAAGAGTGTGCGCAGGTAACGGTTCCCGCGCTTGGACAGGCCCCCCAGGATCGTGCGGTCACCAGTCGAGATCTGCTTGGGCACCAAGCCGAGCCAAGCGGCAAAGTCGCGGCCTTTGGTGAAGGCAGCCCCAGTTCCCACCGCTGCCACCATGGCACTGGCGGTAATCACGCCCACGCCAGGGATGCCCATCAGCCGGCGGCAGCCCACATCCTGATGGGCCAGGGCTGTAATGTCCCGAGTGATGGCGTCAATGCGCTCATCCAACCTGCGCCAGTCTCCCGCCAGATCCTCGATCAGGTGGATCATGCGCGGCGAGAGCACGTCCGTGCGCTGGGCGAGAAGCGTCGGAAGGGCTTCCCGCAAGCCCGCCGGCCCCTGACGCACCGGGATGCCGCATTCGAGTAGGAAGCCGCGGATCTGGTTGATCACCGCCGTGCGCTGTCCGACCAGCCGGCTGCGCACCCGGTGCAGGGCTTGCAGATCGAGTTGCTCGGCTGACTTCAGCGGCACCGGCCGCATGGTCGGGCGCTGCACCGCCTCGGCAATGGCTTCGGCGTCGCGGTAATCGTTCTTGTGGCCTTTAAGGAAAGGTTTGACGTACTGGGCCGGCAGTAGGCGCACGTCATGCCCAAGAGTGGCGAGCTGACGCCCGACGTGATGGGCGCCCGCGCAAGCCTCCATGCCGATCAGGCAGGCCGGCACATTGGCCAGGCAGGGCAGCAGCTGCCCGCGCGAGACCTTCCGGCGCAGCGCGATCCTGCCTCGCGCATCCATGCCGATGAGGTGAAAGGTGTTCTTGCCGAGATCAACCCCGATCGTGGTGATGATGCACTCAGGCGCAGTCTGGTTTGACATGGCATGGCTCCTTACCTGCGGGACAATCCCGTCATCCTATGCTCCACCCGGGAGCACGGCCGGTCCATGCCATTAGGCGCAGCGGGAGCATCGGACCCTTGTCCTCTGGGACGAGACCGGCCACAGCTT
>KI911976.1:18804-21002 GCA_000517005.1 Microvirga lupini
CCACTTTCGCACCAGCGTCTCGAGCCGCACCGTGATCTCGGCCCTGCGGTATGGCCGCCGCAAGATCGGCACGCCCCTGCTGGTGGTCTGGGATCGGCTCAACGCCCACCGCTCGCGCGCAACCCTGGGCTTCATCGCGGCCCACCGGCAGGACGATGCGGTGGCTTATCTGCCGGCCTACGCGCCTGAACTCAATCCCGAGGAGCAGTGCAATGCCCTCGTCAAGCGCGCCATGGCGAACGCGCTGCCCGGATCCGTCGCTGATCTGCATCGTCTGGCCCGCCGCGAGCTCTCCCGCCTGAAGCATCGACCCGAGATGATCGTCAGCTTCTTTCGTCACGCCGGCCTCTCTGTTGCAGGCCTTCCGTGAAGATCATTAGTACATCGTTTTTGAACGCTTGCTGCAGTTCAGTTGGCTACACAGGCGTCAGGGGCGGCCAAGGAGTAGGACCATTTTGGAACAACGAGCGGTGATCCCTTTGGCCTCCGCTCATGCTGCTTGGCTGTGCTAACGGGGTGAGCGGTCGAGATAAGCATCGAATGCAGCAGCGACAGCGCGAACCACAAAGCGATGCTCCTGCCGCACGCGGATGAAACCCTTTTCAATGTCCACTATCCCGTCCTCAGCCAGCATCGCCAAGCGTTCAGCTGAACCGAGAAAAGGGATCGGATCAAATCCGTGGGCGGCACAGATTGCCGGCACGTCGGCCTCCAAATCGCACATCAGCCGCTCGATGATTGCAGCTCGCACGCGATCTTCGCCGGTAAGACGGCAGCCCTTTGACGTCGCCAGACGGCCAGCGGCGATGTGCCGGCTGTAGGATCCCTGTGCAACTTCGTTCTGGACGTAGCCGTCACCGAGATGGCCGATCGCCGACGCGCCGAAGCCGATCAGGGTTTTGCAGGTGTCGGCCGAGTAACCCAAGGAGTTACGCCGCAGGCGACCGGCTTGCTGCGCCAGCGCGAGCTCGTCGTCCGGCAAGGCGAAATGGTCGAGCCCGATCTGGCGGTAGCCGGCGGCAACCAGCGTCTCGGCCACGGCTGCGGCCTGTTCGGCGCGGGCAGCGATGTCCGGCAGCGCTGCCTCCTCGATCAGGCGCTGATGTTTCTTAAAGGACGGAATGTGCGCGTAGCCGAACACCGCAAGCCGATCGGGGCGCATGGCGACCGCCGCCGTCGCGGTCTGGACGCAGGACCGCACCGTCTGATGCGGGAGACCATAGATGAGGTCGAAGTTGATGCGGCTGATTCCATGCTGGCGCAGGTTTTCGACGGCGGTAGCCGTCTGCGCCTCACTCTGGACCCGGTTGATCGCTTTTTGAACAATGAGATCGAAACTCTGCACGCCGAGGCTCGCGCGGTTCACGTCGGCTGCTCCCAAGGCTTCGGCCATCTCGGCCGTGAACGTGCGCGGGTCGATCTCAACGGCGACCGTAGCCGTTTTCCTGAATGCGAAGCGGCGGCGCAGGAGTTCCATCAGGGCCAGGAACTCCGATGGCTCGATGAGGGTCGGCGTTCCGCCGCCGAAGTGGACGTCGCTCACGGGCAGCGCCTGCGGTGCTTGCTCCGCGACCAATCGGATCTCCTCACGCAGCACCGTCAGATACTTGAGGATCGATGCATCCCGGCGGGTGATGGTGGTGGGGAAGCCGCAATACCAGCACATCGACCGGCAGAACGGAATATGGAGATAGAGCGACACGGCATCGTCAGCCGACAGGCCCCTCAGCCATTCCTCACACGCCTCGGCACCGACCGCCGCGGAGAACTGCGGTGCAGTGGGATAGATGGTGTACCAAGGCGGGCCGGCCTCGCCATATTTTGTCAGGATTGAGGTCTGCAACAGTTACCGTCCCCATGCTGAGATCAGCATCATCCTCACCGTTGAGCTCTCCTGTGTCTTTGCGCTATGTCAAATCCGGTCTGTGGCTGTGTTGCACGGATCGGTTGGTGAACGCACTCCGCTGCCTTGTTGCACGAGTGGGCGATTTGGCGGCCGAAGCTGGATGGCATAGGAGAGTTGGGCCCTCCTGATTGCGGATTCGACCGTGCCCTTCAAGATCAATGCCGCTCGCCGTCACCGCATCCCCAAGCAGCAGTCCCAAGCAGCAGTACCGGGTCACGAATTGGGCCGAGTATGACGCGGCTCTGCGCCAGCGGGGAAGCCTGACCGTCTGGTTCACCGCGGAAGCCATCGC
>KI911976.1:21102-21520 GCA_000517005.1 Microvirga lupini
ACTCTCAGAGGCCTCGCTCAAGCTCCTGGCGCGGGGACGGTATCTACATCCGCGTGGGAGGCAAGTGGAAATACTTGTTTTGCGCGGTCGACAAGCACGGTCAGGTGATTGCCTTCATGCTGTCCGGTCGCCGTAATACCAACACCGCTTATCGCTTCTTGCGCAAAGCCATCAAGACGATGAGTACCTATCCACTGTCCTCCATCACCACGGATAAGCTGGCGTCGTATCCCAGGGCGATCCTGCGCCGGCAGACCGCAGGGCTGCTGCCGGCAGATGTGATACACCGCACCTCGACATAGTTGAATGACATCCTTGAGGCGGATCATAGCGCGCTCAAGCGCGTGATCTGTCCGACGCGCGGCTTCCAGCGGGTCAGCCGCGACGATCGTCGCAACCTCGGCGTCGATCTGCTCCA
>KI911977.1:0-682 GCA_000517005.1 Microvirga lupini
CCTACTTAGTGGTTCATCCGGGAATTCATGCCGCCCTCGGCAGCAGGGCGATACCAGGAGCGCGGCGCGGCCGATGGCGGCGTTGGCCCCAGACGAAGGGGTGGCGGTGTGCATTCCAGTAGACCGTGGAGCGGTGGATGGCATCGGTGATCTCGTCCCAGGTCTCGAACCGCCGCCCCGCCAATGCCAGTGAACGCAGGATCTTCCACCAGGGCTCGATCAGGTTGAGATAGGCGGCATACTTGGGCTGGAACACCATCTCCCAGCGCGGATGTGCCAGCAGGAACAGCAGCACGTCGGTGGTGCGATGCGAACTCAGGTTATCCAAGATCGCGTACACCCGCTTGGTCGTGCGCGGGATCCAGGTTTCAACGTGCTCCAGGAAGTCGATCCAATGCGTGCCGCCGCGTCCTGGGTAAGGATGCGTGAAGGCTTCGCCCGTGGCCGGACAGAAGGCCCCGAAGATGTAGCCTTTGGTGCGCCGGCCGTAGTCGATCTCCTGTCTCGCGCGCTCGGCCGGTCGCGTCCGGCTGTGCACCAAGGCATGACCGGCATAACTCTTCGCACTGACCGGTCCCATTTCGTCCAGGCAGATCACGCAGCTTCCTGCGGGTGGCGTGGTGTAGAGCGCTTCGATCTGCCCCTTTTTTCGGCGAACGCCGGATCGACCCGCTCGCCGAAC
>KI911977.1:782-2786 GCA_000517005.1 Microvirga lupini
GAGCGCCCTTGCTCTGGCGCTCTAGGGAGGCCGCCTTTGCGACCGTCACAGGGAGAACGACCGTGCCAATCAGGCACAGAAGAAGGCTGCGCTCGAAAAGGTAAACGGATCGTTAATGAGACCCGCAACGTCTCCACTCATCGAGGAATGGGCTTCATCGCCATCTCGTCGTTGTTGTCCCACTGAGCCGCCCCGGTTTTCAGGTCGAGTTCCATGGTGAACCGACGTGGAGCCATTTCCGGGACACCACCGCACTTCCTGTCATGCTTCTCCCGAACAGTGACCGCCACCACTGTCTTCGTGACTTCATCCAGCTCAAGGGTCGAGCAGGCCATCTCCGCCCGTGAGAGAAGGTGGTGCTGGATGATGATCCGCCCGGCTTTTCGCAAGATGTCGTCCCGGTCCGACGCGAGAGCAGACAGCGGAATCAAACAGATGAGGGCAGATACAAACGTCGTCACTCTGGGAATTCCCAATCGATCTGGAAATGATAAGTAGTCAGTGGAGTCGGGACGTCAGCCTCCCTGAAACATTCCTATGAAATCTGTGATGGAATAAACCGGCAACTACCTGCGTTTGACGGCCAAACGTCGACAATTCAAATGCAGGATAAGGTTATGAACTCCGAGCACCATTTGGAAGCGGTACTGGACATCACTTCAGCGCCTACGCACCTCGCTGACACTGGG
This sequence comes from Microvirga lupini, assembly GCA_000517005.1. Lineage (GTDB taxonomy): Bacteria > Pseudomonadota > Alphaproteobacteria > Rhizobiales > Beijerinckiaceae > Microvirga > Microvirga lupini. The sequence continues at coordinate 1,472 of KI911977.1, forward strand.
CCATCACTTCAGCGCGCGTCGATGCTCTTTGTTGCCTCTGTCAGCTCCTTAATTGGAGCAAGCCTTCTGCTGGCCAGCATCTGACAGCGCTGCAAACCTTAGCATTTCTCAGAGCGAGACCAGGAGCTGTTCTCATGAGAGGGGCAAAGATGGATTACAAAGTCGAGCTAGTGGCTCAGGCACTTCACGAGGCCGAGCAGCAAGCATGCTCGTGGACCGACGAGCCGACAATCCGCAAGGAGCGCTTCAGGGCGTATGCCCGTAACGCCATCAATCTTCTGAACGAAGACATCGGTGTCCTTCTTCTCGCGTTGGAACAAGCGACAGCAGAACAGCGCGTGGGAGGTCCGAGAGCGACAGCCTAGCACCTCTGAAACCATCAGCGTCTCTCCGATGGGTCGTATAGGCCCTAACCCTTTGGAAAGCGCCCCACTCCTTACGGGAGAATTTTTCTTCACGACAACAATGATAGCCTCCACGTTCGACTCAAGGCGTCACTGAAGAGCTTGGTCGCCGGGGAGGAGATGGGGAGCATGAGGTTTCGTAGGGCAGTTTGGCAACAGGTTGACTGCACAAGATTTCCGGTCAGACGAAACAAGGCTGCGAGACACCCTCATTTGCCGAAACGCACCCATCCGAACCCAAGACGCCTGATCCTTCTCCAACTCCGAAGATCCTGCAGTTCAAGGTCTGGCTGATCGGGCTCAGCCCCATGATCTGGCGGCGGGTTCAGGTGCCAGACAGCATGATGCTGCGGGAGCTGCACGGTGTCATCCAATTGGCCATGGGCTGGGAGGGCATTCACCTGTTCCAGTTCACGCTCCGGGCAAGGCGGTTCGGCTCCCTAGAGTTGGCAGCCCGGTCTCCGGATGTTGCACTCTCCGAGCTTCGCCTCCGTCAAGGGGCCCGTTTCCGCTATGAGTACGATCTCAATGGTCCATGGCAGCACGAGGTGCGCCTCGAGAGCCGGCATGAGGCTGATCGGGGGACGATCTATCCCATTTGCCTGGACGGGGACGGATCCTGCCCGCCGGAGGACTGCGGCGGGGTGAACGGCTTTCTTGCTCGGCGAGAGGCTTGGACCATGCCAGAGGTTAGCTGTGACCTGATGGCTCTGGCCGATTTCGTCGATCAGCTCGCTCTGAAGCGGAGCACAGGCGGCCCCATCGACGCCGAGGAGGTCGATGAGATCCGGGAGGCTCTGGAACGCCTTGAGGTGCGCCATGGATGGCAGGGCAAGCCGTTCTCCCGCAAGGACGTCAACGAGCGGCTAAGCAAGACCGAGTATCTTAACCTCATGCATCAACAGTGGTGA
>KI911977.1:2886-5561 GCA_000517005.1 Microvirga lupini
TTTGTGAGGGCGAGCCTTAAAGGTGCGGAGTTCCGTTGGCTGGTATAGTCGCGCTCCGGTCTGTCCACATAATAGGTTGTGGGTATCGTTACCGTGGGGCCTCGAAGGAGCCTGCGAGCGCGGCACAATCCTTGGAGGTGTCGGGTGTCCCGGGGCCTGCGACTAGGCTCAATCCTGGCACAAGACGGTGCGTTGCCGGTTCGTTCTACCTTAGCGCTCAATCAGGAACACATCTTGCGCTGCCCCCTAAAAGGTTGTCCCCGTCCCATTGGAAATGACTCGACTGCTACGGAAAGTGGACCTTCGGTTCGCTTCCATTCAGTGCCAAATGGCGCCATTCCCGATGTTGGCTGGACACCACACCTCGCTCGCATCAGAATCCGTCTGGAACTGCACCGAGGGTCCAATGGGTCCACAGGAGCACAAGGTCGAGCGGCGGTTGGCAGCGATCTTCGCGGCCGACGTGGCAGGCTACTCACGGCTCATGGAGCAGGATGAGGTCGGGACGCTCCGCACCCTGATCGCCCATCGCGAAATCATGGATCGGCTCATCGCTGAGCACCGGGGACGGATCGCCAACACCGCCGGGGATGGTGTTTTGGCTGAGTTCCCAAGCGCAGTGGATGCCGTAACATGTGCAATCGCAGTGCAGGAGACACTCGCGCAAGCAGGCCAAGACATCCCCGAGGAGCACCGCCTGCGGTTCCGCATCGGAGTGCACGTTGGGGACGTGATCGTCCGAGGTGGCGATCTCCTAGGCGACGGGGTCAATGTTGCGGCACGCCTACAGGCACTCGCCCGGCCAGGCAGCACCTGCATCTCGGGAGCCGCCCACGCCTTTGTTCGCAAGGCACTGGCTCTTGAGATCGAGGATCTCGGCCCTCAGAAGGTCAAGAACATCGACGAACCCATCCAGGGATACCAGATTACTGCCAAGGTTGCGCACAACCCCTCACCGCGGGTCACAAATGAGGCCGAGAGGCCTCTGCTTCCCAACGAGCCATCTATTGCCGTTCTTCCCTTCACGAACCTGAGCGGTGACCCAGAGCAGGAGTATTTCGCGGACGGCGTCGTCGAAGACATCATTACGGCTCTGTCACACGTCCCGCGGCTGTTCGTGATCGCCCGCAACTCCACCTTCTCCTACAAGGGCCACCTCCCGACCATCCGGGAGGTTGGATGCCAGCTTGGAGTACGCTACGTGCTGGAGGGTAGCATCCGTCGCGCCGGAAAGAGGCTTCGCATTTCAGCTCAATTGATCGAGGCCGGGACCGAACGGCATCTGTGGGCCGATCACTTCGATGGGCAGTCCGAAGAGGTATTTGAGCTACAGGATGAGATTACCTCGGGTGTGACGGGCGCGATCATGCCCCCACTTGTTGCCGCCGAGGTCGAGCGTGCGAAACGCAAGCGCCCCGAGAACCTCGATGCCTATGATCTATTCCTGCGAGCCTTGCCTGCGGTCCGCGAGATGACGCATGATGGCAACGACAGGGCTCTGGAACTTGTCAGTCGGGTCCTGGAGATCGAGCCGCATTACGCGGTCGCGGCTGGTCTGGGAGCTTGGGCGTATACCCTGCGGGTGGCGCAGGGCTGGGTCATTGATGCGGAGGCGGAACGGCGGCGGGGCGCCGACCTTGGCCGCCGTGCAGTCGCAACGGGAGAAGGCGACGCCGATGCCCTCGCGTTCGGAGGCTATGCCGTCGCCTTTTTGGGCGAGGAGCTCGAGGAGGGCCTCTCGGCCATCGAGAGAGCGATTTCGCTAAATCCCAACAGCGCCGTTGCCTTGGCCCACGCTGGCTGGGTCAGGGCCTACCTGGGTCAGGCTGATGCCGCCATTTCCGACTTTGAGCGCTCGATGCGCCTGAGCCCACGGGAGCCAACACTCTTCAGGACCCAAGCCGGACTCGCATTCGCGCACCTTCTGAAAGGGGAGTTCGAGACCGCGGTGATCTGGGGCCGGCGGGCGCTCGACGGCAACCCCAACTTCACGCCGGCCCACCGCGCCCTTGCCTCGGCCCTTGGTCATCTGGGGAAAACCGAGCAAGGGCGAGCTGTGGTTGCTCGTCTCCTCGAACTCGTCCCCAATCTGACCGTCAGGACATTCTCGGAGCAGACGCTATTTCGATATTCAAGGAAGCTCCCGATGATCCTGGACGGGTTGCGCCTCGCGGGATTGCCGGAGTAGCCACGCCAGAAGCATCGGATCGGACGAGTGTGCCCGAGCTGGCTGCACATCGGACCGCGAGCAGCCGCAGGGATAGCCCTCGGCGTTGACCGACGCGGTGTGCAGGACGGCCGCCTTGTCTGCCAGGGGATACGGCCACATGCGGCACAAGTGACAGCTTGAGGTTGTGATGGGAACCGCTCTCGTTTCGATTGCCTTTGGCCTCACGGCCAGCCTGCTTGCAACGGGCGCTTCGGCGCAGGCGACGCTGAGCAGCGTCAAGCAGAAGGGCTTCCTGACCTGCGGCTCGCACACCGGTCTGGCCGGCTTCGGCGCGCCAGACGCGCAAGGCAACTGGACGGGCCTCGACGTGGACCTCTGCCGCGCCATCGCGGCCGCCATCTTCGACGACCCGACCAAGGTGCACTTCATCCCGCTCGCCGCAAAGGACCGCTTCACGGCCCTCCAGTCGGGCGAGGTGGACGTGCTGTCCCGCAATGCGACCGCG
>KI911977.1:5661-5859 GCA_000517005.1 Microvirga lupini
AATGGCTTCCCATGGCAAGTCCGGCGCCGCGAGCGCAGCGCGCTCGACGTACTCCTCGCTCCAGTCTCGATGCACGGCCATCCCCCGTTGTTCTAAGGTCTTGTAACAGCTGCGCTTTGCACCCACAAGGGAACCAAACTTAGGCCTTGCTTCGCTATGATATGAGAGAGCTCCAGCTTGGCTTTTGCTATCGATAAG
>KI911977.1:5959-6109 GCA_000517005.1 Microvirga lupini
CTGCTCGACCTCTTGCTCCAGTCGGTCGATCTTGCCGGCCAGATCCGAGACCAGCTCACGCAGGTCCTTCTGAGACAGCGGCTTGTTGGAACCACCAGGCGAGGTCATGCCGGGAGTGAATCATGAATGGCCAGTCGGAGGAATCCCTCG
>KI911977.1:6209-6306 GCA_000517005.1 Microvirga lupini
GCCAGCCGGGCCAGCAGCGCATCGAGCTCCTTGTAGCCCGTGCGCTGGCCAAAGATCCGGTCGAACTGCCGTCGGAATGACGCCTCAGCGCCCGGTG
>KI911977.1:6406-9017 GCA_000517005.1 Microvirga lupini
AATGCAGAGCGTTTTTAGCTTGGCGTCGCGACGGAACGGCGGGCGACAAGAGCGCGCTAAGGTCGATCGCGACGGTGAGCTAAAAACGTGTTGGACTAAGCCGCCGGCACGGGCGGCCGCTATGGGCGTTCAATGAAACGCAACCGACGAAAGGACACCGCGTGTGCCACACGGCTGGGCGATTGCAGGTGTCGGATGCGAGGAGACTGACACGGAAATCGGTTTCGGTAATGGTGCCGATTGACGCCGTGCCTTGCCGGGAAGGGCTGGGGGCGTGACAGCGCGCACGTTCATGGGACCTGCTCGGTTTTCCGGCCGAGCGGGTCCGTGCGATGCGGTGACGCCGAAACCGGTGCGCTTCTTTCATGACGTGTCCTGGTATGTCGGGCGTCCGGTGACGCCATCGAATGTTTCGATGATGATCATCTGCCCTTGATGACAGGCGGGGCATTGCCTGAGGGAATGCCCGGTGAGGTCCTCGTAGCGGTCGCGATAGTCCTTGGCGGATCGGCTCTCCGAGGGTTCGGGAACCGGCATGCCGAGCAGGTCACGACAGCAGGCGAGCTTTTGCGCGCGATGGCGATTGCCGAGGAAGCCGTAGTAGCGGATGCGATGGAAGCCCTCGGGCAGGACGTGGAGCAGGAAGCGGCGGATGAACTCGTCGGCCGCGACGGTCATGACCTTCTGCCGATTGCTGTACCGGTAATCTTTCCAGCGGAAACGCACCACACCGTCCTCAATGTCGATGATGCGGTTGTTAGAGATGGCAACGCGGTGCGTGTAGCGGCCGACGTAGTCAAGGACCTGCTCGGGTCCGGCGAAGGGCGGCTTGGCATAGACGACCCATTCTGCCTTTCGGAGCGGCGCCAAATAGCGCCGGAAGGCGTCGCGCTCGCTCAAGGCCTGCAAGTCAGAGAAGAACTGCAGTTGGCCGGCGTCGAAGGCTTTCTCAAGATGCTCGAGGAACAATCGTCGGAACAGGCGCGAGAGCACCCGGACGGGCAGAAAGAAGCCGGGCTTGCAGGCGATCCATCGCGTGCCGTCCGGCGAGACCCCGCCACCCGGGACGACGCAGTGCAGGTGGGGATGGTGCAGCAAATTTTGCCCCCAGGTGTGCAGAACGGCGAAGAAGCCGATCTCGGCGCCCAGATGCTTGGGGTCGGAGGCGATGGTGCGCAGCGTCGCGGCGGTGGCGCGGAAGAGCAGGCCGTAGACGAGCGCCTTGTTCTGATAGGCGATGGCGGCAATGGGCTCCGGCAGCGTGAAGACGACGTGAAAGTACTGGGTGTCGAGGAGCTCGGCGCGACGATCCTCCAGCCATTGCGCCCGGGCCAGCGATTGGCAGCGGGGACAATGCCTGTCGCGGCAGCTGTTGAAGGCGATGCGCCGGTAGCCGCAGTGATCGCACGCTTCGACGTGCCCCCCGAGCGCGGCGGTCCGGCACAATTCGATTGCCGTCATGACGCGGCGCTGAGCGGTCGACAGTGATGCGTGCTGGGCACAATAGGCCTCGCCGTAGCGACGGAAGATGTCCGCCACTTCCGGCTCCGAACGGGCCATCGGCGCGAGCTCAGAAGTACTGAAGCTTAGCGGGCGGCAAGGTGGGCGCCGGGCGCGGCAAGAGCTCGAACGGGCTCGACGTGGCGCAGACCTTGTTGGTGGCGATCCGCAGGTAATGGGCGGTGGTCGCGAGGCTCCGGTGACCGAGCAGCAGTTGAATGGTGCGCACGTCGGCACCGGCTTCCAGGAGATGGACGGCGAAGGCGTGCCGCAAACTGTGCGGCGTGACCGGCTTGGACAAGCCGGAGAGGTCGCGCGCTTTCGCGCAGGCATGTCCCACCGCATCCCTGGTGATCGGCTGGTCGGCACGATCGCCTGGGAAGAGCCACGCCTTTGGCCGCCGCACCTTCCAATAGTCGCGCAGGACCTCCAAGAGCTTGGGTGACAGCATTACATAGCGGTCCTTCTGGCCTTTGCCCTGCTCGACACGGATGACCATTCTCTGGCTGTCGATATCCGTGGGCTTCAGCTGAACCGCTTCCGAGATGCGCAAGCCGGCGGCATAGCAGGTCGTCAGGATGGCGTGATGTTTGACGTCCAGAACGCAGCCGAGGAACCGCTGGACTTCCTCGGGACTGAGGATGATCGGCAGCTTCTGCGGCTTCTTGGGAAGCGGGAGGACCTCTTCTGGCGCCCAGTCCCTTTCGAGCGTCACACTGTAGAGAAAGCGCAGCGCCGCAATGGCGGTGTGGATCGAGCCGGGCGACAGCTTCTTCTCGTTGGTCAGATAGACCTGATAGGTCCGAATATCCTCTCGCCCGAGCAAGTCCGGCGACTTGCCGAAGTGACGCGCAAACAGCGACACCTGCTGCAGATACGAGAGCTGGGTATTGAGCGAAAGATTGCGCACCTGCATGTCCTCGCTCATGCGCTGGCGAAGTTGGGTCATGACAAGCTCCTCTGTCCGATGGAATGGGCTGCAAACAGCCGATCCTCGCGCAGTTGGGGCGCCGGTTGAACACATGACCACCACGACAGACGACGGCATCAGGACTGCGCCGCCGCCTACACCTTCCTTGCCGCTCCGCCATTGCGGAGCGGGTTAGTCCAA
>KI911977.1:9117-9272 GCA_000517005.1 Microvirga lupini
ATGGCGGTGCTGCGCGGCCCCGACCATGTCTATGCCCTGATCAACGACGCCTACCGGCGCATCGTCGGCGAGCGCGACCTGATCGGCAAGCCAGTGCGCGAGGCGCTGCCGGAGCTGGAAGGGCAGGGCTTCTTCGAGCTGCTCGATCAGGTTTA
>KI911977.1:9372-9834 GCA_000517005.1 Microvirga lupini
GGACTTCCTCGCGACCGTCGAGGCCCGTTCGCAACCCGGCTCCTCCGAGAGCGGCGGCACCTCACATCAATTGCCGTAGGACTGATCATTCTCTTGACGGCTTCGCGGCTCGGCAGACGGGCCGAGACGTGTCTGTGCGTTTGGTCCCATCGTAAAGGCGAGGGATTGGCGCGGCACGATAACGGCCCGTTCGACGCTCGCACATTGGGGGCCGAAAGCAGAGCTGCACTTTGGGGGCTGGCAAGGCTACGTAAAGACAGCTCTCTCCAGTTCCGGGGCACACGGCGTGGCGGCAGAGAAAAGGCACGCGACAGATCCAGTTGAAGGCAACTGCGTTTCTACAGCTGGAGGCTCATGTGCGCGGCATGCCCATACGAGGTTAGGGCATTCTTGGATCAGTCCTGATGAGTGACGAACCCCATACAGGCGATGCCCTCCAGGCCGAGGGGACAGATCTGCGCG
>KI911977.1:9934-13337 GCA_000517005.1 Microvirga lupini
TTGCTCGCCTGATTTGAGATCCCGACCTCGCCAACTGTTAGCGCCCCTGTGTTCCAACCTTCACCTGAGGGGACTATGGTGAATGCAGAACGATTTGTGAACAGGGTGAAGGCCGCTGCCCCTCCAGAACATTGAGGTAGGGCATCGTGTCACTGAGCTAGTATTCCGGTCTCAGCCGAGAGATTGATTGAGAGTGCACCGCGACCAAATATGGTGGGCATTGCAAGATGAGGCTGGAGGTGGAATGGCGAGAAACCCAGCTCGCGATGAGCGACAAGGGGACCTGTTTGGGGCACCGCCGCCACCTGTCAAACCGGCTCGCCGGACCTCCCCGCCGAAGCCAGTTCGTGAGGAGAGCAAGACACTCGAACCGGTGTCGCTGGCAACTCTTGGCGCAAAGGCCACCAGGCCAGCGATTGATGAGCTCCTAGATGGCATGCCGGATGGGGAACTTGCCTACTTGGCAGTCGAGGCTACTCGGCTCATGAAGCGAAGGCTCGCCCGAGGGCAGGGGAGGGGGCTCCGACCTAAAGGCTTGGCCCGAGGGTACTCCCCCCTCGTTGAGGCTCTTCGCCGGATCGGGGGCGAGCTGAACGAATATACTGATTACAACGACGACTGGTGAGGTAACACGACGATGCCGATTGAGACGAAAGCCGACCTGGAACAACTGATACGGGATTCCGTACCCGAAAGCCTCACCCTCGATTACAAAAGATCAGACGTGCTTTCAAAGGATAACCGCAAACGAGACGAGCTATGTAAGGACGTCTCTGCCTTCGCAAACTCTGCAGGAGGGCAGTTGATCTATGGAATCTCGGAAAATGATCAAGTTCCGCAGTCGTTAGATTCTGGCGTCGATAAGACGGTTATTACGCCGGAGTGGATTGAACAAGTTCTGGCTTCTCGAATTCAGCCCCGCATTGCAGGTGTTCGGATCAAACAGATAAGTGCTGAGAGCGGGGACAATCAGGTCTACTACGTCATCGACGTGCCTCAGGCCACTACCTTCGCTCCGCATCAGGCACCAGACAACAAATACTATAAGCGTCACAACTTTACGTCGGACGCTATGGAAGACTATGAAGTCAGGGACGCATTACGTCGCGCCACCACTCCGGCCCTCAGGCTTGAGTTTCAATTCGGCGACGGCAGCCAGGAGCAACTTGTAAGACTTCCGACTGGGCCAGAGCCGGAAATCGGGCAGGGACCTCAAGTCTGCGATACGATGACCCTGAGCCTGACAATCCATAACGACTCGCCACAGCCCGCAGAGTACGTTTACGCCGAGATTTATGTTCATCCCGCATTGATCCTCCAGAGGCATGATGGCTTCACCGTGGACCAGCGATTGCTCACTGAACCGGTGCCACGGAGGATGAACGTCTTGAGCCGGCAGTTCGCTGTTCCTCAGGATATTCCGCTCTTCAAAGAGGTCCCACGCCGACTGTCGGAAGCGATCTATTTTGCGGTACAAGTGCACTCTGTTCTGAGGGATATGCCGAATGCAGGCTCCTCTGGCTATCCATTTCCTGTAGGGTATCGCTTGCGGGCCCCGGGCTTTGACGAGGAGAGGTGGGGGACACTGAACCTTCGCAATGATCGCCTGTATATCGAATTTGAAAGGTGATCTGAGGCAGGCTTGACGTGAGGATGATCGTGGGTGGCCGTCAGCATTACTCAGGAATTCTCGTCGCTCTGTCCGCTCCGAGAGCAGCCATGAGATTGGCGGTTGACCAGGACGGCCATCCGGTTCCGGCGAAGTCCCGGTCGTGGCTCCAAAGGTCGGCATCGACCGTCCAAGCGAGCGCCAGGATGTGAGCGTCATTGGTGCTGCCGTTCTTGGACGCCGTGGCGTTTCTCAGCGTCCGTTCCGCTGCCTCCATATCGGACCCTGTTACGTTGTCACCTGGAACGATCGTGAGCAAGTCCAGGAGGGCGTCCAGAACCGGTAGATCGCTGGGGCGGATATGGCCGACCACCCGCGAAGCTTCCCGCATGGCAGCCTCACTGGTCATCAGGCTCCGCTCGCCGGCGACGTGGTCAAGGTAGGTCCCCGTCGCCGATCCGAGCACGGCCGAGATGAGGATATTGGCGTCGACAACAATCGCCGAGGAGAGCAGGCGAGGGGAGCTCAAGCGCCGAACTCGCCATCAAGGGCGGCCTGTTCCTCAGGGGAGCGCTCGGCTTGGGCCTTGGCCAGAGCCTGGCGGAAGCGGGCCCGAGCTTCATCAGAGGCCGGGCGCAAGGGGACGAGCAAAGCCACCGTCCGCCCGTCACTTTGGACGGGCACGGCGCCGGGGAGTTTTTCAATCGTGGTGGCGGAGAGTTTCTGAAGCTCTCGCATGGTGATCGCATTTGCCATAGCTTGTATGTAAGGGTGTAGGGCACAGAGGGCAAGGGCCCGCCCGAGTCTGCCTTATGCGATCGAAAGCGGCGCTAAGCGTATGTTTGGGAACAATCCTTGCCGCTGGGCTGGCTGCGGCGAGGGGCGGAGGGGCCGGAAAGCAGCGAAAATGACGTCCGAAGCCGCAGAAAAGGCCAGAAACCGCTTAGGTAGCGATAAGGGGCGTTTATCGATACCAAAACATAGGGCGAACACGGCATAGGGTAGCCCGTAGTGACACTACATATTGCTTCGCTTTTGTTATCAAGTACATTGCAAGTCAGTGACTTAGCTTGAGTGTTCGACTCGCTCAAGGACGTAAGTGGAGCAATTTGGGGGCCACCGATTCCTTTAGAAGGGTATCTGGGGAGACGGCAAGGTTTCTGCGCCAAACAACGGCTATCCGGACAAAAGTGGAACACCGTTAGCTGGCAGCCTGTAGCGGTTCCACCTGCGTGCGCAGCGGCCAGTAATCGTCGGTCATCCTGGCAGCCTGTTCCCAAAGATAGTCGCCGGTCAGATTAATATGCGCCCAGCCAAGCGGCGCCACATGGGCAAGCAAATGATCGGGTACCTCGATGCCGTTTGCGCGCAGGTGCTGAACGGCTCGGTCCATGTAGATGGTGTTCCAGTAGACTATGGCGGCGATCATGAGGTTAAGACCGGATGCCCGGAAGTTCTGGCTCAGGAAGGTGCGATCGGTGATCCGGCCCTGCTTCTGGGTATAGACGGCTTGGGCCAAGAAATGGCGCGATTCGCCTTTGTTGAGACCCGCCTGACAGCGCCGGCGCAGTTCGGGATCTTCGAGCCAGGCAAGCGCCGGCGGGCACACGGCCAGCGCGGGAAAGCGCTCCTCAATCGACTTGGACGGCATCGATGCCCCCAGTCTCGCGACCCGGCCAGCTCAGCCGGATTCCAAGTAACATACATGAACAGTGTGCGCTCGATGCGGCCGATCTCCTGGATGGCGAGGTCAAGCCGATTCTGGCGCCTATAGGCGGCGAGTTTCTTGAGAAT
>KI911977.1:13437-39569 GCA_000517005.1 Microvirga lupini
CCGAGTGTCCACATAACTGAGGCCCCACCGGTGTCGGTGTAGTGCTCCATAAGCTTCAGCGAGGTGGCGTGCCGGGTCAGCCCGTCGAGGACATGTGGCGCCTCCGAACCGGTCGCCGAAATCACCACAGAATGGTAAGAGCCGTACTGATCCGAAACATGGGTATAGAACCGCACGCCCGGGTCGATGCCGTATTTGGCGTTGACCGCGGCATGGCCGCCACGGCCCCGCCCGGTGCGAAAAAATTGCCCGTCCGACGATGATGTCGTGCCCTTGCCCCAGATATCGGCAAAGGGATGAGCATGATGGGCATCGATGATGGAGGCGAGCGCAGCGGCGTAATTTTCCTCGCTCAGACACCAATTGTGCGTCCAGGCCAGTTGCGCATAGGTGACGCCCTGGGAGGCGTTGGCCATGCGCTCGAGCCCGAGGTTGGTCGCATCTGCGAGGATGGCCGCCAGCAGCGCGTTGTGGTTCCGGTGGGGCCGTCCACTGCGAAGATCGGTGAAATTCGCCAGGAAGCCTGTCCGGCGTGCAACTTCGTTGAGCAATTCGGTGATGCGGATCCGGGGCAGGATGTCGTCGATCATCCGGTCAAGCCGCTCGGCTTCGGGCGGCGTGATCGCCTTTAATGGCGCTACATGCAATTTGCCGTTGCGCAGTCCGACCCCTTTTAAGTTGCCGCGCCTGAGCAGACTTTCGAACCGGCGCAGCCGCCAGTCGAGGAGCTGCGATCGTTCTTCCAGATAGACGTTGATGTCCAGAGCGACGGGCAATTGCGTAGCCTGTGTTCCGACGGCAGGTTTGGGCAGGAGGTAGCGGTCGAAGCACTGATAATTGAGCGTGCGATCGATCCACACGTCACCAGACCGCAGACGGTCGCGCAAGGTAGCGCAGATCGCGGTTTCGTAACGGCGGCGGTCTATTTTGCCGTCGACAAACACCAGCTTCTTCCATTTTTTGTTCGAAAAGGCCATCGGCGGGTCGCTCGGAAGCTTGCTTCGCCCCTTTGCGTTCAGTTCCCGCAAGAGCCGGACAGCGACCAGAAGGGGATCGCGCGGACGGACGGCCTTGAAGGTGAACGCATCGAGGAAGGCCGGCGCATATTTGCGCAGCGTATTGAATTTCTCGCTGGCGGTGACGAGCTGATCCTCGTTGGCGAACGCGGCGAGCGCGCGAACTTCCGGTCTGGCCTTCATCAAGGTCCACCAGCCGACCGTCTCATCCAGCGTCTCGAACAGATCGGCGTCCCGGTTACGGGCATCGTGGAGCGCGTCGAGCGTCTGATCGAAAAGGCGCATCAGGCGGCCGACATCCTGCGTCGTCGCCTGATAGCGGCGTTCCTTGCGCTTGCGGGCGAGCGTGAACATCGAGCCGACGAGCTTGTCATACATCTCGACGGCGGCATCCGACAGTTTCATTTCGAGCTCAAGCATCTGGGCAACCAGTGCCGCGCGCCGCCGGCGCAGCCCATAGTCGCGCAGCAGGAAGGCTGGCGCGACCGCGCCTTCCCGCGTGAATTGGCGAAAGCGATGCTCGTGGATGGTCTCGGCAAGGGCGGGATCGAGGCACAGTTTGCGCACGGCCGTGAGACGGTCGAGAATGCCGTTGAGGTTGGCTGGACTGGCTGATTGTGGATAGTCCCGCAGCCAGGCGAGCGGCGTGCGTTTCAGCGCTGGATCATTAACGACCAATGCGTCGAGTCCGGTGAACTGATCCTGCGTCAACGGTGCGATCAATGCATCGGCCGCCAGGCGCCGCGCTCTCGCGCGGCCTGCGGTAGCTGCGCGCTCCAACGTGCGCGGCGCCGGCAGGATGAATCTCCGTTCCCGCAACGCGTCCATCAGCGCGGCGACGATCGGAAAACCGCGATCGGTCGATTGTGCTGCCTTGGCGGCAAGATCGACCATCATCGACACATCATCGCGAACGGGAACCCGCAGGCCGCGCAACGCGGCGAGCTCCAGCAAGTGATCGGTCCGGGTCTGCGGGCGGCGGCTATAGTCCCGATAGAGTTCCGGCGACAGGCCCAACTGAGCTGCCAGGTAGCCAAGCAATTCACGCGGAATCGATTGATCGGCTCGCAGGCCAAACCCGGGATGGCGCAACAGGCAGAGCTGCACGGCAATACCGATCCGATTGCGGGCCCCGCGCCTGGCAAGCGCCAATTCAAGCTCCTCGGGATCGAGCGTATAGTGCCTAATGAGCACGTCACGGTCCGTAGGGATACCGAATAGCAGTTGCCGTTCATCGTCGGTCAACAGGCCGCCAGCCATTCGATCCTTCCTTGCGCTACGCGCGTTCCGCCTGCGGAAGCCGCCACGCTCGGCCGCGACCAGGAAACGCAGATGGCGGAGGTCGAAAGGGGGCGCGCCTTCGCCAACGGCTCATCTCATTTCGCCACGCCAGCGTGTTCGACGAGCAGGGCTAGAAAGCGCTCGCCAGCAATTTCCGGCGGACCCGAATTGTCGATATACAGCACCTCGTCACCTTCGACGCTTTGCTGCTCGCTTCGGATCAGACGCTGCTTGACGCTTTCCAGATTTTCCCGCCCCCGTTCGACCAGGCGCTTGGCCAAAACGTCGATGGGCGCGGTGACATAGACGACGAGCAATTGCGGGTATTTCAGCCGCGCGTCCGGCAGAATGGCTCGGGAGCCATTGGCGACCACGATATCGCCGCGTTCCAGCCAGTCATCGATCTCCGATGGGATGCCGTAGGAAAGGCCGTGCGCTTGCCAATGGAGCGAGAAGCCGCCTTCGCGAGCGCGACGGTCGAACCAGTCCGAATCGACTGGTTGGTGGTCCTCTCCGGCACCTGCCGGGCGGCTGATGATCCGGCGCACGAAGTGAACCCGCGGCTCGGCCCGCAGCCGATCGCGGGCATAATCGATGAGGGTATCCTTGCCGGCGCCGCTGGGACCGACGACAAGGACAAGACGGCCAATCGATTCCATCGCGTTAGACCGCTGACTTGAGGGCCGCGCCAGTCTTCAACGCGAACTGCGATCGGACCACGAAATCGGCACTGCGGTGTTCCTGCACGAAGAGCGACAGGCTGTCGATGTGGTAATCTTCGGAAAGATACAGCTCGAATATCTCTACCAAGCGCGCCCGCATCGCTGCTCGCCCATCTTCCGGCACGCGATCGGTCAAGGTCATGTGGAAGCGGAACCGGTCGAAGACATAAGGATAGCCCCAGGTGACGAGATTGGTCATCTCGACCTCGTCGAGCTCCCGGCCCATGCGCCGCTTGAGGTCATCGCCATTCATCGGCGCTCGGAACATATCGAACTCCTCAACCACCCGCGAGGCGAGGCCCCGCAGTGCTGGCCAAGGGTGGATCGGAACGAGAGCGAAGAACCCGCCGAGCAGGTCGATCCGCAAGGGACCAATCGGGCAGGCCGGAGTCTTTGCCGCAAAACCGCGCAGTGCCCGTTCGAGCGCTTCGACCGAGCCTCCCTCCTTAAGCCGGAACGGCGCCTTGATCGTCGCATGGAATCCGTAGCGCCGCGGTTCGGACTTGAATGAGGTTCCATCGGCATTGGCGATGCCTATCCCCGGTGCGAAAGCATCTCGCCCCAGCCACCTCCTTGCCGCCACCGTCAACGGGTGTTCTGGCGCTGGTGTATAGTAGATCGCGTAGCGGGGCTCATGCGCCTCGCAGGAAGGTGTCGCGGTGAGACCTCCCGTTTGCAATTGTTCGACGCACCTCATTTCACGGCGCCACCGGTCAGTCCATCGACGAACCATTTCTGGGCGGAGAGGAATGCGATAATGAGGGGTGCGACGACGATGGTGGATGCGGCCATCAGAGGGCCGTAGTCATTTCCGGCTTCCTCGTTCTTGAAGGCCATGATGCCAAGTGGCGGCGGCATCAGCGACTGATCGCGAACCGCGATCAGCGGCCAGAATAGGCTATTCCAATGACCTACAATGGAAAAGATGCCGAAGGCGATGATCGCCGGCAGTGCCATTGGTACCATGATCCTCCAGACGATGCCGAACTCGGACAGGCCGTCGAGACGGGCGGCATGGATAACGTCGTCGGGAATAGTCTTGAAGAACTGCCGGAACAGGAAGATGCCGAAGGGCGAGACGACATAGGGGAAGATCAGCGCCGCGTAGGTGTTAAGAATGCCGATCTGGTAGCCAAGGATAAACAGCGGCAGCGACAGCACTTCGTGCGGCAGAATGAGGGCGATCAGTACCAAGGCGAACAGCAGGTTTTTGCCGTGGAAATCGAGCTTGGCGAGCGCATAGGCCGCCGGCGCGCAGACAGCAACCTGAGCCACAACGATCACCGCGCACACGATCACGCCGTTCAGCATGAATTGCGGAAGCGGTACACTGGTGAGCGCCTTTGCATAATTCTCGATACCGTAGAACTGCTGTGGCCAGACGGCGAAGGATGCCCGGAAGATCTCGCCCGGCGGCTTGATCGATAACGACACCATCCACACGAAAGGCGCGAGGATCAGTGCACCGGTGATCAGCAGGATGGCATGGCGCGTGATCGCAGCCGGCGCGGCCAGGCCTCGGGTCTGAAATGTGCTCATTGATAGTGAACCCTTTTATCCATCACGCGCGCCTGGATCAGGGTCAGCGTGACGACGATGAAGAGGAAGACGACCGCGACGGAGGCTCCGTAGCCGGTCCGCAAATACTGGAAGCTCTCGCGATAGAGGGTGTACATCAGCATTTCGGAGGCATGCCCGGGTCCGCCTTGGGTCAGAATCTGCACCGTGTCGAAAGTCTCGAACGCCCGGAGCGCGATTACGATGAACACAAACATGGTGACCGGACCGAGCATCGGCAGCGTTACAGTTCTTAACCGATCGAGCCACAGATCAGCGCCGTCGATGTCAGCGGCGTCGTAGAGGTCTTGCGGTATCGACTTTAGCCCGGCGAGGAACAGCACCATGGCGTAGCCAAGATTTTGCCAGATGCCGATCACAGCGAGCGCCGGCAGAACGGTGCTCTCGTCACGCAGCCAATTGGCCGTCGGAAGGCCGAGACTGACGAGCGTCTGATTGACGAGACCGATGGTCGGATGCAGGAACGCTTCCCAAGCGATCGCCATGGCGGTCAGTGTGGCCATGAAGGGCAGAAAGTGAATCGCGCGATAGAAGGCGCGGCACGATTTGCCACTCTCGATCAAAAGCGCGATCGCCAGTCCGAGCACAATCGTGCCAGGTACAACGACGGCCACATAGATGAGGGTGTTGATGAGCGAAGCGCGGAAACCCTCATCCTTCATCACTTCATTGAAGTTGGCCAAGCCGACAACGGATAGTGAGCTTGAACCGAACTGCCAGTCGGTCAACGCAATAACGAAGACGGCGAAGACGGGCAGGAAGAACAGCGCCACAAGGAGGATAAGCGCCGGACCGGCGAGCGACCAGGCGCAGAAGGTCTCGGCGATCCGCTGGCGGCGCAATGCCTTTTTGGCCATGGTCGCGGTCGGTGCTTCGGCCTCGCCCGGCAACGTGGAAGTGGCCAGGGTCATTGCGCGTGCTCCTTCAGGGATATCACGCTCGCCGCCATGAGAGTGTTGCCCTCTTTAGGACAGGCGCGGATTCGCTTGCCGTCGGCTGCGAACAGGAGCAAACGATCGGGCCTGACGCCGAGATGAAGTGTCTGGCCCTCGTTGATGTGCGGGGCACGCTCTGCCAAAAGACGGGCGACTATTGGGCTATCCTGTCCTGGAATGTCGAGATGGACGAACAGATCGGAGCCCATGTGCTCGACGAGCCTGACCGATCCCGTCAGAACGTTGGGGCAATGGCTATCAGCAAGGAAGAACGCCTCCGGGCGAATGCCAAGCGCGATATGGCTGCCGGGAAGGACCTCGTGAGGGATCGAAAATACCGTGCCGGCTGTCATGGCAATGCCGGGTTCTTCGACGACGGCGTCTAGAATGCTGATCTTCGGCGAGCCGATAAACTCGGCGATCCGACGATCTTGAGGGTCGGTATAGATCTCCTGCGGAGGTGCGACCTGCAGCAAATTGCCGTCGTGCATCACAGCAACCCGGTCGGACATCGTCATCGCTTCCGACTGGTCATGCGTCACATAAACGAAGGTGACACCAAGGCGCCTGTGCAGTTCTTTGATTTCAGCACGCATCTGTACCCGGAGCTTGGCGTCGAGGTTCGACAGCGGCTCATCCATCAGGAAAACGGCCGGCTGCCTAACCATCGCCCGCCCCACCGCCACACGCTGACGTTGTCCGCCCGACAATTGCCCCGGCTTGCGATCGAGGAGATGGCCGATGCTTAAGGCCTCGGCTGTCCGCCTGACGTCTTCGTCGATCGCATCGAGCGTCGTCCTCATTCCTGGCAAAAGCCGGCCAATCATGGGCAGCCGCTGCCAGATCGACAGCCGCCGCATTCGCAAGGGCAGGGCCATGTTCTGTGCCACCGTCATATGCGGATAGAGCGCGTAGGATTGGAACACCATCGCGATATCGCGCCTCTTCGGCCGCACTCCGTCAACCACACGCTCGCCGATAGACAGTGACCCGGAACTCTGCACCTCAAGGCCCGCCAAAATACGCAGCAGTGTCGACTTCCCACAGCCCGATGGGCCCAAAAGCGTCAGAAATTCCCCATCCGCGATTTCGAGCGAGATGTCGCAAAGGACGGCCGTCGAGGCGAATGATTTCTGGATATTCTTGAAACTAATGCTCGCCATGTGCCGCTATCCTATGAAGCAGTTGAGATCGCAGTCGCAAACGTAAGAACGACCCCATGCGACGTTCTGGTGTGGAGGAAGGTGCCAGGACGGGAGCTCGTCATGCGACAACCTCGTCACCGGCAATTCTTGACGCTGTCTGGTCGGCGGACAAACGGGCCAAATCAAATAGCCTATCGCACACCGCATCACGGACTTCATGATCGTGGAATATGCCGACCACCGCAGTTCCACGGGTTTTGGCCTCGTTGATTAGATCAACAACGGTTGCTCGATTGGCGGCATCCAGGGACGCTGTTGGTTCATCGAGTAAAAGAATGGGGTAGTTGACGACAAATCCGCGAGCAATGTTGACCCGCTGCTGTTCACCCCCCGAAAAAGTGGCAGGGGCGAGAGACCAAAGGTGCTCTGCTATGCGCAACCGCTCGAGCAGTGCGGCGGCAGTGGCATGGGCTTCATCCTCGGACGCGCCGGCATTCAGCAGCGGCTCGGCCACAACCTCCAGCGTCGATACACGAGGTATGACCCGCAGAAACTGGCTGACATATCCAAGAGTCTGCCGTCTTAGCGCATTGATTTCCCAATACGCAGACTTTGCGATATCAACCAGCGCCTTGTTGTGAAGGACCAGTATCTCGCCCTCGTCGAGCTTATAATTTCCATACAGTGATCGGAGTAAGGTCGACTTTCCAGCACCCGACGGGCCATGCAAACCAAGGCACTCACCGGCGTTCAGTTCAAACGAGATGTCATCAAATACCGGAATGACGGCTCCGCCCTGCGTGTGCAGGGTAAAGCTTTTTGACAACCCCCTCGCGTGAAGGACATGAGACTTGGTGTTCTTCATATTTCGTTCTGTTCTCTAAAACCGCACCGCCACAGATTCGACTGAGCTACCGCAAATTTACCCGCTTGAGCTTCGATGCGCGCTGTCGGAGGCGGTCCACATATCAACCGCATCGTTCAACCCGGCAGCGAGATACCGGTTGTGCCTAACTGTCTTCGCAGCAATGTTCCGCAGTTGCGTGACACGCCGATAATTGGACGATGACGATCTTTGGAAGACTCTGTCAGTCTTCTATGCCTGCGGGTGGCTCCGGCACGTCGTTTGGCGCAGGCGTTACGCGACGGTGTCCTTCGCACTTCCGAACCCGGGAAAACGGCTTCCGCGGGCGAACTCGTAGTAGAGGGCGGTGCCGCCATACACCCAGTTGCCTACATCAAAGTCCACCATCCGGCGCGGCTCGTGCATCGTCACGGCAACGTCCTTCCCGAATTGAAGCTCAGTCCACCCGACACGTTTTCGCCCTCCGAACTTCGGCCTCCATTCCTCCATCATGTCGGTTACGAAGGCAGTGCTCGTCGCCCAGACATGGCGCACCCCGTCGATCATGCGGTCGCGGCTCTGATGCATGTCGCCACTTAGGAAGAGTTGGATTTTGCCGCTGCGAACGTAGGAGCTCAGCATCTCTTTCGACGGTTCTGGCATGAACCATCCGGTGGAATCATGTTCGGACAGCGAGTTACAGCAGACAGCGATGTGAGAGAGGACCGCAATCTGCCGACCTTCTGCTCCGGCGATCGATTGCGCGAGGAACGCCTCCTGCTCGGCCTCCGAAGGGAGGCCGGAGGAGAAAATCATGCTGTTCAGGCCGATTATCCGCCAGTGTTCGAAGTCGACCGACCAGAAATCCGCTCCCAACGTTTGGATGTAGCGACTGCGGCGTTCATGGTTGATCCGCGATGCGACGTTTTCGGAGGATGCGAGTTCTCCAATATCATGGTTGCCGGGAACCGCCAGCCAAGGGCATGGCAGGCGATCCAACTGTTCTCTTGCGAATTCAAGATCGGAAGGGTTGCTCGCGCCGTCCAGCGTGACATCCCCACCGACAATGACGAGTTCGGGTTTGCGTTGGGAAAGCTCCTCGACAAGGATCTCCCAGTTGAACTGGAAAAACGGTCTTTCCCTCGACAGGTGGGGATCGGAAACGAATGCAATAAACGATGAATCGGCCATAATTCTTCAGTCCTTCTTCGGTTAGTAGACAGCGCGACCGGCGCTCCAGGCCGACCGCACCACCGGAAGCCCGCTGTGCATCCGAACCCGAAGAATGTCGGCGCGCTTTCCGACAGCGATTTCGCCGCGATCATGAAGACCGACGCATTGTGCAGGAGTGGATGTCACGGTCGCGACTGCTCGAGGCAGCGACCAGCCGAACTCTTCGCCCGTCAGACGGAAGGCCGCGTGCAGCAGGCTTGCCGGGATATAGTCGGATGCCAGAATATCGAGCAGATCCAGTTTCGCGCATTCACCTGCCGAAAGATTGCCGATGTGAGAACCGCCGCGGACAAGGTTCGGGCTTCCCATGATGACCTTCATGTTACGCGCCCGGGCTTCCGAGGCTGCGAGCCGGGTTGTCGGGAATTCCGACATGCTGTTGCCGAGTTCTTCGGCCTCCAGCACTTCTTCCAGGGTTGTGTCGTCATGACTTGTCACGACGATCCCCTTCTCGCGGCAGATCTCGGCAATGGCACGACGATTAGACCCGGAAAAACGGTCGCGTGCGCTCTGCCGAGCCGCGAAGATCGCGTCGAGCGCGTCGTCAGACGCGCCTGTGCGGCGCTTCTGGTGTGCCTTCCATTTGGCTGGGTCTGGGAATGTGCGTTGACCCGGCGTATGATCCATCAGCGAGACAAGCTTCAAACGAGGACTGTCCTTCATTGCCGAGAACCGCTCTACAATATCAGGTTCGATGATCTCGCAACGCAGGTGCATGAAATGATCTGCTCGCAGGAGGCCTTCGTCAGCGGCTTCTTGCATCCCCGAGATCATTCGCTCGAGTGCGGCATTGCGGTCGCTGTCGAATTCCTCTCCCACCAGTCCGAAGCTGTCGAACATAGTGGTGATGCCGGAGCTGATAACCTGAGCATCGTAGGATATGGCGGCGGAAAGGGCGTGCCAATACACGCCAGCGCGCGGCATGATATGCTTTTCCAGGTGATCGCTATGAAGATCGACCAGGCCCGGCATCAGGACGTCGCCATCGAAGTCGACAGCGCCGGCAGGTATTTGTTCTGTCGCGTTGATTTCGCTGATCACGCCGTCTTCAACCGCGACGGCGCCCTTTATTGTTTTATCGGACAACACGACCTGCGCATTGCCGAAAACCACCTTCGTCATTTCTTTTCTCCGATAAGTAATAGGATCACGCGCGCAGCACTGACGAGACGAGTAGCTGTGTGTATGGATGGTGAGGGTCGTCGAGGATCTGATCGGCGATGCCGTCCTCGACGATCGCTCCAGACTTCAGCACGATTATCCGGTCTGCCAGCATCCGAGCGACACCGAGGTCGTGGGTGACGAGCAGGACAGCAACCTTCAGGTTGCGCACCAGCTTTCTCAGAAGATCCAGGATCCTTGCCTGGACCGAGACATCAAGGCCGCCGGTCGGTTCATCCATGAGGAGCAGTTTCGGTCGTTTGACCAGACTGCGGGCTATTTGCAGCCGCTGCTGCATGCCGCCTGAAAATGAGGCAGGAAAATCGTCGATGCGAGCGACATCCAGTTCGACACTTTCGATCGCGTTTTTCGCCGACTGCCTCATCGTCGTGAAGTCACGTAGCCCTAGCACCGCGAGCGTTTCCACGATATTTGCGCCAACAGTTATGTTCATCCGCAGTCCGTCCTGCGGACGCTGCTGTATGAATCCCACCTGAGAGCGAAGCAGACGAGCGCGCTCATGCTCTTCGAGCGTCCACATAGGCTGAAGAATGCCGCTCTCGTTTTGAATTTCTACGACGCCGGAGTCCGGCTCGATTTGACCGCCGAGGCATCGCAAAAGCGTACTCTTTCCTGAGCCACTCTCACCAAGAATGACGACAATTTCTCCAGCGCCGACATCCAGCGACGTATCTCGGCAGACGAGCCGATCGCGGACGAAGGCTTTGCGGAGATCTGTCGCGCGCAGGACAATAGGGGGGCGGGATATGCCGTTCATGCCCGAGCTCCGGAAGCTTTCTCGCGACGCTCAGCGCAGAACGAGGTATCGGAGCAGGTGTAGCTGCGTTCACCGTCGTCGCCGGCGACGATGTCGAGATAGGTCTCGTCAGAGCCACAAAGACTGCACTTTCCCGCCGGCCGGCCTGCAGAAAAAGGCTGGTCGTCAAACGAGAGGCTTTCAACCTTTGAATAGGGTGGGATTGCATAAATGCGCCGATTGCGTCCGGCGCCAAAGAGGAAAAGAGCTGGATTGTCATCAAGCTTGGGATTGTCATAGGTCGGGATTGGCGAAGGAGCCGCGAAATAGCGTCCGTTCACGCGCACAGGGTGGTTAGTGCCGCTCTTGGCGTCTCCAATCTCGACTTTCTCTTCATAAAGGCGGACATAAAGCATGCCGTAATCCTGAAAGGCGTGCTGCCTGCGGGTTGCCGCGTCCGAGGGCTCCAGATACCGCATCGGCTCCGGAATCGGGACCTGAAGCACGACGATCTGGTTTTCGGTGAGCTGGCCCTCGGGTATGCGGTGGCGGGACTGTATGATTGTCGCTTCCTGAGTGCGCACCGTCGTGCGAATATCGGTTACACGCTGAAAGAAGTTTCGAATGCTGGTGGCGTTGATGGAGTCGTCGGCACCCTGATCGATGACTTTCAAGACATCGTCCTGACCGATCAACGCCGAGGTCACCTGCATCCCACCCGTTCCCCAGCCCGCAGGAAGCGGCATTTCGTAACCTGCAATCGGCACCTGGAAGCCGGGAATGCAGACGGCCTTCAAGACGGCGCGCCGCAACGTGCGTTTTGTCGTCTCGTTGAGGTAGCCGGAATTGTACTGGCCAGGCTCTTCGCGGCCCGAACTCAATGGAATCATTGCTGATCCTCCTTGCCGCGACCGGCTGCCTGGACTTGACGCAGGCGCTCGACGTCCGACTGGTAGCTCACGTAGTGAGGCAGTTTAAGGCTTTGGAGCAGACCAGCAGCCTCCACCCCGTCCGCGTTCGACAGCACGAACTCTTCATCCTCAATGGGCGACTGGACGGCCTCGCCAAGTTCGCGCCCTCGCAACGCGCGATCGTTCACGGCGATCGCCATGGCGCGTCTTTCGCTGTAACCAAAGGCAAGGCCATAGCCACGGGTAAAGCGAAGTTCGGCCTTCTGAAGATCCAGCTTCTTGTTGAGGATCTCGCACTCGCTCAACGTCACCCGTGCGATGGTGACGGCAAAGCCGAGTTCCGGGATGACGTAGTCGACATTCACCTTGCCGATCCTCACCTCCACGCAGAGCGGGAAATTCTGCCCCCAGCCCTGCAATGTGGAATTGGCAAGACCGGTCAGGAAGCCTTCGTCGGCCCTCGCCAGAGATTGCAATCTCGCGTCCCGCGGGATCGGATGCGCGACCGGGCTGCGCGTAATGTCGGCCACTTCTTCGCCCTGACGTGCGGGCGCCAATTCTTCCGCGATGCCTTCGGCGGCCAGTCGTTCCGCGACATGTGGCGCATGGATGGGCTGGTTGTCCGGCTTGTCAGCGGAGGAAATCAGCGCACCCTGCTGCCGGTCGTCGAGCAGCCGGTGGCTGTAATCATAGGTCGCGCCGAGGAACTGCCCGCCGGGAGCCTGCTTCACGATGGGGGATATCCGGCGCTCGATGATCATCGAACCCGTGTCGAGCGGCTCCGAATAGCCTGCTCTCGGCAAGGTGGCGCGGAACGTCCGCAGCAGGAATGCAGCCTCGACGGTATCGCCCTGCGCCTGTTTCAAGGCATGGCTGGCCGCATGCCTGTCATAGATGGCGCCCTCGTTCATCGCCCGATCGACGGCAAGCGATAGCTGCTCGCTGATTTGGTCGTTCGACAGTTCAGGTATCGCGGGATCGCCGCGGCGCTGCTCGGATACGCGCCGTTCAGCATTCTCAATCGCTTGTTCACCGCCCCGGATCGCAACTAGCGTCATCTTTTCCTCCGGGTTGAACGCGGCAGGCCCATGAGGTTCGCGTCGTCAAAAAAGATCACGTCGAGACCGAGAGGGAACAGCGACGCATTGTGTTCCCAAGTCGACCAGAACCATTTCGGCAGCCCTGATGGAGATACGGTTTTTTCTCCCTTGATCCCTGGACCGGAGAGCAAGACTGGCTCTCCGCCTGAGAGCGACGGCACCTGTATAAGGAGGGTTGTCGAAAGGTTCGGCTCCAATAATGTGCCGCAGCGAAAAGCCCGCAGATCGGGCAGAGCTTGCGAATTGCCGATCAGGGCGAAATCCGCTGCTGACGCCTCAGACAGGTTCGTCACACCGTTTTGCAACCGAAGGAGATCACGAACCTCCTCTGTGTCGAGGGCGCAATCGAGCCAGACGCTCGTTTCGCCATCCAGCAGGCATAGAGCCACCGCAAAGAGGCTATCAAACATCCCCGCCGGAGAGGCGGCGAAAGGCTCGATCCTAATAATCGTGCCAGGGTAACTGAATGCCCCCAATACAGCCCGGAACGTAGATTGAGTGTGGTGCGCCGATTGCGAAAAACTCGAAGTCATTTCCGCACTCCTGCGATTGACATCGAGAACGAAACCTCGGTTTCCCGTATCTTCGCTGCAACTGCAGACTGCGAAGCCTGATCGGCAAGTTGGGCGGATTGAATTATATGTCTTGCCGTCTCATGCCAGCACGAACCAGCCGGCTCCAGCATCATTGCATCGACGACCGCTGCGATCGCGGCATGCCGCTTATCCCGACCTCCGACACACGCTATGCCGACTGTTCCGTTTTCGAGCTGGATAGAACAACGCGTCACCGTCATCTCGCCGAGGTTGAAGCATTCTCCTTCAGCATCCGCACGCGCGCGCAACATGACAGTCTCGAACTGCGGTTCGCGAATCCAGGTGAAATCCGGCTTTGTTAAGAGGGCTTCCCAACAGTCGGACAGCAGCGTCGCGGAGGCAGTCGCAAGGACTGACATCCAAGCACTGCGGTGCGAGAAAGGGGCGGTTTCGGTCGTCATATTTTAGGTCATGTCCACAGAACCCGCAGAGATCATCGGGCCGCTGTGTCATTTACCCTTTTCCTCTGCGGCGATCGTAAAGGCTGGATGACGAAACCTGGACAAGCCTGCCGGTCATACAAACAGATGGCCGAATGGCAGAGTAATTTGGTCGAGTTGGAGTCTAACAGGGCAATCGCCGCTACCGGACGTATACCTAAAGCTTCTACATATCGTTGTATTGGATAACCAATTCGATCCAACGTGCCGACATTCGAACGATGGAAAACAGGACTGGCCTGCTTGCACTGTCTGTGACGATGTTTTTCACTTGCAATACAGGCTGCGAACGAGACTGCGCCAAAAGATTAGCATCGGAACGAGAAGCCTGGCCAGTCGTGATACGGGACTCATATCTGATTAAATCGTCCACACCGAGCCTTTTCAGGCCATCCGGGACAGACTGAGTTTCAGCAATTGCTTGGTCGATTCCATGAAAACGCGGCAGAGGAAAGTGCACGGAACTAATCATAATGGGATTGCCATCGACCACGGTTCGAAGATCGACGCGACGCACGTACTGGCCCTTCGCAAGCTTTAAAGCTTTCATCATTTCTTTCGTCGGCCGAATTGTCGCGCTTTCCAGAACTTCCTCTTTGCCAACGCGATCTAGGCCTTTCAAGATTATTGGAAGGGTTTTTCGCTGCGACAGCGGAAGGGAGATAACCCGCTCCTGAACGAAGCTTCCGTGTCCGTGCTCGATCCTGACAAGCCCCTTCTCTTCGAGGACCTCCAGCGCGCGTCGAACCGTATTGCGGTGCACGTCGAAACGCTTGGCGAGTTCCTCTTCCGTTGGAAGGCGGTCACCTGGCGACAGTCGTCGCTGAAGAATGTCCTTCTCCAAGGACAAAGTTACTTCTTGCCAGAGATGCAAAGCACCTTTGCGCCGGGCGGGCGGGATGTCGTGATCGGTCTCCATCATATTTTCCTTGCATGCGAAGCCTTCCCCTGTCGATGCTGCCACGAAGCGTGAAGAGTAGGAGCTTGGAAGACTGGCCAGGTGTTACAAGGAATGTCACACGGGTTTCACCCCTCAAAATCCTGCCTACACTATGTTCGAACCGCCAGCCCCGCAAGCCCCGAGCATCTCCGGAATAGCGAAGGAGCGATCTGGCGATTAGGAATAATCACGCTATTGGAGAGCGAACATGGATTTCCGTTCAAGTAGGCGCAAATTTTTGGGAGGAGCCGCAGCTCTGGGAGCAGGCGCAGCATTGTCCGCTCCAGCTTTCGCTCAATCAAAATCCATCACTTTGCGTGTCCTCACGAGCACGCCAAAGGAGCTTTACGACAAGCTCAGCGCCGACTTCATGGCGAAACGACCAGATATACGCGTAGCGGTGGACACTCCCTCCCCGGATTACGATGACCTAACCCTAAGGGTGCTGCGCGCCTCGATTACCGGGGATGCGCCCGACATTGCTTTTCAGGGATTTAACCGCATCAATCTGTTAGCTCAGCGGGATCTCGCTGTGCCGCTAGAACCGTTGATTCAAGCTGATGGTGACCTCGCGTCCCTTGGCTATCAAA
This sequence comes from Microvirga lupini, assembly GCA_000517005.1. Classification (GTDB taxonomy): domain Bacteria; phylum Pseudomonadota; class Alphaproteobacteria; order Rhizobiales; family Beijerinckiaceae; genus Microvirga; species Microvirga lupini. The sequence continues at coordinate 28,687 of KI911977.1, forward strand.
CGTCCCTGTTGGCCATGACGCAGGTCAACGGCAAATCCTACGGGCTTCCGTTCGCCATCTCGTCGCCGACACTTTACTACAACCTCGACTTGGTGGAGAAGGCAGGAGGCGATCCCGCCCAGTTGCCCTCTGATTGGCCAGAGATAATCGAGCTCGGCAAGAAAATTCGGGCACTCGGCAATGGGGTCATGGGGCTGAATTATGCATATATCGGCCATTCGGGCGCGTGGACATGGATGGCGCTCATCATGAGCCAGGGCGGCAGTATCCTGACAGCCGACGAACGTGATGTTGCATTCAATAGTCCCGAAGGGCTCTGGGCGCTCGAACTGTTCCGGCAATTCGGAGAGGCCGGCCAGATCGAGATGTCGCTGGACCAGACGAGACAAGCGTTCTCAGGCGGAACGGTGGGTATCCTTGGCACTGCGAGCAGCTATCTTCGTTCAGCCGAGAAAGCTGCAACCGGACACTTCAAGGTCCGGACGGCGAACCTTCCAATGAAGCCGCAGGGCAAACTGCCGACAGGCGGGAACGCCGCAATGATCCTCACCAAGGATCCTGTCCGCCAAAAAGCTGCCTGGGATTTCGTCAAGTACATGACCGGGCCCGAAGCCCAGACGAAGCTTGTCAACACCACCGGCTACATTCCGGCCAACGATATTGCGGTAAAGACGCCGGAGTTGCTGGGCAAATTCTTCTCAGACAATCCGAACGCGATGGTGGGCGTGCAACAACTGCCGATCCTCACCTCGTGGCCCGGCTTCCCCGGTGAAAACGCGATCAAAATCACCGATCTCATCCGAGATCATATACAGTCTGTTGTGACGCTGCGCCGCGAGCCTAAAGTGGTGCTGGATGACATGGTCCGCGACGTTCGCGCTTTGCTGCCGCGGGCCGGATAGCCAATTCGAATACCTAACCAAATAGCCAATCTAGAGAAGGGGCGAGCTGCTGGATGGCTCACCCCTTTTTCAGTCGGCGTCGAGCTAGCCCGCTTCTCTCACCGCATCTGCGTTGTGGCGTGTCCTCGGCCCGCCCGGGTGTCCAGCCTGGCGCCCCGACCTTGAGACAAGCGCAGCCGGCGCCGCCGTGTGCGACGATCAGGGGCTTGTGCAATGTATCCTGTGTGGTTGCGGGAAGGGTTCAGGTCCGGCGGCATCATCGGGCCTCGGCGTGTATTCGCTCGTGCGCCTGGCTGAACTCCCGTGCGTAGGGATAGGCCGAAGCCATGGCGATCTTGATGCGGCGTACCGAGATGCGGACCTGTGCTCCGAGCTTCAGCAGTTTCAATCTGATCGTGCCGCAGGTGGCATTGGCGAGCCTGGTGTGGGCGAGGCCGAGGCGACGCAAGGCGCAGATCAGGACATAGGCAAACGACGCAAACCAGAGCCGCAGCTGATTGGCGCGCATGGTGTGGGCGCTGGTGCGGTCGGCATAGAGGTCGAGCTGGCATTCCTTGATGCGGTTCTTCATGTCGCCGCGGGCGCAGTAGAGGTCCTCGTAAAGCGCCCGTGCCACCCTGTGCTCTGGCTTGAGCGAGGTGACGATGAAGCGCGGATTGGCGCCCAAGGTCGTCCACTCGGCCTTGCCGATGACCCGCCTTCGGCGTGACCAGCTGTCTTTCGTCGACCACATGAAGTCGCGGAAGACGCGAGCGGCCTGGCCGCTTGCCCGGGATGCCAGGCAGGCTTCCTCCAGGGCCGGCGCGATCTTGTTTTCCAGCCGCTTGTTGCGGGTGAGCCCGAAGACGTAGTCGACGCGGTTTTCCTCGCACCAGGCCATCAGCTCGTCGCGGGCAAAGCCGGAATCGGCGCGCAGGATGATGCGCACCCGCGGCCAGCTCTTGCGGATCTGCCTCACGATCCGCTCGACCTCCTCGACCGCTCCCTTGCTGGCGTCGATATTGGAACGCCTGAGCTTTGCCGCCAGCAGGTGCCGACCACAGAAGATGTAGAGCGGCAGATAGCAGTAGCAGTTGTAGTAGCCGTGCAAGAACCGGCCTTCCTGATGACCGTGCAGCGGATCATCGGTGGCGTCGAGATCGAGCACGATTTCGGCCGGCGGCTTGTCGTGGGCTTCCAGGAACAGATCCACGAACAGGGCTTCGATCGCCCGCGTGTCATGAGCGATCTTGTGATAGCGCGTCGGCTCCCCGACACGGCTGAGCTCCAGCCGGTTCAGCGTCGATTTGCCGGCAAGCACCGCGCAGTCCTCCCGCTTCGGCGTCAGGCTCTCCGACAGAAGCGCCAGCACCGGATCGTGGCGAAGCGTGTCATGGTCATCGACATCTTCGTAGCCCAGCGCGATCGCTGCAATGCGCTGTCCGATCAGTGTCTGCACGCTGTGAACAGTGAAATCCGGATCGCGATAGTCGATGAAGCAAGCGGCGACCCGCTCGAACAGACCGATGGCCCCCTCAACGTGGCGAAGAAGCAAGGCACCGGCATCTGAAGTGATCGCCCCACCGTCAAAGCCAGCCACAACTTTGCGCCCATCGAAGCCTTCAAATTCGAGCTGGCAAGAGATACAGTGTGTTTGCATCGGACCCCGTCAATGAATCTGATAACTTTTTGTTGCAAAAGCAGTTTCTCAGATTCTTGGGGCCGATGCACTTCTTTTGATGAGATATTCGGGCTAGTCAGCGTTGCGAACAGCGACTAGCCAGGCACGTGCTCCGCTCATATCGCTCGGTCGCATCTGCCCATTGTCGGCAAACCCAACCAAGCTAAAACCATGATGCTTGAGATGGACTTCCATCTCGAGCGGAAGCATGAATCGATGGTCGCTGCTCTCGACATCGATTATCTCATCGCCTACCGCCCAGGTTCTCTTGAGATGGAACAGGGAGTTCGGCAGATCTATCGAGATCTCGGCGTCTCCCCGGTAGCAATCGCCATCAGCTTCGACATCGATGGACCAGTTACGCTGGCCTGCTGCACCGGAAAGGAGGGCGCAGGCATTTATGCCCTCGATGGCGAGGACGGCGCCCGCTTCCGTATGTTTTGCAAGAACCTGCATCGTCTTGCTGACATCCTCGTTCGTCTTTGCATGGCTAAAAACGCCGCCAAGCATGATCACTGCGTCGAAACGGCGCCCCAAATGCAGGTCGCGCATGTCCCCGACTGCAATGGTCGCATCTGGATTCTTTTGGCGCGCGGCTTCCGCCATCACCGGCAATGCGTCTATTCCCCAACGTTCAATGGCAGGACCGGCGAAACGGGCGAGCGCCAGACCGGTGCCGCAGCCAATATCCAAGATCGAGCGCGGCGGCCTTTCCGCAAATCGATGGACCAATCGAAAACAATCTTCGGCCCATTCCGCCGATTGCGGATAGAGGCGTTCATACCACTCCGCGCTTCGATAGATGAAACGCATCGGCACGATGCCGTTCAGGTTCGTTGGTGGGTCAGTTTCCACAGTCCATACCCTCGGCAAAAATAGAAAATGAAGTTGCGACACCCGAGCGCGTTTTTCACTCGGACTTGCCAACCAGATCCGCGAGGAAACGCCGCATTTCCCATGGCGGATTATAGAAGACGGGAGAAATCAGCAGGCGCACACTGTCGCTCGCCGCCCCGACGGCTTGAAGAACTGCGCCTTCGAAGTTTTCGGCGCGAATGACGCGCGGCGTCCCTCTGCCTATTTCCGCAAGGGTCCGTTCGATCGTATCGCCCCCTTCGTCGAAAAGTACGATGCTGTTCGCCTTTCTGAGCAGCGCTTCGCAAAACAGCCGCAGGTCGGCTTTCTCCAATGGACTGCTGACCCGCTTTTCTCCGCCCTGCGATTGAAGCGCGCCTCCGGAGACCACAATCAGCGAGTTATCGGAAAAAGTTTCCAGGCCTTTTAAGGCCTTGCGCGGGTTCATACCGATCGTGTCGTCGTATATCTCGACGCCATCTAGCGTGCCCAGATATTGACACCGCTGCGGCAAGCCTTGGAACCCAATCAGCCCGTCGCGCAATGCTTCACGCTTCACTCCGAGTTCGAGGGCAACTGTTGCAGCGGCCAGAGCATTCGGAATATGATGCTGCGGCATTCTCAATTGCGAAACGGCGCAGATTCTGTTGCACCCTCCCCTGGAACGCAATGCGATGTGGCCGTCCGCAACCACAACGCCATCTGTTATGTTGTCCAGTGCGCTGAAGTAGATCTCCCGTCCCCGCCCGAGCCGGTGAAAATGTCCGCGGACTTCAGGATCATCAAAATTAAGCACCGCCACGTCGCCGCTCTTCTGAAAGCGCAACAGGTTCTGTTTTGCACTCCGATAGGCTTCAAAGGAACCATGCCAGTCCTGATGATCAGGAAAAAGGTTGGTGACGATCCCGATCGAAGGGCTGGTCGTGACATGGTCCAGGTGATGGCTGGTCAATTCGACCACCGACCAACGAGTATCGTTGCATGACGCGATTGCCTCCAACATTGCTTTTCCAGGCCCGGAAGGTGTGAGCCGATAGTCCGTCGAACCGATGACACCAAAACCCGAATTCCGCAGGATTGCCGTCAGCATAGATGTCGTCGTTGTCTTTCCGGCAGAGCCAGTCACTCCGATCGTTGGACCGGTGGCATCACGCAGAATGGTATCGGCGAGATTGGAAAGCATAATGCCCTTGGATCGGGCGTGGTCGACAACGAGATCATGCGGCGGCGTCGCAAGGGAAACGAAAAGCGCTCCCGCATTGTCGATATCTGCAATCTCGGTCCGAAGGCGGAATTCGACGTCCCTGTCATCAGGACCTAAGACTTTCCGCGCGGTTTTAGTTTCATCATTCGTGGCGTGGAGTACGGTTACGTGCTTGGAGCGGGGGGAAAGATATTGCGCCAGGGCCAGTGCGTCCTCATTCACACCGTCGATCAGCACATGCTGATGTTCCATCGCAACGCCGCTCCCACAATTGTAAGCCGAGGTACCCATAATCTCCTGTCCCCTACCGCTGGAAATCGCAATCGCTGGGCGACCTCTATAGATGCAACATGTCATCTACAAGGCAGACAAGATACGACCGTCGGACAGTTCCAGATTTCGTCATCTCCCTGTCATGAGATATTTGGCCATCAGGAATGGACTTCCGAAAAGAAGCGCCACACGTGTGTGACGAGGTCTACGAACGAGGGTTGCGTTTGGCCCAGAGGAATGACTGAGGACGAAGTCCGGGCTGGGTGCGCGAGCCGCTCGTATGTCATAGGCCGCTGCAATGTGACCGGAAACACTTGTGTCGTCACCTTGCAAGGCGGTCCGCCAAAATTGTCGATTTCAGAAGACGCATACAGCAGTTGCCAGAGGGCCTTTTCAGGAGGTCAAGCAGCCTGCGTTTTGGTTCTGGCGCGCTTCGCCTTTGGCGCGTCTGTTCCGGCGCCGGTCCAGCCGACGCGCTCCAATGTGTCGATGAGTGTCGATCGTGGCACCTTGAAGGAGCGGCATACCGAAGCCTTGCTGGCGCCGCCGTCGAGTGCGGCGATGATCTGTTCGATCTTCTCAGGGTCCAGTGAAGGTGGTCGCCCACCTTTTCGACCACGCCGCCGGGCTGCGGCCAGTCCTGCCGTCACCCGCTCCGTGATCAGGGCCCGCTCATATTGAGCAAGCGAGCCAAAGATGTTGAACAGGAACTCCCCATGCGGCTGCTCTGATCCCTGAAAACTGGACCGTTCGAAAGTGGAGTTTTCCGCGATAACATCCCCTGGCTGGGAGGAGCGGAAGACGATGAAGGCATCGAAGTTTTCAGACGCGCAGAAGGCGTTCATTCTGAAGCAGGGCGCGGACGGGATCCCGGTGGCGGAGATCTGCCGCCGGGCGGGGATCAGCCGGCGACCTATTTCAACTGGAAAAAGAAATACGACGGGCTGCTGCCGACGGAGATGAAGCGGCTGAAGCAGCTCGAGGATGAGAACGGCAAGCTCAGGAAGCTTGTCGCCGACCTGTCGCTGGACAAGGAGATGCTGCAGGACGTGATCCGCCGAAAACTGTGAGGCCTGGTCGCAAACGCGAGCTGGTTGCGCAGACGTGTGGTGAGTGGAACGTGTCGATCCGGCGGGCCTGCCGGGTTCTGGAGTTCGACACCTCGACCTATCACTACAAGTCCCGCCGCCGCGATCAGGCCGGCATCGAGGCTCGGATCAAGGACATTTGCGCGACACGGGTTCGCTATGGCTATCGGCGTGTGCACGTGATGCTCACGCGGGAAGGCTGGGACATCAACATGAAGCGAACCTACCGGATTTACAGGGATTTGGGCCTTCAGCTGAGAAACAAGACGCCGAAGCGACGGGTGAAGGCGAAGCTTCGGGACGACCGCCAGGAAGCCGTCCGCCCGAACGACGTCTGGGCGATGGACTTCGTCCACGATCAGCTTGCTACGGGCAAGAAAATCCGCGTGCTGACGGTCGTCGATACGTTCTCCCGCTACGTGCCTGTGCTTGATCCCCGGTTCAGCTATCGGGCCGAAGACGTGGTCCGCGCTTTGGAGCATGTCTTCCCGAAGATCGGCTATCCGAAGACGATCCGCGTCGACCAGGGCTCCGAGTTCGTCTCCCGCGACCTCGACCTGTGGGCTTACACCAGAGGCGTGACGCTCGACTTCTCAAGGCCGGGAAAGCCGACCGACAATGCCTACATCGAAGCGTTCAACGGGCGCTTCCGGGCGGAATGTCTGAACGCACACTGGTTCCTGACGCTTGCCGATGCGGCCGAAAAGTTGGAGGATTGGCGCAGATACTACAGTCCTGTTTCATAACGCCCATCTTTCTATGTTGTTGAAGGGAATAAGTTTTCCTGATCTGGATGCGATCCTGTGGGGTGTCGAGGGTGCCGGGCGCGATCGAGGATCTGATGTGCTTGTGGGGTGGCGAGTTTTGAACGGCTGAAGATCCATGGGCCGTCGGGTAGCGGATGAGCCCCCTCGATCTGGCCGGCCTCGGCCGCCAGACGCAGCGTTTTTGGCGTTATCCCGAGCAACTTCGCCGCACCGCCCAAATTAAGCCACGGCTCGACCCCGTCGACCTGGGGCCGGAAGACCGGAATCTTGCGATATGACCTCAGCGCGGTGACCCGCTCCCGTGTCCACCGATTGCCATTGCCGGTCGTCAGTCCGTTGCGATTGAGGACACCGGCAATCACATCGTCATTGGCGATAAGGACGAGCTGTCGTACGGCGTCGACAATATCGTCAGGCGTCGCGTTTCTTTGCCCGCGGCGCCGCTTCGGCAGGCGCAGCTCGGTGTGGACACCCCCAACCCAATGGATGACGAGGACGATCTCGGAGGTTCCATCATCGAGATCGGCAACCACTTCATTGATGAGCGTTCGCACGATACGCTTCTTCAGCCTTGCATCGGTTGTCGGCGCCGTCCAGACGGCGCGGAGGTTCCCCGCAAGTGCGGCTACCTGGGATGCGGACATGGGGATCGGCTGCGGCACAACCGTCCGATGTTTGGCAATCTTGGCTTCGATCTCGCCGGCGCGAGCGAGCGCCTTGTTCCAGCGTGCTTCGAGCTCCGACGTCACCAGCCTGTTCTCCGGATCAGCCGCGTCGTATTGCCGGAATGCCCGGTCGGCGGCATAGCGCGCTGCCTCGAGGTCGCGCAGCAGGGCATCCTGAACCTGGTCGCGTTGGCTGGCCATACGGCGTTCCGCCCCGATGGCGGCGGCAATAGCTCCTGGTTCGACCACCCCGAGCACCGCCTCCTCGATCGCATCATCGACCCGCAGACCGCCGAAGGCGATGCAACGTGGTTCGCCGTTGTCGAGCAACCCTCGCCAACAAGAATAGCGCGGGATGTTATGGTTGGCTCCTGTGTAACGAACCGTCAGCTTCCGGCCGCACCTTTTGCAGCGGAAAAGGCCGGCAAGCAGAGCGTCGCCATGCTTCGGCGCTCCATGATGGCGACTGGCCGGTACATTGTCGCTGACCATCTTGCGGATCTCCTCCGCCCTTTCCCAACTGATGTAACCTTCGTGTGCGTCCGGGATCAGCGCCAACCATTCATCACGCGCCTTGCGGCGAATTCCAGATCGGCCACCGTATCCCGGTACGGAACGACTCTTACCATAAGCATAAACGCCGCCGTAGATCGGATTCGCAATCATCCGGTGGATGGTCGCATAGTTGGGTCTGCGCCAGATGACATCACCGTCCGCGCGCCTGACCGGCAAATCCAACCCGTGTTCGAGGAACCATAGAAGCGCCTGCCGTGCACTGCCAAGTTCGGCGACTTTGTTAAAGACCAACGCAATGGCGTCCTGGATGCGCCGGTCGGGATCTTTCTCGATCCTGTCACCGACTTTCAAAAAGCCGACCGGGACCGTGACGACAAGCTCTCCGCGGCGTGCCTTCTCGTAGCGGGCGGAAAGGGAACGCTGACGTAAGAGATCGAGCTCATACTCGTTGAGGCTGCCCTTCAGGCCCAAGAGCAGCCGGTCATTGCCCTGGCGTGGTGCGTAGACCGCTTCCTGGTCGATCAGAACGGTATCAACGACGCGGCACATCTCGATGAGCTGCTGCCAATCGCGGCTGTTGCGGGCAAAACGCGATACCTCGCGTGCCGCTACCGCCCCACCTTGCCAAGGCAGACCTCGGCGACCATCCGGTCAAAACCAGCGCGGGTTACACCACCGGCGGCCGAACGACCAAGATCGTCATCCACCGTCTCAATGCGCGACCAACCAAGTGCTGTCAGGCGATCGCGCATGGCGTATTGAAGGGTACTGCTTTCGCGATTGTGCAGAACCTGGTGAGCCGAGGACTGCCGAACATAGAGAATAGCCTTCCGCTCCAGATGGTGCGGCCCGATCTTCTCATGCATCATGACCGGCCCCCTTCTGCTGGGAGGCGCGCCCGCAGTTTGCGTGGTCGACGAACAGCCGCACGATGAGAACCGTCAGCGCCTGGCGGGTTTCCTCCGGCAACTCCGGCCATTGTGGCATGCCTGCGGTCATCCCCTTCTACGGAGCCGAAAACAGATCGAACTGGCATGTCATGGACTGGCGAGGCATGGACATCTCTCCGACTCGTTTCGTGAGAGACCAATGCTGCGCCCATTACCGCAGATTGCGATGAGGCGTCGGCGTCTTCCAGTAACTTTGCCAAAGCATGCAGGCTCGCGAGATCGACGTGCGGAACCGGCAGGCTGCGCCAATATCCGCTCACGGAGCGGTCGAACATCCATGCTGGGACTTCAAAAAGCCGATCAGAAGAAGCACCAGAAAGGCTGCAGCGGAAAATATCCGTACCTTTGGCCAGCGCATCATGGACATGCACGAGCTGACCGCACCAAGGATGCCACGGATATAAAAGCTCACGAACCTCCGTCCCGTGGGTGTTCTGTCGTCGTGTTGTACAACGAGGTGCGTCCGCACGGGGCGATCGGGCACAAGGTGCCGATCTCGTTGCTCAATCCCGATGGCGCAGCCAGCCCGCCATCGTGAAAAAGCCGGGAAACTCTACCTTCCGGCGGTCCAAAGAATGGTATCGGAGCACGGCGTGGTGGTGTCCATCTGCTCGGTCAGCGAGCGGAAAGCGACGCCACGCTCCTTCAATTCGTCGACGATCCGGATGAGGTGCGACAGGGAGCGTCCTAAGCGATCCAGTTTCCAAACCACCAACACGTCGCCGGATCGCAGTTCCTCCATGCAGGCCTTGAGCCCTGGTCGGTCATCGCGAGCACCGGAGGCCTTATCCTGATGCAGGTGGCGATCGTCGACGCCGGCGGCGATGAGCGCATCACGTTGTAGGTCGACCGATTGACGTTCGTCGGCAGATGAAACACGCATGTAGCCAATAAGCATGTACGACAAACCCCAAATCAGGCGTTGCCGCACATTGCCACAATCCGACAGGGTTTGTCGCGCAAATTTGCGGGGCGAATTGACCGTTTTGGGAGATCGCCTTGCACGGTGACGACAAACAAGTGTTTCCCGTCACATTAGAATCCTCTTAGCGGGTATTCGTCTGAATAGGGCTGTCCGAAACAGATCGCGTGTTCATAACCCTGTCAGGCTAAGTTGCGGGACGGGTCGTTTTGCCCCTGTACGGAATCGCTCGTTTTCGGACAGGCGAAGGACGAGCCCCACACGTTGCTCAACATGTTCCCGTTTCGTCCGGCTTACCGTTGCCTGGCGCAGAAACCTTGAGGTGCCCCCTATCTGTGATTCAACAGACGAATGTCGGCGCCGTCGTCTGATTCCGCTAAGCCCCTGTCCGAAAAGGCCCTGCGCCTGCTCGTCACGGATCTGGCCGGCAAGATCGATCGACTGGAGCAAGAGGTCGAGCAACTGCGCCTCGACAACAGCAACCTGCGGATCGATAACCAGGCCCTGAAGGACGAGATTTCCCGGCTCAAGAACCTGCCGCCGCGCCCGCCGTTCAAGCCGTCCGGCATGGACAAAGCCACCCAGCCACAGCCCGCGGGTCCAGGCCGGCGCCCCGGCCGCGGCGCCAAACGGGATCGGGTCACCCGCGAGGTGACGCTGCGGGTCGAGGCTTCCCCCGGCTCGCGCTTCAAAGGCTACAAGACGGTGGTGCAGCGGGATCTGATCCTGACCGCGGAGGTCGTGCGCTACAAGCGGGAACGCTGGGTGACGCCCGAGGGCCAGACCATCATCGCCCCATTGCCGATCGGCGTCACCGGCGGGTTCGGTCCCGGCGTGCGCCGGTTCTGCCTGGCCCTGCATACACAAGGCCAAGTGACCACCGAGCGCCTCACCGATCTGCTCAACGGCATCGGCCTGTCAATCTCAAAGCGCGAGGTCGTGCGTCTGCTCACCTCGGATCTGGAGATGTTCGAACAGGAGAACCGCGCGGTCCTGCAGGCGGGCCTGACTTCCGCGCTGTACATCACCGTCGACGACACCGGCGCGCCATGCCCGCCGTCCCGGGGTGACGACGCAGATT
>KI911977.1:39669-46570 GCA_000517005.1 Microvirga lupini
GGCAACTTCGTGGTCCGGGAGAAAGCGGAGCGCGTGGGGCGCAACCCGAAGACTGGTGTAGAGGTTCCGATCGAGCCCCGCCGGGTCGTTACCTTCACGCCATCCCACAGGCTGAAAGACCATGTGAACGGGCAAGCCGCCGGCACCTGAATGAGCCAGCCGGAAATAAAGCGAGTGGCTCGTTTGGTTTACGTTTCCGGATTTGCTGAACCGAGTCATGGCGCGACCGTCGGTGAACGTTGCGTTCGGTGAAACCCTCCTGATTGTCACTCCCCAGAGTTGTGGCCCGAATGCTGAAGCATTAAGGCGCAATGGCAGCAACTGATCTCACCTGGCGGACGCTGTATTGCGCCCGAGGGATCGGATAAGGGTAGAAGCCCGTGACAACGCTTAGCGGACTACGTAGTTCTTTGATATCACCTCAGCAGCGTCTGGGCCTTTCCAATAGGGCTCGACACGAATGATTTTCCTCTTTGACCAGCCTGGCCCATGGGCCTGGGATTTCCAATGGCCGCGTACGCGCACTTGGTGGTCAAGAGGACGGCCAGAACCAGTGTCTTGTGGGATACCTTCTACCGGCAGAACTGAGCGACCTACGTCAATGTAGGAGAGCCTCGTTTCATGTGCCGAACTCCGCTCCAGTTGGCGGCGAGCGCTACCCACAATGTTCTTAGCATGGTTGTAATGCGGAGGCTGGATTAGATCCGAGAGGTCCGGGTGGCTTGATCCCAAGTAGAGTATCGAATTGAGAACGACCCGGTACAGGCGGAATCCGACACCAAAGAACTTTTCACTTTCCAAGACATCGAGATGAGCCGAATTTGGAGGTGCTTCTCCAGATACTCGGTACTCTTCCTCCCAGTTTGTTCGGAGTGCGTCCTCAATCGTCTGGCCAGAGCGTAGAATGAGCTGCCTGACCACTGGCGCTCTGGTATCTGAGCCGATGTTATGAACTGCGTAAATTGCCAGCATGAAGTCTGAGCCCCGCGGCAACTTAGAAATGTACACGCTTATCGGGCCGTGATCTGGCGCGGCAAGTCCATGAATTGCGTACAGTGCATCACGCATGCATTGATCGTTATAGATGAACAGGCACGACTTGAACGGTGGTTCGAGAAGCTCGTTGTCAACATTCAGCTCAGTTTCAGCCAATCGCGCGACGAGATTCTCACGAAAGAAGAACGTTTTTCGTCCAAAGAGCGTAAAATTTAGATTGTGTATGAAATCCTGATTAAGGCTCGCCCAAAGGGCCTCCTTTATCTTCTCCGGCATGATGCTAAGGATTTCACCGCCGGTCATGCGGGCCACCTTATAGCCTCGTCTGGCCAGGTTAACCCTTCCGTTCTCAATAATGGAATCCATTAAGATGCGGTGTGCTTGGCGGTCTATACCTTCGTCCATAACGAGGGGGCGTTCTGGATCCGGCATTCTCAATGCACGGGCATTGATCTCTTTAATTATTGCCGGCTCTTTCGAAGCAAAATGGTCATAGTGTGTTTTAGAAATACGGGACATTGCGTACTCTGATCGAATAAACGTGTACGTCGTGAGTCTTATATGTGAAGGCGTGTCTCGTTAGCCTTTAAGGGTTTGATCTGAACTAGCGTGAATCAGATCTCTTTTTCTTAACTCGTCAGAGCCTCGTGAGGAGGAGGTTAATACTGGATGAACTAACCGTCGAGACTTTGCTGTCGGAAAGCCCCGCGTTTTGTAAGGCAGGGCCGATAGAAGTCGTGTCAAGATGGTGATTGCGTTCTCAAAATGTTCTATGTTCCCTGTGAGGCAGCCACGTCGGCAGATTCGTCTGTTCGTGGAGAGCTCACTCGCATTTTGAACGCCCCTGATCCCCTCTGATATTGAATGATGCGGCCACTCTTGAACCTCGCCGACGCCTCCTATGAGGCACCGTTCCTTTCTCCGTCCCGTGTGGTTGGCGATAAGCAGGCCGAGCCTTATCAGGCCCGGATCATCCTCTCGCTGCGCGAGGCAATCCAGCGTGGTCGCTCCGGTGCTGTCCTTGCTCCAACAGGAAGTGGCAAGAGTCTCAAGGCTGCGGCGGCGGCCGAGGATGCGTTCGACCTCGGTAAGCCGATTCTGATCCTGCATCCCGACAGCAGTCTGCTGCGCCAGAACTATGCCCAGCTGCAGGCTATCCCGTCCCTGCGGAAGGCGAGGGTGGCGTTCTTTGTCGCCAAGACGGAGGCTATCGGGAACGGGCCGATGCTCCGCAACAGCCTCGATGCCGACGTGATCATGGCGACGAACATGTCGCTGGTGAACAAGCTGGATGACGAGGACTTCCTGCGCGGCCTCGACGAGTTCGGCAGGCGAGGAGGTATCGCCCTCATTGACGAAGGGCATAAGGCCGCCGCCGAACAACTTTCGAAGATTCTCCAGCGGATCGCCCGGGCCGGCGGCTCGGGGATCGTGCTCACGGCGACTCCGTTCAGGACCGATGGGCAGGATCCGCTGGATCCGTTCGGCGCCAGCATCGAGCACGATCTGATCGATGTCGCCACCTATGACGAGGTTCTGGCGACGGGCCGGACGGTGAGGACACGGTTCGACATTGCGACCGGGGAGTTCGAGCGGCACCTCGGCGCCGACGCCGTCCGGCTGATCGAAACGGCGTTCCTGGCGCTGCTGGCCGAGAACAAATCGGTGGATCAAGCCTCCCAGCAGGCATTCTCACGCTTCTTCAAGCCGGATGCCAGCGAGGGAGACAGCGCGATCGCCGAGCTCATCGTTGCGGCTCTTGTGGGGATCTGGGCCAAGCGGGCGGCCAATGCTGTTCTGGCCATGATCCATTGCGATAGTGTGGAGTTCGCCAAAGCCCTTTCGGGCGCTCTCGCCCTCCAGCGAATGCCGCAGGAGCATGCCCGCGCCGGCGAACATCCGCGCGTCGCTTTCGTGGTGGCTGGCGAAATCCGGGTGTGGCGGAACGGGCGGGAGACCGGCCTCAATCCGGGCGATGAACCCGGCCGGAAGATCAAACGTGACGATCTCCTCAATGCCGCCCGCGCGGGCGAGTTCGACATTCTTGTCAACGTGAATGCGTTGGGCGTCGGGACGGACGTTCCTCAGACGGACCTTAACATCCTGGCGTGTCAGGAACGGTCGATCGGCCCGGTCAAGCAGATCAGCGGCCGCGGCGAGCGATCCCACAAGGCCACCCGGAAGACGCATCAGGTCTTCGTCGATGTCGGCAACTCGATCCTGAGGATCTTCAACGACATCGATGCGATGCGCCGCAATGATCCGGAGCGGTGCCGGCGTCAGGTGCGTGGCCTGGCTGCGCCGATCCGCGAGCAGTTCGAGGCGTGGTTCGACAAGGATCCGTCTCTTCGGGAACAGATCGAAGAGCGGCAGCGCCAAATCCGGCTGCGCCTCGGCGAGTCCGATCGGGAGGAGTACGAAGATCCACTCGACCCCTCCATGTCCTGGGGCGAGGAGGATACGCTGCCGCTGCCGAAGCCGTTCGCGTCGGGCATGATGGCGGCCGGGATGCGCCGTTACGATTCCGAGACCAAGAAGTTCTCCAGCCGCCTTGCCTTGTTCTGCGATCTCTACCAGTCGGGGATCTATGGGGCGGAGGCCGTACAGGATCTTCCGCGCTGGCTGGTAGCGACGCACGATGAGAAGACGGGGGCGCAGCAGGCATTCCTGTGTTCGACCCTCGACGTCGCCCGCAAGTACGCGGCCTTCGTCGGCATCCGCTATGATGGGGAATACGAGCAAAGCCTTCCGAGTGATAAGCAGCGGCGGTTCCTGGCCAATCTTCAAAAGGAAAAGCCGCAAGCCCAGCCCTGGCTGGTCCCCTTTGCCGAGGCGATGAGTGCGACCCAGATCGCATGCGGGATCGATCTGCTGAAAGATCGGGCCGGACTGTTGGTAACGCTGCTTGCCGCCGGCGCCACCCGCCTGATCGAGAGGGCGACGGGAGCTCATAGCCTCCAGCCGAAACTTCGGTCGATCATTCTGGACCGGCCAAACCAGATCACGCCGCAGCGACGCGACCTGCTTGCGGCGTATTGCCGACTGCGGCAGCGGCTTGGTGAGATAGCACCTGTCGGGTTCGACCGGAAGGCGGCTCCGTTCTCGATCACGACCTATGATCCGAGCGTTCTACCGGAAATCCGGAACGTCGTCGCAACGACTGGGTTCGGGTTCTTCGTCATCGAGGATCCGGACAAGGAGGAAGCTCTCAAGCCGCGCCTAGCTGAGGGGTTGATGAATGCCAGTATCGTGGCCGTCGGTCCGAAGGGGCCATCTGAGGCGTGGATCCGACAAAAGGCGGGATTTGCCCGTCACGACGATGCAGCTCGTGTGCGCGAGCGCAGCTTCAGGCTTGCACTGGAGGACCTGTGCGATGCAGGCAAAATCTCCAAGCAGAATACGATCGCCATCACCCTGAACCGTCTCGAGTACGTCGAGATAGCGAGTGCAAAGCCAGGACGTGAGTTGACCCGTGCCATGGCCGATGTAGTCAAGGACCTCATGATTGTGCTGGGCCAGGATGGCCAGATGCCAGTCGAAGGAGCGCAGGTCGACGCAATCCGCGCGGCGATCGCAAGCAACCAGCCAGAGCTGCCAGTGGAATTCCCGGTCGGAAAGCTATGTGCGCGCTATGCGCAGCAGACAGTGCCGAACCAGAAGAAGATCCTGAAGTGTTTGGAGAGGGCAGCTACGTTTAAGAGGAACCGCGATGCTTTCCTGCGGGCCAGACAGCAAGCCGGAAATGGTGACCTGAAGGTTGCATCTCGCTGATCGCGTGAGTGAGCTAAAGAGAGCGGTGCATCATCGGCCGCTCATCTTGGCAAATCAGAAATTCCTGGGATTATTGCCTTGGGGGCTGACTTTTGCCCGAATTGGATGGCGTTGAGTTCCAATAACAACCGGCTTCTCACCTGGCGGGCTTGGCTGACATCGATGGAGTGCGCCTAATTGACGACGTTGAAGGAGTTTGAAGAGGCTCTGCGCGAGCAGGGCATGCACATGGCACTGGCGATCCTGGAAAAGCTCAAGGAGCGGGATCGCGCCAAGCGGACGATCCGGCCTGCGCGGCGTATCGCCGGCAAGAAGATGACGCCGGAACTCGCGCGGCGGATCATCGAGCTCAACCAGACGACCGATATGACCCAGCAGGAGATCGCGTTCCAGCTGGGCGTCAATCAGGGGAGAGTGAATGAGGTTCTGAAACGTGGGAAATGGCTTGAGGACAATCCGACGTCAGAGGAGGCCGTCGCGCGGGACCGGGCCAAAGCTCGGATCGAAAAGGCCAAAACCGAGAGTGTGCCGGTCAGCAGACGCAGGGCCGTAGCTCCACCGGAAGAGGCGCCGCGCCGTTCCCAGTCGAAGCCGCGGAACTCGTCGCAACTGTCCATCGAGGACTTTATCAACTCGGCGATGACACCGGACGGGAGCCAGTCGCATTAGCAAGTCCATATGGCGAGACGTGAAGGCGGTCCGCCATAGGGACTAGGCCCCTCCTGTCTGAAGTCGCGCTAATGCAAGCCGAGCCTCATGTTCGCCCCAGGCATTCTGTGCCTCCTCCCAGGATAGGCCTCTAAGACGGTTTATCGTATGGAATGTGAGCATACGCACCAGCGCGGGGCTGACACGGCTTTGGGCCTCGAGGTTCTCTGCGACTTGGCACAAGTAATTGATCATCTTGCAGAACGGATCGCCCCAGTCCTGCGCTTCGAACGCCTTGCGGTGCAACTCGCGCTGGGCGTTCGTCATCGTGTCGATGAATGCGCTTAGGATGAGCGCTGTTGCATGGAAACCGGCCTCTATTGGCGAGGCACCGTCTTGCAGGAGCTCGGTGGAAGCGCCATCCAAGTCGATAAGGCTCTTTGCTCTTTCCCGAACGTGATCATCGAACCCGCTAAGCAGAAGGGTGATAGTGGCGTCGAACTGCCGGCGCTCCGACGATGGTGGCTTTTGCTTCTTGATGAACTTGAACATACCTGTTCCCTCTTGACGGGCTAGCGCATAGACAGTGTCCTGACGAAGAGCAGCAACAGAAGGACCACAACGAACCACGCGGCTCGCTTCAGGGATCCCAACGTCTTCAAGATTCGTGGGTCCAACTCTGCTGATGCTGGAGTCGCGGATGCTATCTGCGCTCTGTCGGCTTCGATTGGCTTCTCGTCAGGCTTGGGGTACTGCGCTTGCTTGCCGAACTCGATGCGACGATTGATGTACAGAGTGGCGTCACCAACCTCGCCCAGCCGCGGGAGCTGAAACTGAAGGTTGGGCGGCAGATCGACCTTATGTTCGCTGTCACTGGTCAAGACCTTCACCTTACGGGTGGGGATCGAGGGGCTCCATTCTGAGTAGAAGCCAGCGACCAATCCGACACTGAGAATGATTTCGTTCACATTGCCGAGAGAGACTTTCGCTGCATAGCGAGCAAACGTCTCAGGCTTCACATACAAGTAGAATCCGATGCAGTCGTCGGTCGTCTCTGTCGTGAAGTCGATTTCGGACGTGTAGGATGGATAGCCCCATGCCCTGCAACTCTCCTGCTGGTCGGGGTCGGTAATCGGATGGATGTCGAGTTGGAAGCGCTTGATGGCTCGGTCGGTGCCAAACATCCTGTAGGTGGTTTCGCGGCGGATGTCGTCCTCGTCTCGCGGGTCGCCCGGGCGCAGTTGTAGCCGAATAACTTGGCGCTGCTCGATCTCCGGCGTTGCTGGTGACGCGGGCTCGTTGATCTGTAAGGACCTTTTGATCTCGATGCTGTCGCCAAGCACGGCTGACGTTGCAGTGAAATACAACGTCCAGCCCCATGGGATTTGATCTTGACCGACCTGCTTGCCCTGCTCGTCGATCTCGTTGATCGCCCAGTTGTAAAGACTCTTGTACTCTGGCTCGGTGTTCAGCCGCAGCCTGCGTT
>KI911977.1:46670-46888 GCA_000517005.1 Microvirga lupini
CTGTTGCGGCAAGGGCAGCTTTCCCAGGCAGACATCGCCCGGCGCCTGGGGGTCAGCCGCGCCAGCGTCTGCCGCTGGGCCGCCACCCTGGCCCAGGAGGGCCCGCGCGGCCTGGAAGCGCGACCCATTCCAGGCCAGCTCCCTCGCCTGGATGAGAAAGCCTGGACCCGCTTGGGGCGGCTCTTGGACCGGGGTGCCATCGCGGCGGGCTTTGCCAC
>KI911977.1:46988-47878 GCA_000517005.1 Microvirga lupini
CCGCGCCAGATGCTCCAGCCATGGCACCGTCAACTTAACCGAGTAAAGGCCGCTTTCTGCTGTTTTCAGCAATTCCGGGGCAGGGCTAAGCTATTGAAAATGCGCGACCCGCTCTGGACCTAAGCACCGCAGAGAGCAAGTAAAAGCGTTAAGTTGACGGTACCCGCTGGAGTACGCCGCTCCCGGCTATTGAACCGCCGTGGCTTCGATCTCGATCAGAATGTCGGGATGATACAGCCGTGCGACGCCGAGCAACGTGCTTGCCTGACGGCAACCCGCCTGCGCCAGTCGCTCCATAATCAGGGGCCACGCCTCCATGGTTCGATCGACGTCGGTGGTGTAGAAGTTCAGACGGACCACATCGGACATCTTGAATCCGGCAGCGCCCAGGACGGCATCCACATTGTCCAGGGCCTGGGTGATCTGGGCGCGCATGTCCCCCGCATTGACCGGGTTCCCCTCAGCGTCCACCGACACCTGCCCTGCGCAATAGAGGACGCGCTGCGCCGCTGACCTCATTCGCCTGAACGAATCCGTACTGGTCCTGCCATTGCCATGGATTGATAATTTTCCGTTCCATGATGACTTCCTCCGGTGCGCAAATCGGTGCTCGTCCAGTTCGGGCTGCGCGGCCGGGCTGTGCCCAGATCGTGCGCTGGCCACAACTAGAGACTACTCGCGATTTGCTGCCATGCGGAGAGAATTCGATCAGCAGGCTCTGCTTTCACCGAGCAGCTTCCTTCAGCTCTCCTCATAAACTGGCCGCATGGGAAACGTATGGTCCCATAAGTTCGCTGCTGGGGCTTCAAGCTGCCTTGCCGATCAGCGCAGCAAACCCTCATCGCTTCTCTTAACCTCTGAAGCAGTCCCCTTCTCAAACAGGCTGTAAG
>KI911977.1:47978-48678 GCA_000517005.1 Microvirga lupini
TCTTCGGCTGGTCGCCCTTCGGCACCATGAAGCACGGCAAGCCGGATCACGAATGCCTGCTCCCACTCTCTCAGGTGAAGCCGATCAAGTACGACAAGCCGGACGGCGTGCTCACCTTCGACAAGCTCTCCTCGGTGTTCCTGTCGAACACGAACCACGAGGAGGACCAGCCGGTCCATCTCCAGGTGAAGGATTTAGGTCTGCAGAGGGCCTCCGAGCACGATGTCTATGGCGGCCCCTCGCAGCGCTACTGCCCGGCAGGGGTCTATGAATGGGTCGAGGGCGAGGGGGGCGTGCGCTACCAGATCAACGCCCAGAACTGCGTCCACTGCAAGACCTGTGACATCAAGGACCCGAACCAGAACATCAACTGGGTCACGCCCGAGGGCGGCGGTGGGCCGAACTACGTCAATCTGTGACCTGGTGTTGCTTCGATCCCGCATTAAGGAACGTGAAGGATGAGTGCCACACTCACCATCGACGGAAAGTCCATGGACCAGCCCGGCAAAGAAAGCACTATCGTCCTGATCTACGGCGAGCATAGTGGTGGTTCCGCCTCAATCCACTTCTGCCAGTCGATCGGGCTCGATTACGTGTCCTGCTCGCCATATCGCGTGCCGATCGCGCGCCTTGCCGCCGCGCAGGCAGCGCTCGGCAACAAAGCCGCGAGCCAGGCTTAAATGGCTCTGTCTCGTTCGCG
>KI911977.1:48778-48912 GCA_000517005.1 Microvirga lupini
TAAACTCCAGGAGGCGGGCTGCTTTGCGCTCGTGCTCGAGGGCATTCCGACTGAGTTGGCAGCGCGAATCACCGAGAGCTTACGCATTCCCACCATTGGCATCGGCCGGGGCTTCACTGCTCGGGCCAGGTGCT
>KI911977.1:49012-49187 GCA_000517005.1 Microvirga lupini
CGATCTGTTGCAGCAGGCCCTCACACACTGGGCCGAGGATGTTCGCCACGGCAAATTTCCGTCTGCAAACGAATCCTATGTCCTGCCAGCCGATGCTCAGGCGGCAGTCTCCGATTGGGCACTCCATCCCTTCACCAGCGCATGAGGCGTACCGATGCTCACCTTCCGCACGATC
>KI911977.1:49287-52888 GCA_000517005.1 Microvirga lupini
GGGGTCGGTTCCGGCTGAGGGCGAAATGACACCCTAAGCATGATCTGGATTGAGCGCGAGCTTTCGCCTGCGGCTAGAGATTGGTGAGGTCGTCCGGGTATTGACCGCCCCGCTGGACGAATTGGCTCCAGGTTTCCTCTCCTCGTTTCGAGACGACCCGGTGTGCAGGATCATCGGTAGCAGCCTCGACGAGACCGAGACGCACGAGTGGCGCGATCGTTCTGTCGCCGAAGAGTTTCTCATAGGTGCGCTCGTGCAAGTCGAGCATCCATCCCGACGTTCCACGTTCAGTGATGGCGGGAACAAGGCGTCCGCCCGAGGCGGGCCGGTCGCCACGCGACAGGGTGAACAGGCAGATGGTCCAGAACGCGTCCCTCGGTCGTGGCGGTATCAGCGCCCATTCCAACGGTCCGCTGTCCGGTTGCGCGGCTACGGGAGCGGGTCCGTGTTCACCGTCATGGATTCCCTCCCGATATGCCCTCTCGAGCGCAGTGGCGATTGCGCCTGCGGTGTCGACGGACAGCCCGTATTTCCGGTTGTAACGGTCTTTCGCAACGATCTCGCGTGCAATTTCCCTGAAGCGAGCCTTGCGATATGGATCGGATGGGGGACGCCCTGATCGCCTGCTCATGGTGCGGCCCCTGTCTTTGAAGCCGAAGACAGTCTGCTGCGCTTGACGATGTCAGCGACGGTGTTCTTGCTCAAACCGAGATCCCGAGCGATCCAGCGATAGCTGCGGCCTTCGGCGCGCAACGCGATGACCTTCGGGGCAAGCCGATCTGATTTGGGCCGCTCCCCAGCCTGACGGCCAAGTTTTTTGCCGCGTGCCTTTGCTGCGGCGAGACCGGACTTGACCCGTTCGCTGATCAGGTCGCGCTCGAACTCCGCGATACCTGAGAGGAATGTCGCCAGCATTCTACCGTGCGGCGAGGACAGATCGAAGGTCATGCCGTTCATGGCGATGACGGAAACCTTCCAGCTTTCCAGCTCGCGCAGCGTATTGAGCAGGTCGATTGTCGATCGTCCCCATCTGGACAATTCCGTGACCAGTATCGTGTCGATCTGCCTGGCCTGGGCGAGAGCAAGGACTTTCCTCCGCTCGGCCCGGTCGAGTTTCGCACCCGAGCCAGTCTCCTTGAAAGTTGCCACCACTTCGTAGCCGGCACGGCCGGCGAATGCCATCAAGTCGCGCTTCTGCCGAGCGCACGACTGATCTGCTGTCGAAACCCGGCAGTAAATGGCGGTACGCTGTCCCAATTGGACCCTCACGGATTTTGGCGCCGGAAAGCCTTGATTTGCTTGGGCCGATTGTTGTCCAGAACAGACTATACTTCAACAGGGACACTCGCGAATGCCACGACGCCATATTCTCACCGAGCGACAGCGATCGGTCCTGCTCGATCTGCCGACCGACGAGCCATCGTTGCTGAAGCATTACACCCTCGGCGACGACGATCTGGAAAACATCTTGCAACGGCGCAGGCCGGAAAACCGGCTCGGTTTTGCCTTGCAGCTTTGCGCCTTGCGATATCCAGGCCGTGCACTGGCTCCGGGCGAAATGATTCCGCACGAGGTCCTTTCCTTTATCGGCGCGCAGCTTGGTGTTTCGGCCGATGCGCTTCTCACCTATGCCGCCCGGCGTCAGACACGCCAGCAGCACATGGACACGCTGCGCGAAGTCTATGGCTACAAGACGTTCTCGGGCCGTGGTGCCCGAGATCTGCGTGACTGGCTTTTCGATCAGGCTGAGGATGCCAGATCGAACGAGGACCTTGCTCAGCGTTTCGTCGCGCGGTGCCGGGAAACTTCGACTATCCTGCCGGCCGTGTCGACAATCGAACGCCTGTGCGCAGACGCCCTTGTCGCAGCGGAGCGCCGGATCGAAACGCGGATATCGGAAAAGCTGGATGCTGACGCGCGCGAGCGGTTGGACGGGCTTCTGGCCGAAATGCTGGCCGGCAACGTCAGCCGCTTCATCTGGCTTCGCAATTTCGAGGTCGGCAACAACTCGGCGGCCGCAAACCGCTTGCTCGACAGGCTGGAGTTTCTGCGCGATTTGAAGCTCGATCCCCTGGTCCTCGCCGGCACTCCGCCACACCGCGTCGCACGCCTGCGCCGTCAGGGCGAACGTTACTTCACGGATGGCTTGCGTGACATCGGCTCGGACCGGCGCTGGGCGATCCTTGCTGTCTGCGTGGTGGAATGGGAGGCGGCGATTGCCGATACGCTGGTCGAAACCCATGACCGGATCGTAGGGAAGACCTGGCGGGAGGCCAAACGGCTACATGACGAGAAGATCGCGGGTTCCAAGGCCGCGCTCACCGATACGATACGCGCCTTCACCGCATTGGGCGCCTCCCTCCTCGAGGCCCGCAATGACGGTGTCCCCCTGGAAATGGCTGTCGCCAAATCACCGGAATGGGGGCGGCTGGAACAACTGGTGGCGATAGGAGCCCAACTCAGCAGTACACTGGCGGATGAGCCACTGGCTCATGTTGGCCAAGGATACCATCGCTTCCGCCGCTACGCGCCTCGCATGTTGCGATGCCTGAAACTCGAGGCTGCGCCGGTTGCCCAGCCATTGGTTGCGGCTGCCGCGGCGATCGGGGAGATGCGGGCGTCAGCATCGGCAGAAGGGAATTTCCTGCGGCCCAACTCAAAATGGCACCGTCATTTGCGATCTCAGGAAAAAGGAGACACCCGGCTTTGGGAGGTAGCGGTTCTGTTTCACCTACGCGATGCCTTCCGCTCTGGGGATATCTGGCTCGCTCATTCTCGCCGCTATGGCGATCTCAAGCAGGTTCTGGTGCCGATGATTATGGCGCAGGAGAACACAAGGTTGGCCGTACCGCTCGATCCGCAGGACTGGCTGGCGGATCGCAAGGCACGGCTCGCGGGCGCTCTGAAGCGGCTCGCGCGGGCAGCACGCAACGGAACTATCCCCCACGGCAGCATAGAAGATGGGATCTTGCGGATCGACCGGTTGACGGCGGACGTTCCGGATAGCGCCGAGGAACTCATACTTGATCTATATCGCCGAATGCCGGCCGTGCGGATCACCGACATGCTGCTTGAGGTCGATGCCGCCCTTGGCTTCACCGACGTGTTTACGCATCTGAGAACCGGGGTGTCGTGCGACGACCGGATCGGTCTCCTCAACGTCCTGCTCGCAGAGGGGCTCAATCTGGGCCTGCGCAAGATGGCGGAAGCCACAAACACGCATGATTATTGGCAACTCTCGCGCCTTGCCCGCTGGCATGTCGAAAGCGAAGCCATGAACCAGGCACTGGCGATGGTGGTGGCTGCACAAGGCAAACTGCCGATGTCGCGCTTCTGGGGTATGGGCACGACGGCATCGAGCGACGGCCAGTTCTTCCCGACGGCACGACAGGGCGAGGCCATGAACATGGTCAATGCAAAATACGGTTCCGATCCCGGCCTGAAGGCATATACCCACGTCAGCGACCAGTTCGCACCATTCGCTTCACAGACGATTCCGGCAACTGTCAGCGAGGCGCCGTATATTCTCGATGGCCTGCTGATGAACGAGGTCGGCCGGCAGGTTCGCGAGCAATACGCCGACACAGCCGGGTTCACCGAT
>KI911977.1:52988-53078 GCA_000517005.1 Microvirga lupini
TGGACAAGTCAAGCGCGTCCTGCGGGTGCATTTCTCGGCATCTGATGGATCAATCCCTTTGTTCGATCGAACGGACCATCCCTTCGTCCC
>KI911977.1:53178-53644 GCA_000517005.1 Microvirga lupini
GGTGTCATTCCGCCCTCAGCCGGAACCGACCCCATGAACGAGACGGTGGCCGCGTGGGTGAACCCAGTGTCGACTCTCGTCATCGGTGCGATCGCCTCTGGTAGGTGTACTTTATTGCCACCTTCCAGCGCGGGGAGGTGCGCTGACTGTATTCCCGCACAGCCCGACAGCCCCTTCGATGGAAACCTACGGCAAAGTCTCACGCAACCGCCGGATCAGCTTCATGGCCGCCGACGGACTGACCTCGTAGCGAGCCGCCGTTTGGCGGATCGAACAGCCCTCCTCAACCGCCCGTACAATCCGCCGGCTCAGGTCCTGAGACAACGGAGCCGTCATGGTGAGCCTCACTGCTCACGCCCCTGACCATCATCGAGTCACATCTCCCGATTCCGTTCAACCCCAAACCGCTCTAGTACTACAGCCGGGCATTGTGCGTTGTCTTAGACACGGAGGTGTCGCGCCATGA
>KI911977.1:53744-54201 GCA_000517005.1 Microvirga lupini
TCCGGTAATGTTGTCCCTCTGCCGTGCGATCACGAATTTCACCTTGGCGGCCGATGCGTAGCGCATTCTTGAGGGCATGGTGGGCCTCACCCTTGTTGAGCCCGATCTGTGCACGTCTCTGCATGTCCGTATCGAGGATCCACTCTATAATAAAGAGTGTCCGTTCGATGCGGCCGACCTCTCGCAGCGCGACCGCGAGATCGTTCTGGCGCGGGTAGGAAGCAAGCTTGCGCAACAATTGGCTCGGCCTGATCTTGCCTGCAGCCATGGTGGCGGCGCAACGGAAAAGATCAGGCCAGTTCGCAACGATCAGTTCCTCGCGGATTTTGCCGCCGACCAGCTTGCGCAATTCTTTGGGCGTTCCGGCGGGATTGATCACGTAGAGCCGTTTGGACGGCAGGTCGCGGATGCGCAGGACGAGCCGGTATCCAAGCATGGCGCTGGTCCCGAACAGATG
>KI911977.1:54301-62417 GCA_000517005.1 Microvirga lupini
ATCGTCGATGTGCGACGGCGGCATCCTTGTCGGTCACCAGCCAGTCAAGGGGTTTTGCGGCGAGCTCCCCGAAGCAGCGAATGCGCGCGGTGGTCGACAGATTTGTGAGGGTCCTCGCCGAGCCGATATCAGCGGCGGCCGGCGAGCGCCGTACGCGCAAGACGACATCGCTGGTTTCCGCCGATCTTTTGGCCGATTCCACCCTACAGATATCCGCGATCGCGCGCTCCAGCCGGCGCGCGGCTGCCTTGACCGTGGCCTTGGGGGCGTCACGCAGATCGAAGCCGCACCGTCCGCAGAAATGCTGCAGGACAAGCTCGCCCTGATCGTAGGACAGGATTCCGCTGCGGCAGGCCGGGCATCGATCGCGAAGACCGCAACCATGCACGAAGCAGGAGATGCGAGATGCCAGCCGCCACTGCCGACGAAAGTACGGCGTTTCGTCCTGTGCAAGACACTGAGGGCAAAACTGCATCCAGGTCGAGCGTAGCCGGCGGGCGTTTTCGCGCAGCGGCAGCAGGAGCGGCGTCAACGCCCAGCCAGTCAGGGCCATCGCTGAGATCGCATCCTGCGGAACGCCCGACTGATCACCGAGGAAAGCGGCGATGTGGCGCGGAATCTGGAGGTCGAGGCAGGGCGACCACATCCCGTCGCCGCACCCGAGGACGCCGGAGAACGGCCGCGGCGCGATTCCGTTTGCGAGCGCGAGGCGGTTGATCCAACTTGAAAGCAATTCGTCTGGATGTGGGTCGACGGAAACCGGCCACCGATCCCCAGCGACGTCGCCGTATCGCTCGCGGATCTCGACGGCGAAATCCGCGCCGATCGCGTCACCCCTCATAGCAGGCCGTCGCGCACCGGCGCTTCGAGACCGGGACGTAGCGAAGCGCTTCGAGCCCGGATTTCGTGACCCGCTCCGCACCAGATCTCGCTGCCGTCACGGCCGCCGCGGAGATGATCGCCACGACCTCGCCGATCAGGCCCTCGGAGAGCTTAAAGATCGTCCGCGCCATCGATTCATCCGAGAGATCGGAAGCACGGGCGAGCGGCAAGGCGGCTTCGAGGCTGTCGAGCAGTGCGAGAAATTCCTCGCCATATTGCCATCTCGGTACTGCGTGCAGGTCGAACCGGGTCGCCATTTCGGCGGTCTGGTTGACGAAATCGAAGACGGCGACCTCACCAATCAGAACCGGCGAGATGTCAAACTGGCGGCCGATCCGCCTGAGGAACGCAAGGACCGCCTCGACGTCGCGAGCCCGGCCACGCAGCGCATTGTGGAATTCGTCGAATATCAGGATCCTAGGCTTCAGGCTGTCGAGCAGGTAATCGATCTGCTCGGCCTTGCGGCCGATATCCCGGCTGTTCCCGGTCGGAGCGCGCAGCGCCTGAAGGATACTTCCGTAGAAATGTGCGAGGCCGGCGCCCTCGCGCGTTTGGACCACCACCCACACCCGCTGTTGCTCGGCCGCTCTCAGGTGCCCCACGGCGAACCGCTCGGCGATCATCGTTTTGCCATTGGCATAGGGCCCGACCAACATCAGCCCTCTGGTCCGCAGCGCTGGCGGCCGGGACAGCAACTCGGCAAGGCGTTCATGCGCCTGGATCGCAACCTGATGGCCGATCCATCGCGGCGCTTGGATATAAGCGATCCGCTCTTCGATGCTGCGGTCGAGATACGGACGGACGTGATCGAGCAGATGGTCAGCCACGTCACCAATCCTCGACCGGCAGACGGCGTTTCCGGCGTGCGGGATGCTCGGCAGGCGCCGGCATCGCCGGACGCATGGCATCATAGGGCTTGGGCGCCTCGGTAGCGTGAATCTTGCGCACGGCATTGCGCAGCTCGATCTTCGACGGCTTCTGTCCGTCTGCGATTTCCGCGATCCGGCGTCGCTGCGTCACCTTCTCGACATCCGTTCGCGCATTCGCGGCGCGTCGCTGCAAGCGGTCAGCTTCGTGTTCCCACAACGTCATGGGAGCAAGTGTTCCGTCGCGCCGCCCCACGGGTCGGAACTCCCTGGTCTCCGGGTCCCGGATGTAGACGTGACTGATGTCGCGAGGATCGTATCGCAGATCGAGCTTGCCGAGCCGGTCGCGTTGCGGCACCAGGGCGCCCAGCCAGGGCGAGTAGTAGTCGAGCGCGAACATGCTGACGCCTTGTGGCGACAGGCGCCTTTCGGTTCCGGGCATGAATGCCAGCAGGACCCGCAGGGGTTCATCGTCGAAGCGGGGAAGATCGCGCGCCTGCCGTTCCCATTCTGTCGCCGGTACCTTCAACGTCCTCGCGTTTTCCTGCAGGTTGTGGTCGATCACGGCGAGCGTGACGCATCGCTCGAGATCGGCGAAGCTGAGACGGGCTCTTCGCTCAGCGGGATATCCGTCGCGATCCGCCACCGAGCGGCCGGTCGAACCGGGCTGCGTCGCAAGAACGGCGTTGAGCTTCCCGAGCAGTCTTTCGACCACGCCGCCCTGATGGACACGGCCACGGTCCCGGTAGCGGATGCGAATGCCATAGTCCTCGCACCCACGCTGGAAGGCGTTCCCTTTGAACTCCTTGGCGGAGTCGGTGACAAGCGACCGCGGTCGACCGAACATCGGCCACCCATGTGCGATGTCGCGCGCAGCCAACCACGTTTCCTTCGGACACATGGCCTGCGCGAGGCAGATCGCGACCGATAGCGCCGACGGCTTTTCGAGGGTGAGGCAGAAGCCCAGAATGCAGCGCGTCGCCACGTCGGTGACGATCGTGAGATATGCCCGACCGACAAAGGTTCCGCCGTCGACGACCTCCACGAAATTGATGTCGGTCGGCGTGTGATCGATCTGGCAGACATCGAGCGGTTGCGCCGCGTGGATGTATCCCGGCCGTGGCTTGAGCCGGTGGAGGTGCTTTGGGTTTGCGGATCGCTTCTTCGCGATCTCCTCAGGGCTGAACAGCACAGCTATGCGGCGGACCACCGTGAGGTAGGAGGGAGGAGCCAGGCCTGCCTCCTCGCAGCGGGCGCGGATCTCGGCCACGACAGGGGCGAGTGGCGGAGCCTCCAGCACCAGCCATTGCTTTCGCAATGTTGCCGCGATGATCTCCTCGATGTCCTGTTCAAGACGCTTCTTCCGCACTCCCTCGAGCCGGGGCAAGAGCGACGTCACAGTCCGATCGACACGGTAGCGGGCCAGCAGATTGTAGACCTGTCGGGTCGAGAGGCGCAGCTCGGCGGCCGCGCGTACGATTGCCGCACGGCGGGGGCCCGAACCGTCGAGAATCCTGTCCAGCTCGCGGGCCACACGACGTGCCGCCGACCATGCTTCATCGGAGTGTGACGCAGCAGGCGCCGGTTTCAGGCTGTGCAATCGGTTCGGCAAAATGAGCGGTCATTGAAATCGTTAGCGAAAAATCACGCGTGTCGTAGCGCCTAAACCTAAACAGCACATGACTCTTTCGCGTTTGAAATCGGGAAGTAAAAGCGACAACCGAGGTTTTGGCCCGCCTCGACGAGCGGGTGCGGACCAGCCCGGTGCGCGACGGTTTTGTCGAACGCCAGAATTTTGCCGACGCGGCCGCCGCGCTCTGGCTCGAGGGCGAGCTCGTCCACACGGAAGACCTGGTCCTGCACGACGCCCACATGGACATCCGCACCCCGACCCACGAGCTCACCCGCGCCCACGCCGTGCTGCGCGCCCGCCGCCGCATTTTTGCGCAAAAGCCCGCCTGGGCGCTCGGCCGCGACGGGTATTTGGCCCTGACCGGCCGCGGCGGCGCCATGCCGGCAGCGGCAGGCCAAAAAAGCCGGGAAGGGCAGAGGGTTTTTGTCCCCGGAGCGGAAACGGATGGGGCGATGGAGGCGCAGGAGCCGGACCTGCTGGCCGAAGAATTCGCCGAGATCGATGCCGTGCTGGCACGGTCATCGAAGATTTTGAGCGGCGCCGAGGCGCCGGCGCGATAACAGGAAACGTCACTGCGTGACCGGCCGGAGCCGCAAAACGGCCTGGTCTACGATCTCGACTGGAATGAAGAAGAACGGCTCGCCGAATGGCAGGCCGTGCTCGCCGAGACGCGCGAACTGCCGTCGGTGCTGCGCGCCGCGATCCTGCTCGAGGCCTGGACCGAGATCGAGGTGCTGCAGCATGCCGCCTGGCTCGGGCCGCTGTTTTGCGCCGCCCTGCTGCGGCAGGAGGGGCTTGCCGGCCACCAGCTCGTCTGCCTGCACCTCGGCGCCAAAAATGTTCCGCGCGAGCGGCGGCGCTCGCGCAACCGCGGCGATCGGCTGCTGGCTTTTCTCGATGCGATCCACGAGGCGGCGCTGGCCGGCCTGAAGGAGCATGACCGGCTGGTGCTGGCGAAAAACCAGCTGGCGCGGCGGCTGCGTGACCGCCGCGCCAGCTCGAAACTGCCCGACCTGGTCGAGCTGGTGCTCTCGCGCCCACTGGTCTCCACCGGCATGATCCAGGAGACGCTAAAAGTGTCGAAGCAGGGGGCGCTCAATCTCGTCGGCGAGCTCAATCTGCGCGAGATGACGGGCAGGGGGCGGTTTCGCGCGTGGGGGATCGTGTAATTCGCACCTGTCGGGAAGTTTTTTGCCCGCCGCGCGTCAGCGCGGTGCGCGTTGGGGTCGTAGAAGGTCCTCGTGAATAGTCCGGGCCTGTTGTCGTGGGCGATTTGGATTGAAGGGTGGACAGCGCTGGCGAATCTCGGCTTATGCGGGTATCGCGTTGTTTGCGACTGCCTGCCTTCTAGCTAGCAGCTGTTGCGTTTAAACCTTACAAGTAGCTGCGGAGGGCTATCATGCAGTGGCAATGGAACCGTTCGTTCGTATTGGCTTCCGTGACCTTGGTCGTGGCGGCCTGGACAATGCCGTCAGCCGTCGCGGAGCCGGCCCTGGTCCCTCGCGCAGTCGTAGCGGCGGATGCGGCTCCGGAGGCGATGGCCGGCCTCTATTCTGAGCTCCGGGGGGGCGAGAAGGCGATCTCCATCCCTGGCGCCGCTTGGCTTCAACTGCAATTTTCTGACGTGCAGCTCGGGCCGAACGGCACGTTGACGATTACGAGTGCGGCGGGCGATAGTCAGAGCTTCTCACAGGCGGAGCTTGATGCCTGGGGTGGGCTGACTGCCATATTCAACGGCTCGGAGCTGCGGGTCGCCCTGACGCCTAGCCCCGACGCAACCGAGCCCGTCGTAGCCCGAGTCGCGGACATAATCATCGGCCTGCCGCCCGTCCAGCAAGGCGCTGCTGAGCCTGCGCCGCAGCCGTTGATTAACCTACTCGGCGGTAATATCGATCGCTTCATTCCGAAGGAGGTGCGGCGGCCGGCGACCCAGGAGAATAGTTCAATTGAGACAATCTGCGGCGCGACTGACGATCGGGTCGCAGCCAACAATCCACGTATCGGCCGCATTATGCCGGCCGGCTGCACAGGCTGGCTGATCGACGGTGGCCGGCTGCTGACTGCCGGTCATTGCACCGGCAGGACTATGCAGACAGTTGAGTTCAATGTTCCGGCCTCGCTGGCGAACGGAGTGACCGTATCGCCGCCGGTGCGGGACCAGTATCGGGTGATCGCCCGCTCGGTCGTCACACAGAACACCGGTGTCGGCAACGATTGGGCGATTTTCGCGGCACTGCCGAACTCTGAGACGGGCCTCCTGCCCGCAGCCGCGCAGGGCGCGACCTTCCAGCTTTCCAACACGGAGAACCCAGCCAACGTCCGGATCACCGGGTTCGGCTTGGACGGCCCGCCGCCGAATTTAGGTGCTGGGGGCCAGCACGACGCGACCAACCAGACTCAGCAGACCCACGTCGGCGCTCTCAGCGGCAACACCGGCGGCGCCAATTCGGGGAAGCTTCAATACAGCACCGATACCCAAGGCGGCAATTCGGGCAGCCCGGTCATCGTCGAAGGCGGAAACGTGGCAATCGGCATCCACACAAACGGCGGCTGTACAACGACCAGTGGAACCAATACCGGGACGAGCTTCCGCAACCAAGCTCTTTGGATGGCGATTGGAAATGGCATGTGAAAAACGGACGTGGCGCGGGGCCCTACAATGTCTTCCAACTGGCTTGCTAATGCAGCGGCCGTTGTCTGCAAGGCCGAAGTCAGTGTTGAGCGCGCAACCAACTAACATACAGCAAGTCGCTGACCTTCGCGCAATGCTTTCAGGCTATTGTCAGTTCTGGCCGCTATACAAGTTCCGTTCGACTTGACGATCGCGAAACGGATGCGATGGCGGACAATTCACAAACGAGCACAAGGAAATCCTTACATGAGATCCTCACCGAAAGAGACCGCCACCGCGGCCATCCCGATTCATCGAGTGCATCCCCCGTCTTTCTGGAAGGGGATGATCCTTGCTGCGACCGTGATCGTCCTCGTACCGAGTAGTCAGGTTTCGGCTGAGGACAAGGGGCAAACCGTTCACCACATACATCAGGCAGCCTCAGGTGGTTGGGAGAGGAAGAAGATGGAAGACCTTCCGGCGGGAACAAAGTTCAACCACGCTAATAGGGATGGGGTGTGGGGCGGTTCGGGGCAAAGCGGGCACACGGGCGAAGCAATTTGGATGACCTCAGAAAACGATGTAAACGCGGCACGCGGCTATGCAGGTAGTTCTGGAAAGTACTTTGTTGTCGAGGCGCAAGAGCCCCTCAAATTAGCGGTCATGGACGAGCAGGGTGATCAAGTGTTTCCTGATGAACTACGCGCATGGGCTACCTTGGCGAAGAGATACGGCTTGGATGGAGTGAAGACGGAATATGGAAGCTCGTACGAGGTGGTTTTATTTGACAAAAGCAAGATTGCACCTGTGGAAGAACGTCGTTTCGATTAGCACAGACGCCAGCGCACGACGCCATCGAGATAGGTGCCGTCCTCGTTGAGGCGGATGAAGTTTGCGAGTTCGGTCATGGTCTGTGTCCTGAGTGTGTGTTTCCCGAAGGGAAAGCCCTTTCGGGCGAAGCCTCCCCGGTCTTTCCGGGGGAATGGCGAAAGCCCGCCCCACGGCGGCGGGCGGGACTGTCAAGTGGCGTGGTGCGGAAGGTGGGGGATCTTCTCGGGTCCGCTCGCGGGCACTGTAAAGTTATCAGCGGATTGATGCAGCGATAGCTGGCCGGGACGGCTGTCACGCTGCGGCGAGACACGCGATTTTGTTCCAGATTTGCATGGCGGCGTTACGCAGGTCTCGATGTTGAGCCGATGACAGCGTATTGCGGGGAAAGTGGAACAGGTTGGCAATCGGATCATGGATGGAAACGAACCGCTGAAGCTGGCGTGCCGACTTGAAGCGTTTCATGGTCCTTTCGCGTCGTCGGGTCGGCTGGTGCGAATTTTCCGCTCGATTATTGAGGCCTTTGTGCGACCGGTGTTCGACACCGGGCATGAGGTCGCGCCTGGCGGCATCATAGGACCGGAGCTTGTCGGTGATCATGACCCGTGGTGTCCGCCCTTGAGCCTTCAGCAACTTGCGCATCAGACGCTTTGCCGCCTTGGCATTTCGGCGGCTTTGCACCAGCACTTCGAGGACGAAGCCGTCCTGATCGACGGCACGCCAGAGCCACTGCTTCTTGCCATTGATGGCCACCACACATTCGTCGAGATGCCATTTGTCGCCCAGGCAGCCGGCTGACCGTCGCTTGATCTCCCGGGCGAAATGCCGCCCGAATTTCTCCGCCCAGCTTCGAATGGTCTGACGCGTGACGATGATGCCGCGGGCCGCCAACATGTCCTCAACCATGCGCAGGCTGAGCGGAAAGCGAAAGTAGAGCCATACCGCGTGCGCAATGATCTCGGCGGGAAAGCGGTGGCGACGATAAAGCGGATCACGAGCAACTTCTGACATGGCCCATGTTCGCACATCTTCATCAGCCGTCGGTTAACTTTACGGTGCCGCAGCGCCTGCCATTGCGGCGTCTGCACCGTCTCGGCGTCGTTCAGCTTCGAGAACAGATCGAACTGGTATGTCGTGGGCTGGCGCGGCATGGACATCTCCCCGATTCGCGTCGTGAGAGCCCAATGCTGCGCCCATCTCCTGCGATTGCGATGGGGCACCCGTGTCCCGGAGCAGGGTCGCTAGGGCGCCAAGCGCGGCAAGGTCGACGTGCGGAGCAGTAGTGATACGCCAGCT
>KI911977.1:62517-63602 GCA_000517005.1 Microvirga lupini
TGTGTCAGGATCCGCGCACCGCCCTGATATCGAGATGGCTTTGAATGCCGGGATCCACGGCTACATTCCCAAGGGTCTGAGCTCGAGTGACATCGCCAATGCAGTCACGAGTATTCTGGACGGCAACATCTTCGTCCCACCGGGCCTGATCGCAATGCCGTCGGCACCGGATGGCGCTTCCGACGAAACCGTTCAACTGAAGTCCGGCCAGCCACAGTTCACCCGACGCCAACTCGAAGTGCTTGAGCTCCTCGTGCAGGGCATGACGAACAAGGAAATCTCTCGAAAGCTCGCTATGGGCTTCGGCACAGTCAAAGTTCACGTCGCCGCAATTTTGCAGGGATTGGGCGTACCTAATCGTGCCGGCGCCCGGAAAGTTGGAGCCCAGTACCTCCAGGCGAACAAGGAAGAGGGACCAGCATCTTCCGTCGCCTAATGATCTTCACGGGATCCCGGTAACGGAGAGACCTGCATGGCGGAAGAAGCTGACGATCATCTCGGGGTGGCGCTTCAGCCGGCCGAACTCGCGACGGGCGAGCCGATGCAGGTCGTCGACTGATCCGGGCAGCGCGTTTGCCATGGCCCGCTTGACGCACGCATTGCACTGCTCCTCTGGGTTCAGCTCTGGCGCATAGGCCGGCAAGTACGCCGCTGCATAATCCTGCGCGTGCGCTGAGATGAAGTCCATTGTCGCCCGTGAGCGGTGGGCATTCAGCCGATCCCAGACCATCAGCAGGGGCGTTCCGATCTTGCTACGGAAATGCCGCAGGGCCGAGATCACGGTCTCACTGGAGACGCTGGTGCGAAAGTGGCGGGCATACAGCTGTCCATCCGGCGTGATCGCCACGATGCTCGACACCTCGCGCCGCTTGCTCACCCGCCGCAGCACCGGGGTCAGCCCGCGCCGCGCCCAGGTCGTGGCCGGACGGGCCCGGAAGCTGTGGCCCGTCTCATCCACGAGCAAGAGGGTCCGGTGCTCTCGCTGGGCCTTTTTTTGAGGGCCACCCAGTCCCGCTTAGGCCAGACCGCGATCACGAGTTCATCGCGCTCCTTGGCCCGGGTAGCCGGACGTTGCACGCTGAAGC
>KI911978.1:0-451 GCA_000517005.1 Microvirga lupini
CGGCGCTACCGGCAACATCACGGTCGGCGACATCTCCGGCCAGGTCTTTGATGCCTTCATCGGCACCGATGGTGACATCGAGACCGGCGAAGGTTGGTCGATCGCCGCTGGTCTGCGTCACTACTGGACCCCGACCATCCGTCAGAACGTGTTCGGTTCGTATGCTAGCATCGAATACGGCAGCGACGTTCAGGCTCTGACCGGCCTCAACTTCGACTTCACCGAGTGGCGCCTTGGCACGAACGTGATCTGGTCGCCGGTGGCTGGCCTCGACATCGGTGTTGAGGTTCTCTACGCCAACGTCGAGACGGATCAGGCTGTGATCGTCGATGGTCGCCTGCGCGACGACGACGACGCCTGGGAAGGCCGTCTGCGCGTTCAGCGCGACTTCTAATCGGCTTGTCCTGATTGGGTAGGAGAACCCCGGTGGCAACACCGGGGTTTTTCTTTT
>KI911978.1:551-3246 GCA_000517005.1 Microvirga lupini
TGTCTGATGCATGATGAAGACCTTTAATGAATACAGCTGGTTCTGAAAAATGGATGGAGACCACGAGCAATCGGGCCGGGGTGCTTTTGAATGATTTGCGTGCCGATGTCTGTCACCGGCAGAATACACCGCCGGCTGATGCAGTGGACTTGAAGCGCCCTCCATCGGCCAGTGTGGGTTGGCCATCACCGGCAGCATTGTCGATCGGTCAGGGCAGCCTACATTCCGAATGTGCGTCATTCCCTTGGCACACCGGCGCTCTGGGTGAGGTTTCGGACAGCGCCTCAGCCAGGGCGCTTTCCAGTGCGGACCCTGCAATCGGAGACCAGGCATGCAAGCTGTTGCCAGATCAGGCATGCTTCTTCTGTTCTGCGCCGTTCTTGCTGGTTGTCAGATCGGCGGAGGCCCGGGCGTTCTCCCTCGCACGGATGTGCCGCCACCACCATCAATGGCTGACACCGCTCAAGGCGGGTCCCAAACAGCGACTGCTCAACCGGGATCATCCCAAGCCCAGGCACCAGAGGCCGCCGAGCCGGAGGAACGCTCGGCCTCGGATCCTGCGATACAGCCGCTTCTGACCGAGGGCGGTGCAGGCGCCGGCTTTCGGTTCTGAGGCCTACAACGCGTGACGGGATGTTTACGCGCGCCGGCGGCGCTGCCTATTGTAGGGGCGAACGAGTAGACGAACCGTCCCGACAACCTCACGCACCCAGAGAGGTGGTATGGCGGTTGTTGGTGGTCACCTTCGGCTGGCCGAGCCAAGCACACAACTCCTCCAAGGACGGAAAGCTGTGCTCGATGTCTCGGAACGGTAAGGGCCGTTTGCTGCGCGGCAGATCCTCGAGCAATTCGGCGGTCCAGGAATAGGGCTGCCGCGAGCCGTTTCTCACCACGCTGGCAACGATGGTGTCGTCCAGGACGAGGTCATAGGCGCCGGGCGCCAGTTGGATCAGGCTGTAGCTCATTTGGGGTTCTTATCAGAGGCAGGTTGTCGATCAATCCATTCGCCGGCCTTGGCGACAGCAGCGGTACGTTCCGGAGCCATGATCAGGTTCAGGTCCTGTTTGGGCCGCGTCTGAAGGTCACCCTTTCCAAGGTGTTTGAGCTGAGGCGCATCTGACAGCCGTGGAGCTCCATCAGGCTGCCGGACGCCAACTGCAGAAGGTAACCATAGATGACCTCAGCCCTTCCCCTCGCTTCGGCGCTCCACCAGCTTGTGCGATTCTATGAGGAGGGTTTCGCGATCGGGCGCGAGAAGAATGGTCGGACGGTGCCCCTGACGCGCCACAAAGGAGACCCACCCGGACTGCGTCGGTCCAAACCGGATCCGATGATCCAGGAACTGGACCTCCTCGAGCGAGCTGGGATCATGGAGGGCTTGCGGAGCCAGGTCGTGGTGAGCCGCCATCGCTCAAACCTCACACTCTGTGGCTCGGATGCACGGCGGTGTCGTGACATCAAACGAGACAAGTTCCGAGAAGAAGGATTCTTGCACGAGCGCCAGCGTTGTTCCGGAGCCGCTGAGGATCACAGCTTTATGCTCCAGGATGATCTCAGGATGCGGCCGGTCGGCTGGGCCGGTGAGCGCCCGTGGATTCTCGGCAGGGCTGTCAATGAACGGCCGGGCGTCTGCAACAAGCGTGCGGCGGGAGGGATGAAGCGGGGCAATGACTGTCCCGAACGGGATTTCCGTCTGGTTCAGAACCTCGTTCATGCTCTGGGTCAGGCGCTGAGATACGAACCAATTCTCTGCAGCCGCCAGCCGGAGCGAGCCCCGCATGAGCCGAACCTGCCGGTAGTGAACGGTTTCATCCGCGGCAGGGCCCAAAGCGGCTTTGACCTCATCCGGCACGGCTGACAGCACGCCATGCTGACGGCGCTCAACGGTGATCGGCCCCTGCGACAGGCCGTGCTCCTCACACCAGGCCAGCAGGGTTTCCGTCGCCGTTGCCCCAGCGATCAGGCGCGTGCTGAGATCTCGAATGAGGGCGGAGGTCGTGGAGCGGGCGGTCATGACCGTCGGGACTCTTCCGCACCGGCCGTAGCCTGCCGATCGATCACACGCGAGACCAACTCGAGCTCGTGATCGGCCAGCGCTGTCGGTGGAGCGGTCAGGAGCACGTTATCGATCAGGCGCGTGGCCCCGACATAGGCGGCGACACACAACGCGGCCGGCTGCTCCACCAAGCCTTGGATGGCTTCCAGCGTGCGGGCATCCCGCAGCTCGAGGTACTGCAGCTGGTCGACCTCGGTCATCTGAGCCCGTGCGATCTCGATCAGCCTGCCGCTGTCGCGCTCGCCCTTCTGGTACGCCGCCTGGGCGGCCAGCAGACCCTGACTGACGCAGCGGGCGCGTTCGCGATCGGTGGGGCTCAGGTAGCTGTTGCGGCTGCTCAGTGCCAGGCCATCCGGCTCGCGCACGGTCGGCACCGTGACGATCTCGATCGGCAGATTCAGGTCCTGCACCATCTGCCGGATCACGGCACATTGCTGGAAGTCCTTCTGGCCGAAGAAGGCCACATCCGGCTGCACGATGTTGAACAGCTTGGTCACCACGGTGGCCACCCCGCGGAAGTGCCCGGGCCGGACGGCGCCACACAGCGGCTCAGCTACAGGCCCAGGCTCGACAGTGGTCTGGAAGCCTGGCGGGTAGATCTCGCTCGCATCCGGCACGAAGATCAGGTTCACCCCCGCG
>KI911978.1:3346-4822 GCA_000517005.1 Microvirga lupini
GACCGACCCCACCTTCACACCCGCCTTGCGGCCGCCGGGCTCGGCGGTCTTGAGCACCTTCAGGCGCGGGGACACGCCGACGCCGAGCGTCTCGGGCGAGGTCTCGTCGAGCGGCTTCTTCTTGGCCTTCATGATGTTGGGGAGCGACGCGTAGCGCGGCTCGTTGAGGCGCAGATCCGTGGTGACGATGGCCGGCAGCTTCAAGGCCACCGTCTGCAGACCGCCGTCGACCTCGCGGGTCACGTCGACGGAGCCGTCACCCACGGCAACCTTGAACGCGAAGGTGCCCTGCGG
Source organism: Microvirga lupini (assembly GCA_000517005.1). Lineage (GTDB taxonomy): Bacteria > Pseudomonadota > Alphaproteobacteria > Rhizobiales > Beijerinckiaceae > Microvirga > Microvirga lupini. The sequence continues at coordinate 3,641 of KI911978.1, forward strand.
CCAGCCGAGGAGGGCCGCGAGCATCTGGCCGGTCTGGTTGGCATCGTCGTCGATGGCCTTGCCCTGTTCCTTGAGGCGCACGGCCTCCTCGACGGCGATCTCGTCGAAGGGGTTCATGGACATCTTGATGTTGGCGAGTTCCACGCCCGACCCGTCCGGCTTCACCCGGATCTTCACGTTAAAGTCCACTACCCGCTTCACACACACAAGAAGCTTCATTCGTCTGTCCTCTGTTGAGCGACTATTTCCCGGTTGCCAAGGTCACAGAAAATAAGAAAAGGCACCCCTATACTCATGAAATGCTTACACCTGTCGTTTGGTATGATGGCAAGCCACGCGACAGAGAAGCGATGACCAGTACTGCATCATCCATGCGTGAATAGGCTAACGTGCGCTACCTGCAAGAAAGGCACTTCGCATTGTATTAGCCAGATCGAACCATAGCGCCTGCAGAAGTGGCATCTTGAGATATTGAGAAAGGAAGCTGGTGTCAGCAAGCATTTTCAAAGGCATTCTGCACATGAGGCAGCAATTTCGCCTATGTGAAAAGGTACGTTGCTAGCATCCGCATCTTAGACCTGCAGCGACACTGACATACGGTTTTCCTACAGCCTACCGGTCACAGAGCACCACCACCTTCACTGCGGTAATCCGCAGTGCTATCGAGTGGTCTGCCTGCCGGCGTATGCACTGAAGTTGAACCCCAGAGAAGCAGTGCAATGCCGTCATCAAGCGGGTCTTGGGAAAGGCGTTGCACCGATCAATCCCCGACCTGCATAATGCAGCACCAACCTGAAATGATCGTCAGCTTTGGTCAATGTATCGGTCTCTCCTTTGCAGGATCTCCATGAAGCTCATCGTCAGATGTCGATGTTTACTGGTATGTCGAAGCTATCCGGAGTTTTAGCGGACCGAGCCGCCGCCTGCAGGGCATTGAGGTATCGATCATGGTTCTGCCGAAAGCGCTCAGCTACTCCACCGATGCACAGGGCCGCTGACTGACCTTGGATTGTTGCTGGCAAGAGGACGCAGAGCGTACGTCCACCTAAGATCGGTATGTCTTCCGCCACAGCGTATCCTTTCTCCCGTATTTGAGCGATACGATCCATCATAACATTCAACTTCACGCGCTGATTGTTGGGTGTCGCGATGTTTGCGCGACGCACGATGTTGTCGATCTTG
>KI911979.1:0-2790 GCA_000517005.1 Microvirga lupini
TTGATTGCGCGGTTGCCAAGCTGACATCGCTCCCGATTTGTGGGAAAGTTCTTCTACATCGGATCTTTGCCGATGAGCCTGCCGAGACAGATTCTAAGACTGTCTGGCTGATTGAATGGCAAGAGCCGCGATCGATCCGCCAAGATAGGGAGACGACGATTGCAGAAGATTGCGCAACGGCTTCCGTTCTACGCAGGCCTGGGTCTGGTCACCGCAGCAACCCTGATGCTGCAGATCGTCGAAACCCGGATCATTTCCGTCACATCCTGGTATCACCTCGCATTTTTTGTCATCAGCATTGCGATGTTCGGCCTCACCGCCGGAGCGGTCTGGGTCTATCTCCGGCCCGAGCAGTACCGCCCGGAGCAGTTGTCCTATCACTTGAGTGCCGCCTCACTCAGCTTCGCCCTCGCGACAATCCTGGCGCTTCTGGTGCAGTTGACCATCGTCACGAGCCTGCCCACGTCGGTCATGTCACTCGTCGTCTGGGCTGAGTTCGCTGTCATCCTGTCTCTCCCGTTCTTCTTCTCTGGCGTCGTCGTCAGCCTGGCTCTGACGCGCAGCCCGTTCCCCGTCGGCGTGGTCTATGGGGCCGACCTGCTCGGCGCGGCACTCGGCTGCCTCGGGGCCCTCGTGCTGCTCAATCTGGTCAGTGGTCCCTCGGCGGTGCTCTGGATTGCGGTCGTCATTGCCGCCGGCGGGCTGTTCTTCGCGCGGGCGGGCCTCGGAGATGTGCCGCCCGATCGGCCTATTGCCAGCCGGCTCTTCCAGTATCGCGCCGCCGTGCTTGCAGGCCTTGCAACCCTGGCCCTCGCCAACAGCTGGGTCGAGGGCGTCCGACCGACAGTAGTGAAGGACCAGATCGAGCATCCGGCAACAATCGCCTACGAAAAATGGAACTCGTTCTCGCGTATCACGGTCGGCCAGCCCGAGAGGGCGCGGCCGGTGCTCTGGGGACCGTCTCCACGCTATGTCGCAGACCCGATCGAGCAGCGCTGGATGAACATCGACGGCGGGGCCGGGACGGCGGTCTATCGCTTCTCCGGCGATCTGAACGAGCTGTCCTTCCTCCGCTACGACGTCACCAACCTCGCCTACGCGGTTCCCGGCCTCCAGAGCGGGGCGGTGATCGGCGTCGGCGGCGGCCGGGACCTCTTATCCGCGCGCTTGTTCGGTGTCTCGGAAGTGGTCGGCGTCGAGATTAACCCGATCTTCATCGACCTGCTGACCCGGCGCTTCGCGAGCGACACCGCCATCGGTCGGCAGCCCGGCATCAGCTTCGAGGCCGATGAGGCGAGGAGCTGGTTCGCCCGCATCGAACGCTCCTTCGACATCATCCAGATGAGCCTGATCGACACCTGGGCGGCCACAGGCGCTGGCGCCTTCACCCTGTCGGAGAACGGCCTCTACACGATCGAGGCCTGGCGGATCTTCCTCGCGCGCCTGACGCCGTCGGGTGTCTTCACCGTAAGCCGCTGGTACGCCCCGGGCGAAGTCAACGAGACTGGCCGCATGGTGAGCCTCGCGGTCGCGACACTCCAATCTCTTGGGGCGATGGATCCGAAGAGACACCTCTTCATGGCGGCGTCGGACCATGTGGCGACCCTGGTCATGTCGCGCTCGCCCCTGTCGAACCAAGCCCTGGCGGCACTCCGACAGGCTGCGGACACCTACGCGTTCTCCGTCCTGCTGAACCCACAGGCACCGGCTGCCTCGCCGCTGCTCGCGAGCATCGTGTCGGCACCCGACCGCATCGCTCTCGCGCGGGCTACCGAGGCCTCGTACCTCGACCTGAGCCCACCGACCGACGCACGCCCGTTCTTCTTCAATCAGTTGCGGCTCGAGCGCCTGCTTGATCAGGACGTCTTCACTCTAGCCTCGAGAGTGGGCGTCTATGGGGGCAATCTGAGCGCGACCCTGACGCTTGCCATGCTGATCCTCATCTCGGCCATTCTCGTCGCGGCGACGATCATCGTTCCGCTGCGGTCCATGGCGAGTTCAGGGCCATCCGGGCTGATCGTCGCTGGAACGTTGTATTTCGGCCTTATCGGGATCGGCTTCATGATGGCCGAGATTGGCCTGCTTCAGCGCATCAGCGTGTTTCTGGGCCACCCGGTCTATGCTCTCAGCGTCGTCCTCTTCAGTCTGATCCTGTCGACCGGCATCGGCAGCCTGGTGTCCGAGCATGTTCCACTCAACAGCGGCGCGAGGCTGATCGGCTGGTCAGTTCTGACCAGCCTGTATCTCGTTCTTCTGCCTTTCTGGCTGCCCGATATCCTGCTCCGGCTTGAGAGCGCAGGACTCTTGCTCCGAGCCGGATTGGCGGTCCTGATTCTCTCGCCAGCCGGCTTCCTCATGGGCTTCGGTTTCCCGACCGGAATGCGGCTGGTGTCGGCGATCGACGAGAAACCAACCCCTTGGTTCTGGGGCATCAACGGAGCAGCCGGTGTGCTCGCGGCCAGCGTCGCCGTGCTGACAAGCATCGAATTCGGCATCGATACGACGCTTCGGATTGGGGCGATCTGTTACCTTCTGCTTCCCGGACCTGCTTTGCTTCTCGTCAGATGGGCCGGGCGAGTGGTCTTGGTATGACATCCCTATGACGACGGCTTAATTGTCTAATCACTCGCGATCCTCCGCGCGAGCGCTGAGCGGATCGCGCGGCCTTGAAGGTGCGAGGCGGCTCAGACAGTGTGCCGTGCGGATAGTCCCGCACCCGACATAAGATCGCGGAACACACAGAAACCGTTAATGCGCAGGCCAGCAGAGGCCGCGCGCGCCTGAAGGCAC
>KI911979.1:2890-3514 GCA_000517005.1 Microvirga lupini
TTCCGATGATTGCATCCGCGCCGCGGGAGATCCGGCGTGGCTCACGAGGTTCCAATCCTCCCGCCAAGTTCAGCTCCGCGGCAGGCAGCAAGGCCTCCTCGTTCACATTGCAACGTGACCAACGAGCAGCAACGAAACTGGGTGTCAGAGTATGGTGACAAGGGGGATGCAGGCGTCCGGTATCACTACTCCCATTCATCGATCTGTGCACCCTGCTTGACCCGGAGAAGCGGCCAGGAGGGTGTGACATTGGGATTGCCACCCGCAGTTGGCGAAGCGAGTAACGAGTTAATTGAGAAAACTTGGCGATGATCTAATTTGCCCCTGAACCCGCACTGTCCCAGGAGTTCCGGATCCGTTGCAACTCCTGACGCAGGTGAAACGAAGACCGGACAAGGACGCAGGTTATGGTCGACCTGAATGCCTCGGTCGGAGAACATGCGCTCGAGATCGCGGTAGCTGATCGGGAACTGCAGGTACCAGCGTACAGCCCACAGAATGATCTCCGCCGTGAACTGCCGCCCTTTGAACAGGTTCTTGTTACTCTGCTTCACCGCTAGCCCCAATTGCTACCCTCATCCTGTAGCTCAGGCAGCGCAAGCTTCAAAGCTGCAACAGAACCCG
>KI911979.1:3614-10768 GCA_000517005.1 Microvirga lupini
GTTCTCAAGGAGCAGCAGGAGGCTAAAGCGTGACTTGACCTTCCCATATGTTCTATGTGTGTTCTTTTTAGACATAGATCTAGAGAGGCTGCCCAGACCGTGATTCGTACAGAAACAAGCCAAAGGCGCACCAATCCGGAGGTGAAAGATATGAGGCGGCGGCTCGCGAAAGCTGAGCAGCAGATCAGGACGCTGCAAGAGAAGGTAGCGGATCAGAAGCAGCAGCTTCGTGAGCTGCAAACTCAAGCCAAGCACGAGGGTTACCTTGCTACTGAGCGCGAGGAGCTCAAAACTGAAATTGCTGACCTAAGGAGTGAGGCCAGGGAACTGATCCGCGCCAACCGGGAGCAGGTCGAGAAGATCGCGGCGTTTCCGGTTGAGATCGCGAGGCTGAAAGCCGACGCAAAGGCCGGAAGGCGAACCGATTTGCTGGGTCAAGCCGCATAGGCGAAGGCGCTTCTTGTCGAGTATCGGCGCGACTTGCAAGCATGATTGATTGCAACCAGCGCTCGAAACTCAGACGGGTTGCGGCTCTGCCGCCCGAAGTTTTACTAGCAAATTGCGATGGGCGTACCAATCCAGAAGCGTTGCCTGCATTTCATGCAGCGCCTCCTTCGCGGACGCCGTGTCTTGGGCCTCCCAAGTTCGTTCCTGAATGAGCGCAATTTGGTCGGAGATACGCTGTTTGAGGTCGGAAATATCGTTAGTGAGCCTTTCCAGTTCTTCTTGCTGATTGAGTACAGAGGCATTTGTCCTGTGGGTTTGGCCAGATAGATCTTCTTCAAGCTTGAGCATAGCTCGACATAGCGCCCGGAGCTGATAAAGCCAAGCTTTGAGACTTGTTGAGCTGTGTCGATGGCTCAATCGTACGCGGGTTAGCCCGAACGGTGGCAGTCGAGACGAAGAGGCCAGTTAAGCAGCCTTCGCCTTACGGAGCGGAAGCACATACGCCGACTCTGGATTTCTCAAAGCCTGAAGCAACTCAAGGGTCCTCATAGGGGCTTCTGGTGGCACAAATACCACATGCTCAGACGTTATCTTGACCGGTTCGAATATCCGCGGGATCAGCAGCGCGGGACGATCGGGGTGATGCCGGCGGTACTCATCTACCAGGATCCATCCACAAACAAGCCCTGGCAGGCTGACCTTGCTCACGAGCCAATCGATCTCATTGCCATGTTGGCATAAGGCCAATAGAGCTCTCTCCCCAGTTGGCGCGGCGACCACATCAAACCCATCGGTCAGAAGAAGCTGAGTCAGCAGTTCATGGGTAATCACATCATCTTCGACGACAAGGACTGTAGCCTTGGAACGAGAAGCAGGGAGCATCTCCGTTTCCCCAGGTGATGCTCGATTCTCCGCCCGGCCCGATTAACACCTGCTTAAACTGGCGTGCCCCTTTGGATAATCCTCCCAAGTAGCGATGGCTTTCCATGCGGCTCCTCTGCATGGCTGGAGCACTGCCATTAAGCACAGCACTACGGTGAGCGGATCTTAAGCTCCCATCTGCTTTAAGGCCCTTCCTTCGCTCTCCCGAGCAAACTATCTCCACTACCGACCAATTGAGAACCTAATGCCTAATCAAGCCATCACTTTTACGGATGGCGCATGCCTAAGGACCGTCAACTTAATGCTTTTACTTGCTCTTGCCGACGGTCTGACAGGAGCGAGGTACTGCTTTTTCAACAGGTTAGGCCGGCAGTTGGCAGCCCAAAATGGATGTTACTTCGTTCAGTTAACGATGCCGTTCGAGCAGCATCGCGGCATCCTGTTCTATCAGCCGACCTGTTCGCTTTCGAGCCTGCTCCCCAATCAGACAAGCGGCGGAATCTTTAAGGTTAGCTTATCACTCGAAGATGCGCAGTCTGCTCCTTCCCAAGCGACAGAAATGGTGGTGCCTCCGAGGCAATGCTCTTGCCGATCATGCTCGTGATCTGTTCTGATCTCAACATGAGAGCATTGGCGGTTCAGGTGATGGCTGGAGCATTCTTCCTTCAAACGTGGGCAGAGGAAGCAACGGCTTCCAGAGCACCTCAGAACAGCAATGACGGTTCTGCCGCAAAGAACGCCTGACACTCTGTCCGCACAATTGCCACAAAATCTCGCTGCCTTGCGCAATTGAGACCCTGAACAAGGGCAAGAGCATAGGGGCATTCACTGGCACATTCGCGCCGCTAATGAGAGTGTCTCGATGCAAGTCCTGTTCCCGTCTGACGCCCACACCCCGACAGTCACGCTTTCTCTCTCAGCCGACGCTACGCTAAACTGGTCGTTGGACCCGGGTGACCTTCAACGGCTTGGAGAGCGACTGCGGATTGCTTATGGTCCGGTTGAGGCATCCCTCCCAGCCCGCTTGGCAGAGCTTGTAGAGCGGCTCGCACGACACGAGAATTCTAAGGATGAGATTCACGTCTGATAGGTGCCTCGGGCGTATACCCGCCCATAGGGGTTTCATAGTTTATGCAAGAAGGGGACAAAGCCCATGGCTGGTAAATCGCGCATGCGACCATCGTTCAAGAAGCACACTCGCCGCTACAGAGAGGTGATCGCACCCGCCAAGGTGCTCGAAGGGCAGAAGAACCTCAGCAAGAAGCGCCGCTACGCCAACCGCCACGGCTGAGCAATGGTGATAAGGGCCGCTAATGGAGTGGAGGCGATGGCTCTCGAGGAAATTATTTCATTATAATACTTCGAATAATATGGATTTTGACCAGAAGGTTACGGCGAGACGGATCCTACGTCCCCTTATAGAGCCTATGGTTAGTGAGCATTATAGCGGCACAGAGAGGACTTGCGCTCACTTTCTATACCCCTAGTCTCCCTGCCGTGATCCATCACAACCACAAGATAAACCGTGGCGGAGAGCACCATGACAGACCACAGCCATGACAACGCCCATGATCAGCACGAGCACTGGAAGCATCATGGTGTCCAGGTGATAAAAGGCGACCGCCTCGATCCGAACACGGCCCAGACTCCGGGCATGTTTCGGCAGGCCGCGATCAATCATGCGCGGGTGGGCGCACAGAAGATCTGGGCAGGCACGGTTTCGATCCAACCGAATGCTAAGACCGGAGTGCACCACCATGGTGAGCTGGAAAGCGTCATCTACGTGGTGCGGGGTAAGGCTCGCATGCGCTGGGGCGAACGGCTGGAATTCGTCGCGGAGGCCGGACCAGGAGATTTCATCTATGTGCCCCCCTTCGTGCCCCATCAGGAGATCAACGCCAGTCCCGACGAGTCTCTCGAATGCGTCCTGGTACGCAGCGACAACGAAGCCATCGTGGTGAACATCACCGATGTGGACCCGGTCGAACGGCCGGAGGAGGTCTACTGGATCGATCCGATCCACAAGCAGCCAGAATAGGCGCGGAACAGGGCCCCAGAGGCAGGCTTGAATGCAGCCGGTGCTTTTAGCCGTGCCGGCTGAGGATTTACTCTACCCGCACAGCAGCCCGCGAGATCAACCCGAAACGAAATTCACGCCCCATGAAAGCCTACAAGACGCTGGAAGAACGCTTTGCCCGCATCAGCTCGATCGAGGATGCGATCGGCATCCTGCAATGGGATGCCGAAACCCTGATGCCGGAGGGTGCCGCCGACAGCCGCTCCGACCAGCTTGCGACCCTCAAGGGCATTGCCTACGAGCTCCTCACCGCACGCGACACGGGCGACCTCCTAGATCAGGCGGATCAGGACAGCGACTGTCTCGACGAGTGGCAGCGCGCCAACCTGCGTGAGATGCGGCGCATCTACCTCCATGCCGCCGCGGTTCCGGCGGACCTCGTCGAGGCCAGCTCCAGAGCCGTCTCCCGGGCGGAGCTGGTGTGGCGGGAGGCCCGGCAGTATGGCGACTTCACCCTGCTCCTGCCGCACCTGTCGCAGGTGCTCGCCTTCCAGCAGCAAATCGGCCAGGCCAAGGGCGAGGCATTGGGGCTGTCCCCTTACGACGCCCTCCTCGACAGCTACGATCCGGGTCTCCGCCGGGCTGCCATTGACCTTCTCTTTGCCGATCTCGGTGCCGAGTTGCCGGCCCTGATCCAGGAGGCACAGGAGCGCCAGAAGAGCCTTCCTGTCATCCAGCCGCTCGACGGCCTCTTCCCTGTCGAAGATCAACGCCGCATCGGTGAGCAGTTGATGAAGGCCGCCGGGTTCGATTTCAACCAAGGACGGCTCGATGTGAGCCTGCATCCGTTCTGCGGCGGATCCACGGGCGATGTCCGGATCACCACCCGCTACAGCGAGGCCAACTTCATGGGCGCGCTCATGGGAGTGCTTCATGAGACCGGACATGCGCTCTATGAGCAGGGTCGCCCGGAGACGTGGCGCCGTCAACCGGTCGGGCTCGCGCGTGGCATGAGCCTGCACGAGAGCCAATCCCTGCTCATCGAGATGCAGGCCTGCCGGAGCCGGGAGTTCGTCACCTATCTCGCTCCCCTCGTGCGGGAGACTTTCCAGGGAGAGGGGCCGGCTTGGAGACCGGAGAACCTCCACCGGATTCTGACCAGGGTGGAACCGGGCTTCATCCGGGTGGATGCGGACGAGATCACCTATCCGGCGCATATCCTGGTCCGCTACAAGCTCGAAAAGGCGCTGATTGCCGGGGATCTCCTGATCGAGGACCTGCCGTCCGCCTTCAACGAGGAGGTCAGAAGGCTTCTTGGTCTCACGGTGCCCGACGACAGCCTGGGCTGCCTGCAGGACATCCACTGGCCCGGTGGGGCATGGGGCTACTTCCCGACCTACACGCTCGGAGCCATGACGGCGGCCCAACTCTTCAAGGCTGCCTGCGAGGCAGATGCGGACATCCTTCCGTGTTTGGCAAAGGGTGACTTCACGCCACTTCGGACATGGCTGCGCGCCAACGTTCATGCGAAGGGGAGCCTGATGACCACCGACCAGTTGCTGGTTGGCGCAACTGGGCAGCCGCTGACGGCGGAGATCTTCCGCTCTCACCTGCGGGAACGGTATCTCGGTAGTTGAAAGGAGCTAAGCTGCAGATGACGCCTATCAGCCTCACTTCGAGCGGGGCGCTGTTCCGGACGGCCATAACAGGGTTTGCAGTCCTCATCTTCATCGGCCTGCTTACCGGAGGAGCAACGGCTCGGCCCGAAAGCGACCCGTGCCGGCCAGTCCGATATGCTGACAGCAACTTCGTGATCTGCACTGCAGATCTCCGAAAATACGAGGTGAGGCTGTTCTGGCGCGGGCCGGACGGGAGTGTGCTGGGCTCATTCGATCGGCTGAAAGAGACACCGGAGGGTTCACGCGTCGCTTTCGCGATGAACGCCGGCATGTACCGTGAGGATCGCTCGCCCGTGGGACTTTACGTCGAGGATGGAAAGGAGCTGAAGGCGGCCAACACAAGGAGCGGTCCCGGAAACTTCCATCTCAAACCGAATGGCATCTTCTATGTCAAAGGCCGTCGGGCAGGCGTCCTCGAGACAGGCGTTTTTCTGAAGCGGAATATCAGGCCAGATTATGCCACCCAATCGGGTCCGATGCTCGTCATCAACGGGCAAATCCACCCTCAGTTTTCAGAACAAAGCACTTCACGCAAGATCCGAAATGGCATTGGTGTGAAAGGCCAAGGCACGGTCGTGTTCGCGATTTCGGAAGATCCGGTCACGTTCAGCACATTCGCTCGCCTGTTCCGGGACGAGCTGGGCTGTGCCAATGCTTTGTTCCTGGATGGAAGTGTCTCCAGCCTCTATGCTCCTTCATTGGGACGGGTGGACACGTTCATGCCTATAGGGCCGATCGTTGGAGCGCTTCGCCGACGCCCATGATAAGCGCTGTCGGCGCCGGCACGGGAGATTCGTGTCGAAACCGTGGGCCGAAAGATGATGCCGACAGAATCCATGTACAAAGTGGTCGTCCACAGAGCTGGCGGTTACGAGCAGCTGAAGCTCGAATCTCATCCGGTGCCGAAGCCCGGCGATCGACAGGTTCTGGTTCGCACCGAGGCGGTCGGGGTGAACTATGCGGACGTCTGTGTTCGTTGGGGCGTGTACGAATCTGCGCGCCGGCTCGTGGGCTGGCCGATCACCCCCGGCTTCGAATATTCAGGTCGGGTGGAAGAGGTTGGCCATAAGGTCACGCATGTGAGACCCGGTGATCCGGTGTTTGGCGTCACTCTCTTCAACGGGTATTCCACTCATGTGTGCGCCCCGGCAGATCTGGTGTGGCCTAAGCCTCAGACTTTGGACTTCGAGGCAGCTGCTGGATTCCTGGCCGTATACCTGACCGCATATCATGGGTTGTTGCAGAACGTGGTGATCCGGCCCAGCATGAGTGTGCTCGTGCATTCGGCTGGCGGCGGAGTGGGCTCGGCGCTCATCCAACTGTGCAAGTTGCACAATCTGCACGTGATCGGCGTAGTAGGAGGAAGTCACAAGGTCGAATATGTGCGCCAACTCGGCGCAAACGCCGTGATCGATAAATCCACTCAGTCGCTCTGGCTTGAAGCCAAGCGCCTCTGCCCTGACGGCTACGATCTGGTCTTTGATGCGAACGGCCCTGAAACCCTGGCACAGAGTTACGCGCATCTGAAGCCCACGGGGAAGCTGTTGATCTATGGCTTTCACACTTTGCTGCCCAAACAGGGCGGGCGCATCAACTATCTCAAGGCCGTCCTTGGAATGCTGAGGGTGCCGCGCTTCAATCCTCTGTTGATGACAAGCGAGAACAAAGGCGTGGTGGCGTTCAACTTGTCATTTCTCTTTGCCCGCATCGACCTGCTGCACACTGCTGTGAGTGACCTCACTACCTGGATAGAAGCAGGGAGCATTCAGGCGCCAAAGGTATGTTCTTTTGTTTTGAAAGATGTGGCTCAAGCGCATCGAACTCTGGAGGCGGGCGAGACCACGGGCAAGTTGGTGTTGCGAACAGCATCACCGCTGGGAGAGTCCTACAGCCCTAGCCACTGAATCTGAACCCGAACTCTTTAGCGGCTTGTGCGTTGCTGATCCGCCCATCCTGAACGCGAATGCCTGTCCCCAGACGTCCCCACTCGCGTGTGCACATCCCAATTACCGTCATCGTTCGACCTCGCCATAGAATGCGTCAGCGTCAGAACGAGCGTGACATCTCTGTCGGGGAGGGCTGAAGCAGGCCCAGCGGTGATCTACACGCGAATTTCGTTGAGACTATTC
>KI911979.1:10868-11296 GCA_000517005.1 Microvirga lupini
TGACGGCGGCGATCTTCAGGCCGCCCCGGAGCTTGTTGACCACGAGGGTGGCGAGCGCCTCGCCCTCGATATCCTCTGCAATGATCAGCAGTGGCTTTGTCGTTTGTACCACGGCTTCAAGGATCGGCAGCATGGTTTGCAGCGAGGAGAGCTTCTTCTCGTGGATGAGGATGTAGGGATCCTCGAGTTCGGCCACCATCTTCTCGGCGTTGGTGATGAAGTATGGCGAGAGATAGCCGCGGTCGAACTGCATGCCCTCGACCACATCGAGCTCGGTCGCGGCGGTCTTGGCTTCCTCGACCGTGATCACGCCCTCGTTGCCGACCTTCTGCATGGCTTCCGCCAGCATGCGGCCGACCTCAGCATCGCCGTTGGCCGAGATCGTGCCGATCTGGGCAATCTCCTCGGAAGAGGCAACCTTCTTGGCG
>KI911979.1:11396-11525 GCA_000517005.1 Microvirga lupini
GGGAGATAATCATGCTGCAGGGAGTGCTGCAAGCCCATCCTTATGGATAGGTGAGCTCGAGGAGAACCGGACCTAAGGAGGGACGTTGAACCTTCATAGGCTGCTTGGCCGTCTAAAGACGAGGTTCAG
>KI911979.1:11625-13531 GCA_000517005.1 Microvirga lupini
CATGGTGGCCGATCGAGTCGACGTTGTCTCACGCCGGGCTGGCCATGACGAGGCGGCGGTGTGGTCGTCCGACGGTAAGGGCTCCTATACGGTCGCGCTCGCAGCACTCGATGAGGCTCCGGCCCGCGGCACCCGGGTGGTCCTCCACCTGATGGACACCGCCGTCTCCTATACCGAGCGCTACCGACTCGAACGCATCGTCAAGGAACAGTCAGGGCATGTTCCCGTGCCGATCTCCCTTATCGAGAAGCCCGGTGCGGATGCCCAGGAGATCGCCGACGGAGCAGCTCTCTGGGTGAGGCCGCGCTCCGAGATCGCAGCCGAAGAGTACACCGACTTCTACCGTAGCGTAGCCGGCCAGTTCGATGAGCCGGCCCTGACGGTGCATTTCCGGGCCGAGGGCCGCCACGAATACACCGCCCTGGCCTTTGTGCCGGGCTCCACGCCCTTCGACCTGTTCGATCCCGATCGCCACGGGCGGATGAAGCTCTACGTGAAGCGGGTCTTCATCACTGATGAGGCCGAGCTCGTCCCACGCTACCTGCGGTTCGTGCGTGGGCTCGTCGACTCGGCGGATCTGCCGCTCAACGTCTCGCGCGAGATGATCCAGGAGAGCCCTCTTCTGGCTGCGATCAAGAAGGGCGTGACTAGCCGCGTGATCAGCGAACTCGATAAGCTCGCCCAGAATGATGCCGAAGCCTACACCAAGGTGTGGGAGACCTTCGGCCCGGTGCTGAAGGAAGGGCTGTATGAGGACTTCGAGCGGCGCTCGACATTGCTGGGACTGGCGCGGTTCAAGACGACTGCTTCCGGCAGTGGGTGGCGCTCGCTCAAGGATTATGTCGGCTCCCTTAGGGGGAACCAGGCGGCCCTCTACTATGTGACAGGAACTGATCTTGTACGTCTCAAGGCCTCTCCTCACCTCGAAGGCTTCAGGGCGCGTGGCATTGAAGTCCTTTTGCTTCCGGATGCCGTCGACAGCTTCTGGGTCACCGCCGGCGTCGACTACGAGGGCAAGCCGTTCAAGTCCGTCACCCAGGGCGCCGCGGATCTCGCGCTGATCCCGCTGATTGAAGCCAAGGAGAATGCGGGCGAACTGGCAACGGAAGCGGTAATGAGCTTCATTCAAGCCGTGAAGGCTACCCTCGGGGATGCCGTCGCCGATGTCCGTACTTCTGAGCGGCTGACGGAAAGCGCCGTCTGCCTCGTGGCACCTGATACCGGCATGGACCGTCAGCTGGAACGCCTCCTGGCCCGGGCTGGACAACTGGGATCGGCAGCAAAACCAATCCTAGAGATCAACCCGCGCCATGCCCTCGTTGTCGCCCTGGCTGATCTCGGGGATAGCGAACTGACACTCCGTGACGATGCGGCGCACCTCCTGCTGGATGAGGCACGAATCTTAGATGGTGAGCTGCCGGCGGATGCAAGGGCATTCTCGCAACGACTCGCACGGGTGATGCAGCGGTGCGTTTCCAAGAAATAGACTGAAACGCACCTAATGTGAGAGCGCGGATTGCAAGCCGCGCTCTCGCTGGACTCAGGACTACTCTTGTGGGCCCCCGGCAGCTCGGCGCCAGTGCACCAGGGCAATCCGTTCTTTCCCCAAGGCTTACGAACAGATGTGGTTGCCTGGAGAGGCCTCGGATCAGTCCAGGTAATGCATCCGATAAGGATCCGAGGCTCCCGTGCTGCGGCACAGCCGGCAGCCGAAGCCGTTCGGTGAGAAGCCGGCAGGCCATAGAGCAAGGCTCCGGATTTCTCCAGGGCCTCGCGCCACACATGTCTGGGTTAGAAGTCCATGCCTCCCATGCCGCCCATTCCTCCACCTGGCATCGCCGGAGCGGATTCCTTCTTCGGTAGCTCGGCGACCATGGCTTCCGTGGTGACGAGTAGGCCGGCGACA
>KI911979.1:13631-14067 GCA_000517005.1 Microvirga lupini
GCGATCATGAGTTCGTCGCGCTCCTTGGCCCGTGTGGCGGGACGCTGCACGCTGAAGCCATGCGCCTTGAGAGGCCGCTCCAGGTAGCGCGGATGATAGTGCACCCCAAACTCCCGCTCGATCACGGTGGCGATACGCTCGAGGGTCCAGCGCTCGGTGGCAAAGCCGGCCGCCACCGCGCCTCGATCCAGCAGCCGGCCCAGCCGAGCCCAGGCCTTCTCATCGAGGCGAGAGGGAGGCCCGAGGTTGGGCCGCGCGGCCAGGCCGTGCCGACCCTCCTGGGCGAGGGTGGTGGCCCAGCGGCAGACACTGGCGCGGCTGACCCCCACATGCCGAGCAATGTCTGCCTGAGAGAGATGTCCCTGGCGCAACAGCGTCGCGGCCACCAGGCGCCGCTCCTCCATCTGCTCCGGCGTCAGATGCGTCGGACGCCAAA
>KI911979.1:14167-15060 GCA_000517005.1 Microvirga lupini
TGGCAGCCCGCCATGGGTTTGTGCCGAAACAATCTTGTGATGAGATTCTTAGGCGGCGCGCGCGGCCGGCGCAGACAATCCTTCGGCCAGTTCCTCCACCAGTCGAAACTCACATAAGGCCGCACTCGCCTTCGTGCGAGAGATCCCGAGGGAGTTTGCCATCTGTAGCGAGAGCAACGACAGAACTTTCGGCAGTGGCTTGCGGTGCATTACAAGAATGAACAGCGAATCTCTAATCCCAAGTGTCAGCAGTTCCCGCTCCTGATCTGTTGTCATGACAACATGGGAATTGAGACTGTGACGATCCAGGGCAGACTCAAGAGCATCGATTGCCCCAAGAATGTTGATCGCTGCGGTCGTGGTGTCGTTGATCGTGAACATGTCTCGCCAACGGTCATCTGAGGGATTTGCGGCAAGGTTCCTCGTAGAAATAGCAACCGATGAAGGCTCCTGGTGAGCGAGCACAGTGCCGTCAGAATGACATGCGAACATAGCGAATCTGAGCCTCCCAACGTTGCGTCTAATCTGACTTGAACCGAACAATGTGGCCCGGCAGTGACTGAATAAAACCAAGCATCGGGCGCGAGCGCCTGATCTTTGGGGGGCGATTTGGGTTAGTCTCCGGGCACTCCCAGAAAGTGATGACAGCATCATGAAATGAGCCGCCCAGTTGCGACCCAAAGTACGACACAGATGCGCGAGCATCCCGCGATGTGGGTCAATTCAACTGGCGGGTATCAATGGTCTGCAGGAAGCATGGTTCCGCACTCACCGCGGCTTCGTCGGACCTAGGGACTGATTGGGAGAACGTGGTGAACGTCTGGTTAATGCGCTCAGCTCGAAGCATGTGATAAGAGCGCCCGAGCATGCGCCAGGTCGCATTGCCGACTGGT
>KI911980.1:0-2221 GCA_000517005.1 Microvirga lupini
CGCGACGGCTTGGGAGATCTCCTTCAGGTGTTCGTTCATGGCCTGTGTGGTGCAGCGCGGCAACACCAGACCCGCTCCTTTCCCTTCAGCCGGGCAGATCGCGCCGAAGATGTAAGCCGAGGCGGTTCTCAGATCGCGCGGCGCCGAGGGCCGTGTGCCGCGCCTGGCCCAGCGGCGGGTGATCTTGTTCTTCTGACCAATCCGCGCCTCCACAAAACCAGATCTCTCGCGGCTTGCCGCTCGCCTGATCTTGCGCGATTTCCTCCAGACGCGCGGGGAAACTTTTTTAAAAGCGGATACAGCAGCCTCGCTCTTGGCATGGTGCTGCGGGCGAGCCGAGAGCTTGCGGTAGTCCAGAGCACGCACCTCCCGGCTCAGCGTCTGCTTTGAGATCGGCACACGGTACTCATCCCAGAGCCACTGGATCAAATCGACCAGCCGCCAGCGCACCACCCCATGTACCGCCGGGATCGGGCCGGCCTCGATCATCTGCACAAGATGCTGACGATGCTGTTCGGAGAGCCGCGAGGGCTGGCCAGGAGGCTTGCGGTCGATCAGGCCCTCGGGTCCGTACGCATTGAACTTGAGCACCCAGTCGCGCACGATCTGCAGCGTCACGCCGCCAATCCGCGCCGCCTCGGTGCGCGAGGCGCCCTCATAGATCGCCGCCAGCGCCAGAAGCCGCCGCGCTTGGGGAGCGTTCTTCGTCTTGCGGGCGAGCGCACGCAGCTGAGACGCATCAAAGTCAGACCGCAGTGGGATTGGCATGGCGAACCTCCCGGGTTCACCAAACTGAATCACACCTACCCCAGTCCAGGAAATCACAAACGAGTCAGCCCTTCAGGGACTTGGTATAAGCTGATGTTTGCTATTGGTGTTCGGTAGAAGTGTAAAATCCATTGTTTTGATGGCACCCATCCAGGCTATGGATAAGTGTGAAAGTCAGGATTTGACCTGTCAGACAGTGTCGGACCAGAACACGTGCTGCATGAGAGAGCCGAGTTGAGAGCCTGCCATTCTGGCATGATGGCTCTCAGCTTGGGCCGGTGGGCGGTGCGCCGCAGACGCAGGGCTTGAGAGGCCGCCGGGGTCCCAAGCCATCATTCGGACTTCCAAAGTGCAACTCGCCCCGGCACTGTCCGTCAAATCGAGTCCAGTACTCTACATCCAAATCCTGCCCACAGTCATCTGACACTTTGAGATAAGTCAAGCTCCAAAGAAAATCGCTTGCGTGCGCTCAAAATCGTTATCCCCCTTTGCTGTGGCACCATCGACTTAATACTTCTACTTGCTCTTTCCGGTGTCTAGCTTCGGAGCGGGCCGCCCGCTTTCAATAGCGTAGACCCGCCGGAGAATAGCTGAACCGCCGGAAAACGGCCTTTACTCGATCGTGCTCCCTGGTGTAGTGTAACTGACGGCGATCACCGCGATCACCGGCCAGAGCCGGGATGATCAGGTTGCCACAGCGGGCGAGCTGACCAGGAGCTCATCGCTCATCGGGCGCATCGTTTCCAGGGGCATGTAGCGGGCGCGCTGCAACGCCCAGCTGGGTGATCGCCGCCTCGTTTGGGACGATCTCGACCACATCGGTCCTCCGCTTGATCTCGCCGTTGAGCCGCTCGAGCGGATTGGTCGAGTGCAGCTTGGTCTCGTGCGGAGCCGGGAAGCTCATGCAGGCCAGTACATCCGTCTCAGCCTCATCCATAGGGCAGGATGATCTTCCCCCGATTGCGGCTCTCCCGTACTTTGCGTGGATTACGCGGCCAGGAGCACCCGGCGGCGCAAGCGATCAAAGCTGGCGCGTCCATACATGGAGCGCTTCAGGAGCTTAAGACGCGTGATCTGCCCCTCGGCTTGCCCACTGCTCCACGGCTGTGTCAGGGCTGCGCGGACAGCAGCCCCGTCCTGCTCCAGGCCGGCGGCAAAAGTCTCGATCGCCTGGATGCCTGATGACCGAGCCTCAGCAATCCATGCTGTCAGAGCCTTGATGGATGTCGGCTCACTGTTGCGGGTCTGGCGGTCACGACAACATTGACGAATGAGGGTGCAGAAGCGCTCGGCGTGATCGGCCACAGTCGCAGCCTCGGGATCTTGTCGCACCCGGGCCAGGACGGCAGCCTCCGTTGCATCAAGTGCTGTCGGAGGGCGCACAAGAAGCCATGCAAGCTGCTTGGGTGAAGGAAGCGAAGCATCTGCCGCGGGGCGGCTCGGACCGGGTGAG
>KI911980.1:2321-3669 GCA_000517005.1 Microvirga lupini
CCGGGGCTGCCACCACCCCATGCTGCTCCAGCAGCCTTGCGGACAGTTCGGGCATGGTAATGGCCGGCCTTGCCGCGACCGTCTGGATCAGGAGGTCTCATAAGCCACCAGCTTGCCGCCTCCCGTTGGACGGCCTTGGCGGGCCGCCGCCCGGCAGGAATGACCCGCCTCGACACTTAATGGGATGGACCGGCTGCTTCCCCCGGCCGGTACTCGGCAAAGGCTGGCCCCCGCGACAACAGGAGAAGCAGCCATGGAGCCCAAGATAGAGAATCTATTTCCGACCATTTACGACGATTGGCATCGACATCGGCAAAGACGTCGTCCTCCGTGTCGGCTTCGATGCCGAAGGGACAATCGCCTTCGCAAGATCAAGCGGGGTGGCCATCACGCCGAGGTGGTATAGGAATGCCTGAGCTGTCCCGTGACCTCACGCGGGGAAGCCATGTGGGATGCCTCGTGTAGAAATATCTCCCGCATCCAGATGCTTGCTGGATCACTATTGTGAGAGGCAGGCCATTGGACGGCCTCGGTGAATGCAGGAAGTGGCAGCGGCAGTTCGATGATCCGCAGGGGTATCGTCTTTACGAAATGCTCAACCAGCCGTAAGGGCATGGTCGCTATACGGTCGGTGCCTGATAGCACGGGTGGGAGCATGCTATAGCTGCCCACCACGACCTCAAGACGTCTCTTGAAACCGTGCTCGAGCAAAAACCATTCCTCGATGGAGGGCTTCTGCGTCCGTCCGAACTTGACCGCAACGTGCCCCATCGACATGTATCTCTCGAATGTAAGCTGCCGTGGCAGCTGCTTGTTCATGCGGCAGCCTACGCACACAAGTGTCTCATCAAACAGTGCCACTCTAGGATACGCGCTCGACATGAACATTTCCGGAAGGATTAGAAAATCGACGTCACCGCGCCGGAGAAGCTTATCCGGCTCGTCATCGAGAGGCAGCAGTTCGAATCTGACGGCGGGAGCTTCTCGCGCAACACGCTCCATGATCTTTCTAAAAAAATACGAGTGTCGTAAAATCGGAAAGGATGATCCTGAAGCGACGATTCGATTGCGCTGGGTTAAACGGATCGCTGGAAATGATGGAGAGCTGGATGTGCAGCAGAGCCTCGCGGACTGCCGGGGCGAGCCCTTCCGCACGCGGTGTTAGGACAAGTTCGCGGCCCCTCATCGTGAATAGCTCATCGTGGAAATAGGCGCGTAACCGGCCGACGGCCGCGCTCATGGCCGGCTGGCTCAGGTTGATGCTGCGTGCCGCAGCCGTGAGGTTACGCTCGGTCATCAGAGCGTCGAGCGCGACGAGGAGATTTAGATCAAGGCCTTTGAAACGCAT
>KI911980.1:3769-5096 GCA_000517005.1 Microvirga lupini
GTCGAGATGAATGCCGGAAAAACATCCTCGACAAAGGTCCCAAGCAGACGCACCCGCCCGTTCTCACCCATGAGGATTTCCCTCACGGCTGGTCCGAACGTGCTCGCCTGAGACTCGATCATAAGTAGCGCGAGAGCGACCCGCGAATGCAGATGCATGCACTTCGTATTCAGTGCCCAGCCGGTATGCAGGCGCAGCGCCGCCTCTTCGGCCTTCCGCATCTCGGGCGTGGCGCTTGGCAAGTTGGCGGTGGCGGCGCAGACGGACTGCGTCCGCTCCGAGCGCAATGCCTTCTTTCCCCACCACTCCATGCAGGCCAGGTAGTGCTTCGCCACAGTGGGTACCGCTCGGCTCAGCTGGCCGGGCGAAGCGTTGAAAGCTCGCATCTGGTCGAGCACGGCTGCTGCTTGCTTCCTGTCCTTCTCCATGCGGTGGACAATCATGGTGGCCACGAGGTTGCATTGGTTCGCCGCTTCGAGCGTCTTGTCGCGGAGTCGGCGAGCCTGCTCGTCGGACAAAATGCTACGCGCGGTATCTTGGGGCAGGCTCGCGTAGTAGTCCAGAACTTCCGAGCCTGCCTTGACGACTTGATCCAACAGCTCTTGCGCCACTTGCGCCTCTTGCGCCTCCGACGGGTTCCAGGCTTGCAGGGCCGCATTACGACAAGCATCAAGGTCCTCAAGCAGGCTGCCGCATCTTCGTTTCGCTGCCTCGATCTCGTCGCCTCTTGGGGCTGCCACACCCGAAGTTGGCGGCTGGCTCACGAGCGGCGCCGTTCTATCTTGAGGCCGGGAGCGCATCCGCTCCACGACGGAATCGAACGATTGGCTGCCTTCCCCAGGGGCAAGACGTGTCTCCGAGCGCGAACTGCTCGATCCCGAGGTGCTGTCGGCTCCTGCAGCCCCAACGTGCGATTTCCCAGCTCGGCCAAGGCCCGTCATATTCCACCTCCAATCAGGTCGAGAATGCGCCGCCTGCCTGGATAGACTGGCTGGCTGACGAGTCGCTGACGAAGGGCGTTTTTCCGGATGCACAAGAAAACCCAGATCACCGAGGGTTGCAATTCCATGGGTTCTGGCGTGCTGCTGGAGGCAGCGGGGATGACCGCGTCATGTAGGATAGTCAGCTGCAGTGCATGACCGCGGCTTGGTGCTGCCTCGCCGTGACCGCCATAAGGATCCGCGCTGTCAGGCTGCGACAGAATCGGCCGTGACGGCGATCCTTAAGAGTCCGCCCTATGCCGGCGGTTTTGTCGCAAGCTATGGCTGAGAACAGAAAGATACCAAAGCCGCATGAAATGTTTATGCGACAAGCTGCTCGAACTGAT
>KI911981.1:0-2877 GCA_000517005.1 Microvirga lupini
GGCTGCGAAGATCTTGCGTCCGTTGTCGAACTCCCACTGCTCCAGGTGAACGATGCGCCCCTCGATACTGACGCGCGATGCCGGGCCGCGGGATCGCACACTCTTGGCGGCATTCTGCTCATGCACGGACTCATACGCCCGGCGCGCATAGTCGCGCATGGTTGTTGCGATGCCCTCGTAGTTCGGGTGGCTCTTGGCCTCCTGAGCCGTCCAGGGCTGGGCCTGCAGAAGAAGGGTGTCAACCGCTTCGTCGATCTTGTTGAGTGCGAGATGGCCGAGCGCCCTCCAGCAGACATCGGCCTGCGCCGGTTCGTCTGCCCCGGCGGCTTTCGACGCGATGCACGCCAGTGCTGCCGATATGATCCACACGCGCAGCGAAGCCTTCGCCATACCTGTCTCCTGCGATGAGCCGAAATAGCCTAACCCCAATGATGCCGAGTTAAGCGTGAGGATAAGCGAGAGTTCCTCCGAACCCTGCCGGCGGTCGGGACGATACGGCAACGCCCGGACAGGATCAGGTCCCCAGGTTTGCCATCGCCCCCATGCTGTTCGAGGCCGGATCAGGGCTGCTCGGGTTGCCGAATCCGCGCCTGGGCGTGTAAGAACCGGCCCCTGCCAGGATGAAAGTCGGTCGATGCAAGAACAGGCAACCGTTCAAGACCAGCCGCTTGCCGGGCATCGCGAGTGGATCGGACTCTGCGTTCTGTCGGTCGCCTGCCTGGTCTACTCGATGGACCTGTCGGTCCTCTTTCTGGCCATGCCCGCTATCGTGGCGGATCTCGACCCATCGGCATCGGAACTTCTCTGGATCAACGACATCTATGGCTTCATGGTCGCGGGCTTCCTCGTGACCATGGGCACGCTCGGCGACAGGATCGGCCGCCGGCGTGTGCTGCTCATCGGGGCCTTCGCTTTCGGTGCGGCGTCGGCATTGGCCGCCTTCTCAAGCACGGCCCAACAACTCATCATCGCTCGCGCGCTGCTTGGGATCGCCGGCGCGACATTTGCTCCGTCGACCCTGTCCCTCGTGGTCAACCTCTTCTCGAACGAAAGCGAGCGGAACCGCGCGATCAGCGTCTGGGGCGCCGCTTTCGCGTTGGGCGGGCTGGTGGGGCCGCTCATCGGCGGGGTGCTGCTGCAATACTTTCATTGGGGATCGGTGTTTCTGATCAACATCCCGATCATGATCGCGCTGCTGATCGCTGCCCCCTTCCTGTTGCCGGAATACAGGAACGAGGGCGGCGAAAGGCTCGATCTGCTTAGTGTGGCGTTGTCGCTTGGGACCGTTCTGCCGATCATCTACGGCTTCAAGCACATGGCAGCCGATGGCTTTGCGCCGCGCCAGCTGCTGGCCATCGCGACCGGTCTGCTGATTGGCGTGCTGTTCGTGCGCCGTCAGAAAAGCCTTGCGCATCCGCTGATCGACCTCCGCCTGTTCCGCATCCCCGC
Source organism: Microvirga lupini (assembly GCA_000517005.1). GTDB lineage: Bacteria > Pseudomonadota > Alphaproteobacteria > Rhizobiales > Beijerinckiaceae > Microvirga > Microvirga lupini. Next base: position 1,450 of record KI911981.1, read on the forward strand.
CTTCACCGCCTCGCTGATCGTCAATCTGGCCGGCGTGTTCTTCGTGTTCGGCGTGTTCCTGTTTCAGAACCTGTTTCTGCAACTGGTTCTTGACCTGTCGCCGCTTGAAGCGGCCGTGTGGTCCGTGCCGTCCGCGCTCGTCTTCACGGTCATGTCGTTCCAGTCGCACCGATTCACAAACCGGCTAGGGCCGATCAAGACCGTCCTCCTGGGCCTGCTCGTTAATGCCGTGGGCGTGTCCGCGATGGCCGCCGCCGCCTATGCCGAGAGCTTGGTCGGCGTTCTTGCAGCAAGCATGCTGGTGGGTCTTGGCTTCGTGCCGGTTATCCTCACCACGACAGGCTTGATCGTGGGGACCGCGCCACCGGAGCAGGCAGGTTCGGCCTCCGCAATTTCGGAAACAAGCGCGGAGTTCGGCGGCGCGCTTGGCGTCGCCCTTCTTGGAAGCCTTGGAACGCTTGTCTACCGCATGACGATGGACGGCGTAGACCTGAGCGGGCTGAACGCCGCGCAACAGCTCGCCGTCTCCACTACGCTCGCCGGCGCAGTCGAAACCGCCAAGGCGATGGGCGAAACCACGCCTGAATGGCTGGAGGTGGCACGGAGCGGCTTCTCGCTGGGCTTTGCGGCTTGCTGCGCTCTCGCTGCCGTGACGCTGCTCGGTCTGGCGGCGCTCGCCCACAGGATCTACTCCAGCGCTCATCTCGATGAGAGCGGGGCGATGCCTCACTAGACGTCGCTTGGAGCACGCCAAAGCCGATGTCCTTCGCATAGGACCCACAAGGGAGGTGGAGCAGTATCATTGCCCCCAATCGTCCGTTGGCTCAGCTAGCACATGAGCCTGTGACGGAAGCGCCCGGATATGGCACTTCCCAGAAGAAACACTTTGGTCTGCTCATGAGGCGGTGAGCGGACCTTCATTTCATCTGCTGTTCTCTACTCTTTGACCCTGAGCCGACATTTACGATTTCAGTGACGGCTATACCTGTGTGCTTGTCAGCAGATCAACAGGAGGTGCGTCTGTCAGCAGGCCACGAGCACGGTTTACGTAAGAACAACCGAGCCAAGAGCTCGCGTCAGTTGCTGCGACGCGAGCGCAAGATGTAGAGTTTCAGCTCGCACGGATCAACTCAGCGCTTCGGACCCATCTATTCCGCGAGATAACGTACCTAATACCGCCAGCGTAATCTCATCTCACGCGGGACGCTGCCCGCCAAAGCCGAGGCGGCAGGTAGATGGCAGCTTGCGAGCGCTGGTGCTTGATGAAGGTCGGTTTTTGAGCCTTTTGTCGCCCTCTTCATCGGCCTTGAAATAGTCAGGTGCCAGACCAACCGTCCGAGCCCAGCTCTGGCAGACGTGTTGCCGAAGAGTAACATTGGTTAATAAAATCTGATTCTGCAGTAATTGATCTCGACATCTAGGGCAATA
>KI911981.1:2977-4176 GCA_000517005.1 Microvirga lupini
TTTGACCCACAAGCGACCTTCACGCCTTGAGTAACCGCAGTCAGGAGCTCGGTGCCGCGAGGATGCTAAGGGTGGCCATGAACTCATGAAACCGCTCGCGCCCAACCTTGTCAGCCCATTGCTCCTGAAGGTTGCGGAGCGCCGCGTAGATTACATCCGCAACCTTCCAGCCCCGCTCCGTCAGATAGACGAGCCGACGGTCACTCCCTGGAGCGGCGCGCCGCTCCAGATAGCCAAGCTCCTCCATCTGGCCGATGAGATAGTTGGTGGCCTGTCGGGACATGCGGATCTGGCGCGCGAGGTCCGATGGCTTCACCCCGTTGGGAAGAGGATAGGAGAACACGGCAAAATGCGCCTCCGGCAGGTCGGTGAAACCAGCCGCCCTGATGGCTTCATGCATGTGGTCCCGAGCCCGCTGCCAGCTCAGCCGCAGAAGCGCGGCGACGAAGGGAGGCCCCGGGAGTTCAAGGAGTGTCTCTTGCTTGCGCTTTAGGGGCATCTTGTAGAGTGACTTTCCGAGGAGTAATGTAAAGCCACTTTACACCTGGGAGGCCTGTCATGGAAGCGCGCAGTGACAACACGGTCCGAATTGGCAGCCTAGAGCTCCATTTCCTGGTCAACGAAACCCAGAGCTCAGGAAGTGTCGTGGTGTTTGAGTTCGTGGTGCCAACGAATGCCCGGGTGCCTGCGCCCCATTATCACCGCGAGGTGGACGAGGTGGTCTATGTCCTCGACGGAACCGTCACGACGACCTTAGACGGGCAGAAGCACGAGCTTCGCAGGGGCGAGAGCCTGTTCCTGCCCCGAGGGTGTGTTCACACGCACGAGAACCTGCACGACGATACAGCACGAGCTCTGATCATGATGACCCCTGGGTCAATCGGGCGGCGCTATTTTGAGGAGGTGGCTCAGGAGGTGAACGTGCCCGGCAAGCCTGATCTGGCGAAGATCAAGGACATCATGCTGCGTCACGGTCTCGTGTCGGCCTGACTGCCCATACAGCGACAGCTTCCCCCAGACGAGTGGATGATGGGTTGTGCGGTGCTGCCGATGCTGACGCTCTTCCCTGCCATGCCGAAAATGAAGCCCTCTTGGGACTGTCCAGCCCGTGGCGCGTTCGAAGATGGCTAAGGTCAGCTCCTGGCACGGGGCTGACCTTAGCCGTACGTCCGCGCTGCTGGGATGAGCGGACCTTCGCA
>KI911981.1:4276-5063 GCA_000517005.1 Microvirga lupini
CCCGGCTGTAGTACTAAAGCGTTTTCGGGATCAGTGTAGGGCATAACCGGTGTGCCTGAACCAGCCTTGGGCATCTTGGGCAGTGATGGTGTCGAGGGCTGGTTTGAGCTCCGCCTCCAAGACTTCCAGGCTGCGCGCGGCTTTGGCCTTGAGCCGCTCTTTCATCTTGGACCAGGCGTGCTCGATCGGGTTGAACTCGGGCGAGTACCGCGGCAGGTAAACAAGCCCGATCCCAGCGTGGGCAAGAAGGTCGCTGACTGCGGTGGCCCGGTGTGGGCGCAGGTTGTCCATCACCAGAATGGCATCGGGCTTCATCTGCCGGAGTTTCGGCACCAGCACCTGCTCCAAGTAGGCCAGCAGCACCGGCGTTGAGGTCGAGGCCTCGATGCTCATGGTGGCCACCAGGCCGTCACACGCGAGCGCGCCCAAGACTGTCAGCCGTTGCCACGAGCCGAGCGGGACACTCCCGTATGCCCGCTGGCCGCGCGGGGCTCGCGCATGGGTACGCGCCATCTTGGTCGTGACGCCGCTCTCGTCGAGAAAAACCAACCGCTGCGCGGGAATTTGCGTCATCTGTTGGCGAAAGGCCTCGCGTTCACTTGCGATCTCGGGCCGATCCTGCTCGGCCGCCCGGAGGGTCTTTTTTTGGGGCGCAGCTTGAGGCGCTTGAGTGCCTCGCAGATCACCGCCAGACACACCCTCACGCCGGTTCTCGCGGCTAGGCGCTCGGCGTATTCACGCAGCATCGCGTCATTGTCCTCGATCACCAGCTGGCGCAACACCTGAA
>KI911981.1:5163-6810 GCA_000517005.1 Microvirga lupini
CGGCCACCTAACTGGCGTCGATCTCTCCAAGGAGATGATTGGCTATGCTCAGGATCAAGAAGCAGAAGATCCCCTTGGGATCAGCTACGAGATTGGCTCGTTCACCGATCTGAGCCTATACCGCGAGAATTGTTTCGATGTTGCGCTGTCGACTATGGCGCTGATGGATGGGCCCGACTTCCCCGCTGCTATGCGGGCGATCTACCGGGTCCTGAAGCCTGGAGGTATCTTGTGCTTCAGCGTTTTGCATCCTTGCTTCATCACCCCAGCCATCAAGTGGATCATCGAAGAGGACGGGTCGCACAGTGGCCTGCGGATCGGCCGCTACTTTGATCGGTCTCCTTTTGTCGAGCGCTGGCGCTTCAGTAAGCGTCCGGACCCTGATGATGTGCCTCTATTCAGCGTGCCGCGCTTTCCCCGCACGCTCTCTGACTACATCAACCCGGTCAGTGACGCCGGATTTCAGAACCTCAGGATAGCTGAGCCTCGTCCAAGCGACAGTGTTTCTTCGCGGCACCCATGGCTGAAACGGTGGTGGGATCACGCACCTTTGGTCCTGTTTCTCTCTGCGATAAAGCCGTGTTAATCGCCGGCCCGACCAAAAAGTAATTCCGAGTATTTGCGCTGAGACAGGGCCGAGGGCTGGATAGCGTTTTTCTAAGGCTTTATTTGTCCCTCCTTGACGGTGCCGCACAATTCTTCCGAATACGCTCTAAAGACACCTTATCCGGTTCCATAGATGGGCTTCTACGAATTACAGTTCGTTCTTCTGAGTTAATGCAGAACCAAGTTCAGGTCGTCAAAGCATCGATAGCGGAAAGGTCGTTGTCTCTGGGCCGCGTCAGCGTGAATTTCTCATGAAGAGCGAGTATCTGGTTGCGATAGAGGCTGGCCAGTCCGAGAACGCTCTGCTCCAGAGCCGCTGCATCATAGCCGCAGAATGACCGGGACAGCCCCTCCATCACCCTGCCGCTGCCCCGCTGGTCGAACTTGGCATAGAGCGTCGAGGCGGGTGTCCGATCGTACAAAAGGTCGTCCGCTTGCATGATGCGCTGGCGGAACTCGTCCAAGAGCGTCTGCGCATAGAGCAGTTCCCCACGTCGAGCCCGGCGGAGGGCCTCGTGTGCAGCAGCAAGGCCCTTGCTGATCGAGTAATCCGCCTCGTCTTCCGTCACCTCGAATGAAAGGTCCGCTGACCGGGTGATGAGGTTCGCAACGAGTCCCTCCGGGTCGTGCAGGATCCTGATCGGAAGCGTGTACCAGGGAGACGGCTTCAAGGCATTGGAGGCGTAGTAGAAGATGTCGATCTTGTTGAAGGGGCGGAAGTGCGAGACGCAGTGCTGAGCGCGGGGAAGCCACTCATTGAACAGGAAACCAGGCCAGGCATTCGGGATTTGCCGCCGGTGTTCGACGAACCAACGGTGCTTCTCTGGCGCGACGACCACCCGCAGGTCGATATCCGAGTGGGCGTCGGCCGTTCCGGCTGCGAGGGAGCCGGCGAGGAAGATGCCTTTCACATCCGGATCTTGAGAGAAAGCCTGGGAGGCTGTTGTCAGCAACACCTCGCGCCCCTTCACGATCTCATCCGTGTTCACTTGGCGGCTCCACGATAGGTTCGTCTTCTGAGCCAAGCTTACTATGTTACGA
>KI911982.1:0-1211 GCA_000517005.1 Microvirga lupini
TGGCTCTGCATGGTCCTACATCAGGAGCCTTCCCCTACCTCGGCGGAAGGAAATCGGACGAAAGTACCTGGCACCAATGCAACGATGGAATTGGAGTGACGCCGGCCGCCCGGATCGCCTTCGAAGGTCGCTCGCATCGATCGAAGGAGATTGGCGGGCCTGGCCAGCGTCGCGACCTCGGGAGCGGCATTGTTGCGAGGTAATACCGGGCGAGGCCGAGAGCCGGATCTTACCCCGGACTTTGACGATTTCACGGCTTATGAGTGCTGTCGGCTATCGAGGTCTATGGGGGCGGCGCTGTTTGGTCCAAGAGCGGTGCCTTTCATGCGAGATGGCTGTTGCGGCAGACAAAAACCAACTGAGAGCAGCACCGCCGGTCATGATTGCCCCGAAGGCGAGTGAGTTCACCAAATTGAAGTCCCAATAATAGGCCGGGACAGCAAAAGCCATGATCCAGCCAATAACGGCCACCCCAAGCATTTTCTGTGCCTGCCTATGAGCAGGAATCCGTCGCCATGAGAAGCGGAAGGGGCTGTTTGGATTGGTCGGTCGTGGCCGCCTGTTCACGTGGGTGCCTCAAGTTGGAGCTTGAGCATACAATTCGATAAGAGCTTGGGAAGGGCCAAGAGAAGGTGGAGGAGTGCCCTGACGAGTTCTAGGCCGGACAGCCCTCGAGGGCATTGCTCGGATCGAGAGACAGCGGAGCTACAAGGATTTATAAGCGCGTCTGGATTCGACAAATCTCAATTGCCAGCAAATCCGACTTATCGTCCGTGTTTAGCCGAGAGTGGAATGATGCAGAGCCTCAAAGACCAATGGCAGAAAGAACACGCGGTTTACCTGTCGCTCCTAGACCAAGAGAATGAAAGGGCCGCCAAAGGCCTCGAAGAGATGAAGCGGGAATTCGAACGGCTTGATGAGGAATTCCCAGACGGCGAGCCTGGGATGAGCCAAGAAGAAGTCGATGCTGAGTACGCGGCGATTTTGAAGGCACAGGAGGAAGATCCTGACCCTGAGGACTGGCCGGACGATCACTGTGCCATTCTCGTTTCGTATTTATACCACCCCGATATGGGGAACTACCCTCAACAGCCCATCACTGAGATTGTCGCGGCACTTGGAGGCAATCTCTGGGGAAAAAGGCTTATCGAATATAACGATGAGCATCGAGACGGAATGGAAGTCGAACTTGTGTTCAGCATGCCTCCGCG
>KI911982.1:1311-3594 GCA_000517005.1 Microvirga lupini
TCTCAGGATCATTCGCTCTGATGAGCCAGGGGTGAAATGCCGCCTTGGCTCAGAGTACTTCCGTTAACGCCGCTTGCCTTTGGACTTGGCCATCACCTGCCGCATGGCCGCTTCAGCTTGCGCTCTGGCCTCTGCGCCATGATTGAGGTTTCGCAGTTCCGAGGCCTCCTCCTGATCCTGGAAGCCGTTCTTGCGCGCCCGCCACTGCCTGCCGGACTATCTCGACGGCCGCTGCCAACGCTGCTTCGACACTCGCTTCGGCGGTCTTGCGTCTCGCTTTCTCAGCTCTACTAAAGATCCGGGAAGCATGCTCAACCTGGGAAATTTGGTTCGACTATAGGGCGCACGCCTCATCGCGCGGCTCATCCCCTTGCTACCACCTGTCATCAGGTCCAGAATCTCTGCTGATGGATGAAACGCTACACCCGAATACAACGAAAACGCTTCTAGTTGTGTATCATTCTATGACCGGGGGCACCCGTCAGATGGTTGAGGCCGCCGCGCGTGGCGCGGCGTCAGAGCCAACTATTCGCGTCCGCAATCTGCTGGCAACGGATACTCAGGTTGCAGATCTCAATGCGGACGGCTATATCTTTGGCACGCCCGAGAACCTAGCTGCAATTTCCGGGCTGATGAAGGATTTCTTCGATCGCACCTACTATCCTGCTCTTGATCACCTCAGCGGGCGTCCCTACGCGACGCTGATCTGCGCTGGCAGCGACGGCCACAATGCGGCTCGGCAAGTTGCGCGCATTGCGACCGGATGGAGGCTCAAGGCCATGGCTGACCCGCTGATCGTCTGCACCCACGCTCAAACTCCGGAAGCGATCCTTGCACCGAAGGTCATCAGTTCAGACGATTTGGCGCGCTGCGAAGAGCTCGGGGCATTCTTTGCGGCAGGGATGAGTATCGGGGTGTTCTGATAGCCTGGGACAGGACCGTGCCACCCTGGTTCACTCTTTGCTCTTTGATGGTATGAGTTCAGAGTTCAGACATATGAGGTTCGTCATGACCGCGAAGCGTCCGACCATGCTGATGATCCTAGATGGCTGGGGCTGGCGCGACGACGTCCAGGACAATGCGGTGAGGCAGGCCCGCACGCCGAATTTTGATCGGCTGTGGTCAAGCCACCCGCATGCCTTCCTCCGAACCTCGGGTCTCGACGTCGGACTCCCGGATGGTCAAATGGGCAATTCCGAGGTGGGACATCTCAACCTCGGAGCAGGTCGGGTGGTGATGCAGGACCTGCCGCGGATCAATCAGGCGATTGCCGATGGCAGCATCGCAGCGGCACCTGCTTTGACCGAGCTCATCGCACGATTGCGGGAAACCGGCGGGACGTGTCACCTCTTCGGCCTGATCTCACCAGGCGGGGTTCACTCGCACCAAGACCATGCTGTGGCACTGGCAAAGGTTCTCAGCGCAAACAATGTTCCCGTTGCGCTTCATGTGTTCACCGACGGGCGAGACACGCCACCCACTTCTGGAGCCGCGTACATCCGCGCCCTTGAAGAGGCTCTGCCGGCCAGAGCGGCCATTGCGACCGTCTGCGGCCGGTACTTCGCGATGGACCGCGACAACCGTTGGGAGCGTGTTTCGAGCGCGTTCGGAGCCCTGGCCCGAGGGCAGGGCACCCGGTTCGAGACCCCACAGAGCGCCATTGCGAGCGGCTATGCGCAGGGTGCGACTGACGAGTTCCTTCCCCCGTCCGTGATCGGTGACTATCCCGGCATGCGGGATGGCGATGGGCTGCTCAGCTTCAACTTCCGCGCCGATCGCATTCGCCAGCTTCTCGACGCACTTCTCGATCCGGAGTTCAGCGGCTTCGATCGCGGCGAGGTGCCACGTTTCGCAGGGGCGGTCAGCATGACCTCTTACAGTTCTGAACTCGACCAAAGGATGCGGACATTGTTTCCGCCTCAGACGCTCACGAACGGGCTCGGAGAGGTCATCGCCAAGGCGGGATTACGGCAGCTGCGCATGGCTGAGACGGAGAAGTATCCGCATGTCACGTACTTCCTGAATGGAGGAGTCGAGGAGCCATACCCGGGCGAGGAGCGGATCATGGTTCCGTCACCGAAGGTCGCAACCTATGATCTTCAGCCAGAGATGTCAGCACCGGAGCTCACCGCGCGTGCCGTCGAGGCAATCCATTCAGGCCAGCAGGACTTGATCGTCCTCAACTTCGCAAATCCGGATATGGTCGGTCATACCGGGAACTTGCCCGCGGCTGTCAAAGCGGTGGAGACGGTTGATGAAGCTCTCGGGCAGATCGCAGCGGCC
>KI911982.1:3694-4402 GCA_000517005.1 Microvirga lupini
GTAGCCACGCTGATCGAGAGCGGCGATGTAGTCGCGGATCTGCTCCAGGCCAACCTCGTTGAGGCCGAGGCTGTTCTCCTCCAGCCAGGCGAGATAACATTGGAGATCGTCGGTGTAGGTGGCAATAGTGCCGGCGGAGGCTCCAAGTTCCGTTGCCAGGGCATCGAGCCACAGTTGGGCCAGCCGTCGATTCGCGCGCATCCGATCCTTCCGTGAGAGGATCCTGCCACGGATCTGGTTACCGACTTCTTGTCAAGAAGCTGCAGGGTGAGACTTGATAGTCGTCATGTCTGTCCCGGCAGGTATTGCATGACGCTCAATTGGCGAACTTGACTCAGACATCATGTCAGCCCACCGGCTGTGTCTCTCGCCAGAGCCGTTTTTACCGACGGCCGACAGCCTCAGACTGATCTGCCGAAGAATTATCTTTCAAGCGCGTTCGATTGCAACAATCCATCCCGGTGTTAGGATCGCGGGCATGTCACGGCAAACAAGGACGGCCAGGTCGAACGCGTGAGGGTGATGACGCAGATGACTGTAGATGTTGACCAAGTGTTCACACCGTACACCGCGCCGATCACAGACCCGCTGGTCGACCAGGCGATTGCCCATCTTGAGAGAAAGATCGAGAGAGAAAGATCGAGCGCATCAGATCTCTCCAGGGATCCGGGCCGGAGATCGCCACAGTCATCGGGAGGGCAACCGAGG
>KI911983.1:0-932 GCA_000517005.1 Microvirga lupini
CCTGAGTAAGCGGGGCAAATTACTTTCAATTACCCACATCTCCGGAACGAGGGGCGCTTCAGCTTGCAAGACGTGGCTCGGGCATGATTCCTTATCGGGCACCTTTTGGGATGGAGGGTGCCATGGATCCGATGCTCGAGGGCGCCTCATGGCTTGACGAGGAACTGGCCGGATCGACCTTTGCCGATGCACGGCTGGGCCAGCGGCTGCGGCGGCTCCTGGAGCAGCTCGGCGGAGCGATGGGAGCAAGCCTCCCGCTGGCCTGCCAGGACTGGGCTGCCACTAAGGCCGCTTATCGCTTCTTCGACAACGATCGCGTCAGCGAGGCTCAGATCCTGGCCGGCCACCTCGCGGCAACCGCCAGCCGCGTGGCCGCACCCGAGGGGCCGATCCTCATCCTTCATGACACCACCGAGTTCGTCTATCACCGGGTCCGGCCCGAGCCGATCGGCCTGACCGGGCAATATCCCTGCCGCAACACCAGCTACGATCGGCGCCAGCTGTTTACCGTCTGCGGTCTTCTGATGCACACAAGCCTCGGTGTCACGCCGGACGGGTTGCCGCTGGGACTGTGTGCGATCAAGTTCTGGACCCGCGCCAGCTTCAAAGGCACGAGCACCCTCAAGCGGCATATCAACCCGACGCGGGTGCCGATCGAGCAGAAAGAGAGCCTCCGTTGGCTCGAGAACATGCACCAGGCATCCGTACTTGCTGCCGATCCGGCGCGATGCATCCACATCGGTGATCGCGAGGGCGACATCTATGAGCTGTTCGTCACGGCGCACGAACTCGGCACGCACTTTCTCGTGCGCAGCAGCGTCGACCGGCGGGCGGATGACGGCACCCGGACGATCCTCGCAGCCATGGACGAGATGCCAGGTCAAGGCGAGCACTGGATCGCGGTGCGCGACGACAAGGGCAAGAGCAGCCGG
>KI911983.1:1032-3441 GCA_000517005.1 Microvirga lupini
AAGATCCGGAGCAGGAGCTCGCAAAGGCGGAGTGGCGAGCGGCTCGGGCGGTGCACCGCCCTCGGATGTCTGTATCGAATCCAACTGGGCAGTGGAGCAGGCGATTCGTGACAGATTCTCGGTGCGAGAGATATCGGTCATGGTTCGATCGGCTGGAGTACAGGCAGCCAGGCGCCCCTTCCATCATCCTCCGCCGTCTCTCCGAGGCAGCAGCTTTTCAGAGGATCGACCTTGGGGCCTCACCCCTTGACCTAAATCAAGGCTGCGCCGGTCCCGATGCGGCACGGTCCGGGCATGACGCTGGAACTCATTGCCCGCTGCGATCAGCGTGTCCCACGCTACACCAGCTATCCAACCGCTCCGCATTTCAAGCCGGACATCACGGCCGAAACCTATGCCGCTTGGCTCGCCGAACTGGCGCCGGACCAGCCCGTCTCCCTCTACCTGCACGTGCCGTTCTGCGCGGAGCTTTGCCTCTATTGCGGCTGCAACACGGCCGTGACCCGCAGCTATAAGGCGGTCGCCGCCTATGTGGATTGCCTGGAGCGGGAAATCGAACTCGTCACGAAGCATTTGCCCGGGCGCATGGATGTGTCTCACATCCATTGGGGCGGCGGCACTCCAACGATAGTGTCTCCAGAGGACCTGGAGCGGATCTCAAGCCGCCTCGGCTCAGCCTTCGCCATCCGGCCCGATGCAGAGATTGCCGTCGAAATCGACCCCAGAACCATCACCCTGGCCCATGTGGAAGCCCTCGCGGCCTCCGGACTCAACCGGGCCAGCCTTGGGGTGCAGGATTTCGACCCGCGGGTCCAGGAAACCATCAAGAGGATCCAGTCCTTCGAGCAGACGGCCCAGGTCGCCGGCTGGCTGCGTCAGGCCGGCGTGAAGGGATTGAACCTGGACCTCATGTACGGCCTGCCCTTCCAGACCTCCGGGAGCGTGATCCGGTCCGTGGACCTTGCCCTCAGGCTTGGTCCGGATCGCATCGCCCTCTTCGGATACGCCCATGTGCCCTGGATGAAGCGGCATCAGGCGCTTCTGCCGGAAGAGGCCCTTCCCGGCGCGGTCGCTCGGGTGGAGCAGCGCGAGGCAGCCTCGGCGGCCATCCTTGAGGCCGGCTATGTTCAGATCGGGATCGATCACTTCGCCAAGCCCGACGACCCCATGGCCCTTCGCCAGAAGGACGGGCGGCTTCACCGCAACTTCCAGGGCTACACCACCGATGAGGCCACGGCCCTGATCGGCTTCGGAACCTCGGCCATCGGCTCATTGCCGCAGGGCTATGTCCAGAACGCACCGACGACCGTTGCGTATCGCGAGGCCGTCATGAGCGGGCGCCTCCCGGTCATCCGTGGAGCGGCACTGACGGATGATGACCGCCTGCGTCGGGGCATCATCGAGCGCCTGATGTGCGATTTCGAGGTCGAGCTCGATGAAATCGCTCGCGAATTCGGCTCCAGCCCGACTGCCTTCGCGTCTGAGATCGAAGCCGTCGACGCGCTGGCTCGGGACGGGCTCGTGACCCGTGACGGTTTGACGATCGCGGTTCCGGAAGAAAGCCGCGCGCTGGTCCGGAACGTCTGCGCGGTGTTCGACCGCTACCTTGAAAGCGGCGCGCAACGCCATTCCCGGGCCCTGTAAGCCCCGTGCGCGGGGCCGCTTGATCTGCATCAATGCCCCCTGCCGCCCCTCCCCTTAAACGACTCTGCTGACGGCGAAGCTCATCGCTTCGCCTCTTCTCTCAAAAGGTTGAAGCCTATGGTTCAAGCGGTAGCACCCCCTAAAGGAATGACCTTCGGCGAAGTGGGCTCGGCCCTTGCCTTTGCCGGCTTGGCATTTTTAAGCATCATCATTGCGGGGAAGGCCTACACGCCCGAATACGCCTTCCATGCCTATCTTTTCGCAGCCGCCGGCGCTGCGGCCGTGTTCAAGATCATAGACCGGTATTACGGCCGCCCGGCCCAGCTGTCGCCGCTCACCATCGACGGCAAGCCGAACTACAACATGGGGCCGGTGAAGTTCGCGACCCTCGCGAGCGTGTTCTGGGGTGTCGCGGGCTTCACCATTGGCCTGCTGATTGCCCTTCAGCTGGCCTTCCCGGCACTCAACTTTGACATCTCCTGGCTGTCTTTCGGCCGGATGAGACCACTGCACACCTCGGCGGTGATCTTCGCCTTCGGCGGCAACGTGCTGATTGGCAGCTCGTTCTATGTGGTGCAGCGCACCTGCCGCGCCCGCCTGGTCGGCGACATCGCGCCCTGGTTCGTCGTGCTGGGCTACAACTTCTTCATCGTCATCGCCGGCACGGGCTATCTCCTGGGCATCACGCAGGGCAAGGAATACGCCGAGCCCGAGTGGTACGCGGATCTGTGGCTGACTGTCGTCTGGGTCACGTACTTCCTCGTG
>KI911984.1:0-870 GCA_000517005.1 Microvirga lupini
GATGCGAGGCCCAGTGGGGAGATGCGCCAGCGAGCGCCTGTACCGGGATCGGCACGACATCGCAGCGGCCCAGGACAGGAGGAGCCAATGAGCGACGAGTACCGATGGTTTGTCGGAGTGGATTGGGCCTCGGTGGCCCACCATGTTGGGTTGATAGACGCAGAGGGTCAGATCACTGCGGAGCGGGTCTTCGCGCATGGTGGCGAAGGACTTGCCCTGTTGTGTGACTGGTTGGTAGAGCAATCCGGCTGCGCCCCTGAGGCAATTGCCGTTGCCATCGAGACGCCGCACGGACCTGTGGTTGAGGCGCTGCTCGAACGCGGATTTGGCGTGCACGCCATCAATCCCAAGCAGCTTGATCGCTTCCGCGACCGCCACACGGTGGCAGGCGCCAAGGACGACCGGCGCGATGCCAGGGTCCTGGCGGATGCCTTGCGGACGGATCCGCATTGCTTCCGGCGCTTATCCGTGGTCGACCCGCGGCTGGTCGAGCTGCGCGAGTGGTCACGCATGGCCGAGGAGCTGCAGCAGGAGCGCACGCGGCTGGCCAATCGCATTCGTCAGCAGCTCTGGCGGTACTACCCGCAGGTTCTGGAGCTGGGGGATGATATCGCGACCGACTGGATGCTCGATCTGTGGCATCTCGCCCCGACACCGGCAGCCGCAGCTCGGCTTCGCTCAGCTTCGGTGGCGCGTAAGCTCACAGAGCATCGCATTCGCCGCCTCACGGCCGATGAGGTCCTTGCTATTCTTCGCCAGCCAACGGTCACAGTTGCGCCGGGAACTGCCGAGGCGGCTGTCGCCCACATCCGGATGTTGGCAGCCCGTGTCCGGCTGGTGAACTGTCAGCTCAAGGAGACCTCACGTCAG